>JBGAJF010000012.1:0-97932 GCA_044225075.1 Micropruina sp. | reverse complement strand
GCGGCCTTGGCCGATCAGTTCGAGGTCAGCCGGACGCCGGTCCGTGCGGCCCTACTGCGGCTGCAGAGCGAGGGGTGGATCGTCATCTACCCCAAGCGCGGAGCTCTGGTCCAGGGCGTCAGCGAGCGGGCCAGAGCCGATCTGGCCGATGCCCGGCTGGTGCTCGAGTCGGCCTCGGTCGGACAGGCCGCGCCGGAGGTGCTTGATCGGCTCGTCGTGGAATTGGAGCGGTCGCTCGAGCAACAACGGAAAGCAGTCGCCGAGCGCGACCTTCGGCGCTACATCGACCTGACGATCGCCTTCCACCGGCACTTCGTCGAGGCCGGCCACAACGATGTCCTGCTCGAACTCAACGACCGACTCGCCGACCGGCAGCGGTCGGTGCTGTACGGCGCGGTCGAGCGACTTCTTGGCGAACGCGAACAGATGCTCACCGAACATCAACAGCTCATCGACCTGCTCCGTGCCCACGACATTCCCGGATTCACCGCCGCCCTGCACGATCACATCGCGCACACCTATGCCGCGTCCGTGCCGCCGGTGATGTTCTCTCGTCCAGCGGGTGAGAGTGCCTACGGGAGTCGTTCGGTCGACCGCTGAGCGTGGCGCCCGAGCGGCGTCCGGACTAGCGTCGAGGCGGGCTGCTGTGACCGCGACGTCCGGCTGACTGGGCCTGAGGGCCTGAGGGCCTGACCGGGACGGGCGCTGCCTGCGCCGCGGGCGCCGGGAGTACCCCCAGCGAGAGCGCGGCTTCGGACTCCCGAACCATTGCGGTGCTGCCGGAACCGCCGCAGTCACATTCTCGGCGTCCGCGCGCGGACCCGCCGGCGACGCGCTGCTGTTCGAGGGTGACACATTCGAGGTGGTTATTGTGCGCGCGGTCCGACGCGGCGATGATGGCCCGATGGTGGATCTGACACGGCGCGATGTCCTCGGTGTGGCCGGCCTGATCGGGCTCGGTGCGCTCATTCCGGGGTGTGCGGCGCCGAAGGAGGCCACGCCCAGCGTCGGCGCGACCCCGACCATGATCGGGGCGCCGCCTCCGGCGCCCGGCGGATCCACCAAGCCCACCTACGCCCAACTCGCCAAGCAGCTGTCCGGCACGCTCTCGCTCCCGGGGCAGAGCGGCTTCCAGCCGAAATCCCTGCTCTACAACCCGCGGTTCTTCTCCCAGCCCCAGCCCTCGGCGATCGCCCATGTCGACAACGCCGCGGACGTCGCCGCGTGCGTCAAGTTCGCCGCGGACGGGGGAGCGCCGCTGCACATCCGCAACGGCGGGCATTCCTATGGCGGCTGGTCGTCCGGATCCGGGCTGGTGGTCGATCTGGCGAAGCTCAGCACGATCAAGGTCGCCTCGGGCGGAAAGACCGCAACGATCGGTGCCGGAGCGCTGCTCGCGGACGTCTACAGCGGCCTCGGGGCCAAGGGGGTCTCGATCGGCGGAGGATCCTGCGCGACCGTCGGTGTCACCGGGCTGACGCTCGGCGGAGGCGTGGGCGTCCTGGCGCGCGCCTACGGGTTGACCTGCGACCAGTTGGCGTCGGTGCAGGTGGTCACCGCCGACGGACGCGTCCGGACCGTCAACGCGACCACCGACGCAGACCTGTTCTGGGCGTTGCGCGGCGGCGGAGGCAGCTTCGGTGCGGTCACGGAACTGACTTTCAACGTGCGTCCGGCCCCCCAGATGCAGACGTTCTTCCTGGAGTGGAACTCGGTGTCGGCGGCCACCCAGGTGCTGCCCGCCTGGCAGCGCTGGATGGCCGGCGCCCCTCGCGAGTTGTGGAGCACCTGCAAGCTGCTGGTGCAGCCCGGCCAGGGCAGCCGCGTCCTGGTGGCGGGCACCTGGGTCGGCTCGGGGTCGCCAGCGGCACAGGTCAAGGCGCTGCTCGCGCAGACGCCGCGTCCGTCGCAGAATGCGAGCAACAGTGGCAGCTATGCGGCCACGATGCTCTATGAGGCGGGCTGTGCGGGGCAGTCGGCGAGTGCCTGCATCGCCAAGTCGCTGAGCCCCACCTACCGCCAACCTTTCTCGGCGACCTCGTCCATCCTGACTAGCCCGCTGCCGAGCGCGGGAGTGCAGGCCATCGTCCACGCGGTGGGCGAAGGGGCGAAGGTGAAGGGGATGATCGAGGGCGGGGTGTCCTTCGACGCGTTGGGCGGCGCGGTCGGCGAGGTTGCGGCCGATGCGACGGCGTTCCCGTGGCGCACCGCGCTCGCAGACCTCCAGTACACGGCGACCTGGCCCTACAACATGGCGAGCCAGAACCCTGCCCGCTTCGACCAGTTCGTCCAATCTGAACGCAAGGCGTTGCAGCCCTGGGTGGGAGATTCGGCGTACGCGAACTACGCCGATCCGAAGCTGACCGACTACGCGACGGCCTATTGGGGCCCCAACCTGTCCAGGTTGAGTCAGGTCAAGAAGAGCTATGACCCGCACAACGTCTTCTCGTTCCCGCAGTCGGTGCCCCTGTAAGCAGCACGGCGGCAGTCGCAGCTGCGGGGGATGGGTCGCGGCGAAACTGCGTCTCCGGGCGTGCCAGGCTGCTGAGCAGGGACGTCCGGTGGTTCCGAAAGCGGTCTACACGAGCACATACCTAGTTTTCGGTAGTGACTACCTAGATCTCGATTTCGATTACCGATCTCGTGGATTACCGGTATCCCGCTGCGTCTTGGGGCTTCTTGGGCGATGGATCACGTTTCAGATCCACGACCGAAAGGAACCGTCATGAATATCAGAAGAGCTGCGCAGGTCACCCGTGGGGTGCGCCTGGCCGCCGCAATTGCTGCCTGTGGACTTGCAGGGGGAGTGCTCGCGTCGACCCCCGCGGAAGCCGAAAGCTCGTCCGGCAAGTACTACTCGATAACGAACGCGAACCTCAGCGTTCGCGCGCTCACCGGCAACCTTGCCGGCGCCGTTTCGATGTCTCCCTACACCGGCGACAGCGGACAGCACTGGCACTGGGAGCCCGATCCGTTGCCAGGAATGCGCCTGGTCAACAAGAAGACCGGGCAATGCCTCAATGCAGAGCCCACTGGCCAGGTCACAACGAAGCCCTGCAACGGTGGGCTCGCACAGGCCTGGCTCTGGCGCTACTCCTCGGTCGGAGGTAGCACCGAACTCCGTCTTAGCCACGTGGCTTCGGACCGCGTGATCACCGTCAGCCTCGACAAGGTAAAGGTGCTGCCGCCGACCAGCTATGCCAATCCGAATCAAGAGTTGAAGTCCACCTTCCGTGGTCGGGACTGACCAACTCGGAGCAGGCAAGTCGTACACGTCCGGGGGCTCGGGCGAGGCCCGCTGCGCAGCGCAGGAAGGCAGCCCGAGGACCCGGCCGTGAGACGACCAACATCCCTCGTGACGGCGTGTGGGCAGCGGTGGGCGCCGGTTGGCGAGCAGCCACGGACGGGTTGCCGGCGGGCACAGTGTGTCGAAGGCCCGGGTGGGACACGCAGGCATCGCCGTAGGACTACGTCAAGATGGCGCTGTGACGAGGCCCATCATCGCTGTCGCTGCCACGGGCGCTCAGGCCCTCGAAGCCGGCCTGTTGGTCGGCCGGAACGGCGGCAACGCGGTGGATGCCGCACTCGCTGCCGCGCTGGTGGCCATGGCCACCGAACCGGGCATCGTCAGCCTGGCTGGGGGTGGCTATATCGCCGTCTGGCCGGCCGGCGGCGATCCGGAGGTGGTCGACGGCAATGTCGAAATGCCCGGTCGAGAGGGTGATCCGGGGCGCCGCGGTCACGGCCTGCGGAAGGTGGTCACCTCCTACGGCGGCGGGGTGACCATGTATGCAGGCCATGGCTCGGTGGCCACTCCCGGCATCGTGCCCGCCTTCGGTGTGGCGCAGACTCGCTTCGCCCGGTTGCCCTGGGCGGACTTGGTCGCACCGGCCGCCCGCGCCGCCCGTCGATACCCGATCGGGGCGGCGGCTGCCCGCTACCTTGCCTACACCGCGAACAGCCTGTTCGCCACGGATGCCGAGGCTCACGCGCTGGTCACCAGGCCCGATGGCAGCCTGCTCGGTCCGGGAGAGTTGACCAGCAATCCGCACCTGGCTGCCGTGCTCGATCAGCTTGCCGTTGAGGGTCCGGAGTTGTTCACCACCGGTGCGGTGGGGCAGCAGCTGGCTTCGGACATGGCCGACCGGGACGGGCTGATCACCGCATCCGACCTGGCCCAATACCGTCCGGTGAGCCGCCCGGCGCATGTCTCGAAGGTGGGCCGCTGGCGGATCGGCATGAACCCGCCGCCGGCGGTGGGAGGTCCGATGCTGGCTGTCATGCTGGGTGAGCTGGCGCGGATCGGCGCCTGGACTTGGCGTGACGCCATCGAGATTCAGCGGGCGGTGTTGTCGTATCGGCTCACCACCCACGATCTGTCGCGCGACCTCGAGGCGGACGGTCTCCGCCTGCTGGATTCGGTGGGGCGCTACGGACTTTCCGCGCTGCGCGGGTCGTCCTCCACGGCGCACATCTCCGCGGTCGACGCCGACGGCAACGCCTGCGCCATCACCATGAGCAGTGGATACAGCGCCGGGCTGTGCATTCCCGGTACCGGGATCCTGCTGAACAACGCTCTTGGCGAGGTAGAACTCAACCGGCTCGGGCTCCACGCCACGCCACCGGGGACCCGGCTGGCGTCCAACATGGCTCCCACCGTGGGACGCAGTGACGATGGCCGGGTGATGGCCATCGGATCACCCGGCGCGGACCGAATCACCACCGCCCTGATGCTCGTGCTGGGCCACAGTTGCCTGCATGGCAAGGAACTTGCCGATGCCATCGCCGACCCCCGGCTGCACCTACGGCACACCGACCACGGACTGGTGGTGGAGCATGAGCCCGACGCGGGAATCGCGGCAGCTGTCGCCGAACTTGGGCTGACCGGCCACGAGTACGGTGAGCCGCACATGTACTTCGGTGGAGTGGGCGCTGCGCTACGACACGAGGACGGCATCTTGCAGGCGGCCGGCGACAGCCGCCGCGAAGCGCACGTCGGCGTCGCGTGAGCCCGGGGCGTCCGTTCGGATAGAAAGCGGAATAGAGCGGGTGGAGTTCCTGCCCCAGACCGGCGGCGGCACTCAGTTATGGCTTCGGGCGTGCCGACACCGGTGTTAGTGTGTCGCACTTCAAGGCATCAGCCCTTTTTCCTACTTCTAGTAGGATAGTGCCATGACTTCAGTTCGGGGCGTGGAGAAGCACTCTGTGTCGATGCCTGCAGCGACATCGGAGTTGGTGCGTTCGCGGGTGGGCGCGCGTGGGTTTTCCGGCTATGTGGCTGCTGCGGTTGCTCGACAGCTCGAGCGGGACGCGCTCGATGACGCCTTGGCCCGGATGGAGGCCAAATACGGTGCGGTGGACGAGAAGGACGTCGAGGCTATCTTCGCTCGGCTCTCGGGGTGATCGTCCGGCCGCACTCGATGCTGCTTGACGCAGAGGCGCTGTCGGCATTGGCTCGTGACGATCGCGGCATGCAGGCGTGGGCCACCTTCGCCAAGCGCACCGACTCGATCATCTATGCCTGCTGCCTGACTCTTGTCGAGGTCACCGACGGAACCGCTCGCGACGCGGCCGTCCGGCGGGCCGTCAAGGCGGTACGGCTCGTCGACGTCGACCCGGAGATCGGGTACCGCGCCGGTGAGTTGCGGGCGGCCGTGGGGGCGTCTCGACGCAAGCTTCGCGATCTGACGGTCGACGCAGTAGTGGCCGCTACCGCGCTCACCCTGCCGTCGCCCGTGGTCGTGCTCACCTCGGATCCTGACGACCTGCGGCTGCTGCTTGCCGACCATGACGTCCGAGTGGAAGCCCTCTGAAGTGACGCCAGGGCGATGCCACCCACACGCAACTGACGGCGACGACTCGGATCTGGCGAGACTGCGCTTGGATGTGCGTACGGAATAACGTACGCTGCTCTTGGAGGTGACCGTCGTGACGGCTGTGAGTGCAACATCAGCGAGAGCGAATCTGTATCGGTTGATCGATCAGGTCAACCAGGATTCGGAGCCATTGACCATCACCGGCCAGCGCGGCAACGCTGTGTTGATCGGTGAGGATGACTGGCGCGCGATTCAGGAGAGCCTGTTCCTGGCCGGCTTGCCCGGCTTCACCGAGTCGGTGCGACAGGCTCGCACCGAGGGGATCGAGGCGGGCTCGGACACCGTCGAATGGTGACTGCGTGGCGACTGGTTTACTCGAGGGCCGCTCAGAAAGACGCCAAGAAGCTGGCGTCGTCCGGATTGAGGCGCAAGGCCGAGGAGTTGCTCGAGGTCATCGCCGCGGATCCGTTCGCGAACCCGCCCCGCTACGAGAAGCCGGTCGGCGATCTCGCGGGGTGTTACTCCCGGAGAATCAACATTCAGCACCGCTTGGTTTACGAAGTCCTGCACGAAGAACATGTGGTGCACGTCCTGCGGATGTGGACCCACTACGAGTAGCCGGCTACGAGGTCCGTGTGCAGGGCCCCAATCCTGGCCGGTGGCCAACCTCGACATGCGCTGGGCGAGCTGGGCGTCACGGTCCGCCGCCACATGCTGGTGGCGCATCGCCATGTTCGGGGTCGAGTGGCCAATGCGGGCTCGAAGTTCGGCCAGAGTCGCGCCGAGCTGAGCGGCGAGCGTGGCGCTGGTGTGTCCTAGGCCGTGGATCGTCAGGCCCGAGACGCCGATCGCGGCCCGCACCAGCCTGCGAGCAGCAGCGGCACCCGGCGGGCCTCCGGGTCGCGTCCATTCCTTGCGCCGCTCTTATGGCGTGTGAGGCGGCGTGCTTGAGACACGCAGGCATCGAGAACGCGCCCACGTCTGCCCCATGAGCGGCGTGACGTGGGGCACGGAAGCACCAAACTGGCTTGCCGGTTGCCCGCACCTGTCGAGCGGGGGCAGAGGTGAAAAAACCTAGTCAAGACATTTGTCGGGTCAGAGCGACCCGAGAATTTGTGTCCGAGAGAGGACTTGAAACTCTCCCGCTGCAACGCTAAAACCCCCTCCGACTAGCCCTTATATTCTGTTCGTCCGATGTTCCCGCCGAGACCGTGGGGCATACGTGGGGAATGGAGCCCCGTTGGTCGGCTGCGCGACGACCTTCCGGGCGACCCTTCCCGAGGCGTAGGTTCCCGTACTCCGGCTGACTTGGCATCAGGACACTCACCCCTGTCGGTTCGGCGATGCCGGCACTACCGGGGGTCGATGTGCTCGGCCCAGGCGGTGAACCAGGCGACGATACGGGCGCGCTCATCGGCATCCACGCCGTAGCGCGAGAACGTACGCTCGTCGTGTCGACCGGCACCTCTGAACCGGACGGCGAGCATGCGACGGTCAAGGGGCGTTGCCTCGAGTCGATCCGCAATGGCGAGGACGTCCTCGGGGCTGAATCTGCCCGAGTCGAGGACCGTCGCGATGTCGATGTAGTCACGGGCCTCTCCTCGGGACCAGAGGGCGGACATCTTTCCACCTACCGCGTCCCGTGGGTCGAGTACTGGGCCGATGTCGAGGACGTCCTCGGGGCTGAGTCGAGGACCGTCGCGATGTCGATGTAGTCACGGGCCTCTCCTCGGGACCAGAGGGCGGACATCTTTCCACCTACCGCGTCCCGTGGGTCGAGTACTGGGCCGATGTCGAGTGTCGCCGGTGGAAATGCTCTGAAGTCGAGTCCGAGCTGGACGTTGCCGGTTTCCCCGGTTGTCGGGTCGGTCACATGAAGATCGGCGAACGTGGGTCGGATCCGCTCGTCCTCCACCTGGAGGCCGTGGCTCAGATATGCCTGCCGCAGGCGGTCGAGGGCGGCCGCGAACTGATCGGGATCTGGCCGGTTAGTGAACAGGTCGACGTCTTCCGAGGGACGGTCACCCATTCCGTTCGCCGAGATGGCATACCCGCCGGCCAGTACGAAGCCGAAATCGGAGGTGGCCGCGAGGCCGATCTCGGCGAGACGGCGGTGGAACCGCAGCATCTAGGAGGCCTTCTGCCGCGAGGCTTCTGCCAACTCGGCGAACTTGCTCTCCCAGATGGCGCGGCAACGGGCAGGCAGATTCAGGTCGGGCCACAGCGCAATCAGCAGGCTTCGGTCGAGGATCGCTGCCTGTTCGACGGGGAGTCCGTCTCGGATCGTGGCGCTGTAAAGGCTCCATCGTTGGCCTGGATCACCCAGGTCGTACACCGGATCCGGGCTGGTGTCGATGCGGGGACGAACCGTCACGACGCCCGAGGCCGGCCCGTGGAGATCACTCAAAGAATCGGGCGTGTCATAAGGAATCGTCTGCTCGAACCGGAATCCGCGCGGAAGCGTGGCGCTCATGACGTCCTCCTTATCCCGGCTGGCCTATCCGTCCAAGTCTACCGCCGACGGCGGCTCCCCCGCGGCCTGGAACGAGTCCCGCGACTGCGGGCTCCTCGCCGTCACGCGCTGGGTACGCATCATCCACCGTCTTCGAGCTAGCCCGACCGTGCGGTCATCTACTGCTCGTCCGACGCTGCCACCGTGGTCACCGAGCGGTTCGAGAAGCGCTGGCAAGTCGACACAGCGACAATTGAGTCCCAGTTGAACCCGCTTGCCGATACGGGCGCCGGCCTGACGGCGGTAGGGTGCGTAGAGCTTCCTGCTGCGGACTGCCAGCCGCCTAGCATTCGGATGCCGTCTGCTTAGCTGCGCCCACAATAAAAATGCTCCCGGCTAGCGCGGAGTAGGTAAGCGAATCGGGTCGGCAGAGTGGGAGTCAAACTCGACACAGCGGCACCAGCTACTGCCCCCGCCAGCGCGATAAGAGGCGGTGTGAGCGAACCGCCCGATGCTGCCGTAAGGCCCAATGTTACCGCGGATGTCGAGACAGCAATGGTGAAACCCGTCCACGCAAGTGACGTCACTCGTGACAGTTCACGCGCAGCATCGGCGCGGTCCTGTGCACGCGATCGGGCAACTCCCGCACGCAATGGTAGCGGCGTCTGAGACAACTCGACTACGTGTGCCCGCACGCCCGCCATATATGCACGGAACTCGGCGCCATGCTGAGCGCGAAACGAGATGATCTCGTCAAGCGGAACATCGTGGACGTCTGGCAGCAGAACTTCAAGGTCATCGAGCACGACATCTGCACACGTTGGGGAACCAACTCCGCTCTGACGTTGCGCCATGACCAACGGATAGGCATCGATCCCCATGGTCCGTGCCGTTGACGCGTGAAGAAGCTCAGCGTGAATACCTGCGACAAGCCCCATCCCGCGCTGCGACATCGCGATATATTGCTCTCCACTCGAATCCGTTACTCCCTTGCTATGAGCGAGGCCGATTTCCTTCATGTGAAAGATGTTGCCTATCGCAATTCCGGGAACAAGTATGCACCCATTCGCCGATATGAAGCGAATGACACGAACCCCGCTTTCTCACTCGGAGCCTCTTCCATATACCTGTCGGTGGTGGCTGGATCGAAAAGCCTGCTCGTCCATAGTGCATCGCGATCCGAGATGTCAGCATTGAGCGTTTGTGAGAGTCGCTCGTTGAACTGCAACAGCATCTGATCGTCCATGATTCGAGATGGATCGATACACTCAAGCATGCCCAAATCGATCAATTGTGCGATGCTCTCATCGCGCTCGTACGCCTCCTGAGCCTGCTGGCTGGTAAGGATCGCACCTACCCGATCCCAGAACAGGTACAGCTAGGGCGGCGCGACGCTCACGTCGGGGAAACGGTCCCTCCACGGCTGGTAGAAGGGCATCGGCACGACGACCGACGGCACGGTGTCATCGCCCATAAGTTCAACCTAAGCCCTTCGATCGACTCGAACCAACGCTTTGGATCACATACCGAGGTGTCGCTTTCCTTGACGGGTTCGTGGCATGAGCCCAACTTGGTCCAGGAGCAAGGTGCCGACTGCGGCGAGACGTGCTATGCACCTGACCACGAGCGGCGTGCCGTGGGCAGACGTGGCCGCCGGGCCGGGAGTACCAAATTGGCTGTAGGTGTCCACACCTGTCCAGCGGGGGCAGACGTGAAACACCTAGTCAGAAAACGTTTGCCGGGTCGGAGCGACCTGAGAACTTGTGTCCGAGAGAGGACTTGAACCTCCACGCCCTATAACGGGCACTAGCACCTCAAGCTAGCGCGTCTACCTATTCCGCCACCCGGACAGGGTGTGCGCCCGGTGGGACCGGGCAACCACGTCAGCATATCCGGCTCGCCCGGACGTGCTCAACTCGACCGAGCCCAGAACCGGGGGTGATGTCACCGGATGGTCGATCCAGGACGTGCGGACGCCGTCCGGCTCACCGTTTCCGGCAAGATGTCGGCATGACCCTGCAGAGTGCCCCCGCAGCTGAAGTCGTTCAGCTGTGCAGCGACCTGATCCGGATCGACACCTCCAACTTCGGACCGGACGGCTCCAAGGGCGAGCGCGGCGCGGCCGAGTACATTGCCGAGAAGCTCGCCGATGTCGGCATCGACTCCCAGCTCTATGAGCCGGCGGCCACCCGCGCCAGCCTGGTCGCGCATTGGGAGCCGGAAGGCTGTGATTCCTCGCTGCCGCCACTGCTGATCCACGGCCATACCGATGTGGTGCCGGCGCAGGCGTCCGACTGGCAGGTGGATCCCTTCGCCGGCGAGGTGCAGGACGGTTGCGTCTGGGGACGCGGCGCGGTCGACATGAAGGACTTCGACGCCATGGTGCTGTCGGTGGTCCGCGACCGGGTCCGCACAGGACGGCCGCCGCGGCGTCCGATCAGGTTCGCGTTCACCGCCGATGAGGAGGCCGGCAGCGGCCTGGGTGCGCATTGGCTGGTCGAGCAGCACCCCGAGCTGATCGCCGACTGCCCGGACGCGATCGGCGAGGTCGGTGGCTTCTCGCTGACCGTGCGCGACGACCTGCGGCTCTACCTGATCCAGACCGCCGAGAAGGGGCTGGCCTGGCTGAACCTGATCGCGGACGGCACGGCCGGGCACGGTTCGATGCGCAACTCCGACAATGCGGTGACCGCACTGGCCAAAGCGGTCGCGCGGATCGGAACCCACGAATGGCCGCATCGGATCCATCCCGCCCAGCAGGCGTTCCTGGATGCGGTCGAGGACGCCCTCGGCGTCGAGATCAATGCCGATTCGGTGGAGGAGTCGTTGGCTCGGCTCGGCACCGTCGCCAGGATGGTCGGCGCGACCATGGCCAACACGGCCAACCCGACGATGCTGAAGGCCGGCTACAAGGTCAACGTCATCCCGGGCCGGGCAACCGCGGGCGTCGACGGCCGGTTCATCCCCGGGCATTCCGACGAGTTCTTCGCCACCATCACCGAATTGCTCGGCGACAAGGTGCGTTACGAGATCGCCAGCCACCATGACGCGGTTGAGACCGAGTTCTCCGGGGCCCTCGTCGAGGCGATGCAGTCCTGCCTGGAAGCCGAGGATCCGCAGGGCAAGGCGGTGCCGTACCTGATGAGTGGCGGGACGGATGCCAAAGCCTGGTCGAAGCTCGGCGTCCGCTGCTTCGGTTTCGTGCCGCTGCAGCTGCCCGCCGACCTGGATTTCGTGGCCATGTTCCACGGCGTGGACGAGAGGGTGCCGACCGAATCGCTGGAGTTCGGTGCCCGGGTGCTGGACCGGTTCCTCGACCAGGCCTGAACTCGGGCCGTCCGCGGACGGGACGGCGGACGGGCAGCGCCGATCCACGCCCGAGCAGGCTCTAGGGTGACCGTCATGGATCGTCGCGCCGTGGGGGAGAGCGGGCTGCAGGTGTCGCGTCTCGGACTCGGCTCGTTGACCTGGGGGCGCGACGTCCCACCCAGCCAGGCGCGTGCACTGCTGAACCGGTTCGTCGAAGCCGGAGGCTCCCTGGTGGACACGGCGGCCGCCTACGGAAACGGCGACGCCGAGCGGATCATCGGGCGCGCTATCCACACCGACCTCACCCGCGACGACCTGGTGATCGCGACCAAGGGCGGTTTCGGCGTCCGTGGCGGACGTCGGGTCGTGGACACCTCCCGAACTGCGTTGCTGGACGACCTGGCCGGCTCGCTGCGGCGGCTGCACACCGACCACGTCGACCTTTGGCAACTGCACGCATGGGGGGCGGCTCCGCTGGAGGAGTCACTGGCCGCGATCGATCACGCGGTGTCGACGGGCATGGTGCGCTACGCCGGGGTGTCCAACTTCGTCGGCTGGCAGACCGCCCAGGCCGCAACATGGCAGGCCGCGTTTCCCGGACGAGCCCCGATGGTCAGCACCCAGGTCGAGTACTCGCTGCTGGCCCGCCGCGCCGAGGTGGAGGTGATCCCGGCCGTCCGCGCCTTCGGGATGGGCCTGCTGGCCTGGTCGCCGCTGGGCCGAGGGGTGCTCGCGGGCCGGTACCGGACGGGCATACCGCGTGACTCTCGCGGCGGACAGACCCACTTCTCCTGGTTCGTCGAGCCGTACCTTGAGGCCCGGTCGCGCTCAGTCGTGGACGCCGTCGCGACCGCGGCGGACGGCCTGGATCTGTCTTGCGCCCAGGTGGCGCTGCTGTGGACCAGGGACGCACCGGGGGTGACCGCGCCGCTGATCGGACCGCGCACCGTCGACCAGCTCGACCATCTGCTGGAAACCGAAGAGTTGGAGTTGCCGGTGGAGATCACCGCCGCCCTGGACGACGTCAGTGGTGGTCCGAACGCCGGGCGTACGGCCTAGCCCGCGGGTTTTGGGGGTCCGCGTGGGCTGATCCCGTGGCGACGCGAGCCGGCGTCCGGCTCAGGTGGCGCTGATCGTCTGGGTGACCAGCAGCACGACGATGACCGCGGCCAGCGCGAGCCGGTAGATGATGAAGCCGGTGAAGTTGTTCTTCGAGACGTAGCGCAGCAGCCAGGCGATGGAGGCATAGGCGACGACTCCCGAGACCGCAGTGCCGACCAGGGTGGAGACCCAGCCGACGCCGTCCGCGATGTGCTTGGCCTCCTTGACCGCCTGGTACAGCCCGGACGCCACCAGCGTCGGAATGCCGAGGAAGAAGCTCATTCGGGTCGCCGACACCCGGTCGAGGCCGAGCAGCAGGCCCGTGGTGATGGTGGCGCCCGAGCGGGAGACGCCGGGCACCAGCGCCAGCGACTGCAGCGCGCCGAGGATGAGGCCGTCCTTGACCGTGATCGAGTCCTCGCCGCGGGTCTGCTTGCCGACCCGGTCACCGATGAACATCACGATCGACCAGCCCACCAGGCCGATGACGACCGCCCACAGGCTGCGCAACGGTCCAGTGATCAGCGGCTCACCCAGTAGCGCGATGACCGCCGTGACGGCGAAGCCGGAGATGATCGCCCAGCCCATCCGGTAGTCGGAGTTCCGCTTGGAGGCATCTCGTAGTCCGCTGAACCAGGCGCCGCCGAACCGGACGATGTCGGACCAGAAATAGACGATCGAGGCGATCATCGCGCCCACCTGAATGATCGCGGTGTACGCGGTCACGCTGGGATCGTCGATCGGCAACCCGATCAGCTTTTCGGTGACCGTGAGGTGACCGGTCGACGAGATGGGCAGAAACTCGGTGATGCCCTCGACGATGCCGAGCACGATCGATTGCCACCAGTTGATCATGGATTTCCTTCCGGCGAGATTTGCCGCCGGACAGCTTAGCTGGCTCTTTCCACCGCTTCCGCCCCGCGCTGTGGTGCGAGCGGCGAGGCGTCATCAAATATTCAGGAATGCCGCGGCGACCGTCGAGGTTGAGGAACGCAGCGACCTCGTAGACCGCGGGTGCCCACCCGGGGCCGTGCCGGCTCGGTGTCGTCGCGACGATACGCTGGCGTCCGGCCCCGAGGTGGCGCCACAAAGGAGGAATCGGTGAGAGCCTGGACCGCGCCGGATGTACCCACCCTGGACGGCGCCGGTGGCCGACTGCGTGTTCACGACACCGCGCTCGACGAACTCGTCGAGGTGCAGCCGGACAACGACGAGGCACGGTTCTACGTCTGCGGCATCACCCCCTACGACGCGACTCATCTCGGCCACGCCAACACCTATGTCGCCTACGACCTGATGTACCGGGTGCTGCTCGATTGCGGGCATCGGGTGGTTTACACCCAGAACGTGACCGATGTGGACGACCCGCTGCTGGAGCGTGCCGAGCAGACCGGAGTGGCGTGGGAGGACCTTGCCGAGGATCAGGTGAACCTGTTTCGCGAAGACATGGCGGCGCTGCGGGTGGTGCCGCCGCAGCACTACATCGGCGCGGTCGAGGCGATTCCGGCCGTGGTGGAACTCATCGAGTCGCTCAAGCTGACCGGGGCGATCTATCAGGTGGACGACGCCGACTACCCCGACTGGTACTTCGAGGTGCGTCGGGCGCCCGGTTTCGGACGGCTGTCGAAGCTGAGCGACTCCGAGGCGGTGGCCCTGTTCGCCGAGCGAGGTGGCGACCCGGACCGTCCGGGCAAGAACGACCCGCTGGACTGTCTGGTGTGGCGGCTGGAGCGTCCGGGTGAACCGGCCTGGGAGTCACGGCTGGGACGTGGCCGCCCCGGCTGGCACATCGAGTGCACGGCGATCGCGTTGCAGTACCTCGGCGTCTCGTTCGACATTCAGGGTGGCGGCTCCGATCTGATCTTCCCGCATCACGAGATGTGTGCGGCCTACGTGCATTCCGGCATGGTCGGGCTGCACGGCGAGAAGATGAGCAAATCGCGCGGCAATCTGGTGCTGGTCAGCCGCTTGCGCGCCTCCGGAGCTGACCCGATGGCGATCAGGCTCGGCCTTCTCGCCCAGCACTACCGCTCCGACTGGGAGTGGACGGCCGCGGCGCTGACCGAGGCACAGCAGCGGCTGAACCGCTGGCGGAACGCCGTCGCCCGTCCCGCGGCCCCGTCCGCCGAACCGCTGATCACAGCACTGCGGGACGCCCTGCGCGCCGACCTGGACTCCCCGTCCGCACTCGCCGCGATGGACGCCTGGGCCGACGACGCCGGCACCGATCCGGCCGCCGGCCAGGCCGTCGCCCGAGCGCTCGATGCACTGCTCGGCGTCCGGCTCTGAACCTCCCGGGCATTGGCACGTTGGGGACGGTTCTTTTCGTCCGATTTTCCAATGTCGGGGACGGTTCTTTTCGTGCGAATCTCGAACGCTGGGGACGGTTCTTGGAGTGAGACTTTGCGGTAACGGCTGACTTCGCGACGGGTTCACAAAGGAAACCCCGTCGCTGGTCGTGCGCAACTTGAACGGGAAGAACCGTCCCCGAAGGGTGATTTTCGAACGAAAAGAACCGTCCCCGATGTGCGAAACTCGCACGAAAAGGACCGTCCCCGGCGTTCGAGCGACGGTCACAGGGTCAGGGTGGTGGACTCCACGGTGAACTTGTCGACGGTGTCCAGGTCAACCTCGACGCCGATGCCGGGGCCGGACGGCGCGGTCAGGCAGCCGTCGGCGTCCAGCTCGAACGACGGTCCGATGTCGGCGGCGTAGTAGCGGCTGGTTGCGGAAATGTCGCCGGGGAGAGTGAATCCGGGGAGTGTCGCCAGGGCCAGGTTGGCGGCGCGGCCGACGGCGGTCTCCAGGGTGCCGCCGCAGAAAACCGGGACGCCGTTGGCCAGGCAGACGTCGTGGATCTGCCGGGCGGTGACATAGCCTCCCACCCGGCTCGGCTTGATGTTGATCACGTCGGCGGCGCCCAGCCGGATCGCGGTCATCGCGTCGTCCAGCGACAGCACCGATTCGTCCAGGCAGACCGGGGTGCCGTGCCGGGCGGCCATTTTCGCATGGCCGAGCAGTTCGTGCCGGGCGAACGGCTGCTCGATCAGCACCAGTCCGAACTCGTCGAGCTTGCCGAGCAGCGGGATGTCGGCCGGGGTGTACGCCTGGTTCGCGTCCACCTGCAGCGGCAGCTCGTCGTCGAACGCCTCGCGCACCGCCCGCACCGGCGCCAGATCCCAGCCCGGCGCGATCTTCAGCTTCACCCGTCGGTAGCCGTCCTCGAGGTACCCCGCCACCCAGGTCAGCAGGGTGTCCAGATCGCCCGGGATGCCGACCGACACCCCCACCCGGATCGGACGGCGCTCCGAGCAGAGGAAGTCCACGAACGTCATCCCGTGCCGGCGCAACTCGGCATCCAGGACGGCGGTCTCAAGCAGTCCGCGGGCCAGCGGGTTGCCGGGCACCTGGGCAAACGCTCGGCGCAGGGCGCCGGTGGTCAACGGTCCCGAGTCGCCGGCGAGCAGCGGCAGCAGGACCTTCTCGATGGTCAGCCGGACGCCGTCGATGTACTCGGGGAAGTAGGTGGGCTCCGGGTCGGCGGCTGATTCGGCCCACCCGGTCACCCCGTCCTCGGTCCAGGAGGCGACCAGGACGTCCCGGACCGTCTCCTCGCCCTTGCTGGTGCGGAACGGGCGGACCAGCGGCATCGCCAGCCGGCGCAGGGTCACAGTGGCGGACATTCGGCTCACGACTCCTTCGCCAGCACGTAGCAGCCGTCGGTGGTCATCCCGACCGGCCGGAAGCCGTCGGCGAACAGCTGGCCGAACACCTCACGCGCCGCCACCCGCCAGCGGCGTCCGAGCGCCGGGTCTGCGGCCCGCAGTCGCTCGATATCGGACGGCACCCAGACCCGGGCTGCATCGGCGCCCGCAGCCCACCCGCCCCGCTCCGGACGCCGGATCACCGGCTCGTCGCCCTCCCCGCACTCCAGCACGACCGGGGCGGACGCGCTGCCGGCGGGCAGCGCGCGTCCACCGGGCTCTTCAGCCAGCGTCCATTCGACGACGAACCGGTCGGGCAGGTCGCCGGCGTTCACCGCGTCCAGCATCGGCGGGTAGTAGTCGCGGACGAACTCGGTGACCCGGCCGCCGAGCCGGTTGAGGTTGAAATGACCGTTCCGTCGGATCAGCGGGTCGTAGGTCCACACCAACACGGTGGCGCCGCGGTCCAGCGCCCAGTCGCGCTGCGCCAGTTTCAGCAGCCGACCCAAGCCTTGGCCGGCGAACCCGGCCGCCACCCCGGCGATGTAGGAGTAGACCCGCCCCGAGCCGGGCGCGCCGGCGAAGCCGATCGTCACCCCCGCCAGTGTGCCGTCAGTGGTCCAGGCGCCGAGCACGCAGCCGCCGGCATGACCGAGTGCGGTCATCAGGTCGGCCGGCACCGGCGACTCCGCCGCCGGCACGCCCCAGATCTCGGCCAGCAGTTCGGCTGCGGCGATCCGGTCGCGATGACTGGTCAGCTCGCCGATCTCGACCCCGGACTGCCGCTGCGACTCCATGCCGGACAGCATGCCGTAGCGCGGCCAGGGAAGCGCCGCTCATCGCTGGTCGAGCCTGTCGAAACTGATCCCCTGCCCCGGCAAGGGGTTTCGACAAGCTCAACCCGCGATCAACCCGCGATCAGCCCGTCTCTGACCTCCTGAGTGGACATCGGCAGTCAGCTCAGCGAGCTCCCACCGCAGCGGCCACAGCCGGCGTGGCGACCAGTTCCAGGATGGCCTCGACCTGCTCGGCGGCGCTGTCGTGGGTGGCGAACTCGGCAGCCAGCCGGGTCGCGGCCCGGCGGTAAGAGTCGTCGGACAGTACCCGGTCGGTCGCCCGCAGGATCGCCTCCGGCGTCGGCCGCTGGGTCTTCAGGTTGATCCCGGCGCCACTCCAGGCGACCCGTGCGCTGACCTCGACCTTGTCCTCGGACTTGCCGGCCACGACCAGCGGCACTCCGGCGGCCAGGGCCTGATTCACGCCGCCGTAGCCGCCGTTGGTGATCATCAGGTCCACCAGGGGCAGCAGCCGGTCGAACGGGATGAACGCTTCCGCCCGGACGTTGTCGGGCCGGTCGGCGGCCGGCAGGGCGACCTCGGGGTCGATGCCGGTCGCCACGATCACCAGCACGTCCTCGCCGGCCAGGGCCTTGACCGCCGGCCGGATCACCTCGTCCGGATCGGTGGCGACGGTGCCCTGGGTGACCAGCACCACCCGTCGGTCCGGCGTCAGATCCGCCCACCAGGACGGCGGCGTCCAGTCGTCCACGCCACGCAGCTTGGCGGCACCTACGAACCGCACCGAGGCCGGCAAGTCCGAGCGCGGGTACTCGAACCCGGCCACCGTCGACTGCAGGTAGACGTCGGACGCGTGGGCCGGATGATCCAGAAAGAAGTGGCTGACCGGCTCCAGACCGTAACTCGCCCGGATCCGGTTGAACGCCCGCTGCGCCTTGCCCATCACCTGGTCGCGCATCAAGGCGTTGAGCGCGCGGTTGCGGAGCCGTCCGAGCGCCGAGGACGACGGGGCCAGCCCGAAGCCGAACGGTGCGGTGTCGATGCTCGACGTGGTCAAGGCGGTGATGCCGAACATCGCCAGCGGCAGCGAATCGCGCTCAGCCAGCACGGTCAGCGCCAGCGAACCGAAGTCGCCGACCAGCACGTCCGGCCGGAACTCTTCGACCAGTGCCTCCAGGTCCTGGACGTAGGCGGGAATGCCGCCGACGAAGATGTTCTCCATGTCCCAGACCAGGGTGGCCAGGCCGGGCTTCAGCTTCGCCCGCTCGGGAAACATTTCGGCCATGTCGGCGTTTTCGTCGGCGTCGATGCCATGGACGATCGGCGCGTAGCTGGCGCCGGTCCGCTCGACCTGGGCGCGGTAGGCGGCGCCGGTGTAGAAGAGAACGTCGTGTCCCTGGGCCACCAGGTCGGTGACGATGGGCAGCGCGGGACGGAGGTGGCCGGCCGCGGGTAGGCAGCTGACGAGGATGCGAGACATGTGGGTCTTCTTCCTTGAGTGGGAGTCGTGGTACTGCTGGCTCCGACTCTGCAAGACTCGACTTGCTGCCGGCTTGATACCGAGTTGGCGCAGGAAGCGGGGGAGCGTGCTGCGGTTCGAACTGCTGGGGCCGGTCAGCGTGCGATCCGACGGCGTCGGCGTCCCGCTCGGCCCGCCGCTGCGCCGCACCTTGCTCGCCCTGCTGGCCTGGCACCGGGGCTCCACTGTCTCGGTGGACCGGATCGTCGACGCCCTGTGGGAGGCGGAGCCGCCGAGCCGTCCGGAAGCCTCGATCCAGGCGATGATGTCGCACCTGCGCCGGGCAATCGAGCCGGACCGGGGGCCGCGCGGGCATGCCGAGATCCTCCGCACCCAGCTGCCCGGCTACCGGCTGGTGCTGCCGGCCGAGGCGGGACTCGATGTGGACGACTTCCGGCGCGCACTGTCCGCCGCGCGCGCCGCACGGTCCACCGGGGATCACGCGAGCGCAGCGGCAGCCGCCACCCATGCGTTGCAGTTCTGGTCTGGGACGCCGTTCGCCGGCGCTGTCGATGTGGCCTTCGTGCGCGAGGCGACCTATCGCTTGGAGGACGAGCGGGTGGCGGCCCAGCTGATCCGGGCCGAGTCGGCCGTCGCGCTCGGCCGGCACGACGAGGTGCTCGGTGAGCTGGAAGCCATGGCCCGGGCGCAACCCCATGACGAGACGGTCTGGCGGCTGCTCGTACTGGCCCTCTATCGCAGCGGCCGGACGGCGGACGCGTTGAGCCGACACCGGACGTTCGTCGAGACCCAGGCCGACGAGCTGGGCCTCGATCCGAGCGCCAGCGAACCGAAGTCGCCGACCAGCACGTCCGGCCGGAACTCCTCGACCAGTGCCTCCAGGTCCTGAACGTAGGCGGGAATGCCGCCGACGAAGATGTTCTCCATGTCCCAGACCAGGGTGGCCAGGCCGGGCTTCAGCTTCGCCCGCTCGGGAAACATTTCGGCCATGTCGGCGCTTTCGTCGGCGTCGATGCCATGCACGATCGGCGTGTAGCTGGCGCCGGTCCGCTCGACCTGGGCGCGGTAGGCGGCGCCGGTGTAGAAGAGAACGTCGTGTCCCTGGGCCACCAGATCGGTGACGATGGGCAGCGCGGGACGGAGGTGGCCGGCCGCGGGTAGGCAGCTGACGAGGATGCGAGACATGTGGGTCTTCTTCCTTGAGTAGGAGTCGTGGTAGCGCTGGCTCCGACTCTGCAAGACTCGACTTGCTGCCGGCTTGATACCGAGTTGGCGCAGGAAGCGGGGGAGCGTGCTGCGGTTCGAACTGCTGGGGCCGGTCGGCGTGCGATCCGACGGAGTCGGCGTCCCACTCGGGCCACCGCTGCGCCGCACTTTGCTCGCCCTGCTGGCCTGGCACCGCGGTTCCACTGTCTCGGTGGACCGGATCGTCGACGCCCTGTGGGAGGCGGAGCCGCCGAGCCGTCCGGAAGCCTCGATCCAGGCGATGATGTCGCACCTGCGCCGGGCAATCGAGCCGGACCGGGGACCCCGCGGGCATGCCGAGATCCTGCGCACCCAGCTGCCCGGCTACCGGCTGGTGCTACCGGCCGAGGCGGGGCTCGATGTGGACGACTTCCGGGGCGCACTGTCCGCCGCGCGCGCCGCGCGGTCCACCGGGGATCACTCGAGCGCAGCGGCAGCCGCCACCCATGCGTTGCAGTTCTGGTCTGGGACGCCGTTCGCCGGCGCTGTCGATGTGGCCTTCGTGCGCGAGGCGACCTATCGCTTGGAGGACGAGCGGGTAGCGGCCCAGCTGATCCGGGCCGAGTCGGCCGTCGCGCTCGGCCGGCACGACGAGGTGCTCGGTGAGCTGGAAGCCATGGCGCGGGCGCAACCCCATGACGAGACGGTCTGGCGGCTGCTCGTACTGGCCCTCTATCGCAGCGGCCGGACGGCGGACGCGTTGAGCCGACACCGGACGTTCGTCGAGACCCAGGCCGACGAGCTGGGCCTCGATCCGAGCCCGGCGTTCGCCGAACTGCTGGAACGGCTGCTGCGGCAGGACCCCGAGCTCGCCGTACCGGCGGTCACGCCGTCCGCATCGGCGGTGCCAGATGCAACTGCGGCGTCCGACACCCCTGCGGCAGCGGACTCTGCTCCGGAACCGGCCGTCCAGGCGACCACTCGGGTGGCCCGACCGGCCGGCACGATCCTGGGGCGGCGCAGAGAGCTCAGTGTCGTCGACGAGGTGGTGAGCGCCGCGATCGGCGGCCGAGCCGGGATCGTGCTGCTGACCGGGCCGGCCGGGATCGGCAAATCGGCGCTCGCCGAGGAACTGTGCCGCCGGGCCGCGGACGCCGGGGTCGCGGTCGGCGTCGGCCGCTGCCACGAGGACGCCGACGTCGGTGCGCTCTGGCCGGTGCAGTCGGCGCTGGCCGAACTCGGCGCCGGCCCTGCCGACGCGGCGGCGTCCATAGTCGCCGCACTGCGCGAGCGGTCGGGACTGCGGCCGCTGCTGCTCACCGTCGAGGACGTCCACTGGGCCGGCGCCGAAACTCTGCGGCTGCTCGGCTTCCTGGCCGTGGAACTGGCCGAGGCGCCGGTCACCCTGGTGTTGACCTCGCGGCCCGAGCAAAGCCCCGGCCTGGTCGGGTTGCTCTCCACCCTCGCCCGGCAACCGTGGTTCCGCCGACTGGAACTGACCGAACTGGACGCCCCCGACGCCCGCGCGCTCGCCTCGCGGATCGCCGGCAACCTGTCGCCGGGTGACCTGGATCTGGTGGTCGAACGCGCCGGCGGCAACCCGTTCTTCGTCGGTGAGACCACCCGGCTGATCGCCGCCGGAGACCGCGACGGACTGCCCGGCGGAGTTCGCGCGGTCGTCCAACGCCGGCTGCAACTGCTCCCGGAAGCGGCCCGCACCGTGCTGCGGGCGGCGGCCGTGCTGGGGCAGCGATTCGATCTCGAGCTGTTGTCGGCCGTGGTCGAACCGCAGGCCGATGACGGCATCGGGACCGAGCTGCTGGACGCCCTGCAACAGGCGATCGACCTCGCCATCCTCACCGAGCCGGCCGGCTCGGACGGACTGGTCTTCAGCCACGCCGTCGTCCGGGATGCCGTGCTGGATGCCGCCGGACCGCTGAGTCGCCGGCGCTGGCACCTGCGCGCCGCGCAGGCGTTGAAGGACTCGGGTGACTCGCTGGCGTTGGCGCACCACCTGGTCGAAGGGCTGCCCCTGACCGACCGGGGCGCGGCGATCCGGGCTGCCGTGGCAGCCGCCGACGCACACCTGGCCTCGCGAACCTACGACACCGCCGCGTACTGGTTCGGTCGGGCGCTGGCGATCCTGCCGGGCGACGATCGCGAACCCCGGCTCGAGCTGCTGATCCAGCAGGCAATGGCGCTGTCGCACGCCTGCGCGCTGAAGGAACTGCGCATCTGCTTGATCGAGGCGTTCGATCTGGCCGTCGCCCTGGGTCGTCGCGCCGTGTACGGCGAACTCACCGAGATCCTCGACCTCAGCGGCGGGATCTGGTACTGGGTCGACTTCGGCTCGGTGGACGAACAGTTGCTCGACCGGCTGGCCGCGGCGCGCGCGGAGCTCGGTGAGTCCGGCGACCCGGCGAGCTTGGCCGCGCGGGCCAGACTCCGCGGCACGGAGGCGGTCGGCCTCACCTACGTGGACGCTGAGCGGGCGCTCCGCTTCGGCGCCGAAGCCGTCGACCTGGCCGAGCGCAGCGGCGACGCCGGCGCGCTGGCGTCCGCGCTCGGCCAGCACGGACGGGTGCTCTGGCAGGCGGGCGTGGTGGACGAGCAGCTGCGGGTGGCCGAGCGGCTGCTCGATCTCGTCGAGCAGCCGCGATCCGGGGTCGACCCGCAGCGCTGGGCGCTGGCCGGACTGGTCGGCCTGGCGATCCGCGCCTGCGGCCGCAGCGCATACGGCCGGGTCGATGAATGCGCCGCCGACATCCGCCGGGCACTCGAGCTGGCCCGCAGGCATCGACTGGCCGGCGCCGTCTCGCAACTGCTGTGGGCCGAGGTGGGAATCGCGACCGGGCGCGGCGACATCGCCGGGGCCCGGGAACTGGCTGCGTCGGCCGTCCAGCTGACCGAACGCACCCAGCTCTTCCAGCGCGAGTCGTACTCGATGGTGACCGCCTCCGAGATCGACCGGCGGCTCGGACGGCTGGCCGTCTGGCACCCGGTCATCCTCGCGATCGGCGACAGCGTCGGCCTGCACACCGGCTGGATGGGAGTGGAAGCGCTGCTGCAGGGCGGCCAGACGAACCTCGCGCGGCAGCGTGCCGAGACGGTCGCGGACGCGGTCAGTGGTCCGCACTGGACGGGTTGGCTCGCCTGCAGTTGCGTCCAGGCCAGGGTGGTCGCCGACCTCGCGGATCAGGTGGCCGCGGCGCGGATCCTGGCAGCGCTGCGGCCGTATTCGGGCCGGCACGCGGTGTGGGGCTCGATGCTCTGGCTCGGACCGGTCGACTACTACCTCGGCCGGCTGGAAGTGGTGGTCGGCAACCTGCCGTCCGCCCGGCGGCTGCTGCGTTCGGCGCTGGGGCAGGCGCGGGCGGCCGGACTCGTCCCGATCGCCGCGGACGCCGCCCAGGCGTTGAGCGAGATCCTCCCGGTCGGTGCCGAGTCGGCCGCCGAACGCCGGGACCTGCTGAGCGCGGCCGCCGCCTGGCAGCAGGAACTGGCGCTCGCCGCCGTCTGACCGGCGTCGGCCCACCGACGGACCGGCGGCGCTCCAGGCCGGGCTCGCGCCGTAGACTGCCTGCCCGTGAGCAAGAGCTTCGAAGAGTTGTTCGTCGAACTGCAGCGGCGCGCCGCCGAGCGTCCCGAGGGGTCCGGAACGGTGCGCGCCTTGGACGCCGGCGTCCACGCGATCGGCAAGAAGATCGTCGAGGAGGCGGCGGAGGTCTGGATGGCGGCGGAGTACCAGTCCAAGGAAGAGGCAGCCATGGAGATCAGCCAACTGCTGTACCACCTGCAGGTGCTGATGGTTTCGCTGGGACTCGACCTCGACGATGTTTACGCCCACCTCTGACCTGCGATGACACCGTTCGCCAGCCCTCGCCGACCACCAGTAGAGTCACCACAGTGTCTGAGCGTTCCGTGCTGAAGATCGCCGTGCCCAACAAGGGCTCACTCTCCGAAGCGTCCGTCGGGATGCTGCGCGAGGCCGGCTACCGGCAGCGTCACGATTCCAAGGATCTGGTGCTGGTCGACGCCGATAACGGCGTCGAGTTCTACTATCTGCGTCCCCGCGACATCGCCGTGTATGTGGGGGAGGGCACCCTCGACCTGGGCATCACCGGCCGCGACATGCTGATCGATTCGGCCGCGCAGGCCGAGGAGGTGCTGGCCCTCGGCTTCGGCGGCACCCGGTTCCGGTTCGCCGCCCCCGGCGGTGAGGCCTGGACCGTCGCCGACCTGCACGGCAAGCGAATCGCCACATCGTATTCCGGCCTGGTCGGGAACTGGCTCACCCGGCAGGGCATCAACGCCCGGCTGATCCACCTGGACGGGGCTGTGGAGTCGTCGGTGCGGCTCGGCGTGGCGGACGCCGTCGCCGACGTCGTCGAGACCGGCAGCACGCTGAAGCGGGCCGGGCTGGAACTGTTCGGGGACGCGATCCTGACCTCGGAGGCGATCCTCATTCAACGGGCCGGGGCGTCCGCTCCCGAGGGGATGGACCGGTTGGTCCGGCGGTTGACCGGGGTGCTGACCGCTCGGGCTTACTACATGGTCGACTACAACGTGCCCGAAACCGCTCTGGAAGCGGCCTGCGAGGTGACCCCTGGGCTGGACGCGCCGACCGTGTCACCACTTGCCAAGCCGGGGTGGGTGGCAGTACGGGCGATGATTCCGCGGGCCTCCGCGCCGCAGATCATGGATCGGCTGTGGGACGTCGGCGCCGACGCCATCCTGGTCACCGACATCGTCGCCTGCCGGCTATGACCGATCCCGTCACGTACCGCCCGCGCGCGGCCCTGCGGATGGGGGTGTCGTTGTCGTCCTCGCTGCTGCTGGCGTCGCTGCTCGGCTGGGTGATGACGCCTCAGCACATTCGGGACCTGTTCACCCCGATCCAGGTGCTCACGCTGCTGTTCTTCCTGGCGATCATGATCGGCCTGGCGCTGGGCCTGGGGCTGAGCTACGTGCGGGCCGACGCTGACGGACTGACCTTCCGCAACGGCGTCCGCACCCATGTGGTGCCCTGGCCCGAGATCAAGGCCTTCCGCTACCGCGAGGGCGACCCGTGGCCGTTCGTGATGGTTCGGGGAGTCGTCGAGCAGCGTCCGCTGCTGGGAATTCAGCGCAGTGACCGTGATCTCGCCGAGGCGCATGTCGCTGACCTGCGCGAACGATTGGCCTACGCCTACGGCGAGGATCGTCCGGACCAGGCGTGAGGTGACGAACAAGGATCGGGATCGGGCACTGTAGTCGGTGCCCGATCCCGATCCTTATTTCACTGTCACGGGTTGGGTCTGTTCTCCGGCAGGATCAGCGTCGGCTCCGCCTCGCTGCGGGGCGGAGCGGGCCGGTAGGCGGGCGCGGTTGTCGCCGACGGAATCGCGCTGGCCGACTTGCGCTTGCGAGGGCGATTCGGCACCAGGCGCGACACCACCAGCAACAGCGCCGCCAGCCCGAGCAAGCCGACGCCGATCATCACCGGCAGCGTGAAGATCAGTCCCTGCCACCACAACGCCAGCGTGTTCCAGCCGTCGATCGCGGCCTGGGACAAACCGGCCAGCCACAGGCCGAGGGGCACCAGAGCGACGCCGAGCCACGCGATGACGGCCTTCCACGGCGCCCGCGACCACAACGCGACCACCAGGATGAGCCCAACAACGGTCCAGCCGATGGCGATGCCCATCACCCACAGGGAGATATCCATGCGAGCAGCGTGCCAGGATCGTGCCTGGTCTGCCAGACACCGCACGCCGGCGCACGCGGGAATTCCGGTCCTGACCCCTATCCGGTTGCTGCGAGGTGCCGGGCGTCCGCGGGGCGCGTCGGGTGTGGTTGGCTGGGGGAGTGAAGACTCTTGGACAGGTCAACGCGGCGTGGGCGGGTGATCGCGGCGAACCGGACGCCGAGGTGCGCGCCGCACTTGCCGCGTCCAGCACCGGGGAGGCAGAGGCGTACCTGTCGGCCGTAGCCGCGCTGTGCGGAGCGCGGCTGCTGCTGCCGATAGTGGCCTCGGGCGACGAAGCCGGCGACGGCCCCGACCCCGACCGGCACGCCGAGATGTCGGCGGTCCTGATGACCTCCGCCTCCGGCGCGAGCGGCGTCCTGGCGTTCACCGGTCTGGACACCCTTCGCGCCTTCGACCCGAATGCCCGTCCGGTGCCCTGCACCCTCGACGAAGTGGCGGCAACCGCGGTGGAGACCGGCGCGGAAGCGATCGTGGTCGACGTCGCCGGACCCCACCTGCTGACCATCGAGGGAGAGTTGATCCGTCCGCTCGCCACCGGGAACCGGCTGATGAAGTTATCGGACGGCTGGGGCTGGCTGAGCCTGGCCGATCCGGCGGGCGGGTCGTAGAAGTCCTGGATCGGTTCCCACCACCGCCGCATTCGGACCAGGTACCTGCGATTCGGCGTCGACGGGTGAGACAAGCTAGAATGACGCTCGTCGACCGGCCGTTTCCGGCTGGTCCTCCGAAGTGGGGTCCCGCACTCCCACCCGTCCGGCCCTCGGTCGGCGGGTCGCCGACCGGCCTGCTGCATGCAGCGACGGCCGTGTTGTTCCCGTGGGCCTCCGCATCGGCGGAGGCCTTTTTCGTTTCGGTCGGCACCGTCACGCTGCAACACACTGGAGGAAACATCAGCGAACCACGGATCAACGATCGCATCCACGCCAACGAGGTGCGATTGGTCGGGCCTGCCGGCGAACAGGTCGGCATCGTCCGGCTCGAAGACGCACTGCGGCTCGCCCGCGAGGCAGATCTCGACCTGGTGGAGGTGGCCCCGATGGCGCGCCCACCGGTCGCCAAGCTCATGGACTACGGCAAGTTCAAGTACGAGGCCGCGCAGAAGGCCCGTGAGAGCCGGCGCAACCAGACCAACACCGTGATCAAGGAAATGAAGCTCCGCCCCAAGATCGACAGCCACGACTACGAGACCAAGAAAGGTCACGTCGTGCGCTTCCTGAAGGCGGGCGACAAGGTCAAGATCACCATCATGTTCCGCGGCCGTGAGCAGAGCCGTCCGGAACTCGGGTTCAACCTGCTGAAGAAGCTCGCCGACGACGTGGTCGAGGACGGCTTCGTCGAGTCGGCGCCCAAGCAGGACGGCCGCAACATGCTCATGGTGCTGTCCCCGACGAAGAAGAAGTCGGAGGCGCGGGTGGACGCCGAGGCGAATAAGCAGGCCCGGATGGCTCAGCGCGCCGCGGACGCCGAGGCCGAACGCAACGCGGAGGCCGAGCATCGTGCCGCCCATCAGGGCGGCGTCAGCCTCAAGAAGCGCCGGGGCCCGGCCGACAACATGGACCCCGACATCGACCTGTAAGACCTCTCACAGGCTGTGAGATCCACGAAAAGAAAGCGAGCGGCACGATGCCGAAGATGAAGACGCACTCGGGCGCCAAGAAGCGGTTCAAGCTCACCGGCTCCGGCAAGGTGATGCACCGCAAGGCGGGCAAGATGCACCTCAACGAGCACAAGCCGACCACCCGTACCCGCCGGCTGGACGGCGACGCGGTCGTTGCCAAGGGCGACGCCAAGAAGGCCCGCAAGCTGCTCGGCTCGTACAAGGCCCGCTGACCCCACCACCACCCGCGCGGTTCTCGCGCGTGGTCCGGCGCGCCCGGACCGATCGACACAAGGAGTTAACCCACCATGGCACGCGTCAAGCGTTCGGTGAATGCCCAGAAGAAGCGCCGCGAAGTTCTCGAGCAGGCGTCCGGTTACCGTGGGCAACGGTCCCGGCTGTACCGCAAGGCCAAGGAGCAACTGCTCCACAGCATGACCTACAACTACGCGCACCGGAAGGACCGCAAGGGTGACTTCCGTTCGCTGTGGATCCAGCGGATCAACGCCGCTGCGCGTAACGAGGGCATGACCTACAACCGGTTCATCAGCGGCCTGAAGGCTGCCGGCGTCGAGGTCGACCGCAAGATGCTCGCCGAGCTCGCGGTGAACGACACCCCGGCGTTCGGCAAGCTCGTCGAGTTGGCGAAGGCCAACGCGGGCGCCAGCGCCTGACCACGGCCTCCGACTGCAGGTCAGCGCGATACCGCGAGCCCTCGCGGTATCGCGCTGTTCCGTCCCACCCCCGCTGAGTCGTCGCATCCGAAAGGCGATCGCCGATGAGCCTCGAACGTTTGGAACTGCTTGAGCCGTCCCAGGCGGTGCTGCGCGCCGCCCGGGCCTTGTTGCGCCGCAAGGAGCGGAAGGCGGCGGGCAAATTCCTGGTCGAGGGGCCGCAGGCGGTGCGCGAGGCGCTCAAACAGCCGGACGTCGTCGAGGCAGTGTTCTTCCGCTGGGCGGCCGTGCACGATCACGTCGACCTGCTGAGCACCGCCAAGAAGGCGGGGGTCACCCACTACGCCGTCAGTGAGCAGAACATCGCCACCATCTCCGACACGGTCAGTCCGCAGGGAGTCGTCGCCGTCTGCCGCACGCTCGACGTCCCGCTCGCCGAGGCCGTCACCCCCGACGTCCGGCTGGTGGTGATCTGCGCGCAGATCCGCGATCCAGGCAACGCCGGCACGGTGATCAGGTGTGCGGACGCCTTCGGTGCCGACGCCGTCATCCTGTCCTCGGACTCGGTCGAGGTGTACAACCCGAAGACCGTCCGGGCCAGCGTGGGCAGCGTGTTCCACCTGCCGCTGGTGGTCGGCGTCGACCTGGCCGAAGCGATCGACGCCTGTCGGGCCGCCGGCTTGCAGGTGTTCGCCACCGATGGCGAGGCCGGCACCGAACTCACCGACCTGACCGGACGGCTCGGCGAACCGACCGCCTGGGTGATGGGCAACGAGTCCTGGGGGCTTCCTGTCGAACACCTGGAACTGGCTGACCGGACGGTCGCCGTCCCGATCTACGGCGAGGCCGAGAGCCTGAACCTGGCCACCGCGGCGGCGGTCTGCCTGTACGCCTCGGCCAGCGCCCAGCACACCAGGGTCGGCTCCGACTAGCGGCGATGGCCGTCGTCGGTCGCGCGTGTCGAGACCCCCTATTTAACGGAGAACAGACGCATGTCAGTCCCGAACGAATCCGATCCGGCCGCCTCGCTGCGCCCTGAGGCGATCGACGCGATGGTCGCCGAGGCGCTGGCCGCCGTCGCCGCCGCTGACTCGACGTCAGCGCTGAAGGACGCGCGGCTGGCGCACGCCGGCGACCGGTCGCCGCTGGCCCTGGCCAACCGGGCGATCGGGGCCATTCCGCCCGCCAACCGCAAGCAGGCCGGCCAGTTGCTGGGCGCGGCCCGCGGACGGGTGCAGAAGGCGCTGGCCGCGCGCACCGCCGAGGTCGAGGCTGCCGAGCTGACCCGGGCGCTGGCCGAGGAAGCGGTCGACGTGACGCTGCCCGTCGAGCTGCACCCGGCCGGCGCCATCCATCCGATCACCGGGCTGATCGACCTGATGAGCGACGTCTTCGTCGGCATGGGCTGGGAGATCGCCGAAGGTCCCGAACTGGAATCGGAGTGGCTCAACTTCGACGCGCTTAACATCGGTGCCGACCACCCGAGCCGCGGCGAGACCGACACGTTGTTCGTCGAGCCGGTCAGCAACCACCTGGTGATGCGCACCCACACCTCACCGGTGCAGATCCGCTCGCTGCTGGAGCGTGAGTTGCCGGTGTACGTGGTCTGCCCGGGCAAGGTGTACCGCGCCGACGAGTACGACGCCACCCATCTGCCGGTGTTCCATCAGATCGAGGGACTTGCCGTTGACAAGGGCATTTCGATGGCCCACCTGCGGGGAACCCTGGACCATTTCGCGCAGGCCATGTTCGGGGCCGGCATCCGCACCCGGATGCGTCCGCACTACTTCCCGTTCACCGAGCCGAGCGCCGAGGTCGACCTGCAGTGCTTCGTCTGCCGCGGTGAATCGGTCGGCAACCCGGACCGGCCCTGCCGCACCTGCAAGTCGGAGGGCTGGATCGAGTGGGGCGGCTGCGGCGTGGTGAACCCGCGGGTGCTGCGCGCCTGCGGCGTCGACCCCGATGTCTACAGCGGCTTCGCCTTCGGCATGGGCATCGACCGCACTCTGATGTTCCGCAACAACGCCTCCGACCTGCGCGATTTCGTCGAGGGCGACGTTCGATTCAGCCGCATGTTGAAGGGGGTTGCTCGATGAGGGCGCCGATGAGCTGGCTGCGCGACTGGGTCGCGCTGCCCCAGGGGCTGACCGGCCGGGAACTGGCGGAGGTGTTGATCCGGGCCGGGCTCGAGGTCGAGACCGTCGAGCAGTTCGGTGCCGGCGTCGGCCCCCTGGTGGTCGGACGCGTCGTCGACTTCGTCGATCAGCCGCAGAAGAACGGCAAGGTGATCCGCTGGTGTCACCTGGACGTCGGCGCGGCTCTCGCCCCGGCGAGTCCGCCGGCCCCGGTGGAGGGGCGTGATGTGACCGAGGGCGTCCGCGGCATCATCTGCGGCGCGCACAACTTCGCCGTCGGTGACCTGGTCGTGGTCGGCCTGCCCGGCACCGTGCTGGCCGGCGGCTTCACCCTGACTTCGCGCAAGACCTACGGGCATCTCTCCGACGGCATGATCTGCGCCGAGGATGAGCTGGGCATCGGCACCGACCACAACGGCATCATCGTGCTGCCGTCGTCTTCTGGTCTGGAGCCGGGGGATGACCCGTCGGCGTACCTGGGGCTCGGCGACGAGGTGCTCGACATCAACGTGTCGCCCGATATGGCCTACTGCATGTCGATCCGCGGCCTGGCCCGCGAGGCTGCTCAGGCGCTCGGTGTGCCGTTCACCGACGTGGTCGACCGGGCCGTGCCGGCGCCGGTGGCGGACGGTTACCCGGTTGTCCTGGACGACCCGGCCTGCTCGCTGTTCGTCGCGCTCACCGTCACCGGGGTGGACGAGACCGCGCCGTCCCCGCGCTGGATGCAGCAGCGGCTGACCATGGCCGGCATGCGGCCGATCTCGCTCCCGGTCGACATCACCAATTACGTGATGCTCGAAGTCGGCCAGCCGTTGCACGCCTACGACGCCTCCAAGCTGTCCGGCCCGATCCGGGTGCGCAAGGCGTCCGCGGGGGAGCGCATCGTCACCCTAGACGACGTGCAACGCACCTTGTCGGCCGATGATCTGCTGATCACCGACGACTCCGGCCCGATCGGCATCGCGGGCGTGATGGGCGGTGCCACCACCGAATGCGACGCCACCACCACCGACATCGTGATCGAGGCGGCCGCGTTCGATCCGTCCACCATCTCCCGCTCGATGCGGCGGCACGGGCTGCCGTCCGAGGCGTCCAAGCGGTTCGAGCGCGGCACCGACCCGGCCGCAACCTACGCGGCGGCGCACCTGGTGGCGCGGCACCTGGTCGAACTCGGGGGCGGTGTGCTGTCGGCAGCCGAGACCGTGACCGGCGCGGTTCCGATGATGCCCACGCAGCGGATCCGGGTCGAGCTGCCGTCGCAGATCCTGGGTGTCGACGTGCCCGCCGAGCGGGTGGCGGAGATCTTCCGGGCCAGCGGCGTGGCCGTCAGCGAGGCGTCCGACGGCGAGCTGGAACTGTGGCCGCCGACCTGGCGCCGCGACCTGCGTGACCCCTACGACTATGTCGAAGAGGTCGGCCGCAAGATCGGCTTCGACACCATCGGTTCGATCCTGCCTACACCGCCGGCCGGCCGCGGGCTGACCGCCGGGCAGGTCACCCGCCGCGCGATCGTCCGGGCGCTGGCCAACAACGGCTTCACCGAGCTGCTGACCTTACCGTTCGGTTCGGCCGAGGACCTGGACCGGCTGGGCCTGCCCGCCGACGACCGCCGTCGTGCCGTCGTCCGGCTGGCCAACCCGCTGGCCGAGACCAGCCCGTACCTGCGCACGTCGCTGCTGCCCGGCCTGTTCGCCGCGGTGCAGCGCAACACCTCACGCGGCAACGACGACCTGGCCCTGTTCGAGGCCGGCTCGGTCTTTCGAGCCGGGAGCGCCGCCGCCGCCCCGGTGCCCGGCGTCGACGGCCGTCCGAGCGAGGAGGAGTTGGCCGCGATCGAGGCCGCGCTGCCGGCTCAGCCGCGGCATCTGGCCGCGGTGCTGACCGGTGCCTGGCGTCCGGCCGGCTGGGACGGCGCGGCCGAGCCGGCGTCCTGGAAGCACGCGATCGCCTTCGCCGAACTGGCCGCTGGTGAAGCAGGCGTGAGCGTGCGCCGCGAGGCTGACGACCATGCACCGTTCCATCCCGGACGCTGCGCGAAGCTGCTGGTTTCTGACCCGGCGGGCTGTGACGTGTTGCTCGGTCATGCCGGCGAACTGCACCCCACCGTGTGCAAGGCGTTCGGCCTGCCAGCCCGGACGGCGGCCGCCGAGATCAGCGTCGACGTGCTGCTCGCCGTCGCGCCCGGACCGGGCAGCATCGATTCGGTGTCGCAGCACCCGGTCGCCAAAGAGGACGTCGCGCTGGTGGTCGCCGAAACGGTCAGCGCCGGTGAGGTCACCGACGCCCTGGTCGCCGGCGCCGGCGAACTGCTGGAGTCGATCCACCTGTTCGACATCTACCGCGGTTCGCAGATCCCGGACGGCTCGAAGTCGCTGGCCTTCGCGCTGCGGTTCCGAGCTCCGGATCGGACGCTGAAGGACGCCGAGATCGCCGCAGCCCGGGACGCCGCAGTGGCCGAGGCCGTGCGGAGGTTCGAGGCCGTCCAACGCGCCTGACCCTCTGCTGGTCGAGCTTGTCGAGACCTGTGGCTTCGCATAGGTCGGTCGCACCACGGCGAACAACACACCAAGTTGACCAACCCCGGTTGACCAAGCAAGGTCATCTGCCTACGATCGAACCATGGACACAGTGAAGGTGCAGTACGCGAAGACGCATCTGTCTGCCCTGCTAAACGCCGTCGAGCACGGCGAGGAGATCGTCATCTCACGAGGCGACCGTCCCGTTGCTCGCCTGGTCCCGCTGAAGGACACCGAAGAGCGCGAACTCGGGTTCGTCGCCTATGAGGTGCCGGACTCGTTCTTCGAGCCCTTACCTGAGGAGGAACTTGCCGCCTGGGAAGGCTCGGCGTGACCTATCTGCTGGACACTCACACGCTGCTTTGGGCGTTGACGGCGCCGTCGCGCCTTGGTGCAGAGGCTGCCCGAGTGGTGGCCGACCGCAGGTCGCAGGTGGTCGTGTCAGCGGCGTCGGCGTGCGAGATCGCCACCAAGCATCGGATCGGCAAGCTGCCGCAGGCCGACGCGGTGATCGGCGGCTACGCGCGCCATCTTGATCGTCTTGGAGTGACTCGTCTGCCGCTCACTGAGGATCACTGTCTGCTCAGCGGAGGCCTTGACTGGGAGCACCGTGATCCATTCGACCGGATGCTCGCCGCGCAGGCGATGATCGAGTCGATGACGCTGATCACCGATGATTCGGCGTTCCAGGGTCTACCGGGTCTGCGAACGCTCTGGTGAGGTGAGCTTCACCAGCCGGACGGTGTGCGGCACGTGGGGGAGCGAATCGTCGTCGTCAGGGACGAGTTGGTAGCCGGCCCGGGTGTAGAGGCGAATGTTCGCCTCGCTGCGCGTGCCCGTGAACAGCCACAGTCGACGCGCGGACGGCGGCGCCTGGCGTTCGATGTGCTGCAGCAGCATTCGTCCGAGTCCTTGGCCCTGCAGATCGGGGGCGACCATGAGGCGTCCGACCTCCCAATCGGTGCCGCGCAGAGCCCCGCGCACGGCACCGATCAGGCGCGGTCCGCGTCGTAGCACCCAGGTCTCGTAGGTCGCGAAGTTCGCCCGGATGATGGCCAGGTCTTCGTGCAGTGCCGGAATCTCGAAGGTGTCGTTGAGGATCGCGTCCGAGGTCCAGCAGGCGCGTTGCAGCACCAGCAGTTCGGCCGCGTCGTCGGCGCGCGCTGGTCGTAGCTCGTCGGTGACGGCTGCGTCGGCCTCGGCGGGCTGGTCGAATGCGGACGGCGCCGTCACCGGCAACTCCTGGGCGGCCACCTCACCGATCACGGCGATCGCCGGCGCGTGGATTCCGGCCTGCTTCGCCTGCTCTGCGATCTCGGTGACTCCGCCGCGGACGGTACGCATGGTGGGTAGCCAGGCATCCGCGATCACGGCCGCGGGGGTGTCGGCGGGCAGTCCTTGCGCGACCAGTTCGGCGCAGATCGCGCCAAGGTTGGCAACTCCCATCAGTACCACGATGGTGTGGCCGGCGTGCGCCAGCGCCGTCCAATCGGTGGTGGACGCCGGGTGGCCCGGTGGGACGTGTCCCGAAACCACGGTGAACGCCTGGACGACGCCGCGGTGGGTGACCGGGATGCCGGCCAGTGCCGGTCCGGCGACCGCTGAGGTGACGCCCGGAATAACCGCCACGCCAAGCCCGGCCTCGGCGCAGGCCAGCACCTCTTCGCCGCCGCGTCCGAACACGAACGGGTCGCCGCCCTTGAACCGGACGACGTGCCGTCCGGCCTGGGCGTGCTCGATCAGGAGTTCGTTGATCCGCTGTTGGGAGGTCGCCCGACCGCCGGGGATCTTGCCGACATCGATCAGCAACGCGCCGGGCGGGCACTCGTCCAGGCAGGCGAGTGGCGCCAGATGGTCGTAGAGGACGACGTCGGCGGTGCGAAGCGCGTCCAGTCCGGCGACGGTGAGCAGCCCAGGATCACCAGGTCCGCCCCCGACGAGGGTGACCTGCCCGGTCACCGGGCTCCTGCGGCCTGGGCGGCTGCCGGCAGTGCGTCGACGATCCGGCTCAGGACGGCGTCGTCATGCGCCGCGGAGAGGAACCAGGCCTCGTATCCGGACGGCGGCAGTGCGACCCCGGCCTCCAGCATCGAATGGAAGAACCGGGCAAACGCCGGCGAATCCTGCTGCTGGGCCGCCGCATAGTTGTCGATCGTGCCGTCGAAGTCGCCGAAGAAGACGGTGAACAGTGACCCGGCTGCCTGCACACGGTGCGGAACCCCGGCCGAATCCAGCGCCGCCCCGATCGCCACCCGCAGCGCGGACGACGCGGCGTCCACCCGCTGGTAGACGCTCTCGTCGGCCAGCGCGAGCGTGGTGATGCCGGCCGCAGTTGCCAGCGGATTCCCGGACAGCGTGCCCGCCTGGTAGACCGGACCGACCGGGGCCAGCAGATCCATCAACTCGGCCCGTCCACCAATCGCGGCCAGCGGCATACCGCCGCCGACCACCTTGCCGAAGGTGAATAGATCGGGCGCCTCAGCCAGCGGAGTGGTCTCGACAAGCTCGACCGACGACTGCTCCAACCCCCACCAGCCGCGATAACCCACCCGGAAACCGGTCAGCACCTCGTCGAAGATCAGCAGCGCACCATGGCGCCGGGTGATCTCGCGAAGGAACGCGTTGAACCCGTCCCGCGGCGGAACCACACCCATGTTCGCCGGGGCCGGCTCGGTGATCACCGCGGCGATCTGACCCGGGTGTGCGGCGAACGCCGCCTCCAGTGCGTCCGGATCGTTGTAGGGCACCACGATGGTCTGGGCGGCGGTCGCGGCCGTGACGCCGGCCGAACCGGGCAGGCCCTGGGTGGCGACGCCCGAGCCGGCGGCGGCCAGCAGACCGTCGGAATGCCCGTGGTAACAGCCGGCGAACTTCACCACCAGGTCGCGTCCGGTGGCGCCGCGAGCCAGCCGGATCGCGGTCATGCACGCCTCGGTCCCGGTGGAGACGAAACGCACCTTCTCCGCCTCCGGCACCCGGGCCCGGACGGCCTCGGCCAACTCGACCTCGGCCTCGGTGGGGGCGCCGAACGACAGCCCGCGTGCCGCGGCGGCCTGCACCGCGGCCACGACCTCGGGGTGGGCGTGGCCGAGCAGTGCCGGTCCCCACGAGCCGACAGCGTCCACGTACTCGCGGCCGTCGGTGTCGTACAGATATGGCCCGGACGCCCGCGCGATGAACACCGGATCGCCACCCACCGATCCGAACGCCCGGACCGGTGACGACACACCGCCGGGGATCACCCGGCAGGCCCGCTGAAAGAGACTCATCGCTTGCTCCCGTTCGCACGTTCGGCCAGTTCGGAGGCCGCATAGGTCAGCACGATGTCGGCACCGGCCCGCAGGATCGCGGTGACCGCCTCGGCCAGCGCGGCGTCCCGGTTCAGCCAACCACGCTCGGCGGCGGCGCAGACCATCGCGTACTCGCCCGAGACGTGATACGCCGCGACCGGGACTTGAGACCGAGCAGCGACGTCGGCGAGCACATCGAGGTAGTACCCGGCCGGCTTCACCATCAGCATGTCGGCGCCCTCGGCCTCGTCGAGATTCGCCTCCCGGACGCCCTCGCGGCGGTTCGCCGGATCCTGCTGGTAGCTGCGCCGGTCACCGGAAAGCGACGAGTTCACCGCCTCGCGGAACGGTCCGTAGAAGGCCGAGGCGTACTTGGCGGCGTAGGCGAGGATCGCGGTGTCGGTGAAGCCGGCGGCGTCCAGGCCGTCACGGATCGCGGCCACCTGGCCGTCCATCATCCCGGACGGCCCGACCACGTGCGCGCCGGCTTGGGCCTGGCTGAGCGCCAACTCGACATAGCGGTCGTTGGTGGCGTCGTTGTCGACCCGGCCGCGCTCGTCCAGCACCCCGCAATGGCCGTGGTCGGTGAACTCGTCCAGGCAGGTGTCGGCCATGATCACGATGTCGTCGCCGACGGCGTCCCGGACGGCGCTCAGCGCCCGGTTGAGGATGCCGTCCGGTGCCGAGCCGACCGAGCCGACGGCGTCCTTGTCCTCGGGGCGGGGGACGCCGAACAGCATCACGCCGCCCAACCCGAGGGCGACGGACCGGCGCACCTCGTCGACCAGCGAATCGACGGTGTGTTGCCCGACCCCCGGCAGCGAGCTGATCGGACGCGGCGCGTCCAGCCCCTCGGCGACGAACATCGGCAGCACCAGCTGACTCGGATGGATCCGGGTCTCGGCCACCAGAGCGCGCATGGCCGGCGTGCTGCGCAGCCGGCGGGGACGGACAATCATCGGTCTTCCTTTCGCAAGGTGGCCAGGGCGTTCACCAACCCGGCCGCAGTCGCCTCGGTGGCGGTCGCCGCCACGGTGAATCCGGTGGCACGAGCAGCTGCGGCGCTGCTTTCACCGAGCGCGACCACCGCGGGACCGGGCTGGCCGAGCAGCTCCGCGGCGGCCCGAACCACGGACGGCGCGGTCACCACGAACGCGTCGAAGCCGTCCGGCCAGCCTAGGCGGATCTCCTCATCGAGGGTCTGGACGGGATCGGTCCGGTAGACGGCGACCCGGTCGATCTGGAATCCGCAGGCGGTGAGCCCGGCGTCCAGGCCCGCGGCAGGATCGGCCGCTCCCGGGACCAGCGCTCGTCCGGGCTCGTCGGGAAAGGCCGCTGCCAGGTCGGCGCCACCGGAACCCGACGTCGGTAGCAGGTCCACCGGCAGCCCGGCCTCGCGGGCAGCCGCCGCGGTCGCAGGTCCGACGGCAGCGACCTTGATGCTTTCAGGCAGTACGGCGGAAAGGTCGACACCGAGTTCACGCAGCGCGGCAAGGGTGCGGGCCGAGGTCAACACCAGCCAGTCATAGTCACCCGCAGCGAGCTCGTCGATCCGCGCGGTAAGTCGGGGGTCGGTGACAGTGGTGTGCCGAGTGAAGGCCGCCGTCGTCACCTGGGCGCCGCGCAGCGCGACCGCCTCGGCGAGGCGGGACGGCGGCATCAGCACTCGCAGCCCGACCAGCGGCGCGAGGTCCTGCGCCATGCCGGCGACGATCTCCTTGATGGTGCCGACAGTTCGGAGGTCGGGGGAGCGTGGGGACAGCCCCATCGGCCCGCCCTCGAACCGGATCGACTTGGCCAGAGTCGTCATCCCGTCCGGGGTGGCCAGCCGGGCCCGCAGACGGAACCAGCCTTCGGCCGGCCGACGCGTGACCTCTTCGGTGTGAACGAAGAGGTCAGCAGGCGTGTCAGGGATGGGGTCGACCGAACTCGGCGGAACGATCTCGGCCAGTGCACCGAACGGCGCCGCACAACCCGCCTCAACCAGCCGCATCAGCTCCCGCTCGGCCTCCACCGCGATCCGAGTAGGGGAGTGATCGAGTTGCGCCAGCAGGGCCAGCAGCTCGGTGTCTCCGGTTCGACACTCCAAAGCGAGGGCCCCCTGCGCGGGCGCCGGCACCAGCACGTCCGGCTCGAAGAACTCGGTGATCGCGCCCGAGAGACCTAGTCGATTCAAGCCCGCAGCAGCCAGCACCACCGCGTCCAGATCGGCACCGACCCGACCCAGCCGCGTATCGACATTGCCGCGGATGTCCACGATCTCCAGGTCCGAGCGCACCGCCCGAAGCTGCGCGGCCCGCCGCGGCGACCCGGTGCCGACCTTCGCCCCCCGCGGCAGACGCCACAGTCCGAGTCCGTCCCGGGCACACAGCGCGTCCCGCGGATCCTCCCGATCGGGGATCGCGCCCAGGGTCAACCCCTCGGCACGGGTGGTGGGCAGGTCCTTCAACGAGTGCACCGCCAGGTCGCAGGCGCCTGCCAGCACCGCGTCACGGACGGCCGCCACGAACACGCCCACCCCGCCCATGCTGGACAGCGGCGCGGTGGAGACGTCACCCAGGGTCTTGACCGGCACCAACTCAACGTCTGCGCCCAGGCGGCGCAGGGCGTCCGCGATCATCGCCGACTGCGCCATGGCGAGTCGGGAGCCGCGGGTGGCGAGCCGGATCTGCATCCCTCGATCTTGCCGCACCACTCGGACGTCGGTGCCTCGCATCCGGCGACTGGTCGAGATGTCCGGGGAAACGGACAAACCGCGCTGCCAGGGCAACTTTTAGTATGTTTGACTAAAAAGAGGTATGATGGGTGACATGCGAAAAGCTCGCGATATTGAATGCTGGCTCACCGACATGGACGGCGTCCTCGTACACGAGGAGCAGGCCCTGCCCGGTGCAGCCGAACTGATTGAGCGCTGGGTTGACACCTCGAAGCGCTTCCTTGTTCTGACCAACAACTCGCTCTTCACCCCTCGTGACCTCGCCGCGCGCCTCGAGCGCTCCGGCCTGCGGATCCCCGAGGAGAACATCTGGACCTCCGCCATGGCCACCGGCGCCTTCCTCGCCGAACAGCCCGGCGACAAGACCGCCTTCGTGATCGGCGAGGCGGGCCTGACCACCGCCATCCACGATGCCGGCTTCATCCTCACCGAGACCGACCCGGACTTCGTTGTGCTCGGCGAGACCCGCAACATCTCCTTCGAGGCGATCACCAAGGCGATCCGACTGATCACCAAGGGTGCTCGCTTCATCGTCACCAACCCGGACACCACGGGCCCGTCGAAGGACGGCCTGCTCCCGGCCGCGGGCGCGGTGGCGGCGATGATCACCGCGGCAACCAACCGGGTGCCCTATGTGGTCGGCAAGCCCAACCCCATGATGTTCCGCTCGGCCATGCGGCGGATCGAGGCGCACTCCGAGTCGACGGCCATGATCGGCGACCGGATGGACACCGACATCATCGCGGGCATGGAGGCCGGGCTGCACACCGTGCTGGTCCTGACCGGGCTGACCACGACCGAAGACGTCGCGAAGTACCCGTTCCGGCCGAACGAGATCCTCGGCGGTGTGAACGATCTGATCCAGCACATCTGACCCGGTGCCGGGCCGCCGCTGCGGTGCGCCCGGCCCGGTGTCGGGCGCCGACGTCAAGTCCGCGTCCAGGCACCCACGGCCCTCCCTAACTACCTGCGCCCTCCCTTATACGGGAGGGCTGAACTGGTTAGGGAGGGCCTTGTGGTGTCCGTGAAACCCGATTGGAATATTCATTCCATATTCGGCATAGTAATGCCTATGTCTGTTCGGATCGCTGTCGCGGGGTGCACCGGCTATGCCGGAGGCGAGCTGCTGCGGCTGCTGTTGCAGCACCCCGGGGTCACCATCGGCAACCTGACGGCCAAGTCCAGCGCCGGTTCGCGGCTGATCGAGCACCATCCGCATCTGCTGCCATTGGCGGACGTCGAGGTGCTCGACACTACCGCCGAGAACCTGGCCGGTCACGATGTGGTCTTCCTGGCGTTGCCGCACGGGGCGTCCGCCGCGGTCGCCGAGCAGCTTGGCGACGACGTACTGGTGATCGACGCTGGGGCTGACTTCCGGCTAAGCGACCCCACCGATTGGGTGAAGTTCTACGGGACGCCGCACGCCGGCACCTGGCCGTACGGCCTGCCGGAGCTTCCCGGCCAGCGCGCGGTCCTCGCTGAGACCAATCGGATCGCCGTCCCGGGCTGCTTCCCGACGACGGTCACGCTGGCGCTGCTGCCCGCGCTGACCGCCGGACTGACTGACGGCCGGGACGTGGTCGTGGTCGCCCCGACCGGGCCGTCCGGGGCCGGCAAGAGCCTCAAGGTCAACCTGCTGGCCGCCGAGCTGATGGGCAACGCCAGCGCCTACGGGGTCGGCGGAGTGCACCGGCACATCCCCGAGATGCTGCAGAACTTCCGCCGGCTCGGTGCCGCCGCACCCACCCTGTCGTTCACCCCGGTGCTGGTGCCGATGGCGCGCGGCATCCTGGCCACAGTGACCGCGCCACTGAACGGCAACAACCTCGACAACAAGGATCTCGACAAGCTCGATCAACGGGTGCGGGCCGGCTACGCGGATGCCTACGCCGACGAGCCCTTCGTCCATCTTCTGCCCGAGGGAATCTGGCCGCAGACCCAGGCGGTGCTCGGCTCCAACGCCGTCCAGGTCCAGGTCGCGGTCGATGAAGCCGCCAATCGCCTGGTCGCCGTCGCCGCGCTCGACAATCTCGCCAAAGGCACCGCGGGCGGCGCCGTGCAATCCATGAACCTGGCTCTCGGACTGCCCGAGACCACCGGCCTGTCGACGATCGGAGTCGCGCCATGAGCGTCACCACCCCCAAGGGCTTCACCGCGACCGGTGTCACCGCCGGCCTCAAGGAATCCGGACGCCCCGACCTGGCAATCGTGGTCAACAACGGCCCGGATGCCCACGCGGCCGCCGTGTTCACCTCGAACGCCTTCAAAGCAGCCCCGGTGCTGTGGTCGGCCGACGCCGTCGCGAACGGACGGCTCGCGGCGGTCGTCCTGAACTCGGGCGGAGCCAACGCCTGCACCGGGCGCGCCGGGCTGGACGATGCCCGCCAGATGGCCGAGTGGACGGCGGCCTCGGTCGGCTGTGAGGTCGACGATGTCGCGGTCTGCTCCACCGGGCTGATCGGCGTCCGGCTGCCGATGACGAAGGTGCTCGCCGGAATCGAGTTGGCCGCCCAGGACCGTTCGGAAGAGGGCGGGCCGGCCGCTGCGGAGGCGATCATGACCACCGACACGGTCGCCAAAGAGGCCGGCTACCACTCGCCGCAGCACTGGGCGATCGGTGGCATGGCCAAGGGCGCTGGCATGCTCGCGCCGGCACTGGCCACCATGCTGGTGGTACTCACCACCGACGCCGTCCTCGCTCCCGACCAGCTGGACGTCGCCCTGCGCACCGCGACCGGGTTCACCTTCGATCGCACCGACTCCGACGGCTGCATGTCCACCAACGACACCGTGATCCTGCTGGCCAGCGGGGCATCCGGGGTGGAGGCCGACGTGGAGGAGTTCACCGAGGCACTGACCGGCGTCTGCCACTCATTGGCCCGGCAGTTGCTTACCGACGCCGAGGGCTCCGCCCACGACATCGAGGTCACCGTCAGCGGCGCGGCCACCGAAACCGACGCCCTCGCGGTCGCCCGCGCCATCGCCCGCAGCAACCTGTTCAAGTGCGCCGTGTTCGGCAACGACCCGAACTGGGGCCGGGTGCTGGCCTCCGCAGGCACGGTTGCCGCCGACTTCGACCCCGACCACGTCGACGTGGCTTTCAACGGCGTGGGCGTCTTCGTCGACGGCCAACTGGGCGCCGATCGCTCCGAGGTGGACCTCTCCGGACGCGACGTGGTCGTCGACCTGAACCTGCACGCCGGCGACGCCACCGCAACCATCTGGACCAACGATCTCACCTACGACTACGTCAAAGAGAACGCGGAGTACTCCACATGAGCCCCACCACGCGCACCCGGGCGACGCTCGCCGGGGTGGTCGACAAGGCCGAGACGCTGATCGAGGCGCTGCCCTGGCTGGAGCGCTACGCCGGCAAGATCGTGGTGATCAAGTACGGCGGCAACGCGATGGTCAACGACGAACTCAAGCGTGCCTTCGCCGACGACATCGTCTTCCTGCGGCGCTGCGGGCTGAAGCCGGTGGTGGTGCACGGCGGCGGACCGCAGATCTCGTCCATGCTCGGACGTCTCGGCATCCCGTCCGAGTTCCGGGGCGGGTTGCGGGTCACCTCGCCCGAGGCGATGGACGTGGTCAGGATGGTGCTGGTGGGTCAGGTCGGACGCGAGTTGGTCGGCCTGCTCAACGCGCACGGCCCGCTCGCGGTCGGGCTCTCCGGTGAGGACGCCGGCCTGTTCACCGCCACCCGGCGCGGGGTGACCATCGACGGCGAGCACGTCGACATCGGCCTGGTCGGCGACGTCACCTTGGTTCGCCCGGAGACCGTGCTCGACCTGATCGCCGGCGGACGCATCCCGGTGATCGCCACCGTCGCCCCTGACGAGGACGGCAACGTGCACAACGTGAACGCCGACACCGCCGCGGCCGCGCTGGCTGTCGCGCTGGGTGCCGAGCGGTTCGTGGTGCTGACCGACGTCGAGGGCCTTTACGCCGACTGGCCGATCTGCGAAGAGGTGATCGCCCAGATCACGCCGTCCGAACTTGAGGCGATGCTGCCTTCCCTGGAAGCCGGGATGATCCCGAAGATGGAGGCCTGCCTGCAGGCGATCCGCGAGGGCGTCGGACGGGCCACCATCATCGACGGACGGGTGGCGCACAGCCTGCTGCTGGAGATCTTCACCACCGAAGGTATCGGCACCATGGTGGTTCGCGACGACGAATCCAGCGAGGTGACGGCATGACCATCTCGGTCAATGACTCCAGCCAGGCCCAGCTCACCGAGCGCTACAGCCACGCGCTGATGAACACCTTCGGCGCCCCCAAGCGGGTCTTCGTCCGCGGCGAGGGCGTCCATCTCTGGGACGCCGACGGCAACCGCTATCTGGACATGCTGTCCGGATTGGCGGTGAACGCCCTCGGTCACGCCCATCCGCAGGTGATCGGGGCGATCTCGGCGCAACTGTCCACTCTGGGGCACGTGTCGAACTTCTTCGCCACCCCGACCCAGATCGGGCTGGCCGAGAAGCTGGCGGCCTTCGCCACCGGCAACGACCCCGGACGCGAAGCCCGGGTGTTCTTCACCAACTCGGGCACCGAGGCCAACGAGGCCGGGTTCAAGATCACTCGGCGCACCGGCCGGACCCGGCTGATCGCGATGGAAGGCTCCTTCCACGGCCGCAGCCTCGGCGCCCTGGCGTTGACCAGCAACCCCGCCTACCGCGAGCCGTTCGAGCCGCTGCCCGGCGAAGTGATCTTCGTGCCCTACGGGGACGCCGACGCGCTGGCCGCCGTCCTCGACGACCGGGTGGCGGCGGTGATCGTGGAGCCCATCCAGGGCGAGAACGGCGTCGTCGAGCCGCCGTCCGGCTACCTCGCGAAGGTCCGCGAACTGACCCAGACAGCCGCAGCGCTGCTCTGGATCGACGAGGTGCAGACCGGCATCGGACGCTGCGGCGACTGGCTGGCGAGCGCGAGCTCCGGGGTGACGGCGGATATCGTCACCTTCGCCAAGGGCCTCGGCAACGGCTTCCCGGTGGGTGCCTGCGTCGCGACCGGCGCGGCGGCGTCCCTGCTCGGACCGGGCGCCCACGGCACCACCTTCGGCGGCAACCCGGTGGCGGCCGCCGCGGGGCTCGCCGTGCTCGGCATCATCGAACGTGACGGCCTGCTGGCAAGGGTCCGGACGGCGGGGGAGCGGTTGGCCCGCGGCATTCTCGACCTCGACCACCCGCTGATCTCCACGGTTCGCGGACAGGGGCTGCTGCGCGGCGTGGTGCTCACCGAGCCGATCGCCGCCGCGGTCGCCGACGCCGCGCTGGCGTCCGGTTTCGTGATCAACGCGCCGCGCCCCAACGTGCTGCGGCTGGCTCCACCGCTGATCATCTCCGACGCCGACCTGGACGCCTTCGTCGCCGCCCTGCCCACCTTGCTGGAGGTCGGATGACCGAATCGCGGCTGCCGCAGACCAAGACCGCCCGGCAGGCCCGGATCGTCGAGCTGATCGGACGCCAACCGGTGCGTTCCCAGACCGAACTCGCCGCGTTGCTGGCAGCTGAGGGCGTCGCCGTCACCCAGGGCACCCTCAGCAAAGACCTGGTCGACGTCGGCGCCATCCGGATCCGGCAGGGCGACGGCGAGTTCAGCTACGCCCTGCTGGCCGGCGAGACCCCGGGCGACTCCTCCGCCGCCACCGTCCGGCTGTCCCGGCTGTGCGCCGAGCTGTTGGTCTCGGCGGAGGGGTCGGCGAATCTGGCCGTGCTGCGCACCCCACCGGGAGCCGCGCAATACTTCGCCTCGGCGATCGATCGGGTAGCGCTGCCCGAGGTGCTGGGCACCATCGCCGGCGACGACACCATCGCGGTGATCACCCGCGACCCCACCGGTGGCGCCGCGCTGGCTGAGACCATGCTGGCGATGAGCCACAACCCACGAACGGAGTGAGATGAGCAACACCCCCGCCGAGCCGACCAACGACGGCGCGGAGGCAGCCGGACGTCTGTGGGGCGGTCGGTTCGCCGGTGGCCCCGCAGACGCGATGTTCGCGCTGTCGGTGTCCACCCACTTCGACTGGCGGCTGGCACGGCACGACCTGGCCGGCTCCCGGGCGCACGCCCGAGCGCTGCACGCGGCCGGGCTGCTCACCGATGACGAACTGAGCGGGATGATCGCAGGCTTGGACGCGCTCGAGGCCGACGTGGTCTCCGGCGCCTACCTGGCGGCGCCCACCGACGAGGACGTGCACGGCTCCCTGGAGCGCGGCCTGATCGAGCGGGTCGGCCCTGAACTGGGCGGACGGCTGCGCGCCGGCCGGTCTCGGAACGACCAGATCGCCACCCTGATCCGACTCTACCTGCGGGACGAACTCGACGTGCTCGGCGAATCGCTCGGCACCGTGATCGAGGCGTTGGCCGGTCAGGCCGAGCGGCATCTCGGCGCGGTGATGCCGGGCCGCACCCACCTGCAGCACGCCCAGCCAGTGTTGCTCTCGCACCACCTGCTGGCCCATGCCTGGCCGCTGGTCCGCGACCTGCGGCGGCTGGCCGACCTCGACGTCCGGCTGGCCCAGAGCCCGTACGGCTCGGCCGCGCTGGCCGGTACCTCGCTCGGGCTCGATCCCGAAGCAGTCGCCGCCGACTTGGGCTTCGCCGGCTCGGTCGCCAACTCGATCGACGGGACGTCCGCCCGCGATCTGGTCGCCGAGGCCGCCTACGTGCTGGCCCAGATCTCGGTGGACTTGTCCCGGCTGGCCGAGGAGGTCATCCTCTGGTGCACCGTCGAGTTCGGTTTTGCCAGCCTGGATGACGCCTGGTCGACCGGCTCGTCGATCATGCCGCAGAAGAAGAACCCCGATGTCGCCGAACTCACCCGTGGCAAGGCCGGACGCCTGATCGGCAATCTCGCCGGCCTGCTGGCCACCCTCAAAGGTCTGCCACTGGCCTACAACCGTGACCTGCAGGAGGACAAGGAGCCGGTCTTCGACGGCCTCGACCAGCTGCGGGTGCTGGTGCCCGCGGTGGCCGGCATGGTGGGCACGCTCACCTTCCACACCGACCGGATGGCCGAGCTCGCTCCGCGCGGTTTCTCGCTGGCCACCGATATGGCCGACTGGCTGGTCCGCCAGCGGGTGCCGTTCGCTCAGGCCCACGACATCACCGGAGCCGCGGTCAAGTACTGCGAGACCCGCGGCATCGACCTGCCGGACCTGACCGCCGAGCAGCTCACCGAGATCCATCCCGCGCTCACCTCGCAGGTGCTCGAGGTGCTGACCGTCGAGGGCTCCGTAGCAGCCCGTGACGGACGCGGTGGCACCGCCCCCGTCCGAGTCGCCGAGCAACTGGCCGAACTCCGCACCACCGTGGCGAACCTCGTCGCCGAGTGACCAAGAGAACCGTCCCTGCGGTCACCGGGGACGGTTCCTTTGGTCACTGGGGACGGTTCTCTTGGTCACTGGGGACGGTTCTCTCGGTCACCGGGCGCGGCGCGTCCCATTAGGCTTACCCAGCGTGACCGACGTATTCGACGAACTCTCCTGGCGGGGACTGATCGCCCACTCCACCGATGCCGACGCGCTGCGTGCGCACCTGGCTGCGGGTCCGATCACCTTCTACGTCGGTTTCGATCCCACCGCCCCCAGCATCCACATGGGGAACCTGGTGCAGATCATGGTGGCCCGGGCACTGCAGCGGGCCGGGCACCGTCCGATCCTGCTGGTCGGTGGCTCCACGGGGCTGATCGGCGACCCGAAGCAGGCCGGCGAGCGCTCGATGAACCCCAAGGAACTGGTCGGCGAGTGGGTGTCGCGGATCCGCGACCAAGTCAGCCGACTGATCTCATTCGACGGCGAGAACGGCGCGGTGGTGGTGAACAACTACGACTGGACGGCCGAGTTGTCGACGCTGGACTTTCTGCGCGACGTCGGCAAGCACTTCCCGGTGAACCGGATGCTTGATCGCGAGGTGGTCAAGGCACGCCTCGAGTCCGGGATCTCCTACACCGAGTTCTCCTATGTGCTGCTGCAGTCGCTGGACTACCGCGAGCTTTTCCGACGGCACGTCTGCACCCTGCAGACCGGCGGTTCCGACCAGTGGGGCAACATCACCGCGGGCGTCGAGCTGATCCGGCGCTCGGAGGCGGCGCGAGTGCACGCGCTGGCCACACCCCTGCTCACCAAGGCCGACGGAACCAAGTTCGGCAAGACCGAGTCGGGAACAGTCTGGCTCGACCCGGCGATGACCTCGCCCTACGCGTTCCACCAGTTTTTCCTGAACTCCGAGGACGCCAAAGTGCTCGACTACTTGAAGGTGTTCAGCGAGCGGCCCCGCGCGGAACTCGAGGACATTGCCGCCCGCAGCGCGGAGGCCCCGCACCTGCGGATAGCCCAACGTGCCCTCGCCGACGACATTACCGACCTGGTGCATTCGCCGGCTGAGCGCGAGGCCGCGACCGCGGCCGCGCAGGCCATCTTCGGACGGGGTGACCTCGCGCAACTGCCGGCGGACACCCTGCGTGCGGTGGGAGACGAACTGGGGGCGCGCGCACTGCCGGCAGAGGGTGAACTGCCCACATTGGTGGACGCGCTGGAGGCCTCGGGGGTGGTGGCCAGCAAGTCCGCTGCTCGCCGAGCGATCGCTGAGGGTGGCGCGTACCTGAACAACGCCAAGGTGACCGACCCCGCCGCGCGGCTGACCATCGACGACGTTCTGCCCGGTGGCTTGGTGGTGCTCCGTCGCGGACGCCGCACGGTCGGCGCCGTCCGAGTCGGCTGATCACCAGCGTTTCTCCTAGCCAACGCGGGGACACGCCCGGACGCTGCGCCGATTTGACCCAGCGCCGCCAGCTCCGTAATGTTTACCAAGCCTTCTCGGTGAGACGGACGGCCCGGAGAGATCCGGAGCGGACGGACCGAAAGGATCCCAAACCCAAAGCAGTACGGGTACGGTGTGTCTCCATGCCAGGAGCCGCCAAGGCCCGGGCGTCTGTCGCGGACTGGGAGAGCTAAAAGCCCGGTTTGACAACGGGAAACAGGCTCACTAAAGTAAGACAAGCCTTCTCGGAGAGACGGACGGCCCGGAGAAACCCGGAGCGGACGAGCCAGAAGGATCCCAAACCCAAAGCAGTACGGGTACGGTGTGCCTCCATGTCAGGAGCCGCCAAGGCCCGGTAACTGTTGCGGCTCGGGAGGGTCGGCAAGCCCGGTTTGACACCGAGAACAAGACCTAGTAGAGTAAGTCGAGTTGCCCCAAGCACCGGCCGGAAGGCCGAAGCGCGGTGCGCACCCGAAACTTGAGAACTCAACAGCGTGCTTGAAAGTCAATGCAAAGTGCACCCCTCGGGGTGTGCGAAAACGAATATCCCGTCCCTTGAGGTTCGCCTCTTGGACGTGATTCCTTTGATTATTGATAGATCCAGCAATGGATCCTGTCAGTGTCAAGCAATCCTTTGACAGCAAATGCCGACCTCGGTCGGTGCTGAAAATTTTCAACGGAGAGTTTGATCCTGGCTCAGGACGAACGCTGGCGGCGTGCTTAACACATGCAAGTCGAACGGTGACGAAGAGCTTGCTCTTCTGATCAGTGGCGAACGGGTGAGTAACACGTGAGCAACCTACCCTTGACACTGGGATAACAGTTGGAAACAGCTGCTAATACCGGATATGAACCTCTCAGGCATCTGAGAGGTTGGAAAGCTCCGACGGTCAAGGATGGGCTCGCGGCCTATCAGCTTGTTGGTGAGGTAACGGCTCACCAAGGCGACGACGGGTAGCCGGCCTGAGAGGGCGACCGGCCACACTGGGACTGAGATACGGCCCAGACTCCTACGGGAGGCAGCAGTGGGGAATATTGCGCAATGGGCGAAAGCCTGACGCAGCAACGCCGCGTGCGGGATGACGGCCTTCGGGTTGTAAACCGCTTTCAGCAGGGACGAAACTGACGGTACCTGCAGAAGAAGCACCGGCTAACTACGTGCCAGCAGCCGCGGTGATACGTAGGGTGCGAGCGTTGTCCGGAATTATTGGGCGTAAAGAGCTCGTAGGCGGTCTGTCGCGTCGGAAGTGAAAACTCGGGGCTTAACCCCGAGCCTGCTTTCGATACGGGCAGACTTGAGGAATGTAGGGGAGAACGGAATTCCTGGTGGAGCGGTGGAATGCGCAGATATCAGGAGGAACACCAGTGGCGAAGGCGGTTCTCTGGACATTAACTGACGCTGAGGAGCGAAAGCGTGGGGAGCAAACAGGCTTAGATACCCTGGTAGTCCACGCCGTAAACGGTGGGCACTAGGTGTGGGGGACATTCCACGTTCTCCGTGCCGTAGCTAACGCATTAAGTGCCCCGCCTGGGGAGTACGGCCGCAAGGCTAAAACTCAAAGGAATTGACGGGGGCCCGCACAAGCGGCGGAGCATGTTCATTAATTCGATGCAACGCGAAGAACCTTACCTGGGTTTGACATATACCGGAAACATCTGGAGACAGGTGCCCCGCAAGGTCGGTATACAGGTGGTGCATGGCTGTCGTCAGCTCGTGTCGTGAGATGTTGGGTTAAGTCCCGCAACGAGCGCAACCCTCGTCCTATGTTGCCAGCGGTTCGGCCGGGAACTCATAGGAGACTGCCGGGGTCAACTCGGAGGAAGGTGGGGATGAGGTCAAGTCATCATGCCCCTTATGTCCAGGGCTTGAAACATGCTACAATGGCTGGTACAAAGGGCTGCAATACCGCAAGGTGGAGCGAATCCCATAAAGCCAGTCTCAGTTCGGATTGGGGTCTGCAACTCGACCCCATGAAGTCGGAGTCGCTAGTAATCGCAGATCAGCAATGCTGCGGTGAATACGTTCCCGGGCCTTGTACACACCGCCCGTCAAGTCATGAAAGTCGGTAACACCCGAAGCCGGTGGCCCAACCCTTGTGGAGGGAGCCGTCGAAGGTGGGACCGGTAATTAGGACTAAGTCGTAACAAGGTAGCCGTACCGGAAGGTGCGGCTGGATCACCTCCTTTCTAAGGAGCCATTGGCGGGGATTAATCACCTCGTCCAAGCGCACGGCTTACCACGACGAACGTTCGTGGAGCCTGCAGGCAACTAGTGGAACATTGACCTGAAGCCGAGCTATCAACTCGTCAGTACAGTCCCGTAAGGGAAGTGGAACCTCGAATGTTGGAGCGAAGCCCGAGAGCACGCTGTTGGGTCCTGAAGGGTCGGTTGCGTCAGCAACACCTTCTAGAGCGGACCAGAAGAGGTCGCCGGTAGAACCGGTGGCCGAACTGGGCCCGCCCGTTTCTTGAGAACTGCACAGTGGACGCGAGCATCTTTGTAGTGAAATAACAAGCTACTAAGGGCAATCGGTGGATGCCTTGGCATCAAGAGCCGATGAAGGACGTTGTAACCTGCGATAAGCCACGGGGAGCTGGTAAACAAGCTTCGATCCGTGGATTTCCGAATAGGGAAACCTCGAAAGAAACCGGAGTAATGTCCGGCGACCTCTACCTGAACACATAGGGTAGTTGGAGGGAACGTGGGGAAGTGAAACATCTCAGTACCCACAGGAAAAGAAAACAACCGTGATTCCGTAAGTAGTGGCGAGCGAACGCGGAAGAGGCCAAACCCAGCATGTGTGATAGCTAACAGGCGTTGCATGTTGGGGGTAGTGGGGCCGCACCGACCGGGCTGTTAACCGGTCAGAGAGTAAGAAAAGAGCGTTGAAGTCGAAGGACTCTGGGAAGTTCCGGCACAGAAGGTAATACCCCTGTAGACGTAAGCCGTTCTCTCTCGTGCGTCACCCCAAGTAATGCGGAACCCCTGAAATTCCGCATGAATCTGGCGGGACCACCCGTTAAGCCTAAATACTCCTTGATGACCGATAGCGGACAAGTACCGTGAGGGAAAGGTGAAAAGTACCCCGGGAGGGGAGTGAAATAGTACCTGAAACCGATTGCCTACAATCCGTCGGAGCCTGCAAGGGTGACGGCGTGCCTTTTGAAGAATGAGCCTGCGAGTTAGTGGTACGTGGCGAGGTTAACCCGTGTGGGGAAGCCGTAGCGAAAGCAAGTCCGAATAGGGCGACATAGTCGCGTGCTCTAGACCCGAAGCGAAGTGATCTATCCATGGCCAGGGTGAAGCGACGGTAAGACGTCGTGGAGGCCCGAACCCACTTGGGTTGAAAACCGAGGGGATGAGCTGTGGATAGGGGTGAAAGGCCAATCAAACTTCGTGATAGCTGGTTCTCCCCGAAATGCATATAGGTGCAGCGTCGCGCGTTTCTTACCGGAGGTAGAGCACTGGATGGTCTAGGGGGCCCACAAGCTTACCGAAATCAGCCAAACTCCGAATGCCGGTAAGTGAGAGCGCGGCAGTGAGACTGTGGGGGATAAGCTTCATAGTCGAGAGGGAAACAGCCCAGAACACCAGCTAAGGCCCCTAAGAGATTGCTAAGTGGAAAAGGATGTGGAGTTGCACAGACAACCAGGAGGTTGGCTTGGAAGCAGCCACCCTTGAAAGAGTGCGTAATAGCTCACTGGTCAAGTGATTCTGCGCCGACAATTTAGCGGGGCTCAAGCAATCCGCCGAAGCTGTGTCATTCGTGCCATAACCAGGCCTTCGTGGTCCAGGTGCACGGATGGGTAGGGGAGCGTCGTGTGCGCTGTGAAGCGGCGGGGTGACCCAGCCGTGGAGAGCACACGAGTGAGAATGCAGGCATGAGTAGCGAATGACGGGTGAGAAACCCGTCCGCCGAATATCCAAGGGTTCCAGGGTCAAGCTAATCTGCCCTGGGTAAGTCGGGACCTAAGGCGAGGCCGACAGGCGTAGTCGATGGACAACGGGTTGATATTCCCGTACCGGCGAAACAACGACCCTGCCGAGGCAGTCAATGCTAAGCACGCAAGAGCCGGCGGCGGACTTCGGTCCAAGCTGGTTTGAGTCTGCGACCCACGACTGTATTAGGCAAGCTGCGGAGGGACGCAGGAAGGTAGCCCATCCCGGGCGATGGTTGTCCCGGGGTAAGTGCGTAGGGTGAGGTGTAGGCAAATCCGCACCTCGTATGCCTGAGACATGATGCCTTTTGGAGCTACGGCTCCTGAAGTGGGTGATCCTATGCTGCCTAGAAAATCTTCGTGAGCGAGTTGTTAGCCGCCCGTACCCTAAACCGACACAGGTGGATAGGTAGAGAATACCAAGGCGATCGAGAGAATCGTGGTGAAGGAACTCGGCAAAATACCCCCGTAACTTCGGGATAAGGGGGACCTAATTTGTGACCGGACTAGCTCCGGAAGCATTGAGGGTCGCAGAGACCAGGCCCAAGCGACTGTTTACTAAAAACACAGGTCCGTGCCAAGTTGAAAGACGATGTATACGGACTGACTCCTGCCCGGTGCTGGAAGGTTAAGGGGACGTGTTAGCGCAAGCGAAGCACTGAACTTAAGCCCCAGTAAACGGCGGTGGTAACTATAACCATCCTAAGGTAGCGAAATTCCTTGTCGGGTAAGTTCCGACCTGCACGAATGGAGTAACGATTTGGGCGCTGTCTCCACCACGAACTCGGCGAAATTGCACTACGAGTAAAGATGCTCGTTACGCGCAGCAGGACGGAAAGACCCCGGGACCTTTACTATAGTTTGGTATTGGTGATCGGTACGACTTGTGTAGGATAGGTGGGAGACTTTGAAGCAGGGACGCCAGTTCTTGTGGAGTCATCGTTGAAATACCACTCTGGTCGTTCTGGTTATCTAACCTAGGTCCATTATCTGGATCAGGGACAGTGCCTGATGGGTAGTTTGACTGGGGCGGTCGCCTCCCAAAATGTAACGGAGGCGCCCAAAGGTTCCCTCAGCCTGGTTGGCAATCAGGTTTTGAGTGTAAGTGCACAAGGGAGCTTGACTGTGAGAGGGACACCTCAAGCAGGGACGAAAGTCGGGACTAGTGATCTGACGGTGGCACGTGGAAGCGCCGTCACTCAACGGATAAAAGGTACCCCGGGGATAACAGGCTGATCTTGCCCGAGCGTCCATAGCGACGGCATGGTTTGGCACCTCGATGTCGGCTCGTCGCATCCTGGGGCTGGAGTCGGTCCCAAGGGTTGGGCTGTTCGCCCATTAAAGCGGCACGCGAGCTGGGTTTAGAACGTCGTGAGACAGTTCGGTCCCTATCCGCTGCGCGCGTAGGAATCTTGAGAGAGGCTGTCCTTAGTACGAGAGGACCGGGACGGACAAACCTCTGGTGTGCCAGTTGTTCTGCCAAGAGCACGGCTGGTTGGCTACGTTTGGAAGTGATAACCGCTGAAAGCATCTAAGCGGGAAGCACGTCTCAAGATGAGGATTCCCACAGAGTTAATCTGGTAAGGCCCCCGGAAGACCACCGGGTTGATAGGTCGGATGTGGAAGTGCAGTAATGCATGGAGCTGACCGATACTAATAGGCCGAGGGCTTGTTTCCTACAAAGATGTTACGCGTCCACTGTGCGGTTCCCGAGCAACGGTCGGGAATCCGATTCGAAAACTCCATAGAGTTACGGTGATCATGGCGAGCGGGAAACGCCCGGCTCCATTCCGAACCCGGAAGCTAAGCTGCTCAGCGCCGATGGTACTGCAGGGGGGACCCTGTGGGAGACTAGGACGTCGCCGGACATTTAAACACCCCCGTGGTAGTCAGCAATGACAACCACGGGGGTGTTTTGCGTCTCTGGCGGCAGCAAGGGCAAACTTGGGCGGGTGACCAATCAGGAGCATTCGGGCCGCGACCAGGGGCGATCGCCGGATCGGCGGGACGCTCGCGCAGGCAGGGAAGGCAGCGACCGCGGCGGTCGGGCCTCAGGCCGGGGTGACCGAGCGGGCGGTGGGCGGGGCGACGACCGCGGTGGTCGAGGCGCGGGCCGCAGCAGCGGCTCCAGGGAGCGTGCTGGCAACTCCCGGGGTGGTTGGAACTCGAATCCGGATCGTGCCGGCGATCGTCGGACCACCGGACGAAGGCCCGACGCATCAGGGGACAGGAGCGAGAGCCGAGCACGGCCCGACGGTCGAGGCCGGCCCGGCGCGCCGTCGGGGGAGCGTGGCAAGGGATACAGCCGTGGAGATGGAAGTCCTGAACGCGGCGTCTCTCGCAGTTCCAAGTCGCCGGACGGCCGCTCGGCCTCCGGAGGCGGCGCGACCCGCGGCGGGTACCGCGGCAAGACCGACTCGGTCGGCGGCAGAGGTGAAGCCGGGGGTGGAGTTGGGCGAGGCCGTCCGCGCAACGGCGACGCGGGTGCGGCCGGAGGCTACGCACGTGGACGCGGCGCGGGCGCCGGCGGAGGCACCTCCAGGCGTCCTAGCTATTCAGATGACCGCCGAACAGACCGTGACCGGCAAGGGGAATACCGCCCAGGTCGTGACGGGAGCAGGAGTGGCCGCAGTCCGGGCAATCCCCGGGAACGTTATCGGGGCGAGACTGATCGCAAGGCGTCGGGCACCCGGCCTCACCGCGGCGACGGTGGCCCGGGATCGGCCCGCTACGGCTCCAGCCAACGTGGGGAGGATCGAGGCGGACGTCCAGGCGGCAGAGACCCACGGCACTCGGGCAGTGATCGTGCGGGCAATGCTCGTGACGGCGCGCCCGGCCGGCCCAGTCGGGACGTGCAAAGTCGTGATCCGAGGGGTGCACGGCCGCGGTCGGGCAACCCGGGCGACGCGTACGGGAGGCAAACCCGCGACCGAGGCCGGGACGTCCGGCCCCGCCGTGAGGACGACGCTCGCGAACGGGAGCCGCTGCCGCCCGGACTGGCGCCGCGCGCCGACGAGCCGGAAACACCGGCCGAGGCCAATCTCGACCTGTTATCGCGAGGGGTGAAGGCCGAACTGCGCGGGCTGAGCCTGGAACGCGCCGAGGCGGTGGCTGCTCACCTCGCCGCCGCCGCCGAGCTGATCGAGACCGATCCGGCTCTTGCCTACGCGCATGCGGAGGCTGCGCGACGGCGTGCCGCCCGGCTGCCGGTGGTTCGCGAGGCTGCGGCCACCACCGCCTACGCGGCCGGGGAGTACGCGGCGGCGCTGAACGAGTTCCGGGCGCTGCGGCGGATGACCGGCAGTGACGAGTTCCTGGCGGTGATGGCCGACTGTGAGCGCGGCCTGGGACGCCACCAGGCCGCGCTGCGGCTCGTGCGTGAGGGATTGGAGGCTGCCGGATCGGTGGCCGGCCGCGTCGAGCTGAAGCTCGTCGAAGCGGGAGCCCGGAACGCACTCGGCCAGCGGGACGAAGCCATTCGGGTGCTGCGCCAGGAGATCGAACTGATCGGCGCGCGGGGCCCGAAGAACGCGCGCGCACGGCTGCGCTACTACTACGCGGCGTTACTGGCGGAAGCCGGGGACTCCGCCGGCGCCGAGCAATGGTTCAGCGCCGCCATTCGCCTGGATCCCGACAACGAGACCGGCGCAGCCGACGCACTCGCCGAACTGCACGGCATCACCATCGAGTTCGACGATTCCGAGGACGCCGACGACGAAGCTATCGAGGTCGAGGAGACCACATGACGCACCGGATCATCGACGCCCACGACGTCGCCTTCTTCGACCTCGACGGCGTGATCTACCTCGGGCCGATCGCGGTTCCGGGCGCAGTGGACGGCATCAGCAACGTTACGGCGTCCGGAGCACGGGTGATGTTCGTCACCAACAACGCTGCCCGGAGTGCGGAGATGGTCGCCGCGCACCTGAACAGCCTTGGCTTCGTCGCCGGGCCCGACGACCTGATCACCAGCGCCCAGGTTGCTGCGGGCGTGCTGGCAGAAACCCTGACGGCGGGCAGCCTGATCCTGGTGGCGGGCACCCAGAACCTCGTCGATCTGCTCGCTGAGGTGGGCTTTCGGACCACCGCCAGCGCAGACGACAACCCGGACGCCGTGGTGCAGGGCTACAGTCCGAACATTCCGTGGGCGCTGCTGGACGAGGCCGGCATCGCCGTTCAGCGGGGGGCCACCTGGTACGCCACCAACGACGACGCCACCCGTCCCACCGACCGGGGCCTGGTCGCCGGTCTGGGGGCGCAGTTGGCGGTCGTCGGCATGACGGTCCGGCCGCGCAAGCCGATCGTGTTCGGCAAGCCGCACGCGCCGATGCTCGACTTCGCGGTGGCCCACACCGGCGCCGAGCGGCCCATCTTCGTCGGCGACCGAATCGACACCGACATCATGGGCGCCAACCGGGCCGGGATCACCTCGATGCTGGTGTTCACCGGTGCGCACGGCAAACACGACCTGCTGGCGGCCGGTCCGGGCGATCGACCCACCTACATCGGCGCCGACGTGCGGGCGCTGCTCGAGCAGCCGCGGACGGCCACCCATGAGGGCCACTCCTGGCGCTGCGGCGCCGCGCGGGCCCACCTCCACGACGGCCGGATCGAACTCGACGGCGATCTCACCACGCAGGAAGGCCAGTTGGACGCGCTCTGGGCGCTGGCGAACCTGTCCTGGGCCACGGACGCCGATCCGACGGACTCGCTGGTGAGCCTCGACCAGCTGCACTGAGCTTCGCGTGGGACGCAGATGTCCGGGGCGTGGGCGTTCGACGCGCCGCGAGAAAGGCCACGCCGTCGGCGCTATCCTGCGAGGGACCGCGACAAGGGCGGTCGCGACGACCGAGGAGCCACCGTGTCAGCCGGCAGACAACCGACCACCGATCTCGCCCTGATCGCCGTCTTCGCGGCTCTGATCGCGGCCTTCTCCGTGGTGCCCGGAGTGCCGGTGGGGCCGGTGCCGATCACCCTGCAGACGCTCGCCGTGATCCTCTCCGGACTGGTCCTCGGGCCGTGGCGCGGCTTCGCCGCCACCAGCCTGTACCTGCTCGTCGGCTTCGCCGGTCTACCGGTGTTCGCCGGCGGCGCCGGCGGTCTGGGAGTCCTGGCCAAGCCGAGCATCGGCTACCTGTTGAGCTTCCCGATCGCCGCATTGGTCGCCGGCGCGCTTGCGCAGCGACTGGCCCGGCCCGGTCGGCGGGGGCGTTTCCTGTGGCTGTTCCTGTCCGGCTTTGGGGCGTCCGTGCTGATCATCCACCCGGCAGGCATCCTCGGGCTGATGCTGGTGGCGAAGATGACTTTGGCCACCGCGGTCGCCACTGACCTCATCTTCTGGCCGGGCGACGTGGTGAAGAACCTGGTGGCGGCCGCGATCGCGGTCGCCGTCCACAAGGCGTTCCCGGCCTTGACGGCGACCCGGGTACCGGTCGCCGCGTGAGGTGATCACCCTCACCGGGGTCGTCGTCCGCGTCCCGGCCATCGGGACCTCCGGCGCCGCGGTGCTGCTCGACGGCATCGACCTCGACCTCGACGAGCGGCGGATCGCCCTGATCGGAGCCAATGGGTCCGGCAAGTCCACGTTGCTGCGGCTGCTCAACGGCCTGGTGCTGCCCACCGAAGGCGCGGTCATCGTCTCCGGTCACGACACCCGCACCGCGGCGTCCAAGGTGCGCGGGCTGGTCGGGTTCACCTTCACCGACCCGTTGAGCCAGTTGGTGCTGCCGACCGCCGCGGACGACGTCGAACTCAGTCTGCGGGCCCGGGTCCGTAATCGCGCCGAGCGGCGGACGCTGGCGCTGGACTGGCTGGCGCGCTACGGTCTCGCCGGGGTGGCCGATCAGAGCATTTACGACCTGTCCGGCGGCGAGCGCCAGCTCGCGGCGCTGGTGAGTGTGCTGGCCATCGAGCCGTCGGTGCTGGTCTGCGACGAGCCCACCACGCTGCTCGATCTGCGCAACCGCAACGTGGTGGCCGAGGTGCTGGCCGGCTTGCCGCATCAGGTGATCGTCGCCACCCATGATCTGGAGTTGGCCGCCCGCGCCGAACGAGTGCTGCTGGTGGACGGCGGACGGGTCGTCGCCGACGGGGCACCCGACGAAGTCATCGCCCATTACCGCGAGCTGATGGCATGAGGTCGGCGGCGACCTTGTTCGGCAGCTACTGGCCGGGCACCTCGCCGTGGCATCGGCTCGGGGTGGGCTGGAAGTACCTTGTCGTGCTGACCCTCACCCTGGCGGCATTGGTCATTCAGCGACCCGAGGTGACCGCGGGCAGCCTGCTGATCACCCTGGTCTGTCTGGTGTCCACCCGGCTGCCGACGCGGGTGACGCTGGCCGTCCCGTGGTCGCTGGTGATCCTTCTGGTCGTCCTGGCGGGGTTCCAGCTGCTGGTCGGACAACCCGCCGCGGCGTTCGTCGTCCCCGGGAATGTGCTGGTCGCCGTGCTGGCCGCACGGCTGATCGTCTGCACCACTCCCGCGTCGGTGCTCATCGACGCCCTGGTCCGCGGCGCGGACCGGCTGCCGTTCGTCGACGGCGAGCGGCTGGGACTGACGGTCGGCATCATGCTGCGCAGCATCCCGTTCCTCACCGGCGCCTTCTACGACGTCCGGGACGCCGCGCGCGCCCGCGGACTGGAACGGCACTGGCTGGCACGAGTGTCGCCGGTGGTGGTGCGCGCGGTGGGCTTCGCCCAGGCGACCGGTGATGCCCTGGCCGCCCGCGGTCTGGGCGAAGGCAACCGGCGCCACCCGGGTTAGGATGCTCGCCGTGAGCACTCCCGAGCCGCCCGTGACCGGGCACCCGGCCGTCGACAACGCGCTGGCCGACCTCGACCTGAGCGGTCCGGTCGAGCAGCATGCGGACGAGATCCAGCGGGTCCATCAGGTGCTGCAGGAGGTCCTCAACCCGGGCGACCAGCCGCCCGGCCGCTGAATGCGTCTCGATCAGGCACTCGTCCGGCGTGGCCTGGCGCGATCGCGCGGTCAAGCGTCCGAGGTGGTGCGTGCCGGCGGCGTCCGAGTCAACGGACGCCGGACGAACAAGCCGGCCGCGACCGTTGCCGACAGCGACCGGATCGAGGTCGCCGGCACCGATCACTACGTTTCACGCGCCGCCCACAAGCTGCTCGGTGCCCTGATCGACAGCGGTCTGGGCATCGCCGGACGGGTGCTGGACGCCGGCGCGTCCACCGGTGGATTCACCCAGGTCGCGCTCGAGCGGGGCGCCGAGACGGTCTACGCGGTCGACGTCGGTAATGGTCAACTGGCGGCTTCGGTCCGTGACGATTCTCGGGTGGTGGTTCGCGAGGGGCTCAATCTGCGCGCGCTGAGCCTCGGCGATCTGGACGGGCGACCGGTCGACCTGATCGTGGGAGATGTGTCGTTCATCTCGCTGAAGCTGCTGCTCGACCCGCTGCTGGCCGTGCTGAAGCCGGACGGCGCCGCGCTGCTGCTGGTGAAGCCGCAGTTCGAGGTCGGCCGGGGCGGCCTGGACGCCCGCGGTGTCGTCCGCGACGACCGGATCCGGCAACGCTGCGTGGACGAGGTGGCGGCGCAGGCGCGGCGGCTGGGCTGGGCGGAAACGTGGCGCGGGGTCAGCCGCACCGTCGGGGCGTCCGGGAATGTGGAGTGGTTCCTGCTGCTGCGTGGACGTCCGGTGGATGACGGTGGCCACGGATAGGGTGAGCGTCGTGGGAACCAGTCGCTTCGTCACCGTGGCGCTGCACGGCGGTCGGTCGGCAGCGTTGAGCGCGGCGTCCGGATTCATCGCGGGCATGACCGCTCATGGCATCACCTGCCTGCTGGCCGAGGAACACTTCGACATCCTGCAATCCGCGGGTCAGGTGAGGGCACTCAGCCCCCAGACCGAGCGGCTCAGCGAACTGGTCGTGGTGTTCGGCGGCGACGGCAGCATTCTGCGGGCAGCGGAGTGGGCCCTGCCGCTCGATCTGCCGGTGCTCGGCGTCAACCTGGGGCACGTCGGCTTTCTGGCAGAACTTGAGTCGCACGAAGCCGGATCGCTGATCAGCCATGTCGTCGACCGCGACTACACCGTCGAAGAGCGGATGACGATCGATACCGTCGTCACCGACCGCGACGGCGCCGAGGTGTGGCGGTCGTTCGCGATCAACGAGGTGTCCATCGAGAAGCTCGCCCGGGAACGGATGATCGAGGTACTGGTCCGGGTCGACGGCCGGGCGCTGTCGCGCTGGGGCACCGACGGTGTGCTGCTCTCGACACCGACCGGATCGACCGCCTACGCCTTCTCGGCGAACGGCCCGGTGCTGTGGCCCGACATCGACGCGTTGCTGGTGGTGCCGCTATCGGCGCACGCGCTGTTCAGCCGTCCGATGGTGATCGGGCCTCACTCGACGGTGTCGGTCGAGATCCTGCCGGGCAACGAGACGCAGGCGGTGGTCTGGTGTGACGGACGGCGCACCACCGACATCGCCGCCGGCATGGTGGTCACCGCCGAGGTGGGCAGGCATCGGCTGCGGTTGGCCCGCATCACCGAGCGCCCCTTCGTGGAGCGTCTGGTCCGCAAATTCGCGCTGCCCGTCGAGGGCTGGCGTGGCGTCGCGGAACGCACCAGCCATGCTGACTGAGCTGCGTATCGCCGACCTCGGCGTAATCGCGGAGGCGGTACTGGAGCCCGGGTCCGGTTTCACCGCGGTGACCGGCGAGACCGGCGCCGGCAAGACCATGGTGGTCACCGGGTTGTCCCTGCTGCTGGGCGGCCGGGCCGACAGCGGGCTGGTCCGGCACGGGGCCACCCGCTGCGTGGTGGAGGGGGTCTGGACCGTCGACGCCGCCACAGCGGAGGAGTTGGCCGAGCTGGGTGCCGAGGTCGAGGACGGCGAACTGCTGGTCGCCCGCCAGGTGGGCCGGACGCGGTCCCGGGCGCTGCTGGGCGGCGTCGCCGTGCCGCTGGGCACCGCCGCCGACACAATCACCCGCTGGGCCACCATCCACGGTCAGTCCGAGCAGATCCGGCTCGGCACCGCCGACCGGCAGCGTGAGGTACTGGACCGGTTCGCCGGCGCCGACCACGCCGTCCTGCTCGAACGACACGGCGCCGCGTACGCCGAACGGCGCCGGGCGGCGTCCGAGGTCGAGGAACTCACCGGGGCGGCGCGGGAACGAGCCCGCGAACTCGACCTGCTCGCCTTCGGGCTCAACGAGATCGAGCGGGTCGATCCGCAACCCGATGAGGACGTGGCCCTGGCCCTGGAGGCGCAACGGCTGCAGGCCGTCGACGAACTCCGCGTGGCCGCGCACGGGGCGGGTCTGGCGCTCAGTGGCGACCCGGAGGCCTGGGACGACGCGCCCACCGTGCTGAGCCTGTTGGCTGCGGCCCGCAAGAGCCTCGAGGGCGCCGTTGCGGACGACGCCGAACTGGTGCCGCTGGCCGGACGGCTCGCGGAGGCGTCCGTGCTTGCTGCGGATGTGGCGTCCGACCTGGCCAGTTACGCCGATCGGCTGGAGGCCGAACCGGCCCGGTTGGAGTGGATCGCGGAGCGCCGCGCCGCGCTGCAGCAGCTGACCCGCAAGTACGGCGCCTCGGTGGCCGAGGTGCTGCAGTGGGCAGAGGACGCAGCCGGACGCGTCCGTGCGCTTGCGGCCGGCGACGACCGGATCGCCGAGTTGCAGCAGCGGATCGCGGTCCTCGACGAGGAGTTGGTACGGACGTCCGCCGCGATCACCGCAGGACGCGCCGACGCGGCCGCGGTGCTCGTCGACCACGTGAAAGGCGAACTGACGGCTCTGGCGATGCCGCACGCCCGGATCGAGTTCGAGCTGACGCCCGCAGCAGTGGGTCCGCACGGTGCCGACCAGGTGACCCTGATGTTCACCGCCAACCCCGGATCGAGCCCGGCACCGCTGGCCAAGGCGGCCTCCGGCGGTGAGCTGTCCCGGGTGCGGCTGGCGCTCGAGGTGGTGCTGGCGGGCGGAGCGACCGGTCAGACGTTCGTCTTCGACGAGGTGGACGCCGGTGTAGGTGGCGCCGTGGCCCTGGAGATCGGACGCCGGCTGGCCCGGCTCGCCGAGCACGCCCAGGTGATCGTGGTCACCCACCTGGCCCAGGTGGCGGCGTTCGCCGACGTCCATTTCGTGGTGGCGAAGGCCAGCGACGGCCAGGTCACCACCAGCGGCATCAACCGGGTCGACGGCGCCGCCCGGCTCGACGAGCTGGCCCGGATGATGGCCGGCCTGGAGGGCTCCGCGAACGCGCACGCGCACGCGGCCGAACTGTTGGCTGCTGCCGGGCACTGAGTCCAGCGATGCGCGCGCCGGTTCGCCGGGTCGGCGTCGGCACCTATATGGTGGAATCCCGTGGGAAACGGCACCAGTACCAAGCACATTTTCGTCACCGGGGGCGTCGCCTCCTCGCTGGGCAAGGGCCTGACCGCCTCCAGCTTGGGCAGTCTCCTGGTAGCCCGCGGACTACGGGTCACGATGCAGAAGCTCGATCCGTACCTGAACGTCGACCCGGGAACGATGAACCCCTTCCAGCACGGTGAGGTGTTCGTCACCGAGGACGGCGCCGAGACCGATCTCGACATTGGCCACTACGAGCGATTCCTCGACGTCAACCTGAACGCCGACGCCAACGTCACCACCGGCAAGGTGTACTCCAACGTGATCGCCAAGGAGCGCCGCGGCGACTTCCTGGGCGACACGGTCCAGGTGATCCCGCACATCACCAACGAGATCAAAGACGAGATGCTTTCGATGGCCACCCGGGACGTGGACATCGTGATCCACGAGATCGGCGGCACCGTGGGCGACATCGAGTCGCTGCCGTTCCTGGAAGCCGCCCGTCAGGTGCGCCGCGATGTCGGACGCGAAAACGTCTTCTTCCTGCACGTCTCGCTGGTGCCGTACCTGGGGCCGTCCGGTGAGCTGAAAACCAAGCCGACCCAGCATTCGGTGGCCGCCTTGCGTCAGGTCGGCATCCAGCCGGATGCGATCGTCTGCCGCTCCAACCGGGAGATCCCGGACGGCGTGAAGCGCAAGATCTCGCTGATGTGCGACGTCGACGAGGAAGCCGTCGTCTCCTGCGCGGACGCGCCGTCCATCTACGACATTCCGAAGGTGCTGCACAACGAGGGCCTGGACGCCTACGTCGTCCGCCGGCTCGGGGTCAGCTTCCGCGACGTCCGGTGGAAGAAGTGGGACGACCTGCTCGATCGGGTGCACCACCCGAAGGAGGACGTCACCATCGGGCTGGTCGGCAAGTACATCGACCTCCCGGACGCCTACCTGAGCGTGTCCGAGGCCCTGCGGGCGGGCGGCTTCGCCAATCACGCCAAGGTGCACGTGCGCTGGATCGCGTCCGATTCGTGTGAGACGCCCGCCGGGGCCGCCGAGCAGCTCGGTGATCTGGATGGGGTCGTGGTGCCAGGCGGTTTCGGCATCCGCGGCGTCGAGGGCAAGCTCGGTGCGCTGAAGTACGCCCGCGAGAACCAGATCCCGACCCTCGGGTTGTGCCTGGGCTTGCAGTGCATGGTGATCGAGGTGGCCCGCGACCTGTGCGGGCTGGACGACGCGGCGTCCACCGAGTTCGAGCCGGACACCAGCGCTCCGGTGATCGCCACCATGGCCGAGCAGGTGGCGATCGTCTCCGGCGACGGGGACATGGGTGCCACCATGCGGCTGGGCGCCTACCCGGCCGATCTGGCGAAGGGATCGTTGGTGGCCAGGCTCTACGGCAAGACCCAGGTGTCCGAGCGGCACCGGCATCGCTACGAGGTCAACAACGCCTACCGCGAACAGCTGGAAGATGCCGGCCTGCGGGTCGTCGGCACCTCGCCGGACTCGACGCTGGTCGAGTTCGTCGAGTTCGACCCCCAGCGGCACCCGTTCTTCGTCGCCACCCAGGCGCATCCCGAGTTGAAGTCCCGACCGACCAGGCCGCACCCGTTATTCGTGGGGCTGGTCGCCGCGGCCCTGCGTCGCAAGCTCGACACCCGGCTGCCGGTCGAGGAGGCCTGATGTCGGCGCGGCTGCTTGGACCGGACGAGGCCGTCGACGTACCCACCGAATGGCCGATCAGGTCGCACGAGGTTCTCGGTGAGGGCGTGGTGTCCGACTACGTCGACGACGTCGTAGCCACGCCCGACGGGGCCCAGATGCATCGCCAGTATCTGTTGCATCCCGGTGCCGTCGCTGTCATCGCGCTCGACGAGCAGGACCGCGTGGTCGTGGTGCGGCAGTACCGGCACCCGGTCGGTTACCAGCTGATCGAGCCCCCCGCCGGCCTGCTGGACGCCGACGGCGAATCCTGGCTGTCCGCCGCCAAGCGGGAACTGGCCGAGGAGGCGATGCTGGCCGCCGACGACTGGCGGCTGTTGATCGACATGTTCACCTCGCCCGGCTGCAACTCCGAATCGATCCGGTTCTTTCTGGCCCGTGGTTTGCGTGAGGTGCCTCGTCCGGACGGGTTCGTGGTCGAGCACGAGGAACTCGATATGGAGCTCTGCCTGGTGCCACTGGCCGACCTGATCGACGGCATCTACGCCGGCCTCGTCCAGAGCCCAACGGTCGTCGCCGGGGCACTTGCCCTGGAGGCTGCACGATTGGCCGGCCGGCTGGATTCGCTGCGGCCCGCGGACAGCCCATGGCCGGCGCGCGAGGCCCGAGCCCGCCACCTCGAGGCGATCGCCGGGTTGGCCTGAGTCGATGGCGGGGCAGGAGGCGCTGCCGCGAGTGGTGGGCTCGTTCCTCGACCACCTCACCGTCGAGCGTGGGGCCTCCGCACACACGGTCGCGGGCTACCGGCGCGACCTGGCTCGCTACACCTCATTCCTGGCCGACCGTGGGGTGAGCGAGCTGCCGGCTGTGACCGAGGCAGACGTGACTGCCTTCTCGGCATCCCTGCACACCGGCGACGCCGAGCGTCCGGCGCTGGCGGCCAGCAGCGTGGCGCGGGCGCTGAGCGCGGTGAAGTCCCTACACCGGTTCGCCGTCGAGGACGGCGCCGCCGCGGACAACCCGGCGGCCCGGGTGTCACCCCCGAAGTCCGGACGCCGACTGCCGAAGGCGCTCCCGCTCGACCAGGTGCAGGCGCTGCTGGCCGCACCCGACCCGGATACCCCGATCGGGCTTCGGGACGCGGCCCTGCTGGAACTGCTGTACGGCACCGGGGCGCGGATCACCGAACTGGTCTCCTTGGACGTCGACGACGTCTCTACCCTCAGCCGTGACCCGGACGCCGGGCTGCGGCTGTTCGGCAAGGGCCGCAAGGAACGAATCGTGCCGGTCGGCTCGTATGCTCGGGCAGCCCTGGACGCCTGGCTGGTGCGCGGCCGTCCGGCGATGCTGGAAGGTGCCCGGGGAAGCACCCCGGCGTTGTTCGTCAACACCCGGGGTGCGCGGCTCAGCCGGCAGTCGGCCTGGGCGGTGCTGCGCGAGCAGGCCGACCGGGCCGGGATCGCCGCCGAGATCGGCCCGCACACCCTGCGGCACTCCTTCGCGACCCATCTGCTGGACGGCGGCGCCGACGTCAGAGTGGTGCAGGAACTGCTCGGCCACGCGTCCGTGGCCACGACACAGATCTACACCCTGGTCACCGTCGAGCACCTCCGCGAGGTGTTCCTGGCCGCGCATCCGCGCGCCCGGTGATCCACTCAACCGTTCAGCAGCTTCTTCATCTGGTCGATCTCGGCCTGCTGGCTGGTGATGATCGCGTCGGCGAGCTTCTTCACCTCGGGGTCGCTGCCCTTGGCCTGAACCTCCTTGGCCATCGCCACCGCACCCTCGTGGTGGGCGATCATGCCGGTCAGGAACAGCTTCTCGGCCTCCTTGCCTTGGGCGGCTTTGAGGACGTTCAACTCCTGCTCGCTCAACATGCCGTCCATGCCGGTATGACCGTGATGGTCGCCGTGGTCGGAGGCGCCCCAGGCCTTCAACCAGCCACGCATCTGGTCGATCTCGGGCTGCTGGGCGTTCTTGATCTCGGTGGCGAGCTTGGTGACGTCGGACGAGATGCCCTGCTTGGCCAGCATCGCGTCGCTCATCACGACCGCCTGCTCGTGGTGCGGGATCATCATCTGGGTGAACATCACGTCGGCTGCGTTGGCCGCGCTGGAGGCGCTCACCGACGCGGACGGAGCTGAGCTGGGTGCGGCTGCGGGGGACTGGCAGCCGACCAATGCGAGGCCGGCGGCAAGGGGGAGGGCGAGTTGAGCGAGCTTCTTCATGGCGCCGACTATACCCCCCATGGGTATAAGGCGCTGAGGTTGGCGAGAGTTCGTCAGGAAAGTGCTGCGCTCCGGTTGGTCGAGCGGGCCGGAGTGGTGTTGGCGTTGTCGAGTTCGCTCGCCGATGGTGGGAAAGTCGTCCGATCTCGGGTTGTAACACGAGATCGGCGAGGTAACCCTCCATCGGACGACGTTGTCGAGATCGCCTGAACTCGACAGGACCACCACCGGGGGGCCGGGCCGGCGGACCGACTTCGGTCGGCGGTCGAGTGGGAGGGATAGTGGGACGCGGCGTGCCGCGCACCCCGGACGTCCGGAGGTATTAGCCTCTTTGTCGACACTTGGAGGCTCCGTGACCGACACCAGCACAGAGAACCCGGCCCTGTTCGAGGCCGCGTCCGCCCCCGTCCCCGAACAGGGACCCACTTTGGGGCCGACCGGACGGCCGTGGCCGGATCTGCCCGAACCGACCCCGCCGGCGCAGGGCAATCGCCGCGCGCTGATCCTGGCGATGTGCAACCAGAAGGGCGGCGTCGGCAAGACCACCACGACGATCAATCTGGGTGCTGCGCTCGCCGAGACCGGACGCCGGGTGCTGCTGGTCGACTTCGACCCGCAGGGCTCGCTGTCGGTCGGCCTGGGCATCAACCCGCACACCCTGGACACCAGCATCTACAACCTGCTGCTCACCCGCGATCACGACGTCCACGAGATCATCACCGATTCCGTCGTCGAAGGCCTCGACATTCTGCCGGCCAACATCGACCTGTCCGCTGCCGAGGTGCAGCTGGTCTCCGAGGTGGCCCGCGAGCAGACCCTGAAGCGGGTGCTCACCCAGGTGCGCGGCGAGTACGACATCATCCTGATCGACTGTGCGCCGTCGCTGGGCCTGCTGACTGTCAACGCATTGACCGCGGCCGACGGAGTGATCATGCCGCTGGAATGCGAGTTCTTCGCCTTGCGTGGCCTCGCCCTGCTCAACGACACCATCGGCAAGGTGCAGGACCGGCTCAACCCCGAGCTGGAGATCATCGGCATCCTGGGCACCATGTACGACGCCCGCACGGTGCATTCTCGCGAGGTGCTCGAGCGGGTCGTCCAAGCGTTCGGCGAGAAGGTCTTTCACACCGTGATCCGGCGCACCATCAAATTTCCCGAGACCACCGTCGCCGGTGAGCCGATCACCACCTACGCCAGCAACTCGCCGGGCGCCGAAGCCTACCGGATGCTGGCGCGGGAGGTGCTGCAGCGATGCCCCGGCGCGTAGCGCTGCCCGGCGCCCAGGAGCTCTTCCGCGCCACCGAACCGGTCGTGCGGCCCGGACGCCCGTCCGGCCGGGTCAAGCACGACGAGAAGATCACCGTGTACGTCAGCGCCGAAGAGTTGCTCGCGCTGGAACAGGCCCGGCTCACGTTGCGCGCGCGGCACGGCATCGCGGTCGATCGCGGCCGGATCGTCCGAGCGGCGGTGGCGCTGGCCGTGGGCGACCTCGAACTCAACGGCGAGGAATCCGACCTGATCCGCCAGCTCGACCTGTCGTGACGCTCACCACCGCAGAGGCTGTCCCCGGCTTCACCGTCCACCTGGGCAACTTCCAGGGCCCCTTCGACCTGCTGCTGCAGCTCATCTCGCGGCATCGGCTGGACATCACCGAGGTGGCGCTGTCGATGGTCACCGACGAGTTCATCGCCTACGTCAAACAGGGCCAGCAGCAGCGCGGACCGGGCAGCTGGGATCTGGAGCAGATCAGCCAGTTCATCGTGGTCGCGGCCACCCTGCTGGATCTGAAGGCGGCCCGGCTGCTGCCGCAGGGCGAGGTCGAGGACGCCGAGGACCTCGCGCTACTTGAGGCCCGTGACCTGCTCTTCGCCCGGCTGCTGCAGTACCGGGCGTTCAAGGAGGTCAGCCGCTGGATCGCCACCACCCTGGCGACCGAGGATCGTCGGTTCGCGCGTCCGGGCGGCCTGGAAGACGAGTTCAAGGCGCTGCTCCCGGAGCTGAAGTTCACCGCGACCGCCGACCAGCTGGCCTGGCTGGCCGCCCGCGCGTTCACCCCGCCGCAGGCCGAGCAGGTCTCGCTGAGCCATCTGCACCAGGCCAAGGTCAGCGTGCGCGAGCAGGCCGAGATCGTCGTATCGGTGTTGCGTGAGCGGGGATCGCTGAGCTTTCGCGAGCTGACCGCTGACGCCGGCGAACGGCTGGTCGTGGTGGCCCGGTTCCTGGCGCTGCTGGAGCTGTTCCGGGAACGCGCCGTTTCTTTCGAACAGCTCACGCCGCTAGGGGAGTTGCGAGTACGGTGGGTCGCCGGCGACGCGGACGCCGTCGAGATCTCCGCCGAGTTCGACACCGAGGACACCCAGGAGGGCGCTGATGAGTGAGCCGTCCGATGTCGGGTTCCTCCCGGGCCTGGAAGACGCCGTTCCGGACGCCGCCGACCTGACCGGGCCGCTGGAGGCGCTGCTGCTGATGGCCACCGAGCCGATGCCGACCACGGAACTGGCGCAGGCCGTCCGGGCGCCGGTGGCTGTGGTCGAGGAGGCGTTGGGCTGGTTGGTCCGGTTCTACGACGAGACCGGACGCGGCTTCGAACTGCGCAATGTGGGTGGTGGCTGGCGTTACTGGACGCGAGCCGAGCACGCCGACCTGATCGGCGCCTGGCTGGTCGAGGGCCAGCAGGCCCGGCTCTCGCAGGCCGCCCTGGAAACCTTGGCCGTGGTCGCCTACCTGCAGCCGATCTCCCGCGGACGCGTCTCCGCGGTGCGCGGCGTCAATGTGGACGGCGTGCTGCGCACCCTGGTCACCCGCGACCTGGTTCACGAAGTCGACCGCGACGCCGAGACCGGGGCGATGCTGTTCGGCACCACCGGACAGTTCTTGGAGCGGCTCGGATTGGCCAGCCTGGACGACCTGCCGCCGATCGCGCCCCTGCTGCCGGACGCCGCACTGCTGGAGGCAGAGCTGCGCGCCTCGTCGGTTGCACCGTTGGTCGAGCTTGTCGAGACCCAGGACGGCGAGGTTTCGACAAGCTCAGCCGGCGGTGGCCCAACCGACGAAGTCGACGATGAGGAGAGCACCCGATGACCGAGGGCATCCGGCTGCAGAAGGTGCTGGCCGCGGCGGGACTGGGTTCCCGCCGGCACTGCGAGGAACTGATCGACGACGGCCTGGTCCAGGTGAACGGTCGGACAATCGACGAGCAGGGGGTCCGGGTCGACCCGATGGTCGACGTGATCCGGGTGGACGGCGCGCGCATCCCGCCGCCGCGCCGGCACGTCTACCTGGCCTTCCACAAGCCGCGCGGCGTGGTGTCGACGATGGACGACCCGCAGGGCCGCACCACCATCACCGACTATTTGGGACGCCGCTCGAAGGAGGGTCTGTTCCACGTCGGGCGGCTGGACACCCCGACCGAGGGGTTGCTACTGGTCACCAACGACGGCGATTTCGCGCAGCGGATGATGCATCCGTCCCATGAGATCAGCAAGACCTACGTGGCCGAGATCGAGGGCGTGATCGAGAACGTCACGCTGCGGAAACTGGGTCGCGGCATCAAGCTCGATGACGGCCCGGTGCGCGCCGACCAAGTGAAACTGATCCAGCGCGGGGGCACCCGCAGCATCGTCCAGGTGGTGCTGCACGAAGGCCGCAACCGGATCGTCCGGCGGATGTTCGACGCGGTCAACCACCCGGTCCGGCGGCTCACCCGCACCGCGGTCGGGCCGGTCAAGCTTGGCCGGCTCAAGGTCGGCGAGCTGCGCGACCTGACCTCGGAGGAACTGGGCGCGCTGATGGATCTGGCCGGGCTGTGACGCATGCCGCGGATCGTCGGGGTTGAGACCGAATACGGGCTGGCCGCCCGCACACCGGACGGCGGGCGCGGCGTCCGGCTGAGCGGGGGAGAGGCGGCGCAGCGACTGTTCGCGCCGCTGGAGCGTGAGCACGCCAGCTCGAACGTCTTCCTGCCCAACGGGGGGCGGCTGTATCTGGACGTGGGCTCCCATCCCGAGTATGCGACCGCCGAGTGCGCGAATCTGGACGACCTGTTGGTGCACGAGCGGGCCGGCGATGAGTTGCTGGTGCGGCTGGCGCAGCGCGCGGAGGGCGAGGGTGCGGCGTCCGATCAGCCGGTTCGGTTCCGCCTGGTGAAGAACAACGTTGACGCGCACGGCAACTCCTACGGCTGCCATGAGAACTACTGCATCGCCCGTTCCCTCGATCTGCCCGGTCTCGCGGCAGCGCTGACGCCGTTCCTGGTCACCCGGCAGGTGCTCTGCGGCTCGGGGCGCTGGCGTCCGGACGGCTTCGCAATCAGCCAGCGGGCCGAGGTGCTGCACGACGAGTTGTCGTCGATGACCACCCGCACCCGTCCGCTGATCAACACCCGCGACGAGCCGCTGGCCGACCCGGCCCGGTTCCGCCGGCTGCATGTGATCTCGGGAGACTCCAACCTGTCCGAGCCGTCCGCGGCGCTGAAGGTCGGCTCGCTGCTCGGCGTGCTGGAGGCCTTCGAGGCGGCGGTCACCGGCGAACGGCCGGCCCTGCCCGACCTGGCGTTGGACGATGTGGCCGGCGCGCTGCGGGCGGTCGCCCACGACCCGCGGGCGGTGCTGCGGTTGGCGTCCGGCCGCACCATCGGGGCGTTGGACGTGCAGCGCGAGTACCTGGCGGTGGCCGGTGCCTCGCCGGTCGCGTCCCGGTGGTCGCGGGTGCTCGACCTGCTCCAGGCCGGCCGGGAGGACTACCTGGACGGCGAGGTCGAATGGGTCACCAAGCGGGCTTTGCTGCGCCGCTATGCCGAGGGCCGCGGCCTGGCCTGGGGTGACCGGCGGCTGGCCCAGGTCGACTTGGCCTTCCACGAGTTGACCCGGGACGCCGACGGCACCCCGCGAGGGCTGTTCCGGCTGCTCGAGTCCCGCGGCGCAGCCGTCCGGCTGACTGACCCGGACGCCGTCGAACGAGCCACGCAACGCCCGCCGTCCGATACCCGGGCGGTGCTGCGCGGACGGCTGATCCGCGCCGCGCGAGCGGGCGGCGTCCGGTGCAGCGTGGATTGGACCCAGTTCACCGCCCACGACCTTACGGACGGGCCAGCCGATCGCGAGGTCACGCTGCCCGACCCTCTGGCGACTGCCGACGAGGCGGTCGAGGATCTGCTGGCGGCGCTCATGGCCTCCTGAACCCCAACCGTGGGGGTGGTGGGCGGCGGCCGATGCCGAAGGGTGGCGTCGACTACAGTCGGGGGGTGCCTTTCGCCTCCGCCAAGACCGCAGCCGTTGCTCTGTGCGCTGCCGCCCTGCTGACCGTCACCGCCTGCGGGCAGTCCGCGGACCCGTCCGCCTCACCCTCGGCGGGGACGCCGTCGCCGTCCGGCTCGGCTTCGACGTCGCCGAGCGCGTCCCCGACATCGACGATCAAGCCGTCCACCAACCTGAACGGCATCACGGTCACGCCGGACAAATTCGGCAGCAAGAAGCCGACCGTGAAGCTGAAGGCGCCGTGGGCCATCGACAAGACCCAGACCAAGGTGCTCACTGAGGGCAAGGGTGCAGTGCTGAACCCCTCCTACGTGTGGCTGCACTACCTGGGCGTCAACGGTCGCACCGGCAAGGTGTTCGACACCAACTTCGGCAAGGACGCCACCATGATGCCGCTGGACCAACTGGTGGCCGGATTCAAGAAGGCGGTCGAGGGGCACAAGGTCGGCTCCCGGCTGCTAATCGCCATGCCCGGTTCGGAAGGCTACGACCCGTCGGGCGGGAACGCACAGATCGACATCAAGGTCGGCGATTCGCTGATCTTCGTGGTGGACGTCGTCGACACCGTGCTCAACGCACCCACCGGGAAGCCGATCACGCCGCCGTCCGGGCTGCCGGCGGTGACCGAGAAGGACGGCAAGCCGGTCATCACCATCCCGAAGACGGATCCGCCGGCGAAGATGGTGGCGCAACCGCTGACCACCGGCTCCGGCCGTGCGGTGGGCGCCAAGGACGTCATCGCCGTGCACTACCTCGGCGTCTCGTGGAAAACCGGCAAGGTGATCGAGGACAAGATGTCCGCTGTTGACGGCGGGCTGCTCTCCAGCACCATTCCGGGCTGGCAAGAGGGCCTGGTCGGCAAAAAGGTCGGCCAGCGGGTGCTGCTGGTGCTGCCGCCCGCGGACGGCTACCCCAAGGGCAGCAACAACCCGCCCGTCGAGGCCGGCGACACTGTGGTGTACGTCGTCGACATCCTCTACGCCGGCAAGGGCTGATCTCTGACCCGTTCACCGGTGGTCGAGCTTGTCGGGACCCCTGCGGACCTGGTTTCGACAAGCTCAACCAGCGGTAGGCCGGCTACGTCACCACCCAGGGAGTTCGGGGCAGGGCGTCCGGATCGAACCGTTGCAGCAGCAACGTCGGGGTGACGGGTTCGTCCGCGCCGGCCAACTCCAACGAGTGCGCCAGCCGGGTGAGCACCTGCGCGGCGGTCACGCCCGCGCGGGCCAGATCGGTCAGGGTGACGGCACCGTCGCGCTTGGCGAGCCGCCGTCCGTCGGTATTGACCGCCAGCGGCACATGCGCGTACTCGGGCACCATTCCGCCGAACTGCCGGGTCAGCCAGGCCTGCCGGGGCGAACTCGACAGAAGGTCATCGCCACGCACCACCTGGTCGACGCCTTGCGCCACGTCGTCGACCACCACCGCCAGGTTGTAGGCGGGCACTCCGTCGTTGCGGACCACCACGAAATCGTCGACGACGCCGGTGATCTCGCCCGCCCACCGATCGGTGACCGTCTGTGTCGCGCCGTCGGCGCGCACCCGGATGGCCGGTGGACGCGTCCGCCGGCGTTGAGCGCGTTCGCCTTCGCTCAGGTCTCGGCAGGTGCCGGGGTAGGGGCGATAGCCGTCGTCGTGCGGGGCGGACCCGGCCTCGGCGATTTCGCGGCGGGTGCAGAAGCACTCGTAGGTGTTCAGCACGTCGACCGCCCGCGCATAGTCGTCCAGACGCCCGGACTGCCAAACCGGCGGCCCGTCGAAGTCCACACCGATCGCGGTCAGATCGGCGATCTGTCGCGCCGCCACCTCGGGGGCTGCGGTCACCCGCTGGGTGTCGAGATCCTCAATCCGCAACAGGAACTCTCGGCCCGACCCGCGGGCGAACAGCCAGGCGAGCAGCGCCGTCCGCAGATTCCCCAGATGCAGATCCGAGGTGGGGGAGGGTGCGAACCGGCCGGCCATGCCGCGATTCTCCCGCATCGGCCCCGTCGCCAGTTGGTAGCCTCACCCGCGCAGGCACATCCTCGAGGCACGGCGGGAGGTCCGATGGCGCCACGCAAGTCCGAGCGCATCATGAACCTCGCCATCTGCCTGCTGATGGCCCGCCGCTTCCTGGACAAGAATCACATCCGCGAGGTGGTCGAGGGCTACGCCGGGCTGTCGGACGCCGCCTTCGAGCGCACCTTCGAACGCGACAAGGACGACCTGCGGACGATGGGCGTCCCGGTCGAGACCGGCAGCAACTCGTCGTTGTTCCCCGACGATGTCGGCTATCGGATCCGCCGCCAGGATTTCGAGTTGCCGCCGATCGACTTCACCGTCGCCGAAGCCACCGCGCTCGGCCTGGCCAGCCAGGTGTGGGGCACTGCGACCCTGGCCGAGCAGACGGTCAGCGCGTTGGCCAAGCTCCGCGCTGCCGGGATCGACCCGGACGCTTCCCGGTTGCCCGGGGTCAGCCCCAGCATCGGGGCCAAGGAACCGGCGTTCGAACCGCTCTGGCAAGCCACGATGACCCGGACGGCGGTCGGTTTCGGCTACCGCGGCGTCCACCGCGAGGTCGAGCCGTGGGTGCTCACCTATCGGCGCGGATCCTGGTATCTGGCCGGCTTCGACCGCACCCGGGGTGCCGCTCGCCTGTACAAGCTGGCGAGGCTCGAAGACACACCGCGAACGATCGGCAAGCCGGGCGCCTACGACCTGCCGGAGAACCTCGACCTCGACGAGTTGACCCGCCCGCTCGAGCCCGCCCCGGCGGCCGCGGAGGCCGTCGTCGCTATTCGCGGGGACCAGGCTCCGGACCTGCGGCGCCGCGGCGTCCCGACCGAGCCTGCAGAGCCGCTGCCGCCGGGGTTCGCTGCCTGGCGCGTCCCGTACACCGGTGATCGCGAGTTCGTCACCGAGGTGTGCGGCTACGGTCCGGCCGTGCTGGTGTTGGAGCCGATCGGGCTGCGCCGTCGGGTGATCAGCAGGCTGCGGCCGGTGGCCGTCCGATGAGCACGTCATTGGAGCAGGTGTCGCGGCTGCTCGCTCTGGTGCCCTACCTGCAAGCCCACCCGGACGCCGACCTGGCCGCCACCGCCGCGGCTTTCGGCGTGACACCCCGCCGGCTGCTGGCCGACCTGGAGGTGTTGTGGTTCGTCGGGCTGCCGGGCGGAATGCCGGGTGACCTCATCGACATCGACATGGACGCCGTCGAGGAGCAGGGGCGGATCAGCCTCAGCAACGCCGAGTACCTGTCGCGTCCGATGCGGTTCACGATCGAGGAGGTGACCAGCCTGATCGTGGCGCTGCGCGCCGTCCGGGAGGTGACCGGAGGGGCGGCGGGCGAGGCGGTCGACTCGGCGCTGGCGAAACTGTCCAGCGTGGCCGGGGCGCAGGAGAGCAACCGGGTGGGCTTCGCGGTCGCGACCTCCGAGGGCGCGGTGCGGGAACGGCTGGCGTCCGCGATCGCGGCCGGCGAGTCCGTGCGGCTGACCTACGACGGGTTCACCCGCGCGGCGACGACCACTCCCGTGGTCGAGCCGCACCGGCTGAGCGTGCGGGACGGCTACGTCTATCTCGAGGGCTGGAGTCGTGACCGGGACGCCTGGCGCACCTTCCGGCTGGACCGGATCGCCGCCGTCGAGCCCGCCGAGGGGACGGTCGTCGAGCGCGGGGAGCCGCCGCGGTTCGACGGTGGCTGGCTGGAGAAGCGTCCTGAGGCCGCTCTGGTCACATTGACGGTCACCGACCGGGCGCACTGGATCAGCGAGTACTACCCGGTGCGGTCGGTCGAGCGTTACCGGCGCGGCTGGCGGGTTCAGCTGCTGGTCGCCGACCCGTCCTGGCTACGCTCGCTGCTGCTGCGGCTCGGCCCCGAGGTGCGCGCCGTCGACCCGCCGGAGGCCGCCGACTCGGCCCGCGCCGCCGCGTCCGAGGCCCTCGACCTCTACGCCGAGGTGGCTCCGGAGCCTCCGCCCGCCGGGCCCCCGCCCACCGCTCGCCGAACTATTTCGGGCTCGCTGAACTCAGCGAGCCCGAAATAGTTCGGCGAGCGCTCGGTGGGACGCCGGGCCACGGCATGCCCGTCGGTCCGGCGGGCAGGACTTGCACGGCCGCAGTGGGTTAGTCTCGGCCCATGATGTGGGTGTGGATCTTCCTCGGCATCGCCCTCGCCGGGGTGATCACCGTGGGTTCCTATGCGGTCTGGCTGGCCCACAAGGCGTCCGACCTGTTCAGCGAGTTGCAGATGCTGGGCAAGCGGGCCGAGGAACTCGCCGATCTGGTCTCACAGGTGAAAATCCCCAGCACTGAGTAGACTCACGGAGTTACTCGCGACGAAGGAGCACAGCGCATGTTCGGCCTGCCTGGCGGTATGGAATGGGTGATCCTGGCGATCATCGCCCTGCTCGTGTTCGGCGGCAGCCGGCTCGCGAACGCGGGCAAGAACGCAGGGAAGGCGATCCGTGAGTTCAAGGAAGAGACCTCGTCGCTGAAGCAGACCGACACCGCTGCGCCGGCGGTTCCGCCGGCGCCGCCGTCCGTCCAACCGGAGGGCATCGTGCACGAGGCCGAGATCGTCCCGGACGAGAAGGACAAGGGCCAGCGGGCCTGATCGACAGTGGCCCGACGGTTCAGCCTCGGGTGGCTCAAACCGCCCCCCAAATCACCGGACGGGGTGATGTCGCTCGGCGACCACCTGCGTGAGCTGCGCTATCGCGTGATCTTCTCGCTGATCTGGGTCGTGCTGGGCATGATCGTCATCGCGGTCTTCTACAACCAGGTGTACGGCTTCCTCACCCAGCCCTGGCTGTACGCCAAGGAAATCTTGAGCGAGACCAACCCCGAGCTCAGCACTCAGATGGTGCTCTCGGGCGTGACCACGCCGTTGTCGCTGGCGCTGAAGATCTGCGGCGTGGGCGGACTGATCCTGGCCTCTCCGATCTGGCTGTACCAGGTCTGGGCCTACATCGTTCCCGCGCTGCTGGCCAAGGAGAAGCGCTGGGCGCTCACCTTCCTGGCCGCCGCGCTGCCGCTGTTCCTGGCCGGCGTCACGGTCGGCTATCTGGTGCTGCCGCAGGGCATCTCGGTGCTGATGTCGTTCACCCCCGATTCGGTGCCGATCACCAATCTGATCGAGATCGACAAATTCCTCGACCTGATGCTGCAGCTGATGCTCGTCTTCGGGCTCGGTTTCCTGATGCCGGTCGTCGTGGTCGGTGCCAACCTGGTCGGTGTGGTGAAGGCTAAGCAGTTGGCCAAGGCCCGGACTTACGTCATCTTCGGCACCTTTGTCTTCGGTGCCGCAGCCACTCCGTCGACCGACCCGTTCTCGATGCTTGCGCTGGCCATTCCGATGTCGCTGCTGTTCCTTGGCGCCGAGATCATCTGCCGGTTCAACGACAAGCGGAGAGCCCGCCGGGCGACAGCTGAACTCGCCACCTCGTGAACGACGGCGTGCGGCGCGTCGACCTGGTGGTCAATCCCACCGCCGGACGCGGACGAGCCCGACGCCTATTGCCCAAGGTCGTCGACGCCTTGCGGGCAACCTGGCCGTCCGGCGTGGTGCGGATCATCGAGGCCACCGACCCGGAGCACGCCGAGGCGGCCTGTCGTGCGGCGGTTGCCGAGGCGGACGCGTTGCTGGTGATGGGCGGGGACGGGATGGCTCACATCGGCCTGAACGCCTGCGCCGAAACCTCGGTGCCACTGGGCGTGCTGCCGGCCGGGACCGGTAATGATCTTTGCCGCGGGCTGGGGCTGCCATTGGGCGTCCGGGCCGCCGTCGTCGCTGTGGCCCAGGGACGCCGTCGATGCGTGGACCTGGCCCGGGTGACGCAGGCGGACGGCGGCGCCCGCTGGGTGGGCTGTGTGGTTTCCAGCGGGTTCGACTCCCGGGTGGCGCTGCGGACGGCTGCGCTGCGCGTGCCGCTCGGCCCGATCGCTTATGCCGTGTGCGCATTGGCCGAACTGCGCACCTTCACCCCGCTGCGCTACCGGTTGGTGGTCGACGGGGTGTCCCGTGAGCTGGACTCGATGGCGGTGTTTGTGGCAAACGCCGAGTTCTTCGGCGGCGGCATGCGGGCGGCGCCCGGGGCGGACGTCCACGACGGTCTGCTCGACGTGACAGTGATCGGCCCGATCTCGCGCGGGACGCTGCTGCGGCTGCTACCCACCCTGTACACGGGCCGCTTCGTCAACCATCCGGCGATCGAACGGTTCCGGGCGTCCGAGGTGGTCGTCGATGGCGAAGGACTTGTCGGCAGCGGCGATGGAGAGGCACTCGGCGACGTCCCGCTACGGGTGAACGCGGTATCCGACGCCCTGCACGTCCTCGGCTGAGCGGCACGCGGGACGATTCTCTTCGGCCGACAAGGTGACCAAGAGAACCGTCCCCGGTGACCAAGAGAACCGTCCCCGGTGACCAAGAGAACCGTCCCCGGTGACCAAGAGAACCGTCCCCGCGTTCCGGTGGTCGATCGGATGGCCAGGGTAGGTTGGCGGCGATGAACACCGACACCGGGACCTTGTTGCGAGCCTTCGCCTCCGGCTACGGCTTTCCCTTGGACGCCTACCAGTTGGACGCCTGCCGGCACGTCGAGGCGGGCTCCGGGGTGCTTGTCGCTGCGCCCACCGGGGCCGGCAAGACGGTGGTGGGGGAGTTCGCGGTGTTCCTGGCGCTGGAGCGTGGCAGCAAGTGCTTCTACACCACGCCGATCAAGGCGCTCAGCAATCAGAAGTACCACGACCTGATCGAGCGGCACGGCGCGGCGAACGTCGGGCTGTTGACCGGTGACGTCACGATCAACGGCGAGGCGCCGGTGGTGGTGATGACCACCGAGGTGCTGCGCAACATGATCTACGCCAACTCGCCGACGTTGCGCCGGTTGGGTTTCGTGGTGATGGACGAGGTGCACTACCTGGCCGACCGGTTCCGCGGCGCGGTCTGGGAAGAGGTGATCATCGGGCTCGCCGAGCGCGTCCAGGTCGTCTCGCTGTCAGCCACGGTGAGCAACGCCGAAGAGTTCGGCGCCTGGCTCGACGAGGTGCGCGGCGATGTGAAGATCGTGGTGTCCGAACGGCGTCCGGTGCCACTATTCCAGCACGTGATGGCCGGACGCCGGCTCTACGACCTGTTCGCGGACGAGGCCCCGACCGCCACCCCGCTGCCGGCCGGCCAGGTGGACGTCAATCCGGAACTGCTGCGGCTGGCAAAGGAGGAATCGCGCAACGTCCGCGACGACTCCCGCACGATGCGCAACCGGCGCACCCGCAACGCGATCGAGAAGCGGAGCCCGCGCTCGTCCCTGGTGCCGCGCCGGGACGCCACCGTCGAACGGCTGGACGCCGAGGGTCTACTGCCGGCCATCTTCTTCATCTTCAGCAGGGCCGGCTGCGACGCCGCGGTCGGCCAGCTGATGCATTCGGGGCTGCGGCTCACCAACGCCACCGAACGCCACGAGCTGGAGGCGATCGCGGCCAGCCACATCGCCGGACTGTCGCCGTCCGACCTGGACGCCCTCGATTACGGCAGCTTCCTGGCCGCCTTCCGCAACGGCATCGCCGCTCACCACGCCGGCCTGCTGCCCGCCTTCAAGGAATGCGTTGAGGAGGCGTTCGTCCGCGGCCTGGTCAAAGTGGTGTTCGCCACCGAAACCCTGGCGCTGGGCATCAATATGCCGGCCCGCAGCGTGGTGCTGGAAAGGCTGGTCAAGTACAACGGCGAGAGCCACGCCCCGATCACGCCCGGTGAGTACACCCAGCTGACCGGACGCGCCGGGCGCCGCGGCATCGACGTCGAGGGCCACGCGGTGGTGCTGTGGCAGACCGGGATGGATCCGCGCTCGGTCGCCGGCCTGGCCTCCCGGCGCACCTATCCGCTGCGCTCGTCGTTCGCGCCCACCTACAACATGGCGGTCAACCTGGTCGGCTCGGTCGGACGCGAACGGGCCCGGGTGCTGCTGGAACAATCCTTCGCCCAGTACCAGTCCGATCGAGGGGTGGTCGGCCTGGCCCGATCGATCGCCCGAGCCAACGAGCAGATCGCCGGCCACCTTGCCCAAGCCGCGTGCGACAAGGGCGATTTCACCGAATACGCGAGGCTGCGCGCCGAGATCTCCACCTTGGAGGCCGAGGCGGCCCGCAGTCGCAAGGCCGACCGGCGCGCCGAATCACTCAACGTGCTGCTCGAGCTGCGGCCCGGCGACATCCTGCGGGTGCCGTCCGGACGGCACACCGGTTGGGCGGTGGTGGTCGATCCCGGCCTGGCCAAGGGCGATCCGAGCCCGATGGTGATGACCGAGCAGCGCCAGCTGAAGCGGCTGTCGCTGGTCGACTTCCCGACCCCGCCGACGGTGGCCGGACGGATGCGGGTGCCGAAGCACTTCGATCCCCGGCAGCCGGCATCGCGGCGCAACCTGTCGGCGGCGTTCCGCTCCAAGCTGGCCGAGATCGACCTGGCCCAGCCCCGCTACTCCCCGGCCGCCATGGACGAAGAGGTGGCCGCGCGGATCGCCGACCTACGCGCGCGGATGAGGGCGCACCCCTGCCACGACTGCCCGGACCGGGAGAACCACGCCCGCTGGGCCGAGCAGGCGCTCCGGCTGGAACGCGAGAGCGCCGGCCTGCAACGCCAGGCCGATCGCCGGACCAACACCATCGCCGTCCGATTCGACCGGATCTGCTCGGTGCTGGAATCGCTCGGCTACCTCACCGAAGGCGGCGCCGAGGTGACCGACGCCGGGCGCACCCTGGCCCGGATCTATGCCGAACTCGACCTGGTCAGCGCCGAATGCATCCGGGCGGGCGTGTTCGACGAACTGTCTGCACCGCAGTTGGCGGCGGTGCTGTCGTCGCTGGTCTTCGAGGCCCGTGGCGGCGAGCGGCGGCGTCCGCCACGGATGCCCGACCGGGCGTCAGAGTCGGCTCAGCAGGACGTCCGCCGGGTCTGGCGCGAGGTCGGCCTCACCGAACGCGACCACCGGTTGGAACGCGGCCCCGAACCCGACATCGGCTTCGCCGAACCGATCCACGGCTGGGCGTCCGGACGGCCGCTGGGCGATGTGCTGGACGAATCCGGCCTGACCGCGGGCGATTTCGTCCGTTGGGCCCGGCAGGTGGTCGACTTCGCCGGCCAGATCGCGCAGGCCGCCGGTCCGGGCCCGCTGCGCAGCACCTGTCGCGAGGTGATCGACCGAGTCCGTCGCGGGGTGGTGGACGCGGCACCGCTGGAGGACTGACCAGCTCGGCGCGTTGGCCGCTGCGGATCGGCGCCGATCATGCTGCACACCTGTGCAGCTGCTCATCCCGCCCGGACGGTGCGCCACAGCGCAATGCTGCCGCAGCCGAATGCCAGGGACAGGGTGCTCCACAGTGCCCAGTCTGCGACGCGTTGCCGTTCCGCGAGCTGATCGCTCAGCGGCGGCAGCACGGCCAGCCGGGTGTTGGCCAGCAGCAGCGCCAGGGTGGACTGGCGAGCGGCGTCGTCCGGTGTCTTCAGTCCGAGCAGCAGCGTCACGAAGGTCTCGATCTCCGCGCGGGCGTGCGGCGCCAGCTGTTCGAGGATCCGCTGATTCTCCCGGATCTCGGACTCCGGGGTCGGGACGCCGGGCGCCGCGCTGAAAGGCGTGTAGCCGCGGGCTGCATACGCCATCCGGTCGTGGAACCGGATCTCGAGCGTGTCCCAGGCGACCTGCGCGGACAGTCGCCGCTGCCCGGCCTCACGGGCGGCGTGCAGGGTCAGGCCGATCGCGGCCGACCCGGCCACCAGCACGACGAGCAGGGCGACCAGCCACGTCGTCGGCGTGCGAAAGTTCATCGCCGCGGTCCGGCGCTCGGGGACCGCGAACCGCTCGCGGACAGCGAACAGGGGCGGATGATCGTCATGCTCTCTCCTCGGTGTGCTCGGCAGGATAGGTGGGTTCGGTGTCCTGGACGCGCGACGGGCCGTCAAGCCGAAGATCGCCGCCGGCTGCATCACCAAGGCCGCCACCTCCGGGCCGCAGCCACGGTGCGCGCACTAGGGCGGCGATGCCGGTACTACCCTGAGCCGCATGAGCGTCGCGATCCGGGTGATTCCTTGCCTCGACGTCCACGACGGCCGGGTCGTCAAGGGCGTGAACTTCCTCAACCTGAGGGACGCCGGCGACCCGGTCGAGCTCGCCGCGGCCTACGGCGAACAGGGTGCCGACGAGCTGACCTTCCTGGACATCTCGGCGTCCGCCCAGGGCCGCGACACCACCCACGACATGGTGCGACGCACGGCCGAGACGGTCTTCATCCCGCTGTGCGTGGGCGGGGGAGTGCGCGGGGTCGATGACGTCGATGTGCTGCTGCGTACCGGGGCCGACAAGGTCGGCATCAACACCGGCGCGATCAGCCGTCCGCAGGCGATCGACGAGATCACCCAACGCTTCGGCAACCAGGTGCTGGTGCTCTCGCTGGACGCCCGGCGCGAGGCCGGGCAGCCGTCCGGTTTCGGCGTCACCACCCACGGTGGACGCAAATCCGCCGGGCTGGACGCCATCGCCTGGGTCAAGGATGCCGTCGACCGCGGCGCGGGCGAGATCCTGCTGAACTCGATGGACGCCGACGGCACCACCGCCGGCTTCGACCTGGAGATGATCGAGGCCGTCCGCACGGTGGTGGACGTCCCGGTGATCGCCTCCGGTGGCGCTGGCGCCGTCGAGCATTTCGTGGACGCCGCCCGGGCCGGCGCGGACGCCGTGCTTGCGGCGTCCGTGTTTCACTACGGCACGCTCAGCATCGCCGAGGTGAAACAGGCGCTCGCGGAGGCCGGCTTCCCCGTCCGGCTGCCGATCAACGCCGGCTGAGCCGCGCCCGCTCGCGGGGCACTAGATTCGACGTATGGCTTGCCTGTTCTGCTCCATCGTCGCCGGCGAGATCCCGGCCCGTCGGATCTTCGAAGACGACAAAGCGATCGCCTTTCTCGACATCAACCCGTGGAAACGCGGCCACACCCTGGTCATCCCGCGCCGGCATGTCGATGACCTGACGGACGCCGACCAGGCGCTCGGCGAGATCGCGCCCGCGGTCACTTCGACCGCCCGGCTGCTCACCGAGCGGCTCGGCGCGGACGGGATGAACCTGCTCTCCAACGCCGGTGCCGTCGCGGGCCAGGAGGTCTTCCACCTGCACCTGCATCTGGTGCCGCGCTACGCCGACGACCCAGGTCTGCGTGCGCTGTTCGACCGGGACACCACGATCGACCTCGACGAGGTGCAGGCGGCTCTCACCTCCTGACCCGGGCACGGCCGAGCCCGGTCGCGGGCGCCGTCCTTTGCGCCGTCGGCGGGCGGAGCACAATGAACAGATGAGCAGACTCCTCACCGACGACGAGATCGTCCGCCAACTCGCCGACCTGCCCGGCTGGCGCCGCGACGGCGACGCACTGACCGCGACCATCGAGGCCGCCGACTTCCCGGCGGCGATCACCCTGGTCGACGCGGTTGCCAGCGTGGCCGAGCGACTCAACCACCATCCCGACATCGACATCCGCTGGCGGACCACCCACTGGCGGCTGAGCAGCCACGATGCCGGTGGCATCACTCAGTTGGACATCGAGCTGGCCCACCAGATCGACGACTGCGCGGACGCCGTGGGCGCCCGGTTCGCCGGCTGAGCCGTCCGGGTCACGACTGTCGCCGGCTTGTGCACGACGTCCGAGGGGGCGAGCGCACCGGCCGACGGCCACCGGACGCCGAATCCGTTTCACATCCTGAAAACGCCGGTCCAGAAGTTGACACGATCCGCCCAGGGGCGAAAACTGTCCACGTGCGGATCTTCTTCCTCGTACTTTCGTGAGCGTGTCAGCCGACTAGTCGACCGACACGCACCCTCGCCTGCCGACGCAGCGAGGGTTTTTTCATGCAAGAGGAGCCGCGACCAATCCCGCCGAAAGGGGACCAAGATGTCCGAGACCATCGCACCACCACTGCTGACCGGGGCCGAAGCCCTCGTCGAGTCGCTGGAGCGAGTCGGGGTAGAGGTCATCTTCGGCATCCCCGGCGGCTGCATCCTGCCCGCCTACGATCCGCTCGGCCAGTCCAAGCTGATCCGGCACATCCTGGTGCGCCACGAGCAGGGCGCCGGTCACGCGGCCGAGGGCTATGCGATGGTCACCGGCAAGGTCGGCGTCTGCATGGCCACCTCGGGTCCGGGCGCGACGAACCTGGTCACCGCGATCGCGGACGCCTACATGGACTCGGTGCCGATGGTGGCGATCACCGGTCAGGTGTCCAGCTTCGCCATCGGGACCGACGCTTTCCAGGAGGCCGACATCCGGGGCATCACTTTCCCGGTCACCAAGCACAGCTTCCTGATCACTCGCGCCGAGGACATCCCGGCCGCGATCGCCGCCGCCTTCCACATCGCCAAGACCGGACGCCCGGGCCCGGTGCTGGTCGACATCGCCAAGGATGCGCTGGTCAACGCCGCGGAATTCCACTGGCCCGAGTTGATCGATCTGCCCGGCTACCACCCGGTCACCCTGCCGCACGTCAAGCAGATCCGCGAGGCTGCTCGGCTGATCGCGGAGTCCAGCCGGCCCGTGCTGTACGTCGGCGGCGGCGTGGTGAAGGCGAACGCGTCCGAGGAACTGGCGACGCTGGCCGAGATCACCGGCATTCCGGTGGTCACCACGTTGATGGCGCGTGGCGTCTTCCCGGACAGCCACGAGCTGCACATGGGCATGCCGGGCATGCACGGCACCGTCTCGGCGGTCGGCGCGCTGCAGCGGGCCGACCTCCTGATCGCGCTGGGCACCCGTTTCGACGACCGGGTCACCGGGAAGTTGGACACCTTCGCTCCCGAGGCGAAGATCATCCACGCCGACATCGATCCCGCTGAGATCTCCAAGAACCGGGTGGCCGACGTGCCGATCGTGGGCGACGTGAAGCATGTGATCACCGAGCTGAACGGCGTCCTGCGCGGTGCCGATCTGCCGGGGTACACGGCATGGCGGCGGTACCTGGGTGCGCTCAAGGACAAGTACCGGGTGCCGACCGAGCCGACCCACGAGGGGATGCTGTCGCCGGAGTACGTGATCAAGCGGATCGGCGAGTTGACCGGCCCGGACGCCTACTACGCCGCCGGCGTCGGCCAGCACCAGATGTGGGCCGCGCATCTGCTGCCGTTCGAGAGGCCGGGCCGCTGGCTCAACTCGGGCGGGGCCGGCACCATGGGCTACTGCGTCCCGGCCGCGATGGGCGCCCAGGTGGGCCGTCCGGACGCCGTGGTCTGGGGAATCGACGGCGACGGCTGTTTCCAGATGACCAACCAGGAGCTGGTCACCTGCGCCGTCGAGGGTATCCCGATCAAGATCGCCGTGATCAACAACCAGAGCCTCGGCATGGTGCGGCAGTGGCAGACCCTGTTCTACGGACAGCGCTACTCCAACACCGACCTGAACACGTTGCGGGTGCCGGACTTCCCGAAGTTGGCCGAGGCGATGGGCGCGGTCGGGCTGCGCGCCGAGCACCCTTCCGAGGTGGACGCGGTGATCAACAAGGCCCTGTCCATCACCGACCGCCCGGTCGTGGTCGAGTTCGTGGTGCACAAGGACGCGATGGTGTGGCCGATGGTGGCCGCCGGCACCAGCAACGACGACATCAAGATCGCCAAGGATCTGGCGCCCGATTGGGAGGATGAGGAGCTGTGAGGACGCACACGCTGAGCGTGCTGGTCGAGAACAAGCCGGGTGTCCTGGCTCGGATTGCCGGCCTGTTCGCTCGACGCGGCTACAACATTGAGTCGCTGGCGGTCGGACAGACCGAGCGGCCCGAGCTGTCCAGGATCACCCTGCAGGTCGGGGTGCAGAACCAGCAGTTCCTCGAGCAGATCACCAAGCAGTTGAACAAGCTGGTCGAGGTGCTGAAGATCGTCGAGCTGGAAGAGTCGGCGGTGCGCCGGGAACTGGTGCTGATCAAGCTGAAGGCCGATCCGGGCACCCGCAGCCAGATCATCGAGATCGTCCAGCTGTTCCGCGGCAAGACCGTCGACGTCCAGAACGAATCGCTGACGATCGAGGCCACGGGTTCGCCCGACAAGCTGGAGGCGCTGCTCGAGATGCTGCAGCCCTACGGCGTCCGGGAGCTCGTTCAGTCCGGCCTGGTCGCCCTCGGCCGCGGCAGCAAGTCACTGACCGACCGGTCCAAGTCAGATCGAACCCGCACTGCGGTGCGCAACAACTAGGTAAGGAAGACACAGATGGCAGAGATGTTCTACGACGACGACGCCGACCTTTCGATCATCCAGGGCCGCAAGGTGGCCGTGATCGGCTACGGCTCGCAGGGGCACGCGCACGCGCTCTCGCTGCGCGACTCCGGGGTCGACGTCCGGGTGGGTCTGCGTCCGGGTTCGAAGTCGGCCGCCAAGGCCGAGTCCGAGGGACTGCGGGTGGTGAGCGTCGACCAGGCCGCCGCCGAGGCCGACCTGATCATGATCCTGGCGCCCGACCAGTTCCAGCGGACCATCTACGCCGAGCAGATCGCCCCGAACCTGAACGAGGGCGACGCGCTGTTCTTCGCCCACGGCTTCAACATCCGCTTCGGCTACATCACCGCGCCCGCCGGTGTCGACGTCTGCATGGTGGCGCCGAAGGGCCCCGGCCACCTGGTCCGCCGCGAGTACTCCGAGGGCCGGGGCGTCCCGGTGATCGTGGCGGTCGAGAAGGACGAGTCGGGTCAGGCCTGGCCGCTGGCGCTGTCCTACGCGAAGGGAATCGGCGGACTGCGCGCAGGCGGCATCAAGACCACCTTCACCGAAGAGACCGAGACCGACCTTTTCGGCGAGCAGGCGGTGCTCTGTGGCGGGGCGTCCGCGCTGGTCCAGGCTGGGTTCGAGGTGCTCACCGAGGCCGGCTACCAGCCGGAGGTGGCCTACTTCGAGTGCCTGCACGAGCTGAAGCTGATCGTTGACCTGATGTATGAGGGCGGCATCGCCAAGCAGCGCTGGAGCGTCTCCGACACCGCCGAGTTCGGCGACTACGTGTCGGGCCCGCGGGTGATCGACGCCCGGGTCAAGGAGAACATGAAGGGTGTGCTGGCCGACATCCAGTCCGGCGCGTTCGCCAAGCGGTTCATCGACGACCAGGACGCCGGTGCACCCGAGTTCAAGCGCCTGAGGGCCGAGGGCGAGGCGCACCCGATCGAGGGCACCGGCCGTGAGTTGCGCAAGCTGATGGCGTGGGTGAAGAGCCACGACGACGACTACGTCGAAGGCACCGCCGCGCGCTGATCGAAGACCTGCGTCCCCCCACCGCGGGACGCATCAGGAACGGGCGCCGCTCCCCACAAGGGAGCAGGCGCCCGTTCTGCATGTTCGGGGACGTTCTCTCCAGCACTGGGCACGTACGTCAGTTCTAAGCTACCCGTCCGGATCGCCACAGGCGACAGATTTAGCGCAGTCGACCCACCGATGACATCTTCCGTTAACCAACGGCGGGCTACTCGTTCACTCCGGGGGTTGAGGCTTCCCGATGTGACATTAGAGTTACTTCTGCTGATCCTAGTTATCGGCACCGCCATTGCGTTCGACTTCACCAATGGCTTCCATGACACCGGCAACGCCATGGCGACCTCGATCGCCACCGGCGCACTCAAGCCGAAGACCGCCGTCGGACTATCGGCGGTCCTGAACCTGATCGGCGCGTTCCTCTCGGTCGAGGTTGCACTCACTGTGACCAACGCGGTGGTGAAGCTGCAGAACTCCAGCGGCGCGCCGAATCCCGAGCTCCTCGCCAACAACGGCCACGAACTGCTGATGATCGTCTTCTGTGGTCTCATCGGCGGCATCCTGTGGAACCTGCTCACCTGGCTGCTGGGTCTGCCGTCGAGCTCGTCGCACGCACTGTTCGGCGGACTCATCGGCTCCACCGCCGCGGCCCTGGGCTTCAGCGGCGTCAACTGGATGGGCGACGGCACCAAGCTGGACGGCGTGGTGGGCAAGGTGATCCTGCCGGCCTTCGCGTCGCCGGTCGTCGCCGCGCTGGTTGCCACCATCGGCACCTGGCTGGTTTACAAGATCACCGCTGGTGTGGCCGCGCGCTACGCCGAGGGCGGCTTCCGCTGGGGCCAGATCGGCACCGCTTCTCTGGTCTCGCTGGCGCACGGCACGAACGACGCCCAGAAGACGATGGGTGTGATCACCCTGGCGCTGATCGCCTACGGCGTCCAGACCGACACCACCACGGTGCCGCTGTGGGTCAAGTTCGCCTGCGCGATCGCGATCGCGGCCGGCACGTACACCGGCGGCTGGCGGATCATCCGCACCCTGGGCAAGGGCCTGGTCGAGATCTCGTCCCCGCAGGGCATGGCCGCCGAGGCATCCTCGGCCGCGGTCATCCTGACCTCGAGCCACCTGGGCTTCGCGCTCTCCACCACCCACGTCGCCACCGGCTCGATCCTGGGCACCGGCCTGGGCAAGCGCGGCGCCGACGTGCGTTGGGGCGTCGCGATGCGCATGGTGCTGGCCTGGTTCATCACCTTGCCGGCGGCCGGTCTCGTCGGGGCGGTCTGCTTCTACCTCGGGAACGGCATCGGCGGCTACACGGGCGTCCTGATCGTCTTCGGTGCCCTGGTCGCGTTGACCGTCTGGATGATCGCGCACTCGCGCAAGACCGCGGTGCACGCCGGCAACGTCAACGACGAGTGGCAGGCCGATCCCGCGCCGGCCGCGGACGTGGTCACCGACGACACCATCGGCACCAAGGCCTGAAGGGGGCAACGACATGTTTCAACTGTTCGGTAACGCTATCGGCCAGGTCGTGGCCATCTCGATCATCGTCGGCGCCGGCCTGCCGGCCCTGTTCGCCTTCGGCGTGCGCGCGCTCGCCGAGGGCGCGGGGGGTTCGGCTGAGGTCAGCGGCGAGGCTGGCAAGCCCATGATGAAGGTGGTCGCCTGGATCACCTTCGCCCTGGTGCTGGCCGTCATCGCCATCGGGCTGGCGATCATCATCTCTTCCGGCTTCGGCTACAAGGTCTCGTTCGACCACATCTTCCCGACGTTCGTCAAGAAGTAGTAGGAGGAGCAGCACACCCATGGCTGACCGAACCGGATTGTTCGAGCGGATTCTGCAATGGCTGCGCGCGGGCTACCCCGAGGGGGTTCCGCAGCATGACTACGTGGCACTGCTGGGTATCCTGCGGCGGTCGCTGACCGAGACCGAAGTCGAGCGGCTGGCCCGCCAGCTGCGGTCCTCGGCCGAGTCCGGCGATACCGATGAGCAGATCAGGGAACTGATCAGGCGAACGGCTTTGGAGGAGCCGTCGGAGTCGGACGTACGTCGAGTCGCCGGTAGACTCGCCCAAGCAGGCTGGCCGTTGGAGGCGTCGGTGGCGGCGCCAACCAGCCAGGAGGGTAGAGGCCAAACCGACATGTCACGAATCGAGCGAATCGTGAACTGGCTCAAAGGGGGCTATCCGCAGGGCATCCCCGAGGCGGATTACGTCCCCCTGCTTGCGGTTCTCCGCCGCAGGCTGAGCCAGGAAGAGATCAACGAACTCGCCGAACGGGTCGTCCGCGACGGCCTGGTGCCGGCGGGACGCATCGATGTCGGTGCCGAGTTCCTGCGGGTGACCAACGAGTTGCCCAGCGAGGCGGAACTGCAGCGGATCAGTGAGAAGCTGGCCGAGTCCGGCATCGACGTGAGCTACGTGCCGCCGGCGGGGGCCCGCCCGGGTGCCTCGCCGAACAGCGGCGGATAGCCAGCGAGCAAACCTCAGCGCAGCGGGGACGGGTCAAGTGACCCGTCCCCGCTGCGACATTGGCGGGTGAAGGCACATCTGGCGGGGTGTGGCAGGCTGTCTGGGGTGACCATGGAGACGCAGGCGGCCGACCCTGGACTCAGCCCCACCGAGGTCGCCGAACGGGTGGCCCGCGGCCAGCGCAACGACCTTCCCCCTCGTTCCGGACGGAGTGCCGCCGACATCGTCCGGGCCAACGTGTTCACCCGGATCAACGGCATCCTGGCCGCACTGCTGATCTGCGTGCTGGCCACCGGCTCCTGGATCAACGCGGCCTTCGGGCTGTTGATCATCGCCAACTCCGCGATCGGCATCATCCAGGAACTGCGCGCCAAGAAGACCCTCGACAGCCTCGCGGTGGTGGGGGAAGCCCGTCCGCGCATCCGGCGCGATGGCAGCGCCCGAGAACACAGCCGTGAGGAGATCGTCCTCGACGACCTGATCGAGGTCGGGCCCGGCGACCAGATCGTGGTCGACGGCGTGGTGACAGAATCGGACTATCTGGAGGTCGACGAGTCGCTGCTGACCGGTGAAGCCGACCCCGAGCCGAAGGCGCCGAGCAGTGAGGTCTTGTCCGGCAGCTTCGTGGTCTCCGGCACCGGCAGCTACCGTGCGACCAAGGTGGGCAGCGCCTCCTACGCGGCACAGCTGACCGCGGAGGCCGCCCGGTTCACCCTGGTGAAGTCGGAGCTGACCCAAGGCATCAATCAGATCCTCAAGGTGATCACCTGGGTGCTGGTGCCGGTTGGCCTGGCGACCGTCTGGGTGCAGTTGTTCCAGGCCGGGCACGATTGGCGGCGGGCCATGCTGGCGATGGCCGGGGCGCTGGTGCCGATGGTTCCCGAGGGCCTCGTGCTGCTGACCGCGGTCGCCTTCGCGCTCGGCGTCGTCCGGCTCGGGCAGCGCAAATGCCTGGTCCAGGAGCTGCCGGCCATCGAAGGTCTGGCGCGGGTGGACGTGGTGTGCGCCGACAAGACCGGCACGCTCACCGAGAACGGCATGAGCTACGGCGAAATGCGGCTCGTCGACGGCGTCACGGCGGTCGAGGTGGGGGAGGGGCTGCGTCAACTGGTGGCGTCCGACCCACGACCCAATGCATCCATGCAGGCGATCGGCGCGGTGTTCGAACCCGCCGCGCGCTGGCCGGTGCTCGCCAAGGCGCCCTTCACCTCCGCGAAGAAGTGGTCAGGGGCCACCTTCGTCGGTTCCGACGGCGCGGCGGTCAGCTGGGTGATCGGCGCTCCGGACGTGCTGGCCGCACCCGACTCGGCGGCGGCGTCCGAGGCCGAACAGCTCGCCGCCGGCGGACTGCGGGTGCTGCTGGTGGGTACCGCCCAACTCCCCGTCGACGACCCGTCCGCGCCGGGGACGGTGACCGCCAAAGCGCTGATCGTGCTCAACCAGCGCATTCGTCCGGACGCCGCCGACACCCTCGCCTACTTCGCCGATCAGGGCGTGGCGTTGAAGGTGATCTCAGGCGACAACGCGGCGTCGGTGGGCGCCGTGACCAGCTCGCTCGGCGTGGTGTCCAGCTATGCGGTTGACGCCCGCACCCTGCCCGCCGACCCGCGCTCGTTCGGCGAGGCCGTCGACCGCAACGACGTCTTCGGACGCGTCACGCCCCACCAGAAGCGCGCCATGGTGGCTGCACTGCAGGAGCGTGGGCACACGGTCGCGATGACCGGGGACGGCGTCAACGACGTCCTGGCGTTGAAGGATGCCGACCTCGGCGTCGCGATGGGTTCGGGGTCGCCTGCGACCAGGGCAGTCGCCAAGATCGTCCTGCTCGACGACCGATTCGCCACCCTGCCGCACGTGGTGGCCGAGGGGCGCCGGGTGATCGGCAACATCGAACGGGTCGCGAACCTGTTCCTCACCAAGACCATCTATTCGGCGCTGCTGGCGCTCCTGGTGGTGTTGTGGCGGGTGCCGTTCCCGTACCTGCCGATTCACATCACGATCACCGGCTGGTTCACCATCGGCATCCCGGCCTTCCTGCTGTCGCTGGCGCCCAATACCGAGCGGGCCCGTCCGGGCTTCGTGGAGCGTGTGCTGCGTCTTGGCGTCCCGGCGGGCGTGATCGTGGCGGCGGTCACCTTCGTCACTTACCTGCTGGTGCTGCCTCCGCCCGGGGCGGGCGAGGTGGCGTCGCGGCAGGCCACGACGGCGACACTGGCCTGCATGATCGTCGCGGCCACCTGGGTGCTGGCGGTGGTGGCCCGTCCGTATCAGTGGTGGAAGGTGGCGCTGGTGCTGGTCTCCGCGCTGGCATATCTGCTGATCTTCAGCTGGCCGTTCACCCAGTCGCTCTTTCTGCTCGACATCGGCAACGCCGACGCGGTTCGCACCGGTCTGTTCGCCGGCCTGATCGGGGCGGTGTTGATCGAGTTGACCTGGTGGCTGCGCGGCCGGCTCTTCGGCGAGCCGCTGCGGTTGTGGAACCGCCGCCAACCCGACTAGGCCCTCCCTAATCAGTTCAGCCCTGCCGTATACGACAGGGCTGAACTGATTAGGGAGGGCCCACGTCGTCGCGGGTGCCGGGTTGATAGGTTCGGTTGCTCAGAGGTCTGAGGAGAGGACGGCGATGCGCAGCCGGGTCGATGAGGTGATCGAGTTCATCCTTGCCGCGATCGAGTCCGGCCGGTTCGCGATCGACGGCAGGCTGCCAGCAGAGGACGAGTTGGCGCAGCAGGCGGGCGCCAGTCGGTTGACCGTACGAGAAGCGGTCAAGATCCTGGCCGCTCAGCGGGTGCTGAACCCGGTGCAGGGTCGGGGCACGTTCGTGAACCCGATCGAGACGTGGCTTTCGATCGACGCGATGATCCGCGTGAACCAGGGGAGTCCGATGGACGTCCTGTTACAGCTCGTCGAGGTGCGCGGCTACATCGAGATCGGTGCCGCTGAGCACTTCGCCCGGGTGGCCACCGACGAACAACTGGCCCAGCTCCACGCGCATCTCGACGAGATGGTCGCCGCCCACCACGCCACCGATGTGCCGGCGATGGTCGCCGCCGATCTCGCCTTCCACCAGCTCATCCTCGACGGCTGCGGTAACCCGTTCATCGCCGCCACCATGCAACCGCTGAGCCGGGCTCTGGTGGCCGCCCGTCGGGAGACCTCGGCGATCCCGCAGATGCGCGAACACACGATCAGGGAGCATCGCCAGGTGCTCCAGGCGTTGGAGGGACGGGATCCCCGGGCAGCGCGCAAGGCGATGCGCGCGCATATGCGGCAGACCGCCGACGACACCCGCAGCTATTTCGGACGGGTCGGCGACGAGGCGTCCATCGGCTGACGGGCGGGCGAATGGGACCGTTCCTCGGTCGAACCCGATGGGACGGTTCTTCGTCGTGCGATTTCGAATCTACGAGAACTGTCCCATGGTCCGACCCTTGTCCTCGATGAGGGGCCCTTGTTACAGTCGGCTATCAGACCTCAGAGGTCTGATACTGCACAACGGAGGTGTGGATGATTTCCAGGGACGAACTGCTCGGCGGTCTTCCGCCGACACGTCCGATCAGCCCGGAGGACGTCCGGTCGGCGCGGGCTCGGGGGGCGCGTCCGCTCATCGTCCTGGACGACGATCCGACCGGCACGCAGTCGGTGGCCGACCTTCCGGTACTGAACGCGTGGGCGACGGACGACCTGGAATGGGCGCTCGGCACTGGTGCAGCCGCCGTCTACGTGATGACCAACTCGCGCTCCCTGGACCCCGAGGCGGCGGCCCGCTGCAATGTCGAGGTGGTCTCGGCGGCGCTCGAGGCAGCCCGTCGGCTGGGCATTGAGGTGGACATCGTCTCTCGCGGCGACTCGACTCTGCGGGGCCATTTCCCATTGGAACCGGACACCATTCGGGCAACGATGGCCGAGCATGGCATCGCGATCGACGGCGTCGTGGTGGTGCCGGCGTTCGGTGACGCCGGGCGGATCACGGTGAACTCGGTGCACTACGCCGGCAGCGCTGCCACTGGCTACCTGCCGGTGGGGGAGACCGAGTTCGCGCGCGATGCCACCTTCGGCTATGCCAGCTCCGATCTGCGCGAGTGGGTGGCTGAGAAGACCGGCGGACGGATCCCGTCCGACCAGGTGGCGGCGATCACACTGACCGAACTCAGGGTGGCCTCCGATGCCGCGGTGGACGTCCTTGCCGGCCTCAGCGACGGCCGTCCGGTGGTGGTCGACATCGTCGACGAGGCCGATCTGCGTGCCCTCGCGCTCGCGGTGCTGCGGGCGCAGGAGCGGGGCAGGCGGTTCGTGTTCCGGGTTGGTCCGCCTTTCGTCCGGGCGATGATCGGCCAGCCGGTGCTGGAACCGCTGACCGCCGCCGACGTCGCCACGATCCGTCCGGCCGAGTCCGCGAACGGCGGTCTGATCGTGGTCGGGTCGCACGTCGGGCTGACCACCCGGCAGCTGGACGCCCTACGCGCTCGGCAGGCACCGGCCGAGTTCGAGATCGACGTCGCCACCGTGCTGACCGACGCGCGGGATGCCCACCTGGCCGAACTCGTCGATGCCGTCAGTGACGCGCTGACCAGGGAGAACGCGGTCGTCCGGACCAGCCGGACGCTGGTCAAGGGCGCCGACGGCGACGACTCGCTGCGGATCGCCCGAGCAGTCTCGGACGCCGTCGTCGAGGTGGTGCGGGCGGTGCTGGACCGGACGCCGCCACGATTCGTGATCGCCAAGGGTGGCATCACCTCCTCGGACGTGGCGGCTCGCGGCCTGGAGATCGGCCGGGCGCTCGTCCGCGGCCCGATGCTGCCGGGGATCGTCTCTCTCTGGGAGCCGATCACGGGTCCCGCACAGGGCATCCCCTACATCGTGTTCGCCGGCAATGTCGGCGACGACCAGTCCCTGGCCGACGTGGCCGACAAGCTCTCCGACTGAAACGAGGAACCGACATGAGCAACCCCGTCATCGCGGTGCTCGGCCTCGGCGCCATGGGCCTGCCCATGGCCACCCGGCTGGCCGAGAAGTACGCCGTCCGCGGCTTCGACATCAATCCCGAGCGGCTCGCGCTGGGCCAGCAGGCCGGGGTGGGCGCCGCGGCGTCCGCACCCGAGGCGGCCACGGGGGCCGACATCGTGTTGCTCGCGGTGCGCAACAGGGCGCAACTTGAGGACGCCCTCTACGGTCCGGACGGCGTTGCTGCGGTGCTGGCAACCGGCGCGACCATCCTGCTCACCTCGACCGTCGGCATCGACGCCGTCCGCGAGGTGGCCGGACTGCTGGCCGCCGACGGCCTGCACCTGGTCGATGCGCCGATCTCCGGCGGACCCGTCCGGGCCGGCAGCGGTGACCTGCTGATCACCGTCGGTGCGACCGACGAGGCGTACTCGTCAGCGCTGGGCGCGCTGGAGCAGCTGTCCTCGACCCTGGTCCGGATCGGCGCCAAGCCCGGCGACGGACAGGCCATGAAGACGGTCAACCAGCTGCTCTGCGGGGTGCATATCGCCGCTGGCGCCGAGGCGCTGGCGCTGGCCGACGCCCTCGGGCTCGACACCAAGGTGGCGCTGGAGACGCTCGGCGCGGGCGCCGCGGCGTCCTTCATGCTGGGGGATCGCGGCCCGCGGATGCTGCAGGCCTACGACGAGGGCGGCGCCGAGGTGCGCAGCCGGATCGACATTTTCACCAAGGACATGGGCATCGTGAACGGAGCGGCGCGGTCGGCGGGCCTGGCCACCCCGATCGCCGCTGCTGCCGAGGGGCTGTTTCTGATCGCCCAGGCTGCCGGTCAGGCCGCCATGGACGACTCGTCGGTGATCAAGGTGATCGCGCCCGAACGGCGAGTCGGTCGCGACTGACACCCGGCCGCACAGGGCCCTGCCTAATCAGTTCAGGCCTGCCTTAGAAGGGAGGCCTGAACTGATTAGGGAGGGCTATACCGAGTAGGCGGTCAGCTCAGGCCAGCCGAGCGGCGATGGCGTCGCCAACCTCGGAGGTGGAGCGCTTGGCCGCACCCCGCGAGGCGATGTCGGCATCCACCGCGGCGTCGATCCGGACGGCGTCGTCGCGGCGTCCGAGGTGATCGAGCAGCAGTGCCATCGACGAGATGGTCGCGGTCGGGTCGGCGATGCCCTGGCCGGCGATGTCCGGGGCCGAACCGTGCACCGGCTCGAACATGGACGGGAATGCGCCGGACGGGTTGATGTTGGCCGAGGCCGCCAGGCCGATGCCGCCGGTGACCGCGGCGGCCAGGTCGGTCACGATGTCGCCGAACAGGTTGTCGGTGACGATCACGTCGAAGCGCTGCGGATCCTGCACCAGCATGATCATGGTGGCGTCCACGTGCAGGTAGTCGGTGGTCACCTCGGGGTACTCGGCGGCGACCGCGGTGAAGATTCGGTTCCACAGGCCGCCGGCGTTCACCAGTACGTTGTGCTTGTGCACCAGGGTGATCTTCTTGCGGCGCCGCATGGCCCGCTCGAAGGCGTCGGTGACGACCCGCTCGACGCCGCGGGCGGTGTTCACCGAAACCTCGTTGGCCACCTCGAACTCGGTGCCGGTCTGCATCGAGCCGCCGACCCCGCAGTACAGACCCTCGGTGCCTTCGCGGACGACGACGAAGTCGATCGGGCCGCGGGCGACCACGGCGTCCGAGAGGGGGGTGACGACGCCTGGGTAGAGCTTGGACGGCCGCAGGTTGACGTAGTGGTCGAAGGCGAAGCGGAGCTTCAGCAGCAGGCCACGCTCCAACAGCCCGGACGGGATCGCCTTCGAGCCGGGCGCGGCACCGACCGCACCGAGGATCAGGGCGTCCGCCTCGGCGAGTTCGGCCAGCACCGAATCGGGCAGCACCTCACCGGTGCGCTGCCAGCGCTCGGCGCCCAGGTCGTAGTGGGTGAAGTCGAAGGCGTCCGAACCGACTGTGGCATTGAGCGCCTTCAGACCCTCGGCGACAACCTCCGGACCGATCCCGTCCCCGGGGATCACAGCGATGTTCTGCGGCACCCGAACACCCTAGGGAAGCGTCCATGACGCGGGACGACTGTCTCACGAAAACTGTGGATAACTGCTTGGAGTGGAGTCGCGGCTGCCGTTGGTCGAATTCGTCGAGACCCTTGCCGACAGGTAAGTATGACCTCGACAAGCTCGATCAGCGGTTACTCCGGTTGCCGGTCGGCGATCTCCATGCCGATCCGGTGGGCGCCGTAGGTCATCCCGAGACCGCTGATCCAGCCGGTGAAAGGAGCCGTGATCCGGCCGAGCACGCCGAAGCTGCGCTGGCCGCCGGTGTGCACCAACTCCGCACCGCCGGGCGCCGGCACGATCGCGAACCGGTCGTAGCGCAGCGGCTGGCCCGGATGCGGCCCGTCGACCATTTCCTGGATCCAGGTGACCACGTCCGCCTCGCCGTCCTGCCGCCGGGTGTGATGGACGCGCAGGGTCAGCTTCTTGCGGCCGTGGCTGTGCCGGATGGTCTCGCCGGCGTCGCCGATCTCGGCCTTTTCCGGGTCATACGCCCACGCCGCCAGCAGCGCCGGGTCGGCGATGGCGTCGCCGACCGCGTCCGGCGGGGACGACAGATAGTGCCGGATCCGGGTGGCCCGGGCGGGCGGGGGCAGTAGGACCGGGTCGGCCGCGACTCGTTCGACGGCGTCCGGTTCGCCGGGTGCGTCAGCCAGGTCCGTGGCCAACGCGTCGGGATCGACGCCGTCCGCGGTCAGCAGCCGCCTCACCACCCCGGACGGCTCGGCGATCAGCGCGAGCAGTGCTGCGGCGGTACCGCCGCGTCCCTTCGCCTGAGCGGTGACCAGATCGTGGGCCCGGCCGGTCGCCTGCCAGTCCGAGAAGTCCAGGTCTCGAGCCGCCTTCGGTGGCGGCAGCACGGCCTCAACGGCGTCCAGGCCGAGTGCGCTCAGGTCCTCGGCGAGCGACTCCCGGACGCGTCGCCGTGCGGACGCGAGCGAGACGCCATGGGCACCGAGGATGCGGGCGGCCCGCCCACCAACGGCGAGCAGCCCGAGGTACAGATGATCGACGTCGATCTCGGCGAGCCCGGTGCGGGCCGCCTCGAGGTGCGCGGCACCCGTCCATCGGCTGGTGAGCAACATGCTCATCGGTTCTTCCTTCCCGCTAGGTCGGCCGCGACGCGGCGCGCGTACTTCTTGTGGACCGCCTGCCGGGTGACACCGAGCGCGGTGGCGATCTCGGGCCAGCCGTGGCCGCCCCGCAACGCCTCCTCGACCTGTGCCAGTTCGAGCATGTCGGCGACGCGCCGCAGCGATGCCACCGCGCGCAGGCCGGCTATCGGGTCGGTGGTATCGGACGCGGTACGCGCCACCTCGACTGCGGTCATGAGAGCAACTTAGGTTGACGACGCGGGTTTGTCAACCCAGGTTGCTATCGATGAAGGGGTGTACGGTGCTCCGAGCGGCGACGGGGCTGGGTCCGGGTCAGTATCCTGCCGCCATGCCGATGACCTTTCCGCTGACCCGCAATGCCGCACCCGCCCACGTGGACCGCGTCGCCGAGATCCATGCCGATCCCGGCTTCGGCGTCCACTTCACCGATCACATGGTGGTGGCGACCTGGCTGCAGGACAGCGGCTGGGTCGACGACGCGGTGGTTCCCTACGCTCCGTTCCAGCTCGATCCGTCCTGCGCGGTGCTGCATTACGCGCAGGAGGTGTTCGAAGGGCTGAAGGCGTACCGGCACGCCGACGGCTCGATCTGGCTGTTCCGTCCCGAGCGCAACGCGGCCCGGCTGCAGGCGTCCGCTCGCCGGCTGATGCTGCCCGAGTTGCCGACCGAGGACTTCCTCACCTCGATCAAGCAGCTGGTGCGGATCGACGCGGATTGGACGCCGGACGCGGCCGCCGGCGAGGCCAGCCTGTACATCCGGCCGTTCATGTTCGCCAATGAGCCGTTCCTAGGGGTGCGGGCCGCGCAGCGGGTCACCTATTCGGTGATCGCCAGCCCGGTCGGCCCCTACTTCCCCGGCGGCGTGAAGCCGGTGAACATCTGGGTGACCGACGAGTACAGCAGGGCCGGCAAGGGTGGCACGGGTGCGGCGAAGTGCGGCGGCAACTACGCCTCGTCGCTGATCGCCCAATACGAGGGCGCCGATCACGGCTGTTCGCAGGTGTTGTTCGCCGATGCCGGCACCGGGGTGAACACCGAGGAACTCGGCGGCATGAACATCATGGTGATCACCGCCGGCGGTGAGTTGATCACGCCCGCGCTGACCGGGACGATCCTGGAGGGGGTCACCCGCGACTCGATCCTGACCGTGGCGTCCGATCTCGGGCTGCGTCCGGTCGCCCGGACGATCCCCATTGCGGAGATCTTCGAACGGGTCGATTCCGGCGACATCGTCGAGGCCTTCGCCTGCGGCACGGCGGCAGTGCTGACACCGGTGGCGGAGTTCCGCTCCCGCGAGGGCAATCACGTGGTGGCTGCGGAACCGGGTGAGCAGACCCTGCAGATCCGTGCCGCGATCCTCGACATCCAGTACGGCCGCGCCGAGGACACCCACGGCTGGCTTCGTCGGGTGGTCTGAGCCGG
>JBGAJF010000011.1:0-109201 GCA_044225075.1 Micropruina sp. | reverse complement strand
CGCTGCAGTTCGGCGGCGAAGTTCGACATCTCGTCCAGGGACGGCGTGATCAGCCCGGACAGCCCGATCATGTCGGCGCCGACCTCGTCGGCGGTGGCCAGGATCTTCTGGGCCGGCACCATCACGCCGAGGTCGATGACTTCGTAGTTGTTGCACTGCAGCACCACGCCGACGATGTTCTTGCCGATGTCGTGCACATCGCCCTTCACCGTGGCCATCACGATCCGGCCGTTGGTGTAGGCGGCGTCGCCGGGCTTCTTCTCGGCCTCGATGAACGGCACTAGGTGTGCGACTGCTTTCTTCATCACGCGGGCCGACTTCACCACCTGCGGCAGGAACATCCGGCCGGCGCCGAACAGGTCGCCGACGACGCCCATGCCGTCCATCAGCGGACCCTCGATGACGTCCAGCGGACGCCCCCCGGACGCCGCCAGTTCGACCCGCATCTCTTCGGTGTCGGCGACGACGTGCTCGTCGATGCCCTTGACCAGGGCGTGCGTGATGCGCTCCCGAGGCGGCAGCGAACGCCACTCCTGCACCGCCTCCTCGACCGCGGCGCCCGCCACGTTGAAGTCGGCGGCGATCTCGAGCAGTCGCTCGGTGGCGTCCGGACGCCGGTTCAGCACCACGTCCTCGATCCGCTCCCGCAAACCTGTGTCGATCTCGTCGTAGACCACCAGGGCACCGGCGTTGACGATGCCCATGTCCATGCCGGCGGCGATCGCGTGGTAGAGGAACACAGCGTGAATCGCTTCGCGGACCGGATTGTTGCCGCGGAACGAGAACGACACGTTCGACACGCCACCCGAAATGAGTGCCCCGGGCAGGTTCTGTTTGATCCAGCGGGTGGCCTCGATGAAGTCGACGCCGTAGTTGGCGTGCTCCTCAATGCCGGTGCCGATCGCGAAGATGTTCGGGTCGAAGATGATGTCGTGGGCCGGGAAGCCCACCTCGTCAACCAGAATGCGGTACGCCTCGGCGCAGATCTCTTTCCGGCGCTCCAGGTTGTCGGCCTGACCGTCGGTGTCGAAGGCCATCACCACGATCGCGGCACCGTACTTGCGGCACAGCCTGGCGTGCTCGACGAACTCCTCAACACCGGACTTCATCGAGATCGAGTTGACGATCGGCTTGCCCTGCAGGCAGCGCAGCCCGGCCTCGATCACCTCCCACTTCGACGAGTCGACCATCACCGGTACCCGGCAGATGTCGGGCTCGGAGCTGACCAGCTTGCAGAACCGGTCCATGGCGGCGACGCCGTCGATCATGCCCTCGTCCATGTTGACGTCGATCACCTGGGCACCGTTCTCGACCTGCTGCCGGGCGACCTCGAGTGCCGTGCCGTAGTCGCCCTCGCGGATCAATCGGCGGAAGCGGGCCGAGCCGGTGATGTTGGTCCGCTCGCCGACGTTCACGAACAGCGAGTCGGGGGTGATGGTGAGCGGTTCCAGGCCGGCCAGCCGCATCGCCGGCCCGGGAACGGCGAGCGTGCGCGGCGCCGCGTCACGGGTCGCCGCGACCACCGCTTCGACATGTTCCGGGGTGGTGCCGCAGCAGCCGCCCAGGATGTTCACCAGTCCGTCCGCGGCGAAGCCCGCCACGATGGCCGCCATCTCCTGCGGGGTCTGGTCGTATTCGCCGAAAGCGTTCGGCAGGCCTGCGTTGGGGTAGCAGGACACGAAGCAGTCGGCGATCCGGGACAACTCGGCGACGTAGGGCCGCATCTCCGCCGCGCCCAAGGCGCAGTTCAGCCCGACCGCCAACGGCTGGGCGTGCCGGATGCTGGTGAAGAACGCCTCGGTCACCTGGCCGGACAGGGTGCGCCCCGAGGCGTCGGTGATGGTGCCGGAGATGATCACCGGCCAGCGGCGTCCGCGCTGCTCGAACAGGGTCTCCAAGGCGAAGATCGCGGCCTTGGCGTTCAGCGTGTCGAAGATCGTCTCCAACAGCAGGACGTCGGCACCACCGTCGACCAGACCGTCAGCCTGCTCCAGATACGCCTCGACCAGCTCGGCGTAGCTGACGTTGCGGGCGCCCGGATCGTTGACGTCCGGCGAGATGGACGCCGTCCGGTTCGTTGGGCCGAGCGCACCCACCACGTAGCGCGGACGGCTCGGGTCGGCGGACGTCGCGGCGTCGCATGCGCGCCGGGCCAACCGTGCCGATGCCAGGTTCAGCTCGTAGGCCAGCGACTCCATGCCGTAGTCGGCCATCGAAATCCGCTGTGCGTTGAAGGTGTTGGTCTCGACGAAGTCGGCGCCGGCGTCCAGGTAGTCGCGGTGGATGGACGCGATGATCTCCGGCTGGGTGAGCGACAGCAGGTCGTTGTTGCCCTGCACGTCGCTCGGCCAGTCGGCGAAGCGTTCGCCGCGATAGTCGGCCTCGCTCAGCTTGAACTGTTGGATGACTGTGCCCATCGCACCGTCGAGAAAGTGCATTCGGGTGGCCAGGGCAGCTCGCAGGGTCGTGGTGGCGTCCGGGCGAAGCTCGCCGGAGGCCGCGTGCGGGAGAGTCAAAGTCTCGGAGCTGCTGCTCACTGGTGCACGTTCCCTTCTCACTAGAGCCATTACCCCGTTCAGGGCAGCTACGTCACTTTACGCGCGAAGTCCGGCAATGGCCGATACACTCCACCGCTCGGTCGGGTCGGTGGGCCTGTGCAGGTGAGCGGAGGCCCTACCCTTAGGGCGTGCCATCGATCGCCCGCTCCCTGCTGTCCGTTGTGACCGCATCGTGCGTGGTGATCGGCGTGACGGGTTGTGTGCAGACCCCCGCGCCACTGCCGTCCGGTTCGTCGAGCAGCAGCGCACCGCCGCGTCCCTTCACGGTGCTCACCGAGCAGCGGGCGACGACGACCGACCCGGTCGGCGCGGGCAACGACTCCGACTCCATGGTGGTGCTCGACCTGTTCCAGCGGCTGATGCTGGTGCAGCCGAGCACTCAGCTGCTGAAACCAGACCTCGCCAAAGAGTGTCTGTTCACCGCCGCCCAGATATATGAATGCACGCTGCCCAAGGATGTGCAGTTCACCAGCGGACGCAGCCTGACCAGCGCGGACGTCAAGTTCAGCATTCTGCGGGCGCTCCGGCTGGCGCCGCAGAAGATGTCGATGCTCGGCGCGCTGCGCAGCATTGAGACCCCCGACGCCACGACGGTGCGATTTCGGCTGAAGTACCCGGACAACCAGTTCGGCTATGGCTTGGCGGTGCCGGCAGCCTCGGTCGTCGATCAAGAGTCTTATCCGGCCGACAAGCTCCGTCCGGTCAGTCAAGAGGCGATCGGCAGCGGCCCGTACAAGTTGGAGTCGTGGGACTCCAAGGGACTGACCATCGCCAAGTACGCGCAGTACAAAGGGCCGCTCGGTACCGACATGCCCCGCATCCGGATCGCGTGGTCGGATTCGCCGACCGCCGAGGATGCCTTGGGTGACGGCCAGGCCGAGATCGTCTGGCGTACCCTGAGCCCGGCCGCGATCGACCGGCTGCAGAACCGCATCCGCGAGGCACAAGACAACGGTCGGCCGGCGGGCTATTTCCGTTGGGGACTGCCGCGGGTTGTCCTGCAGCGACTGGTCTGGCTGACCCACAGCTCGTATCGCTCGAATGCGACGTTACGCGACGCGGTGGCGCTGGCTCTGCAGGAGGACCGCACTGCCGGTTCGATCCTGCCCAGCATGATCGACGGGCATGTCGACGCGTTCGCTCTCGGCGGCCAGCCGAAGATGCCCAAACTCGAACCGGGCATCGTGCTGGCCCTGCGTTTCACCGACTCGTCGCCGGCGATGGAGGATCTCGCCAATCATGTGCGGGACACGCTGCAAAGCCGGCTGCGAATCACGGTCCAGCTGGTCACCGAGTCTGAGCGGGCCGATCTCGAGCTGCGCGACAGCGCCCCGTTGACGAACACCGCGATCGGCTGGCTGCAGGACTACCTGAAGAACCCGCTGCCCGGCAGCGCGGGCAAGCTCTCCAACCTGGAAGAGCGGATCCGCTCGTCGAGTCGTGACGAGGTGCAGCTGCCCGCACTGATCGAGATTCAGAAGCAGGCGGCGGCGGATGCCACCGTCGTCCCGATCGCCGAGACCGACGGGGTGCTGTTCCTGCGGGCACGGGTCGATCTGGTCGGCGAGGCATTCGGACCGGGATGGCAATTAGCCTTGTGGGGAGCACGATGGCGGAACTGAACGGGGTTCGGACGGGCCCGCTGCAAGCGGGTGAACGGGTCACCCTGAGCGATCCCAAGGGACGCCGACACTCGGTGCTGCTGGTCACTGGAGGCACCTTCCACACCAGCAAGGGCGGGATCAGCCACGATGCGCTGATCGACGGTCCGGACGGCAACGTGGTCGTCTCCGCGGGGGGCATCGCGTACGTGGCTTTCCGGCCGCTGCTGGAAGAGTTCACCGTGACGATGCCGCGCGGCGCGGCCGTCATCTACCCCAAGGATGCTGCCCAGATCCTGGTGCAGACCGACATCTTCCCCGGCGCCCGGGTGCTGGAGGCGGGGGTGGGCTCGGGCTCGCTGTCGATGCATCTGTTGCGCACCATCGGCGAGGGCGGACGGCTCTACTCCTATGAGCGGCGGGCCGACTTCGCCGCGGTCGCGAAGCGCAATGTGGAGATGTTCTTCGGCGCCCCGCACCCCGCCTGGGAGGTCCGGATCGGGGATCTGGTCGAGACGATCGGGCCCGAGCAGGTCGATCGGGCCATCCTCGACATGCTGGCGCCGTGGGAGTGCATCGACGCGGTCGCGAATGTGCTGACGGCCGGCGGCATGCTGTGTTGCTATGTCGCCACCGCCACCCAGTTGGGCCGCACCATGGACACCGTGCGGGCGCATGGCGGATTCACCGAGCCGGCCGCGAGTGAGTTGTCGGTACGGCAGTGGCACGCCGAGGGCCTGGCGATCCGGCCCGGCCATGCCACCAGCGGGCACACCGGCTTCCTGATTTTCACCCGTCGGCTGGCTCCCGGGGTGACCGCGCCGCTGCGCCGGCGGCGTCCGGCACCCGGAGCGTACGGACCCGACTACACCGGTCCGCGTCCGCCCGGGGTCGCCGTGGAGCAGGCAGGGGAGTGAGCGTGGCGTCCGATCCGCTGGCCCAGGCCAAGGAATTGGCCGAAGCGCGGGGGCGGGCGGCCGAACTCGCCGAGCGCCGGCTGGCCAACGCCCGCGCGGACGCCCGTGCCCTCGCCCTGGCGAACGAGAAACTGAACGCCACCCTCCGCGAAGCGCGCGAATCGCTGCTGGCGCTGCGCGACCAGCTCGAGGCGCTGTCCAACCCGCCGCAGGCGCACGGCGTCGTGGTTGGGGTAGTCGAGGGAGGGTTCGCCGACGTGTCGGTGGGCGGCCGGGTGCTGCGGGTGACGGTGGCACCGGAGGTCGCCGCCGCCGAGCTGGAGCCTGGCGTCCCGGTACTGCTGAATGAAGCGATGATGCTGGTCGGGCTCGGTCCATCACCCACCCAGCTCGAAGTGGTGGTGGTCAAGGACGTGCTGGCCGACGGACGGCTGCTGGTCGTCGGCGGCGGGGACGACGAGCATCTGTTGACGGCCGCGCCCGGGGCGTCCGGCGCCCAGCCCGGGCAGAGCGTGGCCGCCGACCGGCGCGCCGGCGTCGCGCTGTGGGTGGTGGAGCGGACCGAGGTCAATGACCTGCTGCTCGACGAGGTCCCGGACGTCGACTACGCCGACATCGGCGGGTTGGGCGGCCAGATCGAGCAGATCCGGGACGCCGTGGAACTGCCGTTCCTGCACCGCGACCTGTATGCGCGCTATCAACTGCCGGCACCCAAGGGCGTGCTGCTCTACGGGCCGCCGGGGTGTGGCAAGACGATGATCGCGAAAGCCGTCGCCAACTCGCTGGCCGAACAGGTCGGCGGCGGGGTCGGCAGCCACTTCCTGAACATCAAGGGTCCCGAACTGCTGAACAAGTACGTCGGTGAGACCGAGCGGCAGATCCGGGTGATCTTCGCGACTGCCCGCGAGCACGCCGCCGACGGGCGGCCGGTGATCGTGTTCTTCGACGAGATGGACTCGCTGTTCCGCACCCGTGGCAGTGGCGTCAGCTCGGACATGGAGTCGACGGTTGTGCCACAGCTGCTCAGCGAGATCGACGGCGTCGAGGGTCTGTCGAACGTGATCATCATCGGCGCCACCAACCGTGAGGATCTGATCGACCCCGCGATCCTGCGGCCTGGACGGCTCGACGTGAAGATCAAGCTTGACCGCCCGGGCGCCGCGGCGGCATCCGAGATTCTGGGCAAGTACCTGACCGATACCGTGCCTTTGGCCGAGGGAACCGAGGTCGGCGAGCTGATCGATGCCACCGTCGAGGTGCTCTACGCGGCGAGTGACGACAACAGGTTTCTGGAGGTCACCTACGCCTCCGACGACCGCGAGGTGTTGTACGTCAAGGACTTCGTTTCCGGGGCCATGCTGGCCAACATCGTCGGACGGGCCAAGAAGTCCGCGATCAAGGACGTGCTTGCCGGCGGCGCGGACGGCGTCCGGCTGGAGCATCTGCTCGGCGCCTGTGCCGACGAGATCACCGAGAACGAGGACCTGCCGAACACCACCAATCCCGACGACTGGGCCCGGATCTCCGGCCGCAAGGGGGAACGGATCACTTTCATGCGCACCCTGCGCGGTGCGCGTCAGGTGAACCCGTAGCTCCGGTACGGGGGCCGAAGTTCGGCTGATGCCCTAAGCCGGACGGGCAAGCCGGCGCCGAGCGAGTAGCCGCCAGCCGAGCATGGTGATCGCCAGGAAGATGCCGGCGACCACGACGAAGCTGGGTTGGACGCCGTCCCCGGCATTGGCGCGAATCCACATGCCGAAACCGAGGGTGCCCGCGCAGACGATCACGCCGTTGAGGAACTGCTCGGTGGGCCGCTTCATGCCGATCAGGACGAGGGTGGTACCGGCCAGACCGACCACGAACGGCCAGGCGGTCAGGACGATCCCGACAGGGTCTGCGCCCTGGGCGTGCGACAGCCGTCCGATCGTGGCGAACAGCAGCACCACAAGCAGATCGAGACCCAACGTCGTCCACCACTTCATAGCCGCAACCCTACGATGAGGGCATGCCGCTGCTGGGGACCGAGACCGAGTACGGCATCCTCGCGCCGGGGCGACCGGACCTGCACCCGACGCTGCTGTCGGCGGCCGTCGTGGACGCCCATGCCGGCCCGGGGACGCTCGCACGACCCGACCCGGATGACCCGATGCCGATTGAGGACGCGCATAACCGCTTCCTGGGCAACGGTGCGCGGCTCTATGTCGACCATGCGCACCCGGAGTACTCCACCCCGGAGGTGACCAGCCCGCGGGCCGCGCTACTGGCCGATCTGGCCGGTGACATGCTTGTGGCCCGGGCAGCGGGCGCGGCGGCCGAACGCTTGGGGACGCCGGTTCGGGTATTCAAGAACAACACTGACGGCAAGGGCGCCTCGTACGGCTACCACGAGAACTACCTGCTCAGCCGCTCGACGCCGTGGGAGCGGATCGTCGAAGGGTTCCTGGCGTTCGTCGTAACGCGGGTGGTGTTCACCGGCGCGGCGCGGGTCGGTCTCGGTCAGGCGAGTGACGTTCCCGGGTTCCAGTTGTCGCAGCGGGCGGACTTCTTCGAGGCGATCACGGGCCTGGAGACGACGATCCGGCGTCCACTGGTGAACACCCGGGACGAGCCGCACGCCGACGCCCGCCGATGGCGCCGGCTGCACGTCATTGCCGGGGACGCCAACCGGTCGGAGACGTCCACGCTGCTCAAGTTGGGCACGGCGTCCGCGGTGTTAGAGGCGATCGACGGCGGGGTGTTACGACCGCCGATGCTGGCGGATCCGCTCGGTGCGATCCGTACCATCAGCCGTGATCTCGGCTGCAGCCGGTCGCTGAAGCTAACCGACGGACGCCGGTTGACCGCGGTCGAGGTGCAGCGTGAGTATCATGCTCAGGTAGAGGTTGCGGGTTGTGGCGACCCTGAAGTGCTCGCGATGTGGGCCCGGACCCTGGACCGGCTGGCCGCGGACCCGTTGCAATGCGTGGAGCTGGACTGGGTCGCCAAGCTCACCCTCATGCAGAGCTTCAGTCGACGCGACGGGCTCGGCTGGGACCATCCGCGGCTGGCTCAGCTCGATCTGGCCTGGGCCGATCTGGATGATCGGAAGAGTCCCTACGCGGCGCTGGTTCGTGCCGGACGGATGCCCCGGCTCACTACGGACGCAGACATCGAGCGAGCCGCTGCGGAACCGCCGCCGGACACCCGGGCTCACCTGCGCGGTCGGCTGGTGGCAGAGCGGACGTCCGACGTGGTGGGCATCGACTGGTCCTGGGTGCTGCTGCAGACCCGGGGCGGACGCCGCCGGCTCCGGTTGGAGGACCCGCTCGGGTGCACGGCGGCTGCGGTGGACGAGGCAGGCGGGTTGGACGCGCTCATTGCGGTCAGCTGAGGTGGCCGCAGGCTGAGCCTGTCGAATCCGCGAGCCGCAGAGTCCTCGACAAGCTCGACCAAGGAGTGGCTAACCGCTCTGGTCGCGTCCGGCCAGCCGTTGTTCCCGGCGCCGCTCGGCATTGGCCCAGCGTGCCTTCTCGAGATCGGTGGCCGGCTCGAACTGGGGCACCGGCATCGCCTTGCCCTGTTCGTCGAGGGCGACCATCACGAAGTAGCAACTGGTGGTGTGCCGCCGGACGCCGGTCAGAATGTCCTCGGCCTCGACCCGGATGCCGATCTCGATCGACGTCCGGCCGGTGTAGTTGACCGAGGCGAGAAAGGTGACCAGCTCACCGACATGCACCGCCCGGCGGAACCACACCCGGTCCACCGCCGCGGTCACGCAGTAGTGCCGGGCGAACCGGCTGGCGCACGAGTAGGCCACCTGGTCGAGCACCTTGAGCAGATGGCCGCCGTGGACGTTGCCGGAGAAGTTCGCCGTCTCCGGCGTCATCAACACGGTCAGCGAGAGGGTCCGGGGCGTGGGTTCGTCCGTCGACACGAGTGCAACTGTAGAGCCGGCTTCGGCGTGAACACACTCAGTTCCTCGAGTGGGCGCGGCGGATGATCAGCCGGCTCCGCGCACGCTGGAGTCGAGGCATGATCCCGTAGATGACGATCGGCACGGCGAGGGTGCTGAGCAGCAGGGTGCGCAGCACCGGGTCGAGCGTCGCCAGCCAGCCGCCTAGAAGCAGGTTGATCGCGGTCAAGGTGGGGAACACTGCCAGCCAGATCATCAGGGCGAGTTGGTGGGTGGTCGGCGGCGGCACGCGCCGCTGGCGCGGTTCGGTGGTGGTCATGATCATTTCTCCTTCGATTTCGATAGCGGCAGGCCGAGCCGGAAGCTGCCGACGGCCCTTCGGGTGTCCTCCTCGGACAGGTCGTTGTTGATGGCGATCGCCGCTGCCGATCCCTCGCCGGCGGCGGTGATCACCTGTGCCCGCGGGTTCGCCGCGTTGCCGGCTGCCCACACCCCGGAGACGCTGGTCGCCCCGGCCGGGTCGGTCGCGACCCAGCCGGTGGGCGCGAGCGCACAGCCGAGGTCGGTGAGCAGCGTGTCGTTCGCCACGAAACTCGGACGGACGAAGACGGCGTCGCGTTCGACCACGGCACCGGAGGCCAAGGCGACCCCGCTGAGCCGATCGTCCTTGACGACCAGCCCGGTCACCGGTTCGTCGCGGACGACGATGCCCCGGGCGGCCAGCTGCTCGCGTTGCGCCGCCGTCACAGTGCCGGCGTCGGAGAAGAGGATCAGGTCAGGCGACCATTGACGCACCAGCAGTGCATGGGTGATCGCCTCGGGCGACGCTCCGAGCACGGCCAGACGCTGGTCGCGGACTTCGTAGCCGTGGCAGTAGGGGCAATGCAGCAGGTCGCGCCCCCAGCGCTCGCGCGCTCCCGGCAGGTCGGGGATCTCGTCGCGTAGCCCGGTGGTGACCAGGATCCGCCGAGCGCTCAGGGTCACCCCGTCGGTCAGCCGGACCTGGAACCCCGGATCGCTCGCGGCCCGCGGTGCGGCCGCGATCGCGGTCGCGGTGCCCGCGATCAGCTCCACGCCGTAGCCGGTGACCTCGGCGCGTCCGGCGGCAAGCAGCTCCCGCGGCGGCAGGCCGTCGGAGCCCAGGAAGCCCTGCATGTGCGCGGCCGGGGCGTTGCGGGGGTTCCCCGCATCGACCACCGCGACGCGGCGACGGGCGCGACCGAGAACCAGCGCCGCCGACAATCCGGCGGCCCCGCCGCCGATGATCACAACATCGAATTCACTCATGACACGAGAGTCCGCCCAGTGATCGGCTCCGGCAAACAGTGTTGCTGTTTCCGGGAATTCGCGATGCAATGCCGCCATGGCGACAGCGGCTCTCACCGACGGCACGGCGATGGTGGCCGCTGCACTCGATCAGGTGGGGTCGCGTCTGCGGTCGGTCCGCGAGCAGCACGGTATGACCTTGACCGAGGTCGCCTCGCGTACCGGAGTCTCCAAGAGCACCTTGTCCCGCCTGGAGAACGGTCAACGGCGTCCGAGCCTGGAGTTGCTGTTGCCGCTGGCGCACACGTACCGGGTGCCGATCGACGACCTGATCGGCGCCCCCGAGGTGGGAGACCCCCGGGTGCGGCTCAAGCCGCGCCGAGTGAAGGGTCGCACGGTGGTGCCGCTGACCCGGGACGGCGGCGTCCAGGCGTGGAAGATCCTCATCCCCGCCGACCAGACCCGCCCGAATCCGCGCAGTCACGACGGCTTCGAATGGCTGTATGTGATGTCGGGCCGGATGCGGCTGATCCTCGGGGAGCGTGACCTACGGCTCGAGACCGGGGAGGCGGTCGAGTTCGACACCCTGACGCCGCACTGGTTCGGCAGTTCAGGCCTCGGGCCGGTGGAGGTGTTGAGCATCTTCGGTCGCCCGGGGGAACGGATGCGGATGCGCTCCGCCGCTGCTACCCGCAACGCGGTGCCCGCAGATCCGCGGGTCGGGTAGCCGGGCAAGCGAGCCGGTGGTCGGCGGGATTACGCTGTCCGGGTCGGGTCCGGTGAGGAGGGTCGTTTGGCCGCTGTCATGGAGACCAAGCTCCGGGTGCCCCGGCCGCGCCGCGGTGCCGTGCTTCGCTCGGAGTTGGCCGAACTGGTGGTCGGCGGCGAGCCGGTCCGGCTCACCGTGGTCGCGGCGCCGCCCGGCTTCGGCAAGACCACCGGGATCACCCTGGCGCTCTCCGCCCGCGAGGCGTCAGCTCGGGTCGCCTGGGTGTCGCTCGACGAGCGCGACCGGGACGCAGACTCGTTCTGGACCTATCTGCTGCTCGCACTGGACCGGGCCTCGCCGGGCTGCGGGGCCGCCGCGCTCGCGCTGCACCGGACGGGCGCCGAGATCGAGAACGTTCTGACGACGCTGCTGAACGAACTCAGCGTGCTGGCCGCCGACGTGACCATCGTGCTGGATGACTACCACAGGTGCGACGGCCCGGGCGTCCGCCCCGGCATGACGTTCCTGCTCGACCATCTGCCACCGCAGGTGCGGATGATCATCTGCACCCGTGCCGACCCCGTGCTGCCGCTGGCGCGGCTGCGCGCCAGTGGCGAATTGCTCGAGATCAGGCAGACCGATCTCCGGTTCACCCGGGCCGAGGCCGGCTCGTTCCTCAATCAGGTGCACGACCTCGGGCTCGCCGAGTCAGAGATCGACGCGCTGCAGGACCGTACCGAGGGCTGGGTGGCGGCGCTCCAACTCGCTGCCCTCTCGCTGCGTGGCCGCTCGGACCGGGCGGGCTTCGTCCGGTCCTTCGCGGGTGACGACCGGTTCGTTGTGGACTATCTCGTCGACGAGGTGCTCGATCGGCAGCCGGCAGCGGTCCGCAGGTTCCTGCTGTGCACCTCGGTGCTCGAACGGCTCACCGGTGATCTGTGCGACGCCGTTACGGGGGACACCGGCGGACGGACGATGCTGCGCGACATCGCTCGAAGGAACCTCTTCCTGATTCCCCTGGACGACCGCCAGCACTGGTTCCGCTACCACCAGCTATTCGCCGGGGCACTGGCCGTCCGGCTTCGCGACGAGCAACCCGACGATGTACCGCTGCTGCATCGAAGGGCGTGGGCATGGTTCGAGCAGGAGGGCGAGGTCGAGGGTGCCGTCCATCATGCACTCGCGGCAGGTGAGACCGACGCCGCCGCGGAACTGATCGAGCGCGGGGCCGGCGAGCTACGGCGAACCCGGCAAGAGGTGGTGATCCGGCGCCTGGTAGGGGAATTGCCCGACCAGGTGGTGGCGAGACGTCCGGTGCTGGCCGTGAGGATGATCGGTGCGTTGATGGCGGGCAACGAATTCGACGACATCGAGCGGCGGCTTGGCGAAGTCACGGCAACCTTGGCCGGCCCAGGTCTTCCGCCGGGCGACCCTGGACTGCTCGCGCGGCTTCCCGCCGAGATCGCCACCTACCGGGCGGCGCTCGCTCTTATCGGTGGCGATCTGGACCAGGCCATCGCGCACGCCGACCGGGCGCGGACGCTGACCCGTCCGGGCGACCTGCTGGCGATCGGCGCCACGTCTGCGCTCACCGGGCTGGCCGTTTGGCGTCGCGGCGACCTCGGTCGAGCTCATGCTGACTACGAGGTGGCCGCGGGCCCTCGCCTTCGCCGGTCCGGAGGAACTCCGAGGCTGCGCGGACATGCACGTGGGCCTGGCTCGGGTCGCCTACGAACAGGGCGATCCGGCAACCGCCATGCAGCAGCTGGGCGAGGCCGACCGGCTCGGCGAGGCGGCGGGCCTGCCGCAGCACCCACACAGGTGGCGCGTCCTGCTCGCCGAACTGACCGCCGATCAGGGAGATCTCGAAGCGGCGTTGAGCCTGCTGGACGAGGCGGAACGCGTGTATCTGGGCGACTTTTCGCCGCAGTTGCGGCCCATCCCGACGTTGCGGGCGCGGCTGCTCACCGCGTCCGGGAGTTGGGGCGCGGCGCTCACCCTGATCCGGCGGGCCGGCGTGGCGGCCGACGATCCGCTGGACTACCTGCGTGAGTATGAGCACCTGACCCTGGCCGGCGCGCTGCTGGCAGATCCGAGCGGTGCCGGACGGGAGTCGGCGGACGGACTGCTGGAACGGCTGCTCGCGGCAGCCGAGGACGGCGGCCGGCGGGCCAGCGTCATCGAGGTGCTCACCCTGCAGGCGGGTGCGAGGTGGGACGCCGGCGACACCCCTCGTGCGCTGGAGACACTGGCGCGGGCGATGAGCCTTGCCGAACCCGAGGGCGCCGTGGCGGTACTCACCCGATTCGGAACCGGCGTGGCGCCGCTGATCGACTCCCTGGCCAGACGCCGACCCGAGTGGCCGTTCGCTCTCCGTTTGCGCGACACGCTTCTGGAGCGCGCCGCAGGCCGCCGAGGAGCATCCTCCGGTGCGGCCGGCGTGGTGCTGGGGCATACCGCCCGCGGCTCGTCCGGACTCCTGGATCCCCTCACCGAGCGTGAACTGGCGGTGCTCCGGATGCTGCGCTCCGACTTGGATGGGCCGGCGATCGCCCGCGCCCTACACGTGTCGCTGAGCACGGTTCGTACGCACACCCAGCGGATCTACACCAAGCTCGGGGTCAACAACCGGCGCGCCGCCGTCCGCCGCGCACACCACCTGGGACTGTTCCGCTCGACCGAGTAGCCGCCCGAATCATCACCCTCCTCATCAGGTGTGGGGACGCCACGTCGTCACCTGCGTTCCTAGCGTGCTGGTCATCGGGGCGGACACCGAGAGCCGCACCCCTCACGACGGAGACGACCGTGGACGCAGGGACTCCCGGCCAGCGGGCAGGTGACCGGTACCGCCTGCTGCTACGAGGCCGGCTCGACCGGAGCCATCTGGCCTGGCTTGACGCCTTCAGCGTCGAGACCGGGGACGACGGCGTCACCGTCGTGGAGGGGGCGATCCGTGACCAGGCCGAACTGCATGGCCTGTTCGCCGCGCTTCGCGACCTCGGCATACCGCTGGTGGCTGTGATGCCGGTCGAGGTCGGCCCCGACACCACTCACCACAACCAGAACGGAGAATGACCATGCTCATCGCCACGACGGCACCTACCGCCCTTTCCACCGCCCGAGCTGACCTTGCCTATGGACGCGCCGGTGGGATGTTCTACCTGCTCACCTTCGCGTCGTCCATTCCGGCGTTACTGATGCTGAGCCCGATCCTCAACGACCCCGGATACATCCTGTCTGCCGGCTCCGACAACCAGATCCTGTGGGCGTGTCTGCTCGACGTCGCCAATGCGCTGGCGTGCGTCGGCAGCGCGGTCGCCGTGTACCCGGTGACCAAACGGGTCAGCCAGGCTCTCGCGCTCGGATTCGTCACCACCCGACTCATAGAGGCCGGGGTGATCCTGGTCGGCGTCATCGCACTGTTGAGCGTCGTGATGCTCCGCCAGCAGGGCGCGGACGGCGGCCTGGATCCCGCATCACTGACCGTGACCGGTCACGCCCTGGTCATCGTGCGGGACTGGACGTTCCTGTTCGGCCCCGGATTCATGGCCTCCTTCAACGCGCTGATGTTCGGCACCCTGCTCTTCCGCTCGGGACTGGTGCCGCGCGGCATCCCGCTGATGGGCCTGATCGGCGCGCCGCTCCTGCTGGCCGCGAACCTGCTGACCTTCTTCGGCCTGAACACCCAGACGGGTCTGTGGACGATGCTCGTCACCCTGCCGGTCGCCGCCTGGGAGCTGTCGGTGGGTATCTACCTCACCGTCAAGGGATTCCGAACGGTCGCAGCGACAGCCTGACTGGACCGAAAAGAACCGTCCCCAGCGTGCGAATCCCACACGCCGGGGACGGTTCCATTCGTTCGTAATTCGCACGGCGAGAACCGTCCCCGAGATGCGAGTTTCGAACGAAAAGAACCGTCCCCGTCATTCGAGCAGGTAGTCGTAGCGGACGCCGCTGGGCGGCACCGAGGGGCTGGCCTTGGTGCGGTGGGCCGCCCAGACGTGCAGCGTTCCGTCGATCCACCGGGCGGCCTGGTGCCTGCGCTGGACGAGGACACCTCCGGTGGGCACCTCTTCCTCGGGGATCAGCAGGGCGCCGTCCGGGCCGCCGCCGAGGATCTCGGTGACACTGTGGACGAGGCGGCGTCCCTCGATGTCGAGCACCGAACCACGAGCGAGGACGACCTGCTCGGTGGGGCCGGGGCGCACCGGCAGCAGCGGGACCCAGTGCGGCGGCGGGGCCTGGGCCAGGTGGTAGTCGGGCGCCGGATCGGGATCGCCGGGCGGATCGGACGCCCGCGTCGAACTCAGCGGCAGACCGGCCTGCAGGGGCGACTCCACCGTCTGCTCGATCGCCCAGGCCAGGTTCGCCTGCTCGTCGCGGGCCAGGAGCACTTGCTCCACCACGGGTCCAACCAGGGGTCTGGCCAGTCGCGGTGCGACGTACAGCAGGTTGCGGATGGTCGCGCCCTCCGGTTCGTTTGCGTCGAACGGCATGGCGTGCTGGAACACGCTCCAGCCGCGCGCCGAGGCCGCGTTGGGGTCGCCAAGGTGGCGCAGCAGAGTCCGGACGCCGAAGGTGTCGGTGACCACCAGGGACGTCGTCCGCACCAGGCAGCCGACCGGCAGGTCGATACCGATCACGAACCAGTCGTTGCCGTAGCCGGAGAGGGTTTCGATGAGCAGCACCTGGGCCAGGTCGGTCTCGGCGGGCTGCAAAGCGGCCAGGTTGAGGTTGCCGTCTTCGAACTCCCAGAACCGGCGGGCGGGCAACCCGGGCGCGGTGACCGGGGCCGGCATCACCGTACGGACGACGACGGGGCCGGCCTCGGCGGGCTTCGTGCCCAGGTTCACCTCGCCATTGACGTCGAACTCGTACCAGTCGAGCACGTCGCTGTCGTAGCGATGCGCGGTCAGCGTGGTCTCGTCGAACGGGCTGTCGCCCAGCCGTGCCGAGATGGACGCCGTGTGCTCGAACCGCGCCGGCTGCCAGCATTCGGCGGCTGGGTCCACGTCGTCGAACAGCTCCGCCACCAGGCGCAGCCAATCGGCGCAGGCGGCACGCACCTCGGCGACATCACCGGGCGCGATGGGTTCGTCGAGCCGAGGTTGTGGACGCCCGGTGAGCTCGGCGCGCAACCGGCGTCCGTCCAGGCTGCGGCCGCCGTGCAGCCGGGCGTAGCCGACGGTGGCGGCGTCCGCGTCGCCCAGCACGTCCTCGCCGTAGACCGGGACGGCGAACGCCCGCAGCAGCGCCGGCGCATAGTCGCGGGACACCGTCTGGGCGGCCAGCAGGCGGAGCAAGAGCCGTCCGGTGTCGACGCCGAGCCGCAAGCCGGCCAAGGTCGCGGCCGCGGACGGCAGCGGCACCCCCGCCTTCTCGATCAGCGTCTCCAAGGGTGCGGCCAGGGCGGCGAAGGTGGGCGCCTGCATGGCGGTATCGGGCGGGATCGGGCCGGCGACGAACCGGGTCGGTTCCGCCGCGACGCCACGCCAACGGGCCAGCACCGGGGTGCCGCCGTCCTGCGCCGCGAACTCGCCGAGCTGCCATTGCCGGGCCAACAGCCACAGCGGATCGTGCACCGGTGCGGTCGCGCCGACCGTGACGTCCGGACGCAGCGGGTCGGGCTCGAGCCGGAAGTAGCTGGTGATCGACGCCATCTCAGCCTCCCGCCGGCGGTGTGAACGCGTGTGGATTGGTGGACGGCACGTCGGCCTCGGTGTTGAACGCCAGCACCGACGCCGGCAGGTATTGCCGCACCGCTCCGAGCGACTCGGGCGGCACGGCCCGCAGGTGCGCCAGTTCGAGGGTCTCGATCAGCACCTGGTTGAGGCTGCCGACCGTCCACGCCTCGCCGGGCACCGGCGGCACGGCCAGCAGGATCGCCTGCGGCGGCATCGCCTCCGGCGGGTCATAGCGGAACGCGACACCCGTGGTCTGGGTGTCGGACGGCACCACCTCGGCCCACTCGTCGACCAGCAACCCGGACAGCACCCGGCCCGGCGCCAACAGGTCGCCGCCGATCAGCAGCAGCGAACGGGACACCGTCTGGGCGGCCAGCAGGCGGAGGAAGAGCCGTCCGGTGTCGACGCCGAGCCGCAAGCCGGCCAAGGTCGCGGCCGCGGACGGCAGCGGCACCCCCGCCTTCTCGATCAGCGTCTCCAAGGGTGCGGCCAGGGCGGCGAAGGTGGGCGCCTGCATGGCGGTGTCGGGCGGGATCGGGCCGGCGACGAACCGGGTCGGTTCCGCCGCGACGCCACGCCAGCGGGCCAGCACCGGGGTGCCGCCGTCCTGGGCAGCAAACTCGCCGAGCTGCCATTGCCGGGCCAGCAGCCACAGCGGATCGTGCACCGGTGCGGTGGCGCCGACCGTGACGTCCGGACGCAGCGGGTCGGGTTCGAGCCGGAAGTAGCTGGTGATCGACGCCATCTCAGCCTCCCGCCGGCGGGGTGAACGCGTGGGGATTGGTGGACGGCACGTCGGCCTCGGTGTTGAACGCCAGCACCGACGCCGGCAGGTATTGCCGCACCGCTCCGAGCGACTCGGGTGGCACGGCTCGCAGGTGCGCCAGTTCGAGGGTCTCGATCAGCACTTGGTTGAGGCTGCCGACCGTCCACGGCTCGCCGGGCACCGGCGGCACGGCCAGCAGGATCGCCTGCGGCGCCATCGCTTCCGGCGGGTCGTAGCGGAATGCCACTCCCGTGGTCTGGGTGTCGGACGGCACCACCTCGGCCCACTCGTCGACCAGCAACCCGGACAGCACCCGGCCCGGCGCCAACAGGTCGCCGCCGGTCAGCAGCAGCGAACTGGCGCCGTCCACATAATGGCTTGCCGGCAGCGCATTCCAGGTGTCCCCGGGCGCGTACGGCACCTGCGCGACGGCGAGCTGCAACGGCCGTCCGCCCAGGGCCTCGGCCTCGCGCAACGCGATCCCGGCCCGGGCCAGCGGCTCGCGGACCCGTTCCATCCGGGTCAGCCAGACCTCGGACGCCAGCGGATCGCCACCGGTCAGCGTCGCGTCGTCGCGGGCAGCCACCAGCTGCTCGGCGCTGGGCGGGACGAACCGCGGCACCGCCACGAAACCGGGCCCGAGCAGCGCCCGCAGTTCGGCGAGCAGGCTGTCGACGTCGCCGGACGCCGCCGGTGCGGAGGCCAACCGGACACTCAGATCAGCGCGCACCCGGGCGGCCGCCGCATCCCAGCCGGTCTGTGCCGAGGGCAGTCCCGCCTCGCCGACGCCCAGCGTCCAGGACGCGACCACGGCCGCCCGCAGGGCGTCGGGGTCGGTGCCGGCCAGTGCTGCATCGAGCGGCGCCACCACGGACTCGACCCGTTGCCGGGCCCGGGTCGCTCGGCTGCGCAGCTCTGCGGCGTCCACCCCACCGATCGGATCGGCATGCGGCGGCTGGAGGCCCGCACCGTCCAGCGGTTTCGCCGCGGTCACCAGGGCCGCCAGCGAACGACCCAGCTCTAGCAGCGCCAGCAGGTCGGCGTCCGGCACCAGCTGCGCGGTCTCCACCTCGAGCCCGGACGCCAAAGCGGCCCGCGCTCTGGCCATGGCACCGACACCGGGGGATCGGCGGCCAGGACGACCGTGCGTCCGGACGTCGAGCCGAGCATCGACCCTAGCCAGGCGTCCAATCCAGGCTCGGCGGACGCGCGCGCGGACGCGGACGGTCCGGCCCAGCCCGGGGCCGGTCGCGCGTCCGGATCGAACAGGATCAGCATCCGGTGGGTGACGGCGGCACCGGTCCGCGGCGTGGCCAGGAAGTCCAGATCGGGCGGCGGGGTCAGGCCACGATCCACATCGCCGACGCTGCTCACCGACCGGGTCAGGTCACCGCGGGCGAACTGGTGCGCCTGCTCGGCCTGCAGCGCGTCGGCACAGGCGTCCACCGCGGCGTTGAGCGCCCGCAGCACGGCGATTGCCCGTTTGCGCTCGTCGTCGGTGGGTGTCCGGGTCATCGACACCAGGTGGTCGACGGCATGGTCCTCGCCGCCCAGCCACAACTCGTGGAGCCGCAGGCCGTCCAGCCGGCGAGCGGCCACCGGCAGATCCTCCTGGCCGGGCAGCGGCGCGACCTCGCGGGCGTCGTTGATGGCGAAGTCGAGGTTCCGCTCGTGCAGGTCGCGTTCGACCAGGTAGCCGAGCACCGCACCGACCGTGCGCCCGGCCCGAACGCCGTCGAACACCCAGCGGGCCAGCCGGATCCGCTCCGAGGTGAGGCTGACCGCGAACGGGTCCTGCTCACCGCCGCCGTGCGACAGATGCGCGTTGCGCAGCATCGCCGCCACCTGGGCCTGATGCACCGAGGGGGCATGGATGAACCCGGGGTCGCCGTCGGCGTACCGCAGCGGCGCCGGTTCGCCGGCGGGCGGCTGCGCGACCGGGGTGGACGCCGCGGGCTGCAGCCCCTCGACCCAGCCGTAGCCGCCGACCAACACCCCGGACGGCGCCGCCTCCCGCAGCTGGCTCAGCCGGGCTGTCGCCAGGCCGGTCACCCAGGCGTCCAGGCGATGGGTCGCGGCGTCCAGCCAGCCCAGCAACTGCCGCTCCGCCGCGGCCCCGGACGCCGACGCCACCGCCTCGACGGCGGCACGGAAGCCGGCCAGCGGACTCGCCGGCGACCGGTCGGCCAGCCGATCGCGAACGGTGCCACCGCTCGGCAACGTCGTAGCCCGCCGGGCCGACCAGCCGGTGACGTCATCGCCGAAGCCGTACAACTCGGCGTCGGTTGCCGAGAGCCCCAGCAGCCGGGAGGCCGCATCGGCGTGCTCACGCAGCAACCCGTGCCGCACCAGCGCTTCGAGCACCGAGCCCGGCGGATCGGACGAGGTGGCCAGCGCGTCCGGATCGGCGGCCAGCAGGGACCGCAACGCCTCGGCTTCGCCGTCCGCGCGGACCAGCGGCAGGGTGATCGGGCGTCCATCGGGTTCATGCACGACCAGGGCACCCGGGATCAGCCCCAACCCCGCGGCCCGGGCGATCGGCAGATCCCGGTCGCGGGCGGTGTTCCAGAAGCCGCTGTCGGTCAGCTCACGGGCCAGGAACCGGGCCAGGTTGTCGGCAAACCGGGCGCCCATGCTGCGCCGCACCCTCAGGTCGTCCGAGCGGCCCTCCAGCCGCAGCACGTCCACCAAGTCGGCGGCGACATCGCTGCCGCGTCCGATCCGGGGCGCCCGGCCGACCGCCGGACGCCAGCCCTGATCGCGCAGCCCGGCCAGTGCGCTGGCAAGCCGGGTGAGCCGTCCGTCGTCGCCGCCGAAGCGTCCCAGCGAGGTGACCGGCAGCACCCCGTACGGCTGCCGTCCGATCCGCAGCGCCGGCAGCGGGCCGTCCGGGCGAACAAAGCGTCCGGCGAAGTCGCGCGCCCACTCGTTGGTGGCGGCGTCCACCCCGACGAACTGGGTGAGCCAGTACCCCCAGGTCGCCGGCCACATTGCCCGGCTCATCGCACCGGCCACCGTCGGTTCGTCGTGCTCGGCGTGCGGCAGGCTGCCGAAGAACTGCGCGTCGCCCACCCCGAGCAGCGCGGACGCCGCCGCCCCGAACGACCCGGGCGCCGGCGTCACCGCCTGCGGCGTCCAGCCACCGGGATCAGTGCTCGACCAGCCGGACGGCGCCGCCTCGGCATTGTTGGTGGTGGCATCCGGGGCCAGGAAGGCGAGCCCGGCGGAATAGCGCTGCGCGTCGAGCAGGGCGGCCAGCCCGGCAGCCCCGGCCGCGGCGTCGCCGCCTCGCACGCCGCAGGCGACCAGCAGGTCGACGCCACTGGTGACCGGCAGCCGCAGCGCCATGCCGAGCTTCTCGGCCGTCGCGAAGTCGACCAGCCAGTTCATCCCGGCGTCGACGGCGGCCACCTCGTGATCGTCGGCATCCGCGACCAGGGGCGCGGCCAGATCCGGGCCGACCGCCGGGTCGATCGTGATCGGCTGCCCGGTCGCCGACGCGATCACCGCGCCACCCGCGTAGGCCGTCACCGTCCATTGCCGGGGCAGCAGCCGTGCCACCGGCGTGCTGCGCTCCTCGGTGACGGCCAGCGAGCCGAACGTCGGCTCGGCACCGAGTGGTGCCTCGTCGCCGACCTCCGCGCTCGGCCGTGCCGCCGGGTTGGTCGGACGGGTGGCCCGGGCGACCCAGCCCGCGCGTCCGGGGCCGAACCGCTCGGCGAGCGCCGCCCAGAGCCGCTGCTGCCGGTCGCTGTTGCCGCCGGTTCGCCACTGGCGGCGCCAAAACTCCTGGCCAGCGGCCTGTTCGGCGGCCGACAACCGGGGATCGTGGGCGTCCACCTGCAGCTGGTCGGGATAGATCCGCACCAGCAACTCGGCGCCGGCGTAACGGGTCTCCAGCCGCACCGGCAGCAGCGCGAGCGGGTGGGTCGCGTCGCCCAGCACGGCACCGAGTCGCGGGTCGGCGATCAGGGCGTCGGCGGTCAGCGGACCCAGGTTCAGCGGATCGGTCATGGCTCCTGCTCCCGCATCAGCACCGTGATCGGAATGGTGATCCGGGCGGGCAGTTGGCGCAGCCGTCCGGCCAGCTGGGCGGCGCTCGCGTCGGGGGCCGGGGCGTGGGTGACGCCGGGTGGGGCTTCGCCGACCTCGAACCCGAACCGCGGCGCACCCGGCTGCTCGGCGATGCTGATCGCGTACTGGTCGGCCCGGTCCAGCGGGATGGCGAAGCCGAAGTAGCTGAGGTCGGGGTCGAGGGAGCCGCGGAACACCGGCAGCCGGGTCTCCGGCGGATCCGTGCCCAGCTTGGATGCGGTCACCACAGCGTCCGGGAAGCGCCGGATCAACTCGCTGCGCAGCAGCAGGACGAACCGTTCCGGCCGCAGTGTCGGCGCACCCAGCGCCCGGTCGTCCCACTGGTCGAGCTGCGGGATGTCGGGCGGCTCGGTGGGGGCGACCGCGGCGTCCCAGAAGCGGTCGAAGAAGGTCGCGGTGAGGGGCGACGGGAACTCGCGCCACAGCAGTTCGCGGCCGAACTCGTGATTCAGCCCGACCAGGAACGCCTCGACGAAGGCGCCGTTGGTGCGCAATGCCACCGCCGTGTTGGCCGGCACGCCGTCCAGCCCGGGCAACAGCCACTGCTGCCCCAGCTCGACCAGGGCCTGTGCCATCGGGGTGGCGAACCGCGGCACGAAACTGAGGTCTGGCAAGGGCGTTTCCGACGTCGGCGGCGACGCCGGGGGAGTGCCGCTGAACAGTCCGTCGACCGCGGCGGCGAAAGTGCGGAGCGGTGCGGTGAGTTGCTTCGCCTCGTCGAACAGCGTGCCGACCGCGATGGTGCCCAGGCCGGACGGCTGCTGCGGCGGTGTGTCCATGAAGGCCGCGAGGTGCGCCCCGGCGACCTGCCGGAACAGTGCCGCCGCAGCCGAGTCGACCCGCGGAGGACGCGGGTGCGGGTGCGGATCGACGGGATCGGGATCGACCGGATCGGGCGGGTCACCGGGATCACCCGGCGGGCGACGGCTGATCGGGGTGGGCTCGCCGCCGTCCTCCCCAGTGCGCAGCGAGGGCCGGAACACCGGGAGGCCCGTGAGGTCACCGGCCACGATCTCGCTGGGCAGGGGGAACGGACGCGGCCCGGCCGGCGCGGGCGTGGCCGACACCGCGAAGCCGGGCCGGGGCGGCATGTTCGCCACGGCGTCCGAGGTGAGCGCGGCCCAGGTCAGGGTCTGCGGCGTGGGTAGACCGGGGGCGACCGCATCGAAGGTCAGCGGCCCGGTGGGTGCCTCGAAGTCGCGCTCGATCCGCGACGCCGGCACCATCCGGCCCAGCCAGTTCAGCTTCGGCAGCGGCGTGCCGCCTGACTCGGCGGCGCGTTCGGCGGTCCGCAGCGCGGGTCCGCGGACCCGGGTCACCCGCCGGACGGCAGACCCGACGGCGGCGGACGGCAACTGGGCCTCGGACCATTGCGCCGCGAAGCTCTTGCCGCCGGTCATCGGGGGCGCCGCCATCAGCCTGGCGCGCAGCGGGGCCAGCACGAACAACCCGGATTCGGCGGTCAGCGGGGCCACATGCCGTCGATGCAGACTGGCGGGCGACCGCGAAGCCCAGGCCGGCCAGGCCGACCAACCGGGTGGCGGGCCCCAGGTCGGCGGACTGATCCCAGGCCGCCGCGACCAAGGTCTCCTGCTGCCGCTGAATCACCAATGTGCCGAGCGCGGCGGCGACCCGGGCGGTCGGATCGGTATTCAGCTGTTCGTACCAGCGGGTGCCGGCCGCGGCTTCCAGGGCGGCCGGCGTCCGGTAGGCCGAGCCGTAGCGCGGCGGGGCGAGCACCGGCTCGGCCGACGGGGCGGCGTCCGGCGTGTTCAGCACAGCACGCAAAGCAGAGGCGAACCTGGTAGCCAGACCGGGATCGCTCCAGCGATCGGCGGGGGTGTCGAGGGCCAGTAGGGCTCCACTGAGCAGCTCCTGGGCGTCATCGGTGCCGGCCAATCCGAGCCCGGCGGTGGACAGGTCGACCGGCCGGGTGCCGAACCGGTCGCCGACCGGACGCCCGCGGATCGCCAGCGCCAGCGACTGGAAGTCGCCGGCCGGCCCGGTCGCGAACCGCCAGTGGTGATAGACCGGCAGCTCGACGGTCGGCATGCCGTCGGCGAGGGTCCAGGCGGGTCCTTCGGCGGTACCCGGATCGTCGCCCAGGCCCGCCCGGCGTCCGGCCTCGAAGGTCGGCACCACGCAGGCCAGGTAGGACGTCTGTTCGTCCAGCAGCCGTCCGCAGACCAGCCGGGACAGGTTGCGGACCGGGTCGCCGGCCAGCGCCGCCGCCACCCCGGCCGCGTCGGCCGCACCGTCCAGCGCCACCTGGGCGTGCGCCCAGGCCCACGAGTCGGCGAGGTCGGGCAGTTCCTTCTCGGGTTTGGCCGGGCCGCCGACGGTGAGCACCGGCAGGGCGCCGCGTCCGGCCGGGCCGAGCCGCACCCCGGGCTGCTCGCGCACCACGATCAGGCACAGCCACGGCCGCAGCTTCCCACCGGACGCCGACGCCGGGGTGAACAGCCAGGGCAGCCCCGGGTCGTCGAACTCGATCAGCGCCAGGTAATTCGACTCGAAGGTGCTGGTGTTCGGCGCCGGGTCCGACCGGATCACCTGCTGCGGCGACACCCCGGTCACCGCACCTGGCCCCAGCAACTGCACCGGCACCGACGCGCTCGGGCCGTTGTTGACGGTGACCCCCACCGTGGTGCCGACGTGACTGGCGGGATGCCCGGTGCGCAGATCGGGCGGCAGCGCCAGCGCGCCTCCCCGGCGGACCCAGGGCAGGAAGGTCAGGGCCGGCTGGCTCATGCCAGCGCTCCCGCCACCAGTCCCATGGCCGACAGCCGGGGCGCATCCGGACGCGGCACCCGGGTGTAGCGGCCCGCCACCGAGGTGCGGGTGGCGGCACGGGCCGCCGCGCTCATCCGAAGGCCGGCCCGGACGTGGTCCGGCGATGCCGGCTGTGGCTGCTGCTGGACGACCGGGACGCCGTCCGGACCGACCAGGATCTCGGTGTAGGCGAACGGTGCCGCGACGCCGGCGGAGGCATCGGTCGCGTAGCCGTCGTTGCCGAAACTGACGCCCGCCTCCCGGGTGACCATGCCCGGCGCCGACAGCCGCTCGGCGTCAGTCTGCTCGAAGAACTGGCTGTCCGGGAACTCGTCGTGCACCAGCTGGTCGAAGGTGGTGATGACCGTCTCGCCCACTCGTCCGGCGGTGATCGCGAACCGACGCTCGCGGGCCGGCACGAACGCGCCCACCCGGTCGATGTCGCGGTCGACGTTCAGCGGCACGAAGCCCTGCTGCACCACCAGCCGGCCCAGCGGGTGCAGCCACAGCCCGCCGTCGGCCGGGTCGGTGCGGACGCCGACCAGTTCGCCGGCGGTGGGCGGCAACACGGCGCGCCAGCTGAGCGGGTCATTCAGCCGGCTGACAAGCTCGCTCAGCACGTCCAGCGCTTCGCTGACCACCGCGTTGCTGCCGCCGATCAGGGTCTTGTCGAACGACACCGTGTAGTCCCACCACAGGATGCCGAAGGTCGCCTTGCCGGCCACCCGCAGCGGCAGCGGACCCTCCAGGGTGCCGCGGACGTCCACCTTGAACAGGCTGCGGCTGCCGCGTTTGAGTTGGACGCCGGCCTTGAAGTCGGCGATGAAGTGCGGCGGCCAGAACTGGACCAGCACGTCGAAACCGATGTAGCCCTCGATCGAGAAGCCGTAGGCGGCCGCGTAGAGCGAGGCGGTGGCGCCGAACTGCAGGGTGTTCGGAGTGATCGCCAGGTAGGCCTCGATGATCAGCTTCGGGTTGTCGCCGGTGGTCAGTGCGACCGTCACCCGGGGCACTGCCGGGAAGTTGGCCGGCGGACTGAACCGCGGGTTGAAACCGCCGATGGCCAGCGCGAACCCGAGCCCGGGAGCCCGCCGGAAGGCGGCGGCACCGGTCAGCGCGAACCGGCCGAACAGCTTCGACTCGTACAGCACCGCGTCCAGGGCGGCGAACCCAGTGGAGAAGTCGTATTCGCCGACCACGTCCAGGTTCAGAGTGAGCAGGGCGGCCTTCTGCTGCGGCAGCACCGAACTGACCCGGCCGAGCACCAGCAGCCGGGACGAGTCGGTGCTGCTGTCCCGCTCCAGCATCAGCGCCAGGTCGGCCCGCAGCAGCGGGTTCGAGGCGCTGCCGAAGGTGAGCTTGACCAGCAGCCCGTAGATGTGGGTGCCCTCCCGGGGCGGGAAGAAGGTGCGGAGCCCGGCCACCATCTCGGGCAGCGTCTTGATCGGGTCGGCTGGGAAGAGCAGGTATTTCAGCTTGCCGGACGGCAGCGCGGCACGGACGGCGGGCACGTCCAGGGTGCGGTCGGCGGCGTACAGCACGCCGAGGCCGTCCAGGGTGATGAAGCCGGCGGTCAGACCGAGGTGCTCCACGGTGCCGATCAGGATGAACGAGGTCAGCGGGTTGCCCTGGGCGTCGCGGGTGGAGACCAGGCCGAGGCAGGTCAGGGTCACCCGGCTGGCGATCCGCAGCACCACCGCGCCGTAGTAGTCGCCGGTGGCCGGATCGCGATGGATCGCGCCGCCGCCGCTGATCGGGCCGGTTTCGATGTTCAGCGCGATGCCGGTGGGCAGCGAGGCGTCCACGTGGGCGTCGATCACCTTTAGGTTGCGGTCCTTTTGCAGCGTCATGGTGTCGGCCTGGAACAGCAGGCCCAGCTGGTCGACCCGCACATACACCGGGCCCCAGGTGGCACTGAAGGTGATCAGGGCGCCGGCGGCGACCGCCCAGCCGGTGGCGGGGGCGTCGGCGCTGCGCCCGGCCAGCCGGACCACCACCTCGAGCAGGTTGATCCCGCTGCCGAAGAGGTCGCCGCCACCCAGCGGCAGGGTCAGGTCGAGATCGGACGGCCCGGCCGGGCCTGCGGAGTCGAACGGCACGGTGGCGCCGGTGCCGTCCGCGCCGGAAACCCGGTGTATCTCGCGGATGAAACCCAGGTTCGAGTCGTAGCCCAGGCTGAACCCGAACATGGTGCGGTACGGCTTTCCGCCGAGCAGTTTGCGCACCAGGCTGTCGGCGCTGGAACCGTCCACCACCAGCGCGCAGTTGTCGAAGACCGCCAGAATGCGGGCGCCGGTCGCCGACAGGGTGAGCCGGAACGAGATTCCGCCCAGTTCGACGCGGATGCCCTTGTCGCGCGGGATGTGGTAGCTGACGCCGCTCTCGTCGGGTGTGGCGACGTAGCCGAACGACGCCTCCAGCCCGGACGCCTCGGGGCTGGCCTCGACGTCGTCGCCGCTGATCAGCAGGGCGGCGCCGGCATCGCTCTTCACGCCGACCCGGAACCGCCACTCCGGGTCGCCCTTGTCGCGGTTCGGGTTCAGCACCTGGTCGATGCTCAGAGCACCGCCCAACGCCAGGAACAGCTGGTGAGGCCGCGCCGGGGTGCCGAGCCGGCGGGGCAGGTACTGCCAGCTCACCTTCAGTTCCTCGGCGGCCGAGTCGGCCTCGTGGCGCAGCGAGAAGGACACCATCCGGCTGGCCAGCAGGTCGGCGGCGCTGGGCCGCTGGTCCGAATCGATGTCGAGCCCGGGGCCGTCCCAGCCGACGATCACGTCGCTGAGGATGTTCTCGCTGAACTCGTCCTTGGTCTGGTCGATGGTGGCGATCGCGGCCATCAGCCCGCGGATCAGTCCGTCGACGACGAGGAAGCCCTTGTCGCGCGCGGTGTCGTCGACGACGGTGGCGCCTTCGCGGGTACCGTCGAGTTCGTTGAGAGTGCGGCCGGGGTCGCAGACGAACCACAAGACGGTGGCGAACGCGTTGAAGAAGCGGCCGGCGTGATACTCCCCGCCGGAGCGGTGGGGCAGTGCCTGGTCGCCGGGTCCCAGCGATCCGGTCAGTTCCCAGGCGATGCTCAGCGATTCGATAATCAGGAACAGCTTGGGCCAGCGCTGCCGCACGTAGGTCCGGCCGAGCAGGTCGAACAGGCTGTTGATCAAGGTGTCGGTGCGCCCCGACCAGTCGGTATCGCTCCAGGACTCGACCTGGTCGATGATCGCGCCGAGCAGCAGCGCGATGTCGCCGGCGGCCTGGATGTCGGCCTGCAGGTCGGCGTCCACCGCGTCCCGGTAGGCCTTGATCGAGGCCAGCGGCGCCGCGGGCAGGGTCAGCGTGCCGGCGCCGGGCTGCGCGCCGAGATCCCGCAGGATCGCCTCCCGGGCCTGCTTCGAACTGGTGCCGCCGAGCAGTTCGCCGACGAACACGATGAAGTCGACCACCTCGCCGGCGATGCTGCGCAGCACGGACGAGGCGCTCATGGCGTCGGCTCCGGGATCGGCACGGACTCGATGGCGAACCGGCGTAAGTGCTCGGGCGGCTCTTCGGTCAGCGGGCCGAGCGGCGCCCGGTGCACCATGTACGGCCCCATCACCGGCAGCTGGGTGTCGGGGTCGATCGCCTCGGTGTACACCTCGCCGATCGCGGTGAGGGCCTCGCCGTCGCTCTCGAAGCGGCAGATGCCGAAGTTGGAGCGGAACATCATCTGCTTGGTGTTCCGCATCCGTTCCAGGGCGTGCTGGTGGCGCACCGCGACCGCGCGCAGCGCGGCGAACGTGGTGGCCGGGTCGGCCGCCTGGGTCTCGATCTGGGCTTCGTCGAGCGGGAAGGCGCGGATCGGACTGGGCCGTTCGGCGTCCGGCCGGGCATCGAGCAGGGGAGTGACCCGCCAGCGCCACTGGGGCAGCTTGGCCGGGTTCAGCCGGGACGTCTTGGCCTCGTCGGTCTCGCCGGGCGGGTTGTCGTCGATCCAGCCGTGGGTGGGCAGCAGCACCGGGCTGCGTTGCAGCTTCGCGCGGGTGAGGGCGACCAGGTCGTCCTCGGTGCGTCCGGACGGCAGCAGCACCAGGTTCTCCGCCGGCCTGGTCCAGCCGAGCCGCTCGACGCCGAGCCGGGCGCGGAGCAGCTGTTGCAGCAGCATGGCCTTGGCGTCGAGGGCCTGCAGGTAGACCGGCATCACGTTCTTGAAGCCGCTCGAGGTGAACTGGGCGATCCGCGCCGGGCTGGTGCTGGCGCCGCGCCAGTAGCTCATCAGGTTGGACGCCGCATTGTGCACGTCGCCGGACAGCAGCACCACCCGGCCGTGGTCGGCCAGCCGGGACAGCAGGTATTCGAAAGTGTCCTCGTCCAGCGCCCAGGTTTCCAGCGCGTCCGGGTTGGTCCCCGGCATCAGCCGGGAGCCGGAGGTGCGGTCCTCGGCCAGTTTCTCCATGTGCGCGGCGTCGAAGATCCGGTAGATGGCGCGGCTGACCACCTCGTCGAGCACCGGTGGGCCGATCACCTGCAGCGGCGCGACCACCACCAGCACCTCGACGCCGTCCGGCAGTGGCGGCTTGGGAATCTGGTCGTCCAGGGCTTCCTTCGACACGTTGCCGGGCGGCCCGATCTCGCTGACGTAGCTGCGCCGGGTGCGGTTGTCGAGTGCCACCACCCGATGCTTGGGGCCGTCGATCATGAAGTGCCAGCTGATCGGCGGCTTGACCGACAGGAACTGTCCGTTGGGCAGCGGCTGGTTGTCCAGGTCGTGGCCGAACATGATCGCCAACTCGGTGAACACGTCCGCCCCCGGTCCTTTGGTGGCGCCCTCGGGGAACAGCTTGGTGGCCTGGACCAGCAGGTCGCTGGGCACCTCCCCCTTGAGGTCGGGACGTTCGGCCGAGGTGAGGTCGTAGCGGCGCGGGTCGTTGCCCCAGTCCTGAAACAGCGCGTAGGCCGTCATCGCGTTGGTCAGGATGCTCTGGCCCAGGGCGGTGCCGAGCACCCGGTGCCGCCACATCGGGCTGAGGAAATAGTCGTCGGTGACGTCGTGGTCGTCGAGGATCATGTAGGTCGGCACGTTGGCGAGCAGCCGCTGCGCCCGCCACAGGTTGGCCAGGAACTGCCGGTGCACCCGGTGGTTGCGTCGACTCACCTTCGGCTTCTTGATGGCCTCTTCCGCTTTGGCCTTGGCGCGCTTCTGGTCCTCTTCGGCGCGCTCGGCGTCGGTGAGCTTCCGGCGTCGCTCGGCCTCCTTGGCGATCTCCTCCTTGCGCACCTCGGCGTCGGTGAAGGTGTACTGCGGCACGCGGGCGGGATAGCCCGCCTCGGGGAGGCTCACCGACTGGGCGTCGGTGAGCACATCGAGCCATTTGACCGGGACCGGGTCCGCGTTGGGTGTGGCCGGCAGCATCGTCGCGCCGGGAATCGTCAGACCCCAGCAGGCGGGCGACCAGTAGAGCAGGTAGGCCGCGGCGAACTCGCCCACCGAGATCAGGTGGTTCTTGCCGTCCTCGCTGGTCAGCTGGGCACTGTTCTTGGTCAGGGGAAGCCGGTTGCCGACGCCGAACCACGGCGGTCCGGCGGGCAGCGGGTTCGCGGCGGTGTCGGCGGCGGGCTGCGGGTTGTAAGCGGCGTCCGGGTTCTCGGAGTTGGGCGTGCCGGCGCGCAACTGGACCTGGTTGACGGCGATCCGCTCGATCGGCGTCCGGGCCGGCTCACCGGGCAGCGGGGCGGACGCGGGAGCGGTGCCGATCAGCTCGACGCCGAGTTCGACGACGCGTTGCATCAGCACGTCCTCGACGTCGTCGGCGTAGATCTGGTCGCCGCCGAGGAACAACTGATGCAGCCGCGTCCGCGGGTCGCCGACCCGTTCGGCCAGGTAGGCGTCCATCCAGGCCAAGGCGTCCCCGTCGTCGTAGCCCGGACGCCGGCACGACCCGTAGCCGATCTGCAGGTCGTCCAGGCTGCTGGGCGGCAGGGCGAAACTGGGCAGCATCCGGTCGGCGTAGCCGAGCGGACCCGCGGTCGTGCCGCTGACCTGGCGGGTCTCCAGTAGCTTCAGCGACTGCAGGGTGTTGGTGCCGCCGTCCGCCTCGATCCACAGGTTGTAGGAGTACAGCCGATCCGGCTGAAAGGTCTTCCCCGAGGCGGGAGGGATGCGGGCGGAGACCATGCTCAGGTAGAGATGCTCACCGACCCGGATCGCCTCCGCACCCGGAAACGGCGCCGGCGCGTTCGGGTCGGGCGGATCCGCGCTGGAGACAAACGGCGCATTGGTGGTGTCGCAGGCGACTCGTCCCTCGAACACCTCCAGCGTCACCTCGGCCGGGCTGCTGAACGCCGTCCAGACGCTGACCAGCCCCGGGTCGACCCTGCGCAGGATCGGCCCCGCCAAGAGCAACGGAAGTTCCATAACGGACGCCTTGTTTCCCCGCGGGAGGCGGAATCGCTTTGGACACTACGCCTCACAGCGCCCGCCGTCGTTGGGTACAAGTGCGTACACCCGGCCAACACGCGGGGCCGGTTCTCTTGGTCACCGGGGACGGTTTTCTTGGTCACTGGGGACGGTTTTCTTGGTCACTGGGGACGGTTCTCTTGGTCACCGGGGACGGTTTTCTTGGTCACTGGGGACGGTTTTCTTGGTCACTGGGGACGGTTTTCTTGGTCACTGGGGACGGTTTTCTTGGTCACTGGGGACGGTTTTCTTGGTCACTGGGGACGGTTTTCTTGGTCACTGGGGACGGTTCTCTTGGTCACCGGGGACGGTTTTCTTGGTCACTGGGGACGGTTCTCTTGGTCACCGGGGACGGTTTTCTTGGTCACTGGGGACGGTTCTCTTGGTCACCGGGGACGGTTCTCCTGGTCACCGGGCCAAGTCCTTTCACGGTTCGTGGGACGTTCCTGTCCAGGTCAACTCGGGGGCCAACCCACGGGACGCGGCGATGTCGAGATCGCTCGCCGATGGTTACAAACCCGGTCCGATTTCGGGTCGTGACGCGAAACTCGTCGGCTTCCCCTTTATCGGACGGCCATGTCGAGATCGCCACTGCCTCGGGATGCACGTCCGAGCCCGCGGTTCACCATCCAGGTCGCCGTGGCAGCTGTCGTCACGGTCCACGCTGATAAGTGACCGCGGGAACCGTCCCCGGTGACCAAAGGAACCGTCCCCGGTGACCGGGGAAACCCCTCAGCGACGAGCGCGATAAGCTGTCTCGTCGAACAGGAGGATCAATGACCGAGCGCATCCAGCGTCAGCGCGGTACCGTGCGCGCTGAGGAGCCGCCGGTCGAGGTGACCCCGGCGGCCACCAAGCCGGCGGTTGACTACGACGCTCTGCTCGACGAGATCGATTCGGTGCTCGAGAGCGATGCCGAGGAGTATGTGCGCTCCTTCGTGCAGAAGGGCGGCCAGTGAACGAACCAACCCTGACCCCAGCGGTGGTGATCGGAACCGGGCTGGTCGGGGCGTCGGTCGGTGCCGCCCTGGTCAAGGCCGGCGTAGAGGTGCACCTGATCGACCGGCTGTCCTCGCATGCCAAGGTGGCCGCTTCGCGCGGCGCCGGCACCACTGATCCGATCGACCCGGCCACCGTTCGGCTGGTCGTCGTGGCCGTCCCGCCGGCGCGGCTCGCCGACACGATCGAGAACGCCCTGCGCACCTACCCGAGGGCGACCGTCACCGATGTCGGTTCGGTGAAGGGCACCGTCCTGGCCGAGTTGCGCGGACGTGGCCTCAACCTGGCCCGTTACGTCGGCTCGCACCCGATGGCGGGCTCGCAGCGGGTCGGTCCGCTGACCTCGCGCGCCGATCTGTTCGTCGATCGCACCTGGGTGATCACTCCGCACGACACGTCCCGGGCGAAGGCGGTGCTCACCGTCCATGCGCTCGCTCGCAACTGCGGCGCCAGGATCGTCAGCATGGGCGCCACCCACCACGACGAGGCCGTCGCCCAGGTGTCACACCTGCCGCAGCTGATGAGCAGCCTGACCGCCAGCCGGCTGAACGACGTCCCGGACGAGCACCTGCGTCTCGCCGGCCAGGGCGTGCGCGACGTGACGAGGGTGGCGGCGTCCGATCCGCGGCTGTGGACGCAGATCATCAGTGCCAACGCCGAGGCCGTGCGCGCCGAACTCGAGGCCGTCCGCGACACCCTGGACGAACTGCTCGACGGTTGGGGGGACGAGGAGGCGTTGCGCCGCTTCCTCACCGACGGACGCCGCGGCGTCCGCGAGCTGCCCGGTAAGCACGGCACCGGCGAAACCGCCTATGCCGAGGTGATCGTGGCCATCCCTGACACCCCCGGCGCGCTGGCCCGGCTGTTTGCCGACGTCGAGGCTGCCGGGGTGAACGTCGAGGACATCCGCATCGACCACGATCCCGAACGCGAGATCGGCTATCTCGCCGTCGGGGTGACCAAGGCCGCCCGAGCGGGGCTCGAGGACGCTATGACCGCGGCCGGTTGGACGCTGCGCTATTCCGAGTCGTTGTGAGGAAATGATGACGAAACCCCTAGTGATCGCCATCGACGGGGCCAGCGGCTCCGGGAAGTCGAGCACCGCCCGCGGGGTTGCGACCCGGCTCGGGCTGGCCTACCTGGACACCGGCGCGATGTACCGCGCGGTCACCGTCGCCTACTTGGACGCCGGCGTCGACGGCGCCGACACCGCAGCCGTCACCGACGCGGTGGTCTCGGCTGACATCCAGATCTCGACCGACCCGTCCGACCAGTGGGTGCGGGTCAACGGCCGCGACGTCACCGACGAGATCCGCTCGCAGCGCATCTCCGGCAACGTCTCCACGATCGCGGTGATCCCGGCCTGCCGGGAGAACCTGGTCGCACGCCAGCGGGCGATCATCGAGGCAGCGCCGAACGGCATCGTCGCCGAAGGGCGTGACATCACCACCGTCGTCGCCCCGGACGCCGACGTCCGGCTGCTGCTCAGCGCCGACCCCGAGGTCCGGATGGCGCGCCGCAAACTCGACCATGGCGGCCAGATCGGTGACGCCGCGCTGCGCGACCAGATCCTGCGCCGCGACGCCGACGACTCCACCCTGGTGAACTTCAGCACCGCCGCGGACGGAGTCGTCAGCCTGGACGGCAGCCTGTTGTCGTTGGACCAGGTGATCGATGCCGTGGTGGAACTGGCGGAACGGGCGGTTTCGACAAGCTCAACCGGCGTAGATGAGGAAACCCCATGACCGAGAACACCGAAGAACTGATCAAGCCGGTGGTGGCCGTCGTCGGACGGCCCAACGTCGGCAAGTCGATGCTGGTCAACCGGATCATCGGACGCCGTGAGGCGGTCGTCCAGGACATCCCGGGGGTGACCCGCGACCGGGTCTCCTACGACGCGTCCTGGAACGGCCGCGAGTTCGTCATCGTCGACACCGGCGGCTGGGCACCGGACGCCAAAGGGCTGGCCGCGCAGATCGCCGAGCAGGCCGAGTTGGCGATCGCCGCCGCCGACACGGTGCTGTTCGTGGTGGATGCCGCGGTCGGCATCCAGGACGTCGATGAGGCCGTCGTCGGCGTGCTGCGTCGCAGCAAGAAGCCGGTCGTGTTGGCCGCCAACAAGGTCGACGACGCCCGGAACGAGGCCGAGGCCGCGCTGATGTGGAACCTCGGCCTGGGGGAGCCGCATCCCGTCTCCGCGCTGCACGGACGCGGCTCCGGCGACCTCCTCGACGCCCTGATGGAGGCCCTTCCGGACGCCCCGCAGGAGACTGACGAGGTGATTGGCGGCCCACGCCGGGTGGCGATCGTGGGACGTCCGAACGTCGGCAAGTCGTCGCTGCTGAACAAGCTCGCCCACCAGCAGCGCTCGGTGGTCGACAACGTGGCCGGCACCACCGTCGACCCGGTCGACGAACTCGTCGAAGTCGGCGGGGTCGTCTACAGGTTCATCGATACCGCAGGCATCCGGCGCCGAGTCAAGGAGGCGTCCGGCCATGAGTACTACGCCTCACTGCGGACGGCGTCCGCGATCGAACGCGCCGAGGTATGCGTGGTGGTGATCGACGCGTCCGAGCCGATCGCCGACCAGGACCTGCGGGTGATCACGATGGCCGAAGAGGCCGGCAGGGCGCTGGTGATCGCCTACAACAAGTGGGATCTGACCGACGAAGAGCGCCGCCACTACCTGAATCGCGAGATCGAGCAGGACATCCAGGCGTTCTCCTGGGCGCCGTCGGTGAACATCTCGGCGCTCACCGGACGCGGTGTCGACCGGTTGTCGAAGGCGATCGAGACCGCCCTGGAGGGTTGGGAGACCCGGGTGTCGACCGGCAAGCTCAACGCCTTCCTGGGTCGGATCACGGCAGCCCATCCGCACCCGGTACGCGGCGGCAAGCAGTCCCGGATCCTGTTCGGCACCCAGGCGCACACCGCCCCGCCCACGTTCGCGCTGTTCACCTCCGGGCAGCTGGACCCGGGCTACATCCGGTTCTTGCGCCGCCGGCTGCGCGAGGAGTTCGGCTTCGCCGGCACCCCAGTCCAGATCGAGGTGCGGGCGCGGGAGAAGCGCAAGAAGTAGTCGCCGTCCCGCGCGCCTGCCGCTAGCCCTGCCCGGGCCACTGATTCTGTGAGGGACCGGGCTGTCCGGGCTGAGGCGGATACTGCTGCTGACTGGGGTACTGCTGGGTCGGCGGCGGCGTCCCGGGATTGGGCTGCCCCGGGTACGGCTGGGGGTACTCGGGCTGGCCAGGCTGCGGTCCGGGAGGCGGATACCCCGGCCCGCCGTGCCCGTACTGCTGCGGCGGCAACTCGCTGCGTCGGACCTGATCGATGAACATGTAGGTGTAGTAGGTCTGCAAGAACGGCGTCGTGAAGAGCTGCACGACGAGCTGCAGCGCCATGGTGAGCGTGAAGAAGGGGATCATCGCCAGCAGATAGGCAGCGGCTTCGCCCGCGGATGGGTTGCGCGGCATGGCGGCGCTGAACATGCCGCCGGCGACCTGGGTGAGGGCATTCAGCATCCACATCACGGCAGCGACGGCGAGCTGCGGCAGCACCGCCGAACAGGAGGGTCGTGATCTGGGCCGACTCTGGCGCGCCGGTGGGCACCGCCATGAGGTCATCCAGCGGGAGGATCTCGACGGACCAGGTGATCGTGGTTGGGTCGATGTGGCCGTATTAATCCTGCAGCGCGATCTTGTGAGCGTGGTCGCAGGCCCATTGCTCGATCACGTCCTTGGCCAGTGACCCAGGTGCGCCAACTGCGCGGTCTGCAAGAGAGTTGTGGAGGCCGACACCGGGCTCTCGGGCAACTCTCGCCGGCTCCTCGAGATCGGCTAGAAGCACGGGTCTGCAGCGGTCAGGCAGTGTGTGCTTCCACTGTCACCGTTTCCCATAGGCCGATCTGTTCGTTGGCGTGGCGCCGTTCACGTTCCTGGTCGGTGAGCGCGTAGTCGAGGCTTGCGGACTCGAAGCGCTTGAACTGGTAGATGGCGTGGTTCAGATGCTGGGCGTTGAAAAGCCCGAGCTGATTGAGTGTCTTGAAGTCGGCCACGGTGAGCCCGGTGACGCGCTCGAACAGTGCCGAGTCGAGCGACTCGATCACGTGCTTGAGGAGCCTCCTCGCGGAAGTCGGTGGCGTACATGAACACTGGGATCTTGGCCAGGAACTTCTGCAACTTCTCGCGGATTTCAGCACGCTTCTTAGCGGTTTCGGCCTGCTGCTTCTTCTGGTTGGCGTCGAGCTTGCCTCCTTGGTCGCGCTTGGCCTTCTTGAGATCTTTGGTGTTCGTGATGACTTGGTGGGCGTTGTCGACCAGGGCGCGGAAGTCCTCGATATTCTCCAAGGCTTCCATGAGCGCAGGCTGGGCTGGCGTCGGCCAGGGTGTGTTCGTTGACGTTCACCAGCAAGGGCGAGTTCCAACGCCGGGCCAGAGCAGCGGCACCGACACCTGCCGAGGCCCAGTCGAGCACTGATGTGGCGTCGAGCTGGGTCATTGCACCGCCGGTGAAACCGAAGATCGGCAGGTAGTTGATTAACTCGCCGATCGCCTGAGCGGGTGTCGTATCCCCGGTAGTGGCCAGCTTCGAGCCATACTCGGCCACGAGCGACACCGCACGGTTCGGATCGAACTCGAAGACGTAGCAGACGGGCTTGCGCAGATCGAGGTTGCCCTCGGCGTCACGATAGGCCCACGGTGACTGCACGCGGAATGCGGCTTGGAAGTAGGACTCAGGGCTTCTCAACGAGCGCAGCATGAGGATGGCGCCCCATTCGCGGACGGTGACGCCGGTCATCAGCTTACCCACCGACAGGGTGATCGAGCCGACGCCGTCGCCCCTCTTGACGGCTTCGATCGCGCGTTCGACCGGCGGCAGGCGGCCATGCCCTGGCCAGCCTTGTTGCCGGCGGCGACCACGATCTCGAACTGGGAGAAGAACGGGTGAATGCGTAGCATGTCGGCCATCGCGCAGCAGGCGGCGACGTTGTTCATGTACCAGACCGAGTGCTTGATCGCGTCCTTGAACCGGAGTGCCTCGAAGGGGAATGGCGGCTTGTCCTGGGTGAGCACCTGCAGCTTCATCTGGTCGGACAACTTGCCGCGCAGCATCTCCAGAAACTCCGCGACCTCGTCGGGACGCTCGAACACGAAGCCGCCGTCGTCGTTCTTGGTGGCCTTGAAGAACTCGTTGAGGCTGAAGCCGCTGAACTCGCCGTCCTCGGCGTACTCCTCGGCACCACTGCCCATGTCGTAGGAGTACATCTCCATTCGGGGCAGCGTGACGTACGGGTTGGGGCCGTTGGCGTCGTCCCACTCGGACTTCTCACGTTGCTCGTCGATGTAAGTCCAGTTGAAGATGGCGTCCTCGGTGAATTCACCGTCGGTGATTGCCCGGAACGGTGTGCCCGACAGGTAGAGGTAGTGCCCGGCCTTGACGGCCAACTCCTCGGCGAGGTCCTCGACCGTCACCCGATCCTCGGGCTCATCCAACTCGGCTTCCTCCTTGTCGGAGGGGTCGTAGAGAGCGCGGGAGTCGCGCCAGGCACCGAAGTGATACTCATCAAGGATGATCGCGTCCCAGTCGATCAGGTGGATGACCTCGTTCTTCGTCTTGATGTTGCCGTCGGCGTCGCGACCGCCGAGGTCCTGCAGGGAGGCGAACCAGACGACCGGACCGGCGTAGTCGGCGGCATCGTCGCGCTCGGACTCCGAGGACTCCTTGTCGACGTAGCGCCAACCATCGAAGTCGACGTGCGAGACCAGGTCGTCGTGCCAGCCGGTCGCCACGGCCGGCGAAGGTGAGCACGAGCACACGGCGCCAACCCATCTCGTTGGCGAGCTGGTAGGCGGTGAATGTCTTGCCAAACCGCATCTTGGCGTTCCACAAGAACTTTGGAGCTTTGACTCCGGCGTGCGCGCGGAAGTAGGACGAGGTCAGTTCGACAGCGGCGCGCTGCTCGGGGCGCATGCCAAACGACTGGGTCCGCTTGGGCTGATAGGCGATGCCGGAGCGGACGACCTGGATCGCGGCCTTCGTCTCGTCGAGCGTCGCCTCGAACCACTCACCACCAGTGCGGTGGATTCCGGCGGCGACCAGGGCGGCATGGACGTCGTGGTCGAGAACTCTTCGCCGTGAGCAGTGATGGCCGGCTCGTCATACAGGATCGAGACGCCCTGGAGGCCGGGGTAAGCGGTGTTGAGTTGCTGCTTGACCCGTGCGCGAGCGGTGCCCTTGGTTGTCTGGCCAACTTTCAGGAGGCCCTTGCCTGTGACGAGTCTGGAGCCCTCGGTGCGTTCCCAGGGCTCGACGTCCTTGCCGACCACGGTGTAGACATAGATGCGGTTCGTCACTCGTCATCCTCGAGTTCGCCGGCTGACGCACCGGGACGGTACTTCGCACCGCCAGGTAGATGGCTGACAGGGATCGGAGAGTCGAGCGCCCAGTTGACCTCTCGCGGCTTGATCGTCGCCTCAATGTAGGCGCGCTCTTCCTCAGTGAGCCCGAAATGCTCGTACAACTCCTCATCGGACCAGCTGCGCGACGCTGTCCAGCATCGGAACGAACTTGAAGCGCTCGGGCACCAGATCTTGAGTCACCTTCCTCTGTAGTACAAGGAAACGCACGAACTTGGTCGTCAAGTAGCTTGCGTAGTTCCGTGCCGCATGTCGATCGTCGAAGCGTCCGGCCACCAGGTACGTATCGGTTGACACTGATCCGGGCCCGACAGCGATGGGTTCGCCTAGGACGTAGGCAGTCTCGCGGCCATGTCCATCTCCTGCCTTTGGGATGAGCACCTTCCACTGGTCAATCCATGCGTGGTTCCGCTCAATCTGGTCCGGTCGAATGTAGCCGGAACCGTTGCCTTTTATTACGGCCACTGCGCCTGAGAAATTGTCGGAAACATCGCCCTTAGAATTGGTGGCCAAAGAGGCACCGTAGGGGATGCAGGGAACTGACGGTCTGTTCGAGAAATGGCCCAGCGTGGAGCTGACCTTGTTGACGATGGTGGCAGCCCGGTTGTCCCGCATAAGGACTCCGTCACCGGCACGAAGGTCACGGGTTACGGAGGAGAGAACCTCGCCGTCGATCCGCGTCGAGAACTCGCAATCGCCATCGTGCTCCCTGTCCCACGAAATAGCTCACGCCGCCCTTGATCTCCACGCCGGGGAAGCAGTCAAAGAGCTTGGGATTGTCGACCAGCCTCGCCAGTCGTCGATCTGCGATCATCCGCGTCCGGAAGTCGTCAAGGCCGAGGCCGCCCGCGAACCATCGTGATGGTGTGATCATCAGGACGTAGCGAGGACCCAGTGTGATCGCCTGGTCAACGAACTTGTGATAAATCGGCATGGTTCGGGTGTTCCCGTCAAGAGTCGATCTGGTAGGGCAGGTTACCGACGATCACGTCGAACTTCATGCTGGCCATCTCCTCAGCGGGGCAGGCGTCGTGGATGAACGAGTAGGCATAGTTCTCGCGGCCGCCGCCGCGGCCGAGTTCTTCGGGTGCGTTGCAAAGGCGACAGCGACCATTGGCCTGGAAGTCGTGCTCGGCCGCGACAAAAGGGAGGTTGCCCTGCGGGTCGCTGAACCGGACCACGCTGTGGGTTCCCGCGCGGCGTTCGCCGAGCAATAGAGGGTTCGACGGGGGATGATCCCGGTCATCTCGGTGATCGATGTACCGAACAGCATGTTGCGCAGGACGTGCTCGCGGCGCTTGACGAAGTCGGGCTCCCAGTCGACCAGCCCCTCGAACAGTCGGCTGGCGGCCTCACGCAGGAAGACCCCTGACTTGCTGAACGGGTTGAGCCAAACGAAGTCCGGCCGCCTCAAACCTCGCCGGGCAGCGGGTCGAGCATCGCCCGAGCGAGCCTCGGCGGGGTAGGCACCTCGTCGTTGGACAGCTGCGCGAGACGGTCAAGAATGTCGGGAACGTGCTGCCCGAACCGAGTGGCGCTCATGCTCGAAGCAGCTTCCTCGCAAGGGTCACAGGGTTGGGGTGGTGGCGAGCTCGCTGTAATGGATCGGCGTCTGGTCGACCTTCGGCTCGTAGAACAGATCGCGCTCCCAGTCGTTGTCATTCACGGTGGACCACTCACGAGTGAACATGCCGTTGCGCTGAAGCCTTGTAATCGACCCATTCCATCGGATCGAGGTCGGTCAGCGTGTTCGCCCGGACAACGTTGGTCTCCAGAATGGCGTCGACGGCACTGGCGAACCCCGGGGTCGGCGCCCTGCTGTTAAGGTCGCTGTCGATGTGGGATTGCAGGCGACGTGCCTGAGCCGGTCCTTGCACTCGGCAACGTTGTCAGGGTCGATGTCGATCGCGTAGATGGAAGCCAGCGCTCGCAGGGGCCGGTGCTCGTAGGGCAGCCCTGTGCCGTAGCGGGCGAAGGTGACGTAGGCGAGCTTGCGTCGCAGGATCTCTTCGAGGAAGTTGCCCGAGCCGGCGGAGGGCTCGAAGAACTGCGATCGATGTTGCCGGGCTCGGCCTCGCTCGGGAACATGTCAGGTACAAGGTCGAGCATCATCGCGGTCACCTCACGGGCATGCGTGTAGACCTCGGCGAGGTCGCGCACTCTCTGGCGCGTCTTGATTTGCATAGTTCTCCCGCTGGTGATCGTCTCACCATTGTGTCAGTAGGGTGAGACCTTGTTGGGTAGCGCCTGTGCGGGGTCGACGAAAGAGGTTGCGATCCAAGGTCATCGCATCCGCTTCGCCAAGGCTGACCCTATGGCCAAGCCTCGATCCACCGATCGACCGGGTGTCCTGAGCGGTGACCGCGGTTGGGCGAGCTGGGTTGGCACGTTGATGGACTGGGCGTGGTTGATCGGACGGCGCCGGCATGCCGAGTTCTTGACGGCTACGCGATCGGCGGGCGGTCCAGGGCGTGACGGCGGGTCGTTTGGTGACGAGGTTCCACAGTTGGGCACGCGGTGGGGCCCAGCCCTGGGTGACGAGGGGACCAGACACGGACTGTCGAGAAGCCGCTTGCCGCCCCTTGGGGGCACCTTCGCGCACGGGCACGATCGGCCTGCCCAGTGACGGCGGCAGAGACCTGGTAGGGCCGCATCGCGAGGCGTGCGCGAAGAGTGCCCCCAAGGGGCGGCAAGCGGCTTCGGCAGTCCCGTGTCTCGTCCCTCGTCGCAGGCTGGGCCCCACCATCGTCCCTGCCAAACGACCCGCCGTCACCGCCCTGACCGCCCGCCGATCGCGTGAACTCGGCATGCGCTTGCCAAACCCGGTACGCTATCCATCAGTAAGCAACCCAGCCCGCCAAACCGCGGTCACCATCAGGGACGATCGTCGGTGGATCGAACTGACCGCTTCGTCAGCCTTGGCAGGCCGAGATGCGATGACGCTGGATCGCAACTCGCTGCAACTGCTGACTGTCTGGTGGGCGACTATGCAGATCAAGCAGCGCCGAAAATCGACCTCGCCGAAGTCTACGCATGCCCGGCATGGGCTGACCTCGACGCGCCAGCAATGTTGCCCGAACGGTCGAAGCCGATCGCAAATTCTTTGAGCCTCCGCCGACCTCAGCGTACAACTCCTCGAGAGATCCTGCGACGCTCGCCTACGTCACGCAGCCTCGCCCGCTGCAACAGGGCTGCCCCTGCCGAGAGCGCTGGCTCCATCTACGCGTCGACATCGACCTGACAGCGTGCCGAGTGCAAGGACCGGCTCAGGCCCTGCAATCCATCGACAGCGACGGGCCGGTAGTTCGCCAGTGCCGATCGACGCCATTCTGAGACAGCTCGGGCAATGGGCTGGGCTGGAAATGGCTGGCTACGTAATTCAGGTGGTCCGCGGATAGTGAGCAACGCGACTGGAGCTGATCACGTGCCGAAGATCGGCCAGACGCGATCCATACGCAGGCTCGCCTCACCCCAACCCTGTGACCGCTGCGAAAGTACTTCGGTATGGCAGGCGCCGCTCCTTCGGGGGCAGCGTTCCCGACATTCTGTCTCGCGCGGCTATCCAACGACGAGATACCTACGCCGGGCTCGCTCGGAAAACTGTCGCCATTCCGACGGCCGGACTCGTTTGGCTCAATTCAGCAAGTCAGGATCTTCCCTGCGTGAGACCGCCAGCCGAGGTGGTCGGCTGGGAGCCCGATCAAGCGCCGCGAGCTGCGTCACGAAGCGTAGCTGTTCATTGCATCGATCACCCGAGATGACGGGATATCTCCCGTCGAACCCTGTGCTCGGCGAGCATAAGGGCTGCAGCGTGGTCAATTTCAGCGACCCGCGAACAACTGCCTCGCGATGTGGCACTTCAACTGTCTCAACGCAGCTGCCTCTGGAACTCGGGCAACGGCGGCGGCCGCAGAATGCCCACCTCGATTCATCCGGTATGCCCATGAGATGGCTGCTGCGTTCGACATGATCGTCGGTGACCCGCTTCGCAAGATCGTCTGGCGAACGCAGACCATGCCGATTTATCGCAAGTTCGTTGTTGATCACACTGGAGTCCTCGCTACGTCCTGATGATCACACCCATCACGCGATGATTCGCGGGACGGCATGACGGTACTCAGACGGATGATCACTGGTCGGCAGTAACGGCGATAATCGTGATCCCAAACAGCGCAGGTTGCCAGCGTGAGATCCCGGCGGCGTAGTATTTCCTGTGAAGGACGAGCACGATGGCGATTGCGAGTTCTCGACGCGGATCGGCGGGTAACCCGTAGCCTTCGTGCCGGTGACGGAAGTCGCGCTTGCCAGATATCCGCATCGGGCCTCGCGGCAATTTCCGCCCTACGGTGCACTGGCCACTATTTAAGGGCGATGTTTCCATTTCCCGGGCGCGGCAATCGCGGCAGTCCGGCTACGTGTGACAATGGGCTTCCATGGATTGACAGTGGGTAACATCCCAAGGCAGGAGATGAACTGTTCGGTAAGGCGAACCCATCGCTGTCAGGCCAGATCGAATATCAACCGGCTACGTACCTGAGTGGCCAGACGCTTCGACGATCGACATGCGCACTGGAACTACACCGCGACGAATTCGTACTCACCCTGCTACGAGAGGAAGGCGATAAGATCATTGCCCTTTCGATACTGGAACATGTCACGCAGCTGGTCCCGTGAAGTTGTACGAGCATTTCAGGCTCGCGAGAGGAGAGCGTGCTACATTGGGCGACGATCAAACCGCGGGGAGTGGCGCTCGGCCTCTCCAGTGCACAATCAGCCATCTACCTGGCGGTGCAGAGTACCGTCCCGATGCCATCATGCCAGCAGGCGAGGATGAAGTGACAGACCCTCCATCTATGTCTACACCCAATGTCCATTGGAACATCGAGAGCCCTGGGAGCACGCCGAAACTCAATTCGTCTGGAAACAGGGCCTCCTGAAAGTTCTTCAGACGAAGGCGAGATCAGGCAACAACCAACACCGCTACCCCGGCCTCCAGAAGACGTCTCGATCCTGCCCTTGCGAATTCTGACCACGACGTCCATGCTACGCCCTGTCGCCGCCGGAATCCACCGCACTGAGTAGTGAAGTGGACGGCGAAGCTCGCAGACGACCTGCATCAGCATCGCAAGCGTTTAATCGTTGGCATGCGCCCCAGCGCCCGTATCGGAACTGACCTCGTCCTACTTCCGCGCACGCGCCCGGAATCAAAGTTATTGTGGAACGCCAAGTGCACTACGGCAAGATTTGTCACCTGCAACTCGCCAACGAGATAAGGTTAGCGCCGTGTGCTCGATGCTCTGCTCAACCGGCCGTGACCTGTTGGCCTGGTCTCGCGCGTCGGCATCGTGGCGCTGCGTCAACAGGGAGTCCTCAGGTCGAAGACGATGCCGCCGATACACCCGACTCGATCTCTGGTTACAAAGCGCCGAGTTTGCATCGGTGTCGCGGCGCGTATCAGCAGCAAGACGAAGGGTAGTCATCCACCCCTGATCGACTGGGAACGCGATCATCCTTCCCTGCATTGCCGGGATCAGGTGACGAGGACCTCGCGGGATTGGCCCGTCAGGCCAGCGCTACTCTACCTGTCGGGCACGCCGTTCAGGCGATTGGGTACCGAGGACGCCATCTTCAACTGGACTTACATCGACGAGCGGCATCGGAGTGGGACGACGCCAACTACAACGCTGCGCATACCCATACTCCTGCGACATGCCGAAGAAATACGCCGAGGACGGCGATTCAGCGGCTTCAGCCTCAGCGAGTTTCAAAGACCGCGAAGCGACGACGGCGGCTTCGTGTTCGAGCGCATCGAAGATCGCGGAGTTTCTGCTGCTGAAATTATCGGTAAATCGAAGCTACCTTCACCCGAAACCATTCCCCTTCGAACGCTTGGGAACGCGATCAAACGCTCGGTCTGTATGAACAACGTCGCCTACTGCACTGGCAACATGCGCGATTCACCCGTTCTTCTCCCGGATTCGAGATCAATGATCGCCGCGCAGCAGCAGGAACTGGCAGGGCATGTACCGGTCGGGCAACGTCGAAAGAGCTGCAAGGCGACGGCGTCGGCGCGATCACCCCTGTCGATAGATAAGCTGACCAGCGTCACCGTCACGCCGGAAATGGGCGCCCATCCTCATGCTGCGCTCGACCCGGAAGCCTGAATCCTGCTTCAAACTGCGATCCGCGTATTCACCGTGGGCTTATCATGACGCCGAACAACCTCGGCCTGCGCAAGCCGTCTGCTACGTCTTCGAGTTCGATCAGGCACCGTCGCAGTTGTCGCTTCGTAGCGGTAATGAAACTGGCCTACCGGAATGCGACACTTACAATCAACCACCTGCCGATCTTCATTTCACCGGCAAACGTGATGCTCGACAGCTCGATATCGAAGTGCTCGGCCTCGGCGGTATCGGCCGCTATGTAATGGAACGCCCTTGCTGGTGAACGTCAACGAACTACACCCTGGCCGACGTGCTAGCCCAGCCTGCGCTCATGAAGCGGAAGAATATCGAGGACTCGCCCGATACAGGCGCAGATCTCAGAGGCAGAAAGCGCGACGAAATGGCAGCAGCGAGCCGAACGGCGATGGCGAAAATCCGCGAGCTGCAGAGTTCTGGCCAGATCCCCGGTGTTCATGTACTGCCAGCTGCGCGAAGTCAAACGTGATCGAGTCGCTCGACTCGGCACTGTTCAGCGCGTCACCAATACCTCAAGATACCTCCAATGGCTCGGAGTTTTCAACGCCCAGCGCCTGAACCACGCCATCTACCAGTTCAAGCCTTCGGAATCCCGCAAGCCTCGGCTACGCTCGATGAGAACGTGAACAACGCCGCCAACAGATGGATCAACAAGGCAATTGACAGTGGAAATTTGACGCAGACCCGTGCTTCTAGCCGATCTCAGAGCCAGCGGAAGTGCCCGAGGTAGTGGCATCAGCCTGCTCTGCAGACCGCACCACCTGGGTCGCTGGTAAGGACGTGATCGAACAATGAGCTGCGGCCTTCTAGATCGCGCTGCGAAATACGGCCGCATCGGCCTTGGCCGATCCTGGTCGGATCAGCTGGATGACCTCATGGCAATTGCTACCAGCGCCTTAAGAGCGCCCAGATCACGACCCTCTATTCGCAAGATAATCTGCGGCATCGCTGTATCGAACTGCCTGTTGAACGACACAAATTCAATGTCACATGCCTGCAAATCGGCTCCCGTTCGAAGACTAGGATGCATGAAAGATGCACCGAGACTAGCCTCTCTGAACCACCACACTAGAAGACATATAACCCGTCGGGCTGGCAAGTTACAGACCTGCGACCTGAACCCCCGGTCGAAGTGCTGGCTACCCAGAAAACTGCGCCGCAGCTGCGCGACAATGCATTACGCAGTTGAACCGAGCCGCTCTCAAAGCGGCCGCGCTGTCGCTCGGAGTCTGGAAAAGCTGCTGCGAATCACTCCCAATGCTTCGGCTTCGGCTCCGGCCTGTTCGCAGGGCTCGTTCGGGCGAAGCGGCATCCGGGCTATTCATCACGCAACATGCCAATGCCTATATATTCCCTGGCCGCCGCCGTGATCGGCAATCAGCGCGACCGGCAGCCGAGCGCCATCATCGCCTCGCGAAGTGATCATCGTGATGACCATTCGCCGTCGAAGCTCGTCATCATCGCCCTTCAAGATGTACGGCATGATGTCGCAGGCCGCCTGCAGATCGGAACGGCATCCCTGCGTGGCTTCTCGCCCGCGCCACGGCTATCGTAACGGTGCCGGTGATCACGCCGCAGCTTTCGGCCTGATGATCGCCCTCTGCCTGATAGGCGATGATGATATGAAGGTGTTCAACGGCTTCTCCGGGAGACGGGATTGTGTTCGGCACTTCCGGCCTGTTCGCCCTGCTCAACGTCGTAATACTCCCCAGGTAATCGATCATCCTGGATAAATATCTGCTATTGCCCGCCGTACGATCCGCTCGGCGGCGCAAACGCTGAAGCTTGCAGCTGGCACCTCGCAAGAAATTCTGGCGCACCTTCAGCTGACGAAGAGCGCCGCCACTACCTGAATCGCGAGATCGAGCAGGACATCCAGGCGTTCTCCTGGGCGCCGTCGGTGAACATCTCGGCGCTCACCGGACGCGGTGTCGACCGGTTGTCGAAGGCGATCGAGACCGCCCTGGAGGGTTGGGAGACCCGGGTGTCGACCGGCAAGCTCAACGCCTTCCTGGGTCGGATCACGGCAGCCCATCCGCACCCGGTACGCGGCGGCAAGCAGTCCCGGATCCTGTTCGGCACCCAGGCGCACACCGCCCCGCCCACGTTCGCGCTGTTCACCTCCGGGCAGCTGGACCCGGGCTACATCCGGTTCTTGCGCCGCCGGCTGCGCGAGGAGTTCGGCTTCGCCGGCACCCCAGTCCAGATCGAGGTGCGGGCGCGGGAGAAGCGCAAGAAGTAGTCGCCGTCCCGCGCGCCTGCCGCTAGCCCTGCCCGGGCCACTGATTCTGTGAGGGACCGGGCTGTCCGGGCTGAGGCGGATACTGCTGCTGACTGGGGTACTGCTGGGTCGGCGGCGGCGTCCCGGGATTGGGCTGCCCCGGGTACGGCTGGGGGTACTCGGGCTGGCCAGGCTGCGGTCCGGGAGGCGGATACCCCGGCCCGCCGTGCCCGTACTGCTGCGGCGGCAACTCGCTGCGTCGGACCTGATCGATGAACATGTAGGTGTAGTAGGTCTGCAAGAACGGCGTCGTGAAGAGCTGCACGACGAGCTGCAGCGCCATGGTGAGCGTGAAGAAGGGGATCATCGCCAGCAGATAGGCAGCGGCTTCGCCCGCGGATGGGTTGCGCGGCATGGCGGCGCTGAACATGCCGCCGGCGACCTGGGTGAGGGCATTCAGCATCCACATCACGGCAGCGACGGCGAGCTGCGGCAGCACCGCGTAGCCGAAGGTGCGCCAGAAGCTCCCCTTGGTGAGGTGCCAGCTGCGCTTCAGCGCTTCGATGCCGCCGAGCCCCTCGATCGCAACGGCGGGCACAAGGTAGAGCAGCTTGGTCCACAGGATGACCGACACCGGGACGGCCACGACGGCGAGCAGGGCGAACAAGCCGAGGGTGCCGAACACGGCGGCCGAGGCGTCCCTGCCCCTGGAGAGGCCGTTGAACATTCCCCATACCACCACGCCTATCAGCAGGTAGAGGGCGATCATCAGGCCGAAGCCGAGTGCGATCACCGGCATCAGCCGGGGCAGATAGCCGCGGGTGCGGGCGAGTAGGCCACCGAAATCAGGACGCTCGCCTTGGGCGATCTCGTAGGCGGCCTGCGACATCATGCCGTACATCTTGAGTTGGGCGAACACGATGACGAGGCTGCCGACGGCGAATATCACCACGACGATCACCAGTGAGGTGACGATGGCGCTCTGGCTGCCGGCGACTGCCGCGCTGCCGCCGATCACGGCGGCGGCCAGGAACATGGCGAGGGCCAGCAGCGCCGGTGCGAGTGCCAGCAGGATGAATAGTCCGATGCGCCGCTTCAGCGCCTCGAACGAGCCTGCGAACAGGCCGGAGATCTCCATCGGACTGGGCCGAAGCATGGGAGTGGGGTTGATCACCTGCAGCAGTCTACGACCCGGGAGTGACAAGCCGTCGGACGCCGCGCGTGGCCGCTTTGAGAGCGGCCGGTCCAACCGTGTAATGTGAGCCGTCGGGGTCGCTGGCCCCGAAAAGCGGGCTGTGGCGCAGCTTGGTAGCGCACTTGACTGGGGGTCAAGGGGTCGCAGGTTCAAATCCTGTCAGCCCGACGTTCTGATCGAGAGAACTTGCGGTCGATTTCGCCGTAAACCGACCTTTCACGAGTTCATCTGACGCAACGCGCACTACTGTGACGGAATGTCTCGGTCGCGCCTATACCGATGAGGGGCTAGTCCAGGCGGTGGAGGGTTGCCACTCCTGGAGCGGGGTACTGCGAGCGCTTGGATTGTCGGCGACCTCATCTGCAGCGATACGTTCTGTGCGGCAGCAGGCGGACGCGCCTGGCTGTGACTACCGTCATTTTCGGGGGCAGCGCAGCTGGAGTGAGGATCAGCTCCGCTTGGCGTGGCCGCAGCGAGCAGCTGGCAGGACGTAGCAGACGCGCTGGGCCTCATTGGTGGCTCAGCTCAAACCACTATTCGGGGCCATGCGGCTCGGTTGGAATCGAGGCGGGGCACCTTGCGCCGCCGAGCCGCGAACCGGGTGACGCAACAGATGGCTGTGTTCCAAGCTCGACCCATCTTGCCCGTTCTGGGTCGCTGCTCGCCGCTGCGTGGTTCACATTCTGTGGCTGTGAGGTCTCGTGGCCGCTCGAGCCGTCTCGATATGACTTGCTGGTCGAGCACCAGGGCACGATCACACGCGTTCAGGTGGAGACTGCGACGGTTGGACTGGGAGAGCTGGACTGCATGGCTATCGACGACCGGCAGAAGACGGACGCCCTACAGTGTTGATGAGATCGATTCGTTCTTCATCATCGACGGCGATCTCACTGCCTTCACCCTTAACTGGGAAGAGCCGGTTGACAGTCTCCTGTGTGAACGAGACAAGGGCGGCGCTCTACATGGACTTCGACAACTTTCTCGGTGGGCTGATCGCCACGGACCCGACCTCGGCGGTGGAGGTGGACAGACCCGCGCGTGTTTCGTCGAGCTGAGCTACTCGATTGCACGACCACGCTACCTTGGGAGGTGCCGGTTCAGGATCCGTTGTTCGCTTCACAACGGAGTACTGTCTCGATCCGTCGGCCCACAGTCCGCCGAGTCGACTGAGGCGGAGACCAGAGCGACTTTGTGCGGCGCAGCCGGCCAAGCGACTCACGGCGGCCGAGAACCCGGTGGCCGGCGATCGTCAACGGCGGTTCCCGCTCACTCGGGCCCATCGCGTCCGAGTGAGCATCGCAAGTGATCGCCGACATCGGGTTCCGCGCAGCGAGTGAGCACCGGGACACGAGTCCAGTCAGCCCAACTTCGTAGAGTGAGGGAAGTCACCGATGAAGGTGACTCCCTTCCTCAGTTCCGGCGTGTGGCAGCCTGGCGCCGGGCATGAGGTCGGACGCTCCGTGCGACGCGGGCTCAGCAAGTAGCCCTTGTTTCGGGCAGCTGCCTATCGCCGGGTGCGCATGCCGGGCCCTGCGCACACGCCACGCCCAAGACTTGATCCAGGTCAACCCCTTGCTGTCCAACGCGAGGCGTAGACTCGCGGCATGTCGTTGAGCGCATCAGAGTTCTACGAGGCGGGGATGGTGCTGCCGCCCGCCGTCCGGAAGGACGTGGCCTTGCGACTCCTCGACTCTCTTGAGTTCGCAGATCGGGCTTCTGTTGACAATGCCTGGACCGCTGAGATCTCATCCCGCGTCGATGACATCCTCAACGGGAAGGTTGAGACCATCCCGGGGGAGCAGGTCTTCGCAGAGTTGGCCGCGCGGCGGGCGGCACCCAACATATGACCTTGCGCTTCGACTTCCATCCGGAAGCTCGCGCCGAGTTCATCGCGGATGTCGATTGGTATGACCGTCGCGAGTGAAGCATTGGCGAGCGCTTCGAGAGTGCCGTCCACTCCGCAGTTGACGACGCGGTGGAGGCACCGGAGTCGTGGCCATTTTGGCCGGGATGGAACCGCGAGCCGCGCCTCCGATCACGAGGCGTCAGCGGGTTCCCTACCGTGTTGTCTACTTCGTTCGAGGCGAACTGCTCACGTTGCTGGCCGTTGTCCACGGGAAGCGTCGTCCCGGCTACTGGAGAGACCGCGTGATTCCGTAGCGCCGGGCGATGCAAGCGTCCGATCGCACCTTGAGCATTGCTTGGTCATCGATCATACTGAACCACATGGTTCAGTATTACGAGGTGCGCCTCGACACTTCGTTCGCGGCACTCGCGGATTCGACCCGGCGTGGCGTGCTCGCCCGGCTGGGACTTGCCGATGCGTCGATCAGCGACCTGGCCGATGCCGCCCAGATGACCCTCACCGGTATGGGCAAGCACGTCGGCGTCCTGGAACGGGCCGGACTGGTGACGACGCGCAAGGTCGGACGCGTGCGCCTGTGCCAGCTCGGCTCGAACACTCTCGCGGAGGAGACGGCGTGGCTCACGCGTCATCGTCAGCTCTGGATTGCGCGCTTCGACGAACTGGACCGGATCGTCGACGAACTCAAGAACGGAGATGACCGATGAGCAGCAGCAGTGCTGGTGGCAATGTTCCGATCCGGCCCGAGACGACGGTGGAGCGGGTCTCGCCGCGCGAAGTCGTGGTCACCCGGACCTTCGACGCCCCGGCGCGACTGGTGTTCGCCGCCTGGACGCGTGCCGAACTATTCGAGCGCTGGTGGGTTCCCCGATCGTTGGGCATGAAGCTGCTGTCCTGCGAACTGGATGTGCGACCCGGCGGCAGTTACCGACTGGTGTTCGATCAAGGGGACGCGGAGCCGATCGCGTTCTTCGGCACCTACCTCGAAGTGGTCCCCGATGCTCGCTTGGTCTGGACCAACGAGGAAGGCGGCGAACCAGGGCCTGTCACCACGGTCACCTTCGAGGAGCAGGACGGGCGCACCCTGCTGGTCATGCGCGAACGACACTCCTCCAAGGAGTCCCTGGACGAGTCGGGCCTGGGAGCGGCGGAGGCGACGGTCGAGAGCTTTGCGCAGCTCGATGAGGTTGTGGCGGAGTTGGCGACTGGCGCAACGCGTCCGTGAGGCTCTGCCGGCGTGTGCGGATCCACACTGGTTCGCCGTGGACCCGACCGAGCTTGCCGAGGCGCTGCGTAGCGCGAGCAGCTGAACGCATGGGATTCCTCAGCGCGGGCGACTGGCCAGATCTCGCCGTCGCGCTCCTTCTCGAAGGAGTCGAAGAGCCCGAGGTTCTCGAACTGGCCGGGTTCAATCACTCCGTCAGCCCGTGGCAGATCGACCCGCTGGCCGCGTCCCTGTACGAGAGGCATGCGACAACCGCCGCGCAGCACGCGGAAGCTGCTGTCGCGACGCTTGCGCGGCTGTTGGCGGTGGAGCTACGAGCCCGTCCCAGCAGCGTCACCGGACCGATGATCCGGCTTCTGGCTCGGCTCGCGCCTCCAGACTTTGAGTCGGACTTGGCCACACAGTGCTTCTCGCAGAAGAGTATCTGGACTGCGACTGCTGAGGTCAGGGGGATCCGGCATGGGAAGCTGAACTCGAGGGGTTGCCTGGCTTCGGAATCCCCGACTCCATTACCCAGGCACTGGCGGCGCCGCTCCGCTCGACGCTTCCGCTTGTGCAACCTCTCCACAGCTACTGAGTGCCGGGGTTGGCGCTCGACCCGTCACGGTGGAGTAGCCTGAGGATGGACTGTGACTTCAGAAGGAGGTGAGACCCATGAAACGACGGATCGATGTGGGTGCTCCCCTCGTCGTCACGGTCGGGCGATTGACGTAGGGGTCGCCGGGAGCGCTGCGAACAACCACGCACTCCTTGAAAGGCATGACCTATGCACACCTTGAAGTTCCTTGCCGAGGTATCTGCGAACGATGTCGTCGAGCGCGACTTCATCGTCGACGGAGTCCCCGGCGTGATCTGGTCGCCCACCTCCGGCGCTGAGCGGGCACCCATTGTGCTGCTCGGCCACGGCGGCGGCCTGCACAAGAAGACGCCGGCGCAGGTGGCGCGGGCACACCAGTATGTGACTGGCTGCGGTTATCACGTCGTGGCCATCGATGCTCCGGGACACGGTGATCGTCCGCGCTCGCCGGCCGACGAGCGGGCCCGGGCCGAACTCCGCCAGGCGATGCTGGCCGGCGACACCGAGCAGGTTTCAGCCGTCAGCCTCCGCTATGGCGCCTCCCTCGCCGAACGCGCCGTCCCGGAATGGCAGGCGACTCTGGATGCCCTGCAGAAATTGCCGGAGATCGGCCACGAAGCGCCGATCGGCTATGGCGGCGGCATCACGCTCGGGACCGGGATCGGAATCCCGTTGACGGCGGTCGAACCTCGGATCTCCGTCCCGGTGCAGTTTCTGCTTCCGTGGGACGACGAGCACGTCGACCGCCAATCGTCGCTGGCGTTGTTCGATGCCTTCGCCTCCGAGGAGAAGACCCTGCATGCCAATCCGGGCGATCACCGGACCATCCGTTGGTTCGGTCTCGACACTGAGTTCCTGCCTCGTCACCTTGGGCGACCGTCAGCTGACGCATCGTCCCTCCTGGTGAACACGGCCGAACAGGGTCCCCGGGGTCTGACCGCGGCAGCCGTCGAGATCGATGCCGAGCACGACGGGGCCAGGTGATGTCGTTGCCGTCCTCAGCCTGCGGGAAGGCCGCCCGCATGTACCCGGAGGGCCTGGTCGGCTCCGCACGGATAATCCTCGGCAGGTGGTGCGGATGCCCCCTGCCATCCGCCTCGCGAACAGCGTGCTCCACGTCCATTCGCATCGCCCGGCCCGTCGCTCACCCTCGGCGACGACCGCCTGCTCGCAGATCACCCGATCATTCGCCATGTCGTTTCCTTCTCACCCCACCGTTGCTGACTCGATGGGCAGGCGGCGTGTATGGGGCGGTCGTTGGTTCCTGGCGTCAGGCGATGCCGGCCCCGATGAGTCCGATACCGGCGGAGCCGACGCCGACGACGAGCATGAGTCCGCCGGCGTAGATCAGAAAGCGGAAGCCGTTGGGCTTGTCGGGGTCACGTCCTACGACACTGAGGAAGAATCCGGCCGGCATCAGGATCGCCGCCCACAGCACTCCGGTGGACAGGTTTGCGAAGAGCCCGGTCACCCCGGCCTCCGCCATCAGCAGCGTCACGACGAGCCCGAGAATCACGAGCACCCCGGCGTGGGCGTGACCGGCGCGAGAGTAGGAGCGTTGGAGGTCGTTGGCGGGCACGGTGCGGCCCACCACGCGCAGCAGGAAGGCCCCGCCGTAGGCGATGCCGATCACCGTCAGCAGCACCACTCCGGCGGAGATCGTCTGGGCGTTGCTCATGCTGGTATCTCCTTGTCGCTGTTCGTGCCTGCCTTGCGCTTGGCACGGCGCGTGACGGTGAAGGCGGCCACCGCGGCGGCCAGGATCGCGACCGCCAGGTGAAGGCGCGGGTCGGAGTACCACCGAGGAGGCGGCACCTGCGCAACACCCAGATCGGAGGAGGGCTCGACTCCGACCAGACCCGCACCGTGGGGCTCCTTCATCCATGCCGCGACAGCAGGAAGCCAGGCGTCGATGTCCGCCGACATATCGTGTCCGATTCCGGGGAAGATGCGTGCGAGGAGTGCGCCGTCGAGGCCCGCGTCGAGGCGACGGTATGCCTCGTTGATCGGGACGATGGCGTCCTCGGCGCCCCAGATCGCCATCACCGGGATGTGGGTAGTGGCCAGTCGCGGGCGGGTGTCGAAGTCGAAGTAGTCCAGGAGGGACCGGCCTTGTCCGTTCATGGTGGCCGCAGCGAGCCGGATCGGTGCCGGCGCAGCCTGAAGTCCGCTATCCACGATCCAGGCCGACTGCTCCCCGGGCGTGACCACCGGCGCGGAGGCGAGGACGGCGAACGCGAGCGGTGGGTTCGGGCGGGCGACAGCGTCACTGATGACCCAGCCTCCCTCGCTGATGCCCCACGCCCCGATCCGGTCGATCCCCGTCGTGGCGCGCATCGCCTCGGCGGCGGCGAGCACATCGTTTGCGAGCCGGGCGTAATCGCGATGGAAAAGCGTGTACCCGTCCGCACGCTTGTCGTAGGTGAGGGCTGCGATCCCGTGCGCGGCGAACTGCTCCGCCAGTGCTAGCAGGTCGTCGCGGCCGGAGGCGTCCGCACCAGCCACGATTACCACCCCCACTTCGGCCCCGCCCTCGGGCTCCACGAGGATCGCGTTCACGGTGCCGCCCTCGACCGGGAACGTGAGATCGCTGCGGGTGGTGTCCATGAGGCCGGACGCCGGGGCATCGGTCACCGGACCGGGCTGCAGCGGCGTCAGCCGATCCGCCGGTTCCCCTCCGGTCACCAGCGTCGTGACCGCGATCGTCGCGATCGTCGTCGCCGCGAAGACGGCGACGCCCGCGATCACACCCCTCGTCACCGGGCGCACGACGACACCCCGCCGTGCGAGCCGCCCAGGAGCCCGCCCGCGCGGCGGGCGATGTCCGCGATGTCGGCCACGCCGAGGAGCTCGCGAATCCGCGAACGCGCGAGATTCCCCGTCAGATCGAGCATGGCAAGGCCATGCATCATCGACCACGCGGCGGTGACGACGGCTGCCGCGTGCTCCGTACTGCTGTGCGGGGCGATCGCCGCGACTCCGGCGCGTAGCTCAGCCAACGCTCCGTCCGACGCCTCAGCCAGAGAGGTATCGTCCGGGTCGGTGAGCGTCGGCTGAAACATGACCGCGAAGTGCGCAGGGTGTTCGCTCGCGAATTCCACATACGCAACACCGAACTCCAAGAACGGCGCGTCCGCCTCACGCAGAGCGACGAGACGATCCCGCAACATGCCGAACCCCTCCGCAGCGATCGCGGTGAGCAGACCTGTGATCGAACCGAAGTGATGACGCGGGGCGGTATGACTCACACCAAGATCGGCCGCGATCGCCCGCAAACTCAACGCCTTCGGCCCCTGCTCAGCCACGACCTGCAACGCCCGATCGAGCGCCGCACGCCGCAGACCCCCGTGGTGATAGGTATCCATGCCAGAACTATACGACGGTAAGTTGTCACTGTAAAGATCGCTCAGCGGCGCCGCGCGCCGGAACGCTGACGGTTGGCTTCCGGCGGCTGAGCGTTCGCTCCCTGATTCTGCGTCCGTGACGTGCCACGCTTTCCTTCGAGTGCCCGCTGGCGCACGCAGCCCGCCTGATTTAGGGAGACCGACGATGGCCATACCCCTCTCGCCGCTCGAGGTGCTCGGCTGGGCGGTGCTCCGGCGCTCCGGGAAACGTCGTCCGGTGGAGGTGACGCCGATCGCGATCCCGATCTTGACCCGACGGATCCTGGACGGCGTCCCGCAGCAGTTGACCAGCGGCGACTCGTTCGCTGACGTGCTGGAGTTCGCACGCGGGGGCGAGGGGCGGATGGCCTTGACCGTCGTATCGCACCCGACAGCGGAGGTCATCGCAGAGCTGGCGGACGCGTGGCAACTTCATCCGCTGTTGGTCGAGGACCTGGTGCAGGCCGACCAGCGTCCGAAGGTCGAACGGTACGGGGAGGTGTTATTCGTCGCGGTCCGCTCGGCCCGCTACGTCGACGCCACCGAAGAGGTCGAGTTCAGTGAGTTCCATCTGCTGGTGCAGTCCAGGGCGCTGGTCATCGTGTGCCAGGACGGACGCCTGACCGACGGCACCGTGATCACCGCCGGCACGGACGCCGAGCAGGCTGCGGTGGGGGACGGCGCTGAACTGCTCAGCAACCCGGAGTTGCTCCGGCTAGGGCCGGAGGCGCTGGTCTACCAGCTGCTCGATACCGTCGTTGACGGCTACTTTCCGGTGCTCGACGGTTTGCAGACCGACAAGGAGCAGATCGAACGCCAGGTGTTCAGCGGCGACGCCGCAGCCGCCGAACGCATCTATCGGCTGAGTGAGGAGGTGATCGACCTGCTGCATGCTTCAACCGCGCTGTCGAAGGTGCTGCGCAGGCTCCACGGCGGTGCCAAGAAGTACCAGCTCCCGGTCGAACTGCTCACCTATTTGCACGACCTGGACGACCACCTCGGTCACGTCATCGGCGAGACTGGCGAGCTGCGTGATGCGCTCTCCCAGATTCTGAGCGTGAATGCGACGCTGGTTGCACAGCGCCAGAACGAGGACATGAAGAAGATCTCGGGCTGGGCGGCCATCCTCTTCGCTCCTACCCTGATCGCCGCCGTGTATGGGATGAACTTCGACGTCATGCCGGAGCTGCACTGGACGATCGGTTACCCGGCTGCGGTTGGTGCGATGGTCGCCTTCGCATTGCTCTTGTACTTGATCTTCAAGTGGAAGAAGTGGATGTAGCAGGTTCGGTACACAGGCGGGCAGTCCGACCGCGGGTAGCCTCGTCTCAGCGCAGGCATGAGGAGGTCGTATGGGCGAGAGCGTCAGCGGCGCCTCCAGCACTTTCGAACAGCACGCCGTCCGGGGTCGGTTCAACGCGGCGTTCTTCGGATTGCTCGACCCCTATATCGAGTGGACGCTGCGCCGTCACAAGCAGGGCGTCTTCTCCGGCTTGCCGCGTCGGGTGGTCGAGATCGGGTCTGGGGTCGGCGCGAACCTGCGCTACCTCCCGGACGCCGCCACCCTGATCGCGATCGAACCGAACCGGTACATGCACGTCCCGCTACAGGCCGCGGCCCGCCGGCACGGCGTCCGGCTGGACCTGCGGCCTCGGACGGCGGACGACACCGGTCTGCCGGACGGCGGTGCTGACGTGGTGATCTCGTCACTCGTGCTCTGTTCGGTGCCCGATCCGGCCGCGGTGCTCGCCGAGGTCCGGCGCATCCTGCGGCCCGGTGGCACCTTCCGCTTCCTCGAACACGTCGCGGCGCCGGAGGGGACGCCGACCCGAGCGGTGCAGCGCCTGGTCCGGCGGCCCTGGGGTTGGGTGTTCGAGGGCTGCTCCTGCGAGCGCGATCTGGAGGGCGCCATCCGTGCGGCGGGCTTCAACGCCGTCGAGGTGGAGCGGTATCGAATCCACAGCCCGTTCCTGCCATTCAACACCCACATCGCCGGCCTCGCGGTTCGGTGATCGGGCGCCGATCCTGCGTCAGCTCGGCCTCGGAGCGTGCCGCTGGCGCGGGCCGGGTCCTTTCGACCCCGCCGGATATTCCTCCATCGGCACCTCGTCGCGCCGCCAGGCGTCGCGAACAGGTTGAAGGATGCGCCAGCACTCTTCGGCGGAGTCGCCGCGGACGGAGAGGGTGACGTCTCCGTCGAGGATCTCGGCGAGGATTTCGGAGTAGGCCAGCAGTTCTCCCTCGCCGAGGTGGCTGGACAGTGTGTCGCGGTGGATCTCGAACGGATCGGATCCTCCGGTGACGTTCAGGCCCAGATGCAGCGCGTCCGGGCCGAGGGTGAACGTCAGTTCGCCGCCGTCCGGAACGGTGCCGGAGAATCCCGCGGCGAGGTGGCGGACGGGCCGGAACCGGAGGGTGATCTCTGAGCGTTTGGCGGCGAGTGCCTTCCCGGAGCGGAGCCGGAACGGAACTCCGGCCCAGCGCTCGGTTTGCACTTCGCAGACCAGTTCTGCGTAGGTTTCGGTGTCGTTGCCCGGGTCGACTCCAGGCTCGTCGACGTAGGACCCGATCGCACGGCTGCCGATGGTGCCGGCACTGTAGCGGGCGCGCCGCGATGCTGTTGTGGGGTCGTCGTTCCAGATGCGGGTGGCGCGCAGGGTGGCGGTCTTCGCGGACCGGAGGGCGTCCTCGCCGAGGGACGCGGGCGGCTCGAGTGCGACGAGGCTGAGGACCTGGAGGAGATGGCTCTGGATCATATCGACCAGGGCACCGGCATGGTCGTAGTAGCGGGCCCGGTTCTCCAGGGCGAGTGACTCGTCGAAGCGTATGTCGACGGACTCGACGTGCTCGGCGTTCCAGATCGGGGTGAAAACCCGGTTCGTCATCCGCACCCCGAGGATGTTCAGCAGGCTGGAGCGGCCGAGGAAGTGATCGACGCGGAAGATCCGCTCTTCAGGGACGAGTCGCAGCAGCAGCTGGTTGAGCTGTTTCGCGCTCTCGACGTCACTTCCGAACGGCTTCTCCAACGCGAGCACCGTATGTGCGGGTAGGTCCACCGATGTGAGCACCTCACAGCACTTCCGGGTCACGGCGGGCGGCAGTGCGAAATAGATCACCAGGCGTCCGGTGATATCGGTCAGCAGGGCTCGCATGGCATCTGCGTCGGTGACGTCCGCGCAGGTGTAGGTCGTCTCGCCTACCCGGGCGGCCTCAGCACCGGCTCCGGATTCTGCGAACCGTGCGGCGACCGTGTCGCGCCATGCGTCGGTGCTCTGATTGTCAGACCCGGCTCCGAGCAGTGAGATGTCACGGTCGGGTTCTCGCTGCAGGAGTTGACCCAGGGCCGGCAACAGCAGCCGGGACGTGAGGTCGCCGGACGCTCCGAGGATCAGCAGTGTGGTGGTCGCCATGCCTCCACCGTAATCGGCAGCTACGTTGGTTCTCCGCTACCGATGGCTGTTTGTCTGGCCGCGGGCGGCGATTGCGGCCCGCTGTCGTCGGGCACCGCCTCGTGGTGCCGGACGCCGTGCGAGCGCCGGTCCTCCTTCATCTCGGCCTCGAAGACGTGCCGCCGTCCGGCCATCAACTTGCCGCGGACCCGGGATTCAAGCTCGCGGAAGGCCGACCAGTAGGTGTCGTCGTACTCCTCGACCAACTGATAACTCCAGCGACCCTCGATGATGTTGCGGCCGACGAGTTCGCGTTCGAGCAGCTCAGCGGCCCCGTGATGACCGGCCGCGCGAAGTTCATCGACCGCGTCACCCAGGGCCAGGTCGGCCGAGCCGCACAGCCGGTGGAACGCGTACAGGTGACCGCGGGCGTCCTCCACCTTCTCCAGCGCCTCGGACAGTTTCCCGACCGCGGCGACGGTGGCGTCGTCGACTCCGTCCGGACGGCGATGCTTCTCCAACTGGTGCTCGCGGTCGATCTTCGGCGTCTCGTTCATCGATGCTCCCTTCACTGGGCTGACTCACTGGGTTGCCGCTCAGCGGCGGCGCGGACGTCCGCGTCCAGCCCGCCCCTTGGGCTCGGCTTTCACCGGCTTCACTACACGCGCCCGCTCCTGCTGGGTGCGTGAGCTCTGCGCCGTCCGGCCGCGGACCACGCCGATGAACTCGTCGGTCAGCGGATGCGGGTTCTCGGCGAGCCAGGCGAGTCCGATCCGGGTCGGGTCGGCGTCCGTCACCGGCCGGTAGGTGAGGTCGCGACGGCTGTGCGTGCGGGCGATTGACATCGGCACCCGCAGCACCGCGATCTCGATCGCGACCTGGTTGATGCTGGACGCGTCCGCCTCGGTCAGTACCGTCTCGTCGGACAAGTCGGCCAGCGTGACCTCGTCGAACGCGGCGATCGGATGCTCCTTCGACACCCACACCACCGGCGCCTCCTCATACAACGGAATGAGATGTAACCCGTCCACCTCGATCGGCTGCCGGACGAAGCACAGGTCGACCTCGCCGGCGTCCAGCACCCGGCGCTGGTCGGCCTGGGCCACCTCAACGACCTCCAGCGGCACCGACCGGTAGCGTTCCCGCCAGATCGTCGTCCACTTGGTCAGGGTCACCCCGGGGACGAAACCAACGCGCAGGGGAACCGCGGCCGGGGGAGTCGTCACCCGGGCAGGCTATCGCGGCGCCGATAGGCTGGTCCGGTGAGCCAGACCATGAAGCCGGTGACGGCCGCCGCCAAGCTCGGCATCTACCTGCCGGCCGCACCCGAGGAATTCCGCACCTCGCCGATCACCCGCGGACTTGCGGCGCAACGGACCCTTTCCGCGCGAGGTGGTCGCGCAGAAGCTGGGCGTGTCCCGTTCCGGACTCGCGCGGGCCGGCATCACCGAGCCGTTGGACACGGACCCTTTCCGCGCGAGGTGGTCGCGCAGAAGGTGGGCGTGTCCCGTTCCGGACTCGCGCGGGCCGGCATCACCGAGCCGTTGGACGCCGACCAGATCGGCACGTTGATCGCCGAGCCGCCTGAGTGGCTGGTCCGCGAGCGGGAAAGCTACCGCGAGGTCGTCGCTGAGAAGGCGCGGCAGAGTTCGCGCTAGTTCACCGCGGGTGGAGTCTGTCAAAACCCCTTGCCAGCGTGGTCTCGACAAGCTCGACCGACGGGGATCTCGACAAGCTCGACCAGCGGGGCCTCGACAAGCTCGACCAGCGGTGGTCAGCTTCTGATGTAGGCAGCCAGTTCGTCCACGGACGCGGTCGGCGCCGGTACCCCGGCGAAGAAGGTGCTGTTCCGCCAATGCTCGGCAGCCTCGTCCGGATCGTTGAGCCAATCCTGTTCCACATACTCAGGCAGGTCGGCCAGGCCGTGCGCCTTGGCGAACTCGGCGGTCGCCTGGACGCCGCTTGGGATCAGGAAGATGCTGTCGACGTAGGAGTAGGTGTCAAAGTTCAACCCCTTGGCCTCCCAGATCAACTCGCTGTCGGCGACATCACCGGACAGGAACAGCATCCAGCAGCAGGCGAGCAGGACGTCGCCGCAGCCGTCGCCGGCGGCGTCCGCGCTGGCGATCTCGAGCCGGGTGAGCTCGCGGAGCAACGGGGAATCGTCAGACCGGCGGCTGGTGAGCAGGGTCGCCACCAGCGCGGCCCGCGCGTCGTCGGGGCCGGCCAGCACCCGCAACTGATCGGGTGTCGTGGCACGTGCCGCCGCCAGCAGGAGGGCTCCGGTTGACATGAGCCAAGACCCTACACAGCCCGCTCGCCGCGTCGGTCCCGCAGCCACTCGGCTCCGTTCCACGGCACCGCCCGCGCACCGACCGGCGGCAGCTCCAGGTCCGGATCGTCGGACTGGACGAGGCAGAGCATCGGACGCCCGTGCAGCGCCGCGGCACGGGCCGTGACCGCGAAGATGTCCAGGACGGTGAACGCCGCGTCAAGGTGGGTGGCGGCGAACGCGTCGTAGTGCCGCAGCACCAACACCAGCCCGGCCGCCCCGGAGTCGACCCCGTACGCGCCGCCGGCGACATCGCTCAAGCAGTCGTTGAGGGCGTCGAGGTTGTTCCCGTAGTAGCTGGGAAAGTCGAGCAGCAGGGCCAGCGCTCGGTGCATGCCCTGCTGATCGGTCCATTGCGAGGCGTCCGTGGTTCGGACGTCGTACCCGCTCCCGCGCAACCGGCGCAGGGCATCGTCGAGGACCGCCGGCTGCTGGAACAGCGTGATGTAGGGATCCTGGAGAAGTCGCCGGTCGATCGGATCGGGGGCTCCCGCTCCGCCATGCAAGGTGCGGTCGAACAGCCCACGCAGCTCGGTGAAGGCGCGGTCGTAGGCAGCCTCGTTCCAGGCGGAGGTGTCCGCCATGGTGTAGCCGTGCGCGGCACCCGGATAGATCTCGTTGCGCGTGGCGAGACCGGCACCGGTGAGCGCGGCGCCCAACTCGGCGCAGTTCTGCGGAGTCAGCGACGGGTCGCCGTCGGCGTGGCCGAACACGAACTCGGCGGTCGCGTCCGCCAACGCCAGGTGTGGTGAGTCGGGGGCATCGGTGACCAGGCCACCGCCATGGAATCCGGCGCACGCGGCCACCGCCTCGGGACGGCGTCCGGCGGCCCGGACGGCCAGCCGCGGCCGTCCGGATCGGCCAGATCCTCGGCCACCGAAAGATGGGCGACGCTGCCCTCCCGGTAGAACACGTTGGGAGCGAGCACGACGTAACCCCAGCCCGCGATCTCTGACGCCATCTCCGCGATCCGCGGCCGCAACCCGAAGGCGTCGGAGAACAGCAGCACGCCCGGACCCGACCCGCCGGGCGGCGTCGCCAGGATCGCCTCGACCGCGGCGCCGTTGACCTCGATGTCGATCATCCCGACAGCGTAGGCCGATCTGGTAGAACGCTGCGGTGCGCGCAATCATCTACACCGCGGTCGGTGCCGAACCCAGGCTGACCGACGTCCCCGAGCCCGAGTGTCCCGACGACGGCGCCCTGGTGGCCGTCCGGGCAACCGGGGTGTGCCGGTCGGACTGGCACGCCTGGCGGGGCCATGATCCGGTGCCGTTGCCGAACATCCCTGGCCACGAGTTCGCCGGCGTGGTCACCACCGTCGGTCCAGCGGTGCGGGGGTTCGGAGTCGGCGACCGGGTGACCGCACCGTTCGTCAACGGGTGCGGTCGTTGCACCTGGTGTGCCGCCGGCCAGGCGCAGGTCTGCCCCGATCAGACCCAACCCGGCTTCACCCATCCCGGGTCGTTCGCCGAACTGGTGGCCGTCCGGGCGGCCGATTTCAACCTGGTCCGGCTACCGGAAACAGTCGATTTCGTGACTGCTGCCGGGCTGGGCTGCCGGTTCGCCACCGCTTACCACGCGCTCACCGCGCAGAGCCGGCTGACCTCAGGAGAGTGGCTGGTGGTCGTCGGTTGCGGCGGGGTCGGGCTGTCCGCCGTCCTGCTCGGCCAGGCGTTCGGCGCCCGGGTGATCGCCGTCGACCCGTCGGCGGCCGCCCGCGAGCGCGCCGCCGAGTTGGGGGCGGACCTTACCCTCACCACGGCCGACCCGGACGCCGTGCGGCAACTCACCGGCGGGGGAGCGCACGTCACCGTGGACGCCCTCGGCTCGGGCCAAGTGGTCGACGCGGCGCTGCGCAGCCTGCGCCCACGGGGCCGGCACGTCCAGGTCGGGCTGATGCTCGGCGAGCAGGCTGCGGCGCCGCTGCCCTGGGACGTGGTCGTCGCCCGCGAACTCGTCGTCGCCGGCAGCCACGGCATGGCCGCTGGCGACTACCCAGCGATGCTGCAGCTGATCGCGGACGGCACCGTCGATCCCGGGCGCCTTGTCGGACGCGTGGTCAGTCTCGATCGGGCCGGCGTCGAGCTGATGGCGATGGATACCCCGGCACCCTCGGCCGGGATCACCGTGGCCACGGTTCACCGCTGACACGTCACCGACATATCGGCGAAACAACCGATCCCTAATGTCACCGCCGGAACCAAATCCCCCACGAAGGCGAGCTTTGACTATGACCGCGAACGACGTCCGCCAGATTGCGATCACCGAGATACTCAACCGGCCATCCGCGGAGACCACGGAGATCCTTCCGCTCTCGGATATGTGGGCGTGTGACGTTTTCGGACTGGCCGCGATGGAGGAGGCGTTGTCGAAGAACGCGTTCAAGGCGATGAAGCGCACCGTTCAGACCGGCGATCCGTTGGACGCCGCGACCGCCGACGTCGTCGCCGCCGCGATGAAGGATTGGGCGATGCGCAAGGGCGCCAAATTCTTTTCCCACGTGTTCTACCCGCTGACGAACATCACCGCCGAGAAGCACGACGGTTTTATCATCACCAACTCTGACGGCCACGCGATCACCGAGTTCACCGGCAGCCTGCTGATCAAGGGTGAGCCCGACGGTTCGTCGTTCCCCAACGGCAGCCTCCGGATGACCAGCGCCGCCCGCGGCTACACCGCGTGGGATCCGACCAGCCCCGCCTACATCAAGAACACCGAGAACGGCGCCACGCTGATGATCCCCAGCGTGTTCATGTCGTGGACCGGTGAGTCGCTCGACAAGAAGATCCCGCTGCTGCGCTCGAACGCCGCGATGGACAAGGCCGCTCGCAAGGTGCTCGCGCTGATGGGCGAGACCGATATCGCCCCGCTGAACTCCAGCTGTGGGGCCGAGCAGGAGTACTTCCTCGTCGACAAGAACTTCGCCGCCGCCCGACCCGACCTGCTGCTGGCCGGTCGGACGCTGTTCGGCGCGCCGCCGGCGAAGGGGCAGGAGTTCGACGACCACTACTTCGGGGCGATCCCCGAGCGCGTCCAGGTCTTCATGCAGGACTTCGAGGACCAGCTCTACCGGCTCGGGATTCCGGCAAAGACGCACCACAACGAGGTTGCGCCGGCGCAGTTCGAGATCGCTCCGTACTTCGAGGCCGCGAACGTCGCCGCCGACCACCAGCAGCTGATGATGACGATCATGAAGGCCACCGCGCTGAAGCACGGCTTCGTGTGTCTGCTGCACGAGAAGCCGTTCGCCGGCATCAACGGCTCCGGCAAGCACGTCAACTGGTCGGTGGGCAACGCCACCCAGGGCAACCTGCTCGACCCGGGACACTCGCCGGCCGAGAATCTGCAGTTCCTGGTGTTCTGCGGTGCCGTGATCCGCGGTGTCCACCTGTTCGGTCCGCTGCTGCGCGCCGTCATCGCGACGGCGTCCAACGACCACCGGCTCGGCGCCAACGAGGCGCCCCCGGCGATCATGTCGGTCTACCTCGGCGATCAGCTCGAGGGCGTGTTCAACGACATCAAGGCCGGCAAAGTGTCGGTGACCAGTGGCGGCGGAATGATGGATCTGGGTCTGTCGCAGATCCTGCCGTTCACCCGTGACCCGGGCGACCGCAACCGCACCTCTCCGTTCGCGTTCACCGGCAACCGCTTCGAGTTCCGCGCTGTCGGCTCGTCCCAGTCGGTGTCCGGCCCGCTCGTCGCGATGAACACGATCTTGGCGGACTCTCTGGACTGGATCGCCGGCCGGCTGGAGACCGAGCTGGGTTCCGGCAAGCAGGTCGCCGAGGCCGTGGCCACGATCCTGCAGGAGGTCATGAAAGAGCACGGAGATGCCGTCTTCGGCGGCGACGGCTACTCCACCGACTGGCACGAGGCCGCGGTGAAGGAGCGGGGCCTGCGGAACCTGCCGACCAGCGCCGACGCGCTGCCGGTGTTCATCGAGCAGCCCGTGATCGACCTGTTCGAATCGACCGGCGTGCTGTCGCCGCTGGAGCTGAACAGCCGCTACGAGGTGTACGCCGAGCAGTACCTCAACTCGATCGCCGTCGAGGCGAAGCTCGTCATCGAGCTGGGCAAGACCGTGATCTACCCGGCGGCGCTCGCCTACCTGGCCGAGCTGGGGGCGACCTACGAGGTCGCGGCCAAGTTCGGCGCCGACCTCGACACGTCGATTGCGTCGACGATCGCCACCGAGGCCAAGGCGCTGCTGGCGGCCGTCACCGAACTGGAGGGCGCGCTCGCCACGCACGACTTCGCCACTATCGCGGACCACCTGAAGCACTGCGCCACTACCGTCCGAGGCCTGATGGACGAGGCGCGGGTCCATGCCGACGCGCTTGAGCGGGTCGTCGCGGACAGCGCGTGGCCGCTGCCGAAGTACCGCGAGATGCTGTTCATCCGCTGAATCGAGATCCGCGACACGAGGACGGCGGGGCCTGACGCCCCGTCGTCCTCGGCTGCTCAAGCGGGCTGGTCGGCGCGGTCGTACTCCTCGATCACAACGCCGGAGGCGAATCGCCGGACGTCCACGAGCCGGAAGTTGTGCACGACCGACCCGGCCGAGCCGAACAACGGGATGCCGGCGCCGAAAGCGACCGGGCTGCGTTTGAGGATGAGCCGGTCGATTTCGGGCAACAGCGCCCCGGCGAGTTGGCCGCCGCCGCATAGATAGATGCCGAGGCCGTCCTCCCGCTTCAGTTCGCGCACAGTGGCCAGGGGATCCGCGGTGAAGGTCACCCCAGCCACGGGCGCGCGGTTGCTGCGGGTCGCCACATACTCGCGCAAATGCGCATAGGGCCGCTCAATGCCGATCGAGTAGGCGATGTCGTAGCTGTTCCAGCCCTGAATCACGGTGTCGAAACGAGTGCGCGGGGCCTGCTGGCCCACCGCCCGCAGAACGTGCGCGGGTACGGCGTCGCCGTACTCGCCGAGGAGCACGTTCATGTGGTCACCCTCGACCAGGAATGCGTCATAGCCGCCGTCGGGGGTGGCGATGAAGCCGTCGATGGACACTGCCACGTAGTAGCTCAGCTCACGCATCGGTCGCTCCTTTCACTACTGGTGTCGTGGTTGACGTTACCACGACGACAGTAGTGGTTGTCTATAGTGTCGCTGTGGCACGTAACCCGGAACGACGCCTGCAACTTGCCGATGCGGCGCTGCGGGTACTTGCTCGCCAGGGCTCGCGAGGACTGACGCATCGGTCTGTGGACACCGAGGCCGAGGTGCCACGGGGGACGGCGTCGAACTACTTCAGTTCGCGTGACGACATCATCGACGCGATCCTGGCCCGGATCGGCGAGCGGCTGGCGCCGGATCCAGCGGTGCACGCCGGGTTGGCTCGGCGTCCGCCTGGGCGCGAGTTGTTCGCTAGCTATCTGAAGGACATCGTCCACCGGCTGACGACCGACCGCGATGCCACGCTCGCACTGTTCGAACTCCGGCTGGACGCCGCTCGGCGTCCGTCGGTGGCCGCCGTGCTGGGCGGCTGGCTGCGCGGCGGCTTGGACGCCGACGTGGCGTTCACCGAGGACGCCGGGTTACCCGGCACGCGCTGGGACATTGTGCTGTTCCACTACGCCCTGGACGGATTGATCCTCGATCAGCTCACCGTTCCCATCGACGAGCAGGTCGTCGCCGACGATGCGGTCGACGTCCTGGTCGAACGCCTACTGGATGATCGTCGGCCAACGAGGGAGACGTCGCCGGGCGGCGGGCTCGACTGAGCCGTCCGGATGCCAGCGGCGCAGCACGGTGAACCCTTGGGCCGACGGCCCATGCCGTCGCAGGTTCAGCAGCCGGGCGAGCGCCGCAGCAGGGTCGGGCCGCTCGTCGCGCGGTACCCACCACAACACCGTCGTGGTGCCGGGAAGGGGCACAAACCAGCGCTCGCGCGCGGTCAGATAGCGGCCGTGCGATCCTCGGTAGGTGAAGGCGTGCAAGGACGGGTAGTCCTGCCACAGCGATAGGTTGAGAAGCACGTCCGGCCGGCCGAAGACGTCCCTCAGGTCAGCGTGGCCGACCGGTCCCCGGTGTCGCCAGACGAAGCCCGGGGACGCCTCCGCGAGCCGGTTGACCGGATCCACCGCGTCCAGGAAGCCGGCGAGCCGGGGATCGTCGAGTGGGTACCGCAGTGCTGCCGCTGTTGCTACGGCGAGGAGCTTCTCGGTCATCGCACGATCGAGCCGTGACGGTCAGCCGAAGAGCCAGTAGCCGGCGACCGCCATCGGGGCCAGGCCCAGGACCACCAGCGGGTGATAGGGCCGCCTGCGGTTGATGATCAGCACCGTGACCGCGCCTGCCAGCCCGATCACGCCGGTCATGATCCACAGGCCGATGACGGAGTCGTAGGGCAGCTCGTACTGGGCGCGGGTCACGACGAAGAGCGCGAGCACGGCGGCGACCATCGCGATCACTCCGCCGAGCAGGAACGACACCACCATGCGTTGGACGAGATCCAGGCTGCGGCGTTCGGATTCGCTGGTCGTTTGCGCCTCGTCACCCATCGCGCCGTCGAACGTGGATCTGCTCGGGTTCGGCTGCTGCGGTTGGAGGCTCACCCGGTTCACTGTAACCATCGGCGCCGCCACGGCCGAGTTGACGGCGCGCTGATCGGCGCTTACTGAAGCCGGGGCGCGGCCTGGGATGGGTGTATTCGCGCGCGGCCTCACTCGACAACGCCAGCAGCACGAGAACGCTGAGTCCGAGGCCGAACAGGTCGCCGCCCAGCCGGCCGTGCTCGTTTGCCACGGTGCGGCTCGCGAAGACGATGGCGGCGTTGACCAGACTCAGACAGCACAGCGTCATCCGCGCCCAGTTGTGGCGCGTGAACAGGAGGGCGCCGAGCCCCAGGTCAAACGCCGCCAAGCCGACCAGGCCCACGCCGAGAAACGGCAGCAGTGCGGCGGTCTCGGGATCGGCGTCCGCGGCGAGCACGGCCATCCCGCCCGCGAAAGCGAAGCCCGCCAGCAGCAGATAGCCCAACCCGCGAATCCCCGTGACACCGAGGGCGAACAGCACCTGCACCGGAGGCGCCGTGCGCGGAGCGGGCGGCAGCGCAGGCAGACCGGCCTGAGCGGACGTCAGACCGGTCAGATCGACGATCGGCAGATGACCATCGGTCCTGATCCGGTCGCCACCGCCGTTACGGGCGTGGTATCCGGCGGCGAAGCCCTTGATCACCCGCAGCCGGACCCCTGGGTCGGCCTGCCGGAGGCTGTCGACGATGTGGTCGCGTTCGGTGTCGATGTCCTCGGCGATCTTGTGGGTGATCTGGAAGGTGAACAGCGACAACCCGACGCTGCGGTCGTAGGTGCCGGCGGCCAGCCAGTCCACCCGAATGCCGCCCGGCAGCAGCCAGCCGTCCGGGCAGCGCCAGAATCGGACGTGGTGGCGCTTGCTCGGGCTGCCGGCGACCTCCTGCTGGTAGGCGAAGTCCTGCCGGCGCTGGAACAGGAACAGCGGGCTGACCGGAGCGGCTGGGTAGGTGCGACGGGTCAGCGAGGAGATCACAATCCGCCACCCGGTGCGGAACGAGAGCTCGTCGGCAAGGCTCCAGCCGCCGGCGCGCATGGCTGCGTGCACGTGTTCCGCCTCGCCCAGCATGGCCAGGTTGACCGGATCGCCGAGCAGCCCGTCGGCTGTCCGGGTGCGGCCGATGAAGTAGTCGGGCACGTAGATCCGGGTCAGGATGCGGTGGATGCGGGGGAGCACCAGGTAGGTGACCATCGCCCAGAACACCACCACCAGCAGCATCGGCCAGCCGGGCTGAATGCCCTCTTGCAGGGTGAGGTAGGCCAGCCACAGCGAAAGGACGCCACCGGCAACGAACAAGGCGCGGTCCAGGCCGCTGGTGATCTCAGCCTTGGTCTCGTTGTGCGCGCGGGGCATTGTCATTCCTCCGTGGGCCTTTGGGTGAGAGGCTAGTCGACCGGCCCGCCCCGTGGTCGGGACGGGCCGGTCTCAGCCGAGCCGCAGATTGGCGGCGGTGGGCACGAACGGCTGCACCCGCAGGTGCAGGCCGGCCTGCTCGGGCGTCCGGTCGCGCTTGTTGCTGTTGCAGGCGACGCAGGCCGCCACCAGGTTCAGCCACGACGTCGGGCCACCGCGGCTGCGCGGCACGATGTGGTCGCGGGTGGACGCCGGACGCCCACAGTAGGCGCAGGCGTGGCCGTCCCGACGCAGCACATTGGCCAAGCTGCACGGCAGCTGTCCGGCGCGCTCGTACAGCCAGCGCGTGTAGACGTAGCTGACCAGCACCAGCGACTCCGGTTGCGGGTAGGGGCCGAAGCTGCGGCCCGGCACCGCCTGGTGCACCCGCGCCACGTCGCGGTACAGCATCGCCACGGCATGCCTCAGCGACACCCGGTGCAGCACCTGGTGCGCATCGGCGTTGAATACGATGACCCGGTCCATTGCTCGGCCTCCTCTCTGTTCTGGGACTCAGCCCTTCACGCACAGCAGCGTCTGCAGCCGTGCGACGACTTCGACCAGATCCACCTGGGCGGCGATCACCTGGTCGATGTCCTTGTAGGCACCGGGGATCTCGTCGACCACCCCGGCGTCCTTGCGGCATTCGACCCCGGCGGTCTGCGCTGCCAGGTCGTCGGTGCTGAACGTCCGCTTCGCCCGGGTCCGGGACATCCGGCGTCCGGCACCGTGGCTGGCCGAGTTCAGCGACGCCTCGTTGCCGAGACCCCGGACGACGTAGCTCCCGGTGCCCATCGAGCCCGGGATCAGGCCCAGGTCACCCCGGGCCGCCCGGATAGCGCCCTTCCGGGTCACGATCAACTCGACGTGGTCGTAGCTCTCCCGCGCCACGTAGTTGTGGTGGCACAGGATCGGCTCGTCGAATCCGACCGCACCCGCATGCCAGCGCGCGAAGACGCCCTGGACGGTGGCCAGCATCAGGGTCCGCGACAACATCGCGTAGTCCTGCGCCCACCACAGGTCGTTCAGGTAGCTATCCATCTCGGACGTCCCGGCCAGGAACACCGCCAGGTCGCGATCGGGCAGACCCAGGTTGTGCTCCAGGGTCTTCGCGGTCGCGATGTGCCGCTCGGCCAACTCCTTGCCGATGTTCCGGCTGCCCGAGTGCAGCGTCAGCCACAGCCGCTCGTCACCCTCGGCCACACACAGCTCGATGAAGTGGTTGCCTCCACCCAGCGAGCCGCACTGCGACAGGGCACGGGACCGCCGGTCGGCGATCCGCGGCGCTCGCAGCTCGCCGAACCGGCCGAACAGCGCGTCGAACCGACCCCGCAGCCGGACGTCGCCGCGCAGCACCGCGGCCTCGCCGTCGTTGCCGCGGTAGCCGACTGGAACAGCGCCCTCGATCGCCAGCCGTAGCCCGTGCAGGTCGTCGGGCAGATCGGCGAGAGTCAGGCTGGTCCGGACCGCTGCCATGCCGCAGCCGATGTCGACGCCGACCGCGCTGGGGCTGACGGCGTCCCGCATCGCGATCACCGAGCCGACGGTGGCACCCTTGCCGAGGTGCACGTCCGGCATCACCCGGACGCGGTCCACCCAGGGCAGCCGCGAGATGTTCCGCAGCTGGTCGAGCGCGGCCGGCTCGATGTCGTGCGGGTGTGCCCACATCAAGGTGTTGTCGTTCGCCGCGCCGGGCAACGCGACGGGGAACTCGTTCATGGCATTTCTACTTTCTGGATCTGGGATCTTCTGGTCTTGGAGATTGATGGTGGTGGGCGGGCACGAAAAAGCCGCCCGACTCGACAGGCGAGTGGGCGGCTTGACGTCCGATCCGGACGCGCGGAGCAAAATGTCTCCGCGGTCAGGTCGGGGGCCCACTTCTGCCTGGCCGGCTGTACGCGAAACCGGCGATCGGCAGCATGCGCTGCGGTCGCTTGATTGCGTTTCCCAGGCCGAACATGGGGTCCCTTTCGTCGTGAGGCCAGCCTTACAGGCTATCGGCGAGCCTCTCCCTCACGCAAATTCACGGTGCGCGCAATGCAGATCGGCCGGAACATATCCCCCGCGGCCAGTAAGGTTCGGCGGGCACGGAAACGAGGAGGTGGCGCGGTGATCCGCGAGTCGGTGCCGGTCTGGGCGGTCGGGTTTTCGCTGGTGTTGGCCGTCGTGGTCGCCTGGCTGTTCAGCGCGATCGCACGGTGGCTGCTGCGCGGACGCGCACGACTCGGGCGATCGACGTCCATCGTGATCGCGATGGTCGGCACCGGGGTCGGGCTGCTGCTCATCGGCGGCGTGCTGCCCCATTCTCCCTTGTGGGAGCCGCTGACGATCGCCGTGGCGCTCGGCATGTCGATCGCCGGAATCGCCGGCTATGCCGCCGTCGCCGCACACTTCCAGCGTCCGGAGCGTGCCGGTCTGGCCGAGCTGGTCCGGTCGGGGGAGTCCTCGCGGGTCGAGTTCAAGTCGACCGCGCGGGTCAATCTGCACACCGGCAAGCGTGACGAACGAATGGAGCTGGTCATCGCCAAGACCGTGGGTGCGTTTCTCAACGCCGACGGTGGCACCTTGGTGATCGGTGTGGACGACTTCGGCGAGCCGCTCGGGCTGGCCGCCGATTTCGCCACCCTGAAGGCACCCGACGCCGACCGCTTCGAGCTCTGGCTGCGCGACCACCTGACCACCAGCCTGGGCCAGAACGCCGCCGCTCTGGTCGAGGTCGATTTCGCTTCGCTGCCGACCGCTGACGAGGCAGGCGAAGAGGTCCTCGCCTGCCGGCTGGGTTGTCGCCCGTCACCGCGGCCGGTCTATCTGCGTCCCGGCCGCAACCTCGCGCCCGAGCTGTGGGTGCGGACCGGGAACTCGACCCGCCAGCTCGGCGTTGACGAAGCCACCGAGTACGTCATGCACCGCTGGCCGCTGAACCTGGGCTCGACGGTCGCGGCACAGTTCCGTGCGGCCGTCCGGTTCTCGGAGGAGCACTGATCAAACGTTGGGGACGGTTCTTCTCGTTCGAAATCGAACGAAAAGAACCGTCCCCAACTTGCGAGAACTGCGGTGGGCTCAGCTGAGAGCCTTGGCCTTCAGGTGGTCGTACTCGGCCTGGGTGATGGTGCCGGCGTCCAGCAGAGCCTTGGCGCGGGCGATCTCATCGGACGGGCTGCCGGCGACCGAGCGGATGTACTCGTCGGCCGCAGCCTTGCTCTGCTGAGCCTGGGCCGCGGACCGCTCGGCCATGCCGCCACCGCGGACGACCAGGTAGACCAACGCGGTGATGAAGGGGAAGAGGATCAGGCAGATGATCCACACTGCCTTGAGGCCACCGCTCAGCGCGCGGTCGCGCATGACGTCGCCGATGATCGTAAACATGGCGAATAGATATGAAATGAAGATCATCAGGGTCAGCACGTACCAGATGGTGCTGCCCAGGTTGGACCAGAATTCAGGCATGAGAGAGTCTTTCGTCGAAGAGTTAGTCGATCGGGTTAATGCCGCGTACAGCGTAGTGGGCAGCGTGATAGAACCGTAGGCGACGCACCCGGCGAGCGACGGAATGGAGACGACAATGGCCGACAAGCCCGTTGAGCAGCGACCGGCCTGGTATCGCCGCCGCCTGTCCGTGGCAGCACCCGCGGCGTCCCGGATCGACCCCACCGCCGGCCGCGCCGCCGCGCTGGCCCGCCTGGCCGAGCTGACCGCCGCCGACGCCGGCATCCCGGAGGCGACCCACACCCGGCTGTTCGAACCGGGTCCAGACGCCCCGGTGACCATCGTCATCTGGCACGGATTCACCAACGCGCCGTCCCAGTTCGTCGCCGTGGCCGAGCAGCTGCGGGACGCGGGCTACCGCGTCCTGTTGCCCCGGATGCCTCGGCATGGTCTGCCGGATCTCCTCAACCGTGAACTCGCGAAGCTCACCGACGCTGAGCTGGTCGGACAGGTCGACACCTGTGTCGACATCGCCGCCGGGCTGGGTGATGAGGTCTGGGTGGTCGGTCTGTCGGCCGGCGGCATCATGGCGGCGTGGGCGGCGGCGACCCGCAGCGAGGTGAGCCGAGCGCTGCTGGCAGCCCCGCTGGTGGCGCCGAAGGGTTTCCCGATGCCAGCTGTGCGGCTGTGCGTGAAGTACCCGCGGATCGTGCCGAATTACTACATGTGGTGGGATCCGCGGGTCAAGGATGCAATGGAAAACAACAGCCCCTATGCCTATCCCGGATTTCCGTTGCCGGGTGTTGTGCCCTTTCTGCATTTGTCGGAATCCCTGTTCGACGGCTCGGTGGCCGTGAGGAATCGGCTCGAACGGGTGGTGCTGGTCACCAACGCCAGCGATCTCGCCGTCCGGCAGGACGCCGCGTCCGCCTTCGCCACCCGGGTTTTCGGCGGCGCGACAGCGTACTGCGGCCGGGCCACGATCGACCCGGAACTGCACTGGACACACGACTTCGTCGACCCGTGGTCGCCGGCCGGCGGCAGCACCGAACAGGTCGTTGCGGTGGTGCGGGCTGGACTCGGCATCGGTGAGACCACCGCGGGCGGCGTCCTGGTCCCGCCGCTGGTCACCCCTGGGTGAACCGCCGGACCTTCTTGTCGCCCTTGCCCTTACGCGGCTTCCACCCTGCGTCACGATCCCGGTCACGGGACCGCGGCGAGGCCGGCGCCAGTTCGATCAACTTGCCTGAGATCCGGGTGTCGCGCAGTGCTTCCCACGCGTCGCCCGGCAGGGACGCCGGCAGCTCGACCAGCGAGTGATCGGCCCGGATGTCGATGTGGCCGAAATCGGACCTCCGCAGCCCGCCCTCATTCGCCAGCGCCCCGACGATGTGCCGCGGGGTGATCCGCTGCCGCTTGCCGACGGCGATCCGGTAGGTGGCCAGCGGTGGCCCGTCCCGCCGGGGGCGCGGACCGCGGCTCTCCGCGCCGCCCTCGGATTCGCGGGGACGCCGTTCGGGCCGCTGCGGGTCGGGTTCCAGCAGCAGCGGCGACTCGCCCTGCGCCTGCAACGCCAGCGCCGCCGCGACGTCCAGCTCGGGGACGTCGTACTCGTTGACGTAGTGCGCCACCACCTGCCGGAACAACTCCAGCCGATCCGAGCCGAGCGCCGCGGTGATCGCGTCGTCGAACCGGCTCAGCCGGGTGGCGTTGACGTCGTCGGCGCTGGGGATCGGCATCGGTTCCAGGGTCTGCCCGGTGGCCCGCTGGATGCTGGAGAGCAGATGTCGTTCTCGGGGTGTCACGAACGAGATCGCCTCGCCGCTGCGCCCGGCGCGCCCGGTCCGTCCGATTCGGTGCACGTAGGACTCGGTGTCGGTGGGAATGTCGAAGTTGACCACGTGGCTGATCCGGTCGACGTCCAGGCCGCGGGCGGCGACGTCGGTGGCCACCAGGATGTCCAGCTTGCCGGACTTCAGCTGGCCGATGGTGCGTTCCCGCTGCGGCTGCGCCATGTCGCCGTTGATCGCGGACGCCGAGAAGCCGCGCGCCTGCAGCTTCTCGGCCAGGGTCTCGGTCTCGTTCTTGGTGCGGACGAAGACGATCATGCCTTCGAAGTTCTCGGTCTCCAGGATGCGGGTGAGCGCGTCCACCTTCTGCGGGTAGGAGACCATCAGGTGCCGATGCCGGACGTTGGTCGCGGTGGTGGTGCGACCGCGCAGAATGATCTCTTCCGGGTCGCGCAGGTAGGTGCCGGAGAGCCGCCTGATGGCCGGCGGCATGGTGGCCGAGAACAGCGCCACCTGCTTCTCGGCCGGTGCCGCCGACAGAATCGTCTCGACATCCTCCGCGAAGCCCATGCTGAGCATCTCGTCGGCCTCGTCGAGCACCAGCAGCCGCAGCTCGGAAAGATCCAGGGTGCCCTTGTCGAGGTGGTCCATGATCCGGCCCGGGGTGCCGACCACCACCTGCACGCCGCGGGCCAGCGCGCTCAGCTGGACGCCGTAGCCCTGGCCCCCGTACACCGGCAGCACATGGACGCCGGGCAGTCCGGCAGCGTAGGCCTGGAACGCCTCGCAGACCTGGACGGCCAACTCCCGGGTGGGGGCCAACACCAGCGCCTGCGGCGCCCGGCCGTGCTTGGGGTCGACCAGCTGCAGGGCCGGCAGCGCGAACGCGGCGGTCTTGCCGGTGCCGGTCTGCGCCAGGCCGACGACGTCCTTGCCGCCCAGCAGCAGCGGGATGGTCGCTGCCTGGATCGGCGTGGGGCTCTCGTAGCCGAGTTGGCGCAGCGTGCGGAGCAGCCGGTCGTCGAGACCGAGGTCGGTGAAGTCGGGTGCAGACTCGTCGGAGGTTGATTCTGTGGTGGCCACCCCCTGACCGTAGTGGGTCGGGCCCCGAACGTCCGCCTCGACCTCCCTACACTGGCGCCATGCTCACTCGTGTTCTGCTGGCCGGCGTTGCCGTAGGGGCTCTCGCGTTGTCCGCCTGCGCCCAGACCGGGCTCCGGGTCGAGGACGCCTACAAGGTCGGCTGCCCGGCGCTGGACGCCGTCGCGGCGTCCGGGTCGGTGGTCGGCAAAGTCGCGTTGGGCGGACTGGAGCAGCTGCGGGACTCCGGATCGGTCACCGGTGAGAGCAGGCAGTGGCTCGACGTCGCCATCGACTACCTGGCACACCCGGAGAAGGTCAGCGACGCGAACAAGAAGATGATCCGCGACGGCTGCGCCGCGCACGGCTACAAGCTGCAGAACTTCGGCTGAGCCCACGAGCGCCACACAACCCAGCCGCATGTCTGGAAACTCAGTGGCGATCCAGACGTGCGAGTTCAGTCAGGACTTCCAGAAGCCGGAGAAGGTGATTCGATCCTTCGCGAGCCCGGCGTGGCGCAACGTCCGCCGTCCTTCGGTCGCCAGCCTCGACTCGCCGACCACGAATGCATAGGACGCCGGACAGGGTGCCTCGACTGCGCCCAGCCTGCGGAGTGCGCCGGTGCCGATCGGCTCGCGGGACTGGTCACGCGGCATCCAGTGCACGCTCACACCCAGCGGCGCCTCGAACTCGCGGACGTCGCCCCGCTCGGGCACCTCAATGATCGCGGTGCCGACAGCGTCGGTGGGCAAATCCCGCAGCACACCACGGACGGCGGGCAGGCCGCTTTCGTCAGCCACCAGCAGGTACTCCGAGGTGTCCTGCGGCGGATCGAACAACACGCCCTGGTCGAGGATTGCTGCCGCGCTGCCCGGTCGCGCAGCCACGGCCCAACCGGCCACGCCGGTGAGTCGTCCGCCGTGCCTGTGCAGCACCACATCGATGTCCAACTCGGCCCGGTCGTCGAGACGGCGGTAGCCGGCGACGGTGTAGTTGCTGCAGTGCGGGCGGTGGGCATCGGGAATGGCGAGATAGGACTTCCACCAGTGCCGGCCCCGGACGTCCGGCAGCCGCAGTTCGCCATCGGCCGCCAACGGAAAGAACAGCCGGAACCAGTGGTCGAGTCCCTGCCAGTCGAACTCGGCGAGCTCGGCCGACTCGAGGGTGATCCGCTGGAACGAGGGTGACACTTGCTGCGTCCGCGCGACGCGAGCCCGGAACGTTCGCGGGTTGGCCGGCATCAGGCGTGGAGAAGTCACGTGGGCATTCCTGAAGAGTTAGGTTAGCCTCACCATACCTGGACGATCAGACTCGGGTGCTGACGCTCACCAGGCGGTGCCCTGACAGGCGTTCGAGCCGGCCGGCTCCACCTGCAAGGTGGCGTGGTCGATGCCGAAACCCTCCCGCAGCACGGCACTCGCGGCGACCAGAACATCGGCAGTGTCGGCGTCCTCGGTGCTCACCAGATGGGCGGTGGCGACGTTCATTCCCGAGGTGAGCGTCCACAGGTGCAGGTCGTGCACCTCGACGACGCCCGGGACGCCGGCCAGTTTCGTCTTGGCGTCGTCCGGGTCGATTCCGGCGGGGGCAGACTGACCGAGGACCCCGATCACCTCGCGTCCCAGCCGCACTGCTCGGACGCCGACGAACGCGGCCAATACCAGGGCCAGGACGGGATCCCACAGCGGCGATCCGGTCAGCCAGGTAGCGAGGCCCGCGACCAGCACACCGACGGAACCGAGAGCGTCCGCCATCACTTCGAGGTAGGCGCCCTTGACGTTCAGGTTCTCCGCTGAGCCACCTCGCAGCAATGCCAGGGCGGCCAGGTTGACCGCCAGCCCGATTACGCCGACCACCATCAGCACGCCTGCCGGCACCTCTACCGGCGTGCCGAAGCGTTGTACCGCGCTGACCAGCACATATCCGCAGACGGTGAGCATCAGCAGCACGCTCAGACCGGCAGCGAAGATCTCGGCCCGGTAGCGGCCGTAGGTGCGGCGTCCGCTGCGGTCCGGCAGGGTCGCCCAGTGCGACGCGGTCAGCGCGACCGCCAGCCCGACGGTGTCGGCGGCCATGTGGCCGGCATCGGAGAGCACCGTCAGCGCACCCGACCAGATTCCGGCCGCGAGTTCCACCACGAAGAAGACCGCGGTGAGTGCCAGCGCCGCCTGGAGTCGCCAGCGGTGGACGGCGCCGGTGTGGCCGTGCGTGTGTCCTGACATGACCCACCCCCTGTCGACGCTCAGCCTAGGCGCCGTCGCCCCCTTTGCATGCGTCGAAGCTTGCGTAAATAGCCGCGGCGAGGGTGTATCAGGATTGCTCGTCAGCACTCCTGGCAGGAAAGGGCCGATCTCAGGAGTGACCTCATGACCGCACCGCTGCACCCGTCTGTACTGCTTCGCGGCGGCATCCTGCTAGGGGCGCTGCTGTCGCTGGCGATCCTGCTCTTCGGTCTGCCCGCCTGACGCCGCCGCCCACTCCGGTGGGTATTTGCCCGGCAACCCTCGTCGGTCGCGCGACACCCATGCGATACTGAACTGGTGCACCGGACGGCACAGAAGCCGTTGTCACCAGTGCATTCCAGGGTTTTCACCGCCCCGACGCATGGCCTCCTCGGGGGTGCCATGCGTCGTCCGACACCGGTGCGTGGGACGCACCTCCCGAGCGAGAGGGACCATTCGATGAAACGCCTACTCAACGATGGCTACGACGCTGTCGAAGAGCTGCTGGACGGCTATGTGAAGGCCCACGCCGATGTGGTCAAGCTGGCCGACAACGAGCGCGTCGTCGTCCGCACCGAGCTGAGTGCCGAGCCCAAGGTCGGCATCATCTTCGGCGGTGGCAGCGGGCATGAGCCGTTGTTCCTTGGCTACGTCGGCCCGGGCCTGGCTGATGCGGCTGTGATCGGCAACGTCAACACCTCGCCCGATCCGATGGCCTGCTACGACGCCGTGACCGCGGTCGATCAGGGCAAGGGCTGCCTGTACCTGTACGGCAACTACCAGGGCGACGTCCTGAACTTCGACATGGGCGCCGAGATGGCTGACGAGGACGGCGTCCGGGTCGAGACGGTGCTGGTCACCGATGACGTCTACTCGGCGAAGGACAAGGCCGACCGCCGCGGTGTCGCCGGCGACGTGATTGTGCTGATGGCCGCCTGCGCCGTGGCCAACACCGGCGCCGATCTGGACGCGGTGAAGGCGGCGGCCGAGAAGGCCAACGACAACACCTACTCGATGGGTGTCGCGCTGTCGTCGTCCACGCTGCCGGTGACCGGTAAGCCGATCTTCGACATCGGCGCCGACGAGATGGAAGTCGGCATGGGCATCCATGGCGAGCCCGGCATCGAGCGCAAGAAGATCGCGTCCGCCGACTCGGTGATGGACGAGATCCTCGACATCGTGCTGCCCGACATGGAGTTGAAGGCCGGCGAAGAGGTGGCGGTGCTGATCAACGGCCTCGGCGGCCTGCCGCTGATGGACCAGTACATCTGTTACCGCCGGGTGCACGACGTGCTCAGTTCCAAGGGTGTTTCGATCGCGAAGTCGATGGTGGGCAACTACGCCACCAGCATGGACATGATCGGGATGGGCGTCACCCTGGTCCGGCTGGACGACGAGCTCAAGGGCTGGCTGAACGCCTCCTTCGACACTCCGTACCTGAAGCAGTGAGGGCGGTCATCGATGGCTGACTTCGATCGTGACTATTTCGTGGGCACTTTCCGCCGGATGGCGGAGACCGCCGAGGTCAACCGGGACGAGTGGACGAAGCTCGACGGCGACATCGGCGACGGCGACCACGGCATCAACATGAGCATCGGCTTCCGTGAGGTGAGCAAGCAACTCGACGCGTTGCCCGACGACACCGACGTGGCCGGACTGTTCAAGCTGGTGGGCATGACGTTGCTGCGCAAAGTGGGCGGGGCGTCCGGACCGCTGTACGGCAGCTTCTTCACGAAGGCCGGGGCCGAAGTGGCGGGGCAGAGCGAGGTGTCGCTGGACGACCTGCGCCGGATGCTGCGGGCCGGCGTCACCTCGATCCAGCAGCGCGGCAAGGCCGAACTCGGGGACAAGACGATGCTGGACAGCTACCTGCCCGGCCTCGACGTCCTGGAGGCGGCGGACGCCGGCGATCCCGGCGCGGCGCTCGAGGCCTTCGTGGCCCGGATGCGGCAGGGGTCGGACGACACCATTCCACTGGTGGCCAAGAAGGGACGCGCGATGCGGCTGGGGGAGCGGGCGATCGGACACCGCGACCCTGGTTCACAGTCGTCGTGGCAACTGATGAACTGCTTCGTGGAAGAACTGAACGCCCGGTGACTTGTTGATCGAGCTTGTCGGGATCCTTCTGGGTCGCGACAAGCTCGATCGGCGCTATTGACTGTTGTCCTTCGCGGTCGTCAGCGGCGCCAGGAAACTGGCAAAGTCATCGACCTCTAACGCCCAGGCGAGCGCCCACAGCGTGTCCACCCGGGCACTGCCCACTCCGCGGCGTCCGCCCAGCAGCTCGAGCACCGTCGAACGATCCAGGCCGGAGCGGCCTGCCAGGTCATTGATCGACAGCCCGGCGGCAGACTTGAGTCCCTTAACGTGCGCTCGCCACGCCATCCAGTTCAGGTCGGGCGCCGGATGCAGACCCGGTGGCCCGCTCGCGGCCGACACGTGAATTCCTTGGTGGGATTTGTCCGCCTTCACACCATCAGCCCAGTAGAGTGGCGCGCGGTTGGGAGTGGGATATATCCCTCCTCGGCCGTCGTGGCCTCGCCTACCAACGTGGCGAGGGCGGTCCCACGGCTCTGTCGCATCGCTTGAGGGGGTCGCCACGGTGGCGGGAATAGTCAACTTCTACGAGGAGCTAGGCATCGGCCGCGATGACACGGTCAGCCAGATCCGGGAGACACTGACGAGCCTCAAGTTCCAGCTCACAAGCAAGGTCGCGCGTCCGTCCAGCCAACGGGACAGTTGGATGCGGCAACTGGAACTCATCGGGGATGCCGAGAAGGTCTTCTGGGATGAGGACTCAAAGGAGCGGTACGACATCGAACTGTCACGCTCAGCTAGCCCCGACGCCCCCGCGGTTGACTGGACTACGCGCGCGTGGAACTACTACTTTGCGGACGACATTGACGCTGCCCTGATCGCCGCACGAAGGGCCAAAGAACAGTCCCCGGGCGAGCCAATGTCATTCGTTGTGTCGGCTTGGGTCTCTCTCAGGGAGGGTGAGGCCAACCAGGCCAAACGAGACGCAGACGAGGCGTTCGTTCTGGGCGAGCTCACCATGGACTCAGTAGACGTGCATGAAGTGCGTGGCGCGGTATATGCAGCACTCGGGCAGCATGGACGCGCCCTGACTAGTTTCGACCGCGCCTTGGCTAAAGCGACAGTGAGTGAAAAGGCGGAACTGTACTGGCGAAAGGCAATCGTGTACGAGGCAATGGGCCAATCGGTGCACGCGTATGAGTCGGCCTGCGCGGGTCTTTCCCAGGGCGTGCCGCTTTCAATGGTCTTCCGCCGACGCCTTGAAACATCCGCTGCAGAGGCGATGCATAGCATGGACAACGTGGCCGTCGTGAGCGAGAGCGTTAGGCAATACCAGAGGCGAAGGCATGAGGTTCTTTCGTCAGCCATAGATGATGAATCGAAGAACCGAATCCTTATAAATATTGATCAAAATATTGCACGCTGCGAGAAGGCACTTTACCTTCAAGAGCGCTGTGTCGTAGTAGAAGGCGCGATCCCATCCGAGCCCCGGGAGCCCGCTAGTTCTTCTGGCAAGAATCTAGGCTGCCTACCAATTGCTTGCTTCACAGTGTTGACTTTACTTGCTTTTGCGATGAACTTCCTAGTTGGCATATTCATCCTTCTAATATCGCTGGCATGCCTGGCGGTGTATGTGGTCTCGGAACGAAATTCAGCAAGAGGCCGGGAGCAGGCAAAAGCAAAGTACGACGACATCAAGGCCGAGCGCGCCGCTCGCCAACTGGAACTGAAGAATCTACAATTGGAGCTACGAGAGATGCTACGCGGCCCACTCCCATTGCAGTCGTCGCCTGAGCAATGATCGAGTCGACATCCACGTTAGCTGCCACCGGCGCTAACGAACTTTTGCGTGTGGCGGAGACTATTGAGCTGGGTTCAGTGAGAGTTCCGTTGCTGGGTTCATCCAATCTTTGGATCGAAGACAGTTTGGCTGGCAGCGCCTCGATCAGGCTTGCTCAATCGATCATTCAGTCTGCGCTGGAGGGGACGGCCCCCGGGCAGCTCGAGGTCATCGTCTTCGACGACGCCCTATCCGGATTGGCCTCGCCGTTCTCACCTCTAAATTCAGGTGGCGAGAAAGTGCTCAAGCTTCTCCACGACGAGCAAGACTTCAAGGCGACGCTGCGCCAACTACGTGACCATGTGCAAGCGGTGAAGAGCGTGATGCGGGGCCAAACGCCCAGTCTGGTCGAGTTCCGCCGCCAAGTCGACTACCCGGTCGAAAGCTACAAGCTCGTGGTGGTTTCGACGGACGTCTCCTTTCTCGACGACCACTCACAGGCACAGCTCGCCGTCCTGATGAAGGCGGGCCCGGCTGCTGGTGTGTGCTTCCTAGTTCATTCCATGACCCTGGGCGTGAACAAGTTCTTGGTAATGATGTGCGAATACCTAAGCGTCAAACCGCCCGGGGTGATTGAGAGAGATGGCGGTCACTTGATCACGGATTGGACGCCGCCTCTCCCGACTCAACTCACAGCCAGTTCAGAGCAGGTCGCGAACACCCTTGCCGCTGCGTCCATGGCGCCCATCGCTTTCACTGCGGTGCAGGAGGTGGCGCACCGCTGGCAACACACGAGCGTCGACGGCGTGACCTTCGCGGTGGGTCGATACGGCGACGAGACCGTAGAAGTCACGCTGGGCGATGAACTGAACCAGCGACACAACATGCTCATCACCGGCGCCGTCGGACAAGGCAAATCGAACCTGATATCCGTCGTCATCCACAGCCTTTGTCAGCGATATTCACCGCGTGAGGTGACTCTTTATCTCATGGACTTCAAGGAAGGTGTTTCGCTACAACCCCTGTTCAGCGACGTGACTGGGCACTATCTGCCGCATGCATGCATGCTTGGCCTCGATGCCGATCCCGAGTTCGGCCACAGTCTCTTGACTCATCTTCATCAGATCTATCGCAATCGGATGAAGATGTTCAAGGGGGCGGGTGTTCAGAACCTACGGCAGTTTCGGCTTGCCTACCCCGACGTGGAAATGCCACGCCTCGTGGTGATAATTGATGAGTTCCAGATGATGTTCGCCGAACGCGATCGATCGTCCGCTGAGGTGGCGGGCTTGTTGGTGCGAGGCATGAGACTGTTCCGCGCATGCGGCATCCATATCATCCTTGCTTCTCAGACCATCGGGGGGAACGTGTCGCTGATGGGTGCGGCGGGCGATGGCATGTTCGCCCAGATTCCTGTTCGCATTGCTTTGAAGAACTCCTTGGCCGAAGCCCGGGCCACGCTTGGGGACAGGAACGATGCCGCCGCCTATCTCCGCGCCCGAGAGGCGATCGTGAACCACGACTACGGTGATTTCGCGGCGAACAGGAAGACCACCATAGCCTTCGCCGACGAGCATGTCCTTTCGGCGCTGCGCTCGTCGTGGTGGCGGGACGCGCGGCATTGGACCCGTCGTCCGTACATATTCCGTGGCGAGGCCCGACGATCGACGGCCGATGATCTCGATCGACTCCGTGAGCTACGTAGAGCGAGAGCGCGGACATTGCTGCTCGGTGCCCGCATCGAGGTGGACGCCCAGTCACTCGAAGTCCCGTTTGGGAGGGAGGTTGGGCGTAATGTCGCCTTGATCGGATCGGGTGATGCCGTGCCGGTGATTGAGAACCTGATGCTGGCACTGTCCGCCCAGGCGCCGCAGACGCGATTCGTAGTGCTGGACCTGCTGGACGGCAACGCGGCGTGGGACAGTAGCCGCCAGGTGTTCATTGAGCTGATGCGTGGTCTGGCATCCGACGTGCAGTTGATCGGTAAAGCGGATGTGTTCGGATTCCTCGCGGATCTGGCGCAGGAACTCTCCGGGCGTGAAGACGCGGCCGATGTCGTAATCGTCGGACTCGGACTGGATCGATGTCGGGCGATGCCAACCGAGTTCCAAGACATAGTGAAGCTTGGCCCGCTGGTCGGCATCCACATCGTCGGCTGGTGGCTCAAACTAGACTCGTTCCGCGCGCAGGTTGGGTACGGAGGCGATAGCTTCTTTGACATTCGGCTTGCCTTGCGGCTGGACGTACAGTCCGCAAAACAACTCATGACTGACCCACTCCTGGAGTGGCGCATGGCCGACAACCGGATGCTGGCTTGGGACGCCACCGAACTGAGTGAGCCGGTCCGCGTAGTGCCGTACACAGTGCTTGACCCCCGAGTTCTCGATGTGCTTGACGAACCCGAGTTGTGAGGCCGTCCAGATATGGGTCCGGCGAAACCGATAGGAGAAGGTATGTCACTGCGAGACACGATTGCGCAGATAGCGGCGCTGCAACGCGCAATCCAGGACCAGACCACGCTGATCAATGACTTCATGCGTAGCAACAAGGACACCATGCAGCTGGTTCGCACCGAGCTCGAAGGCAGTACGAAGGGGTACGACCAACAAATGCTCACCGCGCTCGCTCAGTCCGAGACGTCTCTGCGGTCCTCGTTGAGTGGCCTGCAGCGCGCCTCGGCGGCACTCGACCGAGTCAAACTCATCTAGGGAATCGAGGTACGTGATGGCATCCATTCAAGACATTGCCAATGCGGCATACCGGATCGGCCAGTCCGCCAACGGAGTCCAACTGCGGACGCAGGCCTGCGCGAACACGCTCGGGAACCAAGCAAATCAGCTGGCCGCCACGGTGCGCGGCTCGCGCACCGGGGAGGACGCCGTCCGCGAGGTGCAGCAGGCTGAGCGTGCGGTCCGCGAATGCGCTGCGCGACTCCTGACGCTGCAATCGACCATCGATCGCTTCATCAAGGACCTGACGAAATAGGCATGTCCAGGTCGGCTTCAGCAATAGAACTGCTCAGCCGTGTCGTCGAGCAGAGTTGGTACGCTCAGAACCGCGGTCACGCCGTCCTGGGCGGCACCCGAGCCACGCTGGGGGAGGGCTACCCGGATGGAGACCGGATAGTGCTCGACGCCAGCATGGCAATCGAATGTCTGCAGCGAGCCCGCAGCGCCGCGGACCGAGCGATCGCCGAATTGCGAGCGGTCGATATCGATGCCGGGTCCGGAGAATCGGCGTGAGCGATCTGCAGCACGCCATCGATGGACTTCATCGACTTTGCGCCGACGTCCGCCAGATCTCGTCCATGGCTGAGGAGATGCTCACCTGGTTGACGACGGCACTGGTGGAGGTGCGGCAGTTCGACGGCGCGCGTGCGCGATCGGCGGAAGCCGAGATCCGCATCGCGGTGAATGCTCTGCGAGAGGCGCGGGGTGTCTGGCTCGATGACTACGTCCGGCGTAGTGAGGATCTCTGTCGGAGGATCGCGTCCTAACTTTCCGGGCTCAGACGTTCGCGTTCAGCCTCCACTGCCCGGACTCACCGTTGCTGTTCATGTAGCGGACGCCGGACAGCTTCACGCCGTTGGGTACGTCGAACACGACCCAGCCCTTGGCGCACTGCCCAGGCTTGTAGAGCCGTCCGCTGCTGTTCGGGTAGACGGGCGCCGGCTCGGAGTTGCCGCGGGTCGTGCTGGCCGGGTACTCCTCGCTGTCAGGCCCGAGCAGCACCCAGGTGTCCCAGCTCAGTTCGATGCCGGCTGCGGACGACACGTTGCAGCTCTTGACCATGGTCAACACCTGGTTGCCGCGATGACCGGCCACTTTGGCGCGCCTGCTGTCCAGCACGGTGATCTGGACCTCGCCGCCGAGGTCGAGTACCTCGCCGGGAGCGCGGAAGGTTCCGGCCGAGTCCGGTGAGGGGGTGGAGGTCGACGACGAGGGGATCGGCGTCCCGCTCGGGTCGTCGGACGGCGAGCCTGTCGGTTGTGCGCTCGGATCGGGTGAGCCCCATGGCGAACCGGACGGGGAATCCGACGACGACGGCGAGACCGACGTGGTGGACGAGTCGGTCGGCTCGGGCGAGGGACTGGATGACACCTCGGTGGCCACGGGAGACTCCGACGGCAGCGGCGTGCCCGCGGGTTGCCCGATCGTGCAGGCACTCAGGGCCAGGAGCGACGTCAGTGTCAGCAGGCGTTTCATGGCCGAACACTACGGCACCCCTGCTAGCCGTTGTCGAGTAGCCAGCTGACCTTTTGTTCCAGCCGTGACCAGCGTGCAGATCACAGCTGCCGGTGGAAGGCCCCACTCAGACGCAGTTCTCGCGGCGTCCATCTTCGGGGGCCATACTGCCGAAGGGATGCTCACCAGGCAGGGGACGCGGAGCCCGCCATAGTTCGATGACCGAGGCGATGAGCCCGGAACTTTCGGTAAGGCGGTAGGCGGAGTCAGCAGGAAGCACGGCGGTCAGGCGCCTGTGCGCCTCGTCGAACGCGTGGTAGGGCAGCGCCGGGACGAGGTGGTGTAGTGCATGCATGCGCAGCCCGACCGGCCCCCAGAAGAACCCGGCGATACGCGACGACGGATAGTTGATGGTATCGATCATCTGGAGGACGATGCTCGCGTCGGAATCATTGCCGAGATAGCGATGTGCTCCTAATAGCCGCATAGTGTCGAAGGACGAGACCCCGGCGAACATCAGGTACCAGCAGACCAGGAGAACCCACGGCAGGACTCCGACGCCGATCGCGATGCCAACAGTCCACACGATGACGAAACAGGCGAACTCCTGGACGAACCACGAGAGGCGCTGCGACGGGCGTGGCGGGTGACCCACGTATTCCAGGTCGAGCTTGATCGTTGAAGCGCGCGCGTAAACCCAGTTCCGAGTCGCAGGCACGCACCAGGAAACGGGGGCGAGGATTCCGAACCGGATCGGGCCGAAGAGCGGGAGCAACAAGGCCGACGCGCCGACCTTCACTATTTCCCAGCGCGAGAGTCGCGCAAAGGGGATGTATTCACCGTCGAGGGCGGTGCCGTAAATGCGGCGACTGTGATGCTCGGCGTGTCCCTCGTACATGAAGTAGGGGATGAGTAGCCAGACTCCGATGAGTGCGTTCCAGCCGCGGCCGAACGTGCGGGTGTGTGCCTTGCTGCGAAAATGCACCACCTCGTGGATGAAGAGCGCACCGCGATAGAGCGCCACCGCGGCGACGATCAGCCCCACGATCCCGAGTGGGTGGAGCGGGGTGAGGACGACCGACAGCGCGAACCCGCTCCAGCCGATCACGGCAGTGATCGACAGATCGGTCCAGTAGATACTCATCCGCGGGACCAGCAGATCCTTCACGGTTGCGTGGGCGAGCCTGACGTCGAAGACTTGCGCCGCCACCCATCGGTCACGGTAGGTCGTCACGGGTTCTCTCCGCGGTCGATAATCCTCGCCTGCGGCAGCGTGAGCGGGGCGTCCGGCCGGGGGAGTCTGCTGGTTCGGGTCAACATTGGGATCCTCGGGGGTGTGGCTATCGTGTCGGCAATTCGGCAGCCATGGATCTGCGTGTGTGGGTCGATGTTAGGCGACCGCGGGATGGTTCGAAGGATACCAGGCACCACGCGCGCCTTGAATCTCCGATATGTGATCTCAAGGCGTGGAGAGCGGAATCGGTCCGATTTCCCTCTCGTGCTTGTGTGCGTTAGTTCGTTGGCGGCGGGTCCACGCGGTTCAGATTCGCGGGCTTTCTTGGCGGAGGCTTCGATTTTGTCGGCGGCGATTTGTCCGATCAGGCCGGGGGCGAGACGGAAGAGTCGTGCCCAGTCGAGCCGTCCGAGCTGGATGGCGTGTCTGAGGTGGTCGGCGGCGGTGCCCTGAAACGGCGCCGGAGTGAGGATCGTGTGTTCGATTATAGTGCTATCAATACCAAGTGGTAAAGGTTTCTCTAGGTCGAATTTAGGAAGTCCCGGTGATCTCAGTCATAGTCGTTTCGGGTGCCCGGGGCGACCTCACAGTGCCGCTCGAACGTTGGGGACGGTTCTTCCCGTTCGAAATTCGCACGTTGAGAACCGTCCCCGGCGTTCGAGTTGGCGGTGGCAGGGGCTAGCAGTAGACGTCTGGGGACCGCACCGGGGTGGGAGTTCCGGAGTTCCGGCAGACCTCCAGCCCGCGCTTGGCGAGGCCGGCCTGCATCTTGCGCAGCGCGTCCACCGAGAAGCCGTTCCACTGCATGTGCATCAAGACCGTGTCGCCGGCGCGGGCGGTGCGGATGACGTACTTCACCACGGCCGCCTCCGAATGGCCTTTCCAGTCGTTGGTGTCGACGCTCCATACCCACATGCGCATCCCTTTGGCCGCATAGGCCCGGGCCACCGTGGAGTTCCACCCGCCGAACGGCGGACGGCCGTAGCTGGACTGCACCCCGGGCGGACCCAACTGGCTGAGCACGCCGGAGTAGCTCAGCCTGGTGAGCAGTGGATGGGTGTTGGAGTGATTGAAGACGTAGTGCCCCAGTTTACGGGCGAACTTCGGATCGAAGGTCTTGCTGTGAATGCATGAGCCGGTCGGGAAGAGCATCAGGCCGATGCCCAGGTCGGTGGCTCCCTGAAGCACCTCTTTCTCTTCGGCGAGGCTGCGTGGGCAGTCGTCGAAGGTCAGCGCCACCCGCGCCGTCCGGTTGGGCCCGTAGCGGATGGAGTAGCCCTTCCGCTTCGGAGACTTCACCTTGGCCCCGGTCCCGTTCGTCGGCGGCGTCGCCGGACTGCTCGACTCACCGTTACCGGGGGCAGTGGTCTTGGCCACACCAGGGGTTCCGCTGCTCACCGGGCTGCTGGGCCGGACGGTGTGGCTGTTGACGGGGGCGCCGGCCGACTGGCAGGCGGTCAGCGCAAGGCCCGCGACTACCAGCAGACTTGCCGCGCGGAGCGACCACGGCCGCCGAGCGGCAGACCGCCGGGTCACGACAGGGCCGCCTTGACCAGCGCGGCGGCGGTTTTGCCGTCGCCCCGTCCGGCGATCCGCGGTGTCACACCCTTCATCACCTGCCCCATCTGGCGCATGGTCGGCGCCGCGCCCACCACGGACGCGACGGCGGCGACCTCCTCGGCGACGATCGCGGCCAGCTCGGCGTCGGTCAGCTGTTGCGGCAGGAAATCGGCCAGGATGTCTGCCTCGGCGAGCTCCTTCTCAGCCAGTTCGGGTCGGCCACCAGCGGTGTAGGCCTCGGCGGAGTCCTTGCGCTTGGAGACCTCGCGGGCCAGCACGGCCTGCTCCTCGGTGTCGCTGAGTTCGCGGGCCGTTTTGCCGGCCACTTCTTCATTGGCGATCGCGGCGAGAGCCATCCGGACGGTCGATTTGCGGAGCTCGTCGTGTGCCTTCATCGCCGCCACCAGTTCCGTCTTGAGGCGGTCCTTGCTCACTGCCATGCAGCTGTCCTTTCCGGGATGCCGAGGTCATTCTGCCACTCGGCGTAACATCCTCCCGATGACGGTCCGCCTGTTCGCCGCCGTGATCCCGCCCGCACCGGTGTCCGATGCGCTGGAGGTGTTCGTAGAACCCCGACGATACGCCGACCCCGAACTACGGTGGACGAGGCGCGACAACTGGCATCTGACCCTGGCCTTCTTCGGCGATGTCCCCGACAACCGTCTCGACCCGCTCGTCGAGGCATTGGACGCGGTCCGCGGCCAGCCCTTCCGAGTCGTCCTGGACGGCGCGGGAGCCTTCCCCGACCCGACCGCCGGCCGGGTGCTGTTCTGGGCTGTCACCGACGGCGCGTCGGCACTCAGCGCCCTGAGCCGGCGGGTCAGGACAGCCGCGGATCGCGTCGGGGTGCCGTCCGACAACGCCAAACACCGTCCCCATCTGACGCTCGCCCGACGCCGGCGGCCAGCCGAGTTGACCCGTTGGCTGCACGTCGTCGACAGCTTTCCACCGAGCTCTTTCGAGGTCGGCTCGTTCGTGCTCGTCCAGTCGGAGCTGCGACCCTCCGGGGCCAACTACCGGGTGCTGCGCACCTTCGTTCCCCGACCTCGTCCGGACTCCGAGTGAGGCCGGCAACCCGGTGCCGCGTCGGTACGCTGGCCGGGCTGTCCACAGAAGGGTGAACCCACGATGGCTTACCAGCCCGAAACGCTGGCCGTGCACGCCGGCCAGGAGGACGCCGATCCGGCGACCAACGCCCGCGCGGTGCCGATCTACCAGACCACCTCCTACGTGTTCGACGACACCGAACACGCCGCGGACCTGTTCGCGCTGAAGGCGCCGGGCAACATCTACACCCGGATCATGAACCCGACGCAGAGCGTCTTCGAGACCCGGATGGCGGCGCTCGAGGGCGGTGTGGGGGCGCTGGCGACGGCGTCCGGGGCCTCCGCGATCACCTACGCGGTGCTGAACCTCACCTACGCCGGCGACAACATCGTCGCGCTGGCGACCCTGTACGGCGGCACCTACGCGCTGTTCGCGCACACCCTGCCGCAGTTCGGCATCGAGGTGCGTTTCGTCGACCCGGAGAAGCCGGACGAACTGGCCCAGCATGTCGACGAGCGGACCAAGCTGGTCTTCGGCGAGACCGTCGGCAACCCGTTGGTCAACGTGGTCGACCTGGACGCCTGGTCGGCCGCCGCGCACGCTCACGGCCTACCGTTCATCGTCGACAACACGGTGCCGACGCCGTACCTGTGCCGGGTGTTCGAGCATGGGGCGGACGTCGCCGTGCACGCCGCCACCAAGTACATCGGCGGCCACGGCACCTCGATCGGCGGCGTCATCGTCGACTCGGGCAACTTCGACTGGACGGCGCACGCCGACAGGTTCCCCGGCCTCACCAAGCCCGACCACGCCTACCACGAGGTTGTCTGGACCGAGGCGGTCGGCAACCTCGCCTACATCATCCGTGCCCGGACGGTGCTGCTACGCAACACCGGCGCCGCGGTTGCGCCGCTGAACTCGTGGCTGTTCCTGCAGGGCCTAGAGACACTGCATCTGCGGATGGACCGGCACAGCAGCAACGCGCTCGTGGTCGCCGAATACCTGGAGAACCACCCGGCGGTCGCCTGGGTGAACTACCCCGGGCTGCAGTCGTCGCAGTGGCACGCCACCACGCAGCGGATCCTGCCGCGCGGGGCGTCCGGCATCGTCTCGTTCGGGCTGAAGGCCGGACGCGAGGGCGGGTCGAGGTTCGTCGAATCGCTGCAGCTGTTCAGCCACCTCGCCAACATCGGGGACGCCAAGTCGCTGGTCATTCACAACGCGTCGACCACGCACAGCCAACTCACCGAGGACGAGTTGGCCGCGGCCGGCGTCGCACCGGAGATGGTCCGGTTGTCGGTCGGCATCGAGAACGTCGATGACCTGATCGCCGACCTCGACCAGGCACTGGCACAGTTCTGACGGCATGACCGACAACGGCTCTCTCGGCCTGGTCGAGACCCACCGCGTCCGGCTGTTCACCGACGACGACCCATTGATCCTCTCCGGGGGGTCGGCGTTGGGTCCGGTCGACGTGGCGTACGAGACCTACGGCACGCTTTCGCCGGACCGCGACAACGCGGTCTTCATCTGCCATGCGCTGACCGGTGACGCCCACGCCGCCGGTTTCCACCCGGACGCTAAGCGCCCCGGCTGGTGGGACAACCTGATCGGCCCGGGCAAGCCGCTGGACACGAACCGGTTCTTCGTGATCTGCGCGAACCTGCTCGGCGGCTGCCAGGGCACCACGGGGCCGTCCTCGATCGATCCGGCAACCGGACAGGTGTACGGCCTGGCCTTCCCGCTGCTCGACATGGCCGACTTCGTCGCCGTGCACCGGGCGTTGCTCGACCACCTCGGCATCGACCGGTTGCTGATCGCCCTGGGGGGCTCACTAGGCGGCATGCAGGTACTGGAGTGGTCGCTGCACCACCCGGACCAGATCGCCAACGCGGCGATCATCGCGGCCTCGTCGCGGCTCAACGCCCAGAACATCGCTTTCTCGGCGGTGGCCCGCCGGGCGATCATGGACGACCCGAACTTCAACGAGGGCCGCTACTCCGAGGCGGGCGTGCTGCCCAGGCTCGGCCTGCGTACCGCGCGGATGATGGCGCACATCACCTATCTGAGTGAGGACGCCTTCAGCGAGAAGTTCGGCCGTACCCCGCACCCGGAGCGGGACAAGCCGGGCTTCGGCATCGACTTCGCGGTGGAGAGCTACCTCGATTACCAGGGCCGGGTGTTCATCGAACGCTTCGATGCCCTGTCGTATCTCTACCTGTCGCGGGTGATGGACTATTTCGACCCGTTCAGCCGTGCCAATGCCACCGACGCCGTGACCGCCGACCCGGTCAACTTCCTGGTCACCTCGTTCGACACCGACTGGCGGTTCAGCGCCGAGCATTCCCGGCGGATCGTCGAGCATCTCGAGCACGCGCGGCAACCGGTGGCGTACCGCAACATTCCTTCGCCGTGGGGGCACGACTCGTTCCTGCTACCCGTGGAGCGCTACCACGACACCTTGCGGGCCTGGTTCGACCGGACGCTGCGGGAAGGTCTGCGATGACGTTGCGTCCCGATCTCGACGTGATCGCCCACCTGGTGCCGGAGGCGTCCAGGGTGCTCGATCTGGGCTGCGGTACCGGTTCGCTGCTGCGCCACCTGATGGACGAGCACAGCTGCACCGGCACCGGGGTGGAGATCGACCCGGACAAGGTGCTCGCCGCGATCGCCTCGGGCGTCCCGGTGATGGAACTGGACCTGGACGCCGACCTGGGCCTGTTCGCCGCGGCGTCCTACGACACGGTGGTGCTGTCCCGAACCATCCAGACCATCCGTCGCCCCGAGGTGGTGCTGCGCGAGATGACCCGGATCGGCCGTCGGCTGATCGTCTCGGTGCCCAACTTCGGGCTGCTGCAGCACCGGCTGATGCTCTTGCGCGGCCGGATGCCGATCTCTCCCGAGCTGCCCTATTCCTGGTACGACACGCCCAACCTGAGGTTCACCACGCTGGTCGACCTGGAGGACCTGTTCGCCCGGATCGGATTGGAGATCGAGACCAGGATCAATCTGTCGCTGGCCGGGGAGCCGCTCGGCAAACGCCTGCGCGCCGCGAACCTGCGGGCGGGTGCCGCTGTGTACGTGCTCGGACGAGGCTGAAGGCGGCCGCTCAACCGAATCGGACGCGGAGTTCCTGTTCCAGCCGCTCCAGGCTGAGGTACTTGGTCTCGGGCACGATCAGCAGGTAGAAGAGCAGCGCGAAGACGTTGAACAGGCCGAAGACCGCGAAGGTCCAGGCCGGCCCGAGATAGGCGATCATCACCGGGAAGGCGAAGGTGACAACGGCGTTCATGATCCAGCCCGCCCCGACAGCTACCCCCTGGGCGGTGCCCCGGATCCGGGCCGGGAAGATCTCCGAGACCAGCACCCAGTTGACCGTGCCGGACTGCTTGAAGAACACGAAGAGGGTCACCAGCGCGAGCACCAGCCAGGGCAGGTAGGCCGGCACGGTGGCGGCGATCGCACCCGTTGCATCGATGTGCGGGGCGATGCCGAACCCGAAGACCAACGCGAGCGAGAACAGCGCGATCACGATGCCGGTCTCCTGGTAGATGCCGACGTGCCGGCGGGCAAACCGTCCGACCAGGTAGATGCCGATGCCCGCACCGATGGTCGAAGCAATGCCGGTGACCACGTTCAGGGTGATCGCGTCCGCTGCCGAGAAACCGGCCGCTACCAGGACTTTCGGCAGGTAGTACATGGCGGTGTTGATGCCGGTGAGCTGGTCGAAGATGCCGAGAAAGCAGCCGATCAGCAGCACCCGGCGGGTCCACCGGGTGGACCACGCCTGCCGCAGCGTCCAGCGGGCCTGCCGCCCCTCGACCCGCTGCACCTCGACCATCCCCTGCAACTCGGCGGCGACATCGTCGCGCCGCTCGTCCCTGACCCGCTTCAGCGCGCCGATCGCCTCGTAGTAGCGATGCTTGGCGGCGTACCAGCGGCTCGACTCGGGCATCAGCCGCATACCGATCCACAGCGCGATCGCGGGCAGAGTGCCGAGCACCAGCATGTATCGCCAGACTCCGCCGTTGCCGGCCGCGACGACCAGCCCTTCGATGTGTCCGGCGAGATCCCACGGGATCCATGAGCCGGCGGTGAACTGGCCGCTGGGATCGGACGCCACTTGCACCTGGGGGCCGCCGCGCGAGGCGGACAGCATCGCGTTGGTGGAGTAGGCCAGCAGTTGGCCGAAGACGATCATGAACTGGTCGACCGCGACCAGCGGCCCGCGGATCCGTTGCGGTGCCGACTCGGACAGATACATCGGGACGCTGGACGACGCACCACCGACCGCGAAGCCGAGGATGAGCCGGAACACCGACAAGATCAGCACGTTGCCGGCCAACGCCGAGCCCAGCGTGCCGACGATGAAGATAAGTGCGAGCAGCAGGATGTTGTGCCGGCGTCCGTGCCGATCTGCCAGCCGCCCGCCGACAATGGCGCCGATCGCGGCACCCACCGCGAGGCAGCCGCCGACCAGGCCCTCGTCCAGCGGGGTCAGCGCCAGCCCGCCGCCCTCGACCGGAAGGTAGAGGTACGGCAGTGCGCCGGCGATCACGCCGGTGTCGTAGCCGAACAGCAGCGAGCCCAAGGTGGCGACCGCCACCAGCAGGCCCAGCGGACGCCGCTTGCCCGAGGGCGGCGTGGACGCCACTAGTTCGGCGAGTTCGTCGGGGGCGGGATCCGGGGGCAGCATCGCACTCCGGGACTCTGGACGGCTCATGCTTCCCCTCGACGCGGTGCGGAAATTCCGGGGTCAGCATAGGGGTGTGAGCGACTCCCGCGATCAGGCGGCCATCAGCTGTATCCGGGTTGGCGCGTAGGCCTTGGTCTGCAGCGGCATCCCGGCCTCAACGGGCGTCCGGTTGGCTTTCCGGGCATTGCAGTGATGACAAGCGGCGACGGTGTTGGTCCAGGTGTTCCGGCCGCCCCTGGACTGGGGCAGGATGTGGTCGACGGTGGCAGCCCGCTCGCCGCAGTAGCCGCAGGTGTGGGCGTCCCGCTTCAGCACCCCGCGCTTGGTCCAGCCCGGCGCCCGCCCGTACAGAAAAGTGGTCTTCACGTAGCGGACCAACCGGAGCACCTCCGGTTGCGGATAGCTGCCGAAGACCAGCTCGGGATGCGCCGACTCGATCACCGCGACCTTGCGCAGCAGCATGCCGATCGCGTGCTGCAATGAGACCGTGTGGAGGGCGGTGTTGTCGGTGTTCAGGATCAGGACGGCCATTCAGACACTCCTTCCCGCTGGCTGCGGGCAAAAAGAAACCGTTCCGCGTAAGCGCGGAACGGTGGCAGCACCAGGCACTGGTAGAGGAGTCTCAGTCATGCTGGCTATCCGCACGCCGACGAGCCGGGGAGTCGGAACGCTCAGGCAGCTCATCGGGTACTCCATCGACTGAGGACGGGACCAGAGTAGCCCCCGACGCCGCAACGCCGCGACGACACGACCGCTCGCCTGACTACTTCGGGCTCGCTGAATTCAGCGAGCCCAAAGTAGTTCGGCGAGCGCTGGGTCAGGCGTTGAGTGCCAGCGCGGCGAGGATCCGATCGGCGGCACCACCCAGGTTGAGCAGCTCCGCCAGCTCGGCGAACACCTCGGGCTTGGCCGGCTCGGTGGGCAGCCGAAGGTCGTCCAGGGTAACGCCGAGCGGCAGGTCGCGCCGGACCCGGACCACCTCGCGCGCGCCGGCCAGGTAGTCGATGCCGGCGCTGAGCCGGTTGGTGAGGGCGGGGGAGAGCCGTTTCGTGGACGCCGCCGCCAGCACCCCTTCCAGGTCGCCGTAGTCGGCGATCAGCCGGGCGGCCGTCTTCTCGCCGATCCCGGCGACCCCGGGCAGGCCGTCCGAGGCGTCGCCGCGCAGCGTGGCGAAGTCGGCGTAGCCGGCGCCGTCGATGCCGTAGCGCTGCCGGAGTACCTCGTCGGTCACCCGCTCGTGGTTGCGGACGCCCTTCACCACCGACAGCACCCTGATCTGGCGGCTGTCGTCGATCAGCTGGAACAGGTCCCGGTCGCCGGTGACCACGTCCACCGGCACCGACGCGGTGGACGCCAAGGTGCCGATCACGTCGTCCGCTTCGTGGTCGTCGGCCCCCACGATGGCGATGCCGAGGGCGTCCAGGACGGCGCGGATGTAGGGCACCTGCGGGCTCAGTTCATCCGGGACGACCTCGAGTTCCCCGGCCAGTACCCGGTGCGCCTTGTAGCTGGGCACCAGTTCCACCCGCCAGGCGGGGCGCCAGGCATTGTCCCAGCACGCCGCGGCATGGGTGGGCCGGTACTCGGTGACGAACCGGGCGATGAAGTCGAGCAGCCCGCGGACCGCGTTTACCGGCTGCCCGTCGGCGGCTCGCAGCGAGCTCGGCAGACCGAAGAAAGCCCGGAAGTAGAGCGAAGCGGTGTCATAAAGCTGCAAGAATTCCGGTTTCACCCGCATATGGTGACACGATTAGCCCATGGAGAGTACGGACCGCCAGATCCTCACGCTGCTGTCGACGGACGGCCGGATGTCGTACACAGACATCGGACGTGAGACCGGCCTGTCGACGTCGGCAGCTCAGCAGCGCGTCCGCAGGCTCGAGCAGCGCGGGCTGATCACCGGCTACCGGGCCGAGCTGAGCGCCGAGGCGCTCGGCCTGGCGCTCACCGCGTTCATCGCGCTCAACGGCACCGACCCCGCGACCGATGAGCAGATCCCCGAGCGACTGACGCATCTGCCCAACATCGTGTCGTGCTATTCCGTCGCCGGGGACGCCAGCTACATCCTGATCGTGCAGGTGGAGACCCCGGCCGCGCTGGAGACGTTGCTGACCCAGATCCGGCTGGCCGCGGGTGCCTCGACCCACACCACGCTGGTGCTGTCCGTCCCGTTCCACGGTCGCGCGGTGCTGTAGGCGCCGTATCAAACCGAGTGGCTGACGACACTTGGAGGTCTGACGACTCATCGCAGCTACTCGATCGGAGATCTGATGACCAAACTTCGTGCCGTGCCGGCCCTCACTGCCGCCCTGGCGCTCACCGGCGCCGTCGGGATGGCGACCCCGCCCGCCCCAGCCGCCGCCGCGGCAATCAAGCCGCCCGCCGTCCGGTCGGTGAAAGTCGATGTGGACGGCGACGGACACAAGGACGCCGTAAAGATCGAGAAGGTCGCCAAGGATCGCTACAAGGTTTCGGTGACGACCGCCAAGGGACGCAAGGCCTCCCGGACGATCAACTCCACCATTGAGACCGACTTCGGCGAAGAGCCCTACTGGGGTGCCGCCAAGCTGGACCCGGTGAAGGGCTATGAGTTGCTGCTGGCCACCGGTGGCGGCGACGGTGTCAGCGTGACCGTACTGACGTGGCGGAACAACAAGCTGCTCCGCCAGGCCGCCCCGCAGGATCGTTGGGGCACCTACAGCTGGTACGTGCTCGGCTACCGCGAACTGGGCGTCGCCGGCTACAAATTCCGCACCTCCAAGGGCAAGCGGTACGTCGAGCAGTACCTGTTGATGAGCAACGGGTCGCGCTGGGAGGGCCGGATCGTGACCTCACGCTGGACGTCGTCGGGCTGGACCAAGATCAAGGCCAAGAGCGTGAAACTGAACGCCAAGCAGCTGAAGAAGTACCCGGGCGGCTTCACCGGCGTGAAGATCGTGGCCAAGCCCTGACCTCGTCCGGACTGGGTAGCATGGCCCACCGTGACCGACCGCCTGCGCGCCCTGCCGTGGTGGTTGCGTAGTTCGCTGGCGGCCCTTGCCGGGGCCGCCGCCACCTTGGGCTTTGCGCCCACCGGGTGGTGGCCGATGCTCATCCTCGCCGTGGCGGCGCTCACGCTGTTGGCGCTCCCGGCGCCGAACTGGCGGCAGGCCGCGGTCACCGGATTCTGCTTCGGTCTGGCCTGGTACCTGACGGGTATCACCTGGATGAGTGTGATCTTCGTCGGGGCCATGGCCGGGCTCGCCGCGCTGGAGGCTTGCTATCTGGCGCTGCTCGGCGTGCTGCTGAGACTGGCCGGACGCGTCCGGTTCTGGCCGGTGCTGGCGGCGGGCTGCTGGGTGTCGGTCGAGTACCTGATCGGCAACGTCCCGTTCGGTGGCTTCCCTTGGCTGCGGCTCGGCTACACCACCGTCGACTCGCCGTTGGCCGGGCTGCTGCCGCTGGTCGGCGTCCCCGGCGCCGGGTTCGCGGTCGCGCTGGTCGGCCAGCTTCTCGCCTGGGTAACCCTCGCGGAGACTGGTCGCCGTCGAGCACTCGGTGCGCTGGCCGCGCTCGCGGTGCTGCTCAGCGGGCTGGCCGGCCTGCTGGTGCCGGCCGGTGCCGAGCAGGGCAGTGCGCGCGTGGGCTACGTGCAGGGCAACGCGCCCGGCGGCGGCATCTACGGCCTGGGCGCCCCCCGCACCCTGACCTACAACCACCTCGCCGAGACCCAACGGCTGGCCGCCAAGGTTGCCGCCGGCGACGTGCCGAAGCCGGAGTTCGTCGTCTGGCCCGAGAACGGCACCGACATGGACCCGTTCCGGGACGTCCAGACCGGTGCGGCGGTCGGGGCGGCGGTGAGCGCGATCGACGTCCCGATCCTGATCGGCACCATCACCGAAAACCCGGCCGCCTATCAGCGGCAGACCTCCGCCATCGTCTGGTACCCGGGCACCGGACCGGGCGCCCGCTATGACAAACGCAACCTGGTGCCGTTCGGCGAGTGGGTGCCGCTGCGGTCGTTCTTCGAGCCGTTGTTCCCGGTGGTGAGTTACGTGGGCGCGCAGTCGATCCCCGGCACGGGACCCGGCGTGCTGCCGGTGAACCTGCCCGGCCGGGCGATCCAGGTCGGCGACATCATCTGCTACGAGTTGGCCTACGACTCGACCGTGCACGACACCGTCCGTGGGGGAGCCCAGCTGAACGTGGTGCAGAGCAGCAACGCGATGTACGTCGGCACCCGCCAGGTCGCGCAGCAGTTCGCGATCACTCGAGCCCGCGCCGCCGAGTTGCGCCGCGAGATCCTGGTGGTCACCACGACCGGCACGTCGGGACTGATCCGCCCGGACGGCAGCGTCGCGTTCACCGTGCCCGAGTTCCAGCCGGCATCCGGCGTGGTCGAGTTGCCGCTGCGCTCCGGCGAGACCCCGGCCGTGAAGTTCTCCGGCGTCCTGGAAGCGGTGATCATCGCAGTGACCGCGCTGACCCTGGCTGGGGTGCTCGTGTCAGTACGGCGGCGACCCTAAGGCGGCGGCCAGCAGTTCCCGCAGGGTGAGTTCGATCTGAGCGGGTTCGAGGTGGCCGTCCCGGCGCAGGATGCGCCAGGTCGTGGCGTCACAGACCGCGACGGCGGCAGCGATCCGGCGGTCGGCCTCCGGTCCGGACGCCGCGACCACCAGCGCGCCGAACCGCTGCCGGCACCAGCCGACATGGAAAGCCCGCGCCTCGGCGGCGCACTCGGCCAGGCCCGGCACCAACGGCGCCTCGCTGTACAGCTTCAGGATCAGCTCGCCATAGCGTTCGTAGTGGGCCATCAGTTCCCCGAGCAGTTCGGGCACCGCGACGTCGCGAGTCGCAGCGCGGGCGGCGGCGAGCCGTCCGAGTTCGCGCTCGACCAGGGCGACGATCAGGCCGGCCTTGCCGCCGAACCTGCGAATCAGGGTCTGCACCGTGACCTCGGCGTCGGCGGCCAGGTCGTCCAGCCTGAGGTCGACGTAGGGCGTGACGGCGTAACGCCGCAACGCCGCGTCGAGGATCCGGTCCGTCGTCCGCTCCACAGTGGCGGCCCGTTCCGTCATGCGGTACCGTCGCTTTTTCATGTCAGTCACATTAACTCAAAATGGAGTGGCCATGCCGAACACCGCGCAACGACATCACCTCGTCCCGACCCGGCTGGGCCGGTTGGCCGTCCGCGTGCTGGGGGAGGGGCCGGTGACAGTGCTCTGGCCGTCGATGTTCGTCGACAGCCACACCTGGGACGACCTGGCAGAGCTGATCACCGGCCGCACTTTGGTGCTGGTGGACGGACCGGGCCTCGGCCACAGCGAGCCCCTCACCCGGCGCAGCAGCATCGCCGAGGCCGCAGCGGCGGCGTCCGACCTGCTCGAGAAACTGCCGTCGCTGGGCCTGGACGCCGGCCCGGTCGACTGGGTAGGCAACGCCTTCGGCGGCCATGTCGGCTACGAACTAGCTAGTCAGCCCGGGGTCTTGCGCAGCTTCGTGGCAGTCAGCGCACCGCCCGAGCAGGTCCCGGCCGCCCTTCGCCGCCAGATCGCGCTGCTCGGACCGCTGCTGCGCACTCTCGGTCCGGTCGGACCGGTGCGGAGCGCGATATTCGGGGCATTGCTCACCGACGCCTCGGCTGCCGACCCGCGGATCGCCGGCGTGGTCCGGGCCAGCCTGGCACGTCCGACCCGGCGCAGCCTGGCGCTGGCGCTGCGTTCGTTCATTGTCGACCGAGTGGACGTCAGCGCCACCTTGCCCCGGATCGGCGTGCCGACCCTGTTCATCGCCGGCGACGACCGCGGCGACTGGTCACCGCAGGACGCCCAGCGCGCGGCCGCCGCCGTCCCCGACGCCCGGGTGGTCACCATCGCCGGAGCCCGGACCTTGGTCCCTTTGGAGCGACCCGCCGAGCTCGCCACACAGCTGGACAGTTTCTGGGTGCGGCAGAATGGGGACTCTGCGTCAACCCAGGAGAACCCGTGACCGAAACCGCGAGCAACGCCACCACCGCCCCCCAGTGGGCTGAGCTGGGCAAGGTGCTCGTCATCATTCCCACCTACAACGAGGCCGAGAACGTCATTCCGATCGTGCAACGGTTGCGGGCCGCGGTGCCGGACGCCGACATTCTGATCGCCGATGACAACTCGCCGGACGGCACGGGGCGGATCGCGGACGATCTGGCGTCGGCCGACGAGCATGTGCAGGTGTTGCATCGGACGGCTAAGCAGGGCCTGGGCGCCACCTATCTGGCCAGCTTTGCCTGGGGTCTGGAACGGGGTTACGGCGTGCTGGTCGAGCACGACGCCGACGGTTCGCACCAGCCCGAGCAGTTGCCGTCGATGCTGCGGGCGTTGAAGGACGCCGACATGGTGAAGGGTTCGCGCTGGGTCAAGGGCGGGTCGGTGAAGAACTGGCCGTGGCACCGCAAAGCGATCTCGGTGGGCGGTTCGCTGTGGTCGCGGTTGATGCTGGGCGTGCCGGTCCGCGATGTCACCGGCGGTTTCACCGCGTTCCGCGCCGACACCCTGCGCGGCATCGATCTGGACACCATCGAATCCGCCGGCTACGCGTTCCAGATCGATCTGGCCAGGCGGGCGATCGAACGCGGCTACCGCGTGGTGGAGGTGCCGATCGAGTTCATCGAGCGCGAACGCGGCGATTCCAAGATGAGCGGCTCGATCGCGGTCGAGGCGATGCTGCTGACCACCCGCTGGGGTGTCAAGCACCGCACCGGGCAGGCCAAGGAATGGCTCGGCTTCGCCCGGGAACAGGCCCCGAAGGTCGCCGGGGACGTCAGTGAGAAGGTCGTCGCAGAGGCGCAACGGCTGAGCCACGAAGTGAGCAAGCTGGCCACCGATGCCGCCGATCGGCTGGGACCCGAGGTCGAGAAGTACGCCAAGCGGGCCAGCGCCGCGGTGGCCGAGCTCAACAGCTCGATCCGCCGCGAGGCCGCCAAGCTCGCCGACGAGAAGCCGGACGCCCACAAATGACGGTTCCCCAGCAGCCGGCGCGCGGACGGCGTCCGTGGTTGGCGCCGCTGGTGTTGCTGTTCTTCGTGACCGTACCGGTCATCGAGGTGTGGCTGCTGATCAGCGTCGCCCAGCGGATCGGTGCGCTGGCCACGCTGGCGATTCTGGTCGGCCAGGCCTTGTTCGGCGCGTGGCTGATGCGTCGCGAGGGAGCCAAGGCCTGGCGGGCGCTCAACGAGTCGGTCAATTCCGGACGCCTGCCCGGCGGCGAACTGCTCGACCCGGTGTTGATCATGGTGGGTGGGGTGCTGGTGATGCTGCCGGGCTTCTTCACCGACGTCTTCGGCCTGATCTTCCTGTTGCCGTTCACTCGGCCGCTGGCGCGCGGGCTGCTGCAACTGTTCATCGCGCGGCGCGCGGCCCGCTCGGGGATCGACCTGAAGGTGATGCGGGTGAAGATGGAGCGCGATACCGTCATCCGCGGCGAGACCGTGCCCGATCAGCCGGGGCCTCGCAACGCGCCGAACCCGTCGGGCCAGGCGTCCGATCCCACCGTCGTCAAAGGAGAGATCGAGCCCTAAACCCCGACCACCGCCGGTTGAGCTTGTCGAAACCTCTTGCCAGCGTGGTGTGGCGCCAGGATCTCGACAGACTCAACCAGCGGTAATCAGTGCGTGCTTGCAGCCGTCAGTTGCCGCGGATCTCGTCCAGCCGTTCGGCCAGCAACTCCTCCAGTTCCTCGATGGAGCGCCGTTCGCGCAGCATGTCCCAATGCGTCCGCGGCGGCTTGACCGCCTTGACCTCGGGCTCGACCCCGTCCGAACGCCGCGCGACTGCGCCGCAGCGAGGGCATTCCCATTCGGTGGGCAGGTCTGCCTCTTCGGCGAAGGTGACGCTGAAGTGGTGACCTTTCGGGCAGTCGAAACCGGTCTCCTGACGGGCCGCGAATTCGACGCCGGCCCCGTCGGCGAAGCTTTTCGAGCCCAAGCCCGAGCCGCGCAGTGATCGCTCAGCCATAATTTCTCCCTCCACCCCCGGACGACCCAGCGGTCGACCGGCCGTCTCCACGCTACCGGGTGACCCCAAGCTGGTCACAAGACTTTCGGCAACGCGTTTCCGGCCTCGGTGATTCCCCGGCGCATATCGACCCGGGTCAGCAACAAGCCTCCGACTAGGAAGAAGAGCACCAAAGTGAGGATCGCCCAGCGGTAGGAGTGGCTGAACTGGAAGACCAGCGCGAAGCTGAGCGTGCCCAGCCAACTCGTCCCCCGCTCCATCGCCTGGTAGAAGCTGAAGTACTCCGACTCACGTCCCTTGGGGACGAGCTGGGAGTACATCGACCGGCTCAGCGCCTGCGTGCCGCCCATCACCAGCCCGATCGCCGCGCCCAGGGCGAGCAGGGCGCCGAAGATGCCGGCGGGCAGGAAGAAGGCCACCGACACCACCGCGAACCAGATCGCGATGCCGATCAGCACCGTGCGCTTCGCGCCTAGCCGTGCGGCGACGCGTCCGAACAGCAGGGCGCCGCCGAAGGCGACGAACTGGGTCACCAGGAACGTGATCATCACATTCGAGGTGGACATGCCCAGTTCGAGCTGGGCGTACAGGCTGGACTGGCCGATCACCGTTTGGATGCCGTCGTTGAAGAACAGATAGGCGAGCAGGAACAGCATCGTCTGCGGGTAGCGCCGCAGGTCGATGAACGTGTCGGCCAGCTGCCGCACCGGATTGCGCCGCTCGGCCGGGGAGTGGGTCACCTCGGCCAGGGTGCGTTGCGGCAAGGAACGCAGACCCAGCACCGGGATGATGGTGAACAGCCCCCACCACAGGCCGGCCGACAGCAGGCTGAGCCGGATCGCCGTGCCGTAGCTGATGCCGAGCGAGGAGTAGGCGGTCATCGTCACCAGATTCACCGCCAACAGCAGACCGCCGCCCAGGTACCCCCAGGCCCAGCCGCGGCTGGAGACCCGGTCGCGGTCGTCGGGGGACGCGATCCGGACCAGAATGCCGTCGTAGATCACCTGCGACGATCCGACGCACAGGTTGGCCACGATCATCAGCACGGCGCCGAGCTGCCAGTTGTCGCCGCTCAGCAGGAACATCGCCGCCGCCGCCGCCGCGCCCACCCAGGCCAGCCCGCCGAGCCACCATTGCGGGTGTCGCGAGCGGTCGGCGATGACGCCGATCAGCAGCAGTGCGATCGTGGTGAGGATGGTCGAGATGGTCACCAAGAAGGGATGCACGGCGCCCGGCAGCACACCGAAGCCGAGCAGCGACACCGGAGTGTCGCAGACCGCGCCCGGTTCCAGGTCGGGGCAGGCGGCGTTGGTGGCCAGGCTGGTCAGATAGGGGCCGAGGATGACGGTTGTCGTCGTCGTCACGTAGGCCGAGTTCGCCCAGTCGTACCAGTACCAGGCGCGCTGCTGTTTCGTGCTGCGCCGCTTCGGCGCGCCGTCCGCCATCAGTTGCCCTCCCAAAGTCCGCGTTCGGTCAGTACCTCGGCCAGCACATCGATCCGGTCGCTGACCAGGCCGTCCACGCCGAGATCGATCAGTCGTTCCATCTCGGTCCGGTCGTTGACCGTCCAGACGTGGACGGCGCGCCCGGCGGCGTGTGCGGTCCGGAGCAGGCCGCGGGTGAGGACGGGCACCCGGTCGCGCCAGGCCCGCGCCGGGACTTGCAGCACGACGCCGGGTGAGGCGACGATCCGGCGTCCGAGCGGAGCATAGGCCTGCCAGGCGACACCCGCCGGCCCCGCCGCCGTGGCGACGCGTCCACCAGTGCGGCGGCGGAAGGCCCGGATCCGGGCCGACGAGAAGGAGCCGACGCAGACCCGGTCGTGGGCATTGTGTGCATCAAGCACCCGGGCCAGCGGGTCGATCGCCTGCGGCACCTTGAGGTCGACGTTGAACCGCGACTCGGGCAGCGCCTCCAATAGTTCGTCGAATCGGGGGATCGGGTCGGCGCCCGCGATCCGCACCCGGGCCAGCGCACTCCACGGCAGCCGCTCCGGGACGCCGACGGCGTCCGTCACCCGGTCGAGGGTGCTGTCGTGGAAGGCGAACAGGACGCCGTCGGCCGAGGCGTGCAGGTCGGTCTCCAAGTAGCGGTAGCCGCGCTCGACGGCACGGGCGAACGCGTACAAGGTGTTCTCGCGCTCCCGATCCGCCTCTGAGAAGAACCCGCCGCGGTGCGCCATCGCGGCGAACCGCGTGTCGAAGTAGCGGTAGTCACGGGCCTCCACGGGCTCAGTATGGGTGAGGCACAGCGCAGAGGGCCATAATCGGGGCATGTCGGAGACTTCTGCACCCATTCGCCAGGCCCTGCGGGACGCCCTGCCGGGCGCAATGAAGGCGCGGGACACCCCCGCGCGCAATGCCATCCGTTCGGCGCTGGCCGCTATCGAGAACGCCGAGGCGGTGGCGCCGGAGCCGGTCGGCGGGCCGTCGGCGACCAGCGAGCACATCGCGGGAGCAACGGTGGGCGTCGGCGCGGCCGAGGCCGATCGCCGCGAACTCGACGAGGACCACACCCTGGAGATCGTCAGCGCCGAACGGGACGAGCGACTCGCCGTCGCCGCCGACTATCGCGCCCGGGGTGAAGAGCAGCGCGCCGCCGAGCTGGAGGCCGAGGCAGCCGCCTTGGACGCCTTCCTGTGCTGACCGCCGAGAGCGTTTCCACCGCACGACTGTCTGCGACACAATAGGGCCTCGTGACAACAATCCTCTCGATCCAGTCTTCCGTCGCGTACGGACACGTGGGCAACAGCGCGGCCACCTTCCCGCTGATGCGCTCGGGTGTCGAGGTCTGGCCGGTGCTCACTGTGCACTTCTCCAACCACACCGGGTACGGCGAATGGCGCGGACCGCTGTTGGCCGCCGAGGACGTCGCCGAGGTGATCCGGGGCATCGACGACCGGGGTGTGCTGCCGAGGGTGGATGCCGTGCTGTCCGGGTACCAGGGGGCCGAGGCGGTCGGCGCCGTCGTGCTGGACGCGGTCGAGTTGGTGAAGCAGCGCAGCCCCCGAGCGATCTACTGCTGCGACCCGGTAATGGGCGATGTCGGCCGGGGCTTCTTCGTCCGGCCGGGCATCCCGGAGTTCATGCGCGACCAGGTGGTGCCGAAAGCTCAGATCGTCACCCCCAACCATTTCGAACTCGACTTCCTGACCGGACGCGAGACCCACACCCTCGACGAGGTGATCGACGCCGCCCACGCCCTGCGCTCGGTGGGTCCGGAGACGGTGCTGGTGACGTCCGTTGTCACCGACGTGACCGAAGACGATGCGCTGACCATGCTCACGGTGACCGGCGAGGGCGCCTGGCAGGTGACCACGCCACGCCTCGACCGCACCTTCACCGGCTCGGGCGACCTCACCGCCGCCATGTTCCTGGCCCACTGGCTGCGCACCCAGTCGGCGTCCCAGGCGGTGGGGGCGACCGCCGACATCGTCTACTCGGTGCTCAAGCAGACGGCGGACTCGGGCCTGCCCGAGCTGCAACTCGTCGCAGCCCAGGACGAGATCGTCACGCCCACGTACCACTTCGACGTCCACCAGGTGCGCTGACCCCGACCGGCCGCCGTTGGTTGAGCTTGTCGACACGCTTCTTTGTGGCTGGGTTCTGGTGGCTTGCGTTGGGTTCCGCGGAGTGGGCTGCACCCCGTCCCGCCCGTGCGCAGCTCGTCCTACTTCTGCTCTCGTGTTGCAGTCCCTGGCAGGGGACTCGCGCGCTTCATACGAGGTCGGTCTGCGACCGACGTTGAGGAGCGGAGCGACGATACGCCCGCCACACCAGGACGGGGTGCAGCCCACTCCGCTTTACGGGTGCGTCAGTTCAGGGTTGCGTCAGGTCGGGGTTGCCTCAGGTCGGGCTGCGTCAGGTCGGGTTGCCTCAGGTCGGGGTTGCCGGCAACCGCACATCAGCCGGGAGGCGCACATCTGCGGAGCTCGGCCTGCGTCACCCGTCCGCGGCGCTGAGGCACTACTGCGCCGAGTCGTCCGATTCACTGACGGCTTCGCGAGCCACTGCCGCTCTGCAACGCGCCACTGGCTACCGAAGACGTCAGTCGACAGAACCGTCCGCGAACTGGCTGTCCACCCAAGCGCGGACGTCGGAGTGCTGGGCGCGGGACGCCGTCCACACCGCCGATAGCCAGCGGGCGAGTGCGTCCGGTGTTGGGGTGGCAGTGAGACGAACAGGCACGGCGTCCGTAGCTGCCGACGGTGTCAGTCGCGGAAGACCTCGATCTTGGCGCCGAGGTTGTTGAGGCGATTGGGCAGGTCCTCGTAGCCGCGGTTGATCACGTAGACATCGCGCAGCACACTGGTGCCGCGGGCAGCGAGGGCGGCCAGCAGTAGGCAGACCGCCGGACGCAGCGCCGGGGGAGAGATGACCTCCTGGCCGCGCCAACGGGTCGGGCCGGTGACGATGATCCGGTGGGGATCGAGCAGTTGGACGTTCGCGCCCAGCTTGGTCAGCTCCACCAGATGGATGGCGCGGTTCTCGTACACCCAGTCGTGGATCATCGTTCGGCCCTGCGCCACCGCCGCGATGACCGCGAAGAACGGCAGGTTGTCGATGTTCAGGCCCGGGAACGGCATCGGGTGGATCTTGTCCGAGCTGGCATGCAACTCCGATGGGTAGACGGTGATGTCCACCAGCCGGGTGTTGCCGTTCTCGGCCGGATACTCCGGCGAGAGCTCGAACGACTGGCCCATCTCGGCCAGGATCTCCAGCTCGATCTCCAGGAACTCGATCGGGCATCGCCGGATCGTGAGCTCCGAGCCGGTCACGATCGCGGCGGTCAGCAGGCTCATCGCCTCGATCGGGTCCTCGGACGGCGCGAAGGCGATATCGGTGTCGATCACCGGCAGCCCACGGACCCGCAGGGTGGTCGAGCCGATGCCGTCGACATGGACGCCGAGCTGCCGCAGGAAGAAGCACAGGTCTTGCACCATGTAGTTGCTGCTCGCGTTGCGGATGACGGTTTCGCCCGGGTGCCGCGCGGCCGCCATCAGGACGTTCTCGGTCACCGTGTCGCCGCGTTCGGTGAGAGTGATGGAGCGGCGCTGTTGCGGGTCGCTCGGGCTGACTCGCGCGTGATAGGAACCCTCGGTGGCCCTGATGTCGAGGCCGAAGTGGCGCAGCGCCTGCAGATGCGGTGTGACCGTGCGGGTGCCCAGATTGCAGCCGCCGGCGTAGGGCAGTTCGAATGTCTGCTCGTCGTGCAGCAGCGGACCCAGGAACATGATGATCGATCGGGTCCGGCGGGCCGCCTCGACGTCCATTCGAGTTAGTTCCAAGCGGTCGGGCCGGACCAGTTCCAGCTCGCTGCGGTCGTCGGACCAGGTGGCTTTTACCCCGATGCTGGTGAGCACCTCGAGGATCCGGTTGACCTCCTCGATCTGCGCGATGCCGCGCAGCACCGTTCGGCCACGGTTCAGCAGCGAGGCGCAGAGCAGTGCGACCGCCGCGTTCTTCGACGACCGGACCTTGATCGAGCCGCTCAGCCGCGTCTCGCCATGGATCCGAAGGTGCAGCGCGCCGTTCGGCGGCTGGGGTTGTTCGAGCGCCTCGGCCACCTGGTTGATCAGGTCGACGGAGAGTTCCCGCTGCCCGGCCTCCAGGTCGTTGACGATCTCACGTGAAGTGCCCAGCTCGTCGGCCAACTCCTGTTGAGAGAGTCCGCGCTGCCTGCGCGCGTCCCTGATCAGGTACCCGATGCCGGTGGGGGAGAGTTCTGCCACCCGGGAAGCTTAAGCCATCGGATCGGGCCTCGATTGCGACTGTCCTGCGACAAGGCTGATCACGGGGCGTCCAGCAGGCTGAAAACTGGGGAGGAGGTCCACTAGGGTGCTGCCCATGAGCGCACACTTCGACGTCGTTGTCCTGGGAGCGGGCCCGGGTGGTTATGTGGCCGCCATTCGCGCCGCGCAGCTTGGCAAGAAAGTAGCCATCATCGAGAAGCAGTGGTGGGGCGGCGTCTGCCTCAACGTGGGCTGTATTCCGACCAAGTCGCTGCTCCGCAACGCGGAGCTGGCGCACATCTTCACTCACGAGAAGGACCTTTTCGGCATCGAGGGTGAGGTCACCTTCAACTTCGGCAAGGCGTTCTCGCGCAGCCGCGACGTGTCGAACCGGATGGTGGGCGGCATCCACTACCTGATGAAGAAGAACAAGATCACCGAGCTCAACGGCTGGGGAACGTTCGTCGACGCCAAGACGATCGAGGTGAAGACCGACTCCGGCACCGAAACCGTGACGTTCGACAACTGCATCATCGCCACCGGCTCCACCACCCGGATGATTCCGGGCACCTCCCGCAGCGCTCGCGTCTTCACCTACGAGGAGCAGATCCTCGCCGACAATCTGCCCGGTTCGATCATCATCTGCGGCTCGGGCGCGATCGGCACCGAGTTCGCCTACGTGCTGGCCAACTACGGCGTGAAGGTGACCATCGTCGAGTTCCTCGACCGGATGGTGCCGCTGGAAGATCCCGAGATCTCCCGCGAACTCGCCAAGGCCTACAAGAAGCTCGGCGTCGAGTTGCTCACCTCCACCAAGGTCGAGGCCATCGAGGAGACCGATTCCGGCGTCCGGGTCACCGTCAGCCCGGCCAAGGGCGGCGAGCAGAAGGTGATCGAGGCCGACCGGGTGCTGCAGTCCATCGGCTTCGCACCGCGCACCGAGGGCTACGGCCTGGAGAAGCTCGGCGTCGAACTCACCGAGCGCGGCGCGATCAAGATCGACGACTACATGCGCACCAACGTGCCCGGCATCTACGCGATCGGCGACGTCACCATGAAGTTGGCGCTGGCGCACACTGCTGAGGCCCAGGGTGTGGTGGCGTCCGAGACGATCGCCGGTGCCGAAACCATGCCGATCAACTACGACATGATCCCGCGGGCCACCTACTGCCAGCCGCAGATCGGCTCCTTCGGCTACACCGAAGAGCGGCGACGCCACCGGGTTCATCAAGGTCGTGGCGGACGCCGAGCACAACGAGATCCTCGGCGCCCACATGATCGGCCCCGACGTCACGGAGCTGTTGCCCGAGTTGACCCTGGCCCAGCAGTGGGATCTGACCGCCGACGAAGTGGGCCGCAACATCCACGCCCACCCGACGCTGTCCGAGGCGCTGAAGGAGTCGGTCGAGGGCATCGCCGGCCACATGATCAACTTCTGAGAAAACACGCACCGGCGCAGCTGGCCGGGTCCGCCATGATCGGGCCCGGCCAGCTGCGTGGTGGCAGTCACCCTGGTGCTAATCGAAACATTGTTCTAAACTTGTGCAATGAGTCTTGAGTTCCAGGTGACCTTCGACTGTCATGATCCGCGGGCGCTGTCGACCTTCTGGCGCGACGCGCTCGGCTACGTCCACCCCGGTCCGCCGGGGGTGGTGGTGCCTGAGGGTGTCGATCCGCTGGATGCCTGGGACGAGTTCCTGGAACGCGCCCAGGTGCCGGTGGAGCGTCGCAACTCGAGTTCGGCGCTGGTCGATCCTGAGGGACGCGGTCCGCGGATCTTCTTCCAGCAGGTGCCCGAGGGCAAGCAGGTCAAGAATCGATTGCACCTCGACGTCCGAGCTGTGCCGGGGCTGGCCGGTGACGAACGGATGGCGGCACTGGAGGTGTCGTGTGAGCGACTGACTGCACTCGGCGCCGTCCGCGTCGAGCGGTTCGATCCGGAGCCGCCGTTCAGTAGCGGATTCATCGTGATGCGCGACCCGGAGGGCAACGAGTTCTGCCTGGACTGACGGTGGCCGCTG
>JBGAJF010000032.1:0-27603 GCA_044225075.1 Micropruina sp. | reverse complement strand
CGCCATGCCGTCACGGTGCTGGTGATCGGCGTTGGACAAGCGGGTTTGTCGGCCGGCTACCACCTGGCTCGGCGTGGCTACCGCAGCGCGCTCGACGAACCGGACGCCGAGCGCACCTTCGTGATGCTGGACGCCGAGCCGGCGCCCGGCGGCGCCTGGCAGCACCGCTGGGAATCGCTGCGGATGGCGACGGTGAACGGCATCTTCGACCTGCCGAACTTCCCGAAACCGCCGATCGACCCGGACGAACCCAGCCGGACGGCGGTGCCGCGCTACTTCGCCGCCTTCGAGCAGGCGATGAGCCTGCCGATCCTGCGTCCGGTCGCCGTGACCGCGGTGGCCCGTGCGGACGCCGATCCCGCGGGAGAGCTTCTGGTCGACAGCAGCGTCGGCCGGTGGCGGGCCCGGGCGATCATCAACGCCACCGGCACCTGGACCAACCCGGTGTTGCCCTCCTATCCGGGACAGCACGACTTCCGCGGGCGGCAACTGCACACCCGCGACTACGTCGCCGCCGACGAGTTCGCCGGACAGCGGGTCGCGATCGTCGGCGGCGGCATCTCGGCGATCCAGCAACTCGAGGAGATCTCCCGCGTGGCGAGCGTGTACTGGTACACCCGCCGCGAACCCGTCTTCCGCGACGGCACGTTCCGACCCGAAACCGAGGGCCGCGAGATCATCGCGAAGGTCACCGCCGACGCCGAGGCCGGCAACCCGACCGGCAGCGTCGTCTCCTACACGGGCCTGCCCTGGTTGCCGTACGCGGTCGCGGCCCGCGAGCGTGGGGCGTTGAACCGGGGTCGTCTCGGATCCGCGCATTCAACTGATCGGGTTCGGCCCCTCACAGTCGACCGTCGGCGGCAACCGTGCCGGACGCGAAGCCGTCCGTCGGCTGAACGCCCGGTTCGGCTGAACCCGCTGAGTGAGCGTGTTGATGCGGTGGCTTGAGACTGTCGACGGCTTACTGGTTGAGCTTGTCGAAACCGCTTATCCACGCGCTGGAACTCAGTCTCGACAAGCTCGACCAACGCGAGAGTGATCCGTGGACGTCCCAGTCGTCGCTCAGCGCGCCGGCGCGGCCGAGCGTGACGAGCCCCACTGCTGACGCATCGAACGATGCTGTCCGGCGATCGCCCTGAGCTGTGCGATGAGGCCCAGCACGGCAAGCGCCAGGTAGAGCACCGTCCAGCCGATCCCACCGGTCAGCTCGACGAAGCCGGGCCCGGTCAAGCGGTCGAGAGACATCGCACCGACGATGATCGCGATCCCCGAGGTGGCGACGCTGGCACCGGCGAACGACGTCAGCACCATCAGCAGCACGGCCGGAAGATTGGTGCTCACAGCCAGGATGGCGAGCAGAACCCCGGCGATGATGCCCACGATCAGGGTGAGCAACGACGACGATGAGGCGAACATCGACATCACGCTGGTGCCGAGGGTGAACCCGATCGCGGCCATCCCGATGATCACGGCCAGCTGGTAGGAGAAATAGGCCAGCAGCCCGAAGAGCACCGCGCCCACCACGCCGGCCACCCAGCCGAGGGCGACCTGCCCCCCGTCGCCCGCAGTGTCCCCGAACAGGCCCACACCGAGCATGAAGCCGGCGAATGCGCCGAACAGGCTGATGACCAGGCGCATCGTCACGTATCCCCGGAAGCACAACAGAGCTCCGATGGCGACGGCGACGATGCCAATGACGATTGCCTCCACGATCAGCCTTCCCTCCCGCGCCCGGGGCGCTGCGATCCAACGATTTCCATCATGACCGGGCCGGACAACCCCGCGCTGGGTGCGGGCCTAGGCGGAATCCGATGCGGGACGCAGCACGCAGGCGCCCGGGCGGGCGAACGGGACGAGCCGGAGCGGGTCGTCCGACAGCTCGTCGATCAGGCCTTGGTGAATGCTGCAGACGACCTGGGGGAGTTGGCGGGCGGTCGCCAACAGGGGACAGGTGCGCAGCTCGATGCCGTCGTCGGTGATCCGTGGGGTGAATCCTTGCGCGGCCAGGGTGGTGAGCAGTCCGGCGTCCGCGTGCCGGAGGCGGCGACCCCAGCGCCGGCCCAGTTCCTGGGCGGAGGCGACCGGGTCGGGACCGGTCGCGAACTGCTCGGCCAGCGCCGCGACGAGCGCCGAGCTGCCGTCCCAGGCGTCGTCCTGGCCGGCGACCTGGAGGCCGTCGATGGTGGCGCGGTAGGCCCGTGGCGGACGTCCCCGCCCCGCGCTCGGCGCCGGCTCTTCCATCGCGAAACCCTCGCTGACCAGGTGCTCGAGGTGCATCCGAACGCTATTCGGGTGGCCGCCCAGCTCGGCGGTCAGGGCCATGATGGTGACCGGCTCCTCGGCGGCAGCGAGACGGCGTAGTACCCGCATCGCCGCATCGCGCGGACGGTCGGTGCGAGCCGGCTGGGGGCCCAGCGCCGCGGTCCCCGGCGTCGCTGCGGGCTCGGCCGGACGCGGATCCGCGGCAGCCGGGTCGGGATCGCCCGGGATCGGCGCCGATGTGCTCATGGGGGCATCCTAGTGCTATTTTTTACATATAAACATGGAGAAAATGCGAGGATCTGTGTCCGACACCGCTCCGCCCCGTCCGCGGACCCCCGCCCGGCCGTCCGGACGTCGCAGCAGTGCCCGCGGCCGGCTGCTGCTGATGGTCCTCGGCGGGGTTTGTCTGGTCAGCGGGCTGAACGCGGGCCTGATCCGGCTCGAGGTGTGGGCGCCGGTGATCTCGGACCGGGCCGGCGATGTGCACGGACTGGTCATGGTGCTCGGCTTCCTCGGCACGCTGATCTCGCTGGAACGTGCGCAGTCGCTGGGACGGTCGTGGGGCTACCTGGCGCCGGCGCTGTATGGGGCGGGTGGGCTCGCGCTGCTCAGCCCGGCACCGCTGCTGCTCGGACAGTTGCTGCTGATCGAGGCCGGGGTGTTGTTCGTCGCGATCCATCTGGCCTTGTGGCGGCGGGCACCGCGACCGTTGGTCGCCCTCCAGGTGCTCTCGGCGGTGTTGGCGCTGGGTGGGGCGGTGGTCGCCAGCCTCGTCGATGTCACCGTCGCGCTGCCCTGGCTGGCCGGTTTCGTGGTGCTCACCATCGCCGCCGAGCGGGCCGAACTCGCCCAGCTGGCGATGGGTCCCCGGGCGGATTCTGAGCTGCTCGGCCTAGCCGGGGCGCTCACGCTGGCGATCTTGGCCGCGCTGACATTTCCGGCGATCGGTCCGCGGCTGGTGGGTGTCGTGCTACTGGCGATCGCGGTGTGGTTGCTGGCCCACGACGTGGTGCGGGGGCAGTTGCGGCTGTCCGGACTCCGCCGCTACCTGGCGGCCGCGCTGCTGGCGGGCTATCTGAATCTGGCCTTGGCGGGTGCCGTTCTGATTTGGTCTGGCTTGAGCACCGGCCGAGCCAGCTACGACGTGATCGTGCACGGCGTGTTCCTCGGTTTCGCGCTGTCGATGGTGATGGCGCACGCGCCGGTGATCCTGCCGGCGGTGCTGGGTCGGGCGTTGCCGTACCGACCGGTGCTGTGGTTGCCGCTCGGCTTGCTGCACGCCGGCCTGGTGCTTCGCTTCGCCGGCGCACTCGGTGGCTGGGACGTCGCCTGGCAGGCAGGTGGTGTGCTGACGGTGCTCGCCCTGGCGGCCTTCGTGGTGACCGCGACCACCCTGGTGGTGCGGCGATGAACAGTGTGGACGGAACCGGTCCCGGAGAGCGGAGCGAACTTGGCCCCGGGGAACCACAGATGTCCGGTGGCGGGGAGCTGTCGCCGGACGGGGGGAAGGGGCACGGTGGTCCGGCCGGGCCCGGTGATCGGCAGCGCGGTGGGTCGGAGGGCCACACCACGATCACCGGACGCCCGGTCGGACGCCGGCGCTCCCGTCTGCGCGATCTGCCGCTGATCGGCTGGCTGGCTGCGGCGATCGTGGTCGCTGTCGCGCACCGCTGGCTGCCGGACGCCAACTGGCTGATGCTGCACCTGGTGCTGCTCGGCGCGCTCACTCACGCCATCGTGGTGTGGAGCTTCCACTTCGCCCAGACGCTGCTGCGCTCGCCGGCGTCCGAGCGTGAAGCGGCCTGGCACAACCGGCGGCTCGGGCTGCTCACCCTCGGCGCGGCGGCGGTGTTGATCGGCGTGCCGACCACCTGGTGGCCGCTGACACTTGCTGGTGGGGTTCTGGTCGCCGTCGCGGTCGGCTGGCACGGACTGGTGCTGTGGGGCATGCTGCGCCGGGCGCTGCCGGCCCGGTTTCGGGTAACCGTCTGCTACTACCTGGGTGCTGCGGCATCGCTGCTTGTCGGCGTGACATTCGGGGTACTGCTGGCGCTGGGCTGGGAGGATCCCTGGCACGGCCGGTTGCTGGTCGCGCATGCCTTGGCGAACGTGCTGGGCTGGGTCGGGCTGACCCTGACCGGCACCCTGCTCACCTTGTGGCCGACCATGCTGCGCACCCGGATGGACGACGTCGCCGAACGCTGGACGCAGCAGGCGCTGCCGCTGTTCGGCGCCGCCATCGCAGTCTCCGTCGGGGGTGCGTTGGCCGGGCTGAGCTGGCTTTCCGCCGCCGGTGTCGGTCTCTACCTGGTGGCGATCGGGTCGTGGGGACGGGGGTTGTGGCGTCCGGCCCGAACCCGTCCGCCGCGCGAGTTCGCCTCCGCTTCGGTAGCTGTCGCGCTTGTCTGGTTGGTGATCGGACTGGCCTGGGCCGGCTGGCTGTTGGCCACCGCCCCGGACTGGACGGCGGTGCGCGAGGGCTTCATCTGGCCGGCCACGGTGCTGGGTGCCGGGTTCGCCGTCCAGGTGCTGTCGGGTGCGCTGTCCTACCTGTTGCCGTCGGTGCTGGGCGGTGGTCCCAGCGTCGTCCGGGCCGGACAGCAGTGGTTCAACCGGGCCGGATCCTTCCGGCTGATCGCGATCAACGGCGGGTTGCTGCTATGGCTGCTGCCCAGCCCGAGCTGGGTGAGGGTGACCGGGTCGCTGCTTGCGCTCGGCGCGGCAGCCGCGTTCCTGCCGCTGATGATCCTCGGGCTGAAGGCGAGCCTCGCCGCCCGGCGCGAACTGGCTGCGGCGGCGTCCGGTGTCGAACGGACGCCGGGCGCGACCCTCGCGGAGCCGGCTCAGCCTATGGCGGCAGCTTCGGCGGCTCGTCCGGGCGGTTCGCCAGGCGCGCGACGTCCGGAAGCGGAGCGACCCACCATCTTCACCGCCGGCCAACTGATCGCCGGTTTGACGGCGCTGGCTACGGCAGTTGTCATCGGCGTGGGTGTCGACCCGAGTGCGGCAGGCGCCGCGGGACCGGCGCCGACGGCGTCCGTCGCGGTGCAGCCGACCGGCGCAGTGGTACGCATCGAGGTCGCGATGGGTGACATGAAGTTCACTCCGTCCAGCGTCACCGTGCGGGCCGGCGACCGACTGGTGCTCAACCTGGTCAACACCGACACCACCACCCATGACGTGGTGATCGGCGATGCCCGCAGTGCGCGGATCGGCCCGGGCAAGCGCACCGAGCTGGACGCCGGCGTGATCGGTGCCAGCGTGCAGGGCTATTGCACGGTTGCCGGACATCGGCAGATGGGCATGGTGTTCGACGTCGTCGTCGAGGGTTCGGCGCCGGGTGCGCAGCCGTCGACCTCCGCTCCGGGGCATGAGCATGGCCAGGCGAGCCGCGGACCCGAGGCGAGTCTGGCGTCCGATCAGGTGGTCGATCCGGTGCTGCCGCCGCTCACCGGCGAGCGGGTGCATCGGCTGACGCTCACCGTGCGGGAGGTGCCGCTGCAGGTGGCGCCCGGCATCTGGCAGCGGCGCTGGACCTACAACGGACGCCCGATCGGTCCGACGCTGCACGGCCGGGTCGGTGATGTGTTCGACATCACCCTGGTCAACGACGGCTCGATGGGGCATTCGATCGACTTCCACGCCGGCTCGCTGGCGCCGGACCGTCCGATGCGCACCATCGAACCCGGCGAACGGCTGACCTACCGCTTCACCGCGACCAAGGCGGGGGTGTGGATGTACCACTGCTCGACACATCCGATGAGTGCACACATCGCCGCCGGAATGGCCGGCGCGGTGATAATCGAATCCGAGGGACTGCCGAAGGTCGACCGCTCGTATGTGCTGGTGCAGTCCGAGGCGTACCTGGCCGACGGGGCGACCACACCGGAGGCCGCGACCGAGGTGGACGCCGACGCGGTCGGTGCGCGGAACCCCGACTACGTGATGTTCAACGGCGTCGCCAACGGCTACGACCAGCACCGACTGGCCGCCCGAGTGGGGCAGCGGGTTCGGTTCTGGGTGTTGGACGTCGGACCCAACCGGCCCAGCAGCTTCCACATCGTCGGCGCCCAGTTCGACACCGTGTTCAGCGAGGGCAGCTACCTGCTCAAGCGCAGCCGGGACGCCTTCGGCGACCGCAACGGCGGCGCCCAGGCACTCGGTCTGCAACCCGCCCAGGGCGGATTCGTCGAAACCGTGTTTCTCGAGCCCGGCAACTACGCGCTGGTCAGCCACATCATGTCGGACGCCGAGCGCGGCGCCCACGGCTTCGTCCACGTCACCGGCGGTTGAGGATGTCGCCCCTTTCGCCGGATGAGCTCGTCGAGACCACACCGCTGTTGAGCTTGTCGAAACCGAGCGTGTCGAACCCCATGGCCTGTCCCAGGAAACCACCACCACTAGGAGGAACTCATGATCAACCCGATCGAGATCACGACCGCCGCCGGCTGCGGCTGCGGGGGCCACGACGCCGAAGCGCCTGTGTTCGACGTCCGCCCGGTTCCACACGCGATCCGGCACGCCGCGGTCTTCGGCGCCTTCGACGCCATCGGCCCTGGTCAGGCGCTGGTCCTGGTCGCCCCACACAACCCGCTGCCGCTGCTGGGCCAGCTCGCTGAGCGGGCCCGGATCGACGTGCGGTACCTGGCCGAGCAGCCCGGCGAGTGGCACCTGCGGATCACCCGCCGGCCACTGGACCCCACCGCCGGCTGAATCTGCCGACACAGCGAACGACCCTGCGGATATCAGCCGTCACCGCGGGCGCCCGCGGAGAAACGTGCGTTTTGGGGAAGGCTCTTCCTCTGAGTGCGAGCTCCCGCGCCGAAGTGAGCGTTATGGCCCGGCTGGGATCCCTCCATAACGCTCATTTCTGCGCGCATGGGCCCGGCGGGCGCCGACGTCCAGCTCATAACGAGCGTTTCTCGGCGTCGAGTCGCTTCGGAGGGTCTCGAGAGGCACGTTTGCTGACCGCCGGAGAAGATTCGACGTAGCTCTACCAGCGAGACACCACACTGAAAAGGCGCTTCCTTAGGAACGGCTTTGGTGAGCGCGGCTAGGGGGTTGTGCCTGGGCGACCAGACGGGCGCGGGCCCGGGCGGCACCGGCCACCAGCTCGGCCAGGGAGGCCTCGACCTCGGGCCAGCCGCGGGTCTTCAGTCCGCAGTCCGGGTTCACCCAGAGCCGCTCGGGCGGCAGCACCGCCAGGGATGCGTCGAGCAGGGCGTCCACCTCGTCGGCGCTCGGCACCCGCGGGGAATGGATGTCCCACACGCCCGGGCCGACCTCGCTCGGGTAGCCTGCCTCGGCGAGCTCGGCCACCACCTCGCCCTTGGACCGGGACGCCTCCATCGAGATCACGTCGGCGTCCAGGGCGATGATGGCGTCCATCACGTCGCCGAACTCGGCGTAGCACATGTGGGTGTGGATCTGAGTGTCGTTGCGGACGCCGCTGACCGACAGCCGGAACGCCTCGGTCGCCCAATCCAGGTACTCCGCCCAGTCCCGGCGACGCAGCGGCAGGCCCTCGCGCAACGCCGGCTCATCGACCTGGACGATCGGCAGCCCGGCCGCCTCGAGATCGACCACCTCGTCGCGCAGCGCCAGCGCCACCTGCCGGGCGGTCACCGACTCCCGCTGGTCGTCGCGGACGAACGACCACTGCAGAATCGTGATCGGCCCAGTCAGCATGCCCTTCATCGGCCGGTCCGTCTGCGCCGCGGCGAACGCCGACCAGCCCACCGTCATCGGTTCCGGACGGGCCACGTCGCCGAACAGCACCGGCGGCTTCACACAGCGCGAACCGTAGCTCTGCACCCAGCCGTGCGAGGTGGTGGTGAAGCCGTCCAGCTTCAGCCCGAAATGCTCCACCATGTCGGTGCGCTCGAACTCACCGTGCACCAACACGTCGACGCCGAGTTCCTCCTGCTTGCGGATGCAGGCCACGGTGAACTCCTCCAGGCCGGCCCGGTACGCCTCGGCGTCCACCTCGCCGCGACGGTGCGCGGCGCGCAGCCGGCGTACCTCGGCGGTCTGCGGGAACGAGCCGATCGTGGTGCTCGGCAGCAGCGGCAGCCCCAGCCGGGCATGCTGGAGGACCGCCCGCTGCCGGTAGCCGGCGGCACGACGCGACCAGTCCGGGGTGATCGCCGCGAGGCGTTCCTGGACGGCGGGCTGCAGCACGCGCGGCGAGGTGCGCCGGGCGGCCAGCACGGCGCTGCTCTCGGCCAGGCCGGCCAGTGCGTCCGTATTGCCGTTCAGTGCGCCGGCGAGCAGCGCCACCTCGTCCAGCCGCTGGGTGGCGAAGGCCAGCCAGGAGGCCAGCTCGGCATCGTCACCGGTCTCGGAGGCCAGATCGACCGGCAGGTGCAGCAGCGAGCAGGACGCCGCCAGTTGCACCCGCTCCGACCCGGTCTCGCGGACGACCGGCAGCAACCGTTCATAGACCGCGGTCAGGTCGGTGCGCCACACGTTGCGGCCGTCCACCACACCCAGCGACAGGCCCAGAGATGCCGGAGCGGCGGCGACCACGGCGTCCAGCTGATCCCGGTCGCGGACCAGGTCGACATGCAGCACGTCGACCGGCAGCTCAACGGCCAGCTCCAGGTTGTCGCCCAAGCCACCGAAATAGGTAGCCAGGGTGAGCTTTGCAGTGGGGACAGCGTCCCGCACGCTGGCGTAAGCACGGCGGTAGCCATCGATCTCGGCCGGCGACAGGTCGAGCACCAGCGCCGGCTCGTCCAGCTGGATCTCGGTCGCACCGGACGCCACCAGATCGGTCAGCCAGTCGACATAGGCGGGAAGGATCGCATCCAGCAACTCGATGGTGTCGCCGCCGTCGGTGCGCTTAGCCAGTCGGAGGAAGGTGAGCGGACCGATCACCACCGGCCGGGTCGCGATGCCGAGCGCGAGCGCCTCACGAACCTGCGCGGCAGTCGCCTTCGACGAGTAGCGGAACCCCTGGTCAGCGTCCAGTTCAGGGACCAGGTAGTGGTAGTTGGTGTCGAACCACTTGGTCAGCTCCAGGGCCGGCACGCCGTTGCCGCCGCGGGCCATGGTGAAGTAGCTGCCGAGCGCGTCGGCGTCCGAGGAAGCGATGTCGAACGGCGCGCCGAAACGCTCCGAGACGGCGCCCAGGGTGACCGAGGGACCGGGGCGCCATTGGCTCCGTTATCGGACATGGTGTGACCCGCTGCCTGAGTGACCGGGTGGCTGCCGTTGTCGAGGCGGGACGCCGCGACCTTGATCCGTGGTTGCTGTCATACCTCAGCCGTACCCCGGGCGCGCCGGGCTGAACCGGCCCGGCGCGGGGAACACGGCGAGGTCTGTGGGCGAGCTTCAGTGCCCGCGTTCACCCAGCAGGCGCTGAAGTGTGCCCGCGTTGTGAAAGGCGTTGCCGTGCGCGTCGTTGTTGAAGTAGCCGAACACGGTGCGATGGACCGAGCGCCACTCGGCGATCCGATCGGCCCACCACGCCATCGCGGCGTCGTCGTAGCGGCCGCCATACAGATGATGGTGGTCCGGCCCGTGGAAGCGGACGTAGACGAAGCCGGCGGTTGCTCGCAGGATGCACGGCAGTCCGGCCCCGCTCATCACTACGTAGGCGGCGCCGTGGCGTTCCAGCAGTTCGAACACGGCCTCGGTGTGCCAGCTGTCGTGCCGGAACTCGACGGCGACCGGGATGCCGTCCGGCATGACCCGCAGAAAGTAGTCGAGCCTGGCGTCGTCGCGCGGCATCCCGGGCGGCAGTTGCACCAGCAGGACGCCGAAACGGTCCTCGAGCAGGGCCACCGAACGGCGGATCCGCGCCAGCCAGGCTTCCGGCTGGTGCAGCCGTTTGGCGTGGGTCAATCCGCGCGGCGCCTTCACCGTGAAGGCGAAGCCACGGGGCAGCCGGCGGCGCCAGGAGCGGAAGGAGGTCTCAGCCGGCCAGCGGTAGTAGCTGGCGTTCAACTCCACCGTGTCGAAGTGCTCGGCGTAGAACGCCAGCCGGCGTCCGGCCGCCAAGCCGTCCGGGTAGACGGGGCCCTGCCAGCTGTCGTAGGTCCACCCCGACGTCCCGATCCACGCCCTCGGTGCGGACACAGCGGACGCAACAGACGGACCAGGCACGCTGCCCAGTATTCAGCGCCACCAATCCGGCTCGGCACGCCCGAACGGGTCGAGCTGGTCCAGTTCCCGGGGTCCCAGGGGCGGATTAATGCACCACCGCCGGTTGAGCTGTTGAGCTGTCGAACCCCCTCAGCGGGGCGCACAGGCCAGGTCCTCCGCAGACTCAACCGACGACGGCCGGCGTTTCCCCTAGCGGTAGCGCGGAAGGGGGCCGTAGAACACCTGGTCGATCGGCTCGGAGTAGGCGAGCTGCGGATGCCGGATGAGCTGCCAGCGGGCGAAGAAGCGGCGTGTGGCGGGCAACCACAGCGGTGCCGCGCCGAGGGCGACGCATCCGATCGAGACGGCTGCGATCGGGGTGATCAGCAGCGCCAGCAGCGAGACGCCGAGGGCGACCAGACCGCCGATCCGGGTCCATCGGTAGCCGGCGAACGCGTAGTACCCGATCACCGACGCGAAGCCGGCCACCAGCACGGCGATCAGGCAGCACACGATCGCGAACAGCACCCGCATGCCGCTGGCCGGTTCGGACGGGAACTGTGCCGACGACGGCCCCGCCGAAAAGCAGGGCAGCTGAGCTCCAGACCGTCCACGGACGGACGGGCTGCCCGGTCCGCACGCTGAGCGGAGCCAGTCCACCGGCGTCGGGAGCCGGCGGCGCCAACGTGTCGATGGCGCCGGACGCGGCACCGGTTCGCTCGAGGGTGGCGGCCTGCGCGGCAGCGGTCCCGGTCGTCGCGGGGGTCGGGTTCACCGGTTCCCCGGTCGGCGGGTTCACCGGTTGCCCGGTCGGTGCTGGCCAGCTCATCGTCCTCCTGAGTCCGCGACCAGCCTACCGAGGCAACGAATCGGCACTCACCAGTCCTCGACCAGCAGCTGTTGCATGGCCCGGCCGAGACGCTCGATGATCACCCGGTCCTCGGTGGCGGCGAGCGCGGGCACCGGCAGCACGTAGCGGTTCAGCGCCATACCGAGCACCAAGCTGACGGCCAGGTGTCCGCGCAGCTTGAAATCGCTGTGACCCAACCGTTCGGCGATGGCGCCGAACACCTCCTTGGACATGAACTCGGTCAACGGGCGCTGCACGATGTCCTGCGCGATGGCCGAGCGCATCATCGCGGTGAATCGCTCGCGGGCGCCGTCCGGTGCGTCATAGGCGGCGAGGAACGCAGCAACCGCCGCCGGGCCGATCCGGTCGCGGGGGCCGGCCAGCACGTCGGCGACCAAGCGTTCGGCGTCCAGCGGCAGATCGAGCACCGTTTCGGCGAACAGGTCGGACTTGCTGGCGAAGTAGTGATGAATCAGCGCCGGATCGACATCGGCCTCACGGGCGATCGCCCGGAGCGACACCTTGTCATAGCCGACGGTCGAGAAGAGCGACAGCGCGGCTCGGCAGATGGCGCCACGGGTGTCGGCCCGGCCAGGCCGGCGTCCGCGTGGCTTCGCGGGGGTGTCCGCCATCGCTACTCCTTGTCATGCCGTGTTCTATGCTCCGCGAACCGGTGGCCGGACGCCGTGATCGGGCCGCCGGGGCACGACTCGTCACCGGGCGGGGCCGTTCGCTGCACCCCACCCTAACGGGCAGGGCGATGGTCCCGGGTAACAATGAGAGGGCGGATTTCGGCCGACCGAGACCTCCGCATGGGCGCCGGCACGGCAGCGGGTGTCCGTGCCCATAGGCTGGAGCAGTGAATTTCGCCGCGCCGTCCACCGTTCTGTTCGACCTGGACGGCACCCTCGCCGACACCGTCCCGCTGATCGTCGCCACCTTTCGGCGCACGGTATCGGAGTTGCTGGGCTGGGAACCGACCCCCGAACAGTGCAAGGAGTGGATCGGACGGTCCCTGACCGAGACGTTCGACCTGCTCGCCCCCGGACGGTCCGACGAACTGACCGCTCACTACCTGGAATGGAATCTGGCCAACCACCGCGCCTACGTGCGGCCGTTCGACGGAGTGACCGAGCTCGTCGACGCGCTGCGGGCCTCGGATCGGGCGTTCGGGGTGGTCACCTCGAAACGGCACAGTTCGGCGTTGCTGAGTCTGGAGTGCGTCGGATTGACCGGACGCCTGCCGCTGCTGGCGACCGAAGGCGACACCACAGCACACAAGCCCTCGCCCGAACCACTGCTCTACGCATTGCGCCGGCTGGGTGCCGACGCCGCGGACGCGGTATACATCGGCGACGCCGTGGTCGACATGCAGGCGGCGCAGGCGGCCGGCATGCGCAGCATCGGGGTCACCTGGGGCGCGGCCGATGTCGAGGAACTCACCGCCGTCGAGCCGACCGCGGTGGTGCACAGCGTCGCCGAGCTGCGCGCTCTACTGGGGCTGTAGGAGATCTGACCGAGGCTCGAACAACGCTGTAGGTATTCGACAGAAGGCTCGCCCGCCAGCTGGACGGCGCAGAACTGGCCTGACCGAAGCGCCCGGTCCGGACACCGCGCCATGTCGTGGACCGGGCCGACGATCAGGCGGGCTGCATCGTCCCGGTCTCGAGGAAGCGCTGATGCCAGCTCAGCGATCGACTCAGGTCGTGCGGGGTGTGCATGCCGTTGCAGACCTTCTGGGCGTGCTCGAAGTATTCCCGCAGCATCGGACGGTAGCTTGGGTGGGCGCACTTCTCGATGATCAGCCGCGCCCGTTGCTTGGGCGACTTCCCACGAAGATCGGCCAGACCCTGCTCGGTGATCAGCACCTGGACGTCGTGCTCGGTGTGGTCGTGGTGGCTGACCATCGGCACGATGCACGAGATCGCACCGCCCTTGGCGATCGACGGCGTGACGAAGGCGGAGATGAAAGCGTTGCGGGTGAAGTCCGCCGAGCCGCCGATGCCGTTCTGCATCCGGGAACCCATGATGTGGGTGGAGTTCACGTTGCCGTAGATGTCGGCCTCGATCATGCCGTTGCAGGCGATGATGCCGAGCCGCCGGATCATCTCGGGATGGTTCGAGATCTCTTGCGGACGCAGCACGATCTTGTCCCGATAGCGCCTGGCTTCGGCATTCATCCGCTCGGCATATTCAGGCGACAGCGAGAAGGCGGTGGCAGAGGCCACGGTCATCTTTCCCGAGTCGATCAGGTCGACCATGCCGTCCTGAATCACCTCGGTGTACGAGGTGAGGTAGTCGAAGGGCCCTTCGAGCAGGCCGACCAGCACCGCGTTCGCCACATTGCCGACCCCCGACTGCAGCGGCAGCAGATCCTTCGGCAGGCGTCCCCGCTTCACCTCATGGGTGAGGAACTCCAGGTAGAAGCCCGCCATCTTCTTCGAGTCGTCGTCGGCCGGCTTGAACGGGGTGTTCCGGTCGGGGGCGTCGGTCTCGATGACGGCGACCACCTTGTCGAGGTCGACACGGTAGTTGCGCTGCCCGATCCGATCGCCGGTGTGGGTGAGCAGCACCGGCTGGCGCTCGGGCGGAAGCCGCGCGCCGTAGTAGATGTCGTGCATGCCTTCCAGGTCGGTGGACTGCCAGGAGTTCACCTCGAGAATGACCTGTTCGGCTCGCTCCAGGAACGTCTTGTTGTTGCCCACCGACGACGACGGCACCAGCAGTCCGTCCTCGCGAATCGCGGTCACTTCCACCACGGCCGTGTGAAGCTTGCCCATCGAGCCCGCCCAGATCATCGGTGCCAGGTGGGAGAGGTGGATGTCGGCGTATTCCGACGTGCCGTCGTTGATCTTGCGGCGCATGATCGGGTCGGATTGGTACGGCGTCCGGAAGCCGATCCCGTCGACCTCGGCCAGCACGCCGTCGAGCTCGGGCGCCGTGGAGGCACCGGTGAACAGACCGATCGCGAAGTCCTCGCCACGCTCGTGGGCCGCCTTCATCTCGGACGCCAGCGCACCGGGCACCTCTTTGGGGTAACCGGCGCCGGTGAAGCCACTCATGCCGACGTTGGTTCCGGGTTTGATCAACCTGGCCGCCTCGGCGGTGAGCCAGGTGGCCTCGTTGAATCGGTCGACCTTCGTCCATTCGTCTTCGCTCACCTGTTGCCAGGGGGACGCCATCTCCCACATCGCCAACAGCAAACCGACGATGACGACGACGGCCCCGCCGAAAAGCAGGGCAGCTGAGCTCCAGACCGTCCACGGACGGACGGGCTGCCCGGTCCGCGCGCTGAGCGGAGCCAGTCCACCGGCGTCGGGAGCCGGCGGCGCCAACGTGTCGATGGCGCCGGACGCGGCACCGGTTCGCTCGAGGGTGGCGGCCTGCGCGGCAGCGGTCCCGGTCGTCGCGGGGGTCGGGTTCACCGGTTCCCCGGTCGGCGGGTTCACCGGTTGCCCGGTCGGTGCTGGCCAGCTCATCGTCCTCCTGAGTCCGCGACCAGCCTACCGAGGCAACGAATCGGCACTCACCAGTCCTCGACCAGCAGCTGTTGCATGGCCCGGCCGAGACGCTCGATGATCACCCGGTCCTCGGTGGCCGCCAGCGCAGGCACCGGCAGCACGTAGCGGTTCAGCGCCATGCCGAGCACCAGGCTGACGGCCAGGTGTCCGCGCAGCTTGAAATCGCTGTGACCCAACCGTTCGGCGATGGCGCCGAACACCTCCTTGGACATGAACTCGGTCAACGGGCGCTGCACGATGTCCTGCGCGATGGCCGAGCGCATCATCGCGGTGAATCGCTCGCGGGCGCCGTCCGGTGCGTCATAGGCGGCGAGGAACGCAGCAACCGCCGCCGGGCCGATCCGGTCGCGGGGGCCGGCCAGCACGTCGGCGACCAAGCGTTCGGCGTCCAGCGGCAGATCGAGCACCGTTTCGGCGAACAGGTCGGACTTGCTGGCGAAGTAGTGATGAATCAGCGCCGGATCGACATCGGCCTCACGGGCGATCGCCCGGAGCGACACCTTGTCATAGCCGACGGTCGAGAAAAGCGACAGCGCGGCTCGGCAGATGGCGCCACGGGTGTCGGCCCGGCCAGGCCGGCGTCCGCGTGGCTTCGCGGGGATGTCCGCCATCGCTTCTCCTTGTCATGCCGTGTTCTATGCTCCGCGAACCGGTGGCCGGACGCCGTGATCGGGCCGCCGGGGCACGACTCGTCACCGGGCGGGGCCGTTCGCTGCACCCCACCCTAACGGGCAGGGCGATGGTCCCGGGTAACAATGAGAGGGCGGATTTCGGCCGACCGAGACCTCCGCGTGGGCGCCGGCACGGCAGCGGGCGTCCGTGCCCATAGGCTGGAGCAGTGAATTTCGCCGCGCCGTCCACCGTTCTGTTCGACCTGGACGGCACCCTCGCCGACACCGTCCCGCTGATCGTCGCCACCTTTCGGCGCACGGTATCGGAGTTGCTGGGCTGGGAGCCGACCCCCGAACAATGCAAGGAGTGGATCGGACGGTCCCTGACCGAGACGTTCGACCTGCTCGCCCCCGGACGATCCGACGAACTGACCGCTCACTACCTGGAATGGAATCTGGCCAACCACCGCGCCTACGTGCGGCCGTTCGACGGAGTGACCGAGCTCGTCGACGCGCTGCGCGCCTCGGATCGGACGTTCGGGGTGGTCACCTCGAAACGGCACAGTTCGGCGTTGCTGAGTCTGGAGTGCGTCGGATTGACCGGACGCCTGCCGCTGCTGGCGACCGAAGGCGACACCACAGCGCACAAGCCCTCGCCCGAACCACTGCTCTACGCATTGCGCCGGCTGGGTGCCGACGCCGCGGACGCGGTCTACATCGGCGACGCCGTGGTCGACATGCAGGCGGCGCAGGCGGCCGGCATGCGCAGCATCGGGGTCACCTGGGGGGCGGCCGATATCGAGGAACTCACCGCCGTCGAGCCGACCGCGGTGGTGCACAGCGTCGCCGAGCTGCGCGCTCTACTGGGGCTGTAGGAGATCTGGCCGAGGTTCGAACAACGCTGTAGGTATTCGACAGAAGGCTCGCCCGCCAGCTGGACGGCGCAGAACTGGCCTGACCGAAGGGCCCGGTCCGGACACCGCGCTGCGTCGTGGACCGGGCCGACGATCAGGCGGGCTGCATCGTCCCGGCCTCGAGGAAGCGCTGATGCCAGCTCAGCGATCGACTCAGGTCGTGCGGGGTGTGCATGCCGTTGCAGACCTTCTGGGCGTGCTCGAAGTATTCCCGCAGCATCGGACGGTAGCTTGGGTGGGCGCACTTCTCGATGATCAGCCGCGCCCGTTGCTTGGGCGACTTCCCGCGAAGATCGGCCAGACCCTGCTCGGTGATCAGCACCTGGACGTCGTGCTCGGTGTGGTCGTGGTGGCTGACCATCGGCACGATGCACGAGATCGCACCGCCCTTGGCGATCGACGGCGTGACGAAGGCGGAGATGAAGGCGTTGCGGGTGAAGTCCGCCGAGCCGCCGATGCCGTTCTGCATCCGGGAACCCATGATGTGGGTGGAGTTGACGTTGCCGTAGATGTCGGCCTCGATCATGCCGTTGCAGGCGATGATGCCGAGCCGCCGGATCATCTCGGGATGGTTCGAGATCTCTTGCGGACGCAGCACGATCCTGTCCCGATAGCGCCTGGCTTCGGCATTCATCCGCTCGGCATATTCAGGCGACAGCGAGAAGGCGGTGGCAGAGGCCACGGTCATCTTTCCCGAGTCGATCAGGTCGACCATGCCGTCCTGAATCACCTCGGTGTACGAGGTGAGGTAGTCGAAGGGTCCTTCGAGCAGGCCGACCAGCACCGCGTTCGCCACATTGCCGACCCCCGACTGCAGCGGCAGCAGATCCTTCGGCAGGCGCCCCCGCTTCACCTCATGGGTGAGGAACTCCAGGTAGAAGCCCGCCATCTTCTTCGAGTCGTCGTCGGCCGGCTTGAACGGGGTGTTCCGGTCGGGGGCGTCGGTCTCGATGACGGCGACCACCTTGTCGAGGTCGACACGGTAGTTGCGCTGCCCGATCCGATCGCCGGTGTGGGTGAGCAGCACCGGCTGGCGCTCGGGCGGAAGCCGCGCGCCGTAGTAGATGTCGTGCATGCCTTCCAGGTCGGTGGACTGCCAGGAGTTCACCTCGAGAATGACCTTTTCGGCTCGCTCCAGGAACGTCTTGTTGTTGCCCACCGACGACGACGGCACCAGCAGTCCGTCCTCGCGAATCGCGGTCACTTCCACCACGGCCGTGTGAAGCTTGCCCATCGAGCCCGCCCAGATCATCGGTGCCAGGTGGGAGAGGTGGATGTCGGCGTATTCCGACGTGCCGTCGTTGATCTTGCGGCGCATGATCGGGTCGGATTGGTACGGCGTCCGGAAGCCGATCCCGTCGACCTCGGCCAGCACGCCGTCGAGCTCGGGCGCCGTCGAGGCACCGGTGAACAGACCGATCGCGAAGTCCTCGCCACGCTCGTGGGCCGCCTTCATCTCGGACGCCAGCGCACCGGGCACCTCTTTGGGGTAACCGGCGCCGGTGAAGCCACTCATGCCGACGTTGGTTCCGGGTTTGATCAACCTGGCCGCCTCGGCGGCCGTGGTGAGCTTCTTGCGCAGCTTCTTGTTCAGGACGCGGGACATCGGACCTCTCCAGGCAGTTTCTCTACTACAGAAGATAGTAGTAAGCGGAGGGCTTGACGGCTGCTTTGTGAAGAGTCCAGCGTTCGGGTGCCGGCGTCTCAGGGACCGGCCCGAAGGCGGGTGACAAGGCCGTTCACCGACCGCTTCCTTGATGTCGTACGGGTTGCTCGCGATATCGACCGTGGACGGCCTCTACGGTTGGGCAATGACCACCTTGCCCTACGGTTCGTGGCCGTCCCCGATCTCGGCAGCCGACCTTGCGGCCGGCGGGGTCCGGCTCGGCGAGCCGCGCTACGACGGCGCCGACCTCTACTGGACGCAGGGCCGGCCGGCGGAAGCTGGACGGGTCGCGCTGCTCCGCGAGCGGGACGGCGTGGTCACCGAGCTGGCGCCGGGACTGAGCGTGCGGACCCGGGTGCACGAGTACGGCGGGGGAGCGTGGGACGCCCGGGCTGGCGTGGTCGTGGTCAGCTCCGACCCGTCCGGGCAGCTGCTGCGGCTGGACGACGACGGCCCGCACGCACTGACCCCCGAGGGCGCGCGCCATCGCTTCGCCGACCTGCGGGTGTGGCCGGAGCGGGGGATCGTGCTGGTCGTCCGCGAGGATCACTCGGCGCCTGGTGAGCCGGTGAACAGCCTTGTCGCGATGCGGTTGGACGGTTCGAATCCGGACGGCGGATCGGTACTCGCCGAGGGTGCCGACTTCTACGCCTGCCCCGAACTGAGCCCGGACGGACGCCTGGCTTGGATGGAGTGGCGGCACCCCGACATGCCCTGGGATGCCTGCCTGGTGCGGACTGGACGGCTGAGCGTCTCGGCGTCGGGCTTGGTGCTGGACGACGTCCGCACCGTCGCAGGTGGGCCGGGGGAGTCGGCGGTGCATCCGCTGTGGCGCGGACGGGAGCTGCTGTTCTGCTCGGATCGTTCCGGCTTCTGGGAGCTCTACGCCGAGCGCGGGAACGGCGACATCGCCCAGTTGACCGCCGGCGATGCCGATCTGGTCGAACCATTCTGGGTGTTCGGACGCCGCCCCCTCGCGCTGACCGCCGCCGGCGAGGTGGTGCTGCGACCCCGGAGCGACGGGCGCAGCGCGCCGATGCTGTTGGCATCGGGCGGCTACGTCGAGTTGGCGTCGGGTGTGATGGACTGCGACAGCCTGGACGCCGCAGGCCACATGGTGGCGGCGTTGGTCCAGTTCGCCGACGCGCCGGACGCCATCATTGAGCTCGGCGGGTCGGGCATACGGGTGGTCGACGCAGCCGCCCCACGCACCCTCGACGCGACCTGGGTGAGCCCCGCTGAACCGGTGACCTGGGCGGGACCTGCGGGCCCGGTGCACGGCTGGTTCTACCCGCCCACGAATCCGTCTGTCGACACAGCGCACCCGCTGATCAGCCACGGCGGTCCGACGGCCTTCTCGACCGCGGGCTTCAGCCTGGCCGTGCAGTTCTGGACGACTCGCGGTTTCGCCGTCCTGGACGTCAACTACAGCGGCAGCAGCGGCTACGGCCGCGCCTATCGGGAACGGCTGCGGGGCGAGTGGGGCGTCCTCGATGTGGCCGACTGTGTGGCGGGTGCACGCGCGCTGGCGGACGCCGGCCGGGTGGACGGCGCCCGGATCGCCATTCGGGGCGGTAGCGCCGGCGGCTACACCACGCTCCGGGCGCTGACCACCTCGAACGTCTTCGCCGCCGGCTGCAGCCGCTACGGCATCGGCGATCTGGCGGCGCTGGCGTCCGACACGCACAAATTCGAGGCGCGCTACCTCGACGGCCTGGTCGGTCCCTGGCCCGAGGCCGCCGAGCTCTACGCCGAACGGTCACCGATCAACCACGTCGATGCGCTGAACTGCCCGATGCTGATCCTGCAGGGAGCCGAGGACGCCGTGGTGCCGCCGAACCAGGCAGAAACAATGGCGGCTGCGGTCGCCGCCAAGGGCCTGGACGTCGAACTGATCGTCTTCGCCGGCGAGGGCCACGGCTTCCGTAAGGCGGAGACGATCCAGCGTGCGCTGGAGGCGGAACTGGCCTTCTATGCCCGGACGTTCGGAATCACGCTGCCGGGCTAACGGTCGCCGTGTCCGGCCAGGTTTCGCCGGGGTTGGCCATTTTCGTCGCGGTCGCGACCCGGCCGACACCCCACCCCCCGTCTTCAGCTTTCGAGCGGCAATACCTCGATCCGTTGAGTCATCGCCCACTCCTCGCCCGGCCGCAGCGTCACCGCGTCCGCCAACACGTTCGCCGCTTCGACGCAGACCATTCCGGTCCATTCGCCCGCACCCATGTCGGCCATGCCTGCGGCGGCGTCCTCCCATGGGTTCCAGACCACGACGTCGGCCGAGCCCTCGCTGCTGAGTTGGATCCGACGTCCGAATCCTGGGTCGACCACGGTGACCGGCCCACCGTGGATATGTACCCGATCGGTAGGCCCGGTCAGCCGCAACGGGCCCGCCTGCAGCTGGTCGAAGGCGGGGTCGGCGAGGTTCTTGTCGAGGTAGGTGGCGCCGTCCAAACCTTCCACGGTGATCTGTCGGACGTCGCTGACCGCAAGATAGGTGTGCAGGGCCTCTTCGATGGTGAACGGCCGGTCACCGGTGTTGCGCGCCCAGAGCGTGACCGCCAGATGGTGCTGTGCGAACTCTGCGGTCAGACGAGCCTGGTAGTCGTCGGGGAATTCGGGCTGGCTACCGGTGATGTCCGGATCGATGGTGTACACGACGCGGAGCGTGTCGCCGTGCTCGGTCACCTCGGAGCGCCGCCAGGGGATGGCCCGGACGAAGCCGTGGGCAGGCGCCCTGTCGCCACTCAAACCGGGGCCGAACCATGGGAAACAGATCGGGATGCCACCGCGGATCGCCTTACCGGCCTGGTAGGCGCTGGCTGAACTGAGCCACAGCACCGGCTGCGGCGAGCCCTCAGGCTGCCACGCGGCGACGTGCGCGCCGTGGTCGAAGATCCGACCGGCGGGGCTCTCGACGCCGGGCAGGGGAAAGCTGATCTCGGTGTGGGTCATGGCCAGAGACTAACGTCGGCCGGCCCTCACAATGAAGAGCAGTGGGGGGCCGTGAGGCCCCGCACTGCCCGGGAGCCCGGGGGGATGGGCTCGTCTATGAGTGGGGTGAGTGGGTGGCGGTCGGTCAGTAGGCGCCGCTCGATCCCAACACCGCTCGCGCGGTACGCATCAGGATCGACAGGTCCTGCATGATCGACCAGTTGTCGACGTAGTAGACGTCCAGGCGGACTGTCTCCTCCCAAGAGAGGTTGGAACGGCCGGACACCTGCCAGAGGCCGGTGAGTCCGGGCAGAACATCAAGACGGCGCACGGTGTCGCTGTCGTACTGGGCAACTTCCTTCGGCAGAGCCGGACGCGGCCCGACCAGGCTCATGTCGCCGCGGAACACATTCCACAGCTGCGGCAACTCGTCGATCGAGAAGCGCCGGATGAAGCCGCCGATCTTGGTGATCCGAGGATCCTTGGTGATCTTGAACAGGACGCCGGCGCCCTCGTTCTGTGCCTCCAGTTCGGCCTTGCGTGCCTCGGCGTCCACCACCATCGAGCGCACCTTGAGGCACTCGAACTCTTCGCCACGGCGTCCGACGCGGGTCTGCTTGAAGAAGACCGGGCCGCGGTCCTCGAGCTTCACGGCGAGTGCAACCAGGGCGATGATCGGAGCGGCCAGCAGCAGCAGCAGGCCGGAGCCGACGACGTCGAACGCACGCTTGCTCCATCGGGACGCTGCGACGGCCTGGGGCCGCTCGACGTGGACCAGAGGCAGACCGGCAACCGGACGCGACCGCAGCCGTTGCGAGCTGATGTCGGTCAGCGCCGGAGCGACGATCATCTGGACATCGAGCTCCTCCAACTCCCACGCCATCCGCTTGAAGTGCTGGCTATCGGGAAAGGACCCCTCGGTGAAGATCACCGTGTCGATGGACGAATCGGTGACCAGATCAACGACGTCCGAGACCCTGCCCAGGATCGGCAGGCCGGCCACGGTCTCTTCCATCGCGGCCGACGTGACGCCACCCACGACCTGGTAGCCAAGCCACTTCTCGCGGCGCAGCACCCGCGCCACCTCATCGATGTGCGAGGGCGAACCGGCGACCAGCACCGAGGTCTGGAAGAGACCCTGAGCGCGCATGTGCTTCAGGGAACGGCGACGAGCGAGGCGTCCGACAAGCAGCGCGGGGACGCCGATGAGGAACAACGCAGCGAAGAAGTCTTGGCCGCCGTTGTGACCGACCAGGTAGCAGGTCACCCCGATTCCCCCGGCGAGCAGGCCGGACCCGAGCGCCACCCGCTGATACTCGACCACGCCGGTCTGCAGATGGTGCAGCGAGTACGCGCCGCAGACAGCCAGCAACGCCATCCAGGCGATCGGAATGACGTAGTAGGCCCAGGCCACACTGGCGTTATCGGTCGAAGTGACCAGGAAGCCGAAGATCCATCGTGCGGTGTAGGCGGCGATCGTCGCCGCGGCGAGAACACTGGCATCCAACACAAGGACGCTGGTCTGACGAAGGGCCGCGCTCCTCCGCGCGGACATGGTTCCGCTGGTCAGGCGCTGACGAGCAGCCTGAACGCGCACGTCCAGAGTAGCCATGATGAAGAATCCCCCCCGAGATAATTCGGACCCCCCCGAGTCCGAACCAGGCACCCCCCAGCACCTGCTGCCGAGCAGTCTTCCACAGCCGTGTCACCCCTGGCAACTTGACCGCGCCCAGCAATTTCGTGCGATCTTCGACGTCCCAGGCTGGTCGTCGGCGTGGCCCGATGAGGTGCAACCACGCACACCTCGTCGACCGCACTCCGGCAGAGCCAAGGCCGCGGTGATGTCAGAATGCCAGGGGCATTCGAGTCCCGTGGCTATCGCTCGGGACGGCAACCTTCTGGATGTCGGTTGGTCGTAGAATGCAACGGCCGCGAACAAGAAAGGTGTGGATATGAAGATCGCCGTCGTGGGGGCGGGTTATGTGGGCCTATCCAACGCGCTTCTGCACGCCGACCGCCATGATGTCGTGTTGCTCGAGCTGGACCCCGAGCGAGTGGCGGCGATCAACCGGGCGGAGTCGCCCATCCAGGACGAGGATATCGAGCGTGCACTGGCCGGAGGCGGGCTCAGGCTGACGGCGACAACCAATCCCGATGACGCCTATCCGGCTGCCGATTACGTGGTGGTCGCGACGCCCACGAACTACGATCCGGCGACCAACCTTTTCGACACCAGTTCGGTGGACCGGGTGGTGGACGACGCACTCGCCGCGAACCCGGCGGTTGCGGTGGTGATCAAGTCCACGATTCCGGTGGGGTTCACCGACGCGCTGCGCGCGAGATATCCGGGTGCCACCATCTTCTTCTCGCCGGAGTTTCTGCGCGAAGGCCGCGCGCTCTACGACAACCGCTACCCCTCGCGCGTCGTGGTCGGCGACGACTCGGAGGCGGCTAGGCGCTTCGCCGAACTGATGGTCGATGGTGCGGTGAGCACGGAGGTGCCCGTTCTCACCATGACGTCGGCCGAGGCCGAGGCACTCAAGCTGTTCGCCAACACCTACCTCGCCCTGCGGGTGGCCTACTTCAACGAGTTGGACACCTATGCCGCCGTGCACCGACTCGACCCGGCCAAGATCATCGAAGGCGTCGGTCTCGACCCACGGATCGGAACGCACTACAACAATCCCTCGTTCGGCTATGGCGGCTACTGCCTGCCGAAAGACACCAAACAGTTGCTGGCGAATTACGCGGAGGTGCCGCAGAACCTGATCGCCGCGGTGGTCGACGCCAACACCACCCGTAAGGACTTCATCGCGTTCGACATCCTCGCTCGCCGTCCGCAGGTGGTGGGCATTTATCGGCTGGTGATGAAGGCTGGCTCGGACAACTTCCGGTCGTCGTCGGTGCAGGGCGTGATGAAGCGGATCAAGGCCAAGGGCGTGGAGGTCATTGTGTACGAGCCCACTTTGGAGGACGAGCACTTCTTCAACTCCGAAGTCGTCCGTGATCTCGACGAGTTCAAGCGCCGGTCCGACGTGATCGTCAGCAACCGGCAATCGCCGGAGCTTGCGGAGGTCGCGGACAAGATCTACACCCGCGACATCTACGGTCGCGACTGACGCACCGAACTCAGGCCAGTCGACGGGCTTCGAGGTAATAGCGCTTGTCCTCTGCCTCTCCTAGGGAGAACGTCTTCCGGGGCAGCGCGCCATCGGTGACGATGGACGCGAAGAAGGCGTCCTTGGGCACCGAGGGCAACAGCAGCCCGAGGTTCCCGGCTCGGCGGCCGAGTTCGTCGGTCACGCCGGCGCCGTGGATGTAGTCGACGTCCGTCGCGCCCTGGTCGACGAGGGAATCGATGACCCGCTGCAGGGTGCCGGCAGCGATGCTTGCGGCGGGTGCGTTCAGCACATAGACCGCGACGCCGTCGGCGTCGACGTAGCCGAAGCGCTGGTCCTCCTGGTGTTCGATCTGGGCCAGAACATCCGCAAGGTCGGTGGTCACAGTGCGCGAGAAGTCGGCGCACTGTGTGGCGAGGGCGCGCTCGAAGACGGCTCGCTCGATCCCGAAGAGCACGCGATGGATCGGCTCGAACTCAAGCCCTGGGTCGTGGATGTTCTCCAGCTCGACAAGGCAGTAGCGCGCCGGGTGGTTCTCGAACTGATCGGCCGTCACGGATGACTTGATGTTCTCCCAAATGCTCTTCGCGGTGGCGAAGCTGTGGTTTCCGTCACCCATCGCGAAGAGCAGCGGATTCTCGGGGTCGAGCTGCGCACGCAGGGCACCGAGCGCCGCGGCGACCTTGCTCAGATCGTCGGCGGCATTCACGGCCCAGCCCGTGACTCGTCCGCCGCCCAACATCAACTCGGAGTCGTAGAGCTGGGTCAGCCGGTGGGTGTCGGCGGCCAGCGGCTCGATCACCCGACCGCCGTCATCGCTGATCAGCACCATGATGTGCGGCAGTTCGATGGCTGCGTCCTCGCGCACCTGGACCCGCGGGGGGAGCCGGTCGAGGATGGTGCCCTCGGTGGCGCGGATCAGCGTCCGGGCACCCGACTCCCACGAGTAGTGCTCCAGATCGAGGGCCAGCATCAGTCCCCAGCGGACGGCGCCATGGCTGGTCTCGCGGCGCACCAGGACCATCGTGGCCGGCTTGGATTCGAACAGTCCGTCGGCAACGTAGCGCCGCATAGACGCGTTGATCGAGGCGATCCGACGCTCAGGATCGGGCTCGTCGAGGTACACCTCGGGAAAGATCAAGTTGAGCGCGGACGGCTGGTCGCCGACAACCTCAGCCACCTGCTGCCAGTAGTCGGGCTGGCTGGTGAACTGGTCGCAGGCCACGACGGCCCACGCGTTCAGATCGGTTCCGGAGCGGGGCAGCAGGATGTCCGGCACCCGCACCCCGACCCGTGCCAACGCGGCGTGCAGGTCCATGGTGGTCACGTTAGCCAGGGCTGGTCGGGCTTGTCGAAACTCAGCTGGCGAACTCGATCGACGGCTCAATCAGCCAGGTAATCGGCCAGACGCAGATCGGCGTCGACCGGTTGGAACCCGGTCGCCTGAACCTTGCCGAGCGCAAGCGTGCTGTGGGTGGGGCGCGGCGCCATGGTCTTGCCGGCGAAGTACTCGGCGGTGGTCACCTCGGTGACGTCGGTGGCGTCGCGTCCGCGCAGCTCGAAAACGCGTTTGGCGATTTGGGCCCAACTGAGAGTAGGTCCGGCGTTGGTCAGGTTGTAGGTACCCGACGGGACGTCGGTACTCACCAGGTGCGCGATGCCGGAGGCCAGATCGGCAGTAAAGGTGAGTCGTCCGAACTGGTCGCCGACCACGCTCGGGCTCACGCCGCGGTCGGCCAGGGAGGCCATGGTGCGAACGAAGTTGTTGCCGTCGCCGATCACCCAGCTGGCGCGGACGATCCAGTGCCGGGGGAGGGTGGCGACCAGAGCGTCGCCCGCCGCCTTGGTCTGCCCGTAGACGCCGAGTGGGCTGAGCGGCTCGTCCTCGGTGTGCGACTCGACGGTGCCGTCGAAGACGTAGTCGCTGGAGACATGGACCAGCGGGATCCGGTGGGTCCGGGCGATCTCGACCAGCCGACCCAAGCCCGTGACATTGACGTTCCAAGCGTCCCGTCGTCCCTGGGTGGTTTCGGCCGCGTCGACCGTGGTATAGGCGGAGGCGTTGATGATCAGGCCCACCTGGCTCCAGGGCACGGCCGCGACGGTCGTCGGATCGGTGAGGTCGAACTCGGGTCGACGAAGCGGGGTCGCGTCCGGAAACGCGCGCAACAGCGCTTGGCCCAGCTGGCCGGACGCCCCGACCACGACGGTCCGCTTGGGAGCCATCGGTGCGACGTCCGCGAGGCGAGGGTGGGTCTGGTCGGCGGCCGATATCTCCGCCTGCGCCAGTGGGATGGGCCACTCGATGGCGGCGGTTTCGTCGGCGAGGTTGAGGTAGGTGTAGGAATCACGGGCCGCCGGGCTCCAGTGGTCGTTGACCAGGTAGGAGTACACGGTGTCCGGCTCGAGTGCCTGATAGCCGTTGGCCACGCCGCGCGGCACGAAGACCGCCTTGTCGGTGCCCATCTCGAGGGTCACGACGGCGCCGAAGCTCTCGCCGGGACGCAGGTCGACCCAGGCGCCGAAGATCCGGCCGTGGGCCAGTGAGATCAACTTGTCCCAGGGTTCGGCGTGCAGCCCGCGGGTGCTGCCTGCGGTCGCGTTGAACGACATGTTGTTTTGCACCGGGGCAAAGTCTGGTAGGCCCAACCCGACCATCTTGACGCGCTGCCAGTTCTCTTTGAACCAGCCGCGGCTGTCACCGTGCAGGGGCAGATCGATGATCAGCAAGCCCGGGATCGCGGTTTCCTGAACGGCGAGCTCGGCCATCACTGACCCGTCTTCGCGTACTTGGCTTCGGTTGCCGCCTTCATCGGACGCCACCATGCCTGGTTGTCGCGGTACCAGTCGATGGTGTCGGCGATGCCGGAGCGGAAGTCAGGAAAGCGGGGCGTCCAACCGAGTTCGGTGCGTAGCCGGGTGGCGTCGATGGCATAGCGCAGATCGTGGCCCGGACGATCGTTGACGTGATCGTAGGCGTCCGACGGCTGGCCCATGAGTTCCAGGATCAGCTCGATCACGGTCTTGTTGTTCAGTTCGCCATCGGCGCCGATCAGGTACGTCTCGCCGATCGTGCCCTGGTCGATGATGTCGAGAACGGCCGCGTTGTGGTCATCGACGTGGATCCAGTCGCGGACGTTGAGCCCGGCGCCGTACAGCTTGGGCCGAATGCCGTCGATCACGTTGGTGATCTGTCGCGGAATGAACTTCTCGACGTGCTGGTAGGGGCCGTAGTTGTTGGAGCAGTTGCTGATGGTCGCCTGGACGCCGAAGCTGCGCACCCAGGCCCGGACCAGCAGGTCGGAGCCCGCCTTGCTGGAGCTGTACGGGCTGGACGGGTTGTAGGGGGTGTTCTCGGTGAACTTCGCCGGGTCGTCGAGTTCGAGGTCGCCGTACACCTCATCAGTCGAGATGTGGTGGTAGCGCTTCTCGTGTCGTCGCACGGCCTGCAGCAGCTCGTAGGTGCCGACAAGATTCGTTTGGATGAACGGCGACGGGTCATTGAGCGAATTGTCGTTGTGTGATTCGGCGGCGAAATGCACGGTGACGTCGTGTGCGCCGACAAGTTCGTCCACGAGGGCGGCATCACACACCGAGCCGACCGCCAGACGGAAACGGTTCTCGGGTAGACCCTCGAGTGA
>JBGAJF010000010.1:0-136306 GCA_044225075.1 Micropruina sp. | reverse complement strand
GTCACCGACGCCCGCGGCGACGAGCCGACCACCGAGGTGTTCAAGCACGACGGCGGCATCTCGGAGTTCTGCGAGTTCCTGGCCACCGATGCCCCGGTCACCGAGGTGCTGCGGCTGCAGGGCACCGACTCCTTCACCGAGACCGTCCCCATGCTGGACGACGAGGGCGCGATGACCCCGTCCGACGTCGATCGAACGCTGGACGTCGACATCGCGCTGCGCTGGGGCAGCGGTTACGACAGTCACGTGCAGTCGTTCGTCAACATCATCGCAACGCCCAAGGGCGGTACCCACATCACCGGCTTCGAGCGTGGCATGGTGCGTGCCTTCGGCAAGGCATTGGAAGGCACCCGGCTGCTCAAGTCCGGTGAAGAGGTCGTCAAGGACGACATCCTCGAGGGGTTGACTGCGGTGGTGACGGTGCGGCTGGCCGAACCGCAGTTCGAGGGGCAGACCAAGGAGGTGCTCGGCACGCCCCCGGTGGCCAGGCTGGCCGCCCGGATCGTCGAGTCCGAGCTGACCGACTTTCTCACCTCGACCCGGGCGGCCCAACGCCCGCAGGCGCGGGCGGTGATGGAGAAGGTGGTCTCGGCGTCCCGCACCCGGGTTGCGGCCCGCGCCCACAAGGAGAATCAGCGCCGTAAGAACGCTTTGGAGTCGAGCACGCTGCCGTCCAAGCTGGCCGACTGCCGCAGCACCGACGGCGAGCGCAGCGAGCTGTTCATCGTCGAGGGCGATTCGGCGATGGGGACGGCCAAGCTGGCCCGGAACTCCGAATTCCAGGCGCTGCTGCCGATCCGCGGCAAGATCCTCAACGTGCAGCGGGCCAGCGTCGGCGACATGCTGAAGAACGCCGAGTGCGCCTCGATCATTCAGGTGGTGGGTGCCGGTTCGGGGCGTAGCTTCGAACTCGAGCAGGCCCGGTACGGCAAGGTGATTTTCATGGCCGATGCCGACTCCGACGGAGCCCACATCCGCACCCTGTTGACCACGCTGTTTTTCAAGTACATGCGGCCGATGATCGAGGCGGGCCGGGTGTATACGGCGGTGCCGCCGCTGCATCGGTTCGAGTTGAGCAATCCCCGCAAGGGGCAGGACCGCTACATCTACACCTACAACGAGGCGGAGTACCAGCGCAAGCTCGCCGAACTCACCAAGCGTGGGGTGAACTTCAAAGAGCCGCAGCGGTACAAGGGCCTCGGCGAGATGGACGCCGATCAACTGAAGGACACCACGATGGATCCGCGACACCGGACGCTGCGCCGGATCACCGTCGAGGAGGGTGAGTCTCTTGAGCAGGCGATGGCCACATTCGAGAAGCTGATGGGCAACGATGTGGCTCCGCGCAAGGAGTTCATCATCGCCGGCGCCTACGCGCTGGACACCGAACGCATCGACGCCTGAGCTTGTCCCGCTGGTTGAGCTTGTCGAAACCCAGGCCTCGACAAGCTCGACTGACGCGGCTGGCCTCGACAAGCTCGACCAACGGTGTGATCAGTGCAGCGGATGCGCTGGGCGAACTCGTACTGCTGGTCGAAGACGGCCTTCAGGCCGTGGTAGGTGGCCGCTTGGATCTCGCCCAGCTCGCGGTAGAGCTTGTGGCTGGCAGCGTCCGGCTCGGTCGTGCTGCCGTGCCGGGACATCGCCTTGGCGGCGATCTCGGGCGAGTCGTGCTCGCCGGTGGCGGCCATCGCCATCACCGCCGCCCCCATCGCGGACACCTCTTCGGTCGGGCTCTCGGTGAGCGGCAGCCCGATAGCGTCGGTCATGATCTGTCGCCACAAGGGGGAACGCTGGCCGCCGCCGACCGCGGTCACCGTGCGCAGCGGGACGCCTGTGGTGTCGGCGAGGCCGGCCAGGTTGCGTGCCATCTCGATGCTGATGCCCTCCAGTGTCGAGCGGTACAGCTCGGCGCGTCCGTAGGCGCCTGCCAGGCCGACGATGGCGCCGTGCGCGACCGGGTTCCAGAACGGGCTTTGCACGGCGTTCCAGTACGGCAGCGTGACGAGTCCGCCGCAGCCGGGACGAACGGCCGCCGCCAGCTCATCGAGTGCCTGATCGGGCCGGCCCTGGAGTGTGGGGTCGCCGAGCTTGTCACGGAACCAACCGGCCAGGTAGGCGCCCGAGTTCTGCACGATCTCCAGCACGTACTGGCCCGGGATACCAGCGGCATCGGTGCGGAACACGTCAGCGTGCTCGTAACGCGGTGAATGGACGCCGGCGACCAGGGCGGTGCCCATGTTCAGGTATGCCTCGTCGAGACCGATCGCCCCGACGCCCAGCGCCGCAGCCTGGCCGTCGCCACAGGACGCCACCAGCTGCACCTCCTGGTCGAGTCCCCAGCTCGTGGTGATCGCCGGGTCGATCGGGCCGATGACGCTCGCTGCCGGTACCAACTCGCACAGCTGCTCGGCGCGTAGGCCGGCATGGGTCAGCATCTCGTCCGACCAGTCGAGCCGGGCCATGTCGAACAGACCCAGGCTGTCCGCGGTCGCCGCCGAGTCCACCCAGCGTCCGGTCATCGCGTGCACCAGGTAGGCATCCACGCCCACCACCTTGTGGGCGCGTTGCAACAATTCGGGTTCGTGGTCGGCGAGCCAGGCGATCTTGTAGACCGACGGGGTGACATCGGGCTGGAAACCGGTCAGGTGGTGGATGTGTTCGGTGCCGAAACGGCGTACCTGCTCGGTCGCGCGGCCGTCCAACCAGAGGATGCCGGGTCGCAGCGGCTCGCCGTCGGCGTCCACCAGGGTGAAGGTCTGGCGCTGGATGGTGGCGCACAGATGGGTGATTCGTGCCCGGTCGCTCGGCGACGGGAGTGGGGCGTCCGGAGCCGCGGTGCGTCACCCGGACCCGCGGCTGGCGGGCGATAGCCTGCAGTAATGACCACGCAGCCACCGAAGCCCACGATCCTGCTGCGCTCCGAGGAGCGCGAGAGCGAGCGGCGCACGCCCCTGACGCCGGAGGGCGCGGCAGCGGTTGAAGCGGCCGGCATCCGTGTGCTGGTGGAGTCATCGACGGCGCGGGTGTACGCCGATGAGGAGTACCGCGCACGGAATCTGGAAGTTGTGCCGGCAGGTTCCTGGCTGGACGCGGAACCCGAGGTCGTTGTCCTCGGCATCAAGGAGCTGCCGGAAGAGCCGGCTCAGTTGCGCCATCGGCACATCTATTTCGGGCACGCCTACAAGGGTCAGCAGGGTGCACCTGAACTGCTGCGGAGGTTCGTGGCGGGAGGGGGAGAACTGCTCGATCTGGAGTATCTGGTCAACGAATCCGGACAGCGGGTGGTCGCGTTCGGCTATTGGGCCGGCTTCGTCGGAGGTTCGCTCGGTGTGCTGCAGCTCGCCGGAGATCTCACGGCGCCACTGGCTCCCATGTCGCTCGACGAACTGGCGGGAAAGCTGGAGGACGCCGGCACGCGGTTGGCGGGTGCCAGCGCGGTGGTGACCGGCGCGTTCGGCCGGGCCGGGCGAGGTGCCACGGACGCACTGGCATTGGCCGAGCTCGACGTGTCGCGCTGGGATCGAGACGACACCAAGGATCTCGACTCCGAAGCCCTGGTCGCGCACGACCTGCTGGTGCACTGCGTGCACGCCGCCGTGCCGCAGCCACCGTTCCTCACCGAGGCCGACCGGACGCGGGCCGGGCGACGACTGCGGGTGCTCGCCGACGTGACGGCCGACGTCCCGTCCGATCTCAACCTTTTGCCGGTCAACAATCAGCACACCAGCTGGGCCGAGCCGGTGCGGCGGATCTGGGATGACCCCGTGCCCTTGGACGCGATCGTCATCGACAACCTGCCGTCGCTGCTGCCGCAGCAGGCCAGCCAGGACTTCTCCTCCGGCCTGGTGCCGATCCTGCTTCGGCCGAGCCGGTGCGGCGGATCTGGGATGACCCCGTGCCCTTGGACGCGATCGTCATCGACAACCTGCCGTCGCTGCTGCCGCAGCAGGCCAGCCAGGACTTCTCCTCCGGCCTGGTGCCGATCCTGCCGGGTCTCTTCACTGGGGACCCGGTCTGGGCGAGGGCAGCCGAGACCTTCAAGAACGCGATCGGCGGGCTCTCCGCTGACCACTAGCTAGAGGGGAGCGCTGACCATCGTCGGTCGAGCTACGTCGAGAGCGTAGGGCGGACGGGTTTCGACAAGCTCAACCAGCGAAAGCATCAGCGCAACAGAGGTGGTCGAGTCTGTCGAAACCCCAACCGGCGGGCGTAGGTCCACGGTTTCGACAATCCCGGCCGAGGCTCTAACCGGCCAGGGCGAGGGCGAAAGGCAGCACCGAATCGGCTCCGGCGCGGCGCAGCAGCCGCGCGGCGACGGTCATCGTCCAGCGGGAGTCGATGAGGTCGTCGACCAGCAGCACCGGGCCGGGAAGCTCCGGTAGCTGTGCTCGGAGTTGGTCGGGCACCCCGAACCGTTCCCACAGGTCGCGTACCCGATAGGCGCTGTTGCTGGCACCTCGGCCGGCGGCGGCGTCCGGGCTCAGCGCGAGTGGTCCGAGCAGTGGCAGGCGTCCGGCGGTGGCGATGCCGGTGGCCAATGACTCGACCAGTCGGGGCCGTCCCACGCTGGGCACCCACACGACGGCAGCCGGGCGTTCGTCCCAGTCCCAGGCTTTCAGCACTCGCAGACAGGCCCGGCCCAGCTCGGTAGGCACCTCCGCATCGATCGGACGTCCATCGGCGTCCGACGCGAACAACTCGCGCAGCGGCCCGCCCCAGCCGAGATCAGTGAGTCGCGCCACCACTCGGCCGGGTTCTGCCTGCGCTGCGGCCGGAATCTTCCCGCTCACCGTCTTGCCGTCGGCCTGGACGCCGAGTCGGTCGAGCCCGGTCGGCCACAACGCGCGCGGTGCGAACGGGACGCCCACCCGGTCCAGGGCATCGGAGGCGTTGCGGTCGGTGGTGACCGTGACATCGGTGGCATACCAGGCGCCGGCGCAGGCGTCGCAGCTGCCGCAGGGGGTGGCGTGCGGATCGTCGAGCTGCCGGGTCAGGAAGGCCATCCGGCAGCTGTCCAGCGCCTGGTAGGCGAGCATCGCGTCCTGCTCGGCGACCCGGGCGGCGGCGATCCGCTCGTAGCGTTCGGCGTCGTAGTGCCACGGACGTCCGGTCGATACCCAGCCGCCGGAGACGTACTCGACGGCGCCGTCCACGGCGAGCACCTTGAGCAGCAGCTCCAGCGGGCCGCGGCGCAGATCGACCCGAGCCTCCAGAGCCGGCACCGACAGCGGACGGTCGGCCTCGGCCAGCGCGCCCAGCACCGCGTCGGCCCGAGCCTGGGTGGGCATCGCGTTGGTGGCGAACCAGTGCCAGATGTCGCGATCCTCGATGCCGGGCAGCAGCAGCACGTCGGCCCGCTCGGTGGCGCGACCGGCGCGTCCGACCTGCTGGTAGTAGGCGACAGGTGAGCTGGGTGCGCCGATATGCACCACGAACCCCAGATCGGGTTTGTCGAAGCCCATGCCGAGGGCTGAGGTGGCGACCAGCGCCTTCACCTCGTTGGCCTGCAGGGCCTCTTCGGCAGCCTGGCGCTCGGCGGCGTCGGTGCGGCCGGTGTAGGGGAGCACCTGGTGCCCCGCCTTGGCCAGGAAGGCGGCGGCGTCCTCGGCGGCCGAGACGGTGAGGCAGTAGACGATGCCGCTGCCGGGCAGGGTGTCGAGGTGTTCGGCGAGCCAGGCCAGCCGCCGGTGCGCCGTCCCCAACTCGAGTACTCCGAGCCGGAGCGAATCGCGGGCCAGTGCGCCGCGCAGAGTGAACACGTCGCGTCCGCCGGTGCCGAGCTGCTCGGCGACGTCGTCGACCACCCGCTGGTTCGCGGTGGCGGTCGTGGCCAGCACCGGGACGCCGTCGCCGAGTTCGCCGATCAGGTCACGGATGCGCCGGTAGTCGGGGCGGAAGTCGTGGCCCCAGTCGCTGATGCAGTGCGCCTCGTCGATCACCAGCAGGCCGAGCGAAGCGACCAGTCGAGGCAGCTGTTCAGCCCGGAACCGGGGGTTGACCAGGCGTTCCGGTGAGACGAACAGCACGTCGACCGCATCGTCGTCGAGCAGCTGCTCGATCTCGCGCCACTCGGCGACATTGGCCGAGTTGATCGCGGCGGCTCGGACGCCGGCCCGTTCCGCGGCGCGCACCTGATCGCGCATCAACGCCAGCAGCGGCGACACGATCAGAGCCGGACCTGCGCCCTCACGGCGACGCAACAGTGCGGCGATGAAGTACACCGCCGACTTTCCCCAACCGGTCCGCTGCACCACCAGGGCGCGGCGCCGGTCGGCGACCAGCGCCGCGATCGCCTCGTACTGGCCGGGATGGAAGGCGGCGTCGGGGCGTCCGGTGAGGTCGGCGAGGATCGCGGTCGCACGCTCGCGGAGCTCACTCGCCGGAGGGGCCGTGCCGGTCGGGGAGGGGGTCATGTCTGTCACCGTCTCATGCGCCGCCGACAGTTCCGGAATGCCCGATCGGGATGGTTCAGCAGACCTGGCTGAGCAGGCCGGTGTCGACGTCATAGAGGAAGCCGCCGACCTGCGCCTTGCCCTCGACCAGCGGATGCTCGGTGAGCAGCTTCACATCGGCGCGCAGCTTACCCCGCTGATCGGTGGTGGCGCCCACACTGAGGGTGGAGGCGTCCCGGCCGCTGGCCTCGGTCACCCTGCGCCGCATCTCGACGTCGTCGCAGGCAGCCATCGCACAGCGGGTGTGGGCGATCACCAGGATGCGATCTACCCTGAGCAGATTGACGCCGAGGATGCAGCCGTTGAGGGCGTCCTCGGTGACGTGGCCACCGGGGGTGCGCAGGATCTTGGCCTCGCCCAGCATCAGACCCAGCATCTCGAGCGGCTGCAGCCGCGAATCCATGCAGGTGACGACCGCGACGCCGGCGTGCGCGTAGCCGTCGAAGCCGCGCGGAGCGGAAGTGGCGTAACGCCGGTTGGCGTCCAGAAGATCATCGAACTGCTCGGTCACGGCGGCTAGCCTATCGGCCGACCGCAGACTGCACGGAGAGGTCTCGCCAAGCTCGACCAACGACTGGCTGCGTACCGGATTCAGCGGTGGGTTCGGGTCGAGACCGCGGCGATGGGTTGGCCGACAGAAACGCCGGAACCGTCGCGGCGGGGGTCGATCGGTGGCAGGTCGACCGGGGCGCCGCTGGCAGCTGCGGCGACCGCTGGGGAGGGGCCCACCCAGGCCAGCTGGAGGACGTCCTCGCCTCTGAGGAAGCGCTGGCAGCGGACGCCGCCGGTGCCGCGTCCCTTGCTCGGGTACTCCTCGAACGGGGTCACCTTGATGCTACCGGCGTCTGTTCCGGGGAGCGCGGTCGACGAGCCGGCCACCGAGACCACGACCGCGTCGGACGCCGGGGCCATGCCGAAGAACACCACCCGGGTACCCGCGGGCAGTTTCACCCCGGCCATGCCGCCGCCGGAGCGGCCCTGCGGACGCACCCCCGACGCAGCGAAGTGCAGCAGCTGCGCGTCCGAGGTGACGAAGACGAGCTCGTCGGCATCGTCGCGCAGCTCGACCGCGCCGACCGCTCTGTCGCCGTCATCGAGCCGGATGATCTCCCAGGAGTCCTTGCCGAGAATGTCGGGGTTGACCCGTTTCACCACGCCGCGTTCGGTGCCCAGCGCCCAGCCGAAGGTGTCGTCGTTCAGGCTGGTCACGCCGAGGATGCGCTCGTCGGCCTCCAGCGCGAACAGTTCGGACGCGGGGGAGCCGCCCTGCAGATTCGGCGCCTGTGCGGTGGCCGGCACCGACGGCAGGTCGATGGTCTGACCGCGGATCACCCGGCCCAGGCTGGTCAGCAGCCCGAACTCGCCGCGGGCGGTACTGACGCAGGTGCTGACGATCACGTCATGGGTCGCCCGGCCCCCGACCGCGGCGAGCGGTTCGGTGCTGTCGGTGCGGGCCAGCAGTCCCGCCGAGGACAGCAGCACCCGGCACGGATCGTCGGGAATCTCCAGCGGGGTGGTCTGCGCCTTGGCCACCGAGACCGGACCGCCGCCGGAGGCCAGCAGCACGGTGCGCCGCGGCGTGCCATGGGTCCGGGCCACCTCGTCGAGTTCCTCGGCGACCACCTTCCGTAGCAGCGCCGGGTCGTCGATGATCGCCTGCAGTTCGGCGATCTGTTTCTGCAGCTCGTCCCGCTCGGATTCCAACTCGATCCGGCTGAACTTGGTGAGCCGGCGCAACTGCATGTCGAGAATGTAGGTGGCCTGCACGTCGGTCAGGTCGAACACCTCGATCAGCTTGGCTTTGGCGACACCGGCGTCGTCGCTGCCCCGGATGATCGCGATCACCTCGTCGATGTCGAGGATGGCGATCAGCAGGCCCTCGACCAGATGCAGCCGGTCGGACGCCTTGCCGAGCCGGTATTTCGTCCGGCGCAGGGTGACCTCGAGGCGGTGATCGAGGTAGACGGTGAGCATCTCGCGCAGACCGAGGGTACGCGGCTGACCGTCGACCAGAGCAACCGCATTGATGCCGAACGAATCCTCCAGCCGAGTCAGCTTGTACAGCTGCTCAAGCACCGCGTCGGGGTTGAACCCGTTCTTGATCTCGATCACCAGCCGGGTGCCGTTGGCGAGATCGGTGAGGTCCTTGACGTCGGCGATGCCGGTCAGCCTCTTGGACTGGACGGCGGTCTTGATCTGCTCGATCACCCGCTCGGGGCCGACCATGTAGGGCAGTTCGGTGACCACGATGCCCTTGCGCCGGGCATGCACCTGTTCGGTCCGGGCGGTGGCACGGATGCGGAAGCTGCCGCGTCCGGTCAGATAGGCGTCGCGGACGCCGTCCAAGCCGACGATCTTGCCGCCGGTGGGCAGGTCGGGACCGGGCACGAACCTCATCAGTTCGTCGGCGTCGGCGTCCGGGTGGGCGATCAAGTGCTTGAGCGCCTGCACGCATTCGATCAGGTTGTGCGGCGGAATGTTGGTGGCCATCCCGACCGCGATGCCGGTGGAACCGTTAACCAGCAGATTCGGAAAGGCCGCCGGCAGGACGGAGGGTTCGGTCTCCTTGCCGTCGTAGTTGGGCCGGAAATCCACAGTGTCTTCGCCGAGCCCGGCCGTCATCGCCGATGCGGCCGGGGCCATTCGGCATTCGGTGTAACGCATCGCGGCAGGTCCGGCGTCCAGCGAACCGAAGTTGCCGTGCCCGTCGACCACCGGCAGCCGCTGCGCCCACGGCTGGGCGAGCCGGACCAGCGCGTCGTAGATCGCCGCGTCACCGTGCGGATGCAGCAGACCCATCACCTGGCCGACCACCCGGGCCGACTTCACGTGCGAACGGTCCGGGCGGATGCCCATGTCGTCCATCGTGTAGAGGATGCGCCGTTGGACGGGCTTGAGTCCGTCGCGGGCGTCGGGCAGTGCGCGGCTGTAGATGACCGAGTAGGCGTACTCGAGGTAGCTGGTCTCCATCTCGTCGGAGATGTCGATGTCGACGATCCGTTCGATCAGATCGTCGTCGGCCGGGGGACGCGCCACCACTGCCTCGCTTTCAGTCCGTCACTGTTCCGCCCCGATTCTGGCCCCGGACGGGACGTAGCGCTGCCGCTGACACGCTGCGGGACACAGGTCGGGGGTGATCGGAGTTCATCGCTGTGGTCCATAGGCCACAAGACACCATTGCCGCGCCCACCATTGAGTCCACGAGGCGCGGCGGCGTGAGTCCAGTTGTGCGTCCGATCTGCGAAAGCGGATCTGGGCACAGGATCGGGGCCGCATCGTAGGCTGCCCAGGTGCGTTTCATGGATCTGGGGTCGTTGCACCTTGAGCTGGGGAGCGCGCCGGTACCGGTGAGCCGCCGCCTGGCTTCGATCTTGTCCGCACTGCTGCTGAACCTAGGAGCCCGAGTCTCGGTCGAGCGGCTGCTCGATGCCACCTGGGGCGATAGGTCGGCGTCGGTCGGCACTCTTGAAACCCACATCTGGCGCCTGCGGAGGTTGCTGGAACCGGAGGGTAGCCGTACCCGGGGGTTCACCGTGCTGGTCGCCGACAACGGAGGCTTTCGGCTGCAGGCGGAGCCGGCCCAGGTAGATTCGGCCCGGTTCGGGCAACTCGGGCTCGAGGTCGTCGACCTGCTTGCCACCCAACAGTACGAACGAGCACTCGATGCGGCCGATCGGGCCCTGGTGTTGTGGCGCGGCGAGCCGTACGCGGCTTTGGCCGACTGCGACTGGGCGACCGCGCCGATCGCCAGGCTCACTGAGCTGTCCATGCAGCTGCGGGAACGGCGGATCGATACGCTGCTGGGGCTTGGCCGTACCGAACAGGCACTGGCCGAGGTGGTCGGCCTGCTCGGGGACCATCCTTTCCGGGAACGGCTGTGGACCCAGAAGATGCTGGCCCTGCATCGCAGCGGCCGTTCGGAAGAGGCATTGCGATCCTTCCTGCAGGCTCGAGCCCTACTGCTCGAACAGGTTGGGGTCGAACCGGGCAGCGAGCTGCGCAGGCTGCAGCAACAGATCCTCAGCGGCGACCCAGAGCTGCGGCCCAAGGCGCGGCCGACGACCAAACCCGCCCGCCCTGTGCCGCTGCGACTGCCGCGCCGGATCACCCTGATCGGCCGGGAGGCCGACCGGCAGAAGGTTGGCCGGTCACTTCGACCAGGTGCGCTGACCACCATCTGTGGCCCGGCTGGTTGCGGCAAGACCCGGCTAGCGGTCGAGGTCGCCGCCCGAGCGGCCAAGGCGTACCCAGACGGCGTCTACTTCGTCGATCTGAGCGGAGCGAACGAGCAATCCGACGTGATCGGGCTGGTAGCCGAGGCACTCGGGGTGAATCCGGCGGCCACTTCGGTCCCCAGTTCATTGCGGGCCTTCGCCGAGGACCGCCGGCTGTTGCTGGTCGTGGACAACTGCGAGCAGGTGATCGAGTCCGTCCGCACGCTGTGTGATCTGGTGGTCGATGACGGGTTGCAGTTCGCGGTGCTGGCCACCAGCCGAGAACCGCTCGACCTCGCCGAAGAGTTCGCCTACCGCCTCGACCCGCTACCCGTCGGGTCGGCGCCGAGGGCAGGCGACTCCTCGCTCGCGCCGGCGGTGGCCTTGTTCGTTCGCCTGGCGCGGCTGCACGATCCGGACCTGGCAACCCTCGTTCAGGTCTGGCAGATCTGCCGTGCAGTCGACGGCCTGCCGCTGGCCGTGGAACTGGCTGCCGCCTTGCATCCCCCCTTCGCCCTGAGCGAGATACGTGATCAGGTCGAAATCGATCCCAGTCAGCTGAGTGCGATCGGCCACGGCCAAGCCCAGCACCACCGAACGCTGCTGGTGGCCATCGATCGCAGCTATCAGCGACTCAGTACGCCGGACCAGCGCGTCCATCGGGCACTCTCGGTCCTGGCCGCCCCCTTTTCGGCGGACCTGGCCGGCTCCGTGATGGATCGACTCGGGCACGGCGACGCACTTCGAACCTCGCTGGCCCGGCTCACGCGTCGCTCGATGCTGATGGCTACCCAGTCGGACGGGGGTCGCACCATGTTCGCCCAGTTGGCCGCAGTGCGCGCGCACGCCGCCGCCGGCCTGGCCACCCTGCGCGAGCGCCAGGCGACCGAGCAAGCCCGGGACGCCTGGCTCGATGACCTGCTCGATCGCCGACCGGCGCTGGGCCGTCCCGAAGAGTCCGACTGGCATGCGCGGCTCGCCACCGATCTGCCGGTGGTTCGCACTGTGCTGCAGCACCGGCTGAACGGTGTACCGGCGCCGGTTGGCTGGCGAGCCGTCGGCGGGCTGACGGCGTTGTGGTACCTGCGTGGCTTGGTCGACGAGGGTCTGCGGTGGGCTGAGCTGGCCGCCGCACGCTCCACGGAGGTCGCCGCAGCACTCAGCAACCTCGACGATGTGCGTGCCGGACTCGCGCTGGCCAGTCTGGCCGCGCTGCGCGGCGACCATCGTCGCGCGATGACCGTATACCGAACCGTGCTCGGTCGGGCGGCCCCCGAGACCCTGCGCCACCCCCGCACCGTCGACGCACTGCTCGGGCTGTCGAGTGCGCTGGCACTGAGCGACTACGGCAGCATGCGGGTCGTGCTGGCGGACGCCGCGAACGGCGTCGCCGCGATCGGCCAGGGCGATTTCGACGTCAAGCTGGCCGCCCTGGAAGTCATGGCTGGTGCACCCGAACGCCCGGTGGACATCACTCGCGAGGCTGCCGAACTCAGCTACGAAGCGGCGCTGGCGCAGGGCAATCTGATGGCCGCCTGGTGGTCATGCAGCAGCGTGAATGGCTGTGCGTTGCGGACCCGGGACGCCAGGAGTGGATTGCTCTGGTCCCGCCGGATGCTCGAACTGCTGCTTCGGATCGGCATGACGGCTCCGTTGCCCCAAGTGGAGACCTACGGGATATTTCTGGCGCTCAGCGGTCGCTGGCCCGCTGCCGTGGAGGTCTTCGCCGCTCGCTACCGCGAGGCTCGTCGGCAGAACGTGGACTGGCCACGGCAGCCGCTCACCATGGAGATGCTGGCCGCAGCGCGGGAACAGCTGTCCCGATCGGCGTTCGACGAGGCCTGGGCGGTCGGTCCGATGAAGCCGATCAGTGACCTGCTGATCGATTGAGGAAAGGGCTGATCAGTGCGAGGTTTCGCTGGTTGAGTTTGTCGAAGCCGTTGCCAGAGGGGTCTCGACAGGCTCGGCCAACGATGATCGGCGTTCCCCAATCGCCTCGATGCGTGCGCCGAGCGTGGTGACTCGGCATTCAGGTTTCAACCGTCCGCGGTGCCGCCGAGCGCCGTCCGCAGTTGTGCGACCAGGCCGCGTCCATCGGGGGCTTCGACCCAGATGATGTCGGTGCCGGCCAATTCTTCGGCTTCCTCCAGTGGCATGTTGGTGCCGTGGGCGAGCACCTGCTCGGCGGGGGAGAGTTGCCGGATCGCGACCGCGGCCACGTGCGTGGGGTGCGAGTGGGCGAATTCGGCGTAGATCTCGGGGTCGTGCTGGCCGTCGTCGCCGACCAGTAGCCAGCTGACCCGGGGGAACTCGGCCGCCAGCCGCAGCAGGCTGGTCCGTTTGTGCTCCATGCCGGAGCGGAACCAGCCGGTGTTGGTCGGCCCCCAATCGGTGAGCAGCAGCGCACCCTTGGGGTAGTTGTGCTGCCCCAGGAAGCGTTTCAGGAAGTCGTAGGTGTTCCAGGCGCCTGTCGACAGATAGAACATCGGGGCGCCCGGGTGGGCGTCCAGATAACGGTGGTAGAACCGGGCCATGCCGGGAATCGATTGCCGGTTCGACTCGTCGCGGACGAAGCTGTTCCAGGCGGCGATCATCGGACGGGGCAGCCAGGTGGTCAGCACAGTGTCGTCGATGTCGGAGATCAGGCCGTAGCGGGCGTCCTCGTCGATGACCAGGACGTCGCAGGCGACCGGTACCGACTTGGAACTCTGGACGACGACCTGTTGCCAGCCGGACGCCAACTGATGGTCCACGATCCGGTGGTCGAGGTAGCCGCCGCGGTCGGTGGTGGCGGTCACCGTCCGGTCGCCGACGGTGATGGTGACGCGTGCTCGCACGCATGGTGCGGTGAGAAAGCTGCGCCAGCCGCGGCGTTTGACGAACTCCTTGGTGACCCGGCCGAGCTGGCTGCGGGACCACTGCGGTACCAACTTCACCCGGGCCATCACCCGCAGGAAGTCGCCGGAGCCGTAGCCGGTGTAGGCGATCACCTGTTCGCGCCAACCGAGCGCGCGGAACGCACTCTCGATCCGCCGGTCGAGGAATTCCTCGACGCGGGCAGCGATGAACGGCTTGGTGCTCACCGGGCCACCGTAGAGCGCCCGTCCGCTCGGGGCGAGTTGCCGCACCACCCGCCTCGCAGATCGGGTCGGACTTGGGCGCTCGTCGCGTCGGTGCGAAGATGAGCCGGTGACCTCGCTCGCATTGCCAGCCGCGCTGCGTCGTGACATCGACGCCTGCGGGTACTTCCCCGACCTGATCGCCGAGACGGTGGCCATGGCGATCGCCGGCGAAGGAGTCGAGGAACACGTCGTTCATCACGAAGCGACGTTCGCCCGCGACGAGATCCAACGCCACATGTCGGTGCTGGTGCTCACCCCGACCCGCCTGATCGTCGGGCACACCGACGAGTCGGACGCCCCGGGCGAGAGCGGCCAGGCCATGTCGACCACCGAGTCGGTGAGCCTGGACCGGATCACCTCCGTGGCGCTGACCCGGGTGGTCGCGCACCCGGAGCGGCACGGCAGCAACCGGTCGGCCACGGTGGAGACCTGGCTGACCGTCGGCTGGGGGACCGCCCGCCGGCTCGATCTCGAGCCTGCGCATTGCGGCGACCCGGAATGCGATGCCGATCACGGCTATTCCGGCACCCTGGCCGCCGACGACCTCACCGTCCGGATGAGCGCGGCCGCCGACGGGGCGGACAATGTGGCGCGTTTGATGACCTTCGCGACGGCGCTGCAGGTCGCCGCCGGCGGTGGCCGGTGAGCCTGCCCACGCCGCCCGCCTACGGCAGCTCCACGCTGTCTGACGTGCTGCCCAGCATCGCCGCCGTCCTTGGACTGCCCGGACGCGACAACGTCCTCGGGTTGCCGGCGTCCGAACGATTCGTGGTGCTGCTGGTCGACGGATTGGGCCACGACCTGCTGCGCGGCCGCGACGGTCTGGCGCCCTTCCTCACCGGGCTGCTGGCCAACTCTGCTTCGACGACCATCACGTCCGGTGCGCCCAGCACCACCGTCACCTCGATCACCAGCCTTGGCACCGGGCTGACCCCCGGGCAGCACGGCGTGGCCGGGTACACCTTCCGGCTCGGCGGTCGGCTGCTGAATGCGCTGCTGTGGGAGCCGGGGCTGGACGGACTGGATGTTCAGCCCCAGCTGACCGTCTTCGAGCGGCTCACCAAGGCCGGCGTCCGGGCGACGACGGTGACGCCGTCCCGGTTCCGGGGCAGCGGGCTGACCACGTGCGCGCTGCGCGGGGCCGACTTCCTCGGCTACGACGAGGGCTCCGGCAGCGACCGCCGGGTGGAGTTGACCGTGCAGGCGGCGTTGTCCGGGCCGCGCAGCGTCGTCTACCTCTATGACCGCGACCTGGATCATGCCGGTCACAGGCAGGGCACTGATTCTGACGCCTGGGCCGCCGAACTCGTCCGGGTGGACGCGCTCGCCTCGACCCTGCGCACGGCGCTGCCGGACGATGTCCGGCTGCTGATCACCGGCGATCACGGCATGGTCGACATCGCGCCGGATCGCCGGCTGACCATTGAGGAGCATCCCGATCTGGTGGCGGGCGTGGAACTGATCGGCGGCGAGGGCCGGTTCCGGCAGCTCTACGTCTCGGGCGACCCGCGTCCGGTCGCGCGCCGGTGGGCCGATCTGCTCGGTCCGGACGCCTGGGTGCTGACCCGCGATCAGGCGATCGACGCCGGCTGGTTCGGACCGCTGCCGCCTCGGCTCGCGGACCGGTTCGGCGACGTCCTGGTCGCGATGGCCACCGACCGGGCACTGATGACGCTCGGTCAGCCGAACGAGTTCGGGCTGATCGGCATGCACGGCTCGCTGACGCCGTCCGAGTTGACCGTGCCGCTGCTGATCGGTTGAGCGATGGCGCAGCTGATCTTCTTCACCGGTCCGATGAACAGTGGCAAGTCGACGCTGGCGTTGCAGACGGACTTCACCGAGACCCAGGCCGGACGGGCCGGTCGGGTCTTCAGCCGCGACGACCGGGCCGGCGCGGCGACCCTGTCGTCGCGGATCGGCTTGGAACAGCCCGCCATCGAGGTCAGCGACGACTTCGACTTCTGGACCTACGCGACTCGCGAGCTCACCCAGGCGCGACGGGTGGACTACCTGATCTGCGACGAGGCCCACTTCTACACGCCGAGTCACATCGACCAGCTGGCCCGGATCGTCGACGAACTGCAGCTCGATGTGTACTGCTTCGCCATCCTCACCGACTTCCGCACCGAGCTGTTCCCGGCCACCCGGCGGCTCGTCGAACTGGCCGACCGGATGGAGCTGCTGCAGGTGCGGCCGCGCTGCTGGTGCGGCGAGCCGGCCACTCACAACGCGCGCACGGTCGACGGCATGATGGTCACCGAGGGTGACCAGGTGATGGTCGGGGACGTGGTGCCGTCGCAGGACCGGGTGATCGCCTACGAGGTGCTGTGCCGCCGGCATCACCGGCGCCGGATGACGGCGGCGCTGGCCGCGGTGACGATGAATCCCGAACCGCTGCCTTTCGAGTGAGAGGATCGGAGGCATGGCTGGCCAGGTTCCGCTGTCGCGGCACTTGCTCAGATCGCGCGATCTGATCGACCGCTGTTACGCCGAGCCGCTGGACACAGCTGCGCTCGCGGCCCGCGCCCATGTCACCGAGTCGTACTTCATCCGCCGGTTCCGGGAGTCCTTCGGTGAGACGCCGCATCGGTACCTGATCAGCCGGCGGATGGAGCGCGCGATGGAGCTGCTGCGCGAGACGGAGTTGTCGGTGACAGACATCTGCCTGGCCGCCGGGTTTACCAGCCTGGGGTCGTTCAGCAGCCAGTTCCGGCGGTTCGTCGGCGAGAGTCCCAGTTCCTACCGTGCCCGCGATCGCGACCAGCAGCTGGCGATGCTTCCGGGCTGTCTGGTGAAGATCTTCTCCCGCCCAGTGGTCTGACGCCCGGCCACCGTCTCGGGCGTCGGTCAACAGTGCAGTTTTCGAGAAGCGTCCGGCGGGAGGGGCTTCTAGCGTGACAGGCATGAAGACAGTCACCTCACCCGATGGAACCGTCATCGCCTTCGACCAGGTGGGTACCGGAGCGCCGTTGATCCTGGTCAGCGGGGCGAGCTGCGATCGTCCGGTCGAGGGCCGGCACGCCGAGGCGCTCGCCGGGCCGTTCACCGTCCTCAACTACGACCGCCGCGGACGCGGGGACAGCGCCGACACCGCGCCGTACGAGGTCGAGCGGGAGATCGAGGACCTCGCCGCCCTGGCCGAGTACGCCCGGACCGTCGGCAACGGCCCCGCCACGGTGCTCGGACTTTCGTCCGGGGCCGTGCTGGCGGCGCGAGCCGCCGCGCGCCTGCCCTTCGCCGCGCTCATCCTGTGGGAGCCGCCGTTCGACCCCGATCCGGCCGGCCAGCAGGACACCCGCCGGTACGCCGCCGAACTCGGGGACCTGCTCGCCGCCGGGGATCGAGAGGGTGCGTTCGTGCTGTTTCTGGGCAGGGTCGGGGTGCCGCAAACCGCGATCGTGGGCATGCGTCGGGCGCCGCATTGGGCGAAGGCGGTCGCGATCGCTCCCACCCTGGGCTATGACGCCGCGGTGATGGCGGACGGCCGCGTCCCGACCCGGATTCTCGCCACCGTGACGGCGCCCACCCTCGTCTTGGCCGGTGCGGCGAGCCCGCCGTCGCTGCAGGGCGGCGCCCGCGCCGCGGCGTCCGCGATTCCGGGCGCTCAATTCCGGCTGCTCGACGGACAGACCCACGACGTCGCCCCGGATATCCTTGCCGGCGCGACGGCCGGCTTCGTCTCCCAGGCGGCCCTGGCCCGATGAACCGATGTGCTTCGGGATCCCGGCCTCGCTGCTGCTCGCCGGAAGGAGAGGGATGATCACCGGTGTCGCGCTGATCTGCCTGCGCGTGCTCGACCTCGACGCCGCCAAGGAGTTCTATACCGACAAGCTCGACTTCGAGGTTGCGATGGATCAGGTCCAGGATGGCTTCCGCTGGCTGGTGCTGCTCGTTCCGGGGCCGTCACGCACCCAGTTGATGCTGGTCGAGCCGGGTCCACCGCTGGTCGACGAGGCCACCACGAAAGGCATGCGCGAGGCGATCGCCCGCGGATACTACGGGCTCGGCGCGCTGGCCACGGACGACTGCCGGGCGACGTACGAGCGGTTGAAGGCGCGAGGGGTGGAGTTCACCGAGGAGCCGCATGAGCGGTTCTACGGCATCGACTCGGCCTTCCGGGATCCGTCCGGCAACTACTGGCGGCTCACCCAGGTCAAGCCACTCCGGTAGCAGTGCGGTCGGACCTCGCGGGGAATCTCTGTCGGTGCCACGTGGTTGAGTGAGACCGTGAGTCTCTCCGGTTGGCAGGTCATGAACTCCATGACTCGGGACGCGTCGGTCCGCGAGCACCGTCTCGCGCCTGGAACATGGCGGCGGGTGCTCTCCTACGCGGGCGCCTACCAGGGTCTGATCGCGATGTTCCTGGTGCTCACCGTGGTCGACTCGCTCCTCGTCGTCGCCTCGCCGCTGATCCTGCAGCGCCTGGTCGATAACGGGGTGATTCCGGGCAATGCCGGGCTGGTCATTCAACTCGCGGTGATCGTCGCCGTGCTGGCTGTGGCGGACGCGGCACTCACCCTGGTCGAACGCTGGTACTCCGCGCGGATCGGCGAGGGCTTGATCTTCGACCTGCGCACCCAGGTGTTCGGGCATGTGCTCAGGCAGCCGATCGCCTTCTTCACCCGAGCCCAGACCGGTGCATTGGTCACCCGGCTGAACAGCGATGTGATCGGCGCCCAGCAGGCGTTCACCTCCGTGCTGCAGAACCTGGTCGGGAACGCGATCAGCCTCGTGGTGATCGTTGTTGCCATGGCCTCGCTGTCCTGGCAGCTGACCATCGGCGCGTTCCTGCTGGTCCCGTTGTTCCTGATTCCGGCCCGCATCCTGGGTCGTCGCCTGGCGGCGTTGACCCACCGGCAGATGGTTCTCAATGCCGATATGGGCGCCCAGATGAGCGAGCGGTTCAATGTCGCCGGAGCACTGCTGGTGAAGCTGTTCGGCGACCCGCGGCGCGAGGACCTGGAGTACGCCGGGCACGCCGCAGGCGTCCGCGACACCGGGGTCAGTCTCGCGGTCAACCGCTCGGTGTTCTTCGTCGCCCTGGCCTTGGTGGCGTCGCTGGCGACCGCGATGGTCTACGGGGTGGGTGGCGTGATGGCCGTCAACGGAGCCCTCACGGTGGGCACGCTGCTCGCCCTGGCGGCACTGCTGGCCCGGCTCTACGCCCCGCTGACCGCACTGTCCAACGTCCGGGTCGACGTGATGACCGCGTTGGTGTCGTTCGAGCGGGTCTTCGAGGTGCTCGACCTGAAGCCGCTCGTCGCCGAGCGTCCGGACGCGGTCGAACTGCCCGAGGGCCCGGTACGGGTCGAGGTCGATCAGGTCAGTTTCAGCTACCCCTCGGCCGATGAGATCTCGCTGGCCTCGCTGGAGGGCGCGGCGACGGGCGACCGGCGCGGCAGCGGCGAGGTGCTGCACGACATCTCCTTCACCGTTGAGCCGGGTGACATGGTGGCGCTGGTCGGCCCGAGCGGTGCCGGCAAGACCACGATCACGTCGCTGGTGGCACGGCTCTATGACCCGACTGGGGGAGCGATCCGGATCAACGGTATTGACCTGCGCGACGCGGGCATTGCCTCGCTGCACGACCGTGTGGGTGTGGTCACCCAAGAGGCGCATCTGTTCCACGACACGATCCGGGCGAACCTGCTCTACGCCAAGCCGGACGCCACCCAGGGTGAGTTGGAGGCCGTGTTGCGAGCAGCCCAGGTGTGGCGGCTGGTCGACTCGCTGCCCGAGGGTCTGGACACGGTCGTCGGGGACCGCGGCCACCGCCTCTCCGGTGGCGAGAAGCAGCGTTTCGCCCTGGCCCGGCTGCTGCTCAAGGGTCCGGGTTTGATCGTGCTCGACGAGGCGACGGCGCACCTGGACAGCGAGAGCGAGGTCGCCGTCCAACACGCCCTGGACGACGCATTACGCGACCGGACCTCGATCGTGATCGCCCACCGCCTCTCCACCGTCCGGGGCGCTGACCGGATCCTGGTCGTCGACGCAGGACGGATCGCGGAGCAAGGTACCCACCTCGAACTGCTGGCGGCCGGCGGCCTCTACGCCGAGCTGTACCGGACGCAGTTCGCCGATCAGGCCACGGACGCCCAGGTCGACCAGCACCCCGTGGGCTGAGCCCTCGCTCGGCCTTAGGCCGCCGTCCCCGCTCGCCGCCTGCCCGTCCGTGAGCTTCCTGCTCGCCGCCGCCCCCGTCCGTCCGCCGCGCGCTCGCTGAACTGCTTAGCGCTCGCTGAATTCGGCGAGCCGCAAATAGTTCGGCGAGCGGGACGGGGACGAGGCGGGCTCAGACGGGCGCGCTCTGCGGATTCTGCGCCCACAGGTCGGGGCCGAACACCTCGTAGTGGATGTTCTCGCCGTGGATGCCCTTCTCCATCAGCGCCAACCGGGACGTCCGCATGAACGGCAGTGGGCCACACATGAACACCTGCGCGTCCGAGGGGACCTCGATGTCGGACAGGTCCATGAAGCCCGACCGCGCCGGATGCAGGGTCGGCGCTTCTTCGGCCTCCTCCTCGTACCACATCTGGCAGCGGGCGTCCGACATGGCGAGAACCTGCCGCCGCAGACTGGCGTACAGCGCGTGGTGATCGTGGGACTTGTCGGCGTGGAACAACCGGATCGTGCGGTCCGGCTGGCGGCGGGACATGTCCTCCATGATCGCGGCGATCGGGGTGATGCCGATGCCCGCCGAGACCAGCACCAGGGGAGTGCGGTCCGACTCGTCGAGCACCAGGTCGCCGGCCGGCTGCGACACGTCCAGGATCGAACCGGGCCGGGCATTGGCGTGCAGCCAACTCGACACCTGGCCGTCCGGTGCACCGTTGACGCCGTGGACCCGCTTGACGGTGACCCGTAGCGAATCGCCGCGCGGCCCGGACGAGATGGTGTACTGGCGCGGTTGCCGCTCACCGTTGGGCAGATCGACCGCGATCGCCACGTACTGACCGGTGCGGTGCGACGGGATCTCGCCGCGCACAGGTGCGAGCAGGAGCGAGAAGACATCCTCGGACTCTTCGAAGCGTTCGACGACCCGGTACTGCCGCCACGGGTGGGCCGGGTCGGTGCCGGCCAATGCGTACAGCTTCGCCTCCTCAGCGATCAGTGAGCAGCCGAACAGCCAATACACCTCATCCCAAGCGGCGGCGATCTCGGGCGTGATGGCATCGCCCAACACCGTCTTGACGGCCTTCAGCAGATGGTGGCCGACGATCGTGTACTCGTGCGCCTTGATCCCGAGGGAGACATGCTTGTGAGCGATCCGTTGCATCACCGGGGTGAAGTCGGGCGCCTCGGGGTCGACCAACTGGACGGCGAACGCCACCACCGAGGCCGCCAGCGCCTGCGGCTGCTCGCCGATGGCCTGATTCGCCTTGTTGAAGACGCGCATCAACTCGGGATGGGCGGTGAACATGTCCGGGTAGAACACGCTGGTGATCTGCTCGGCGTGTTCGGCGACGACCCCGGCGGTCGCGGCGACGATCTGCCCCGATTCTGGTGAGAGCCGCATTGGTTCCTCCTTGTCCGGCCCGCTCCCCTGCGGGCTTACCAGCGACGCCACCCGGCCGTCCGCGGTGATCGGGCCTCACCCGGCGATCAAGTGCGCCCGGGCGAGGGGTGGGTCTGGAGGAAGGGTGGCACAACCAGCCGGTTTATGTGGAACTTTCGGAGAAACTCGTCGCGACCGGTGGTGGCCGGTCGACGCCTACTCCTTGGGCCGGGGCGCTCCGAACATGATCTCGTCCCAGCTGGGGACGCTGGCCCGCTTGCGCTTGATCGAGCGCGACGGCTCGTTGCCTGCCGCATCGACCAGGCTCGGCTGTTCGGGTTCGGTGGGGGAGGGCTTGATCCGTCCGGGACGCGCCGCCGGAGTCGACTCCTCGGCCCCGGTCGTCTCGGCTGCCGCAGCGATCTCGTCACGATCGACCGTCGGTTGTGCGGCCTCCTGCGCATCCGGCGCCGGCGGGGTCTCGCCCGGCGCTGTCGCGGGTTCTGGTTTCGCCGAGGGAGGGGTCTCGACAAGCTCGATCGGCGGTGTGGCGGATTCGGGCTCTGGTTCGACCGGCGGTGCGGCGGGTTCCGGCTCTGGTTCGACCGGCGGTGCGGCGGGTTCCGGCTCTGGTTCGACCGGCGGCGCGGCGGGTTCGGGGTCCGGCTCGACCGGCGGTGCGGCGGGTTCCGGCTCTGGTTCGACTGGCGGTGCAGCGGGTTCGGGGTCCGGCTCGACGGGCGGGGCGATGGGCTCCGCGTCGACGTCGTCCGCCGGGCTAGCAGGCTTGCCCTCGAGAGCGTCGTCGACCTGGCCCTGGGCGGGATCGTCGAGCGTGATCTCGACTTCGATCTCGTCGGTGAGGACCTCGATGGTCGCCGGACCGTCGTGCAGCACCGGCGCGGCGGACTGCTCGGGGCGCGGACGCACCAGACCGGCATAGATCTGCACCGAGTCCTCGTCGAAGGTGGACAGCATGTCGTAGAGCACGTCCATGTTGGAACCGTCACCCGGGACGATGTCGTAGACGCCGTTCACCTCGGTCAGGTCGCCCTCCGCGAACGCGTCCTCGCTGTCCGACGAGGCGTCGTCGAGACTCTCTTCGTCGCTGTCGTCGTCGAGGTCGGGGGTGCCGGCGAACTGAGGCTGGATGGCGCGCACGATCGCCAGCTCGTCGTTGTGGTCCGATCCTGCGCCGTCGTGCTCCGGCTGCGCCTCCTCCGCACCCGACAGCTCACCGGTGAGCCACCGGGCGTCGTCGTTGCCGGCGGTGGAGAACCGTCCGGTCTGGTCATAGCTGAACTCGGCTTGATGCTCGGTCGAATCCACCTGGTACGACAGTCGCACCGTCCAGCGGCGATCCTCGGTGCGCCAGGCGTCCCAGTCGACGTCGTCAGGGTCCACGCCTTGGGGCAGCAGGCGATCGGCGACCACATTGCGCAGGCTCCGGTGCGCGACGGCATCACCGGTGCGCCGGACCGGGTTGGTCTGTGCCAGGCCGGCGACGTGCTCACGCTCGGCGAGAACCGGGCCGGCGAACGGCTCGATCTTCGCGACGGGGACCCCTGCGGCCTGTGCGACCGCCTCCAACGACTCCCCGGCCCTGATTCGGGCCTGGATGTCGCGTGGCCGCAGTGCACTTTCCATGTCGATCTCCAGTTGTCCGATGCGTGCTCGGTCGTTGCGCAGGGCCGCCCTCAGCCGTTCGTCGGCGGGGATCGCGACCTCTTCGCCCCCCTCTATGACGACGATGAGGGTCTTCCCGTCGGGGCTCAACCCTCGTGGGTGGGCGGTGCGCATCGCTCGATCGCTCTCCTGTGTTCGTGCTAATGCGTAACCTACCGGGTCGGACGCCCGGCAGCTGCTCGCGGAGCGGCTGCTGCGTCCTTATGGCTGAGATCCGGTCCGCGTGGGCGGCAATGTTTGGCGCTGTGTGATATGTATGCCTGCGACACATTGAGGATCCAGTGATACCGCTGAACGCGGCCGCCCCGCGGCAGGCGTTCGGGATGGAGTTACGAAACAAGATGGCAACCGACTACGACGCTCCGCGCAAGACCGACGAGGAGAGCGAAGACAGCATCGAGGAACTCAAGACCCGCCGGAACGACAAGAACTCCGGAAAGGTCGATGAGGACGAGGTCGAGGCTGCCGAATCCTTTGAGCTGCCGGGCGCCGACCTGTCCCACGAGGAACTCACCGTGCGGGTGCTGCCGCGCCAAGCGGACGAGTTCACCTGCTACTCGTGCTTCCTGGTGAAGCACCGCAGCCAGATCGCCGTTACCCGCAACGGCCACGCCTACTGCGTGGACTGCGCCGACTGAAGCGATCAGCCAGATACATCAGGCCTCGTCCGGCTCCGGCCGGGCGGGGCCTCGCTGTCTGCCGGTGCAGGCGCACCGAATGGCGGCGCGTCGGTCAGAGGCGGAAGTTCACCCGCGAGCGGGTGGGCGCCGGCGTGCCCATCGCCTTCTCCCAGCGGTTGGCGGCGAACCGGTTGGTGAGCAGCTGAGCCACCCCGATGCCGATGCCGCCGGCGAGCGCCCAGATCAACGCCTCACCGATCGGGGTGGACGGATCGCTCGGATCGGGCGGCTCGTCGCCGGTGGCCAGTTTCCAGGCGCCATGGACTGCCTTCTGGGCGACCATGGCGCTGACGGCACCGATTGCGCCCGCGTAGAGGTTCCAGACGAGTCGTTGGGAGATCTTCATCGATGGTTCCTTCGTCGGCCTTCCGGACTTTGGGGCGAGTCTAGTGCCTCGGCCATCAGCGTTCGTCCGGGCGGGCGGCGTTCGGTCGGATGCCGCGGACCGCGTGTCGCTCCGGCCGCACGCCCGTTAGGTTGTTGGACGTGACCCGCAGCGATCCACACCCGGCCTACTCCGAGCGGCTGACAGTGCCCGCCGCGTATTGGGGGATCGCGCTGTTCTTCGGCCTGACCTTCGTCACCGCCGTCACCTTCATGCTCGGCGAGTTGATTCTGGTGGTCAGCACCGCCGGGACCATCGGTGTGATCGCTTGGACGCTGATGGCCTGGGGGTCGTTGCGCATCGTGGTGGACGCCGAGGGCGTCCGGGTCGGACCGAGCCTGCTCGAGTGGAGATATCTGGGGAAGGTGGCGGTGGCAGACCGGGCGTTGAAGGGCCGGGTACTGGCTCGTGAGGACGCGTTCCTGGCGTTGCGACCCTATGTCAGCGGCCTGGTGCTGGTCGGTGTCGCCGACGATGCCGACCCGCATCTGTGCTGGCTGGTGTCCACCAGGAACCCTGAGGAACTCGTCCGCGCCATCGAGGCCAACCGGCCCTCGGGCGTCGCCGAAGCGGGGGAGCCCTCACGACTAGACTCCGGCGAGTGAACTCGCCCGAGAACCTCCAGGTGCTGTTGCGGCGACTGGACGAGTCGATTCCGGTGCCGCGGTACGCCCACCTGGGCGACGCCGGAGCCGACCTGGCAACCGCCGAGGATGTCGCCATTGCACCAGGTCAACGGGTGCTGGTAGGCACCGGTGTGGCGTTGGCGATACCGCCCGGCTGGGTGGGCTTGGTGCACCCGCGGTCGGGCCTGGCGGCGCGGCACGGACTCACCATCGTCAATGCGCCGGGCACCGTGGACGCCGGCTATCGAGGCGAGATCAGGGTGTGCCTGCTGAACACCGACACCCGCGGGGAGGTCCGGTTGCGGCGCGGAGACTTGATCGCGCAGCTGCTGATCCAGCGGGTTGCGCGGGCCGAGTTTGTCGAGGTGGACGAACTCCCGGTCAGCGACCGGGGTATCGGCGGGCATGGGTCCACCGGAGGAATCAAAGGGTGGCTGGAGGCCGCCGAACCGAGCAAGGAGCAGTCGTGATCTTTCGCCGAAAAGCCAAGGACGAGCCGGTCGACGCGGCGGCGGGCGAGCCGGACGCCGAGCCGGCCCGGACCGAGTTGACCGACCCGGCACCGGACGAAGCCGATTCGACTTCCGGCGATGCCGATTCGACGGCGGACGAGGTCGACCCGGCGTCGGAGCCGGCCGAGGATGAGGTCGATTCCGAGGGTGAGGTGGACGACGACGACACGCCGTCGGAGCTGTCCGAGGACGAGGACGAGGATGACGATTCCGACGAGGACGTGGACTGGCGCGCCGACGGGCCGTTCGATCACGACGAGGTCGACCTGTCTGCCGACGAGGTGCAGCGGCTTGATCTCGGGGCGCTGATCCTTACTCCCTGGGAGGGCATGGGCCTGCAGTTGCAGGTCAACGAGTCCAACCAGCAGGTGGTAGCGGCGCTCGCCTTCTGGGAGCAGTCGGGGCTCGAGCTGGCCCTGCTGGCGGCACCGACCAGCGGTGGACTGGCCGACGAGCTGCTCGAGGACCTGACCGAAGAGGCCGAGCAGGCGGGTGGCAGTGCGACCACCGTGGTCGGTCCGTTCGGTCCGGAGTTGCGGCGCGTCCTGCCGGCCGAGGGTCCGGCCGGGGAACAGCTGTTCCAGGTCAGTCGCACCTGGTTCGCCGAGGGGCCGCGCTGGCTGCTGCGGGGCACGCTTCTCGGTGAGGCGGGCCTGACCGAGGACGACGAGGCGGCGTCCGCGCCGTTCGTGGAGTTCTTCCGCAATGTCGTGGTCCGCCGCGGTGACGGGCCGATGGTGCCCGGCGAGGTGATAGCGATGACCATGCCGACGGTGCCGCAGGGCTGACCATGTCCCGCAATCCGATCGGACGTGCGCTGCGCTGGTTCGGCCGCTCGACCGAGGAGCTCGATTCGGAGGAGGCCGTCCGGACCGCTCAGGCGTCCGGGGCATCGACCGTCGCCGAATGCGTGGACCGCCAGCGTGTCACCCTGCGCGGCCGGATTGCGGTGCTCACCCTGCGGCCGCGCAGCGGCACCCCGTGGCTGGAGGCCGAGCTCACCGACGGCTCGGGAACCATCACCCTGATCTGGATGGGACGCCGGGAGATCCCTGGCCTGGTCGCCGGGCGGGAGCTCCTTGTGAGCGGCCGGGTGTCCTGGGTGGACGGCCGGCGCCGAATGTACAACCCGTACTACGAACTGCTCTGAGTCCGCCTCCCGGCCACGGAGGCGTGGGTGAGCCCGGGAGGGCGGATGGCTCAGTTGCGGACGCCGACCAGGGCGGCGCGATTACGGGGGCTGAGGTAATGGGCCAACTCGGCCTCGAAGTCGGGATCGACCACGAACAGCAACTCGTCGGACGCCTCGATCGCGCCGTCGCGCTCGGGTGCGCGGGCGGTGCCGTCCCGGATGATCGCGACCAGGACGGCGTCGCCGGGGAAGTCGAGGTCGGCCACCCGGACGCCGACCCGGGGGCTGGTGTCGGGCAGCGTCATCTCGACGAGATTGGTCTGGCCGCCGCGGAAGCTGAACAGTCGCACCAGGTCGCCGACCGTGACCGCCTCCTCGACCAGGGCGCACATCAACCTGGGGGTCGACACCGCGACGTCAACCCCCCACAGGTCATCGAACATCCACTCATTGCCGGGGTGGTTCACCCGGGCCACCGTCCGCGGCACACCGAACTCGGTCTTGGCCAGCAGCGAATGCACCAGATTGGCCTTGTCGTCACCGGTCGCCGCGATCGCCACGTCGCAGGTCTCAAGCTCGGCCTCCTCCAGCGACGCCAGCTCGCAGGCATCGGCGAGCAGCCACTCGGCGTCCGGGACGCTGGCGGTCTTGATCGCCAGCGGGTTCCGGTCGACGAGCAGCACCTGATGCCCGTTGCCGATCAGTTCCCGGGCGATGGAACGCCCGACATTGCCGGCTCCCGCGATAACCACACGCATATCCGTCCCTCTCAGTGCTGCGCGGGCGCGGCGTCGAACAACTGTTCCACGTCCGCCTCGCGGTCCTTGTGTACGGCGACATAGAGCAGGTCGCCGTCCTGGAAGATCGTCGACTCCGTCGGCACCTGGCCCACACCGAACCGGATCAGGAACGGAATCGGACAGCGCGCCGCGGCGGACATCGTGCCGATCGCGGTGCCGACCCAGCCCGGGTCCACATGCATCTGCGACAGCCGCACCGAACCCGACGGGTCACGCCATTGCGGCTCGGCGCCCTCGGGCAACAGCCGCCGCAACACCTGGTCGGACGCCCAGCGCACCGTCGCCACCGACGGGATCCCGAGGCGTTCGTACACCTCGGCGCGGCCCTCGTCGTAGATCCGGGCGACCACGTTGTGCACCCCGAAGGTCTCGCGCACCACCCGGGCAGCGAGGATGTTCGAGTTGTCACCGCTGGAGACCGCGGCGAAGCCGTCCGCCCGTTCGATGCCGGCCTTGAGCAGCACGGCCCGGTCGAAGCCCATGCCCTTGACCGTCTTGCCCTGGAAGTTCGGGCCGAGCCGGCGAAAGGCGTCCTGCAGGGCGTCGATCACAGCCACCGAGTGGCCGCGCCTCTCCAGGCTGCGGGCCAAGGACGAGCCCACTCGCCCACAACCCATGATCACGATGTGCACGACGGTGCCTCCTACCTAGTGGACGACCGATTTGCCCGCCGATCAGTATACGGAGGTCGCTCCGCGACCGGAGTTGAGGAGCGCAGCGACGATATACGGAGGTCGCTCTGCGACCGGAGTTGAGGAGCGCAGCGACGACATAGGTCGTACCGACTGAATGGCCGATTGCACCGCGGACGCACGATTCGTCTCCGAGCGGCATATAGTCAGCGGACGTGAGCATCACGGGTGCCGTCAAACGGCTCCTGGTCGGGCGCAAGCTGGCCAGCAAGCAGCTCGGCGAAACGCTGCTACCGAAGCGCATCGCACTGCCGGTCTTCGCCTCGGACGCGCTGAGTTCGGTCGCCTACGCACCCGACGAGATCCTGCTGACCCTGTCGATGGCGGGCGTCGTCGGGTTCGCCTATTCCTGGCCGATCGCCGTCGCGGTCGCCTTCGTGATGGCGATCGTGGTGCTGTCCTACCGGCAGAATGTGCACGCCTACCCGTCCGGGGGTGGCGACTACGAGGTAGCCACGGTCAACTTCGGGCCGACCGCGGGGCTGACGGTGGCGTCCGCGCTGCTGGTCGACTATGTCCTGACGGTGGCCGTCTCTACTTCGTCCGGCGTCCAGAACGCGAAGGCGCTGTTGCCTTGGATGAGCGGCCACGAGGGCCTGATAGCGGCGGCCCTGATCCTGCTGTTGATGGCGATGAACCTGCGCGGCGTGCGCGAGTCGGGCAGCGTGTTCGCCATTCCCACCTACGGTTTCATGCTGGCCGTGCTCGGGATGACCGTGTGGGGACTGGTCCGGATCTTCGTGTTCGGCGACGATCTGGAGGCGCCCAGCAAGCATCTGGAGGTGATCGGCTCGGCGGTCTACGACCCGTTCGTCGGGTTCGCGATGATCGCGCTGCTGGCTCGCGCCTTCTCGTCCGGCTGCGCGGCGCTGACCGGCATCGAGGCGATCAGCAACGGCGTCCCGGCGTTCCGCAAGCCGAAGAGCCGCAATGCGGCCACCACCCTCACCCTGCTGGCCTCGGTGGCAGTGTCGATGCTCGGAGGCATCATTCTGCTGTCCAACCTGACCGGGCTGAAGCTCGTCGATCCGGACGGCCGCAGCCACTTCGTCTCCAACGGCAAAGTGGTGCACGCCGATGTCGGCACAGCGATGGGGCAGCTGGCGCACACCGTCTTCGACAACTTCCCTCCGGGTCTCTACTTCGTGATCATCGTCACGTTCATCATCTTGTTCCTGGCCGCCAACACCGCGTTCAACGGATTCCCGGTGCTGGGCTCGATCCTGGCCAAGGACGGCTACCTGCCGAAAGCGCTCTACACCCGCGGCGACCGGCTCGCCTACAGCAACGGCATCCTGCTGCTGGCGGCCGCCGCAATCGGCCTGGTATTGGCTTTCAACGCCTCGGTGACGGCGCTGATCAACCTCTACGTGGTCGGGGTATTCGTGTCGTTCACGGTCAGCCAGGCCGGCATGCTGCGGCACTGGACGCGGCACCTGAAGACCGAGACTGACCCTCAGCTGCGCCGGCACATGAAGCGCTCCCGGATCGTGAACGCGATCGGCCTGAGCTGCACGGGCACCGTGCTGTGCATCGTGCTGGCGGTGAAATTCCTGCTGGGCGCGTGGATCGCCATCCTCGCGATGGCGGTCCTTTTCGTGATGATGCGCTCCATCAACACCCACTATCGCAAGGTGGAGACCGAGATCGCCGTTGAACCGGGTCAGCGCAACGTGCTGCCCAGCCGGGTGCGGGCCGTCATCGTGGTCAGCGGGATCAACAAGCCGACGGTGCGCGCGGTGAACTTCGCCAAGGCCACCCGGCCGAGCTCGATCGAGGCTGTCACGGTGTCGGTGGACCCCGACGAGACCAAGGAGTTGTTGGACGAATGGCATGCCGAGGACCTCGGGGTGCCGTTGCGGGTGATCGATTCGCCGTACCGGGAGGTGACCTCACCGGTGCTGGACTTCGTGAAGGCCGTGCGTTCCGACAACCCGCGCGACGTGGTGTGCGTCTACATTCCCGAGTACGTGGTGGGTCACTGGTGGGAGCAGCTGCTACACAATCAGACCGCGCTGATCCTGAAGGCCCGGCTGAACTTCATGGCCGGCGTGATGGTGACCTCGGTGCCGTACCTGCTGGCCTCGTCGAGGTTCGCGATCGACCGGGCCAAGCGCGACAACCCGGCGGCGTGGCGGCGTCCGGGGACCGGGGCGGTGCGCTCCGGGCAACATATGAGGTCGGAGTGACGTGCAGGCCGACGAACTGATCGGTCCGGTCGAGGTCGGCCCGATCGCGCACGGCGGGCATTGTGTGGCCCGGGTCGACGGACGGGTGGTGTTCGTCCGGCATGCGTTGCCGGGGGAGTGGGTGCGGCTACGGATCACCGAGGTGACCAAGCGGTTCGCCCGCGCCGACGCCGTTGATGTGCTGGACGCCTCACCGCACCGGGTGACGCCGCCGTGCCCGGTCGCCGGCCGGTGCGGCGGCTGCGACCTGCAACACGTGGACCCGGCCTTCCAGTTGGACTGGAAGCGCCGGGTGCTGGCCGAGCAGCTGCAACGGCTGGCGGGGATCGAGTGGGAGGGCGTGGTCGAGCCGGTCGAACCGTTGCTGGGGTCACGCTGCCGGATGCGGTTCGTCACCCGTGCCGATGGACGGCTCGGGCTGCGGGCGCACCGGTCGCATGAGGTGGTGCCACTGCCGTCCGAAGGCTGCCGCCTCGCTCACCCCCTCATTCCGCAGGCTGACGAGCGCGAAGGCGGTCAAGATCGGTCGCCAGTCCACGAACCGGTCGAGTACCTGGGGGTGGTGAGCATCGAGGGCGGACTGCTGGTTGCGGCGGGCTCGCCGGCGTCCCACGGTGTGCTGACGCAACGAGTGGGGGAGCGGACCTTCACCGTTGACGTGGACGGCTTCTGGCAGTCCCACCCGGCCGCACCGGAGGTGCTCACCGCAGCGGTGCTGGACGGCTTGCGCCCGCAGCATGGCGAGCGCGCCTTCGATCTCTATTGCGGCGTCGGGGTGTTCGCCGGGTCGCTGCTGGACGCCGGCTGCACGGTCTGGGGCATCGAAGGCAACAAGGCGGCGATCCGGCACGCGAAGCGGAACGTGCCCGAGGCGTCCTTCTTCGCCGGTGACGTGGGACGCACCCTGCGCCGGCTGCCCGGACGCGCCGACCTGGTCGTCCTGGACCCACCGCGAACCGGCGCCGGACGCGCGGTCATGACGGCGATCGCGCGGCTGCGGCCGAGGGCGATCGCCTATGTGGCCTGCGACCCCGCGGCACTGGCCCGCGACCTCAGCATCGCCGCCGAGCTGGGCTACGTCGCGTCCTCGATCAGGGCGTTCGACCTGTTCGGGATGACCCAGCACCTCGAGGCGGTCGCGATCCTGCGCGCGTAGTGAGCGCGCACCGGAAGAACCGTGCCCGCGCTTCCCGGCCAACAGCACTAGGCTTGGCGGAACGTGAACGGCTGCGGTAATATCTCGACATCGAGATACTTTCGCCCGGCGATCCAAGGAGGCACGCATGAGCAAGAACAGTTTCGGCGCCAGGACCACCTTGGAAGTCGGCGGAACCGACTACGAGATCTTCGACCTGCACCAGGTAGCGGGATCCGACACCCTGCCATTCAGCCTGAAGGTGCTGCTGGAGAACCTGCTGCGCACCGAGGACGGCGCCAACATCACCGCCGACGACATCCGCGCGCTGGGGGAGTGGGAGCCGTCCGACGAGCCCAATCGCGAGATCCAGTTCACCCCGGCCCGGGTGATCATGCAGGACTTCACCGGCGTCCCCTGTGTGGTCGACCTGGCCACCATGCGCGAGGCGATCGCCGAGCTGGGCGGCGACGCCAAGAAGGTGAACCCGCTCTCGCCGGCCGAGATGGTGATCGACCACTCGGTGGTCGCCGACCTGTTCGGCACCCCGGACGCCTTCGCCCGCAACGTCGAACTCGAGTACCAGCGCAACCGTGAGCGCTACCAGTTCCTGCGCTGGGGCCAGGGCGCCTTCGACGACTTCGTGGTCGTCCCGCCCGGCACCGGCATCGTCCACCAGGTCAACATCGAGCATCTCGCCCGGGTGATCTTCCCGCGCGAGGTGGGCGGCGTCCTGCAGGCATACCCCGACACCTGCGTCGGCACCGACAGCCACACCACCATGGTCAACGGACTCGGCGTGGTCGGCTGGGGCGTCGGCGGCATCGAGGCCGAAGCGGCGATGCTCGGCCAGCCGGTGTCGATGCTGATCCCGCGGGTGGTCGGCTTCAAGCTGTCCGGCAAGCTGCCCGAGGGCACCACCGCCACCGACCTGGTGCTGACCATCACCGAGATGCTGCGGCAGCACAAGGTGGTCGGCAAATTCGTCGAGTTCTACGGCCCCGGCGTCTCCGAGGTGCCGCTGGCCAACCGGGCCACCATCGGCAACATGAGCCCCGAGTACGGCTCCACCATCGCGATCTTCCCGATCGACTCCAAGACCACCGACTACCTGCGGCTGACCGGACGCGACGAGCAGCAGATCGCGCTGGTCGAGGGGCGAGATGAGATCGACGGCTACGACGAATCGCCGCGTTCCCGCTCGGACGCACCCAGCCACGCTGGCGGCGACGAATCTCGCGAGCCGTGGCGCGGCGGCGTCCGCTTCACCGGACATGTTCTCCAGCCGCTACGCCGACGTGTTCGCCGGCGACGACACCTGGCGTTCGCTGCCCACCCCGACCGGCGAGGTCTTCGAGTGGGACGCCGACTCGACCTACGTGCGCAAGCCGCCGTACTTCGAGAACATGCCGGCCGAGCCGGCGCCGGTCTCCGACGTGGCGGACGCCCGGGTGCTGCTCAAGCTGGGCGACTCGGTGACCACCGACCACATCTCGCCGGCCGGTTCGATCAAGGCTGACAGCCCGGCCGGGAAGTATCTGACCGAGCACGGCGTCGAGCGCAAGGACTTCAACTCCTACGGCTCGCGGCGCGGCAACCACGAGGTGATGATCCGCGGCACGTTCGCCAACATCCGGCTGCGCAACCAGCTGGCGCCGGGCACCGAGGGCGGCTTCACCCGTGACTTCACCGTGGACGACGCCCCGGTGACCACGGTCTACGACGCGGCTCAGAACTATGCCGCGGCCGGCGTCCCGCTGGTGGTGCTGTCCGGAAAGGAGTACGGCTCGGGTTCGTCGCGGGACTGGGCGGCCAAGGGCACCGCGCTGCTGGGCGTCAAGGTGGTCATCGCCGAGAGCTACGAGCGGATCCACCGGTCGAACCTGATTGGCATGGGCGTGCTGCCGCTGCAGTTCCCCGAGGGTGAGAACGCCGAATCGCTGGGGCTGAGCGGCGAAGAGACGTTCACCTTCACCGGTATCGAGGAACTCAACCAGGGCACCACGCCGAAGACCGTGCATGTAAAGGCTGACGACAAGGAGTTCGACGCCATCGTCCGGATCGACACCCCGGGCGAGGCCGACTACTACCGCAACGGCGGCATCATGCAGTACGTGCTGCGCAGCCTGCTGAAGGCCTGACTTGGCCAAGCGGCTCGACAAGGCAGAACGCGCCCGCAGGGAGCGCGAGATCGCCGCGCGTTCGGCGACCGTGGGCAAACCGCGTCCCGCGGTCGCGAAGCCGGCGCGTCCGGTCGCCCGGCCGAAGACGAAGCCCGCCGGGGTGGTCCGCGCCACCCACCGGGGGATCGGCTCCGAGCTGGCCGAACGGGCCGCGTGGTCGATGCTGGCGGCGCTGGCCGCGGTGGTGGGGGCCGGTCTCGCGCTGGCAATCGGCGGTGCACTCCTGCCGACGCTGTGTCCCACCGACGACGGCAGTTGCGGGCTGGGCTGGATGGTGCTGATCGGCATGGCGGGCTACGCGCTCGCGCTGCTGCCGGCCTGCGCCATCGGCGGCCTCGGCATCTGGTTCTGGGTCGCCTACATCGCCGGCTACTCGCCGCTGCTGTTGATGGCCGCTGTGGGGGACTGGTGGTGGTGGACGGCGCTGGTGCTGTTGCCGCCGGTCGCCGCCATCGCCAGCGCGCCGCTGGGGCACGACAGGTTGCCGGCCCAACAGCGGTACGGGCTGCTCGGCCTCGCGGTGATGGGCCTCGCGGCCGTGGTCTGGTGGTACGGCTTCGCCGCGGTCTGAGCAGTTGCGCCGGCGCGCGCTATTCGGCTTACGGGTCCTCTCGGTCCCGCTGTGATTGGCGATCTCGGTCCCGCCGTGATTGGCGATCTCGGTCCCGCCCGGCCGCGGCGATCTCGGTCCCGCAGTGATTGGCGATCTCGGTCCCGCAGTGATTGGCGATCTCGACATCGCTCTCCGATGGCGGGATGCCTCGGCGATTTCGCGTTCTGACCCGAAATCGGACGGCTTTCCCTCCATCCGACAGCGATCTCGACATCGCCGCGGCCGGACCCGACAGCGATCGACATCGCCGCGGCCGGACCGCAGCCGGACGACCGTTGGGCCGGTGCTGCGGTGGACCGAGGGCCATTCCCTCGGTCCGCGTGCCGGAGTGTCTGAGACCGCTCGCACCAGATGGCGGGCTGAGAGGGTGGAGTGCGATCGGTGATCGCGGGTCCACCGACCGACTGAACCTGTCCGGGTAATGCCGGCGTAGGGAGGTTGCGCCCCATGGCGACGTCCGATCCGACCATCGTGTCCACCACAAGCCGGCGCTTGGTCGCCGGCGAACGCGTCGAGGCGCCGGTGGTGCTCACCGACAGCCCGCCGCGTCCGCTGCGGTTCTTCGACCAGTTCGCGATGTGGGCGAACCTCGGCATCAGTCTGTTCGGACCGCTGACCGGCGCGCTGATCGCCGCCACCACCGGTTCGGTCTGGATGGCGATCGCTGCCATTGTGCTCGGTTGCGGCATCGGTGCGGCGCTGCTGGGCACCTCGGCGGTCTTCGGCGCCACCACCGGCATGCCGGCGATGGTGTCGCTGCGCGGCCTGCTCGGACGCCGGGGGTCGGTGCTGCCGACCGTGCTCAACATCGGCCAGAACATCGGCTGGGCGACGATGGAGATCATCGTCATCGCGACGGCCGCGACAGCCATCGTCGGGGAGGCCTGGCGCTGGCCGTTCGTGATCCTGGCCGGTGCGGTGGCGACCGCGATGGCCGTCCGGCCGCTGGGCAGCGTCCGACTGCTGCGCAAGGTGATGGTCTGGCTGGTGCTGGTCGCTTCGGTGGTGCTGTTCGTCCAGGTGCTGATCCGGCCGGCCGGCGAGATCAGTCAGGACGCCGTGCTCGGCTTCTGGCCCGCGGTCGACCTGGCGGTCGCCGGGGTGGTTTCGTTCGCACCGCTGGCGGCCGACTACAGCAGGCATTCGCGCACCCGCCGGGCCGCCTTCTGGGGGTCGGCGCTGGGCTACGGACTAGCCGCCGTCGCCTACTACACGCTCGGGGTCTTCGCCGTGGCGCACCTGGGTGCCACCGACGTCCTCGGTGCCCTGATCGCGCTGCCCGCCGGCGCGGTGGCCCTGAGCATCCTGCTGATCGACGAGGTGGACGAGGCCTTCGCCAACGTCTACTCGACGACGATGTCGATCCAGAACCTGGCGCCGAATCTCGACCGGCGCGTGGTCGCGGTCGCCGTCGGCGTGCTGGCCACGCTGCTGGCCGGGCTGCTCGACTTCGGCCAATACCAGTCCTTCCTGTTCCTCATCGGTTCGGTATTCGTGCCGTTGTTCGCCGTAGCCGCAGCCGATTTCCTGGTGGTGAGCAAGGGTCGTTGGGACGTCAGCGAGACCTCCCGGCTGCGCTGGGCGCCGGTTGTGGCGTGGGCCGGCGGCTTCATCGTCTATCAGCTGATCAACCCGGGGACGGTGCCGGTCTGGTCACCGTTCTGGGTGCAGCTGGCCTCGGCGATCGGGTTCGTGGCGCCGTCCTGGCTCGGGTCGTCGGTCGCTGCGATCGGTGTCTCGGCCCTGCTGATGGTCCTGTTGGGACGCCGTCGCTAGCGCACCAACCTCGCCCGCTGCGCGACGCCCGGACGCCTCGCTGCGTTCTCCTCGCTCGCCAGACAACCCGGTGGGTGCGCTGATCGCGGCGGTACTGGTGCTGCGGTCGTGGTGGCACGACCTGCCGGAGCTGATCGCCATCCATTGGTCGGCCACCGGGCAGCCGGACGGGTTCAGCTCGGTCGGCGGCGCCATGGGCTGGCTGACCGGGATCGGCGTATTCGTTGCCCTAGTGGCGATCTGGGCTGCGCTGGCCACGTCGCCTTTCGTCGTCCGGTTGATCGTCCCGATGGTGGCGGGCGCCGGCGCGTCCCTCCTGACGTTCCTGCTCGCTACCGTGGCGCCGCAGCGTGGCATGGCGGACGCGACCACAGTCACACTTCCGGGCTGGGCGTTCCTGTGGGGAGCGGTGGCCGGCTGCTGGTGGTGGCGGCGACGGTCATCGCCGGCGTCTGGTGGATGCTGCTGCTGGCCGTCCTGCTCGTGCTGACGATGGTCGCGACACTCTCCGTCCGCGTGGTGGTGGACGCCTCCGGGTCACGGATTGCCGGAAGGCTCGGCTGGCCGCGCGTGCGGATCGACGTGGCCGACATCGAGTCGGTCGCGACCGCCGACGTGCGTGCGCTGCGAGAGTTCGGCGGGTGGGGCTATCGCGTTGCCCTCGCGGGCCCGTTGGCCGGCGCGAAGGGATTCGTCCTGCGGTCGGGCCAGGCGATCGTGGTGACCCGCCGATCTGGGGCAACCGAGGTCGTCGCGGTCCACGATGCCGAAATCGGGGCCAGCCTGCTCGAGGCCTATCGGCAACAAGCGACCCCAGCCTGACTAGCGCGGACGCCGCTATTCGGAGGCGATGTCGACCGACTCTACGACGAGGTGCTCGATTCCTGCGAAGTCGGACGGGTTGCAGGTGAACAGCGGCAACGAGTTGGCGAGCGCTGTCGCGGCGATGAGCGCGTCGTAGGCGCGGGCGGCTGGTTTGCGGCCGGCGGCCCGCAGGCTGGCGGCGACCCGGCCGAACGCTCGGGCGGACGCCGCGTCGAAGTCGACGACCTCGAAGTCGGCCTCCGCTTGCTGCAGGTGGGCTTGCCGAGCGGCTCGTTCGGCGGCACTGTGCGCGACGTGCGGTCCCACCGAGAGTTCCGCGAGGGTCACGGCGCTGATCAGGCACTCATCGGGAAGCTGGTCAGGATCGGTGACCCGCCCTAACAGGATCACGGTGGACGTGTCCAACAGGCCGCGGGCAGTCACAGTGAGGCGTCCAGAACGTCGTCGATGTCGCTGCGCAATGACGCAAGATCGACAGCGGGCAGTGCGCGACGGCGAGCGATCAGCTCGCGGGGTGGAGCGCTTCGGCGTCGCAACGGGCTCAACTCGGCCACCGGCGCGCCGTCGCGGGTGACGACCATTGATTCCCCGCGTCCGACACGATCGAGAACCTCGCCACCGTGGTTCCGCAACTCACGAATCGATACCGTGCCCATGCGCGCAGCGTATCACCCGTGAGACGGTGCCGGCTCGCGATAGTTTCACGTTCCCGCGTCGGCAGGTTCCCACGCCGGCCCGGGGTTACGTTGATCCGGTGCGCAATCCCACGCTGACCCGGCAGATCCTCGGTCTCGCGGTCCCGGCGTTCTTCGCGCTGGTCGCGGAACCGATGTTCCTGCTGGTGGACTCGGCGATCATCGGGCACCTCGGGACGCCGCAACTCGCCGGTCTCGGCGTGGCCGGGTCGGTGCTGGCCACCGCGGTCGGCGTGTTCGTGTTCCTCGCCTACGGCACCACCGCGACCGTGGCGCGGGCGCTCGGCGCCGGCGCCACCGACCGGGTGATCTCGGCGGGAATGGACGGCACGGTGCTCGCCGCCGTGCTCGGCGTGCTGGCCGCCATCGGCGTCGCACTCGGCGCCGAGCCGCTGTGCGTGGCGCTCGGTGCCGGTGGTGAGGTGCTGCAACACGCGAGTGTCTACCTGCGGATCTCGGCACTGGGACTGCCGGCCATGCTCGTCGTCCTGGCGATCACCGGGGCGCTGCGCGGCGTGCAGGACACCCGGACCCCGCTGGTCGTCTCGGTGGCCGGCTTCACCGTGAACGCCGTGCTCAACGTCGGGCTGGTCTACGGCCTCGGCTGGGGCATCGCCGGCTCGGCCTGGGGGACCGTCACCGCCCAGTGCGCGATGGCGTCCGCCCTTGTCGCGGTTTGGTTCGCGCGACTCCGGGCGTCCGGCGCCACACTGCGGCTGCATCCCGGCGGGGTGCTGACGGCGGCGCTGAACGGCGTACCGCTGATCGTCCGGACGCTGGCGTTGCGTGCCGTGTTGCTGCTGACCACCTGGGTCGCCGCGTCGCTGGGGGAGGTGCCGCTGGCCGCCCATCAGGTCGCTTTCACGGTGTGGACCCTGCTCGCCTTCGCCCTGGACGCGCTCGCCATCGCGGGTCAGGCGCTCACCGGCAAGGGCCTCGGCGCGGCGGACGTCGCGGGCGTCCGGGAGGCGACGGCGACCATGGTTCGGTGGGGGATCGTCGGCGGAGCGGTGGTCGGCCTGGTGGTCGCGGCCTCCGGGCCGCTGCTGGCGCCACTGTTCTCGGCGGACCCGCAGGTGCAGGCGGCGGTGATCGCGGCGCTGATCGTGGTGGGCATCGGCCAACCCGTCTCCGGCTACGTGTTCGTCCTGGACGGCGTGCTGATCGGCGCTGGCGACGCCCGCTGGCTGGCCGGCGGGATGGTGCTGGTGCTGCTCGGCTACCTGCCGGTCGTCGCGGTGCTGCGGCTCAACGCGAACGCTCTGGCCGCGCAGGGTCCGGTGGTGGCCACGACCGCGCTCTGGCTGGGCTTCACAGCCTTCATGGCGATCCGGGCGCTGATGCTGCGGGTGCGTGAGCGGGGCGACGCCTGGCTGGTCACGGGGGCGGGCTGACCCTGCGGCTGGCTAGATTGCCGGCCTTTCGTCGGTGGGTCTCGACACGCTCGACCGGCGGTGGTGGCTCTACCCAGCCAACTCAAACTCTGGACGAATGCCGTCCAACCCTCTAAAATCGAACAAAGATTCGAAAAAGGAGGCGTGGTGATGCGTGCAGAACATCCCTGGCCACGGGCCGAACGACGCCAACCCAACGGCTACGCCCCACCTGGTTGGCCAGATCGCGTGCGTCCACCCGGCGCGCCCGACTGGGAGTTGACCGCCACCGAGTTCCTGTTGGACTGCTGTCCCGCCGACTACCGCCGTTACCGACTGCTGCGGCGGCACCCGGTGGTGCTGGCCCGGTTCGCCTCGGTGTTCGTCGATGCGCAGGAGCGGGCCAGCCGCGAGGGTCTGGCCGACGTCAGGGTCGCCCTGGCCGGTCACGTCGAGCCGGAGGTGGTCTCCGGCGCGGTCGAGGTCTGGTCGCAGCAGCAGGCCCAGCTGGCCCGGATGCGCCGCGAGGTGGGCATGGTCGAGGACGCGCTGCGAGGCCGGCGCTTCGTCCCCACCATGTGATCGGTCAGGGCGGACGGGGCCGGTCAGCTCAGGCGCTGCCCAGGTCGAACTCGTTGCCCTCGGGGTCGAGCATCCGTACCCAGCGGATCGAGTCGCCGATGGCGCCGTCACCGATCCGCTGCGCACCGAGTGCGACCAGCCGGTCCACCTCGGCGGCGAGGTCGGGCACGTGCAGATCCAGGTGCATCCGGTTCTTGCCCTGCTTGGGTTCCGATACGCCCTGGATCAGCATCATCGGCCCGGCCGCGCCCTCCGCAGGAGCCAGGACGGCGTACTGCTGCACGCCGTCCAGCCGCCGATAGCGCAACGCCTCGCACCAGAACGGCGCCAGCGCGTCCGGGTCGAGCGAGTCCAGCACGATGACGATCTCGACCTCCGGTGGGTTCATCTGTTCCTCCTGGTTGCGCGGCCGCCCGCCCAGCCTGCCTGGTGAGCGACCGGCTGCCAAGGACGTCCCGAGCGCGTCGGCGCCGCGCCCCCGTCCGGATACCCGCTGGGCGCGGGCGAACGTAGACTCGTGGCCATGTCGCTGCTCGACCGGATCACCGAACCTGCTGACTTGCGGGCCCTCAAGCCCGCGGAACTGGATCGGTTGGCCGACGAGATCCGGGCCTTCCTGATCGAGCACGTGTCGCGAACCGGCGGCCACCTGGGCCCGAACCTGGGCGCGGTTGAGCTGACCATCGCGCTGCATAGGGTGTTCAATTCACCGCGCGACCCGATCATCTTCGACACCGGTCACCAGAGCTACGTGCACAAGATCCTCACCGGACGCCAGGACCGTTTTGACACGCTGCGTCAGCCGGGTGGGCTGTCCGGTTACCCGAGCCGCGCGGAATCCGAACACGACTGGGTGGAGAGTTCACACGCCTCGTCGTCGCTGTCCTGGGCGGAGGGCCTCGCCAAGGGGTTCGTGCTGCGTGAGGTGGACGACCGCGTTGTCGTCGCCGTGGTCGGCGATGGCTCACTCACCGGCGGGATGACCTGGGAGGCGCTGAACAACATCGCCGTCCAGCCCGAGCTGCGGCTGGTGATCGTGGTCAACGACAACGGCCGCTCGTACACACCGACGATCGGCGGCCTGGCGTCCCGGCTGCGCGGCCTTGGGCAGCAGCTCTCCGCGATCCGCACCGACCGGCGCTACGAGCGCAGCCTGGCCGCGATCAAACGCTGGGTGAGCCGGACGCCGGTGGTGGGCGAGCCCACCTATGACCTGATGCACGGCGTCAAGGCGGGCGTGAAGGACGTGCTGGCGCCGCAGGGCATGTACTCCGACCTCGGCCTCAAGTACCTCGGCCCGATCGACGGCCACGACCGGGAGGCTCTCGAGCGGGCGCTGGAACAGGCCCGCCGGTTCACCGGCGGCCCGGTGATCGTGCACTGTCTCACCGAGAAGGGACGCGGGTTCGCCGCCGCCGAGGCCAATGAGGAGGACCGCTTCCATGCCGTCGGGCCAATCGACCAGGTCACCGGCCTGCCGTTGGGCAGCGTCGCGGCCCGCACCTGGACGGACGCCTTCGGTGAGCACCTGGCCCGGATCGGCGCCACCGACGACTCGGTGGTCGCGATCACCGCGGCCATGCTGCACCCGACGGGACTGACCCGGTTCGCCCGGCACTTCCCGCATCGCACCTTTGACGTCGGCATCGCCGAGCAGCATGCGGTGGCGTCCGCCGCCGGCCTCGCCCGCGCCGGACTGCACCCGGTGGTGGCGCTGTACTCGACCTTCCTCAACCGCGCCTTCGACCAGGTGCTGATGGATGTCGCCCTGCACGGCGAGGGCGTCACCTTCGTGCTCGACCGGGCCGGCATCACCGGCGCGGACGGACCCAGTCACCACGGCATGTGGGATCTCGGTCTGCTCGGTCTGGTGCCGGGACTGCGGCTTGCCGCGCCACGCGACGAGCAGCGGCTGCAAGACGCGCTGGAGCTGGCGGTCGACATCGACGACGGCCCGAGCGTGCTGCGGTTCTCCAAGGATCCGCTGCCCCTTCCGCTGCCCGCAGTCCGGGCCGACGGCGAGGTAGATGTGCTCTTCGAGGACGGCGACCCCCATGTGCTGGTCGTCGGCTGGGGCCAGTTCGCCGGCATCGCGGTGGAGGTTGGCTCCCGGTTGGCGCAGCAGGGCATCGGCGTCCGGGTGGTCGATCCGGTGTGGGCGCTGCCGGTGAGCGCCGATCTGGTCCGGTTGGCCGGATCACACGAGTTGGTTGTCACCATCGAGGACGGCGGCCTAGCCGGCGGCCTCGGCTCGCGACTTGCTCAGGAATGCCGGTTAGCCGGCGTCCGGGCGGATGTTCGGGAGTTCGGGATCCCGCAGCGGTTCATCGAGCAGGGCAGCCGTCCTGGCATCCTGGCCGACCTCGGGGTGACCGCCCAGCAGATCGCCCGGTTCGCCACCGAAGCGGTGCTGTCCGGCGAAGTCGAGCCGTCGATCGGCACCGTCGAGACCGGACGTCACGGCTGATTCTCGGGCCGGGGCGGCAACGGGGTCTCGACAAGCTCGACCAACGTCGGGTCCGACCAGCGGGGTCTCGACAAGCTCGACCAGCGACGGGCCCGACCAGCGACCCGTGATCGCGGCGAATGCAGGGATTTCAACCGGCGGTGCGACGACGTGGCGCCAGTGCGATGGCCAGGCAGCCGACGGCAGCGGTCAGGAACAGCGGGGTGCCCAGTAGGAAGTCACCAGTTTCGGCGAAGAGCGCGGCATCGAAGAACCCGCCACTGCTGCGGGTCAGCGCCACGAACGCCGCGGAGGTCACGCCGATCAGGGCGCTGGCACAGTACAGCAGTACCCGTGCGGGCACCGGCCAGCGGCGACTCCCTTCGCGGGTGATGTCGCCCTCGGTGAGCAGCCGCCAGATGAGCCCGAACAGCACCGCGCCGATGCCGCTGAAGCCGAGCAGTGCGCTGATCGGATCGTCCAGGATCGCGCGATGCGGGTACACCAGGCAGAGCAGTGTCCCGGACGCCAGCGCGACCGCGCGCAGGATGGTGAGCCGCTGGGTCAGAAGCAGGGCGACGGCCGCGACAAGCATGGCGAGCAGCAACAGGCTCGACATCTGCGGCACCGTATTGCTCGCCCAGGCACCGAATCCGCGGTTCCGGAACAGGTGGAACAGGGCCAGCACCGCGACAGCTGCCATGAACATGGCCGCCCAGGGCCGGCCACGGCGGGCCAGTGGCAGCGCGATGGCGAGCCCGATCACGCCGACCGCGACCCGGGAGATCGCCTGCGCGATGTCGGACGCCGCCACGTTTAGGTACGAATCGGTGAAGCTGAAGAGCCACTGCGGCCCGACGCTCCGTGCCACCTCGCGCAGAATGGCCGGCACCGGCTGAAGCAGCACCAGCGCCACCGACGCGACCGCGACCAGGTAGTTCACCGGCGTCGAATCCTCGTCGAGATCCGACCAGGCGGGCGGGCGTCGGGCGACGGCCAGCACCGCAAGTTGCACGGCGACGACACCGACCAGCGCCAGCAGAGAGGCGAGCCAGCCCGGCCCGGCATTCTCCGGATCCCGGAAACTGTTGATCAGCTCGAATGCCGCCCAGCCCGCCAGCAACAGGCCAACCAGTTGCAGGGGACGGCGCTGGAACTCCCGGGTCGCCGCGGCCACGCCCGAGAACGACGCGGCGACCGCGATCTGGGCGAGGGCGGCCCCGGCCACCAGCAGCGCGGGGATGGCCAGGTTGCCGAGCGTCGACAGCCCGCCTTCGGCGACGACCCCGCGCCAGTCCGTGTTCAGCGCGCGGGTGTTGCTGCTGCCGAGCATCGGCAGGAACACCGCGCCGGCGAGCGCCACCGTGGTCACCACGAACTCCCACCAGGCGAACTGGGCGCGCCAACGGACGAGCGTCAACGTCACCAGCGTCAGCAGCCCGAGCAGACTGGCCAGCAGCAGCATCGGGTCGGACGCCCCCGCGGTGGCGAAATAGACCATGGCGATCGTGGTGGTCATCAGCGCGAACAGCTTGACCCACCAGGGCAGATGCAGCGCCGCGGTTTGCAGGGCGGCGAGCGAGAGCACGACGCCGGAGATGCACAGCCAGGCGCCGACGTCCGGAATGGTCAACCCGGTCGAGGTCACCACGAGCGTGTCGGCGCTGCGGAGCTGGCCGGCGAACACCACCGCGAGGGTGAGCAGGCCGTACAGCGTGAGGATCGACGTGACGATCGCCACCAAGCCGACGGGCCAGCCGGCGCGGCGGGGAATTCCCTCCCGCACCGGCTGGACGATGGTCAGCCAGACGATGTCGCGGGCGACGGCGCCTGCCGCGGCGAGCGTCCTCATGCCGGGATCTCCCTGCGGTAGGCGAACTTGCCGAAAAAGCAGAAGAAGTCGCCCGAGTCGCCTACCAGGAAGACCCCGGCACCGAAGGACAGGTCGTCCTCCTGGGTGCGGTAGGCGGCCAGTTCCGTCCCCGAGCCGGCCAGCAGCCGCACCGTCGTCCGATCGGCCACCACCAACCGGTCACCCTGAGCGAGGACCCGGGCGGCGGCGATCGGCTTCGCCCACTGCTGGACGCCGTCGGCGGCACCCAAGCTGAGCAGCTCGTCCTGTCGGCCGATGATCACCGTCGAGCCGAGCCCGGTGATCGAGCGTCTGTTGCCGGCCAGCTGCACCCGCCACAGCTGCTCGCCGTCGGCCAGCCGATAGCCGCGGACGTAACTGTCTGCGCGGCTGGCCACCACGACTACTCCCTCGGCGACGCCGAACGTCTCCGGCGCGTCGGTCTCGAATGCAGCGCGCGCGGTTCCTGTCGCGTCGAGGGAGATCAGGTTGCCAGCCTGGTCGAGCACAGTCAGCGTCTCGCCGACGACTATCGGCTGCCGGATCTCGGTCGGCGTGCGGGCGGTCCAGGCGACCTTCCCGGTCTGCGCGTCGAAAGCGGTGACGATGCCGTCCAGGCCGGCCAGCACCGCCAATCTGCCGAACCGGACGATCGGCACGGCGCTGACGTCGCTCACTCGCGCCTGCCAGAGGAACTCGCCCTCGGCACCGTAGGCGACCACGGTGCGCTCGGTGGTCGCGGCGACGACGACCCTGCCGACCGCTGTCGCCGAGGTGACCTGACCGCCCGGATGCGCCGTCCATCGGGGGTCCGTCGGACCGTCCGACCAGCCGCGCGCGACCAGGTCGCCGCCGGGGGTGTTGACATAGACGACGACGGGCCCGGGCAGCACCACCGGCCGCACCGTCGCGTACAACGCGATCGGGGCGACGCTGAGGTCGCGCCGGGTGAAGTTCCACTCGGCGGTGAGCACGGCCGGCGCCGGCGCGGCGACTCGGTCGACCGACTGCCAGCGGGGGGCTCGGGTGACCGCCTTCGAGGTGACTTCGCCGGTCGCCGTCGCGATCGCGCCGCGCCCGGGGCACCAGCCGGTGACCTCGCGGGTCGGCGCCGCACGACCGATCGTGACCTGGGTGGTGATGACGATGCAGCCGGTGTCCTGGGCGGCGGCCTTGAACGTGGCCGCATACGGTTGGCGGCCCGAGGTCTTGCGTTCGGTGCCCAGGGTGACGGTGCCGGCGGCGGTCCATTCCTGGCCGTCGCTGACGCCGGCGGGCAGGACGGGGAGGCCAGGACTGAACGCCTGGAAGTCGCGGGTGCCGGCGTCCACCCGCAGCTGGAGGCCACCGGGTTCGACCGCGAGCATCCGGCTGCGGCGCCTGCTGACCCGGCCATTGGCGTCGGCGGTGACCTCGACGATTCGCGCCCAACTCTTGGTGGTCAGCTCCTGGAAGCTCTCGACCCCGTGACCGAAGGCGTACGGTGCGCTCTGCACCACCTGGCCACCGAAGGCGCTGTAGTACTCGGCCACCGTGTCGGTGCCGTCGGAGTTCTCCAACACCACCCGGTTTCCGGTTGCGGGGAAGTAGCGCATCGCGACGGACGCTTCCTGCGCGGTGACCGGCCGTCCCACCACGGCGGACGCGGCGACCACGCCGAGCACCACCGCGACGACGAGGAGAGCAGCGATCCAGGGATGCTGCCGGCGGTGTCGCGGCGGCTGCGCGCCCGACTGGGGCGGTCCGGGCTGCGACGGTCCGCCTACCCAGGGCGGCGACGATCCTGGAGGCGGCGACTGAACCTGCGGGGGAGGCGAGGAGGGGGGTTGCCATTGCGGCGGCTGACTACCGAATGCACCGGTCGGCAGGTGGCCTGGATCTGACACCCGCTCACTATAAACAAGGCGAGTGGTAGTGCCGGACGCGGCTGCCCGGGTGAGGTCAGTCGGCGGTCAGGTGGGCCACGATCAGTGGCACCAGTTGCTCACGCTGCCAGGGCCGGACGGACTCGGCGGCCAGCGCGGCGTCCACCGTCTCGCGGGTCAGGTCGGCGGGCGGCGTCCACAGCAGCCGTCGCAGGGCGTCCGGGCTGATCAGGTTCTCCACCGGAAGCTTCAGCTCGGAGGCCCGTTCGACCACTGCGGGCCGGATCGCGTCCCAGCGCGCGGCCGCCTCCGGGTTGCGCAACTCCCAGGTGCGGGTGGGTGGCGGACCCTCGGCGACCTGCTGCCGGCTGGGCAGCTGGTCACGGGTGAGCGCGGCCACCCGGTCCAGCGCTGCCAGCCAGCGGGCCCGGTAGCGGGAGGGAAAGCGCCAGGCGAACTCGGGGACGGCGGCCAGGTCGGCGGGGCCGAGCCGCTTCACCTCGGCGCTGTTGGCCCGGGCGGCCAGCGCGGTGATGGCGCGGTCAGGCAGGATCTTGCCGGGCGCCCTGTCCATGGAGGACGCCAACTGGTCCCGCACCTGCCACAGCTCGCGGACCACGGCCAGCGCCCGCGGCGTCCGGACGGCGTGCAGGCCGGAGGTGCGCCGCCACGGGTCGACCCGCGCCGGAGCCGGCAGATCGGCCCGCTCGACCAGGTGAGCAAACTCCTGTGCCGCCCATTCGGCCTTGCCGGCGGCCTGGAGACGCTCGTCGAGCCAGTCCCGCAGGTCGGCCAGCAGCTCGACGTCGAGCGCGGCGTAGGTCAGCCATTCGTCGGGAAGCGGACGCCGCGACCAGTCGGCGGCCGAGTGCTCCTTGCGCAGCGTGATCCCGAACGCCTCTTCCACCAATGTGCCGAGCGCAACCCGCGGCAGGCCCAGCAGCCGAGCGGCGAGCTCGGTGTCGTACAGCCGGCGCGGGAGCAGCCGTACCTCGGCCAGGCAGGGCAGATCCTGGCTGGCGGCGTGCAGCACCCACTCGGCGCCAGCCAGTGCGGCGGCCAGCTCGGAGAAGTCGGCCGGGTGGTCGCTGCCGGTGAACGGAATCGGGTCGAGCAGGACGGTGCCGGCGCCTGCTCGGCGCAGCTGGATCAGATACGCCCTTGCCGAATAGCGGAAACCCTGCGCTCGTTCGGTGTCGATGCTGACCGGACCGGTGCCCGCGGCGAGCGAGGCCGTGATCGCGGTCAGTTCGGCCGGGGTGTGGACGACCTCCGGTACGCCGTCCGCGGGCGCTTCCAGGACGACGAGTTCATCGGGCTGATCGGTCACCGCCGACGCCGTGCCGACATCACCACCACGCCCTCGGGCAGCGGTGGCAGGCCGGCGGTCGTGCACAGCAACTCGGACCAGCTCATCAGGTGCCTGGTGACGTCGTCAGCGGAGGTGACCAGCGGCGTCCAGGACGCCCGGATCTCGATCTCGGCACGGGGCGGGTCGGCCGACATGGCGCCGAAGGCCCGCGATGACACCGCGGTCACGGTGCCGCTCGGCGCGGTGTAGCCGGCGTCGTATCGGGCCAGCGCGTCAGTCAGCCATGACCAGCCCACCTCGGTGAGCAGCGGGTCGACCACCATTTCGGCGTCCACCTCGGCCCTGGCATAGGTGACGCAGCGGAAATCCCCGTCCCACGAGGCGTTGCCCGCCGGGTCGTGCAGCAGCACCAGCCGTCCGTTGCCGAGGTCCTCCCCGCCGGCGACGACCTCCGCGGCCACCGCGACGGCGTGCGGCGCGATCCGTTGCGGCGCCGGGATCTCCTCGATCACCAACTCGGGTCGCCAATGCATGGCCTGGAGTGCGGCCACCGCGTCATCGAACAACCCGGTACCGCCCATCATGGTCTTGCGCGCTCCGCCCACGCAGGTGAATCTAGCCGCGGGAAAGGCTGCCGCCCGGGGGACTCGCCGGACGGTGGCCACGATCACGCCTTCTGCTCGGGCTCCAGAGTCAGCGAGATCGAGTTGATGCAGTAACGCTTGTCGGTCGGCGTGTCATAGCCCTCGCCGTTGAATACGTGGCCCAGGTGCGAGTCGCAGGTGGCGCAGCGGACCTCCGTGCGGACTTGCCACAGCGACCGATCCTCGATGTAGCGGACGCTGTCCAACTCGGGTGCGAAGAACGAGGGCCAGCCGCAGTGCGATTCGAATTTGGTGTCGCTGGTGAACAGCTTTGCCCCGCAGGCCCGGCAGCGGTAGGTGCCCGGCGTGGTGGTGTCGGTGTACTCGCCGGTGAAGGCCCGCTCGGTGCCGGCCTCGCGTAGGACGTGGTACTCCGCCGGGGTGAGCAGCTCGCGCCACTGCTCCGGCGTCCGGAACTGGGTCGGATCGAGTTTCATGGCGGGATCTCCTGGGTGTCTCGGGTGACCACCCCAGGTTAGTCCGCACGCAGAGGGTGAAGGGCGTGAGCTCAGGCACCGCCAGCGGGGACAAGTCTGACCCTTCGGTGCGCGGTCCGCGCCCACTAGCCTGTGCGGATGGTCACCAACGCCGCAGTCGTGGAGGCAGCCGGACGCCCGGTGCGCGTCACCAGCCCGGACCGGATCGTCTACGAGGCGACCGAGCGGACGCCGGAGATCACCAAACTGCAGGTCTGCGAGTACTTCGCGACCGTGGGCGACGCGCTGATGCGGGCGATGGGGGAGCGGCCGACGGCGATGGAGCGCTGGCCGGACGGCTGGCGCGAGGGAATGCGGCTGGCCACCAGCACGCAGGACCGGGAGGCCGACGGCTTCTATCAGAAGCGGCTGCCCAGGGGCGTTCCCGACTACGTCGAATCGGTACGGATCAGCTTCCCCAGCGGACGTCCCGCCGACGAGCTGTGCCCGACCGAACCGGCGGCCTTCGTCTGGGCTGCGCAGATGGGCACGCTCACGTTCCACCCGTGGCCGGTGCGGCGTCCTGCGGTCGACCATCCCGACGAGTTGCGGCTCGACCTCGATCCGCAGCCCGGTACCGACTTCACCGACGCCCAGCGCGTCGCCGATGTGGCTCGCGAGTTGCTGGAGGAACTCGGTCTGCGGGGGTATCCGAAGACGTCCGGCAACCGCGGCGTCCACATCTATCTGCGGATCCGCCCCGAGCATTCCTTCGAGGACGTCCGGCACGCTGCGATCGGCTTCGGGCGCGAGCTTGAACGCCGCGACGCCGGCGTCACCACGGCGTGGTGGAAGGAGGAGCGCGGTGAACGGATCTTCATCGATTTCAACCAGAACAACCGCGACCGGACGATCGCCGGCGCCTGGAGCCTGCGCGCCCGCCCCGGCGCTCCGGTCAGCACCCCGATGACGTGGGCACAGTTGGCCGAGGTCAAGGATCCGCGCGAGTTCAACCTGACGACCGTTCCCGAGTTGCTCGCCGACGGCGACCCCTGGGCCGACATGGACGCCGAGGCGTTCTCGCTCGAGCCGCTGCTCCAGCTGTGGGAGACGCTGCCCGGCGGGGAACTGAACTGGCCGCCGGACTATCCCAAACAGCCCGGCGAGCCGCCGCGGGTGCAGCCGTCCAAGAAGGTGGCGGCGCATTGGGACGAGCAGGGCAACCGGATCGAGAAGTAGCGGGGCGGCACAATGGCTCCCATGCAGCTGCCCGTGATGCCCCCGGTCAAGCCGATGCTCGCCAAGGCGGTGCCTCAGATTCCGGCCGGGGCACTGTCCTACGAACCCAAGTGGGACGGCTTCCGCTCGATCATTTTCCGCGACGGCGACGAGGTGGAGATCGGTTCTCGCAATGAGCGGCCGATGACCCGGTATTTCCCCGAGATGGTCGAGGCGATCAAGGCGAACCTGCCCTCGCGGTGCGTGCTGGACGGCGAACTGGTCGTGGTGGTCGGCGACCGGCTCGAGTTCGAGGTGCTGCAGCAACGCATCCACCCGGCGGCCAGCCGGGTGAAGATGCTGTCCGAACAGACGCCGGCCAGCTTCGTCGCGTTCGACCTGCTCGCACTGGGCGACGTCGACTACACCGAACGTCGGTTCGAGGAGCGCCGCGCCGTCTTGGAGCGAGCGCTGGCTGATGCGCAGGCACCGGTCCACCTCACCCCGGCCACCCGCGACCCCGGACTCGCCGAGCAGTGGTTCGCCCAATTCGAGGGCGCCGGCCTGGACGGCGTGATCGCCAAACCGCTGGACGGCACCTACCAGCCGGACAAGCGCACCATGTTCAAGATCAAGCACCAGCGCACCGCCGACTGCGTGGTGGCCGGCTACCGGGTCCACAAGAGCGGGGACGAGGTGATCGGCTCGCTGCTGCTCGGCCTGTACAACGATGCCGGCGAGCTGGCGTCGGTGGGTGTGATTGGGGCATTCCCGCTGGCCAGGCGCAAGGAACTGTTCGCCGAGTTGCAGCCCCTGGTCACCACTTTCGACGATCACCCATGGGCCTGGGCCCGGCAAGAAGAGGGCGCCCTCACCCCGCGCAACTCCGAATACAGCCGCTGGAACAACGGCAAGGACCTGTCCTTCGTGCCGCTGCGACCCGAGTTGGTGGTCGAGGTGCGCTACGAGCACATGGAGGGCGTCCGGTTCCGGCACACCGCGCAGTTCAACCGCTGGCGTCCCGATCGTGAGCCGCGATCCTGCACTTACGAGCAGCTCGAGGAGCCGGTGAAGTACGACCTGGCCGACATTCTGGCCACCCGTCTCGGCTCTGCCGGCTGACCTTCCGGTGTGCAATATCCCTAGTGCGGGCGTCGGCGGTAGGCCACACTACGGGGATGGCAGCCAAGAAGAAGTCGAAGTCGAAGAAGACCGGCGACCCTCATCCGGGACGGCCCACCAAGCCACTGAGCACGTTGCTACGGCTGCCGAAGGGTCCGGTCGACCTGGCGCGGTTCGACACCGCGGCGTCCCCCGGCTACCCGGGATCGGGCAAGGCCGATGCGCCGGCGCTCACCGAGGCGCTGGCATCGGAGCTTTCCGATCTGCAGGAGCAGCTGTACGCCAACGGTCGTTCTGAGGTCGACGGCGCCCCGAGCCTGCTGGTGCTGCTGCAGGGCATGGACACCTCCGGCAAGGGCGGCGTGATCCGCCATTCGATGGGCCTGGTCGATCCGCAGGGCATCCAGCTGAAGTCGTTCAAAGCGCCGACCAAGGAGGAGTTGCAACACCACTACCTGTGGCGGATCAGGAACGCGCTGCCCAGCCCAGGCATGATCGGCATCTTCGACCGTTCCCAATACGAGGACGTGTTGGTCGTCCGAGTCGAGCAGTTGGTGCCGGTCAGCGAGTGGAACGGCCGCTACGACGAGATCAACGCCTTCGAGAAGGAGGTGACCGAGGCCGGCACGACGATCATCAAATGCTTCCTGCACGTGTCGTTCGCGGAGCAGAAGAGCCGGCTCGCGGCTCGGCTGGACAGCCCGGCGAAGTATTGGAAGTACAACCCGAAGGACATCGACGCACGAGAGAAGTGGCCGGCCTACCAGGAGGCGTACGCCGATGCGCTGGAGCGCTGCAACACCGATCACGCGCCGTGGTTCGTGATCCCGTCGGACCGCAAGTGGTACCGGAACTGGGCGGTCGCCCAGCTCGTCCGCGAACACCTGATCGGACTCAACCTCACCTGGCCGGAGGCGACCTTCGATGTCGCCGCCGAGAAGGCCCGAGTCGCGAAGTCGTGACCTCATCGGGCGGGCCCCGCACCTCGCGCTCGCCGAACTATCTACCGCTCGCTGAATTCAGCGAGCGGTAGATAGTTCAGCGAGCGCTCGGTGCGGGCCTGCGGTGAGCGGTCCGGACGAGATCAGGCGATGGTGAGGTGCCGGGCCGGTACCTCTTCCTCCAAGGCATCGAAGCCGAAGTCGAGCAGATCCATCGCCGCGAAGGCATAGCGGGCGAGGATCAGGTCCATCACCTCGAGCGCGGCACCCAGGGGCTCGCTGACCGACACCGCGCCGCAGCGCTCGGCCAGGTCTGTCTGGGCATGGAACAGCTCGGTTGCGGTCAAGAAGAACGAGCCGACCGCGATGTGCCGGCGACCCTGGACGCGTAGCCCTTGGATGGCCTGCGACACCGACGGGCCGGAGCCGTCCGCGACCGCGGTGAGGCAGGGCAACCGGTGATGTGTCGACCACTGTCGCGCGCGTCGCGCGAGCAGCGCGTTGCCGCGGACGTCGCCACTGCGTGCCGACGACAGCACCAGGCCGTCCAGCTCGAGAACCCGATGGGTCGCCAGGGATGCGCGGAGACGCTGGTCGAGAACGGTGAGCAGTGTCACCTCCGGACCGATCGGACGCGACACGCTGACCCGCAGATCGGGATAGAGGTTGCGCAGCTTGATCGCCTGGCCGATGACCCGTTCGTCGGGGTCGATGGCATGGGTCAGTTGCAGCGGAACCAGCACCACCTCGGTGATGCCTTGCTTGATGAGCTGCGAGACAACCTGTGGGGTTGACGGCGGACAGTGGTCGAGGAAGGCGCAATGCACGGAAAGGCCCGGGCGCATGCCCTGGAGGCCCTGCCTCAAGGAGTGCGCGACTTGGGCGACTCGGGCATCGGTGCTGCCCATTCCCACCATCACCAAGGCTGGAGCGGTCATGATGTGCCTCTCTTGCGTCACATGTCCTGCGGCTCCATTGCCGGCGTGTTTTCGTGCTACCAACTTCTCTCGCGGCTTGTACCAGATGCAAATCGGCTGCCCAGAATGTGGGACGACCATCCCATCCTTCGGGCAGATCCGCTTTCCCAGGCGGCCTGATGACGTGGCCGCCGCAGCGGTTGCTCCGCGCGCCCGCACGGGACGGCTTCCCGGCTGTCCGAGACCTTGGGACAATACCAACGGCGGCGCCGCACTTGGTTCTGACTTGGGGGGACGTCCATGCCTGCTGCTGCGGAGACCACGGTTGGGTCAGGGCATCCCGCCCCGGTGGTGGCTAGCGTACGGTTGCAGATCCTTGGTGGCCTACGGCTCTGGCGGGGATCGGTCGAGGTGAATCCGGGGCCCACTAAACAGGCACTACTGCTGGCAGTCCTGCTCGCTCGGGCCGGTCGACTAGTCGGCACGACAGTCGGCGCTGCTCGACGAGCGCGCTGAGGACGCCCTGGACCGCTATGTCTCTGCCATCGCCCTGTGGTGCGGAGCGGCCGGCCAGGACCTGCCGAACAACGCGGCCGCACTCGGGCCGTGGGTTCGCAACCTCAACGAGGAGTTCACCGATACCTGCGTGCGGCGGCAGACCTTGCCCTCTCGCTCGGCCGCGAGCGCGAAGCGGTGCTGCTCTCCCGTTGGCCGGCCTACTCCCGCAGCTGCTTGCCACCCGGGCTGAACGCCGCCAGTCGACCTGCTGGCCGGGCACGAGAACGCGGCGTGCTCGACACGAGCCGGGAATGCCCGAGGCCCGGTCCGAGGGTCCCGGTGGGGGTTGGAAAAATTTGCTGATCACAAGTCCTTGTTGTGGCGTCACTTGACACGTTCGGTTTCATTTCGAATCAAAGCTATGTCGCTGATTGCAAGAGAGGGTCAACAGCTATGACAGCTGCCGAGACTTCCGTGAAAACCGCGAACGCGCTCGACATCGCGCAAGCAAGTGAGCAGAAACCACCGTTGACCAGGATGAACATCCTGGTGATGACGCTGGGCTTCTTCGGGAACTCCTTCGGGTTCGGCATCGTGTTCTCCGCCGTCAACCCACTGTTCCTCTTCATCGGGGCGAACCCGCATGAACTTCCGATCCTGAACATCGCCGGACCGATCACAGGCCTGATCATCCAGCCGCTGATCGGCGCCACCAGCGACAAGACCTGGAGCGATCGATGGGGCCGACGCAAGCCGTACATCGTCGGCGGCGCGCTGCTGGCCGCGGTGGTCCTGGTCATCTTCCCGTTCGTGGGAGTGCTCTGGGCCGCGGTGATCTGCCTGTGGCTGCTCGACATCGGCAACAACACCACCGCCGAGCCGTACCGGGCGTTCCTGGCCGACCGGCTGCCCAAGAACCAACTGGCCCGGGGCTTCCTGACTCAGAGCTTCTACGCGGGGCTCGGCTCGGTGCTCGCCAACCTGGCCATCTTTGTCTTCCAGAAGTTCATCACCGGTGAGGGCTCGAACGGGCTGCCGTACTGGATGTACGTGTGCTTCTTCCTCGGCACCGCCAGCCTCCTGATTACGGTGTTCATCTCCATGTTCCGCGGGCCCAAGGAGCTCAGGCCCGACGATGAGGAGCTCGCCGAGATTCAGGCCGCGCCGAAGGGCCTCGGTGCTGCGGTGAAGGACATCGCGAGCGCCGTGAAGACCATGCCGAAGGCGATGCACAAGATCGGACTTGCGTTCGCGTTCCAGTGGTACGCGATGTTCATCTACTGGCAGTTCGTGGCGATCAGCGTTGGCCAGACCGCCTTTGCTGCCGATCCCGAGACCGGTGGCGAGGCATGGGAGACCGCTGTCTCGTGGACCGGCCTGATGAACGCCGGCTACAACTTCTTCACCATGCTGTCGGCACTCTTCCTAATCGCCTGGGTGCAGCGAATGGGGGCGAAGAAGGTCCTCGGGGCAACTATCGGCCTGGCGGCGGTCTCGCTCGTCGCACTGTCCCGGATCACCGACCCGTACCTCGCCCTGCTGCCGATGATCGGTCTCGGCATCGGCTGGGCGGCGATGATCGGCTTGCCATCGATGATGGTGTCGACCCTGGTGCCCAAGCGGCAGATGGGGGTCTACCTCGGCATCCTGAACATGATGATCGTGGTCCCGATGCTCATCCAGACGGTCAGCTTCGGCTGGATCTTCGAGCACCTGCTGAACAACTCGGGCCCCAACGCGATCCTGCTGTCCGGAATCCTGCTCGGGCTCGCCGCGCTCAGCATGCTGTGGGTCGATCCGCCGCCGGAGGATCAGGAGTCCGCTCTGATCCCGCTGGGTGCGCCGCGCCACATCCACGCCGTTTACGACGACGTGATCGTCGGCTCGGACGGGACGCCTACCTCGCTGGTCACGGTGGGCCACGCGGCCGGTATTGCTCAGGCGGCGGAAGCCCGGCTCGTGATCGTCACGGCCTATGAGCTAGGGGACCACGCCGGAGGCCTGGCGTCGGACGGCTCGCGGGTGCTCGTTTACGGACACGAAGCGGCGACCGCAGCCATGCAGACCTCCCTCGAAGCCCTCGGTAAAGCCAAACACAACATCAAAGAGTTCCAAGAGCGCATCGTTGCGACCTCGCCCGCGCAGGCCCTGCTGCAAACGGCCGGAGACAACCCGAGGAATCTGATCGTGGTGGGCAACCGTGGTGTCGGCGCCGAAAAGGGCGAACTGCTCGGATCGGTTCCGGCGGAGGTCGTCCGAAATGCAGTCTGCAACGTGATGATCGTGCAAACGACCCGTCATGCCGAAGACCTCGCCGCCATGACCTCCGTCATGGAATTCGCACCCGGTGAGTTCGACTCCACCACGACCCAAACCAACTAGCCTCGAACAACGACCGAAGCCCCTGCCGCCAGCACGCCACTGGCTGTAGGGGCTTCGTCGACTCACCAGCCTGGTTCGGGTACGCGCGACCGTCGGTGAAACTGGAAGTGAGCCATTTGATCGTCAGAGCGGGTTTCTCGCGGTGGGCGATACTGGGTTCGAACCAGTTCAGCATGCCGTCTTGCGGAACTGTCTAACCGCTTGTGGAACCCGGTTCTGGCTAGGCGTTGAACGGAACAGTATCGCGTCGGCGTGTTGGACACAAGTGGACACGAGAACCCGCGAATACCCTGCTATGTTGCACGTATGTTGCATACGGAGCCCTCATCGGAGCCCCGACGCGGACCTGCGAAGGGCTCTGATCGGCGCAGCTTCGGCCGCCTCCGGCAACTACCGTCCAAGCGCTGGCAAGCCGCCTACACGGGACCCGATGGACGTCTGTACAAGGCGCCCATGACGTTCTCCGGTGAGGACGCCGCCCGCGGCTGGCTCACTGGTGAGCGCAAGCTCATCGACTTGGACGAGTGGGCGCCGCCCGAGCAGCGAGGGCAGCGCAAGAAGCGGGCAGTCGTCACGCTCAAGGAGTTCAGCGCAACCTGGCTGGCCGGCCGGACGGTGAGAGGCCGCCCGCTCAAGCCGCGCACCCGTGACCACTACCAGCAGCTGCTCGACAACCTCATCCTTCCCACCTTCGGGAACCTTCCCGTCGCGAGCATCACCAGCGACGAGGTCGACGACTGGTACGCCGACCTCGGGCCCGACCGGCCGACCCTCCGTAGCCACGCCTACGGGCTGCTCCGAACCATCCTCGGCACGGCCGTCGACAAGAACCTCATCCTGGTGAACCCGTGCCGCGTCCGGGGTGGCAGCAGCACGACCCGCGCCCACAAGGTCGAGCCGCTCACCCTCGCTGAACTCGAGCGGCTGGTCACCGAGATGCCGGAGAACCGCCGGCTCATGGTGCTGCTCGCCGCGTGGTGCGCACTCCGGTTCGGGGAACTCGCCGAACTCCGCCGCCGCGACGTCGACGTCCGGAACCGGCTGGTGAAGGTACGCCGCGGCGTCGTCCGCGCTGACGGCAAGGTGATCGTCGGTGATCCGAAGAGCGACTCCGGCTCCCGGAACGTGGCGATCCCGCCTCATCTGATGCCCATCGTCACGGGACACCTGAAGGCCCACGTCGAACCCGGCCGTGACGCGCTGCTGTTCCCGTCGGCGTCCGGTGAACACCTGGCGCCATCCACCCTGTACGGCCGGAACCCGGTCAAGATCAAGACCGGCAAGAACCTGGAGTGGCGTGGCGGGCACGGCTTCTACCGGGCTCGAGCGCTTGCCGGACGTCCGACGCTCCACTTCCACGACCTTCGACACACCGGAGCCGTCCTGGCCGCCCAGACGGGTGCCACCCTGGCCGAACTGATGGGCCGTCTCGGTCACAGCACGCCGAGCGCTGCAATGCGCTACCAGCACGCTGCAGCCGACCGCGATAAGGCGATTGCCGCAGCCTTGTCGAGGATGGCCGAGGGAGGCTCGAGATGACGCTTCGGATCGTGTGCGATGGGAAGATGGGCGACCGCCACCCGCGAACGCCTATCCCGTGGAGCCCCGGGCCGACTCAGATGCTCAACAACGCCGGGGAGCTCATCCAGTACACGCGAGACGACGGCGAGCACGGCGATGGCGAGACCGACGTGATCCTACGATTGCACGCCGTTGCTCACGCTCGCTGCCGTTTCGCCTGCCCCAGATGCACCCGCGTTGTTGTTGCGACCGAAGAGCATATGCGACTGATCTGGCAGTGGCTGGAGGCTGGCGATGAACCCGAACTCACCTTGGAAGAGCTTCAGATCCTGATCAACAAGTGGAGCGAGGTTCAGCACGCGGGGTGTCGGGACACAATGAGGGCACTCAGGGCTATATTGAGCACATAGGCACCTCAGCGGGTGCGTGGATCACCACGCCCTTGGAGGTGCTTTCATCGTGTCGGAGCCCATTGCCCGCTACGTAACCATCGCAGATGCAGCTGCATATCTCAGCTGCACCGACAAGACCATCCGCCGCATGATCATCGACGGCAGGCTTCGCGCCTACCGTCTCGGTACGCGCGCCATCCGAGTCGACAGGACCGAACTCGACGGCGCCATGAGCCCGATCCCGCCCGCTCGGATCAGCGCATGAGCGGCGCTGGTTCGTGGAGGCACTTGTCATCTGGGCCGGGTGATCGACGTGTCTGAACAGCAAAGCCGCCTCGATCGCCAGGTCGAGGCGGCCAAAGCGTTTGGCGGCGCTGACCACGAGTGTACGGGTTCGGACGTCGGGGTGCCTGTTGGCAACGCCTACTCGACGCAGCTTCCACCGCGGCGTCGGTTACGGGCGGCGTGCCGGGTATTCGTCGACGTCCGCCGCCTGTCCGATGAGGCAGTGTCTCGTGCTGTGCAGGGTGTTGCTGATGCCCCTGCTGGCGCTATGGCCAGAATCCTGATCGCTCCCGGTCAACTGCCGCCAGCGATCGCGCTGGACTACCTGTGCCGCTACGGGAGCCATCTGGCTCAGCTCGTCTTCGAGGGTGACCCGCAGACGGTCCGTGCTTGGTGGGACGAGCTGGATGCGCACCGGTGAGGGGGAGGGCCGCTATTCGGTGGGCTTGACGCCGCGCGAGGGTGCCGAGGACCTCGTCGCCGAGGTTGCTGCAGGTCGGGCCGAGGGTCTGCGCCTGGCGCATCCCCTCGAGTCCGAGATGGCCGCGCCCTCCGGCGACACCTCGGTCTCGTCGACCGGAACCGGCGAGGCCGTGCAGCCCCGGTTTCGGTTCCGTGGTGCAGGTGGGTTCATCCTCGACACCCCCGAAACCCCGACGGCGGTCTGGGGGTCGGGTTCCTCGGTGCTGATCGCCCAGGGCGAGGCGTGCATCCTCGCTGGGGTTCAGGGCACCGGCAAGTCCACGATCGGGCAGCAGATCGCACTCGGCCGGGCAGGGTTCACCGAGTACGGCGACCTGCTCGGCTACCCAATCCAGCCCGGCCTACGACGCGTGCTGTACCTGGCGATGGACCGGCCCCGGCAGATCGCCCGCAGCATGCGCCGCATGGTCGGCGAAGCGTGGCGGGCCGAACTCGACGCGAAGGTCCGCATCTGGGAAGGCCCGCCACCCGCCGACCTGGCCCAACGCCCCGACCTACTGGTGGCAATGGCCCTCGAGGCCGACGCCGACACCGTAATCGTGGACAGCTTGAAGGACGCCGCAGTCGGCCTGAACGACGACGCGGTCGGCGCGGCGTGGAACCGTGCCCGGCAGATGGTGATCGCCCGCGAGATCGAGATTGTCGAGCTACACCACAACCGCAAGGCCGGTGGCGGCCAGAAGCGCGACCGGCTGAGCCTGGACGACGTGTACGGCTCAACCTGGATCACCTCCGGTGCAGGGTCGGTACTGCTGTTGACCGGCGAGCCCGGCGACCCGGTTGTCGCACTCCATCACGTCAAGCAGCCAGCCGACGAGGTCGGCCCGCTCTCCCTGCTGCACGATCACGAGGCCGGCCGGACCACCATCTTCGAGGAGGTCAATGTCGCGGCCGCGGTGAAGGCGCGAGGCACGGCGTCCGCCAAGGAAGTGGCTGCGGTGATGTTCGGCACCAAGGAGCCGACCAACGCCCAGCGCGAGAAGGCCCGGCGAAGATTGGAGCGACTGGTCAAAGACGGCGTCCTGCAGGTGGTTGACGAAGGAGATCAGAGCGCCGGAATGCCCAGGAAGTGGGGCGCGCCATGACCTTCACGACCCCCTTCACGCGGGTGTTTTCGGGGAGACCCCTTCACGCGGACCACAGATCTTCACGGACCCGTAGTCAGACCCTTCACGCACCCCTTCACGACCTTCACGCACTACGACCTTCACGCCCGGGGGGTTCTCTAGAAAGAACCCCGGGCGGGATCGGCACCCCGAAAACACCTCATTCGACCGAACGCAGCAGCAGCCCGGGAGCGGACGCGCGAGAGGCCCGAATCGTTCACGGCCGCGACCGGGTTCGCGTGGCACTCAAAGCGGCCGGCGAGACGGCCACAAATCAGGAGCTGACCCACGCGATCGGCAGGCGTAAGACCTGTCCGCGACCCGGCTCGGACAGGTCCCCTCATTTGAGCCTGTCCGAGAGCCCCGAGGACGGAGACGGACAGGATGGTTGATTCACGCTCAGAACACCTGTCCGAGACCCTTCACGGACAGGTGCGGACAGGTGCCGTGCCCGTACCTGTCCGTCTGTCTCCCCCTCTAGGAGGGGGACAGGTGGACGGGGGACTGAAACGACGGACACCGGCCGTTTCCGCGTCCCGCGGTGACTGGCGACAAGGGCAGCCGAGTCGAGCAGCAGCACGCTGCGTTCAACCGGCTTATCGACGCCACCGACACGGCTATGTGGAACGGTCAGACCTTGCCGTGTCTCGGCACGCATTCGGGGCCGAATCCGTGGCTGTCCGACGACGCCGTAGCGCGGGCCCATGCTGCCCAGGCCTGCGAGGGCTGCCCGGTGGCCTGCGAGTGCCTGGCCTATGCCCTGGCGCACCGGACCACGTTCGGTGTGTACGGCGGCCGTGACTTCACGATCAAGGCAGTCGCTCGCGCGGTGGCCGCGTCCGGGGTCGGTGATGCCGTATGACGCGGGAGCCTGCGCGTCAGGACTTTGCCGATTACGCGATCGAGCTTCTGTGTGCGTTCGATGCTGCGGACAAGGCTGGGTTCGGCTTCCGGCAGCGGTTCTCCTTCTACGCGATTCCGGGTCTGGAGGACGCCGCGGCCGACTTCATCGAGTCCTACCTGGCTGAGCAGCTCGGAACCGCAGGGCCACCAACGCCGGAGACTGCGCAGTGATCGGCGTTGCTGGGCCGGTGCCGGAGGGTGCGGTGATCCTGTACGGCCGCGGGTTGGAGGTTGTTGCTTACGCCATCCGGGTTACTCAGCAGGCGCGGGTCCGTAACGGCCTGCCGCGATCGGCCGAGCTGGACGGGCTGGCTGCGGTGTTGGCCGCACCCGGCCAATCGGACAGCTCGCCGACTGTCGAGGAGCAGGCTGACCTCATGACCATCAACGAGGCGGCCACGGCTCTGCAGGTCAGTGAACGGACCGCACGCCGGCTGGCGCCACGCCTTGGCGGTCGGATGGTTGCCGGTCGCTGGCTGCTCGATCGGCAGGCTGTGGCAGAGCACAACGGAGGAGACCATGCCCAAGACAACTGACCGGGAGGCGACGGTGGCGCTGTTGGAGCGTGCCGCGGTCGACTACGCCGAAGCGCTCACCGACAGCGAGGTGGAGCAGATGCTCGAGCGGTTCAGGCTGCACGTGCTGGTTGCCGACGTGGCGGTGTCCACCTCCAACGTGCACGGCTCTGGGTTGACCGGCACCACCTACCTTCAGGCAGGCGGCATCGTCCCGGCTTGGGTGCCGGCCGATCAGGTTGCCGGTTTCGTCCGGAGCGGAAGTGCGCTCCCGGTCGAGGTGCCGGTTCGCGTCATCCGAACCATCCGTGCCGGCGTCCGCTTTCCGAAGGCGGTGAGCGGAGAATGAACGCCACTCAGAGCACCCTCGACCTCCGACCGCAGGGAGTCGTCGACACCATCGCTCGACTGCTCGCACAACTGGAGGCCCTCGATGTCCATGTCGATGGCGCTGATCGTTGGCGCACTCTGAGGAACCTGACCGGGCCGACCGAACCGAAGGCACCGGGCAACCTGCTGGAATGCACGCCGGAGCAGATCGCGGACCTCATCACCAGCCTCGCGACTTGGCGAGCCATCGGCAATGGCGGCCACCAGGAACGAACCAAAGTGATCGAGTTGCTCGATCAGGCGATGGCCGAACGCGTCAAGGCTCAGGCCGACGATCTGGTGACTCAACTCCGCAAGCGGTTCGATGCCGCGGTCGAAGTGCTCCGCCGTGCCAGGGAGTTGGAGATCACCACCGACGACGATGCCCGGTCGATGCTTCGAGCTTCCGATGAGGTTCGCGGGGTCTGGCTCCGACTCGACGAGGTTGGTGCCGATCTGGATCGCATCCTGTATGCCCGGCAGCAGCTGTCTACCGTGGTCGGAGTAGCGCCGACGATTGCCGGGGCACGGCTCACCGTCAACGAACTCGACGCGCTCGCGAGAGGGATCGGCGTGAGCAAGATCAACTGGTCGGTCACTGTGACCAGCGCCGGCAGCACCGCAGCCCTCGCCGTGCGCGACGGCTCAAACAGTTGGAGCCGGTGGCTCGACCTGGCCGACGACCTCGAGTTGCGGCTCCCCTCCGAGCTGACCGACGACGATCTGATCCGTGCCTACCACGGCGACCTGGCAGCAAGCCTGTACGCCGAAGCCGAACACCGCGCTGAGCGGACCGAGACCGAGGAGGTCGACCAGTGATTCCGATGATGACCCTGCCACGCCCGAAGCGAGCAACCAGCCGACGGGAAGAGTCGGCCAGCGACGCCTACCCCGCGCACTGGACGCCTCGATCCACGGCCGCGGCCAAGACCACGAAAGTCGTCCGGAACAAGTCCGACGCCTATCCCGCGCACTGGAAGCGCTGACGAGGCACCATTCGACTTGCGACCCCCGGCGTCACCGCCGACCTTTTGGATGGTGGACGGCGAGGAGGAGCAGCCCTCTCGGTTGAAGGCCATGGCCTTCGGGGAAGCTCGGTGCCGGGGGTCGCAACCCCCACCCCCCAAAAAAACCCGAGGGGGGCAGGGGATGGGCAGTCCGCCAGGCACTGCCCGTTTTCTCCCACAGGAGCCCCCACGGAGGTGTGGGTAGATCCAGCCCAGCAGTGGTGGTTTTTTCGGGTTCAGAGCCGAGGGGGGAGAGGCAGGTACCTCGCGGACTCCCCACCCCCCACCCCCCTATGCCTGGATTATCTGGGCGCGACGGTGTGGAACATCGCAACGACGTGGATAGGGGAACTCCCCACCCCTGCGTTCACGCTCTCCCGCCACGGTGCGCCCGCTGGCGGCAGCGGTCCGAGCAGAACCTGCGATCGGCACGACCGGTCAGCGGCACCTCGCACACCTCGCAATCTGTCACGGATCGAGCAACAGTGTTGGCGCCCTTCGAGACCCTGGCCGTGCAGCGCCGCGAACAGGTGTGTGATCGCATACGCGGGTTCACGCCGCGTTCCACGGGAATGCCGCAGCCTGCGCACGGCAGGATCCCGGTCGAGACGCTCCCGCCGTACAGGCTGAGGGCTCGGTTCCTGCTCCCCCAGCGGACCTTGTTGAGCTGCTGGTTCACGACCGCGTCGACGCCCACGACGCCGCCAGGGGTGACGCTGGCCGTCCAGCAGTCGGAGCACACCAGGAAGTCCACGGTGATGGGCCGTTCGAGCCAGCCGTCCACCCGCACCGCGTGGCCACCGGCCGGCAGCCCGTGACCGCACGCCAGGCACTGTTCCATAGCCGTGACAATAGAGGACAATTCACTGTTGCCGCAACCGTGACATCGGTCGTCTTGGGCTTCCGGAGAGAGGCGGTGTCCGGTGCCGGGCAGTGGTATCCCCGTCAGGGCGTGATCGGCTGCGTTATCCCGTGCTGGAACTGGTCGTTGCTCGTGAGGATGGCGTCGATCTTGGTCAGCAGATGCTTGCCTTCGGTGTCTGGTCCGAGCATCTCGGCCAGCGCGAGGAACACTCCGTACATCGACTTCGGGTGAACACTGCGGCGGAGCCAAGCCGGAAACCTCTTGGGAATCCTGGGTGAGGGCGACGTTGGACGCATCCAGAGCCGGGCATGGTGTGCGATGTGATTGCGAAGCACCGAGATGGCTTCAAGGTTCCCGGTGACGGTCGAGGCGCTCACGCCGAGGGCCAATGCGACCTGCTCCCGGACGATTCTGAGACGTTTCTCAGCGTTCCCGATTTCGACGGCCGTGCGTCTTGCCGTCCAAGCCGGTGACCGGGCGGGGCGCGGGCGCCCGCTGAGGCCCCGGCTCCCGACGGAGAGCTTCCCCGCCCGGTCGGTCTGTGGGCAGCACCTCGCCGGTGCCCGCCCGGTCACTCACTCACTAGGTCAACCAGGTCTCCGGTTCTGGGCTTGTGCACCCAGTGACGGCGAGCCAAGCGGAGATCCTCTTGTGACCACTTCGACGGGTCCACAACAGTGCAGGTGATCTCCCTGAGAGCGTGCAGCCTCCCTTTGAGAGTTGCGTCAGGGTTGATCACGGCAACCCATCGTCGTGCTCCGTACCAGTCACGAGCAGCCACGTGGTGCAGCCACGGATCACCTGCCTCCCAGTGGGCCACTATTTCGATGTGCAGTCGCTCCGCGATGTCCTCGAGGTATGCGATCTCTTCCAACATCAGCCGGGTTTCGGCCTGACGGCTGACATTCGCGCGCTCGCGTGAGTCAGTAGGCGACTCGGCGTGGATCAGACTGTGCGGACGGACCGTCCCACAACGGGAGCAGGTGAGATCCGCTCGCTTCCGGTGATACAGCGAGGAGCGAGTGGCGCCACACGAACTGCACATGAACACCTGGCTCATGACGACGCCCTCCGGCCGATGCGACGGACGTTCGTCATGGCCTGGTGTTCGCACTTCTCGCCGGCCAGGTAGGCATCGATGCACGCCGGCTTGATCAGCCAGGGGCCGCCCTTCTTGCGCTGGACGCCGTGCAGTTCGCCGGCCTCCAGCGAGCGCCGGATCGAGCCCGGGTGGCGATGGGCGTACTTCGCGGCGCCGGCAGTCGTCAGGTACTCAGCCATCACGCCACCCCGGTGACCGGGCGGGGCGCGGGCGACGGTGCCTCGTCGTGGTCCCGCTGCTCAACGACGGTTGAGGGCGCCGGAGCTTCCCCGCCCGGTCGGTCTGTGGGTAGCACCTCACCGGTGCTGAAATCGATGCGCTCGGCGGGCTTGGTCGCGTACGAAGCCGGCCGCTGCTGCCCCCGCGAGTTCGTGATCGTCTCCGGAGGCTCAATGTCGGAATCCGACATTGAGCGAATGTCGTTCGCCACCGTCTCGCGGTGTACGCCGAGCGTCCCGGCGATCTCCTTCTGGGTGAGGCCCTTGGCGCGGAGCCGGGACACCAACTCGGGACGGTCGGCGCGCGGGGCGACTACGCCCATGTCGGCGTACTCCACCTCACGCATCGCGTCCCAGGAGTCGTAGCCCAGGACGGTCCACACCTCGTTCTCGACCTGCCACACGATCTGCTCGAAGAACTTTTCGCCGTGGCTGCGAGCAACTGCGATGGACTCGCGCACCTGGCCGTACGTGATTTCGGCGTTCACTGAACACCCCCGATGTACTCAAGGAGGTCAGAGCTCGGCCGAAACCATTCCCCACGCTCACGGTCCGCACTGAACTGCCGGTGAAGATCGTGTTCGCTCTGCACGCTCCCAGCGATCGAAGCCAGCAGCCGGAGTTCCTGCCGGCTGCCGGTCTGCAACGACTTGAGCCGGTCGTGGACATTGAGCGCGAAGCCGATCTTGATGTACCCGTCCTCGTCCTGGATGAAGTAGACGTGACCCACGACCTGCTTCTTCCTCCACTCGGGATGGGCTGCTCGCCACTGCGCTGACGCGAGCGCTGCATAGATCAGGTCCGGGTCGGCACCAAGTGCGGGATCGCGGATGATGGAGATGAACTGCACGGCCCCGATCCGGCGGAAGTCGGGGGATGGGCCACACAGCGGCTCGTCGATGTCGCCATTGACGATGCTGAGGACTTCCCGGAAGGCGTCCTGGATACGCTCCGTGGCTCGCCGCGCCTCGGGCTCCGTCATTGGCGCAGCCATCACCTCGGCGCTCACCGGGAACCCTCTTCGCGTGCGCAGGGGCAGGAGTCGCTACCCCCGCGCAGCCGCACCTCTACTGTGAGCGCCAGGACGGGATCCAGCCGTCCCGAAGCAGAGGAGTCATCACCATGGCAGACATCGACATCACACTCGCGGTCGGCGATAGGCGCGTCGGCTGGCAAGACCCGGAGTTCAAGGCGCAGCTGCCCGTCTCGGCCGAGATGTTGGAGCGCATCGCGCAACACCCCCAAGACCTGATCGCCACGATCAACGCCGTTGCCTACGCCGTCGTCGCCCTGGAGAGTCGCCTGCCCGTTGGCATGGGGACAGGGCTGCGACCCACCAATGCAGACGCAGAAGGCTGAGGGGTCGAGCACCGGGGCGTAGTGAGTGACGCGGATGGGGTCGGCGGCCGAGGTGGTCACGCTGCGGAACTCCGAGCGGCGTGCAGGGTCGATCGAATCTCTTCCCATGCGAAGGTCGGAACTCATCGGGCACCGCCTAGCCATTCCTGATTGCGTCGGGCATGATTCGGGGGCATGAGTAGTACGTCGGCAGCATCCAAACTGCTCGAATACATCCGGGCATGGCAGGTCATCCCCGCTGGAGTGGCCCCGACTGCCTTGCGCGGCGACGGCAACGACTGGTGGACCACCTCGGTCGATGCGGTGCGCTGCGTCACCGAGGTCGAGCAGGCGATCGAAGACGCCGACGACGAGGAGATGGCCCGGTCGTACGACATGATCCGCGGCGAGGTCCGCGATGTCGTGTTCTCGACGCGCATTCCGCTGGAGAGCCAGGACAGTAGCGACCGACGCACGATCGACGACAAGACGCTCGCCGTGCTGGGCTCGGTGGTATCCGGCCTCAACTTCCGGGCATACGTGGTCTCGATAGCCCCCGAGACGCAGGCTCTTTCAGAGTTCTTGAACAGGCTGAGAGGGGAGCTCACGTCAGCTCACCTCGACGAGAAGACGCTCGGCTACCTGCTGGTACTCATCGGCCATCTTGAGCAGGCGCTGGTCGAGGCTCGGGTCCGTGGCGTCGCTGACGTTGTCAGGTGCGCCGACGAGCTCATCGGCGCCCTCAGCCGCCTTTACGTCAAGACCGACGGCGATGAGACGAAGAAGACGACCGGCATGGTAAAGATGCTGACTCGCAAAGTCGACGAGTTCCTGAACAGTCCATTCGTATCCGCGGTTCTGGGCGCCGCCGTCGGCAGTGGGATCGGTCAGATCACGGCCGGCTGACCACAGGACGATCGCGCCGTCGTTGAGACAGCGCTCCACCTCGGCGAGCACCTGGTGCGCGTCCTTGTCGGACGCCGACAGGTGCAGTTCGGCAACCTTCACCTGCGCCGAGCGCAGCACGGTCATCGGGCTGATCGTCATCACGCCACCTGCTTCCGGGTGGCCATGCGCCTGCAGTCCTCGACGTCCAACTCATGCAGGTGGTCAAAGCGCGTGGCAACGATCGGCGGCTGCAGTTCCAGCTTGCCATCGGTGACGGCCTCGTAGGCTTCGATCGCCACGGATGCACGCCCGTCCCCGTCCACAAAGACAGTGCGTGAGACCGCGAACTCTATGACGCATGCTTGGTGATGTCGTGTGAGTTCTCCGGGAGCAGGTTTCGGGTCGTATGGATGGCCGGCCGGCAGTTCACACCACCAGGGGCAGCCGGGCGGGGTGGTCAGTTTGATTGTTGGCATGGAGTTGTTCCCTTCATTGACGTTGATGGTGCCGGCCACAGTGGCAGGCGGGTCAGGCAGTTCCTGTTCGCGCGTGGTCATGGAGTCACCTCGGCAAGGTGCGCCGCAGACTCCGTGAGTGCCCAATCGGCGGCCCGGGCGAGATCTGCCCCGGGAGCCATGAGGAGCGCGGCCTGGCTGCGCAGCAGCACGGCGTCGGCGTTTCGGAGCCAATCGGCCTCGATCACACGCAGGCCAATGATCGTCAGCAAGGCCAAGGTGTCGTCGCTGGCCTTGATGGGCTCCTTCTTGGTGGCGAGCCCGTCGGTGACGTCGCGCAGGGTCTCGATGCTGATGTCGGCGTCGATCAGGAGAATGCCGTGCTTACGGACGAGTACTGCCCGTCGGCCGAGGTCTTCGACCACGACGGGTCGCAGGCCGAGTTCGTAGACTGGGGCCAGGTCCGCGGGCGTCATCGGGTCACTGCCTCGGTCTTGTTCCAGCGCACGAACTCGGCGACATGCACATCGAAGCTGGCCCGGATCCGGGCGTTGATCTGGCGGCGCTGGTCGCTGGTGAGTGTGTCGGGCATCACCAGGGTGATCGTGCGGTTGCACAGCGGGCAGGCGCAGTCCTGGCGGTGCTCAAGGCACAAGGTGCAGCCGACCTGATGCGGTCCGAACTCGTGGGTGTGGGTGGTCATGGCGAACTCCTCCTAGAGCAGGGGAGCGAGGCATGTTGCACGCATGTTGCACAGCAACGAAGAAACCCGCTCCGACTTCGGTGTTTCACCTAGTCAGAACGGGTTTCTCGCGGTGGGCGATACTGGGTTCGAACCAGTGACCTCTTCGGTGTGAACGAAGCGCGCTACCACTGCGCCAATCGCCCGCGGCTGCCTACGATAGCCGATCGTGACACTCGCTCGCACATCGTGCGGGCGGGGAGTCCGACGAGGCTCTCGGTTTGCCTGCCCCGAGTAGAGGTTGTTAAGGTTGCATCCGCGCCGGGGAGCCCGAGAGGGTCCGGAAAGCACGCGGACGTGGCTCAGTTGGTAGAGCATCACCTTGCCAAGGTGAGGGTCGCGGGTTCGAATCCCGTCGTCCGCTCGGAGTTGGTCTCGTACCTGCCACGACGAGGCCGGTTCTGACCGGTGGAGTGGCCGAGAGGCGAGGCAACGGACTGCAAATCCGTGTACACGGGTTCGAATCCCGTCTCCACCTCGGGCGGTTGGCGCAGTTGGTAGCGCGCTTCCCTGACACGGAAGAGGTCATCAGTTCAAGTCTGGTACCGCCCACCATCGTCTGGCTACGGTCCGCACCGTAGCCAGTTCGTGTTTCCGGACGTATCCCGGCCACCGCCGCCGGTCGCATCAGGTCGCAGTGGACTCAGTTGCGGCCTTTGAACCCGGTGGCGACTCGGCAGGCTGAACCGGCATCACAGACCGAGACCGACCCGAGTCACCCACAGGGGGGACAAATCGGGCTGGTCACCCGCCAGCGGAGTTCCTAGAGTGCGGGGTGGGGGAGGCCACTCGGCGCTCGACGTGGGGGGACACGGTCGGCGAAGTGTGGTCCAGGTAACGGGAGAAGGCGCGATTGGCGCGACGTGTCTCCTTCAGACTTGTGGCTGGGGCCGGGTTCCGGATCGGGGGAGCGGAATCCGGCCTCAGTATGTCTGGCGTCGCTCCTAACTCCCAGCTGACGCCGCCGCGGAGCCGGCGTCGGTCTTGATGCGGCAGAATGGGTCAGCGCTGCGGTCTTCTGCCGCAGTCTCATTCTGAAAGGGCCTGTGACCGTGTCTGTCTCCGTTTCCGTGATCCGCAACGACTCTCGCGAGGTGCGGACGGTGGAGACCACGACCACCGGCCTGGATCTGTTCGGCAGCGACCGAACCATCGTGGCGATGCGGGTGAACGGCGAACTGCGCGATCTCGCCCGTGCGTTGGCCGACGGCGACGAGGTCGAAGGCGTCGCCATCGACTCGCCGGACGGCCTCAACATCCTGCGGCACTCCACCGGGCACGTGACGGCGCAGGCCGTCCAGGCGCTCTACCCGGCCACCAAGCTGGGCATCGGACCGTTCATCACTGACGGCTACTACTACGACTTCGACACCCAGCGTCCGTTCACGCCCGAGGACGTCGCCGCCATCGAGAAGCAGATGAGCCAGATCGTCCGCGAGCGGCAGAAATTCGTCCGCCGCGTGGTCAGTGAAGACGAGGCCCGTTCCGAGCTGGCCGACGAGCCGTACAAGCTGGAGCTGATCGGCATCAAGGGCAACGCCGGCGAGACCGAGGGTGCCTCGGTCGAGGTGGGTGGCGGCGAGCTGACCATCTACGACAACGTCCGGCGCGACGGATCGGTGGCCTGGAAGGACCTCTGCCGCGGCCCGCACGTGCCGCACACCGGCTACCTGAACGCCTACTCGTTGATGCGGACGTCCGCCGCCTATTGGCGCGGCGACCAGCGCAACGCGCAGCTGCAGCGGGTCTACGGCACCTCGTGGCCTACCCGCGACGACCTGAAGGCGTACAAATTCCGGCTCGAGGAGGCCGCCAAGCGCGACCACCGCAAGCTGGGTGCCGAGCTGGACCTGTTCAGCTTCCCCGACGAGATCGGTTCGGGCCTGCCGGTGTTCCACCCCAAGGGTGCGATGATCCGGATGGAGATGGAGGACTACTCCCGGCGTCGGCACGTCGAGGCCGGGTATTCCTTCGTGAACACCCCGCACATCACCAAGGGGCACCTGTTCGAGACCTCCAAGCACCTGGAGTGGTACGCCGACGGCATGTACCCCCCGATGCGGGTCGACGAAGAGCGCGACGAGCACGGCCACGTCACCCGGCAGGGTGCCGACTACTACCTGAAGCCGATGAACTGCCCGATGCACAACCTGGTTTTCCAGAGCCGGGGCCGGTCGTACCGGGAGTTGCCGCTGCGGCTGTTCGAGTTCGGGCACGTCTACCGGTATGAGAAGTCCGGCGTGGTGCACGGCCTGACCAGGGCGCGCGGCTTCACCCAGGACGACGCACACATCTACTGCACCCGCGGCCAGATGAAGGACGAGCTGGCCAGGCTGCTGACCTTCGTCCTCGATCTGCTGCGTGACTACGGGTTGGACGACTTTTACCTGGAGCTGTCCACCCGTAATCCGGAGAAGTCTGTCGGTGACGAGCAGACTTGGGAGGACGCCACCCGCGTGCTGGCCGAGGTGGCCGAGGCGTCCGGGCTGGAGTTGGTGCCCGATCCGGGCGGCGCGGCGTTCTACGGTCCGAAGATCTCGGTGCAGGCCAAGGACGCCATCGGCCGGACCTGGCAGTTGTCGACCATTCAGCTGGATTTCTTCGAGCCGGAACTGTTCGAACTGGAGTACACCGCGTCGGACGGCAGCCGGCAGCGTCCGGTGATGATTCACCGCGCCCTCTTCGGCTCGATCGAGCGGTTCTTCGGCGTGCTGCTGGAGCACTACGCCGGTGCGTTCCCGGCCTGGCTGGCACCCGTGCAGGTGATCGGCCTGCCGGTCGCTGAAGAGTTCAACGACTACTTGTCCGGGGTGCTCGATCAGCTGTCCCAGCGCGGCATTCGGGTCGAGTTGGACGCGTCCGACGACCGGTTCGGCAAGAAGATCCGCAATGCGTCCAAGTCGAAGGCGCCGTTCGTGATGATCGCCGGTGAGGCGGACCGTGACGCCGGTGCGGTGTCGTTCCGCTTCCGGGACGGCTCACAGCGCAACGGTGTGCCGATCGACGAAGCGGTGCGAACCGTCGTCGACTACGTCGCCGGCCGCGCCAACGCCGACCCGACCGCCGAGGGCTGAGTGTCGTGACGTCCGGCGCAGGGGAGCAGCCGACCGAGGGGACACACCCCTCGGTCCACAACCGGGGCGAGGTGGACCGGAAGGACGGTTCTTCTGGTCCACTTTCCGAGGATCTCGTCGTGGAGTCCCCCGGTGAGCATCCCGGGGCGCCGGACGCCTTCCAGCGGCTCTGGACGCCGCACCGGATGGTCTACATCGGCGGCGAGAACAAGCCGGCCGACAGCACCGAGAAGCAGTGTCCGTTCTGCCGGGCGCCCGGACGCGATGACGACGAGGGACTGATCGTGCACCGCGGTGTCGTCGCGTACGCCGTCCTCAACTTGTACCCGTATTCGCCCGGCCATCTGCTGATCTGCCCCTACCGGCACGTCTCGGACTACACCGACGCCACCCCGGAAGAGGTGGCCGAGATCGCGGCGCTGACCCGGCGGGCCATGACGGTGATCCGCCGGGTGAGCCGTCCGGCCGGGTTCAACCTGGGCATCAACCAGGGCGAGGTGGCCGGAGCTGGCATCGCCGCACACCTGCACCAACACGTGGTACCCCGCTGGGCCGGCGACGCCAACTTCCTGCCGATCGTCGCGCAAACCAAGGCCGTGCCCCAGCTACTCGCTGACACGCGCACTCTTCTCGCGGACGCGTGGTCGTCCACCGCTGGTTGATCCGGTAGCTCCACCGTTGGTGGAGCCGGTCGACCCAAGCGACGGTCTCGACAAGCTGACAGCTTGGGGTGATGCAGGGTTTGTACAAGCTAAACCGACGGGTAGGGCGGCAGCAAAGGCGAACGCGGGTCTCGACAAGCTCGACCAACGGGTGGGGCGGCAGTAGAGGTGGGACCCGGGTCTCCACAGGCTCGACCAACGGGTGGGGCGGCAGTAAAGGTGGGACGCGGGGTCTCGACAAGCTCGACCGCCGGCTGGCCCGGCAGTGACGCAACCGAAAAGCGGAGTGGGCTGCACCCCGTCCTGGTGTGGTGGGCGTGAAGCGCGCGAGTCCCCTGCCAGGGTCTGCAGGACGAGAGCAGAAGTAGGACGAGCTGCGCACGGGCGGGACGGGGTGCAGCCCACTCCGCGGAACAAACCGCACCCACCAGAACCAGGCACAAGAAGAGGTCTCGACAAACGGTCTCGACGTGGACCAGCCGGGACCGAGAGACTCGTTTCCGTGTTCCACGCGGGCTCGAAGCGGTGTCACCCGCCCCCACTAGTCTGGGGGGCGTGTCATCCGGCGAACCGTACGACACCGAGCGGATCCTCACCCTGCCGAATGTGCTGAGCTTCGTTCGGCTGCTCGGCGTACCCGTCTTCCTGTGGCTCCTGCTGGCCAGACAATACGATCTGCTGGCCGTCGTCGCGCTCGCGTTCCTGGGCGCGACCGACTGGGTTGACGGCTACATCGCCCGACGCTGGAACCAGCGTTCCAAGCTGGGCCAGGTGCTCGATCCACTGGCCGACCGGCTCTACATCCTGGCCACTCTGGTGGGTCTCGCCATCCGCGAAATCATCCCGTGGTGGATGGTCGCCCTGCTGGTCTCGAGAGATGTGCTGATGGCCGCGGTCGTCCTGCCGCTGCTGCGGCGCCGGGGCTTCATCACCCTGCCTGTCCACTTCCTGGGCAAGACGGCCACATTCTGTCTGCTGTACGCCTTTCCGATGGTGCTGTTGGGAGCCGGCAGTGAGCCGTGGGCGATGGCGTTCCGGGTGATCGGCTGGGCTTTGGCGTTGTGGGGCGCCGGACTCTACTGGTGCGCCGGCCTGATGTACCTCGGCCAGACCCTTGACGTGCTGCGCCGCTTCCCACCGGTCGGGAAGGACGACCGCCCCTCGACCACGGCAGCGGTTACCGGGTCGGGATGAAACCGGGCCATCCCGCCATGCCTGAGCGACGAGTCGACGCCAGCATGGATCTGCTCACCGACCTGTATCGGGACGCCCTCGATCCGGGTTACGCGGCGTCCGATCGGCATCGCAGCCGCTGGTGGCTGGTCGCGGTGGTGACCCTGGTGATCGGGCTGATGGTCGGCACGGCGGTCGCCGACCAACTGCGCGGGGCACCGGCCGAGCAGGTGGAGCGCGACCAACTGGTGCGGCGCACCGAGGACGCCGCGGCGACCACCGATGCATTGCGGGCACGGGCAGCCGAGCTGCAGGAGCAGAACCGCACACTCTCTGGCGGTGCGCTCGACAAGGATCCCGCGGCGGCCGAGTTGCAGCGCCAACTCGACCTGCTCGACCCTGCCACGGGGATGCAGGCGGTGACCGGCCCCGGTGTCGTGCTGACCGCCGACGACGCCAACGATCCCGACCGCCGCGGGAGCAAGGTGGTCGACATCGACATTCGGCAGGCGGTGAACGGGTTGTGGCAATCGGGCGCCGAGGCGATCGCCGTGAACGGACACCGATTGTCGTCACGCACCGCGATCCGTGGCGCGGGCGATGCCATCACCGTCGACTATCGCTCGCTCGCCCGGCCCTACCGCATCGAGGCGATCGGTGACCCGAATGTCCTACTGAAGGGCTTTCTGGCGACCCCGGGCGGTGCTTGGTGGGCCTACCTCAAACAGAACTACGGCATTCGGTACGAGTTCAGCTCGGCGGGTAGTCTGCGGCTCAACGCCGACCCCGGCCTGGGAGTCCGCAATGCCGAACGGGAGCCGTGAGGGGGTGCCGTCGTGTTCGCCATCGTCGGCCTGATCCTCGGCATCGCCCTCGGGATCTTCCTGGAACCGACGTTGCCCACCGGCTTGCAGCCCTACTTGCCGATCGCCATCGTGGCCGCCTTCGACGCCCTGTTCGGCGGCTTTCGTGCCTATCTGGAGCGGGTGTTCGACGACAAGGTGTTTGTGGTGTCATTCACCTCCAACGTGCTGATCGCCGCGCTCATCGTCTGGGTCGGCGACCAGATCGGTGTCGGGGCGCAGCTGTCCACGGCGGTGGTCGTCGTGCTCGGCATCCGCATCTTCACCAACGCCGCGGCGATCAGGCGGGCACTGTTCCATGCCTGAGCCCGAGGACGCGACGGAGCCTGAGGACGCCAAGGAGCCCCGCGACGAGGAGTCCCGCCGTCGCGACGACGTCCCCGCCCGGACGGCCTCGTCAGCTGAATCGCCTGCCGAGGCCGACTCTGCCAGCCGAGCCACGCCGTCCGCCTCGGATGCCGCGCGGCGGGCCATCGCTGCGCCCGAGCCGATCACCTGGCGTGAACTCGTCCGCGACTTCGTTAGGCCGGGCCGGGCGCAGGTGGTGTTCGCGGCGATCCTCCTGGTTTGTGGTCTCGCGGTCGCCATGCAGGTGCGGGCTCAGACCTCCGAGGCCGACTATTCGACCTTGCGGCGGGCAGACCTGATCCAGCTGTTGGACGACCTGACCGCGCAGAGCCGCCAACTCGAATCCGAGATCGCTGATCTGGAGGCCACCCAACGGCTACTACAGGGCGGTGCAAACTCGGAGAAGGTGGCCCGCGAAGAGGCTCAGCGCCGACTCGACGTCCTTGGCATTCTCGGCGGAACGGTGCCCGCGCAGGGCCCCGGCGTCCGGTTTACGATCAGTGACCCGCAGCACAAGGTGACCTCCGAACTCCTGCTCAACACGATCGAAGAGATGCGGGACGCCGGAGCGGAGGTGATGGCGATCAACGGCACCGTCCGGGTGGTGGCGTCCACCTGGTTCGGGCCGGGGCCCAACGGATCGCTGGTGGTCAGCGGCGAACAGATCACCAGGCCGATCAAGATCGACGTCATCGGCGACCCCCATGCGCTCACCGAGGCCGCCCGGTTCAGCGGAGGGCTGGTCAGCGAGGTGGAGAGTTCCCGCGTCGGCGGCACCGTCTCCATCGTCACCGACGACAAGCTGAGGATCACGGCGGTCGTGGCGCCCCCGGCCCACCGTTTCGCCAAGCCTGCGTGACCGCCTTGTTGGTCGAGTCGCGCCCGGTGACCGTGGGGACGGTTCTCCTGGTCACCAGTCCTGCAAATACCAGCCCGGCGCGGGAGGGGTCCGAACTCGGTAGTGTGTGCGCTGGGTGCCGCGCATCCGTCACGTCCGCCACGGCCAAGGAGTCAGCTGTGTATCCCGAGGATCTGAAGTACACCGACAAGCACGAATGGGTGCGCACCGGCAACGGCTCCACCGTCCGGGTGGGCATCACCTCATTCGCCGCGGACGCGCTCGGTGACGTCGTGTATGTGTCGCTGCCGCAGGTCGGTGAAGAGGTCGCCAAGGACGATGCCTGTGTCGAGGTGGAATCTACCAAGAGCGTCTCGGACGTGTTCTCGCCCGCCTCTGGGGTGATCACCTCGGTCAACGAGCTGCTGAACACGACGCCGGAGGTGATCAACTCCGACCCCTACGGCGACGGCTGGATGTTCGAGATCGAGGTCAGCGACGCGTCCGAGCTCGACGACGCCCTCGACGCCGACACCTACGCGGAGTTGGCCGAAGAGTAGCGAACCGTCAACCTCTGGCTTAGCCTGACGTGGTAAACCTTTCACCTAGCCACCGCAGCGTTCGCGCAGGAAGGCATGGACGATGATCAAGTGCCCCGCATGTGGACACGACAACGCTGACACCAACAATTTCTGCGCCAATTGCGGGACCGCGTTGACGAATTCGGTGCTCAGCGGTGACACCACTCGGGTGACCCCCGCGGTGGACGCCAACCTGGCTGAGGAGCAGCTCGCCGAGGACCTCAGCGCCGAAGACCTGCGGGCCATCTCGATGCTCCCGGCCGACTCTGCGCTGCTCATCGTCCGTCAGGGACCCGCGGCCGGAGCGCGGTTCCTGCTCAACTCAGATATGACGACCGCCGGCCGGCATCCGCGCTGCGACATCTTTCTCGATGACATCACAGTGTCCCGCAATCATGCCCGGCTGGTCCGCCGCGACGGTCACGTCTGGGTCGAAGACGAGAACAGCCTCAACGGAACCTACGTGAACAAGGCGCTGGTCGACGCGCCGACCGCGCTGCGCCGCGGTGACGAGGTCCAGATCGGCAAATTCCGGATGCTCTTCTTCACCCATCCGGGCTGATCGCCGATGGCCTACGGACTGCGCAGCATCGGTCAGGTCCTCTCGGTGCTCAAGGACGACTTCCCGGACATCTCGATCTCCAAGATCCGCTTCCTGGAGAGCGAGGGGTTGATTTCGCCCGAGCGAGCCCCGTCCGGCTACCGGCGCTATGCAGAGTCGGACGTGGTCCGGCTGCGGTACATCCTCACTGTGCAAAAGTCGCACTATCTGCCGTTGAAGGTGATCCGTGAACACCTGGAGGCGATGGATCGCGGCGAGGAACCGCCTCGGCTCGAACCGCTGAGCGGTGCGGCTGAGGCGCCGTCCGTCAGCCCGACCGGTAACGGCCAACAATCGCGCAGCACCAAGCGGCCGATCCGGATCACCCGGCGGGAGTTGCTCGAACTCAGCGGGCTCTCCGAGGCGAGCCTCACCGAGCTGGAACGGCACGCGCTGGTCAATCCCAGGCGCGGCACCGTCTACTACGGAAGGGACGCGCTGACCGTCGCGGTGGCCGCTCGGAAGCTGGCCGCCTACGGAATGGACGCGCGGCACCTGCGGGTCGTCAAGCAAGCCGCCGAACGAGAGGTCGGCCTGATCGAGCAGGCGATCACGCCGCACGTGCGCCGCAGTCAATCACCCCAGCAGCTGGCCAAGGAGGTCATGCAGCTGGTGATGCACGCGCACGCGGCGATCATGCGATCGACGATGCCCCAGTAGGTGGAAGCATGCGCAAGCTGACGGTGGTCGAAGTCCGGCTCGATTCCGAGGAGGGGTCGCCGGTGCTGATCCTCAGGGAGGTGGAGGGCCAGCGGCAGCTCGCCATCTGGATGACCGCGGCCGGGGCGTCCGGAATTCTGGGCGCCCTTCAGGCGCCCGATCCCGATCATCCGTCGAGCCACGAGTTGCTGCTCGCCGCGGTGGACACGCTGGGCGGCGAAGTGTCGGCGGCGCACATCGTCGGACACCAAGAGGGTGTGTTCTACGCCGAGTTGATCGTCGACGGGCGTCCGGTGAACGCCCGGCCCTCGGACGCCATCGCGGTGGCGCTGCGTTGCGGGGTGCCGATCAAGGTTGTCGAGGGTGTGCTGGACGCGGTCGGCGTGCTGCCTGAGGCGGCGCCGGAGGAGCAGCCGGGCGAGGATCAGGTGGAACAGTTCCGCCAATTCCTCGATTCGGTGAACCCCGACGATTTCGAGTAGCGAGGCGGACGGCAACCCTGAGGTTCAGGTGGAGGGTTGGTAGCCTGGCGGCAGTGTTCGCGGCGTGTCGTTGACCATTCCGCGCCCGCGGTTTTAGCGTCGGTGGGGACGACGAACCCGGCGTCGTGGCCGGGTGACACCCATCACGAGTGAAGGCGGCTGAAGTGAACGGTCTGGACGAGGCGGCGGAGCATCCGGTGGACGCGCAGGAGCTGCTCTTCGACGGCGACTTCGCCCCCCTGCCCGAGGACGTCGGATTCCGTGGCCCGGTGGCCTGCCGGGCGGCCGAGATCACCTACCGCCAGCTCGACTACTGGGCTCGCACCGGGTTGGTGGTGCCCCAGGTGCGCGACGCCAGCGGCTCAGGCACGCAACGGCTGTACGGGTTTCGCGACATCCTGCTGCTCAAGGTGATCAAGCGGCTGATCGACGCCGGCATCTCGCTGCAGCAGATCCGCACCGCCATTGATCATCTGCGCGCCCGCGGCGTCCAGGACCTCACCGAGGTGACCCTGATGAGCGACGGCGTGTCCGTCTACGAATGCACCTCCGACGACGAGGTGATCGACCTGCTGCGCGGCGGCCAGGGCATGTTCGGCATCGCCCTGGGTGGAGTCTGGCGCGACATTGAGGGCAGCCTTGCTGCTCTGCCCAGCGAGCGCGCTCAGGACGAGGAGACGGCACCGACTCCGTCCGATGAGCTGTCCAGACGCCGCCGCGCCCGCGCGGTTGGCTGACCTCCCAATCGCCCTCCAATCGCTCGCCGAACTATTTCGGGCTCGCTGAATTCAGCGAGCCCCAAATAGTTCGGCGAGCGATTTGGGTTGCCGGGAGGCTCGGTCGGCTAACCCGCGCGGTGACGGCTTGTTGGTCAGCAAAGTGACCGTGGGGACGGTTCTCCTGGTCACCGGCGATCCCTGCTTGGTGTCCAAAGGAACCGTCCCCGGTGTCCGGGAGAACCGTCCCCGGTGTCCAAAGGAACCGTCCCCGGTGTCCGGGAGAACCGTCCCCGGTGACCAAAGGAACCGTCCCCGGTGAGCAAGAGAACGGTCCCCTGGGTGGCGGACGGTGGTGGGTGGTGCGGTGACGGGTTGGGATAGTTTGGAGCGGTGGCGTCGTCGGACGCCGGAGCGGACAACAGGAGAGCGCGGATGGTTGCCTTCACCACTCGTCACATCGGGGCTGTCGGGGAGGATAGGGCGAAACTGCTGGAGGCCGTCGGCTATGGGTCGCTGGACGAGCTGACCGCGGCGGCCGTGCCGTCCGGTATCGCGCTGGACGGCCCGCTGAACCTTCCAGCAGCCCTGGACGAAGCGGCCGCGGCCGCCAAGTTGGCTGGGTTTGCCGCTGCCAACCGTCCGCGCCGGGCGATGATCGGGCTCGGCTATCACGGCACCATCACCCCGCCGGTGATCCGCCGCAACGTGCTCGAGAACCCTGCCTGGTACACCGCGTACACGCCGTACCAACCCGAGATCAGCCAGGGCCGACTGGAAGCACTGCTCAACTTCCAGACCATGATCACCGACCTGACCGGTCTGCACACCGCCGGTGCCAGCCTGCTGGACGAGGGCACCGCGGTCGCCGAGGCGATGGCGCTGGCCCGTCGGATCACCCGCAAGGGTTCGGTGTTCCTGGTGGACGCCCAGGTGCTGCCGCAGACGCTGGCCGTCGTCCGCACCCGCGCCCTGGCCACCGGCATCGACGTCGTGGTGGTCGACGGCGACCTGGTGGAGGCACTGCAGACCCACGAGGCGTTCGCGATCGTCGTCCAGGTACCCGGCGCGGAGGGTGGTGTGCGCAGCGCGGACGAGTTGCGTGCGATCGCCGCCACCGCCCACGACAACAACGCCTCGGTGATCGCCGCCGCCGACCTGCTGGCCCTCACCCTGCTCACCTCACCGGCGGCGTGGGGCGCCGACATCGCGGTCGGCAGCACCCAGCGGTTCGGTGTTCCGCTGTTCTACGGCGGTCCGCATGCGGCGTACATGGCCGTCCGGAAAGGCTTGGAGCGGCAACTTCCCGGACGCCTCGTCGGGCTGTCCAAGGACGTCGACGGCACCCCGGCACTGCGGCTCGCCCTGCAGACCCGCGAGCAGCACATCCGGCGCGACCGGGCCACGTCCAACATCTGCACCGCGCAGGTGCTGCTGGCCGTCGCGGCGTCCATGTACGCGGTGTATCACGGGCCGCACGGTCTGCGGGCGATCGCCGAAGGCGTTCATGACAAGGCCCGACGCCTCGCCGCGGCGCTGTCGGAGGCCGGGCAGCTGAGCACCACCTCGTTCTTCGACACGCTGACGATCGGGGTGCCCGGCAAGGCCGAGCAGATCGTCGCCGCAGCGGCCAAGGGCGGCGTCCACCTGCGGTTGATCGATGCCGACCGGGTGGGCATCAGCATCGGCGAGGACGCCACCGAGGCCGACCTCGCAGCGGTCGCCGACGCGTTCGGTGCTGCCGCGCCGGGGGAGGACCGGCTCGGCGACCTGGCCGGGCACGACCGCGCTGTCGACTACCTGAGCCATCCGGTGTTCAACAGCCGGCACAGCGAGACCGAGATGCTGCGCTACCTACGCTCACTCTCCGACCGTGACTTCGCCCTCGACCGGGGGATGATTCCGCTCGGCTCCTGCACGATGAAGCTGAACCCGACCACGTCGATGGAGGCGATCAGCCTGCCCGGGTTCGCGAACCTGCACCCGTTCGCGCCGGCGTCCGACGCCCAGGGGTATCTGACCATGATCGACCGGCTGTGCGACGCGCTGGCCGAGATCACCGGCTACGACCGGGTCTCGGTGCAGCCCAACGCCGGTAGTCAGGGTGAGTTCGCCGGGCTGATGGCGATCCGTTCCTACCATCTGGCCAACGGCGACGAGCAGCGCACCGTCTGCCTGATCCCAGCCTCCGCGCACGGCACCAATGCCGCGTCCGCGGTGATGGCCGGCATGAAGGTGGTGGTGGTCAAGACCGCCGACGACGGCTCGGTCGACATGGCCGACCTGCGCGCCAAGATCGAAAGCCACGCCGACACGCTGGCCGCGATCATGGTCACCTACCCCTCGACCCACGGCGTCTACGAGGACACCATCGGCGAGTTGTGCGCGCTGGTGCATGACGCGGGTGGCCAGGTCTACGTCGACGGCGCCAACCTGAACGCATTGCTCGGCCTGGCCCAGCCCGGCAAGTTCGGCTCCGACGTGAGTCATCTGAACCTGCACAAGACGTTCGCCATCCCGCACGGTGGCGGCGGCCCCGGGGTGGGGCCGGTGGGCGTCCGGGAACATCTGGCGCCGTATCTACCGTCGCATCCGCTGCTCGCCGAGGCCGGTCCGGCGACCTCCTACGGCCCTATCAGTGCGGCACCGTTCGGTTCGGCCGGCGTCCTGCCGATCAGCTATGCGTTCATCGCGATGCTCGGTGCGGACGGCCTGCGCGAGTCCGGGCAGTCCGCGGTGCTGGCTGCCAACTACATCGCGAAACGGATCGGCGGACACTACCCGATCCTCTACACCGGGGCGGACGGCTTGGTCGCGCACGAGTGCATCGCCGACCTGCGTCCGCTCACCAAGACCACCGGAGTGACCGTCGACGATGTCGCCAAACGCCTGATCGACTACGGGTTCCACGCCCCGACGATGAGCTTCCCGGTGGCCGGCACGCTGATGATCGAACCCACCGAGTCCGAATCGAAGGCCGAGTTGGACCGGTTCTGCGACGCGATGATCGCCATCCGGGCCGAGGCGGACGCCGTCGCGGCGGGGGAGTGGCCGGCAGGCGACAACCCGCTGCACAACGCCCCACATACCCAGGCGCGGGTGATCGCCGACGACTGGATACATCCCTATCCGCGCACGCTGGCCGCCTACCCGGGCGGATTGCAGCTGGGCAGCATCGGTACCGGTGCGACCGACAAGTACTGGCCGGCCAGCGCCCGGATCGACGGCGTTTTCGGCGACCGCAACCTGGTCTGCTCCTGCCCGCCGGTCAGCAGCTACGAGGATTGACCCGCCGCTCCACCTCCCACCGCTCGCCGAACTATCTACCGCTCGCCGAATTCGGCGAGCCCCAAATAGTTCGGCGAGCGCTGGGAGGCCCGGCGCGGTGTTCCGGGTCTTACTGAGGACAACCCGCCCGGAATGGTGTGCGCCGCGCCGATGCCGCGCGGCTAGGCTGAACACGCCCGCTCGACGAGAGGACGACCGATGCCGCAGTGGCTCGAGAAGCTGAAGGAGAAGCCCTGGATCGCGCACCTGCTGCGCATGCAGGAGCGCTTCGTCGCGCGCCTGGGTAATCAGTTCGCGGGCGCCATCACCTACTTTTCGGTGCTGTCCATCGTGCCGGTACTGATGTTCGGCTTCTCAATGCTGGGCATGGTGCTGACCGTGTTCCGGCCCGACCTGCTGGACGATGTCCGGAACCTGATCAATGCGGAGTTCGAGAACGCACCGCTGGGCGACCAGGTGATCGGGATCATGGAGAACGCGCTGCGCAACTGGGCGACCCTGAGCATCGTCGCCCTCGCGGTCTTCGCCTGGTCCGGCGCCAACTGGGTGGCCAACCTGAAAAGCGCCATCCGAGCCCAGTTGCGACCGACCCTGGATGTGGCCGAGAAGAAGTCGAACATCGTCGTCGAGACCCTGGCAAACCTGGGCATCCTGGTGGCCTTGATGGTAACCATTCTGGCCATGCTCGCGCTGTCGACGGTGGCTACGCTGCTGGCCGGCTCGATCGTCGAATGGCTTCACCTGCCCGCCAGCATCCTGACTACCTTGGCGCTGCGACTGGTGCCCATTCTGATGAACATCGTGGTGGGCTTCGGCCTGTTCGCGTTCCTCTACCGGGTGTCCTACCAGCAGCCGATCCCGCGGCGGATCTGGTTGATCGGTGCGCTGATGGGGTCCATCGGTCTCGCAATCCTGCAGGTGGCCGCCGCCACCATCGGCGGCATGTTCGCGGGCAACGCTGCTGCCACTGTCTTCGGGCCGATCATCGTCGCCATGCTGTTCCTGAACATCTTCGCCACCCTGATCCTGATGATCGCAGCCTGGATGGCGACCTACGAACCGCCGCCCGTCTACCGCTCGCCGTTGGCCCAGGACGTCGCCGACCCGCCCGCCGAAATGGTGGATCCGCTGCCGACCGTGCGACGAGCGGTCGCTGAGCGCGGTATGCGGGTCGGCATCGGCGCCGGTTGGGTGCTGGGTGCCGCCACCGGAGTCGGTCTCGGAGCCATCATCGCCGGCATCGCCGCCTGGTTCCGGCGCGTGACACACCGGTCATGACCCCGCGTCCGGCCTCCGTGCGTGGCGGGGTCGAGCCCTTCCACGTGATGGAGGTGCTGAAAGCCGTCGCCGCCCGGCGGCTCAGCCACGACGATGTGGTGCTGCTGTGTGTCGGACAGCCCTCCACGCCCGCCCCCTCGCCGGTTCGGGCGGCGGCCGAGCACGCGTTGGGCGCCGAGACCCTGGGCTACACCGAGGCCGTCGGCACCCTCGCCTTTCGGCGGGCGATCGCCGGCCACTACCGCGAGCAGTACGGTTTCGGCGTCGATCCGGACGCGGTGGTCGCCACCACCGGTTCTTCCGGCGGGTTCCTGCTGACCCTGTTGGCGGCCTTCGACCCGGGCGATCTGGTGGCGGTGACCCGTCCCGGCTACCCGGCCTACCGCAACGACGTGCTGGCCGCCGGTTGCCGGCTGCTGGAGCTTCCCTGTGGCCCCGAAACCCGTTACCAGCCGACCGTGGAACTGCTCGCCTCACTGCCCGAGAGGCCCGCCGGACTGGTGCTGGCCAGCCCCGCCAACCCGACCGGCACGATCATCGGGGCCGACGAACTGGCCGCGCTGACCCGCTGGTGCGCCGCCAACGACGTTCTGCTGATCAGCGACGAGATCTATCACGGGATCAGCTTCGGACGCCCGACGCACTCGGCCTGGGAGTATGGCAGGGACGCCGTCGTGGTCGGCTCGCTGAGCAAGTACCAGTCGATGACCGGATGGCGGATCGGCTGGCTGCTGCTGCCCGACAGCTTGCGCCGACCGGTGGAGTTGCTGCAGGGCAACCTCGCCATCTGTGCACCCGCACTTTCCCAAGCCGCCGGCTGTGCCGCGTTCGGCGCGGAGACACGCGCCGAACTGGACGGCCACGTCCGGCGCTACGCCGCCAATCGGGACATCCTGCTGAAACGACTGCCGGAACTCGGCATCACCAGCTTCGCCCCGCCGGACGGCGCTTTCTACGCCTGGTGCGACATCGGGCACCTCACCGACGACTCCCAAGCCTGGTGCGCCGATGTCCTCGCCGCGACCGGGGTGGCACTCGCGCCCGGCATCGACTTCGACCCGGTGGACGGCCATCGGTTCATGCGGCTGTCGTTCTGCGGCACGTCCGAGGAGATCACCGAGGGGATCGACCGGCTGGTCCGCTACCTGGGCTGAGCACTGTCGGTGAGGCTGGAGAGCGGCGCCGGCGGCGTCCCGGTGAGGTCGGCGACAGCGGTGGACACGGCGCTCAGGAATCCCAGTCGGGTCGCGGTGCCGAACGATGCGAGCAGCTCGGCGATCGGTTCGGGCAGTCCATGCTCGACCAGGCCCTGCACGTACGCTTCGTCGCTGACGTCGATCACCTCGACCGCGCTGCCGCGGAGCCCGGCGGCGAGCCCGGCGAGATCGGCGGTGGAGAGAGCAGCCGGCCCGGTGATGTCGTAGGTCGCGTTGCCGGGCCCCTGCACCAGGGCGGCCGCGGCGGCTCGGGCGCAGTCGGCCCGGGTGACGTAGGCGTTCCTGCCGTCGCCGGCGTTGGTGACCAGCTGTCCCGACGCGGCGGCCTGCTCGATGGTGCCCAGCTGGCCGTCCGCATAGAGCGCGTTGCGCAGGAACGTCCAGCCGAGCCCGCTGTCCCGGATGGCCCGCTCGGTGGCCGCGTGGTCGGGGACGACGCCGGCCGGGTTCTCGGGTGTCGGTTCGGAGACGGAGGTGTACAGCAGGTGCGACACGTCGGCGTCCTTGGCCGCCGCGATAGCGCGTCGGTGACCCTCGAGGCGGTCTCCGACCCGGTCGGTGGAGATGATCAGCAGCCGGTCGATGCCGGCGAAGGCCGCACGCAGCGAGTCGGCGTCGTTGAAGTCGCCGGCGCGCACCTCGATACCCCGCGCGGCGTACTCGGCAAGGGTGTCGGGTGAGCGGGTGATGAGCACGATTTGTTCGGGGCTCACCCGTCGTTCGAGGGCCTCTGTGGTGAGGCGTCCCAGGTGGCCGGATGCGCCGGTGATCCCGTAGACGGTCATCGTTTCGCGTCCTCTCCATTTGTAGTTGAAGTAGTTGCGAATGGAAACGTAGTCGATTCGGTTGCGGTATGGCAACATGGGCTGCATGGCGGGACCGGCGAATACCCAGTTTGCGGTGGCGGTGCACTTTCTGGCCTACCTCGCCGGCGCGGGGCAGGGCCGTCCGGTGAGTTCGGACGAGGTGGCACGCTCGGCCGCTGTCAGCCCGGTCTACCTACGCCGGGTCCTCGGCCCCCTGCGGGCTGCCGGACTGGTCCGGTCCAGGCCGGGGAGCGGGGGCGGCTGGGAGCTGTGCCGGTCACCGGACGAGATCGGCCTCGACGAGGTGTGGTCCATCGTCCAGGGCGAGCACGCCGTGCTCGGTCTGCACGGTCCCAGCCCGGACTGCCCGATCGGCGCCGGCCTGATCGGCGTTTTCGACGGCATCGAGGGCCGCGTGGCAGCTGCGATCGAACGGGAACTCGCCGCGTGCACGATCGGCGCCGTGCTGCGCCAAGCGACAGACACCGCCGGAATCCATGCGGGGCAGTCGAACTCACCGGTCGATCTGGCGGAGACCTGGTGGTCAGCGGGCGACGTCCGCCCAGTGGGCTCCGGTGATCGCCAGCAAGTCGTCGGGCGCCAGCTCGACCTGTAGCCCGCGTTTGCCGGCCGAGACGAAGATCGTGTCGAAGAGCTGCGCGGTCTCGTCCAGCACGGTCGGCAGCGGGGTCTTCTGGCCGATCGGCGAGATGCCGCCGACCACATAGCCGGAACTGCGGGATGCCTCCGCCGGCTTCGCCATGGTCGCCTTCTTGGCGCCCACTGCAGCGGCGAACGCCTTCAGGTCGAGCTGGCCGGCCACTGGGACGACGCCGACCGCGAGCGGTGGGCGTCCAGCCCCGATGTCGACGACCAGCGTCTTGAATATCCGCAACTCGTCGACGCCCAGCTCGCGCGCCGCCTCGGCACCGAAATCGCGGCTGTCGTCGTGGTGGGTGTAGCTGTGCAGCGTGAAGACGATGCCCGCCGCGCTGAGCGCGTCGGTGGCGGGCGTGCCGCCCGCGGGTTTGCCGGCCACGGCTACACGGTAGTGGCTAGGTTGGACGCCGTGGATGCAGAGGAGTTCCGGGCCCACGGCCACCGGCTGATCGACTGGATCATCGACTACCGCGAGCGTCTCGGCACACTGCCGGTCCAGGCCCAGGTGGGGCCCGGCGAAACCGCGGCCAGGCTTCCCGAACACCCTGGCGATCCGGACGGCTTCGAGGCTCTGCTGGCCGACCTCGACGACGTCGTGGTGCCCGGGTTGACCAACTGGCAGCATCCGAGCTTCTTCGCCTGGTTCCCCGCCAACAGCGAATACCCGGCGATCCTGGCGGAACTGGTCTCGGCGGGGCTGGGGGTGCAGGGGATGAGCTGGGTGAGCAGCCCAGCGGTCACCGAGGTGGAGACTCGGATGATGGACTGGATGGTCGAGTTGCTCGGCCTGCCGGACGCCTTCCGTTCGACCAGCGCCTGCGGGGGTGGAGTCATCCAAGGCTCGGCCAGCGAAGCCACCCTGACATCGGTCCTGGCCGCCCGCCATCGCGCCACCGGGGGCGCGGTGAACGCCGACTCCGACACCACGAAGCTGGTTGCCTACGCCACCTCACAAGCGCATTCGTCGATCGAGAAGGGGCTGCGGATCGCGGGCATCGGCACCGACCATCTGCGTATCGTGGCCCATGACGAGAGCTTCGCGATGCGTCCGGACGCACTGGCCGAGGCGATCGCCGCCGACCGTGCCGCGGGCCTGGTGCCGTTCTGGGTCTGTGCGACCGTCGGCACCACCAACTCGCTGGCCGTGGACCCGGTCCGGGAGGTCGGCGAACTCGCCCGGCGTGAGGGGCTCTGGCTGCACGTCGACGCCGCGATGGCCGGGATAGCCACGCTGTGCCCTGAGTTGCGTTGGCTCAACGACGGGCTGGAACTGGCCGACAGCTACGGCACCAACCCGCACAAGTGGATGGGCGTCACCTTCGACTGCAACCTGTTCTACACCGCCGACCGGGCCAGCCTGCTGGGGGCGCTGAGCATCCTGCCCGAGTACCTGCGGACGGCCGCCGCCGAGACCGGGGCGGTGATCGACTACCGCGATTGGCAGGTGCCGCTGGGCCGCCGGTTCCGTGCGCTCAAGCTGTGGTTCACACTGCGCACCGACGGCGTCGCGCCCGCTCAGCAGATGATCCGCGACCAGCTGGCCTGGACGTCCGAACTAGCGGAATGGGTGGCTGCCGACGATCGCTTCCAGATTCTCGCGCCGCATCCGCTGAACCTGCTCTGTCTGGCGTTGCGAGCCGGCGACGAGGCCACCACCCAGCTGATCGAGCGCGCCAACGCGACCGGTCGAGTGCTCTTCACCCGCACGGTGCTGGGCACCAGGGTCGCGTTGCGTTTCTCGATCGGCTCCCGAAACACGACCCGCAACGATGTCCGGTCCGCCTGGATGTTGCTTAAGAACTTGTCGTCGCCGTAGCCACGGCGCCGTCCTGACGTATCAAATTGCGCTGGGTGCACTCTGTCTCGACGACCGGAAAGCACCTTCGTTGAGGAGACAAGTCTTATGTCCTGGTTTTCCCGATCCGCCCGAGTCGCCGCGGCTGCGGCGATCGCTGCGGCATCCTTCGCCGCCGTCGCACCGGCGGCTTCTGCGCGTTCGGCGGCGACGCTGTCCGACATCGATGGCGATGGCCGCGCCGACCTCGTCGTCGGTATGCCCGACTACAACAACCGCGGCGGGGTGTGGATCCGCTACGCCAACGGCAACACCCAGACCCTGACTCCGCCCAGTTCGTCGTTCGACAACAGCCGATTCGGCGAGTCGGTACTGGTCCGCGACTTCAACCGCGACGGCTACGCCGATATCGCCGTCGGTGCCCGCAACTTCGGCGGCGGCAACGGCCTGGTGATGTGGTTCCGCGGCGGTCCGGGCGGGGTCGACTTCAACAAGGTCTTCGACCAGTGGGACGGTGACGCGGGCTCTCAGTTGGGCACCTCGCTGACCTACATCGAATCGGCTCCGCGGCCGGTGTTGGCAGTGGGCGCGCCGGGCTACACCGACGGCGGCACGTCCGACGCCGGCGCGGTGCGGCTGTTCTCCCTACGCTCGGACGGCACGGTCAACAAGATGACCTGGCTGACCCAGGACTCGCCAGGCGTACCCGGCGACAGCGAGACCGGCGACTACTTCGGCTTCAGCGTGGCCTCGACCGGAAAGGCCCTGGTGGTCGGAGCACCCAACGACAGTGTCGGCAACGTCCAGCGGGCAGGACAGGTCACCCTGCTGGTGCGCACCGGCGAACTCACGTTCAAAGGGCGGACAATCCATCAGAACAGCAAGGGGGTGCCCGACGTCGCGCAGCAGGACGACAGCTTCGGCTACTCCGTCGCCGCCGGACTAGGCATGATCGTGGTGGGAGTTCCCGGCGAGTCGTTCGGCGCGAACACCTACGCCGGCGCGGTTCAGCCGTTCACATATCGCGGCGGCACCTCGGTCACACCGTTGTCGCTGCGGCATCAGGATTCCCCGGGAATCCCGGGATCCAACGCGCCCGGTGACCGCTGGGGGTCTTCGGTGGCAATGGTCCGGCCCTGCGTGGGGAAGAAGGGCGTCGTCGTCGGCGCACCCTACAAGGAGGTCGGTGGCGAGGCCGCTGCCGGAGCAGCCACCTTGGTGACGCTGGGCGCAGGCAGCCGCTGCCCCAGCCGGGCACTGCAGCAGGGCAAGACGCTCGGTGATGCGCCTGAATCCGGCGACATGGCCGGTTGGTCGGTCGGCGTCCACCGGCTGAGCAACAGCTCACGGGCGACCGACCGGATCGTGGTCGGCATCCCCGGTGAGAACGACTACCGCGGCCGAGTCACGCTCGTCTCGCCGCCCTACAAGTCGTCGGCGTCGGCGAAGAGCTACAACGGACCGACCAGCTTCAGCTGGTTCGGTGCCGGGCTCAACGTGCCGCGCTGACCCGCACTTGATGACACCGGGCGGGCTCACCACCACGGAGGTGGTGAGCCCCCCCGGCTGCGTATTGGTTCAGTTGGTTCAAGCCCGCGAGCGGGGTGCGGCTACGCGGATTCAGCGAACCTCGAGGAGATCCACCACGAAGATCAGGGTCTCTCCCGGCGCGATCACGCCGCCCGCGCCGCGATCGCCGTAGCCCAGGTGCGGCGGGATCACCAGCTGCCGACGTCCGCCGACCTTCATGCCCTGGACGCCGCGGTCCCAGCCGGCGATGACTTGGCCGACGCCCAGCCGGAAACTGAGTGGCTCGCGCCGGTTGTAGGAGGCGTCGAACTCCTCGCCGCTGGAATGTGCGACGCCGACGTAATGCACCACGACGGTGTTGCCGGCCGCAGCCTCGGTGCCGTCGCCGACGGTGACGTCGGTGATGGTCAGGTCGTCGGGGGCGTCCCCGGGGAAATCGACTTCGGGCTTCTCGTTGGTCATGCCACCAGCCTTGCACAGGCCGTCCACCCGAGCGGGAGGGATCCACGGCGCTGGTCGAGGCGGATCTCGGACGGCGCGACCCACGCCAGGCGGGGGTCTCGGCAGGCTCGCCCAGCGGCAGGCGAAGGGCTCAACCCTTAGAATCAAGGGGTGATCCGCACCCTGGACCTGCGTGGGCAGGTCGTTGACTACCGCACCGTCGTTCCTCGGGCTCCGATGGACGTCGAGCATGCGGTCGAGTTGGTGCGTCCGATCTGCGACGCGGTGGCCGAGCGTGGCGCCGACGCCCTACGCGAGTTCTCGGCGCGTTTCGACGGCTGTGAGCCGGCCGAACTGCGTGTGCCGGCGCAGGCGATCGCGGCAGCCGAGGCCGGGCTGACGCCCGAGCTGCGCACCGCGCTGACCGAATCGATCCGGCGCCGGCGCGCGGTCGCCGAGGTCGAGGCGCGGGCCGCCAGCCTGCGCGCCGAGCCAGCTCCTGGTGCCGTGGTCGAATCGCGTGCGGTGCCGGTCGATCGGGTCGGGTTGTACGTGCCGGGCGGGCTGGCGCCGCTGGCGTCCTCGGTGCTGATGAACGTGGTGCCCGCGCAGGTCGCCGGGGTGCCGTCCATCGCGGTGGTGTCCCCGCCGCAGGCCGAGTTCGACGGGCTGCCGCACCCCACGATCCTGGCGGTGTGTGCCCTGCTTGGGGTGGACGAGGTGTACGCCGTCGGCGGGGCGCAGGCGATCGCCATGTTCGCCCACGGTGTGGCCGGGTTGTGTGAGCCGGTGCAGCTGGTGACCGGGCCGGGCAACATCTACGTGGTGGCCGCCAAGCGGCTGCTGCGCGGCAAGGTCGGCATCGACGCCGAGGCCGGCCCCACCGAGATTGCCATCCTCGCCGACGACAGCGCCGAGGCACGCTTCGTCGCCGCCGACCTAATCTCGCAGGCCGAACACGACCCGCTGGCCGGAGCCGTCCTGGTCACCGACTCGCCCGAGTTGGCGGACGCCGTCCGCGCCGAACTCGGCCCGCAGGTCGACGCCACCCGGCACGCCGAACGGATCCGGACGGCCTTGGCCGGCGAGCAGTCCGCGATCGTGCTGGTCGACGACCTCGACCAGGGCCTGGACGTGGTGAACGCCTACGCCGCCGAGCACCTGGAGATCCATACTCAGGACGCCCGGGCGGTCGCCGGCCGCGTCCGTAACGCCGGGGCGATCTTCGTCGGGCCCTGGTCACCGGTCTCGCTCGGCGACTACAGCGCCGGCAGCACCCACGTGCTGCCGACCGCCGGCTGCGCCTGCCACTCGTCCGGCCTGAACGTGAACAGCTTTCTCAAGCACGTCCACGTCATCGACTATTCGCGCGAGGCGCTGCTCGAGGTGGCGGACGTGGTGGAGACCTTCGCTGCCGCCGAGAACCTGCCGGCGCATGGCGCGGCGGTCACCGTCCGCCGTCCGGGCAGTGACGAGTAAGCAGCACGTTCCCAAAAATCCAGTGACAAGCAGATTCACCCACCAGAAGGCGGATCGATGAAACCCAACCCGACGCTGGCAGACCTGCCGCTGCGTCCCGAACTGGTCGGCGAAGAGCCCTACGGCGCACCCCAGCTCGACGTGCCGGTGTGCCTCAACGTCAACGAGAACCCGTTCCCGCCGAGCGCCGAGATCGCAGCCGACATGGCCGCCGCGATCACCGCCGGCGCGACCGGCATGAACCGGTACCCCGATCGCGAGGCGACCGGCCTGCGCACCGCGCTGGCGGCGTATCTGGGCCACGGGCTGACCATCGAGAACATCTGGGCCGCCAACGGCTCCAACGAGGTGATGACCCACGTGCTGGGTGCCTTCGGCGGGCCAGGCCGCACGGTGCTCAGCTTCACTCCGACCTACTCGATGTACCCCGAGTACGCCCGCAACACCCACACCCGCTACGTCACCGCGCCGCGTCACGAGGACTACACCCTGGACGCCGAACTGGTGCTGTCCGCGATCAAGGACGCAGGGGCCGATGTGGTGATCATCACCACGCCCAACAACCCGACCGGCACCCCGGTCGCGCTGCAGGTGATCGCCGAGGTGCTGGCCCACACCGACGCCATCGTGGTGGTCGACGAGGCGTACCAGGAGTTCTCCCGGCACCCCGAACAGACCGCGCTGACCCTGCTGCCGCGGTTCGGCAACCTGATCGTCAGCCGCACCATGAGCAAGGCGTTCGCGCTCGCCGGCGGCCGGATCGGCTACCTCGCCGCAGCCCCCGCCATCGTGGACGCCTGCCGGATCGTCCGGCTGCCGTACCACCTGTCGGCGCAGACCCAGATCATCGCCGAGACCGCCCTGAAGCACGCCGACTTCCTGCTCTCCCAGGTCGACCAGCTGCGCCGCACCCGCGACGAGATGCTCGTCCGGCTGCCCGAGATCGGGGTCGAGGTGATCGATTCGGACGCCAACTTCTGCCTGTTCGGGCCGTTCGCCGATCGGCATGATGTCTGGCAGCGCCTGCTGGACCGCGGCATCCTGGTTCGGGAGACCGGACCCAAAGGTTGGCTACGGGTTTCGGCCGGCACCCCGGACGAAACCGCGACGTTCTACACGGCCCTGGCCGAGGTACTGGAGGAGATCCGATGACGGCACGCACCGCAGTGGTGGAGCGCAGCACCAGTGAGTCGAGCGTCCGGGTGGCGGTGAATCTGGACGGCACCGGCGCCTCGACGATCAACACCGGCGTCGGATTCTACGACCACATGCTGACCGCGCTGGCCAAGCACTCGCTGATCGATCTCGAGGTGACCACCACCGGCGATCTGCACATCGACGGCCACCACAGTGTCGAGGACACCGCGATCGCGCTCGGTGCGGCGGTCAAGCAGGCGCTTGGCGACAAGCGCGGCATCGTCCGCTTCGGTGACGCCACCGTGCCGCTGGACGAGGCGCTGGCGCACGCGGTCGTCGATGTGGCCGGACGCCCCTACGCGGTTTGCTCGGGTGAGCCCGACGGCCAGATCTACGCGCTGATCGGCGGCTCCGGCGTGCCCTACGCGGGCTCGATGACCTACCACCTGATGGAGTCGTTCGCGATCAACGCCGGCATCTGCCTGCACCTGCGGCTGCTGGCCGGACGCGACGCGCACCACATCGTCGAGGCCCAGTTCAAAGCCGTCGCCCGGGCGCTGCGGATCGCGGTCGCGATCGACCCGCGGGTGGCCGACGCGATCCCGTCCACCAAGGGTTCGCTGTGACCGACCCGCGCGTGGTCGTCCTCGACTACGGCTCGGGCAACCTGCACTCGGCGACCCGAGCGCTGCGGGCCGCCGGAGCCGAGGTCGTGCTCACCGCGGACGCCGATGCGGCGTTGGCGGCGGACGGACTGGTGGTGCCCGGTGTGGGTGCGTTCGCGGCCTGCATGGACGGGCTGCGTGCCGTCGGCGGGCCGGCGATCATCGGGGAACGGCTCGTCGAAGGGCGTCCGGTGCTGGGCATCTGCGTCGGGCACCAGGTGCTGTTCAGTCACGGTGTCGAGCACGGCTTGGATGCCGCCGGCGTCGGCGTCCTGCCCGGCGTGGTGGAGCGGCTGACCAGCGCCCGACTACCGCATATGGGCTGGAACACCGTCGACGCCCCGGCCGATTCGGTGCTCTTCGCCGGACTGGTGGGGGAGCGGTTCTACTTCGTCCACTCCTACGGCGTCCGCTCGTACGACGACCTTCCTCAGGCCGCGAAGGTGACCTGGGCCGAGCACGACGGCGACCGTTTCGTCGCCGCCGTCGAGTACGGCGTCCTGTCCAGTACCCAGTTCCACCCCGAGAAGTCCGGCCAGGCCGGCGCGCGGTTGCTGCGCAACTGGATCGCCACGCTGTGACGTCGGCGCCTACCGGGCCAGCAGCCGGCGGGCGAACTGAGTGATCCGGGCGGGATTCTCCTCGGCCATGAAGTGCCCGGCGTCGATCGGTTCGTAGCTGAAGTCACTCGCCCACGCACTCCAGATCTGGGTGGGGTCGAATCCGAGCAGGCTGCCCCAGTCCTGGGAGATGGCCGCGACGGGCATCGTGAGTTGCCGGCCGCTCGCCCGGTCGGCGCGGTCCATGTCGAGGTCGATGCTCGCGGTGGCTCGGTAGTCGGCGACGATGGACGGCACCGCGGCGGCCGATGCGCGCAGGTAGTGCGCGCGCACCTGTGGCGGGAAGGTGGTTCCGGTCGGATCCCACGCGTCCAGGAACGACGCGAAGAACTCCTCGGCGACGGCTTCGATCATCTTCTCGGGCAGGCCCTTGGGCTGCGCCATCAGGTAGAGATGCCAGGCCACCTTCGCATCGACGCCGTGGAGGACGTCCCAGGTGTCCATGGTCGGCAGCACGTCGAGGATGCCGACGTGGGTGACCGTGTCGGGGTGGTCGAGTCCCGCGCGGACGGCGACCAGTGCACCTCGATCGTGACCGATGATGGCGAACCGGTCGTGGCCGAGGTGCGCGGCGACCTGGACGACGTCCGCAGCCATCGTCCGCTTGGAATAGACCTCGGGCGTCGCGGCGTCCGGCTTGTCGCTGTCGCCGTAGCCTCGCAGGTCCAGGGCAATCACGGCATGGTCGCGGCTCAGGTCACCGGCGACCGCGCTCCACATCAGATGGGTCTGAGGGAATCCGTGCAGGAGCACCACGGCCGGGCCGTGCCCGGCATGGGCGACGTTGAGCGTGACTCCGTCCGCGCCGGTGAGTCGCTGGTAGGTGAAGTCAGGGATGGTGAGGTCATTCATGGGGCTCTCCATTCAGGTGGGTGCTCGAAGGGGTGGGCCGGCCGGAGAAGATGCCGTGCTGGCCGGCGACGACGCCGCTGCGCAGTGCCGGCAGCAGCACCGCGTCGACCAGCGCCTCGCGATAGGTCGTGTCGGTCGTCAGTCCGTTGAGTTGGCGGATGACGAGCACGGCAGCCCCGACCTCCTCGTAGGCGAAGGGGTCGGCGGACGCCGGCAGTTCGCCGCGCTCGATAGCCGAGCGCAGCACAGCCTCCGTCAGGCGCGCCCCGGTCGGGCCCACCGAGGCCTCGATGTGCTCGCAGAGCTCGGGATCGCGCAGGCCCGCCTGCAGGATCATCAGACTGACCTCTTCGCCGGCCCGCATCGTCGCCTCCAAACGGGCCAGCAGCGCCAGCAGATCTTCGCGCAGGGAGCCCGTGTCGATGGGCTCGGGTTTGGTTCCGGCGGCGGGCCCGGCCTTGATGGCGGCGACGACCATCTCCCGCTTCGTGGCCCACCGGCGGTACAGGGTCCGCTTGGAGGCTTTGGCGCGTCGCGCGACCTCCTCGAAGGTGACCCCGTCGACGCCCGACTCACTCAGCACGTCGAGGACGACGCGAAGGATCTCGGTCTCTCGGACGGCATCGCGTGGCCGGCCCGGTGCACGCCGCGCGACCGGCGTATTTAAATACGACACGTTCCGTATCGTAACAGGTGTGTTCGCGTCCGCTGTCGCCGCCGGAACTCGGCGCGCGGGTGGTCCCTGGCGCCGAGGGGCGACACACTGAGTCATGGAACTCGACACCGACGCGTTGCTCTCCGCAGCCACCGAGAACGACTTCACCGGAGCGATCCGGGTCGAGGCGGGTGGCGAATGCCTGTTCGAGCAGGCATTCGGAATGGCTGACCGGGCTCACGGCGTCCGCAACACGCCGCAGACCCAGTTCGGTATCGCCAGCGGCTCGAAGACGTTCACCGCGCTGGCGGTGTTGTCCCTGGTCGCCGAGGGCACGATGGCGCTGGACGACTCTGCCCGCCGCTGGCTCGGCAGCGACCTGCCGCAGATCGACGACGCCGTCACCGTACGGCACCTGCTCGGCCACCGATCCGGCGTCGGCGAATACCTCGACGACGATGCTGACGCCGACGAGTACCTTGTGCCCGGCAGTCCGCACAGCTACACGTCGCCCGAGGATTTCCTGCCGCTGCTGGACGTCCCGATGCTCGCCGCGCCCGGCGCCGGCTTCGAGTACAGCAACGGCGGCTTCGTGCTGCTCGGCCTGCTCGCTCAACGGGCGTCCGGCGTCCGGTATCAGGATCTGGTGCGCGAGCGGGTGCTGCGCCCAGCCGGCCTGCAGCACACCGACTTCCTGCGCTCCGACGAACTGCCCGGCTCGGCCGCCCTCGGCTACCTGTACTCCGACAGCCTGCGCACCAACATCTTCCACCTACCGATCGAGGGCAGCGCGGACGGCGGCGCCTACCTCACCGTCGGCGACGCCCGGATCTTCTGGCTGGCGCTGGCAGCAGGTGCGATCGTGCCGCTCGCGTTGGTCGAGGAGATGACCACCCCGGTGCCCGATCATGATCCGGAATGGCCCTACGGCTTGGGGTTATGGCTGCCGATGCCGGGTGGGGTGTGGGCGATGGTCGGCGCGGACGCCGGGGTCGAGATGAAGAGCGAGCACGTGCCCGCCCATGACCTGACCTGGACGGTATTGGCCAACGAGTCGGACAAGGCCGGCCCGATGATGAAGCACCTGCGACTGTGGCGCGAGGCTGCGCTTGAGTGAACCAGCGGCGAATCATGGTGCGCGCGGTCGAAGTTGGTACGAAAAGAACCGTCCCCCCGGTCACCCGGGACGGTTCGCTTGGTCACCGGGGACGGTTCTCCTGGTCACCGGGGACGGTTCTCATGGTCTATTGACAAAAAGTATTGTCAAATAGCACGCTGATGCCATGCCGGCAGCAGCGATCGAACTCCTGGACCAGGAGGGTCAGGTCAAGGCCGCGCTGGCGCCGATCCGCCGCCGGCTGCTGGAGTTGCTACGGCAGTCGGCGTCCGCCACCGAGCTCGCCAAGCAGACCGGACTCACACGGCAGAAGCTGAACTACCACCTGCGGGTGCTCGAGCGGGCCGGGCTGGTCGAACTGGTCGAGACCCGGCAGCGCCGTGGCTGCGTCGAGCGGGTGCTGCGGGCGACCGCCGCCGAGCTGGTGGTCGATCCGCGGATCCTGGCGCCGGGGGAGCGGGTCCGCTCGCGCGACCGGTACGCCGCCGAGCACCTGATCGGCGCGGCGTCGGACGTCGTCCGTTCGGTTTCCCGGTTGCGGGCTGGCGCGGACGCCGCCGGAAAGCGACTGCTGACCTTCACCATCGAGGCCGACGTGACGTTTGCGCAGCCCGCCGACGTGCACGCCTTCACCGACGCACTCGCCGCCGCGGTCGCCAAACTGGCCGCTGAACATGGCTCCGACCAGGGGCAACGCTTCCGCCTGGTGTTGGGCGGACACCCGAGCAGAGGGGACGATTCCGATGACTGAGCACGGACCGATCATCGAGGTGACGATCGCCGCACCCGTCGAGGTGGTCTGGGCGAGTCTGCGCGATCCGGCGCTGATCCGACGGTGGCACGGCTGGCACTGCGCCGAGCTGGACGACGAGATCACCATTATCTTCGGCACCGATCAGGCCGACGACGACACCCACACGCTGACCGCCAACGGCGGCGACGTGTTCGAGGTGCAGGCCGTCGACGGTGGCGTCCGGGTTCGGGTGACCCGTGCTCCCTACGATCCGGACGTGCCCTGGAGTGCCTACTACGACGACGTCACCGAGGGCTGGACGTCGTTCCTGCAGCAGCTGAGGTTCATGCACGAACAGCACCCGGGTGAGGACCGGCGGACCATCTTCCTGATGGGGCGCGGCGCACCGGGAGCCGTCGAGCGTCGGTTCGCTGCTCTTCCCACGTCCGTGGGTGCCGATTGGTACACCGCCGAACGGCAACGTGGCGTGCTGCTGCCAGAGCTTGGGCCCGGTCTGCTGCTCGCGGTGGCCAAGGATCCGGCGCGCGACGACGCCGGTGCCGAGATCTCCGACGCGTCTGCGATCGTCACCTGCTACGGCGTCGACGACGCGCAGTTCGCCGCCGAACAGCAGCGCTGGACGACGTGGTGGCGCCAGGCGTACCCGGAGGCGCCCCCGGCCCAGGTGTGACGCCGCGACGCGGACCCCTACACTCGCCAGCATGTCCCTCGACGTCGCCGCCCTGCGCACCCACTTTCCGTCCCTGACAACGGGTGTTGCCCACTTCGACGGTCCGGGCGGCACCCAGACGCCCATCCAGGTGGGCGAGGCCATCGCCCGCACGCTGACCGGGCCGCTGTCCAACCGGGGGACGACCACCCGGGCCGAGCGGAACGCCGAGGACGCCCTCGCCGAGTTCCGGACGGCGTTCGCCGACCTGCTCGGATCACAACCCGGCGGTATCGTGCATGGTCGCAGTGCCACCCAGCTCACCTACGACTTCTCCCGCACGCTGGCGAAGTCCTGGCGCTCCGGTGACGAGATCGTGCTGAGCCAGCTCGACCACGACTGCAACGTCCGGCCCTGGATCCAGGCAGCCGAGCGGGCCGACGTCGGCGTCCGGTGGCTGCGACTCGACCCGGCCAGCGCCGAACTCGACCTCGGCGACCTGGACGCGGTGATCAACGAACGCACCCGGCTGGTCGCGGTGACGGCGGCGTCCAACCTGCTCGGCAGCAAGCCGCCGCTGGCCCGGATCGCCGAACACGCCCACGCGGTCGGCGCGCTGGCCTACGTCGACGGCGTCCACTACGCCGCGCACGCGGCGGTCGACCGGCACGAACTGGACGCCGACTTCTTCGTCTGCTCGCCGTACAAATTCCTCGGCCCGCACTGCGGCGTGCTGGCCGCCGACCCGGCACTGCTCGAGGTGCTGCTGCCGGACAAGCTGAAGCCCTCCACCAACGACGTCCCCGAGCGGTTCGAACTGGGCACGCTGCCGTACGAGACTCTCGCCGGAGCTACCGCTGCGGTCGACTTCCTGGCCGGCCTCGCCCCGGCGTCCGGCAGTCGCCGCGAACGCCTGGTCGCCGCCCACCACCTGATCGACGCGCACGAGTCGCGGCTGCGCCGCCGCATCGAGGACGGCCTCGCCGGCTTCGGAGGCCGGGTCACCCTGCACTCGAAGGCCGCCGACCGGACGCCGACGCTGTTCCTCACCTTCGCCGATCGCGACAGCGCCGCTGCATGCGACTTCTTGGCCGAGCGCGACATCGCGGCCCCGGCCGGCACCTTCTACGCCTACGAACCGGCCAAGGCGATCGACGTGGCTCGGGGCCTGCGAGTCGGCCTGGCTCCCTACAACACCGACGCCGAGGTCGACCGGCTGCTGGACGGCTTGGCCGCCTTTCTGCGCTGACCCCGCCGGTCAGGCATCGGCCCGCTCGACGAGCTGAGCAACGACACGCTCAGGATCGGGCATCGAGGCGATCTCGGCCCGGATCGCCTCGACCTGGGCTTGCACCCCCGGGTCGCCGAGAACGCGTGCCAGCGCCGCGTCAATGGCGTCCGCCGGAGCGTCGTTGGCGACCGCGACCCCGGCCCCGAGCGCGGTGAGCCGATCTGCATTGACGAACTGGTCCGCACCCTGCGGCGTCAGTACCTGCCGGACGCCCGCCGCCAGGCAGGCAAGGAGTGATCCGGTGCCACCGTGGTGGATGGCGACGTCGGCCTGCTGCAGCACGGCGGCCTGGTCCACGAAGCGCTCGACCCGCACTGACGCCGGCAACTCGCCCAGCGCCGCCGGCTCGCCTTGCGGGCCGGCCGCGACCAGCACTCGTTCGCAGACTCGCGCCGCGGCCAGGATTGAGCGTCGCAACACCTCGACCGCCCCGAATGACACCGTGCCCAGGGTCACGTAGCCGCGAGGTCCGGCGGTGGTGTCCGAGAGCCAGTCGGCTCCCGCGCCGCCTGCGCCCGACCACGCCACCGATCGGATCGGCAGGCGTTCGATGCCCGGTGGGAGGGTCCAGAGCGACCAGCTGGGCGGCGCCGGATCGATCAACGCCCGCGGCTGCAGGTCGGCCTCCGGTTGCAGGATCGTCAGCCAGCCCGCGGCCTGCATCCCGATGTTGAACGAGATCGCCGGCACGCCTTCGGCAGCTGCCACCCTGGCGGCACCGAGGTGCGAGCTCTCGTGGACGAGCAGATCCGGGCGTCCATGGTTTGCCCACGCCGCACGGAGCAACGGCTCGGTGTGCCGAGGCATCACCACGCCGAACATCGCCCGCGGAAACCAGAACGGATCGCCTCGGTCGCCGGCGGCCGCAACTGCCTCCCGCTCGGCGACACCCAGGGTGAGGCTGGCCGGCACCCCGGTCACCACCGGCACCGGAAGCCGGCCGGCGAAGTCGTCCCCGCAGAAGAACAGGACGTCGTGGCCGGCCGCCTGCGCTGCCGCGGCCAGCGGCACCATCGGGAAGACATGACCGTAGGCGGGGATCGCCGCGAAGTGGATCCGCATGGCCGATTCTCACCAGTGCGGAGGCCGGGTGGCGAATGCGCACAACTACCACCTGCCGACGCTCGCCGGGCGTCGTCCGGGTCGCGGCACCCATCCACCCCGATCAGCCGACTGCTCGGATCGGGACAACGTCGGCGGTGATCGCGCCGCGGCTTCGTAGACTCCGGTCATAGCGCGGTTGCCCCCGGGGGGAGGTGTGGCATGTCGATGGTTCGGCGGCTTCTCCCTCTGCTCCTCTGCGTCGCATCGGCCGCCTTCGCGGTGGGCATCGGCCACATCGTGAACTCTTCGGCGGACGCAGTGTCCGACGCGCTCACCGGGCTGCTGGTGATCGCCGCAGGGGTGGTCGGTTGGGTGTCGCGGCCGTCCAGCCGGTGTGGGCCGCTCCTGGTCATGGCCGGTCTCACCTGGTTCCTGGGAAACCTCGCGGGTGCTGGTGGCGTGATCGGGGGGATCGGGGCGGCGTCAACGTTCGCTTATCGGGGTGTTCTGATCCATCTTCTGCTGACGTTCCCGACCGGACGGATCCGGTCGCGAAGTGTCACTGCGGCCGTCATCGTGGGCTATGCCACATCGTTGGTCCCGCCGGTCTGGACGAACAGCGTCTCCGCAATCCTGGTGGCCGCCGCCATGGTGGTGGCCGTCGCTCGGGTGAGGGCGGCGGCACAGTTCCGCAGATCTCGGCGGGTCGCAACCTGGGCGGCGGGCTTGTTCGGGGTCGCGCTCGCCACCGGTGCGCTGGTGCGTGCGCTCGCTCCCACGGTGGCGTTCACCGGGACGGCGAAGTGGTTCTTCGAGCTGGCTGTGGTCCTACTGGCCGCCCTGTTGGTCGCCGAACTGCGGGTGGGCGGCCGGGGACGTCAGGATGTCGCCGACGCCGTCGTAGAGCTGGGCACGGAGCGGGGCATGGACCTGCGGGATGCGCTTGCTTGGGCGCTCGGAGACCCCACCGTGCGGCTTCGGCCACCTGACCCCGACAACGGCATGACCGCGGATACGCGGCAGGAGCGGGGCATGATGACCGTGCGTGATCTGGACGGGCGGTCGGTGGCGGTTGTGGAGCACGCCGCCCAGTCCCTCGTCGATCCGGCGGCGAGGGCGGCCGTGGCAGCGGCTGTACGACTTGAGATAGAGAACCGGCGTCTTCGTGCTGAGGTGCGCGCACGGGCCGCTGCGGTGAGGGACGCACAAGTGCGCCTGCTGCAGGTGGCCGACGAGGAAGGACGACAACTCGAGGCACGGCTCCAAGATGGTGCAGCAGCCCGCCTGCGCCGGATCGGGGAGCATGTTGATGCCGCCGCGGCTCATTGCCGGGGTCTGGCAACGGCTGCGGCCCAATTGCGCGCTGTTCTCGCCGACACCGACGCCGAGGTCTCGCGCATCGCCACAGGGTTGTATCCCCGAGTCCTGGAGGAGATCGGTCTGGAGGAGGCCCTGGTGCGGGCGACCGATGGCTTGGACGTCCCGGTCGTCGTGCGGGTGACCGCCGTAGCCCCCGCACCCGAACTCGCCCTAGCGGTGTACTACGTGACGCTGGAGGCGATCTCGAACGTTGCCAAGCACGCGAGGGCCTCGATGGCCTCGGTATCGGTGTCGGATGCCGCGGGTGGGGTTCACGTCGAGGTCAGGGACGATGGCGTCGGTGGCGCCGGGCTCCATCCGGGGGGCGGTCTGTCCGGCGTCGCCGATCGGGTGCGCGCGATGGGTGGCCGGTTCCAGCTCGATCAGGACTGCGGCACCGTCGTGACGGCCGATCTGCCTCGCAGCGGGAGTCGCACGTGACCAGGAGCTGGGTGCGTTGGGGCGTGATCGTCGTGGCGATCGGCTTCTCGGTGATGTCGCTCCTGGTGCTGGACGGTCCTGCGAACCCGTTCAGCGTCTATCGCGGCGGTGTCGCCGGAATGATGTTCGTGCTGGCTGAATGCCTCATCGTCGTGCTCGGTGTCGTGCTGCTGGTTGTGCGTCCGCTGTCCTGGACCGGGCTCTGGATGGTCGGTGCCGGGTGTGCGGCATGGCTGCCCATCTGGGTTGGCTGGGGCGCGGCAGCTCCGTGGTTGAGGACGTTGGCGGCCGCGTTCGGCTGGTCTCACTGGCCGCTGCTCGTCCACGCACTGCTCGCGGTGTCAGCCGCTCGGGGCGGAACGATCGGGGGAGCGCGACGCGCGACAGCGCGGCTGCTGTCGGTTGCCTATGCCGCAGCCGCAATGGGCCTGGTGGCACAGCTGTTCCTGGCCAACCCGTACCGCGACCCTCAGTGCTGGGCCGACTGTGCTTCGAACCCGTTCGCGATGGTGGAGCGGCCGACCATGTTCGCCGTGGTCTGGCCGGTCCTGCTTGGTCTCCAGGCTGCCGTCCTCGCAGGTGTGGCTGCTGTGCTGACATGGACGGCAATCGGGGCGAAGGGTCGTCGTGGCGTGCTCGTCACCGCGGTCGCGGCAGCCGGCTGTGGCGCGGTCGGGGTCGGCATGCTGACCGCCGCCATCGGGACCGCTGGCACCGACGATCCGGCGCTGCCGCTTGGTCGGGCTGCGGTCGGAGTCGTCGCGTTGAGCGGGCTGTTGGTGGCCTCGACGGCGATTGCGTCGCTCGTACAGGGCCACCGGAGAAGGTTGCGATTGGAGGAGATTGCGGCGGGGAGTCCCGATGGGATCGAGTGGGCGCTGCGCCGCGCGCTCGACGACCCCGCGCTGAGTGTTGCCTACTGGCTCCCGGAGTTCGGGCGACTTGCGGACGCCGATGGCAACATGATCCCCCCACCTCCGACGCCGGACCCTGCGCGGATGGTCACCAGAATCGTGCGGGGCGGGCATCTCGTCGCGCTCGTCAGCCACGATGCGGATTCGGCAGGTAGTTGGGATGTCGGCCCCGCGCTGGGGCTGGCGATCCACAACGCGTCGCTTCAGGCCCAAGGCAGGGCGCAACTCGAAGCACTTCGCGAGAGGCGGATGAGGATCGTGGAGCGTTCCGATACGCATCGGCGTCGCCTCGAGCGCGATCTTCATGATGGAGCACAGCAGCTGCTGATAGCCCTCGCGGCGCGGCTCCGCACCGTTGCTGCGGTCGCTTCCAACGCCCCGGCGGCCGGCGAACTTGAGGCCGCCGTCGATGAGGCACGTGCGGCGATCAAGGAGCTTCGGGAGCTCGCCCACGGCATCTTCCCCGCGGTCCTCGCCAACGACGGCCTAGCCGCGGCCATTCGTAGCCTCGCGCTCGAGGCGCCCCTGCCGGTGGAACTCGGGCACCTTCCAGTGGGCCGGTTCGGGACCGGGACCGAGATGGCCGCCTACGGCTTTGTGGCGGCGGCGATCGGGGACGCCGCTCGTCGGCGGGCCACCCACGTGCGAGTCGAGGCTGACCTGGAACGCGAGGCGATCATCGTGTCCGTTGCTGACGATGCAGATGACCCGCCGACGCTATCCACCCAGGCAGCCGACCGGGTTGGCGCGATTGATGGCGCCGTGGTGTCCTCGTCGGATGGGGTGAAGGCGTTGATCCCTATCCGATCCGATCCCAGCGCTGACTCGCGATGACGAAGGCGTCCTCGATGCTGGTCCCGGGCTCCGGCGTCAGGTGCAGATTGGCCTGGGGATCCGCGGTGAACCTGAACGACATCGTCCCACCGGTATCCCAGGTGAGGTGAAGCACGCCCTGCTCCACCCGATAGGTGCCGCCGCCGTAGTCGGCGGCGCGAATGGCATCGCGGACGTTGTGCTCCCACCGGCCGGCGCGCAGGGTCATGGTGAATACGTGGGGGAATGGGTAGCGAGGGTCCTCAGGCCAGCCGGCCTCCTTGGCTCCCGCCGCCGTCAGATTCCAGCGGTAGATGCCTTCGATGGCCTTGGCGTCCGGGTCCGTCGTCGGGGAGGGCGGGCGCGTGTCGGTGGGAGTCGGTTTGGGCGCACGTCCGCGACATGCGGTCGGAACCACCAGGTCCGCCACCGCTGGCAGGCTCGCCTTGGTCCGCTCGATGCGCTTCAGGAAGGCCGCCGTGGTCTGGTCGCGCCGCAGATCGGTGTATACCGGATCGAAGGCGTGCCTCAACTCCGCGAGTTGCGTCGTCGTCGCCGAGGCCGCCCGTAGACCGCGGGCACACAGGGTCTGCAGTGTGTCGGCCTCCTTGGGCAACGTATCGACCGACGCCGCAGCGGCCACCCTTGCCGCCTGCGTCAGCCAGTCGCGCTGCTGGGGACTCAGGGTGGCCAACCACCGTTCCCCGGCGATGAGTGCGATGGTCTCCGGCCAGAGGTTCACATTGGCCGCCACGTACGGGGCGAGTCGGGCGGTCCCGTTGATCAGGACCGTCGAGAGCTGCTTCTCGAAGCCGTCAATGCTGCCGTCGATCAGACCGGCGTCCAGGCCGCCGGGTTTGGTCCGCTTCGGTATCGCCCCGAGCGCTTTCACGGCGTCGTCGTTCAGGTTGGACTCGAAGACCTGGAAGGTGCGCCCCCGGAAGTCGGCAACACTCACCATCGGCCGCTTCACAGAGAACGGTTTGCGCAGTCCGCCCGCGAGGATCGCCAACCCGGTGACGCCAGGGGAGCCGAGCGCTGCGAGCATGTCCTTCGGCACGTCGCCGCCGAGCAGTGCACGCTGCAACTCGTAGCTGTCGACGAGCATGGGTGCGGTCAACGCCCGCAAGGCTGTCCGTCCATCGAGGTCGAACGCCCGGGTACCGACCCACCCCAGCTGGACCTCGCCGCGCGCCACATCACCGATCAGCTTGCGCTCGAACCCGGGCTCCAGATGACCCCACTCGTCAATCACCTCGACCCTAAGTGCCCCACCCGACACCTGTTGTGCCGCCTTGACGAAAGCGATCACCTGGGGAACGTAGGTGAGGTTCCCGTACGGGTTCGCCAAGCGAACCGTAACCGCGTCCGTCGTCCCGCCGGCCTTGTCGACAGACACCGGGCTGCATCCGACGAGGGCGAGCGCCACGCCGGCCGCCACGGCAGCGAGCTGGATCTTCATTTGTCCGCCTCCCTTGCTCCCTTCGAACCTATTGACGGTCACGGCGATGCGGATGCGAGGCTCCACCAGGTTCGCACTGGTGCTGGCACCAGGTCACCGGACCGAAACCCATCCGTAGACTCGATGGCGGAGGTGGCGCATGCGTGTGGTGATCGCCGACGACATGATGCTCCTGCGACGCGGCGTGGTCGACATCCTGATCGGCGAGGGCATCGACGTCGTCGGCGAAGCGTCCGATGCGCTGGCGCTACTGCAGTTGGTGGAGGCCACCTCGCCGGACGTCGCGATCATCGACATCCGCATGCCACCCAGCCACACGACCGAGGGCCTCGATGCCGCGCAGCGGATCCGTACCCAGCATCCCGGTGTGGCCGTGCTGGTGCTCTCCCAGTACGTGCAGGCCGGCTACGCCCTGCGCTTGATCGAGGATGAGCCTGGAGGCGTCGGCTATCTCATCAAGGAACGCGTGCTGGAACCCGAGGTGCTCACCGACGCGCTCCGGCGAGTGCGGGCCGGACAGACCGTGGTCGACCCGACAATCGTGGCGCAGATGCTGTCCCGGCTACGACGCAATGACCCGCTGCATCGGCTGAGCGATCGCGAGCGGGAAGTACTCAGCCTGGTCGCCGAGGGCCTGTCCAACATCGCGATCGCTCGCCGACTGTTCATTACCACCCGGACAGTGGAATGGCACGTGAGCAGCCTGTTCAGCAAGCTCGACATCACTGGGGGCCCGGACCATCATCGTCGGGTGCTCGCGGTGCTCGCGTTCCTGGAACGATGAGAACCACCCGCCCGAGCCTGCGCCGCATGAGGGTCCGCTAGGGTCGAGCCTCGTGACCGCACTGACTCTGTTCCCCGCCGTCGACATCCAGAACGGCCAGGCCGTGCAACTCACCCAGGGGGTTGCCGGATCGGAGAAGGTCTTCGGCGACCCACTGGCCGCGGCGCTGCGCTGGCAGGACGCCGGCGCGGAATGGCTGCATCTGGTCGACCTCGACGCCGCTTTCGGACGCGGTTCCAACGCCGAGCTGATCGGCTCGATCATCGAACAGCTGAGCCTGAAAGTCGAACTCTCCGGAGGGCTGCGGGACGACGCCGCTCTGCAGCGAGCCCTGGCCACCGGGTGCAGGCGGGTCAACATCGGCACGGCCGCGCTCGAGAACCCGGACTGGTGCGAGCGTGCCATCGCCGAGCACGGCGACCGGATCGGTATCGCGATCGACGTCAAGGGCTCGCGGCTCGCGGCGCGTGGCTGGGTACGCGAGGGCGGCGACTGGGTCGAGGCGGTCGACAGGTTGTCCGCCGCCGGCTGCGCGGCTTTCGTGGTGACCGATGTGAACTCCGACGGCATGCTGACGGGTCCCAACCTCGAGCTGCTGCGACAGGTGTGTGAGCGCACCGACGCCGAGGTGATCGCGTCCGGAGGCATCGCACGGCTGGACGATCTGGTGGAGTTGCGCACGCTGGTGCCGCTGGGCCTGGCCGGGGCGATCATCGGCACTGCGCTCTACATCGGCAACTTCACCCTCGAGGATGCGTTGGCTGTCGCGAGCCAATGACGCCCCACTAGATTGGGGACGTAGAAGACGGAGGCGAGGATGCCCATACCGGCCAAGAGCCATGGCTGCACCTGGCACTGGCTGTCGCGGCAGGACCTCTCCGAGATCGATGGGCTGATCGTTGCCGAGGAGCACTTCGGGGACGCCACCCACCACCACGACCTGGGTGCGCTGGACGCCGCGTTAGCCGACGACACGATCCGTGAGACGGAGACCGGCGTGGTGCTCCGCAAGCCCAGCGGCACCCTGATCGCGTACGCATGGATCCGGCTCCCCGGGCCCGGCGAGCCGCCGCACCGGCTGCGGCTGCACGGCGGCTGCCACCCGGCCTGGCGCGACGAAGGCGTCCAAGAGACCCTGCTGCACTGGCAGGTGGAACGCGCCCTGGAATGGCATCTCGACCACAGCGACGGCACCGGGGCTCCTGAGCTGTCCATGGTGATCTCGAGCGGCAACCTCTTTCTTGCCGGGACTCTGTCGGATTGCGGATTCCGTCCGCAGAAGTGGTATCACGCGATGCGACGCAGCCTGATCGAGCCGATACCGCACGGTGCGGACCCGCTGCCCGAGCTCCGCCTGGAACCGTTCGGCCCGGACTGGAGCGAGCCGGTGCGGCTGCTGTACAACGCCAACGCCAGTGATCCCGTCGACACCCTTGACCCGGAGGCGTGGGCGTGGGGACTGGCCGGCGCCGGCGTCCGCGACGACTGGTCGTGGGTCGCGGTAGTGGACGACCGGGCCGTCGGCTGGGTGCTGAACACTGACACCATCCTTGCCGGCGAGCGGATCGGCTGGACGGAGTATCTTGGCGCCCGCCCCGAGTGGCGCAACCGCGGCGTCTACCACCAGTTGCTGGCGCGGAGCCGCGAATCGTTCCTCGACGCGGGCCTGACCAGCGCAGGCATCGGCATCGACACCGAATCCGAACAGGGCGCGCGGCCCTATCGGGAGCTCGGCTACGTCGGCGTCGACTCGATGGTGTGGTACGTGAGCCATCCCGGGCTCGATACAATCGGCCCCGCGCAGACGGACGAGAAGTAGATGGGACGTATATGAGCGGGCATTCCAAGTGGGCTACCACCAAGCACAAGAAGGCGGCGATCGACGCCAAGCGCGGCAAGCTCTTCGCCAACCTGATCAAGAAGATCGAGGTGGCGGCCCGCGTCGGTGGCGGTGACCCCGGCGGCAACCCGACTCTGTACGACGCCATCCAGAAGGCGAAGAAGAACTCCGTTCCCAACGACAACATCGACCGCGCGGTGAAGCGCGGCTCGGGTGTGGGCGGGGAGATTGTCGACTACACCGAGATCATGTACGAGGCGTACGGCCCCGGTGGCGTGGCGATCCTGATCGAGTGCCTGACCGACAACCGCAACCGGTCGGCGTCCGATGTGAAGGTGGCGGTCACCCGCAACGGCGGCACCATGGCCGACGTCGGATCGGTGTCGCGGATCTTCGACCGCAAGGGCATCGTCGAGGTGGCGAAGGCCCAGGGCGGCAAAGAGCTCGACGAGGACGACCTGCTGGAGGCGACCCTCGACGCCGACCCCGAGGACGTCTCCGACGAGGGCGAGACCTTCAAGGTGATCTCCGACCCGAGCGCGGTGGTCGACGTCCGCAAGGCCGTCCAGGAGGCCGGGCTCGACTACGAATCGGCCGAGGTTCAGTTCGTGCCGCAGTACACCCAGGCGCTCGAGGCGAAGGAGGCCGCTGAGAAGTTGTTCCGGCTGCTTGACGCCATCGAGGACGTCGATGACGTCCAGACGGTCTACTCCAACGAGGACGTTCCCGAGGCGGTGCTGGCCGAGCTGGAGTAGGCCGTTCGCTGCCGCTGGGCGAGCCCTCTCCTGTGGCTGGGTTTCGGTGGTCGCGGTTTGTTCCGCGGAGTGGGCTGCACCCCGTCCCGCCCGTGCGCAGCTCGTCCTACTTCTGCTTTTGTGTTGCAGACCCTGGCAGGGGACTCGCGCGCTTCACGCCCGACCTACCCGGACGGGGTGCAGCCCACTCCGCTTTGACGTTGGGTCACTGCCGGCCCTCCTGTTAATGGCTATCTCGCTTGCGTCCTGCCGGCCGCCCGTCGTAGAGCGTTGTCAGCCCTCCGGCTCTGGAGTCTGGGGGTGGGGATCTCGACATCGCTCGCGGGTGGGGGGATGCCTGTTCGGTTTCGGGTTGTAGCGCGAGATTGGTGAGGTTTCCGTCCATTGGGTGGCGATGTCGAGATCGCGTGCCGCGGGGCGGGCTGGGGTTGGCGGTAGGTCAGCTGGCAGGCGTTCGCGGGGCCTGTTGTCGACGCCCTCCGGCTCTGGAGTCTGGTGGTGGGGATCTCGACATCGCTCGCGGGTGGAGGGATGCCTGTTCGGTTTCGGGTTGTAGCGCGAGATTGGCGAGGTTTCCATCCATCCGGGGCGATCTCGAGATCGCTCATCCCGCGAGAGGCGTGACCAAGCATCGCGAGTCGCCGCTAGGAGAAACGCTGATCAACGGGACCATTGAGGGTTGAGCTTGCCGCAACCCTGCCGGGGGGGCCGAGGTGTAGATCTACGAACTCGAACCAGCGGAAGATCAGCGCTTCTCCAGCGGCTGGGACCTGCGGCACGCCCGCGCGGTTGCCCGGCCGAGCGGTTGGCGTCCGTTAGTATCCGAACATCTGTTCGGCTGGCGGGAGTTCATCGTAATGCGTGTGCTGGGGGTCGACCCGGGGCTGACCCGCTGCGGAATCGGCGTCGTCGATGGTGAGGTGGGCCGGACGCCGCGGCTGGTCGAGGCCGGTGTCATCCGGACTCCCGCGGACGCCGAGCTGCCGCTGCGGCTGCTGGCCATCGAAACCGGCTTGGAGGAGTGGATCGGACGCCACCGTCCCGACGTGATCGCCGTCGAACGGGTCTTCAGCCAGCACAACACCATGACCGTGATCGGGACGGCCCAGGCCGCCGGCATCGCCATGCTGCTCGCCGCCCGGCACCGGATCGCCGTCCGGCAGCACACCCCCAGCGAGGTGAAGGCGGCGATCACCGGGTCGGGACGGGCCGACAAGGCGCAGATCGGCACCATGGTCACCCGCGTGCTGCGGCTCGCCGAGGCTCCCAAACCGGCGGACGCCGCGGACGCCGTCGCGCTGGCGGTCTGTCAGCTCTGGAGGGGAGCCGGCCAGGCCAGGCTCGATGCCGCGATCGAGGCCCAGCGGCGCACCCCGGGAAGGAAAGGCGCATGATCGCCCAACTCAGCGGCACGGTCGTCGCGGCGGGTCCCACCTGGCTGGTGGTCGACCTGAACGGCTTCGGCGTGCGCGCGCTGTGTACGCCAGCGACGGCGTCCGCAGTGCGGATTGGTCAGCCGACGACTCTGGCCACATCACTGGTCGTCCGCGAGGATTCGCTCACCCTCTACGGCTTCGCCGACGCCGACGAGCGGGACTGTTTCGAACTCGTCCAATCCGCCAGCGGCATCGGCCCCAAGATCGCCCAGGCGGTGGTCTCCGTGCTCAGCCCGGACGCCCTGCGCGCCGCGATCGCGTCCGAGAACATCCCGGCGCTCACCAAGGTGCCGGGCATCGGCGTCAAGGGCGCCCAACGGCTGGTGATCGAGTTAAAGGACAAGATCAACACGCTTGCCGCGATCACCGGGCCGGCCACCTCCGCAGCCGTGGCGCCCGCCCAGTGGCGCGACCAGGTGAAAGGCGGTTTGGAGGGCCTGGGTTGGTCGTCCCGCGATGCCGACAGAGCCTGTGACACGGTTGCGCCGCTGGTCGACGACGATCCGGCGACTCCGGTCGCGGTGCTGATGCGTGCCGCGTTGCGCAGCCTGGCCAAATGACTGAGAGCCTGATCACGTGAGCCACGAAGCCGACGAGGTGATGGACCCGCACGTCCACGACGGCGAGGCGCTGGCCGAATCGGCGCTGCGTCCCGGCAGCCTGTCCGAGTTCGCCGGGCAGCCCCGGGTCAGCGATCAGCTCGGCCTCGTCCTGGACGCCGCCCGGCACCGCGGCTCGGTGCCCGACCACGTGTTGCTGTCCGGTCCGCCCGGGCTGGGCAAGACGACGCTGGCGATGATCATCGCGGCCGAGCTGGGTGCGCCGATCCGGATCTCGTCGGGTCCCGCCATCCAGCACGCCGGCGACCTGGCCGCCATCCTGTCCGGGCTGACCGAGGGTGAGGTGTTCTTCCTCGACGAGATCCACCGCATGTCGCGGCCGGCCGAAGAGATGCTCTACCTGGCGATGGAGGACTTCCGGGTCGACGTGGTGGTCGGCAAGGGCCCCGGCGCGACGGCGATTCCGCTGGAGATCCCCCGCTTCACGCTGGTCGGCGCCACCACCCGCGCCGGCCTGCTGCCGGGGCCGCTGCGGGATCGCTTCGGTTTCACCGCCCAGCTCGACTTCTACGACACCGCGGCACTGCGCTCGATCGTCCGACGCTCCGCAGGGCTGCTCGGCGCCACCCTGGAGCGGGACGCCGACGAAGTGATCGCGTCCAGGTCCCGGGGGACGCCGCGGATCGCCAACCGGCTGTTGCGCCGCGTCCGCGATTACGCACAGGTGCGCGCCGACGGCCGCCTCAGCACCACCGTCGCCAAGGCGGCCCTCGAGCTGTACGAGGTGGACGAGCTCGGCCTCGACCGGCTGGACCGGGCAGTCCTGTCTGCGCTGTGCGAACGCTTCGGTGGCGGTCCGGTGGGGATTTCCACCCTCGCGATGGCGGTGGGCGAGGAGCGCGAGACGGTCGAGGAGGTCGCCGAGCCGTTCCTGGTCCGGCAGGGATTCCTGATGCGGACACCGCGCGGACGGGTGGCCACGGCGCGCGGCTGGGCACATCTGGGTCTCGCCATGCCGAACTCCGCCGCACCTGACCTGTTCGGCAGCACTGATTGAGCGTCTCGAAGTCACAGCGCTGCCTCGACAAGCTCGACCGGCGGAAGGCCGCGATGATGCCGAACCGCTGGGCTCGGCCGGTCGGAATCGGGCAATCCGGACGCCTCGGCTAGAGTTAGGCGTCGGTGGCTGAGCCACTATCTGACGTCTAACGAAAGAAAATCCACATGGGTGACATGGGTAGCACCGTCCTGATGCTTGTGCTGATGGGCGCCGCCTTCTACTTCCTGCTGATCCGTCCGCAGCAGAAGCGGGCCAAGAAGCAGCAGGAGATGACCAACGCCCTGCAGCCCGGCACCCGCGTGATGCTGTCGTCCGGAGTGTTCGGCACGATCCGGCACCTCGGTGAGCGCCAGGCGATCATCGAGATCGCGCCCGGCATCGAGATGACCGTGGTCAAGCAGGCCGTCGTCAAGACGCTCACCGCCGAGGACGACGAGTTCGAGTACTCCGACGAGCCGGCGGTCGACGAGGCACCGGTCGAGCCCGCGCTCGGTAGCACGGAGGCGTCGCCGTTCGAGAACATCCAGCCCTCGGACTTCCTCGACCCGAAGCCGTCCGATTCGCGCGCCACCGACGACGACCCCACCGATCAGTCCCGCACCCAGAAGTGACCCGCGGGGGCAGAGCGAGTCGTGGCAACCACAAGTAGGCATCACAGTCATCCGCTACGCACCCTGATCGTCTTCTTGGCCTTCTGCGTCGGGCTGGTCGGGCTGATGGCCCTGGGTGGCGTCTGGACGCCCAAACTGGGCCTGGACCTGCGCGGCGGCACGACCATCACCCTCACGGCAAGCAACACCTCCGGCCAGGGGTCGGTCGACCCGGCCAGCCTCGAACTGGCCCGGACGATCATTCAGCAGCGGGTGGACTCGATCGGTGTGGGCGAGACCGAGGTCACCACCTCGGGCGATCGGCAGATCGTGGTCAGCGTTCCGAACGTGCAGCAGGATGAGCTGGTGCGCATGGTCGGACAGACCGCGCAGCTCTACTTCCGCCTGGTCAACGCGCAGGAGCAGGTCGCCGGCGCCCAACCCGGTACCGAGCCGACCGGCGAGCCGACCCAGGGTGCCGAGCCGTCCGCGGCACCCTCGACCGAGCCATCGGCGTCCCCGAGCACCAACCGGCGTCCGTTGCCGGAGTTGCCGACACCGGTGCCGAGTCCCCGCCCCACCGCGCCTGGACCCACCCCGTTGACCACCCAGCAGGTGCTCGACTGGAAGCCGTCCGCGCGCGACCAGAGCGACTTCGCCAACTTCCAGTGCGGCGACCCCTTCCCCGACGTGTCCGACCAACCGTTGATCACCTGCAACAAGGCCGGCGACACCAAATTCCTGCTGTCGCCCGCTGCGATCTCAGGTAGCGACCTGACGCAGGCGTCCGCCGGCATCCCGCAGGGCCAGGTCAGCTGGGTGGTGAATCTGGAGTTCAACCCCACCGCCGGCGCGACCTTCGAGACCGTGACCAAGGAACTCGCGACCCGGACCTCCCCGCAGAACGAGTTCGCGATCGTGCTCGACGGCGACGTGATCAGCACGCCGTACGTCTCCAAGGCGATTCCGGGCGGTAAGGCCGAGATCTCCGGCTCGTTCACCCAGCAGAGCGCCACTGAACTGGCGAATGTACTGAAGTACGGCGCGCTGCCGCTGGCGTTCGAGGTCTCCAGCGTTGACACCGTGTCGGCCAAGCTCGGTGGCGAACAGCTCGACGCCGGCATCATCGCCGGCATCATCGGACTGGTTCTGGTGGTGGCCTACAGCGTGATCTACTACCGCGCCCTGGCCCTGGTGGTGGTCAGCAGCCTGGTCGTCGCCTTCGGCATCACCTACGCCTTCATCGTCTTGTTGGGGCAGGCCATGGGCTTCGCCCTCAACCTGCCCGGTGTCGCCGGCCTGATCGTGGCGATCGGCGTCACCGCGGACTCGTTCATCATCTACTTCGAACGAATACGCGACGAGGTGCGCGACGGCCGCACGCTGCGCACCGCGATCGAGGTCGGCTGGGTGCGGTCCAGGCAGACCATCCTGGTCGCGGACGGCGTGTCGCTGCTCTCGGCGGTGGTGCTGTTCATCCTGGCGATCGGCGCGGTCAAGGGCTTCGCGTTCACGCTCGGCCTGACCACCCTGATCGACCTTGCTGTGGTGTTCTGGTTCACCAAGCCGCTGGTCTCGGTGCTTGGGCGGACCAAGTACTTCGGCGAAGGCCGTAAGTTCTCCGGCTTCGAACCCGAGCATCTCGGCGCCAAGCATCAGCCGCCGCTGCACCGGCGGCGTCGTCCGGCCACACCGGTCGCGGCAGCCACCAAGGAGGCGTGATGAGTACAACGGGCAGCCCGGAGGCGCCGGTCGACAACGGTGCGCCTCCCAAGAAGGTGAGCTTCGCGCACCGGCTGTACACCGGCGAGATCGGGTACGACTTCGTCGGTAAGCGCAACCGCTGGTACATCCTCTCCGGGGCGCTGCTCGCGATCTCGGTGCTGGCGATCGCGGTGTTCGGGCTGAACCTGGGCATCGAGTTCAAGGGCGGTGCCGACTTCACCGCTCCGGTCACCGTCACCACCGACACCACCGATCAGGTGCGCACCGCGGTCGAGGCGTTGCGCCTGCCCGACAATGATGACCTCGGCGTCACCACGATCGGCGACGGTCAGGTGCGCGTCCAGACCCGGACGCTCAGTGTCGACGAGGTGACCCAGGTCAAGGCCGCGATCGCCCAGGCTGTGGGCGGAATCAGTGTGGACGAGGTCACCTACAGCCTCATCGGGGCGTCCTGGGGAAGCATGATCACGCAGCAGGCGGTGATCGCTCTGGTGGTCTTCCTGGTGCTTGTCTCGCTGCTGATCTGGGGGTACTTCCGGAACTACAAGATGGCGATCGCGGCGATCGTCGCGCTGCTGCACGACTTGGTGGTCACCCTCGGCATCTACGCGCTGGTGGGCTTCTCGGTCACCCCCGCGACGCTGATCGGCGTCCTCACCATTCTCGGCTACTCGCTGTACGACACGGTGGTGGTGTTCGACAAGGTCCGCGAGAACGTCGCCGACCTGAAGAACAGCCGGCTCACCTACTCCCAGGCCGCCAACGCCGCGGTGAACCAGGTGCTCATCCGGTCGATCAACACCACCATCCTCGGCGTCCTGCCGGTGGCGGCGCTGACTTTCACCGGTGTCTTCATTCTCGGCACCGGGCCCCTGAAGGACCTCGGTCTCGCGCTGCTCGTCGGTATGATCGCCGGCGCCTATTCATCGATCTTCATTGCGGCACCGCTGCTGGCGCAGATGAAGGAGGCCGAGCCCGAGATGCGCGAGCACCGCGAGCGGCTCGAGCGCCGGGCTCAGCGGCACGAAGCCAAGGAAGCCGCACCGGCCAAGAATCGGGCGGTGGTGGTGCATGACGGAGCCGGGCCGCTGGCCGAGGTGGAAGAGATCGAACCCGATCGGCTGGGACTGGTCAGTGCCAACGAGTTGGCCCGGCAGCAGCGACAGCAGCCCCAACGCAGCACCCGTGCGAAGCGGAAGAAGTGAGATGACAGTGACCGACAACAAGCAGCTGATCCTGGATCTGATCGCCGACATCCCCGACTTCCCCAAGCCAGGGGTCACCTTCTACGACATCACCCCGCTGCTCGCCTCACCGGCGGGCTTGCGGGCGGCGGTCACCGAGTTGGTGGCGCTGGCCCCGGCCGGCATCGATGTCGTGGTCGGCATGGAGGCGCGCGGGTTCATCCTGGCCGCACCGGTCGCTCTCGAGCTGGGTGCCGGGTTTGTCCCGGTCCGTAAGCCCGGCAAGCTGCCCGGCGACCTGTACGCGGAGCAGTTCGCGCTGGAATACGGCCACGAGACCCTCACCATCAAGACCGACGCCGTCCTGCCCGGCGCCCGCGTCCTGGTGATCGACGACGTGCTGGCCACCGGCGGCACGGTCGGTGCCACCGCGGCGCTGGTGCACCGGCTGGGCGCCGAACTGGTGCACGTCGCGGTCTTGATGGAACTCGACGCCCTGCCCGGCGGCGAGAAGCTGGCGGAGCTCGGCATCGGCTATTCCACCGTCGTCACCATCTGAGCACCCCCAGCCGGGCCGAGATCCGCTCCTGCGGCACTTTCGCACGCCGGGGACGGTTCTTTCCGTTCGAAATTCGCATGCCGGGGACGGTTCTTTCCGTTCGAAATTCGCACGCCGGGGACGGTTCTTCTGGTCACCGGCGACGATTCTCGGGACGGTCCACCAGGCCAGCGCGCGGGCCGTATCCGGCGGACGTGTCTGGGGACGCCTGTCGATATTCGCCCTGGCAACGTGAAACACGCGGGTCCGCGGGCGTGGGAACCGAGCAGTATGATGCAGTTCTGCTGAAGGGGAGCGGGTGAGCGACAGCATCCATGGTCCATACGGGACGGGCAACGGCCTGCCCGGGGAGCCCCGCGCGCTGACTCGTCCGGCCACCACGCCCGACCAGCCGCGGATGCGGATGCGGCATGCTCTGGCCAGGCTGGGGGCGCCGCGCAACAGCCAGGCGGCGGTCCTGGATCCGCTGGTGAAGACGTTGCGCGCGAATCATCCCCGGGCTGACCTGACGCTGATCGAGCGGGCCTACCGAACGGCGGAGCATTACCACTCGGGCCAGTCCCGCAAGAGCGGTGATCCGTTCATCACCCATCCGCTCGCCGTGGCCACGATTCTCGCCGAGCTGGGCCTCACCGAGACCACACTGTGTGCGGCGCTGTTGCACGACACCGTCGAGGACACCTCGTACACGATGGCGCAGTTGACCGCCGACTTCGGTCCCGAGGTGGCCACCATGGTGGACGGCGTGACCAAGCTCGACAAGGTCACTTACGGCGAGTCGGCGAAGGCCGAGACGTTGCGCAAGATGGTGCTGGCGATGAGCCGCGACATCCGGGTGCTGGTGATCAAACTGGCCGACCGGCTGCACAATATGCGCACCCTCGGCTTCCTGCGTCAGGACAAGCAGGTCGTCATCGCCAACGAAACCCTGGAGATCTTTGCCCCGCTGGCTCACCGGCTCGGCATGAACGCCATCAAGTGGGAGATGGAGGATCTCGCCTTCGCGACCCTGCACCCGAAGATCTACGACGAGATCGTGCGCATGGTGGCGGCCCGGGCGCCGCTGCGTGAGAACTATCTGCGTCAGGTGATAGAGCAGGTGCGCGACGACCTGGCCGACGCAAAGATCAAGGCCACCGTGTACGGACGGCCCAAGCACTACTACTCGATTTACCAGAAGATGGTGGTCCGCTCCCGCGACTTCTTCGAGATCTACGATCTGGTCGGCCTGCGCATCCTGGTCGAGGCGCAGCGGGACTGTTACGGCGCCCTCGGGGTGCTGCACGCGCGCTGGAACCCGCTGCCCGGCCGGTTCAAGGACTACATCGCGATGCCGAAGTTCAACCTGTACCAGTCGCTGCACACCACGGTGATGGGTCCCGACAGCAAGCCCGTCGAGTTCCAGATCCGCACCCACGAGATGCACCGCCAGGCCGAGTACGGCGTCGCCGCGCACTGGAAATACAAGGAGGGCAAGGCGGACGCCGCCAACGACCTGGCTTGGGTCAGGCAGATCACCGAATGGCAGCGTGAGACCGAGGATCCGGGCGAGTTTCTCGACACGCTGCGGTTCGAGATCAACACCAACGAGGTGTTCGTCTTCACACCCAAGGGCGACGTGATATCGCTGCCCGCCAACGCAACCCCGGTCGACTTCGCCTACTCGGTGCATACCGAGGTGGGGCACCGATGTATCGGTGCCCGGGTCAACCAGCGGCTGGTGCCGCTCGAATATCAACTGAACAACGGCGATCAGGTCGAGGTGCTCACCTCCAAGTCGCCCAATGCCGGTCCGAGCCGGGACTGGCTGAACTTCGTCGCCAGCCCGCGAGCGCGCACCAAGATCCGGCAGTACTTCATGCGGGAGCGCCGCGAGGAGTCCATCGAGCAGGGCAAGGAGGCGCTGGCCAAGCAGCTGCGTCGCACCGGGCTGCCGGTGCACCGGCTGCTCAGCGCCGAGCACCTGGCGTCGCTGGCCCGGCACTTCCGGGTGCCGGACACCAACGCGCTCTACGCCGCGATCGGCGAGGGCACGGTGAGCGCCCAGAACGTGGTCGAGCGGCTGATCGCGGCAGAGGGTGGGGCCGAGGAGGCCGCCGAGGCCAGCGTCGAGGATCATCCGGCGATCAGCACGTCGAAGCGCCGGCGTCCGTCACGGCGGAGCAACGACATCGGTGTGCAGGTCGAGGGCCACTCGGACATGTGGGTGAAGCTGGCCAAGTGCTGCATGCCTGTGCCCGGTGACGACATCATCGGCTTCATCACCCGCGAAGAGGGCGTGTCGGTCCATCGTGCCGATTGCACCAACGCCGACAACCTGCGGCAGAAGCCGGACCGGTTGGTCGAGGTGAGCTGGGCGACGCCGTCCGCCGATTCGAGCTTCCTGGTGGCGGTGCATGTGGAGGGCCTCGACCGGGCCGGCATGCTTTCCGACGTCAGCCGGGTGATGACCGAGCATCACTCGAACATCCTGTCCATGTCGGCGACCACCAACAAGGACCGGGTCTTCATCATGCGGCTGCAGTTCGAAACCCCCGACCCGACCCACCTGGCGTCGCTGACCAATGCGCTGAAGCGCATTCCGGGGGTGTACGACGCCCACCGGGTGAAGAGCTGAACCCGGCGAGCGGAAGCCCGGGGGTGGGCTGCGTCCTGATTGTGACTTTTCCAGCGCCTTCGAGATGTTGTGCCGGCTCTTGATTCTCGCCAAGCTCAATCGAGGTCGGACAAGCGTGAGCGGGGCAGTCAGGAAATGTAGGGCATCATCGCGGCGACCATCATGATGATCGCGACGACCGGTGCGAGGATGCCGAGGATGATCGCCCACACCCCGTAGCTGCGGCCACGACGAGTGGCGGTGGCGACGATTCCGGTGATCCACGCGGCGATGCCGCCGTACCCCGCCACGTTGAGCGCCAAGATCCCACTGCCCCCGAGCTGCTCCGTCAGCGCCTGGGTCAGTTCAGCCTGGGTCATGCTGCCGCCGGACGCCACCGCGAGTGGGCCCACCATGGCACCCATCCGCCACATCAGCCAGCAGAGGACCACCCCGCACACCGCCACGCCACCGAGCGCGATCATGCCCAGCAGCGGTGAGTTCTGCGCGGCCTGCTTTCCGTAGGGCGCCGCCTGCGGCTGCGGGTAGCCCTGCTGGCCCGTGGGGTAGCCCTGCTGGCTTGCTGGATAGCCCTGCTGCGCGGGGTAACCCTGCTGCCCGGACGGATAGCCCTGCTGCCCGGACGGATAGCCCTGCTGCCCGGACGGATAGCCCTGCTGCCCGGACGGGTAGCCGGCCTGTGTTCCCCAACCGGTCGTCGGTGGGCCGCTCGCATAGCCGCCCTGCGGATTCCAGCCGGACGGCGTGGCGGGCTGGCCAGAGCCGTACGGCGGCTGCTGCGGTGAGCCCTGCTGCGGGTACGGGGGCTGGTAGGGGTGCTGGGATTCGGGACCCTGGGTCATCTGGCTGCCTTCCGCGTCGAGACACTCCCATCATGGCAGGCCTCCGCGACGGCTTCAGGCGGCCCCGTCGGCGCGTAGCCGATCCATGCGAGACTCAGCCGGCGCCGGTGTGGACACGAGGCAGACTCGGCCAATCTTGCGGTGTGCGGGACACCGAGGCGCAGGGGCTGGCCGCCGGACGTGCCGGGCCGGTCATTGACTGAGCTCGTTGACACCGGCTCGCTGGTCAAGCCATGCCACCAGCCCTGCTGACAAGATGGGTCCATGGCTGACCTGACCCCGCGGGCGATCGCCTGGGCGACCACGATGACCGGCCATGCCGGGGACAAGGTGGTCCGCGCACATCCCGAGCCGGGCACCCGACTCGGTCTGGAGTACCCGATCCTGCGCGAGCGTCGGGAAGCGTGGGAGGCCGAGCGGCTGGCGTTCGGCGCCACTCACGCGCATGGGGCCGGCGATCGCGCCCGGCCCGAGATGCCCGACCCGGAGCGCACCTGTTTCGAACGCGACCGGGACCGCATCGTCCACTCGACCGCGTTCCGTCGGCTGGCCGGCAAGACCCAGGTGGTGGTGCATCCGAGCGACCATCAACGGACTCGGCTGACCCACGCCCTCGAGGTGGCGCAGGTGGCCACCTCGATCGCCCGCGGGGTGGGCGCCAACGTGGCGCTCGCCGAGGCCATCGCGCTGGGCCACGACTGTGGGCACGGGCCGGGCGGCCATGCCAGCGAGGACGCCTTCGACGCGTTCCTGCCGGAAGGCTACGACCATGGCCCATGGGGTGCGGACGTGGTGCTCACCCCGCTCAACCTGTGCCGCGAAACCCTGGACGGCATCCGCAATCACTCCTGGTCGCGTCCCACACCCTCGACCGTCGAGGGCGAGATCGTCAGCTGGGCCGACCGCATCGCCTACTGTGCTCACGATCTGGAGGACGCCGTCGGCGCCGGCATCGTGGTGCTCGCCGATGTGCCGTCGGGGGTCGTCGAGGTGGCGGGGGCGACCCGTCGAGAACAGCTCAGCGCCTTCGTCCGTGAGGTGATCACCACCGCGGTCGCCACCGGCGAGATCGGGATGAGCGCACCCCTGGCGGCGGCGCTGGCCGAGCTACGCACATTCAACTACGAGCGGATCTACACCCGGCCGGAGTCGGTGGCGCAGTCGACGGCGGTGATCGCGGTGTTGCGGGCCCTGGTGTCGTTCTACCTGGAGAACCCCACGCAGCTTCCGGCGGCGCCACAAGACCCCGAGCAACTCACCCGGGCGGCGGTCGCCTACGTCGGCGGCATGACCGACCGGTTCGCGTTCGACACCGCCGTCCAACTGCTCGGCTGGGACCGGGCGCGCCTGCCGCGTCCGCAGTAGCGGGGTGCTTGCGTAGACTGCCGGGTGTGCCGGGCTTGATCAACGAGGAGGATCTGGCGACCGTCCGTGAGCGCAGCCGGATCGAAGACGTGGTCGGCTCCTACGTGACGCTGCGCCCCGCCGGCGGGGGAGCGCTGGTCGGGCTGTGCCCGTTCCACGACGAGAAGACGCCGTCCTTCCGGGTGACGCCCGCGCGCGGCTTCTACTACTGCTTCGGCTGCAACGTGGGCGGTGACGTGATCGGCTTCGTCCAGGCGATCACCAACAGCAGCTTCGTCGAGGCGGTCGAGTTCCTGGCCGACCGGGTCGGCGTCCAGCTGCGCTACACCGACGGCGGAGGCGGGGCCCGGGTCGAGCCGGGGCTGCGGTCGCGGATCCTGGAGGCGAACCGGCTGGCGGCGGAGTTCTACGCCGACCAGTTGAGCAGCCCGGACGCCGTCGCCGGCCGGCAGTTCCTCGCCGAGCGCGGGTTCGACCGGGACGCCGCCGAGCACTTCGGCGTCGGGTTCGCGCCGATGGGTGGCCGCGAACTCGCCAAGCACCTTCGGGCACTCAAATTCACCGACGACGAACTGGTCAAGGCCAGCCTGATCCGTGACGGCGGCTGGGACTACTTCCAGGCCCGGCTGCTGTGGCCGATCCGCGACGCCGGCCGTTCGGTGCTCGGCTTCGGCGCCCGGCGGCTGTTCGACGACGACCGGATGCCGGCCAAATACATCAACACCCGCGAGACCCCGGTCTACAAGAAATCCCACGTGCTCTACGGGCTCGACTTGGCGCGGCAACAGATCGCCAAGAAGAACCAGGTGGTCATCGTCGAGGGCTACACCGACGTGATGGCGGCGCACCTGTCCGGGGTCGATACTGCCGTGGCGTCGTGCGGCACCGCGTTCGGCGGCGACCATGCCCGGCTGCTGTCCCGGTTGATCGGCACCACGGACGCGCTCGCCGGCGAGGTGATCTTCACCTTCGACGGCGACGCCGCCGGGCAGGCCGCGGCACTGAAGGTGTTCTCGGGCGATCAGCACTTCATCTCGCAGACCTACGTGGCGATCGAACCAACCGGGCTCGACCCGTGCGATCTGCGCATCCAGCACGGCGACGCCGCCGTCCGCGAACTGGTCGGACGCCGCGAGCCGCTGTACCGCTACGTGATGGCCAGCACCATCGCCGGCTTCGACCTCGACCGGGTGGACGGCCGGCTCGCGGCGCTGCGGGCAGCCGCACCACTGGTCAGCAGCGTGCGCGACGGCTCACTGGTGAACGGCTACGTGCACGAGCTGGCCAAGATGCTGGGCGCCGAGGTCGAGGAGGTCCGCCGCGAAGTTGCCCGGGCCGGACGCCGCAAGCTGCCCGCGAACCACGACCGGCGGCACCCCGACCGGTCCCAGCAGCCGTCCGCCGACCCGTCGCCCGACGAGCCGAGCCTGGTCGGTCTGCCGATGCCGAACCCGCGCGATCGGTCGCTCGAGGTGGAACGCGGCACGCTGCGACTCATGCTGCGGGCGCCCGAGGTGTTCGTGACGGGCTGGAACGGCGTCGGCGCCGACGATTTCACCCATCCCACCTACCGGGCCGTGTTCAGCGCCATCGCGGACGCCGGGGCGCCGTCCGCCGACTGGCCGCAGCCGGTCGCGACCGCGAGTTCGGACCGCACCGCGACGGCGGTGGTCGCTGCGCTGGCCACAGAGCCGCTGTTGCGTCCGGCAAGTCCGCCCTATGCCGCCGAGTACGTGGCGAAGCTGCGGTTGCTGACGGTGGCGCGGGCGATCGCGAACCTGAAGTCGAAGCTGCAGCGCACCAACCCGGTGGAGGACCAGCCCGGCTACAACCGGATGTTCGCGACCCTGCTCGACCTGGAGAAGCAACGGCGCGAGTTGACCGAGGTCGCGGCGGGCCCCGCCGACTGAACACCGAGCAGCTCAGCCAACTGGCGGTGCGCTGGTCAGCGGGTGGTCAGCTGGTCGATGCAGACGGCGGTCGCCAGCCCGGGACCCGTGCTTCGGGCAGGCTGTGACAGGTTTCCTGGGCGCGATAACAGCAAGGGCCCTCGGACCGGCGTTCAAGCTAGTCAGAGGGCCTTCAGGAAAGCTCCCCCGCCTGGACTCGAACCAGGAACCCTCTGATTAACAGTCAGATGCTCTGCCAATTGAGCTACAGGGGACCGCGCCGCGCGCGAGAAGAAACGTTACCAGAACGCTCACGCGATGTCGTATTCGGACCGCAACCGGACCAGTTCCGCGTCCGCTTGGTCGATCTGCGCGGTGTCAAAGCGCCCGCCGTGCTGCGTCATAGTCCACAGCAACGGGGCGCGCTCGTCGTCCAGCGGACGCCGGGCGACGATCATGGCGGCCCGGCCCCGGTTCAGCTCGAGGCGCTCCTGGACGACGATGCTCGCCTCCACTCGCTCGCGGAACAGGTCGGGCAGCGAGCCTGGGTCACGCAGCAGCGCCTCGCCGTCGCTGCCATTCGTCAGCCGCCACCGCAATCGTCCGCTGTCGGAATCCCACCCACCGGCGGCGATCTCGTGCCAAGGCACGAAGCGCCAGCCCTCCGAGTCCTGGACCGCGAGCCGGTCCGCCAGCCCGACAACGGGACCGCCGGCCCCGTGCGCCCAGGCCAGCACCCGGACGCGGCGTCCCACCGCGACGGCGAGGCTGCGGAAGTCTGCGGACGGCAAGCCGGCGCGATCGAAGAGGCCCATCCGCCCATTATCGGCGCCCGCCGCTGCGTGCTCGGCCTGGATCCAGCGGCGAACTCGTTGATCCTTGATGCAGTCCGACAACCACGAGTGAACGCCCGACGTAGCTGTCGTCGGCCGAGATGTCGTCAGTGTGCGTTCAGGGTGATCAGGCTGACGACCCAAGGCGATCAAGATGGAGTTGAAGACGAAGGAAACCAGCGTCTGCGTGATCGTTGCCCGGCGTAGTCCGGGGCCGGTGACGGTGACGTCTGCGCTGGTGTAGGAGGTGCTGATCTGAACGGCCAGGAAGACGTAGTCGGCGAAGCGGGGCGGCGAACTCGCCTGGTCGCTGGCGAGGTCTGTGCCGCCGCCGAAACGCAACCCGCCGAACTGTGCGTCCTCCCGCGCGTAGTGCACGGCGAAGACGATCACGATCAGAACCCAGGTGGTGACGACGACGGCGACCGCCAGCGGAAGCACCACCGGATCACCGCGGAGTTGCGGCACGACCGTCGCGACGATCACCGCAGCCAGGGCGAGCAGACAGAACGAAACCGCGCCCGCGGGACCACCGATACCCGCCAGCGACTCGGCGCGTCGCCGCCGTCGACGACCGGTGCGGCTCTCGCCGAGCCAACTGCGCAGGGTGCTGCCGTCCGCCCGTCCCAGTGTGCGCCAGGTGAGCAGCACGTAGCTCAGCGCGTAGCCGACCCAGGCGCCGAAGTAGGTGGTGGCGAGGAAGGGCAGTGCCACGACGCGGCCTGGTTCGACGACTACGACGATCGCCACGTAGGTCACCGCCAGGCCCGTCGAGACCGCGCTCGCCACCCAGAAGCGTCGTAGGTCCGACACCAGCCCAGGCCGTCGGTTTGGGCCCGACCGGCCGGGTCGAGCGCGATCGTCGGGCGGGAGCCGCCCGCCGGTTGATTCAGAGGGTGCAGTGGGCATCGGCCTGTGGTGTTTCCAACTCGGTGAGGTAGGTGGTGACGGTGTCGTCGACGCACTTGTTGCCCGGAACGAGGACGGCTCCGTGCTGCGCACCCTCGACGGTGAGCAGGCTGGACCCGAGCGCCCGTGCGAGTCCGATGCCACCCTCGTGGGGTGCGGAGGGATCGCCGGTGACGGACACGACCAACGTGGGCGGTAGGCCGGTGGTGTCCGTTACATACGGGTAGTCGAGCCTCGGAGCGGCCGGCCAGTGCTCGCAGACATCGCGGGCTTGGCGGTTGCGGCCGTCATCCATGAAGGGTGCGGCACCGAGCATCCGGTGGCGCATCGCCGTTTCCTGTCGGGGTGTGAGACGTTCGCGGTCGTTGCAGTGGGTGGCGTACGCGCCCTCCAGGAAGGTCGGGTAGCTGCCGTCCCGCTGGCGGAGATGGGCTTGGTCGCGGACGGTGAGTAGCAGATTCCCGCGGCCGGCCGCGAGCTCGGTGAGTCCGTCGACGATCACCGGCCAGTCGCTCTTGTGGTAGAGGGCGAAGAGGACAGCCTCGACGGCGTCGCGGTGGGTCAGCACGCGGTCGGCGCCGACCGGGATCGGCTTGTCGACCAGTGGTCGGACGAGCTTGTGGAAAGCGGCGGTGGCGGCCTTCGGATCCGTGCCGAGCGGACAGTTCCTCGCCGTTGCGCACTCGTTCGCCATTGCGTCGAAGGCCCGCTGGAATCCGGCGAACTGTTGCACCATCCGTTTCTCGATGCCGAGTGTCGGGTCGATACCGCCGTCCAGGACGAGTGCGCGCACCTTGCCCGGGAACATCGCTGCGTAGACCGCGCCGAGGCGCGTTCCGTAGCTCGCACCGAAGTAGGTCAGCTTCTGGTCGCCGACGACGGCACGCAGCACGTCCATGTCGTGGGCGGTGTCGCGGCTGCCGAGGTGGCTGATGATGTCCGCTCCGCCGGACCCGTCGGCGCACTTCTTCGCCGCTGCGCGGGTCTCGGCCTCAGTCCAGGTTTCGCCGCCGAAGAAGAAGCTGGCCATCAGGTGATCGGTCGATCGTTCGGCGTCTGTGAAGCAGTCCACGGTCGGCGTGGACGCACCGGTCCCGCGCATGTCGAACCCGACCAGGTCGAATCGTTGTCCGATCGCCGGATAGCCCGTCGTCGCCCTGAGCTGTGCGGCGAAGGACATGCCCGATGAGGCGGGGCCGCCGGGGTTGACCACCAGCGACCCGATCGGTGTCCCGGTCGCCGGCACCCTGAGTATCCCGAGCTCGATGGTTCGGCCGCCGGGGTCGTCGTAGTCCAGCGGGACGCTCAGTCGGCCACACTGCAGCCGTTCGTCGGCGAAGAGTTGCACATCGCGCTCGGTGGTGGCGTACTCCACACACGTTCCGTACGCCAACTTCTGAGCATAAAAGCGTTCAAGGCCCGGAGGTGCGCTGCCGGCGGGGTCCTTTCCCGGAGTCCGGCCGGGACCGCAGCCCGCTGAGAGAGCGAGCACCACTGCGACGAGCAAGGCCAGGGCGGTCCGGTGAGTGGCCAACGAGGTCGATGGACACTCTCTGGAAGTGCTGAGCATGGTAGGTCCTCCAGACGGGTAGATCGAAGGAACAGGCTTCAGCAGCAGTCGACACCTGGCCGTCGCGGCCAGGTCAAGGCAAGCTGGAAAGAGGCGTCCGGGACCCGCCGAGGCGCAGAGGAACAGGAGTGGATGGTGATCTGGAGTCCCCGTCAGCTGGCCGACCTTGCCGGCACGACGCGCCGCACCGTCCGGCACTACCACGAGATCGGTCTGCTACCCGAGCCGCCGCAGCAATCCAACGGGTACCGCCTCTACGGCGTCGACCATCTGCTGCGGCTGCTCCGGATCCGCCGGCTCACCCAGTTGGGTCTCTCACTCACCCAGATCGCTGCTGTCGGCGACTCCGTACAACCCCCGGTGCAGATGTTGCACGATCTCGACACCCAGCTGGTCAGCGACATCGAGCACCTGCAGGAGACCCGGCTCGAGGTGGCTGCCATGCTCGAGCACGCGGCGCCGAGCGACCTCCCGCCGGAACTCTCTCGCCGGGTCGCCGACCTACCCAGCGTCGAGCGAGCCCTCGTCGTGGTGCTGACGAGGTTGCTCGACGAGCCGGGACTCGAGGCGTACCTCACGCTTCTCCCGCTCTATCGCGACAATGCAGCCGTGGTCGCCTTCGACCATCTCTCGGGCGACGCCGGGCTGGCCGAGCGAGAGCGGGTGGCGGCCGGCCTGGCGGATCACCTCGAACAGCTGGACGAACACTGTCCCGGCCTGACCGACCTGATCGCCCGGCCGCTGCAACGCTCGCCGACCAAGCAACGGACCGTGGACAAGGCCGTTGCGGATCTTTACAACGATGCCCAACTCGACGTCCTAGTAAGGGCGCGCCGCCAGATCGGACGACCTCGACCCTCCTTCGACTGACCGACGTCCGGCCCATCGCGCGGCTCGGGACTTTGAGCCGGGCTCTGGGTGCCCGGCGGTGCGGTGACTCGCTTGATGGCGCATCCCGGCGCCGCTCACGCGAAGCCGGCCGTTGCGCCGCCGTCCACCACGAGTTCGGCTCCGGTGATGAACCGAGCCTCGTCACTGGCCAGGAACAACACGGCGTCCGCGACGTCGTCCGGTTCCGCGATCCGACCGAGTGGACTGAGCGCCGCCGCCCCTTCGATGAACTCGGTGACAGAGACGCCGCTGTCGCGCGCGTCGGATTCGATCATTGCGGTGCGGACGCTCGTCGGGTAGACGGAGTTGACCCGGACGCCCGCGTCGGCGAACTCCATCGCGGCCACCCGCGACATGGCCCGGACCGCGCCTTTGGTCGCTGCGTACGACGTCATGCCGGCCAGGCCCATCAGGGCCGCCGCAGAGGAGATGTTGACGATGGACCCACCTCCGTGCCGAGCCATCGTCTGGGTTGCGTGCTTCAGCCCGAGAAAGGCGCCGCCGGCGTTCACCATCATCAGTTGCTGCCAGTCTTCCAGTGAGCTCTCCGGCAGTGATCGACGATAGGGCAGGCCGGCGTTGTTGACCACGATGTCGAGGTGGCCGAACGTCGCCGCCACTGCGTCGATTACGTGATGCCAGGCATTTTCGTCTCGTACGTCGAGCCGCCGGAACTCAGCCGTCCCCGAGTGTTCGCGCACCTCGTCGGCGACCCGCTCAGCCGCCTCGGCGTCAGCGTCGGTGATCACCACCAGAGCACCCTCCAACGCGAATCGGAGACCGACGGCACGCCCGATTCCGGCGCCGGCTCCGGTCACCAGAGCGATCTTTCCCTGCAGCCGACCGTTTCCTGTGTGCATGTCTGTATTCGACAGTTGGCCGCCGCGGCCAGGTCAAGCTCCGGCTCCGCCTCCTTGCGCGTTTGCCTCATCCCGCCTTGACCTGGCCGTGGCGGCCAGGTGTCGACTGTCGATTCAGCTGGTCCGATCGATCCAGCTGACCAGACGACCACGTGTGAGGAGATACCGATGGACACCGGATACACCACCATGCGCACCGGCAACGTCATGACCCGGTCGCATGTCCGGCCCGCCAGTGACCGGCCCGCTCCCAAGCTCGTCGACAATCGCTGCATCCGATGACGCGCGCAGGCGACCGGCTCCTGGTCACGGGTGCCACCGGAATGATCGGCGGCTATGTCGTGGACGCGTTGGTCGAGCGAGGAGCCCGGCTGACGGCGATGGTCCGTCCGACTTCCGACGTGGCAGGCCTCATCGGACGTCCCGGAATCGACGTGATCGAGGGAGACTTTGACGATCCAGCGTCGCTGGCCGCTGCCCTGCGCGGTATCGAACGAGCTTTTCTGGTCACCAACTCCAGTGAGCGGACCGAGGCTCAGCAGCTCGCGTTCGTTGCCGCCGCGCGTGCGGCAGGGGTGGCCCGGCTGGTGAAGCTGTCCCAGTTGCACGCCGCGGACGACTCGCCTGTCAGGTTCCTGCGCTACCACGCCGCGGTGGAGGCAGCGATCGAGGCCTCCGGAATACCTCACACAATCATCCGACCCAACCTGATCCTGCAGGCATTCCTGGCCCTCGCACCTGTGATCCGGGCGGGCGTCCTGCCGATCCCCATCGGCCCGACCGCACGGGTGAGCGTGGTCGATGCGCGCGACATCGCATCGGTGGCGGTCGCGGCCCTTACTGAACCCGGACACGCCGGCCAGACCTACGACGTGACCGGCCCCGAGGCGCTCACGCACGGTGATATCGCCGAGGGGCTCTCGCAAGCGACCGACCACGAGGTGCGCTTCGTCCCGGTGCCGACGGAGACCTTTGTCGACAGCGTCCGTCAGACTGGGATGCCGGCCTGGCAGGCGGACGGCCTCGCCGAGGATTACGCGCACTACGACCGCGGTGAGGCCGCTGTCGTGTCGCCGGACGTCGAACGGGTGACCGGCAGGCCCGCCCGGAGTCTGCGGGAGTTCGTCACCGACTACGCCGCCGTGTTCCGCGCTGAGTCGTAGGAAGAATCAAGGAAAGCACCCGACCGAGATCGATTCAGCATGCTCGTCGTCGGGTCTCACGCCGCCTGCTCGGCCAGGATCCAGCCGCGCAGCCGACGCAGCGCCCGACCCTCGCGCCGGCGCAGGGTGCTCAGCGATATGCCTAGCCTGGCCGCAGCGGGCGCCTGCCGCAGCGGAGCCTCACCGGCCAAACCGAAGCGGACTTGAAGCACGACCGCTTCGGTGGCGGGCAGCGCGTCGAGCATGGGTCCGAGATCGGTGCCGTCGGTTTCGGGCTCGTCGCCGGCGGCCACCAGCTCGGCGTTCAGCGGTGCCCACGCCGACAGGTGTCGGAGCCGGGCGACCCAGCGTTCGCTGCGGCCGAGGATCTCGGCCAACTCGGCATCGGTCGCTGTGCGCTGCAACTCGCCGGTGAGTTCGTCGGCGAGCCCCCGGACACCGCGGGCGCGCAGCGCAGTGCGCGCCGACGCGGGCGCGCCCTGCTTGGCGGCAGCGTCCTGCGCTCGCCGCCTGATCCACGCGCTCGCGTAGGTGCTGAACCGGCACCCGGTGGTGTGGTCCCACCGCACCAGCGCCTCGGCGAGCCCGAGGAAGCCCTCCTGAAAGAGCTCGTCCAGCGCGGCGGCCGAGCGGCGCGCCTCCTGGGTGGCGATGCTCTGCACCAGCCGGACGTTGGCCAGCAGGAACCGCTGCCAGGCCTCGCGTCCGTGCCGCTCCAGCGCCGTCAGCTCTGCGGTGGCCGCCGGCGACTGCTCGCCCCGGGCCAATCGCTCGGTGGCCAGCAGTCCTGCCTCGATGGCACGCGCCAGCCTGATCTCTTCGTCGGCCTCCAACAATCTGATGGTCTCGCTCATGCGCCGATGCTTGCCGGGGACGACGCACCGGTCACCCGAAGCGGCCCGATTGTGGAGGCAACACTGTGACAACACCGATCTGTGTGGACGTGTCACAAACGGCGAATTCCAGCCGGACAAGGAGCGATGGACCTTCTCACCGTCACTTCCCGCCCGGGAGTGCCACCATCGACCGGCGACCTCAGATCAGCTCGTCGTACTCGCCGGCGATCCAGGCCAGGTAGCGGTTGGCGGAGAACCGGACCGTGCTCAAGGCATCGTCGGCGATGCGTCCGGCGAAGTTGTCGTAGAGCCGGCGGTAGGGGTGCCGGTCGAAGCCGTCGAGGATCCGCCGGACGCCGCGCGGCGACATCGGGATCAGGTTTGGATAGCTGCGCTGGAAGCTGACGTTGCCGTCCGGCCGCACCGAGCAGGCATCGCCGGCGAGCAGCACACCGGAGTCGTCCGCGCCCCGCCAGTGCACGACTGTCTGGCCGGGGAAGTGGCCGCCGACCTGGTTGGCCCAGACTCCCGGCACCGGTTCGAACTGGGTTTCCCAGGCGACCAGCACCGGGTCCGTCCGTTGTACCCACTCCAGATCTTTGCGCGCCACATACACCGGGACGTCGCCGAGGGCGCGGCTCCAGGCGACCTGCGCGCCATACATGTGCGGATGGCTCGCCATGATGGCCGCGACCCCGCCGAGCTCTTGCAATGCGTCCACCGCGTCCGGGTCGACGAACGGCGGGACGTCGAACAGCAGGTTCCCGGCCGCGCCACGAGCCAGCAGTGCAGTCTGTCCGATGCCCACCTTCGGTTCGGCGCGCAGGCCCCACAGGTCCGGCTCCATCTCGATGACGACCAGCCGGTACCCCTCGGTGAGCAGCCGTTCGGTGCTCGTCCAGGCCGGTCCGGACGGTGGCACGTACTGCCGCTCGTCGGTGCAGATCGGGCAAGCCTTCGGCGGCTCGGCGGCCACCGCCTGCTCCACGCCGCAGATGCGGCAGATCCATTCGGTCGCGGTCATCGCAACTCCTTTCAGCGGACGCCGTTGAGGTAGGCCAGCACGGCCCGGACGCGGCGGTTGTCCTCGTTCGGGCCCAGATCGAGCTTGGCGAAGATGTTCGCCACATGCTTGGCGACAGCGGCCGGGCTGATCACCAGTTGGCCGGCGATCTGCTGGTTCGCTGCGCCCTTCGCCATCAGCGACAGCACCTCGAGTTCGCGCGGGGTCAACCGGCTCAGCCTGGGGTCGGTCCGCCGGGCGTTGAGCAGTTGGGCGACCACCTCCGGGTCCATCACCACCTCGCCGGCCGCGACCAGCTCGGCGGAGCGCATGAAGTCGGCCACCCGTCCGACCCGCTCCTTCAGCAGGTAGCCGACACCGCCGGCCGCGTTGGCCTCGAGCAGCGTCGCCGCGTACGCCGGCGCCACGTACTGGCTGACCATCAGCATCGGCAGCCCCGGGTATGTCTCGCGCAGCTGGACGGCGGCCCGCAGCCCGTCGTCGGTCATCGTCGGCGGCATCCGGACGTCGGTGATCACCAGATCGGGCAGGCCGTCGGTGCTCTGGGCCAAACCGGTGCACCGGGCGATGAGTTCGGGGGCGTCGCCGGCCTCGGCCACGACGTGATGCCCGGCCCGCTCCAGCAGCCCGATCAGGCCCGCCCGGATCAGCGCCGCGTCGTCGGCGACAAGAATCCGCATCAGCTCCCCGTTCCTTTCCGGCTCACGGTAGCGGTGCGCGCAGACAGTCCGGCGGGCGTCCGGTCGTTCATCGGACCGGGTTCGGGAAGGACGCCCGGATCAATGTCGGCCCGCCCGGTGGGCTGGACACCCAGCAGGCGCCGCCGAAGGTCTGAACGCGTTCGATCATGCCGCTGAGGCCATGGCCGGGGCGGACCACCGCGCCGCCGACGCCGTCGTCGTACACCTCGACCTGGAGCGGGTCGCCGAGGTCGAGCCGAACGGTCACCGTGCCCGCGCCGGCGTGCTTGACGGCATTGGTGAATGCCTCGCTGACCAGGTAGTACGCCGAAAGCGCCAGCTGTTCGGACGGCTGCCGGGATCCGGTGATGCCGACGTTCACCGGCATCGGCTGGCGTTCGGCGAGTTCGGTGACGGCGGCCGCCAGGCCGCGGTCGGTGAGGATCTGCGGGTGGATGCCGCGGACCGTGTCACGCAGTGAGATCATCGCCGCCTCCATCGACGCGTGGGCGGCGGCCAGGGCGTCGCGCACCGCGTCCGGACGTGCGCGCTCCAGCGCGAACTCGGCTTCGCCGAGTTGCATGCTGACCAGTACCAGGTGCTGCTGGGCGCCGTCGTGCAGGTCACGCTCGATCCGCCGCCGCTCGGCCGCGAAGACGTCCACCAGCTCCCGCCGAGACGTGGTGAGCTGGTCGACCTGTTCGCGCAGTTCCGCACGTGGCCGGACCAGGTCCTCGACCAGGATCGCCTGCACGCTGGCCAGCGCCCAGGCGACGTACAGCCCGGCGACCAGGATGACGATCAGGCCGCCGAGGGCCAGCAACGCGTCCGCGTTGACCGGCTGGCCGATCCGGCTGATCAATGCTGTGGTGATGCCCAGCACCAGGGTCACCAGCAGCGCACCGGGCAGGAAGTCGACCAGTGCGAACAACACGGCGATGCCCCAGACGGCCAGGTTGCCCTCGCGCAGGCCGGCTGCGTCCCACGGATGCCGGATCGGTCCGCTGGGCAGCGGCCCGGAGCGATGCAGGCCCAGCAGCCGCAGCCGGAAGGCCTCCACGTTCGCGGTCGCCCACGCCACCAGCGGCAACACGAAGATGCCGAGGATCCCGGCCACCAGCGCCACCATGCCACCGAGGATCGCGGTGGCGCAGTATGCGACCGCACCCCAGCCCAGCGGGCTGACCAGCATGCGCAACGGGTTCGGTGGCGGTTTCAGCCGCGCCCGGATGGCTGCCTCACGCGAAGGGTTGAACTCGCTCACCCTGCCACCCTAAGAGGACCGGGGAGCCGGCGGCAGGGCGTCGGCACCACCACGAGGTAGCGCTGGCACTACTCAGCAGACACCGGGCAGCGCCCGTGATCGCCGGGCCGCCACAGGGTTGGCTGAATGCATGACGACAAACCAGCAGCGGGGCGCCCTCCAGGCCCGGCAGATCTCCAAGTCCTTCGGCGACGTCCGGGCCCTCGACCGGGTCAGCATCGACATTCCCGCGGGGCAGTCGGTGTCGGTGATGGGGCCGTCCGGCTCCGGCAAGTCGACCCTGCTGCACTGCCTGGCCGGCATCCTGCGTCCCGACGAGGGCGACGTCAGCCTCGGCGGGGAGCCGGTGTCGCTGGCCTCGGACGCCGCCCGCAGCCGGATCCGGCTGGCCCGGATGGGCTTCGTCTTCCAGGACGGGCAGCTGCTGCCCGAACTCAGCGCCCTGGAGAACGTGGCGTTGCCGCTGTTGCTGCTCGGACGCCCGCGTGCCGAAGCGTTCCGTCGGGCGGGGGACTGCCTGCAGTGGCTGGGCCTGGCCGGTCTGGAGGCGCGCCGCCCCGGGCAGCTCTCCGGCGGCCAGGCGCACCGGGTCGCCATCGCTCGTGCCTTGGTCGGCCAGCCCGACGCGGTGCTCGCCGACGAACCCACCGGCGCCCTCGACCAGGCCACCGGAGCCGAGGTGATGCGGGTGCTGACCTCGGCGGTCGCCGCGGTCGGCGCCAGCCTGGTGGTGGTCACCCACGACGCGCAGGTCGCCGACTGGTGCCAGCGGCACGTCGAGATCGTCGACGGCCGGGTCAGTAACGACTTCCTCACCCGGAGGGCCGCCTGATGCACCAGTTCCGTATCGCCCCGCTGCTGCTGCGCGGCCGGATCCGGGCCGGCACCGGGCTGATCGACCTGCTGGCCGTCATCGCCTTCACAGTGAGCAGCTGGCTACTGCTCTCGGTGCTCGCCGGCATCAACACGTTCGTCAACCGCCAGTTCCACCCGCCGGCAGCCTTCGTGACCGCGCTCGGCGCGGACGCCGCCGGCGGCGTCGCACAACTCGTGATGTGGACGCTGCTGGCCGCCTGCGCCGGCGTCCTGCTGATCGTGCCCCTGGTCACGCTTGGCGCGGCCGCGGCCCGGATGGGCGCACTGGGCCGCGACCAGCGGCTATCCACGCTGCGGCTGCTCGGCCTCACCGGCGGCCAGGCCATCGCGTTGAGCACTGTAGAAACGATGCTGGCCGGGCTTGCCGGCGGCGTGCTGGGCGTGGTCGGCTACCTGCTCACCTTGCCCGCCTGGGCGGCGATCGGTTTCCAGGCGACGCCGCTGAGCGCCGCCGAGATGCTGCTGCCGGTTTGGGCGATCGCGGCGACCGTGGCGGCCCTGGTGGTGCTGGCCGGGCTGAGTTCCGTGACCGGCCTGATGCGGCTGACCATTTCGCCGCTGGGGGTGGCCCGGCGGGCGCCGCGTCCGGCGCTGAAGCTGTGGCGGCTGCTCGCCGTGCCGCTGGTGATCGCCGCCTGGATCGTCGTCGCGCCGATGCTCAACCTGGCACACGAGTTCGTGGCCTCGGCAGCCGTCGTCCTGGCGGTGCTGGCGTTGTTCATGGGCGTGATCAACCTGGTCGGGCCGTGGTTGCTGCAGCTGCTCGGCCTGCTGCTCACCCGATCGGGGCGTCCCGCCGTGCTGTTGGCCGGACGCCGGCTGCTGGCCGACCCGAAGGGTGCCTGGCGCTCGGTGTCCGGTCTGGCCTTCGTCGGCTTCACCGGCGGGGCGCTGGTCAGCCTGCCCGATTTCAGTGCCTACAGCGACGACCCGCTGCTGCGGATCCTGGCCGAGGACGTCCGCACCGGTACCTACTTGACCCTCGGCATCGCGTTCGTGGTGGCGGCGACGTCGACCCTGCTCAATCAGGCCTGCGGCATCCTCGACCGCCGCCGCGAGCTGCGCCAACTGGCCAATCTCGGCGTCCCGCGCAGCCTGCACGACTGCACCCGACTGGTCGAGGTGGTTGCCCCGGCGGCGCTCAGTGCCCTCGGGTCGGGGGGCCTGGCCGTGTTCTTCTTCGCGCAGCTGCCCAGCATGGCGTCGGCACCGATTGGCCCGATCCTGTTCGTGGCGTCCCTGCTGGCCGGGATCGCGCTGGTGTGGGCGGCCGGCGAGGCCTGCCGTCCGATCCTGCGGACCGCGCTGGCCAGCGTCGGCGTCCGGGCCGAGTGAGCGGGATTCTGCTACGAAACGAACCCTCTCTTCGGTCCACGGGCGGTACGAAGGGAGGGTTCATTTTGGTCCACGGAGCCGCGGACCCGTCAGCCGGACGACGAGGCGAGTTGCACGACCAGGTTGATCGTGCAGGCCAGCACCACCGCACCCAGCAGATAGGAGAGCAGCGCATGCCGCAGCGCCGCCCGGCGCACCGCCCGGTTCTGCAGGGTGGTGTCCGAGACCTGGTAGGTCATCCCGAGGGTGAACGCGAGATAGGCGAAGTCGTGGTAGTCCGGCTGGTCGCCGCTGAAGTCGATCGCCGCGTGCTTCGGATCGGCGTAGTACAGACGTCCGTAGTGCACGGTGTACACGGTGTGCACCAGCAGCCAGGAGCAGCCGACCACGATCGCGCCGAGGATCGACTCGACCGGCACGTTCGGACCCGAGCGTGCACCCATCAGCAGGAAGCCCACCCCGGCCACGCTGGCCAGCGAGGCCAGGGTGAGAATGATGACGCTGCTCCCGTGCCCGGGATCCTCCGCCGTTGCGTGCCGCCTGGTCCGTTCGGCGTCGAACCGCAGGATCGCCAGCAGCGTCCAGCCGACATAGGTCAGCGACAACACGATCCAGCCGGCGGCGAGGGCGGCATCGGCACCCACCACGCCCCACGACGCGACGGTTGCGACAGCACCTGCCGCGGTCGCCACGCTGGTCCGCACCCAGGTGGGCTGGAGCTTCATACCCGTAGTCAACCACGGGCCGGGCGGTACCCTGAGGCATGGACCTGAGCAGCTTCTATTCGCTGATGGCGGTCACCTGCTTCACCCTGGTCGGCCTGTGGTGGACGGTCATCGAGCGGCACCCCGAATGGAAGGTCGACCGCACCCGCCGACGCTTGGCAGGCAGCGTCTATCTGTCCTTTCTGCTGCCCGGGCTGATGAGCATGTTCGCCCAGGTGGACGCCGGCAACCCGCTGATCTGGCGCTCCAGCTTCACCGTGGCCGCGCTGATCGGCATCTCCAGCACCGTTGAGCTGCTCAGGGTGGATCACTCGACGCAACGCGGTCCGTTTCGTCGGTCCCGCTGGCTGGTCGGCGTGATGTATGCGGTGATCGCGGTGCTGGGACTGTTCCCGGCCGTGTCGTCGGTGGTGGGTGGGACGCCGTTGCAGGCGGCCGCGATCGCGCTGATCCTGCTGGTCGTGCTGGCGCACGGGCTGGCCTGGGAGTTCATGATGGAACATGACGAGCCGAGCAATGCGGCGTCCCACTGAGCCGGGGCGGACCGGACGCTCCGCCGCCAGCCGCTGGCGGAACTGGCTGAGCGGGTCGGCCAGCCCGGCATCCCCACCCGACCTGGCAGCACCGGTCGCGCAGCCCGACGTTGCCCCGGTCAGGCGCGCCGGCCTGCGCACGCTGATCCTGGCCGCGGGCGTCGGCGCCGGACACAATCAGGCCGGCAGCGCCATCGAGGACGCGCTGGCCCAGATTCCCGATGTCGCCCAGGTGCTGCGGATCGACATACGACAGCCAGGATTCGCCGTTCAAGCTGGCCCCGCTGGTGCAGTGGTGGGACCAGCTGAACACCACCGCCGTGGTGCGCCGGATCCGCGCCTACGACCCCGACCTGGTGATCTGCACGCACTTCCTGCCGGCCCGGCTGGTGGCGCTGATGCTCGCTCGCCGGCAGCTGCGGGCCTCGCTGAGCGTGGTCACCACCGACTACGACTTCCAGGGGCTCTGGCTCACCTCGCCGTTCAACCACTTCTTCGTAGCCCGCGAGGAGGCGCACGAGCATATGGTCAGCCTGGGCGTCCCGCGGGACCGGGTGATGGCGTCGGGGATACCGGTGCGATCAGGGCTGGCCGACCCGGTGGACGCCGCGGCGGTCCGGAAGCGGTTCGATCTGGACCCGAAGCTGCCGGTCGTGCTGATCTCGGCGGGGGCGTCCGGCGGCGGCTACACGTTGAACATCGTCCGGCAGGTGCGCCGTATTGAGCAACCCTTCCAGGCGGTGGTGGTGTGCGGCCGCAACGAGGCGCTGCGCAGGCAGGTCGAGGACGCGGTGCGCGACGCCGCCGAGAAGTTCCGGGTGCTCGGCTACACCACCGAGATGGCCGACCTGATGCGGGTCGCCAGCCTCTTCGTGGGCAAGCCGGGCGGGCTGTCGTCGTCGGAATGCATGGCCGCCGGGCTGCCGATGGTGATCATCAACCCGATCCCCGGCCAAGAAGTCCGTAACGCCGACTTCCTGGTCGAGGAGGGGGCCGCGGTGCGCTGCAACTACGCGACCACCGTGGGCTACAAGATCGACTCACTGCTGGCCGATCCCGACCGGCTGCGGGCGATGGCGGACAACGCGCGCCGGATCGGACGCCCCCAGGCCGGCCGGACGGTGGCCAAGGGGTCGCTGGAGGTGCTCACCCAGCCGCTGTGGATCAGCCGCGAGGCGCAGAAGGCGATGCTGCAAGCCAGCGAGGAGGGCATCCCGGCGGCCGACCTGCCCCAGGAGCGACGGTTGCGGACGCTGACCGATCCGGCGACCGGCGCGTCGCTGGCCGTGGTCACCCGCGCCCAGCTGCAGCCGCTCGGGGTGACCACCTGGTCGACCTCGGTGCGGGTCACCCGCAAGGCGCTGCGGGCGCTACTGTGGCAGCCGGACAATGTGGACGTGGTCGTCACCTGCCGCTGGCTGCTCGGTGAGGAGCGTTCCCGGCTGTTCGGTCTCGGCTGAGGAAGTGGTGGTCAACGCTGGGTTTCGCTGGTTGAGCTTCTCTAAACCCGTTGTCAGACGGGTCTCGACAAGCTCGACCGGCGATGATCAGCGCTTCCCAAGGGTTCCTCGGCTCGGCGATGGCTGCCATCATGGCGTCCATGACCCCTTCGCCGACACCTCTGGGCATCACCGGATCGACCGGCCATCTCGGTGGCCGGATCGCGCGTCGGCTGGCCGATCGTGGCGTCGGGCAGCGGCTGCTGGTCCGCGACCCGTCCCGGGCGCCCGAGTTGCCGGACACCACCGTCGCAAGGGCCGACTTCTCGGACGCCGAGGCCGTCGCCGCAGCACTGACCGGCATCGACACGGTGCTGATGGTCTCGGTGACCGAGGGCCTGGACCGGCTCGCCCAGCACCGGTCGTTCGTCGACGCCGCGGCCAAAGCCGGGGTGCGGCACCTGGTCTACATCTCCTTCTACGGAGCGGCCCCGGACGCCACCTTCACCCTGGCCCGGGACCACTACGACACCGAGCAGCACATCCGTGCCAGCGGGATGGCCTGGACCTTCCTCCGCGACAACCTCTACGCCGACCTGCTGCCCTGGCTGGCCGGCGCCGACGGAGTGATCCGCGGACCGGCTGGCGACGGACGGGCGGCCACAGTCGCCCAGGAGGACATCGCCGACGCCGCGGTGGCCGTCCTGCTCGATCCCGCGGCCCACGCCGGGCAGGTGTATTCCCTGACCGGACCGGAATCCCTCACCCTGGACGAGGTCGCCGCCACCATCGCCGCGGCCACCGGACGGCAGATCAGCTACCACCGCGAAACCGTGCCGGAGGCCTACGAATCGCGAGCGGGCTACAACGCCCCGGACTGGCAGCTGGACGCCTGGGTGTCCACCTACACCGCGATCGCGTCCGG
>JBGAJF010000009.1:0-120340 GCA_044225075.1 Micropruina sp. | reverse complement strand
GCTCGCGGCGTCCGGCGAAGCGACCATGAACCGTGCGCGCCCACTAGGCTGCCCGCCATGAGCTTCGTGGTGCATTTCGTGACGGCCGAGACCGCCGCCCTGCCTGATCCGCTCCAGGCCGGCGAGGTGACGTCCGACGCCCCAGCCGAACTGACCCCGGAGGAAATCGCGACCTGGGACGGGCTGCATCCCCGTCTGGTGGAGTTGCTACCCGCGGGATCGCACGATGTCGCCCAGAACCATTTCTCCCGGCAACTCGTCCATGACCCGTCCGGGCTGATGGTGACCTGGACGCACCAGGACTATCAGGCGTCGCTGCCGTTCTGGTCGGTGAACGCCTCTGCCGAGACCTTCGGGGTGCTGGTGCGCCTCACCGAGGCTATCGAGGCCGGCACCGGGCTGATCGGCGTGGACGAGATCAGCAACCACCGCTTCCTCGACCACGAAAGCGACGTCAAGGCGTCCTTCGAGGCCATCGCGGACGGCTTCGAGGAGGCGATGGACAGCCAGACTGTCCTCGGCTGGCTTCGCAACCTGTTCCACAAGCGGTCCTGAAGGATCCGCTGATCGAGGCCCTCGCGATCGTTGGCCGAGCTTGTCTCCTTGCGGCCGCTCGAGGGTCACCTCACCCCGAGCATGAGGAGAGCCGGGTCGTGGATGCCATCTGCGTGGCGACGACCCGGCTCGATCCCGGTATTCACCGACCGACCGGTTCCCCCACCGTTTCTCGCGTCCCCCGATCGCGATCCCGGCCCTGTCCTTCGGTGCCTGTGCCCCCCGGCACAAGAAGAACTCTGCCGCACGCCACTCAACGCGACCTGGGCGGAACCTCAAGAACAGCGCAAGATTGGCTGCTGACCCGCCACCGCCCGTCGATCGCTCGCCGAACCATCTCGGGCTCGCCGAATTCAGCGAGCCCGAAATAGTTAGGCGAGCGGTGAGTGCGGTGCCCGGGGTCAGCAGCCGATCAGCCGCTGCGCCAGGTAGCCCTGCACCTGGTCGAGGGCGACCCGCTCCTGGGTCATCGTGTCCCGCTCGCGGACGGTGACCGCCTGGTCGTCCAGGGTGTCGAAGTCCACGGTGACGCAGTACGGGGTGCCGATCTCGTCCTGCCGGCGGTAGCGGCGTCCGATCGCCTGCGCGTCGTCGAACTCGATGTTCCAGTGCCGGCGCAGGGACGCCGCCAGGTCACGGGCTGCCGGCGACAGCCGCTCGTTGCGGGACAGCGGTAGCACCGCGACCTTCACCGGGGACAGTCGTGGATCGAGCTTGAGCACCACCCGGGTGTCCACGCCGCCCTTGGTGTTCGGGGCCTGATCCTCGGTGTAGGACTCCACCATGAACGCCATCAGCGAGCGGGTCAGGCCGGCGGCCGGCTCGATCACGTACGGCAGGTAGCGCTCGCCCTTGGCCTGGTCGAAGTAGGACAGGTCGGATCCCGAATGCTTCGAATGCGTCCCGAGGTCGAAGTCGGTCCGGTTGGCGATGCCTTCCAGCTCACCCCACCCGTCACCTCCGGCGAAGCCGAAGTTGTATTCGATGTCGACGGTCCGCTTGGAGTAATGCGACAGCTTCTCTTTGGGGTGCTCGTAGTGGCGCAGGTTGCCGCGGTTGATGCCGAGGTCGGCGTACCAGTCGGTGCGCGCGTCGATCCAGTGCTGGTGCCATTCCTCGTCGGTGCCCGGCTCGACGAAGAACTCCATCTCCATCTGCTCGAACTCGCGGGTCCGGAAGATGAAGTTGCCCGGTGTGATCTCGTTGCGGAAGCTCTTGCCGACCTGACCGATGCCGAACGGCACCTTCACCCGGGCCGAGTTCTCGACGTTCTTGAAGTTCACGAAGATGCCCTGCGCGGTTTCGGGACGCAGATAGTGCAGGCCGGACTCGTCCTCGATCACGCCGAGGTAGGTCTTCAGCATCATGTTGAAGTCGCGGGGGGCGGTGAAGCGGCCCAGAGTGCCGCACTCGGGGCAGTTTATCTCCTCGAGCCCGGACGGCGCCCGCCCCTTCTTGTGCTCGAAGTTCTCTTCCAGCTGGTCGGAGCGGAACCGCTTGTGGCAGTTCAGGCACTCGGTCAGCGGGTCGGAGAACACCCCGACGTGCCCGGACGCCACCCACACCTGCCGCGGCAGGATGATCGAGGAATCTAGGCCGACCACGTCGTCGCGGCCCTGCACCACGGCCTTCCACCATTGCCGCTTGATGTTCTCTTTGAGTTCGACGCCGTAGGGCCCGTAGTCCCAGGCCGCCCGGGTGCCGCCGTAGATCTCGCCGCAGGGGTAGACGAACCCCCGCCGCTTGCACAGGCTGATGACGTTGTCGAGGCGACTGGCCACGAGAAACTCCTTGTGAGTCGATGCATGCCCGGCTGGCACGCAAGGGATCACGTTACCGTGAACCCGACGCCGCCCCCGCCAATCCCGCGGCCCTAGCCAAGGCGGGGCAGGTTCTCGCCCACGGCGTCCGGGACGTCGTAGGCACCCGGCTCGTCGATCGCCCGGCTCAGCAGCGGGACCAGGACGACCTTCGCCTCGTAGCCGTTGAATGCCCGGCGGTAGGAGCCGACGTTCGCCCAACGTCCGACGATCGCCCACAAGTCCGGCTCATCCAGGTTGCGGACCAGTTCTATCGATTCGGCGCCCTCCCGGGTGGCCATGAAGTCGACCGCAGTCCTCGCCCGGCGGAAGAAGTCGTCCTCGTCGGCGTCACTCACTCGGAACCTGTTCACGGCCAGCATCCACCCAGGCTATCGGGACGCGACCTGAACCGATCCGATGGTTGAGCCTGTCGAACGCTTGGCGGCCCGCCAGGGTGTCGACACGCACGACCAACGACAGACCGACGCAACCTTCAGCGGTCGACGTGGCTGAGCGCCCGCAGGCCCCGCTCCAGATGCCAGTTCGCGAAGGCGCTGACCAACCCGCTGGCGGTGCGTTGTGAGCGATCGTCGATATCGCGGGTGGCCGTCCAGTCGCCGGTGAGCAACGCGGTCAGGTAGGCCAGGACGCCCGGCGGCGGCAGCGCCGAACCGGGCGGACGGCAGCGCCGGCAGACCATCCCGCCGGCCTGCGGGTTGAACGCCTCGTGCGGCCCCGGCGTCCCACATTTGGCGCAGTCGGACAGGCTCGGCGCCCAGCCGGCGACGGCGACCGCACGCAGCAAGTAGGAGTCCATGATCATGGTGGCGGGACGCGGACCGTCGCTGGTGCCTGCGGTCAGCGCGTTGAGCGCGCCGACCAGCAGCAGGAACTGCTGCAGCGACGGTTCGCGCTCCTCGGAAACCAGGCGGTCGGCGGTCTCCAGGATCACCTGGCCGGTGGTGTAGGCGGTGTAGTCGCCGCCGAGCGGTTCGGTGTAGGCGTGCAAGGTGACCGCCTGGGTCACCACGTCGAGGGTGCGTCCGGTGGCGAACTGGGCGTCGATGTGGCTGAACGGCTCCAGCCGTCCGCCGAACTTCGACGACGTCCGCCGCACCCCCTTGGCCACCGCGCGGATCTTGCCGTTTCGCCGGGACAGCAGCGTGATGATCCGGTCGGCCTCACCCAGCTTGTGGGTGCGCAGCACGACCGCCTCGTCACGATAGGTGGGCACGGTTCATTGTCCCCCATGGTCAACGGCCGGCGCGGCAGCCGCCGTGAGTGGCGGGGTGCAAGGTGAGTACGGTCGCTACCCGGCGACAGTGACGAAGCGGGCCTCGACGACTCCGCTCACCATCAGGTCCTCGGGCTGGATCTCGATGCCGGCCAGGTCATCGGCCATCATCGCCGAGCGCATCATCCCCGGCTGGGGCATGCCGCCGAACGACTCCACCGCCGGGCGCTGCCCGAGCAGGCCGGGATCAGCCAGTTGGACGAACGCGACCGCATCCTCGCCGGCCGCTCGCGCCATCGCCAGGGCGCGGTCCCGGGCTTGCTCGACCGCCCTGGTCAGACAGGTGTTCTCCAGTTCGCGGCGGGTGGCGTCGGTGAGTCGCCATTCGACCCGGTTCAGCTCCAAGCCCTCCAGTGCACCCAGTTGGGCGGCAAGATCGGCCAGCGAGGCGAAGTCGGTGAAGTCGGCACGGACCTCGGCGTGCGCGCGATAGATCGGCGGCTGCTGCCGGCCACGCGACACCGGACGCCATGACGAGGTGGTGATCGGGCGCACCACGATCTGACTCACCTTGCCGTCCTCCTGCAGCCGGGTGAGTTCGGCGTGCAGCCGCTGCACGACCGACGTGGCGGCGCGCAGCACCTCGTCCTTATGTCCCGCCTCGGCCTGGGCGCTCGCGTGCAGGCGTCCGATCTCGGGCTGGACGGTCTCCTCGTGGGTGCCTTGGACGCTGATCTCCATCGCGGCCCTCCTCTCCGGTGCCGAGCGTAGTAGCCGCCGGTTAGCCCAGCAGTACCCGGACCACGTTCGGCCGGCCCGGGGTGTCCCGGCCACCGGCGCCCACCCCCGTCCGGGTCACCGGCATCGGCGGCTCGTGCAGACAGTCCTGCGCGAAACTGCGCAGCAGCGCCGCCCCGGTCGGTGTGGCCAGCTCACCCAGACCACCGCCGACCACTCTGGCCGGTTCCTCGGTGAGCGCCCCGGCCGCATCGCTGACCCCGCCGACCGGCACGTAGCGGTCGGCCAGATGACGAAGCGGATGCGGGTCGTCGGCGGGCTGTTCGGCGACGTCGCCGGACTGCTCCGGATTGGTCGTTCGCCAGCCGCGGGCGAGTTCGACGACCGGCGGCGTCGGCACCTCGAGGTCGCCGTGCGAGGTGCGGATCCGCCCCGATCCCAACGCCAGTGGGGACGCGGTCACCGATTCGACGCCGAGCAGCCGCAGTGCCTCGCAGTCGCCGACGATGTCGGTGAGCACATCGAGAGCGGCCAGATCCGGCATCGCCACCTCGTCGGCGGGCAAGCCGTAGCCGCGACCGTAGGCCTCACCGAGCCGTTCCAGCGTCCGCAGCGCCATCGACCGCGTCCGCTCGTCGATGGTGGCCCGCTCCATCCGCGCGCGTAGCTGGGGAATGGTCCGCGGGGTGGCGCCGTCGGCGACGATCTCGACGTGCACCTTGGTGGCTGGCAACCCGGTCCGCAGGACCCTTTCGCTGCGCAGCACAACGCCCTCGCCGGCTACCGCCCGGACGGCCACCTGAACCGCAGCCAGGTCCGCGCCGGCATCCACCAGTGCGCCCATCAACATGTCGCCGGCGACCCCGGCGCTGACGTCCAACCACGCGTGCACGCGAGCCATCATCGCGCATCGCGACGGGTAGTCTGCGGACGTGCCCAAGCCCGTCCGTCCGCCGATACCGCACCCCAGCGGCGCCCGTCCGCCACAGCTGCCACGGAAGGCGATCCCCGAGCACGTTGCGATCGTCATGGACGGCAACGGCCGCTGGGCCAAGGCCCGCAATCTGCCTCGCACCGAGGGCCATGCTCGCGGCGAGGACGCCCTGTTCGACGTGATCGAGGGCGCGGTGGAGATCGGCCTGAAGTATCTGTCGGCCTACGCATTCTCGACCGAGAACTGGCGCCGCTCCCCCGAGGAGGTGCGCTGGCTGATGGGCTTCAACCGCGACGTCATCCACCGTCGGCGCGACCAGCTGGACGCGATGGGCGTCCGGATCCGGTGGGCCGGGCGGCGTCCGAAACTGTGGCGCTCGGTGATCCGCGAACTCGAGGAAGCCGAGGAACAAAGCCGCGACAACTCGGTTCTCACCCTGCAGTTCTGCGTCAACTACGGCGGACGCGCCGAGATCGTGGACGCCGCTCGCGCGATTGCGAAGGCCGCCCAGGCCGGACGCCTCGACCCCGACCACCTGACCGAGAAGTCGTTCCGGAAGTTCCTCGACGAGCCGGACATCCCCGATGTCGACCTCTTCGTCAGGTCCTCGGGTGAGCAGCGGACGTCCAACTTCCTGGTCTGGCAGTCGGCCTACGCCGAGATGGTGTTCCTGGACCGGCTGTGGCCCGATTTCGACCGCCGCGACCTGTGGCGGGCGATCGAGTTGTACGCCTCTCGCGACCGGCGCTACGGAGGTGCGGTGCCGAACGTCGTCTCCTGAGGCCCCGCCGATGGAGCTTGTCGGAACCGTTGTCAGCGCCGACTAGCCGAGGCATCGGCGGGCTCGACCAGCGAGGGTCATCGCACGCTACGCTCGCGCGCATGAAAGCGGGACGACGAAGCTTCCGGGCCACCGAGGTCCTGTTGATCTTTGCAGCGATCGTGTTCGCCGCGACGAGCATCACACAGACCGTCCTCTGTACCGGAGTGGACACTCTGGAGTGCGCGCTCGGCGCGTTCGGCGACCGCCGCCCTTTGGTCTTGGAGGTTCTGCGGATCGCCGGCGCGGTGTTGCTGGCCGGCGCCTGGCTGGTCCTGGTGTTCACTCGGCCGTGGCGGTGGTGGGTGCGGCTGCTGGCCGCTCTCCCATCGGTGCTGACCCTGGTCGACCTGGTCCTTTCGATGCAACCGCCCATGGTCGTTGACTCGGGTGACGAATCCGTCTCGACAGTGGTGATGCTCGGCTTCTCCGCGGGAATCGAGATCGGCGCGGTGGTCGCGCTGCTGGCGATTCTGACCACCTCGAGCCGAGGGGTCGACCTGTCACGAACAATCCTGTTGCTCATCGCGTCGACCAGCGCCGGCTATCTGCATGCGTTCATCGGTGGCGTGATCGCCAGCGCAGTCGGGGCCAGGCCATGGCCGGACGCCTTCACCGGCGGCTTCGTGACGGCAGCGAGCATCGCCATTCCCACCGTTATCAGCATTGCCCTCGGCTTCGTCAAACGCCGATCCAGCGATGAGCAAACCTCCCCGGTCGTGCTCACCGCACCCCGAGCGGGTGGTTTTCTGCTCACTGAGTTGCTACTCATCGCCGCATCGGGCGTGGTTGTCTGGGTCACCTACCTCGGCTGGGTGCCCTGCGCCGGATCAATGCTGGAGGGCACCCAGTTCGATCCCACTCCGCACGATTGGAACTTCAGTAAGGCCTGTCACGAGGCGATGGATCACGGCGACGGCTTCCCGATCTCCAGCTGGCTGGAATCGCCCTTGCAGCAGACGGTGAACGGGCTGAACGCGATCGCCCTGCTGCTGCTCGGCGTCGCCTGGCTGCTGCTGGTGCGCAACTGGGGCATCCGAGGCCGCATCCGAATCCTGCTGGCCTCCCTGCCGGGCCTGTTCAACCTGTGGCTCGCCGTGGTCGCCACCGCTGCGTTCATCTGGCCTCCCGCCGAGACTCCCACGGCCGCCAGCATCACGATCCTGCTGATGGACGTCGCCGGCTTCATCGGCGCAATCGTCCTACTGACCGCCAGCCCGACGTCGCTGTCGGCAGACCGCGGGATCCGGGTCATCCTGGTGACGCTCGCCGTGACCGCGCCGAGCCTCGGCCACCTGTTAACCGACTACATCGTGATGACCGGCTTCAGCGAGGCGAACTGGGATTCACCGCCCGGAACCGGCTATCCGACCGCGTTCAGCATCGCCCTGTTCGCGCTCCTCAGCATGATCGTCGGGGTGATCGCCCGGCTCTGGACGAACCTCCGGCCTTCGCCCCTCCTCGAGCAGCCGGTGCCCGCCGGCTGAACCGGCGAGGCGCCCTCAGACGCCGGACGGTTCGGCCGGATGCGACCGGGCAATCTGTGACATCGCTGCCTGTCGCGCGAGCCCCCCACGCGAAGGCCCTGCCTAATCAGTTCTGCACCCCCGTATACGGGAGGGCAGAACTGATTAGGCAGGGCCTTCGGGTCGGGGAGGGTCGGAAAGACGGTCGGCGTCAGTCGGCGCCGAACTCCATGCCGGCGTTGTCGGTGGCCTGCTCGACCTCGGCGTCCAGCACGGTCGCCTCGATCTCGGTGATGCCGCGGGCGGCGCCCTCTTCCAGCTCGCCGACCAGGGACGACACCGCCCCGCCGACCAGGCCGAGCTGGGCGTACTGCTCGAGCCGGGTGCGGGAATCGGCGATGTCGAGGTTGCGCATGGTGAGCTGACCGATCCGGTCGGTCGGGCCGAAGGCGGCGTCGCCGACCCGCTCCATGGACAGCTTCTCCGGGTGGTACGACAGCGACGGCCCGGACGTGTCCAGCAGCGAGTAGTCGTCGCCGCGGCGCAGCCGCACGGTGGCGGAACCGGTGACCGCCGAACCTACCCAGCGCTGCAGCGACTCGCGCAGCATCAGCGACTGCGGATCGAGCCAGCGCCCTTCGTACATCAGCCGGCCCAGCTTGCGTCCCTCGGCGTGATAGTTGGCCAGGGTGTCCTCGTTGTGGATGGCGTTCAGCAGCCGTTCGTAGGCGATGTGCAGCAGCGCCATGCCGGGCGCCTCATAGATGCCGCGGCTCTTGGCCTCGATAATCCGGTTCTCGATCTGGTCGGACATGCCGAGCCCGTGCCGTCCACCGATCGCGTTCGCCTCGCGTACCAGCGCCACCGCGTCGCCGAAGGTGGCGCCGTTGATCGACACCGGACGGCCCTGCTCGAAGGCGATGGTGACGTCCTCGGTGGCGATCTCCACCGCCGGGTCCCAGAACCGCACGCCCATGATCGGCTCGACGATCTCGATGCTGGCGTCCAGCGACTCCAGATCCTTCGCCTCGTGGGTGGCGCCCCAGATGTTGGCGTCGGTCGAGTACGCCTTCTCCTTGGAATCGCGGTAGGGCAGACCGCGCTCGTGCAGCCACTGGCTCATCTCGGTGCGGCCGCCGAGTTCGGTGACGAACGCATGGTCGAGCCACGGCTTGTAGATGCGCAGTCGCGGGTTGGCCAGCAGTCCGTAACGGTAGAACCGCTCGATGTCGTTGCCCTTGTAGGTCGAGCCGTCGCCCCAGATCGAAACGTCGTCGTCGCGCATCGCGCGCACCAGCATGGTGCCGGTGACGGCGCGTCCGATCGGGGTGGTGTTGAAGTAGGTGCGGCCCGCGCTGCGAATGTGGAACGCGCCACAGACCAGCGCGACCAGGCCCTCTTCGACCATCGCCGCGGTGCAGTCGACCATCCGGTAGACCTCGGCGCCGTACTCGGCGGCACGGCCCGGGACCGAGTCGATGTCAGGCTCGTCGTACTGGCCCAGATTCGCCGTGTAGGTGCAGGGAATCGATCCCTTCTCACGCATCCAGGCCACTGCCACCGAGGTGTCGAGACCGCCGGAGAAGGCGAGACCGACACGCTCGCCGAGGGGAAGTTCCGTCAAGACCTTGGGCATAGTCCCGATCCTAGAGGCGTCCGGCTTGGGCCGATGACGCAGTCTCACCCGCCCGGAACTCTTCGGCCAGCCGCCAGGATTCACGTCCGCACTCGGTCAGCATCCGGTCACTGAGCGCCTCGATGGCAAGCCGCATCGAGGCCTCCAGCTCAGGGACCGGAATCATCGGGAAGGACACCGCGAGTGAGGCGAACCCGTGCACCGAGCCCCACAGGGTCAAGGTCAGCAACTCGACGTTCTGGCGCTCGATCAGTCCGTCGGAAATCGCGGACTCGATGTTCGCCGCCAGCGCCCGCAAGCTTGGGTCCGAGCGCAAGCTGCCGTCGGCGACCAAAGCCGCCCGGCCCGTTCCCATGAACAGGATCCGGTACAGCGCAGGGTGCTCGCTCGCCCAGTGCAGCAGTGCGTACCCGCGCCGGACCAACTGCAGCACCGGCCCCCCGGGCCACCCGGCAACATCGGACTCGATATGGTCGGCCAGCTTCTGAAACTCGACCTCGCAGGCCTGCCGAAGCAGGTCTGTCTTGGTCGGAAAGTAGTAGTAGAGAGCTGGTGGGGTGCAACCCACTCGCTCGACCACCGAGTCGATCGACACGGAGTCGACGTCACCGGTGTCGATCAACAGATCGATAACGGTTTCCAGGATGTCCTGTCGCAGTTGCCCGCGTGGACGACGCGCCACTTCGTCCCCTTTGAGGTCCCTGTCGGCATGCCCGACCGGACGGGGGGTGACCGGGGGTGCCAACCGAGATACAACTATCAAACAATCGGGGTCTTCATCAACTTCAGCGCGCGGCGGACCGTCATCTGGTCACCGTCGGCACCGTCCCGGCATCCATGATCAGTCCGTAGAAACGCCGATCGAGCTTGCCGAGACCCCTTGTCACAGAGGTTTGCGCTCGACAAGCCCGACCGGCGAGGTGCTTCAGTCGCGGGTGCGGGCGGCCCGGTTGATAGCCCCGATCACGGCTTTCTGGGCCGCCGTGGTGATCGACTCGTGCATGCCGACGCCCCAGATCACCCGGGTGTCGTCGCCGTGGCCGATCTCGGTCTCGACGTAGGCGACCGCGACGGCGTCGGTGCCCGAAGACAACGCGTGAGAGGTGTAGTCGAGCACCCGCACCTCGTAGCCCAGGATGCTGACGGCGTCGGCGAAGGCGTCCAGCGCGCCGTTGCCCTCGCCGACCAGGGTTTTCTCGACGCCCTTCACCCGCACGTTGGCAGTCACCGTGTAGCGGCCGCCGTTGGCGATGTCGGGCACGCTGATCAGGTCCAGCGGCTCGGTGTCGCTCAGATACTCAGCGGTGAAATAGCTCCACAGCTGGTCGGGCGTCACCTCGCCGCCCTCGGCGTCCATATGCTGCTGGACGACGCGGCTGAACTCCATCTGCAGCCGCCGCGGCAGCTCCATGTGGTGCTCGGACTTCATGATGTAGGCCATCCCGCCCTTGCCGGACTGGCTGTTCACCCGGATCACGGCCTCGTAACTGCGCCCGACGTCGTGCGGATCGACCGGCAGGTACGGCGCCTCCCAGGGGACCTCGTGAATCCCCTTGCCCTCCGCGGCGGCCTGGTTGGCCAGCGCGTCCAGGCCCTTCTTGATGGCGTCCTGGTGGGAGCCCGAGAAGGCGGTGTAGACCAAGTCCCCCGCGTACGGGTGGCGCGGATGGACCGGCAGGTTGGTGCAGTACTCCACCGTGCGACGGATCTCGTCGATGTCGGAGAAGTCGATCTGCGGGTCGATGCCCTGGCTGAACAGGTTCATGCCCAGGGTCACCAGGCATACGTTCCCCGTCCGCTCGCCGTGGCCGAACAGGCAGCCCTCGACGCGGTCCGCGCCGGCCATGACACCCAGTTCGGTGGCCGCCACTGCTGTCCCGCGATCGTTGTGCGGGTGCAGCGAGATCGCCACGTGTGCGCGGTTGCGGACGTGACGGGCGAAATACTCGATCTGGTCGGCATAGGTGTTGGGCGTGGACCGCTCGACGGTCGCCGGCAGGTTCAAGATAATTTCGCGGCCCTCGGACGGTTGCCAGACGTCCATGACCGCATTGCACACCTCCACCGCGTAATCGGTCGGAGTCTGGGTGAAGATCTCCGGAGAGTATTGATAGCCGAACTCGACGTCGCCCAGATTCTGCTCGGCGTACTTCATCACCAGTTCGGTGCCCCGGGTGGCCAGTGCGATGCACTGTGCCTCGTCGATGCCGAATACCACCCGCCGGAACAATTCCGCGGTCGCGTTGTACAGGTGGATGGTCGCCCGCTGCGCCCCGATCAGGGACTGGGCGGTGCGTTCGATCAGGTCCTCACGGGCTTGGGTGAGGACGCTGATGGTGACGTCGTCGGGGACGTGTCCGCCGACGATCAGATTCCGGACGAAATCGAAATCGGTCTGCGAAGCCGAGGGGAAACCCACCTCGATCTCCTTGTAGCCCATCTTCACCAGAAGATCGAACATCTTCTTCTTGCGGGACGGGGTCATTGGGTCGATCAGCGCCTGGTTGCCGTCGCGCAGATCGGTGGACAGCCACCGTGGTGCCGCGGTGATCTTCTTGGCCGGCCAGGTGCGATCGGGCAGATCGACCGGGACGAACGGTGTGTAGCGCTGGAACGGCATCGGGGAAGGCTGCTGTAGCGGCGCAGGCTGGACGCGCGTCCCGAACTGATTGACGGTGGTGGTCATGGTTTCCTCGGCTGCTCGATGGGGTTCAGGCACGTGCGAACTCTCCGCAACGAGGAAGCCTGAAGCTAGATCGAGGCCTCGCTGCGGCAGCCAAGGATGAGGCTGAACCGTGACACGTTGAACACCATACCCACAAGATGCCGATTTCGTCACGTGTGGCGGTGGTCGAGAGCACGCTGCCCGGGAAGAAGTGTCAGCGGCGTCGGGCAGGATGCCGTCATGCGGTTCCCCGACTCCGCCCGCAGGGCTCGACTGGCGCGGCGGCATGCGCTACACCCTGCACACCGGCTCGACGACCCCACCGACGTCGCCCGGGCACTGGTGGCCTACCACGCCACCGACGCCTCCACGGTGCACCTGGCGGCTGCCGCACGATTGCGGCAGCCCAGCGTCGGCGCCGTGGAGCGCGCCCTCTACGACGACCGCACCCTGGTCAAGCAGCTGGCCATGCGCCGCACGCTGTTCGCCTTCCCGTCCGAGACGCTGCCGGCGGTGTGGGGCAGCGCCTCGGCGCGGGTCGCCGCGCAACAGCGAGCGCAACTTGCGCGCGACCTGGAACGACACGGGGTGACCGACGACGGAGCCGGCTGGATCGAACGCGCGCGAGCGGCGGTGCTGGAACGGCTGTCCGGCGGCGACGAGCTGACGGCGCGCCAGCTGCGCGAAGAACTCCCCGTCCTGCACGGCCGCACCAAGGTCATCACGGGAAGTCGCTGGGATCTGGCCGACGTGCCGTTCGCGCCCCGGTTGCTGACTCTGCTGGGCGCCGAGCACCGGATCGTCCGGGCGCACAGCGAAGGTCACTGGCGGACATCCCGGCCACGCTGGACGCTGACCGAGAACTGGTTGCCCGCCGTGCCCGACCCGCTGGCGCCAAGGCAGGGGTATGCGCACCTGGTGCAGGCCTGGCTGGGCGCCTTCGGCCCGGGGACCGAGGCCGATCTGGCGTGGTGGCTGGGTGCCACCAAGTCGTCGGTTCGGACCGCGCTGCGCGATGTCGACGCCGTGCCGGTGGCGCTCGACTCGGGCGCGACCGGATTCGTGATACCGGGTGACGAGGCGCCGGACGACGCACCCGACGCGCCGTGGGCCGCGCTGCTGCCCACCCTCGACCCAACCACGATGGGATGGCGCGAGCGGGCCTTCTATGTCACTCCGGAGCTGGTTCCACTGCTGTTCGACAGCAATGGCAACGCAGGCACTACCGCCTGGATCAACGGTCGCGTCGTGGGTTGCTGGGTACAGGACGGCGACGGCAGCGTCCGGGTGATCTGCTGCGCGCCGGTCTCACCCGCGCACGCCGAGCTGCTCGATGCCGAAGCTCGCCGGCTGACCAGCTTCCTCGACGGCGTGGTGATCAGCAACGTCTACAAATCGCGCATGATGAAGGGCGAACCGCTGCCATGACACCGCCGGTCGCCGACATGCTCAGTCGAACCTCACCGCTCCCCAGACCGCCGAGCCCTCATCACCGGTGACCACCGCTTCCGGCCCGCCGAGGTCGCCCTCGGCGTCCGGCAGGTACTCCCGCGACTGAATGCGAGAGAGTCCGGTGAGCTGCAACATGTCGATCGCCACCGACCGCATCACCGACAGCAGGACGTTGCGTCGCCAATCGGTGATGTTGGCCACGCCCGGAGCGCACTTCCCGGCCAACTCGATGGCCAGCACGCGTGCCCGCTTCGGCATGTTCCAATGCCTCACCGAGCCCGACAGGGCGTTCAGGGTGGCCGCGGTGTCGTCCATCAGGCCGGCGATGATAGGCAGCGGGCCCCGCTCGTCCACGACGCCGCGGCTCTGCCGCAGCAGCATCTCCGTGGTGTGCGCCGCCCGGGTGCTGAGCTCGAGCTGCCGGCTCAACTCGTCCACCTGAGCCCGATGCCGACGCATTGTCGGGCTGATCCGAATGATGTCCGCGGACGACTGCAGGACCGTGCGAGCGTCCTCCGCGATGCTCTGGATGCCGCGCAGCTGGGCGTGTGCATCGCGGATGCGTTCCCGGTTCCCGTCGCGGAGGCCCTCGGCCATCATAGTGTAGGCCGTGGCCAGCTCGGCGAGCAGGTTCGCCACGTACCGACGCGGCCGGTACACGATGTCGCCTGGAAAGAGCACCGTGAACAGCAGCGCGACGCCCGAGCCGATCACGGCGTCCAGGAAACGGGACGGCCCGGCCGCGGTCTCCGGGCTGAGAATCGTCCCCATGCCGACGACGACCATGGCGTTCACCCCGGCCTGGATGGTGAACAGGTCGCCCCGGTCGAGCACCCGGGCGATCAGTGCAGCGATCGGCAGCCCGAGTGCCAACTGCCAGCCGCCGACACCGACGGTGGCCAGGATCAGCTCGCCGACAACGACCCCGAGGGCCACGCCGGCGCCGATCTCGAGCACCTTGCGCGGCACCCGGTTGTAGGTGAACCCCAGGCAGATCCAGGAGGCGATCGGTGCGAAGAACGGGGTGGGGTGCCCCAGTCCCTCGTGGGCAATCAGATAGGCGATCCAGGCGGCAATGCCTGCGGTCAGGATCGGCACCAACGACCCGCGCATTCGGCGGACACCCTGCCGCAGCGCGAGTCCGGCGAGCACCAGCCGGCGCCGGAAGTCGAGCAGGTTCCAGGCGTCCTCGGCGATGTGTGAGACGTTCTCGGCTAGGTGGGTGACGTTCTCGGCAGCCCGATGGGTGACGTTCTCGGCGAGGTGGCCGACGTTCGCCGCGAGGTCGGAGATTCGGTGCCGCTGGTCGCTGTTTCCGGCATTCGCCTCGTCGGGTTCGGGATCTGTCACTCGCCTCAGCCTACTGGCCACGCCTTTCGTTGTGCGCGCGGACGGCTCCGGCGGCGGGGCGCCGGATCGCCCCGGCGGCCGTCCAGTTCGTGGGCCGATGACGGTCAGCGGGGCTGCGCCGGCGGCCATAAGTGCGTCATGGCAAGCTCACAGGACGCGCACAGGGTCGGCGGACAAGCTCACTGCATGAGCAGTTGGCAGACCCCGCAGACACCCCGCCCCGACGATCGGGCCTGGACCCCGACACCTACCGCAGTCGAGCAGACTCCGCCCGGCCAATCGCCCGGCGGACACGTTCCGGGCAACGTCTTCGGCGCTCCTCCGGCCGCAGTCGCTCAGGCGCCACGACGCTCCCGGGCGGCGATGTTCCTGGCCTCGACCGCGCTCGCCGCAGTCGTAGGAGCGGGTGCCGGAGTCGGCGGGTACGCGCTGCTGGGCCCGTCGGGGCTCGCCGCGTCGGCACCGGTCAGCGCCGTCCCGGTGGCGCAGCCGGCCACTTTGGACGGCTCGGTGACGGCCGCGGCGCAGAAGATCTCACCGTCGGTGGTGACCATCACGGTGCGGTCCGCCGGCGGCGGGGGTATTGGCAGCGGGGTCGTGCTCGACGATGCCGGCCACATCCTGACCAATGACCATGTGGTGTCCACGAGCGGCACCTCCCCCAACCCGACCCGCACCGGAATCTCGGGCGAGAACATCACGGTCACCTTCGAGGACGGTTCGACCGCGCAGGCGAGTGTGGTCGGCACGTCCGCCAACAACGACCTGGCGGTGATCAAGGTCAGCGGGGCGAAGGCCGGACTGCTCAAGCCCGCGACCTTCGCCACCTCGTCCTCGGTGGTCGTCGGTCAGTCGGTGGTGGCGGTGGGTGCTCCGCTCGGGCTGAGTGAGACGGTGACCAGCGGCATCGTGTCGGCGACGGCGCGTCCGGTGCGTTCGGGGACCAGTGGCGAGGCTGTCTATCAGGCGGTGCAGACCGACGCCGCGATCAATCCCGGCAACTCCGGCGGGCCGCTGGTCAATCTGAACGGGCAGGTGATCGGCATCAACGCCGCCGGTGCCTCGCTCAGCGATTCGGGTGAATCCGGCAGCATCGGACTTGGCTTCGCCATCCCGTCCGATGTCGCGGTGCGGATCGCGAACGACCTGATCGAGACCGGCTCGGCAGCGGACGCCAGTCTCGGCGTCCGGCTACAGGCGGGCGACTCGGCGACCGACACCACATCGGACGGGGTGGTGCTGGCCGGCGTCACCGACGGCGGTCCCGCACAGGCGGCCGGCCTGCAGTCCGGCGACGTGGTGACCGGCGTGGACGATGTCCATACCTCGACTGCCGACGGTCTGATCGCGGCAATCCGATTCCACGCACCGGGCAGCACGGTCGCCGTCCACTACCTGCGGGGCGGCCAGGCGAACACAGCCAAGGTCACCCTCGGCTCGAACTGACGCCCCTCCCCCGGCCGGCACCCGCTAGGCCCTCCCTAATCAGTTCAGCCCTCCCGTATACGGGAGGGCTGAATTGATTAGGGAGGGCCCTGGGGGTGGGCGGACTGGGGGTGGACGGCTCAGGCAATCACCGCCCGCAGCCGACGGCGGACGATGTCGCGGAACTCGCGGGTGGTGGCGGCCCGCTCGGCCTGTTCGTCAAGTTGGAGCCTCCGCAAGCCGATCCGCAGGATCTCGGACGCCGAACGTCCGGTCGGCCGGATCAGCAACGCCCGGCCGAAGCGGCGCTGGTATGCCTCATGGACGGCCCGGAGTTCCCCGGCGAGCGTGTCACCGACGCCGGCCTGCTCGGCGCGCGAGCTCGGCGCCCCGCCGCCTTCGACGGACTCTCCGACCTGGTGAGCGGCCATCGCCTCCGCCACATCCGTCCAGCTCCATTGGCCCATCAGGTCGGCCGCTGCCGTCATCAGGGCCTCGGCACCCCCGTAGGGACGGCGGGCAACCACTTCCTGGGCCCACCAGGGCACCTTGGCACAGCCGAGCAGCAGCTTGATCGCGTCCGGCTCGGGTAGTTGATCGAACCGGTCCACCCCGACCGCGACCATCGCCGTCATCGGCCGGACCTCGCCAGCTCGGGCCGGCGCCGCTCCGAACGGCTCCGTACTGGCCAGCGGGGTCTTTGGGACGTTACGGCGGCGGCCATCGTGACACTCCTCGATCGGGGGGCTCGGCGAGCTTCTGGGGTGACCGTAGGAGCCGTTTGTTTCAGCCGATGCCGGCGACCATTGCGAGCATGTGTCGGACTGGCCGACCGGGCCTGGATTCGCCAAAGCGCGCCCGCGCGATGAGCAGCCGGCGACCGCAAACCACCCTTTCGGGTCTGGGGCGGACGAACGCGGCGCGTTGCTCTGGCGCCGGACACCACCAATGTGCGTAGTCTGGCGAATCGCCTACTGAGGGAGTTGAGGACGATGAAGCTACGAGCATTGGTCCTGATGGCCGCGACCGTGCTGTTCGCGGGATCCGTTGCCGCCTGTTCACCCGAACCCGCCACCAGCGGCTCGCCGGCGCCGACCGGCGGCAACAATGCCGACGCCTACCAAGCCCTGATCGTCTCCGGACCGGTCGCCGACGCGGCCACCGTGGATGGCAACAAGTGGGCGAGCGCGGTCAAGAAGGCGGGAGTGCTGCGGATCGGCGGCACCGAGACCTCCGAGCTGTTCTCGCTGCTCGACCCGACCACCGGCCAGGTGAAGGGTTTTGACGCGGCGATCGGCCAGATGCTGAGCCGCTACATCCTCGGCGAGGTCAAGACCGAGCTGAAGCAGGTCACCGTCGACACCCGCGAGTCCCTGCTGCAGAACGGCAATGTCGACACGGTGATCGCGACCTACTCGGTGACCCCCGAGCGTCAGAAATCCGTCGACTTCGCCGGTCCGTACTACGTCTCGCAGGCCGGCATTCTGGTGAAGGCCGACAACGAAACGATCCACGGGGTGGCCGATCTGGCGAGCCGGACGGTCGTCACCCAGGCAAGTTCGACCGGGGTCACCACCGTTCAGAAGTACGCACCCGACGCGAAGCTGCAACCGCTGCCCGACAACGCCCAATGCGTGGCGAGTGTCGAGCAGGGCGACGCCGACGCGTACGTCATCGACCAGGCGCTGCTGCTGAACCAGGTGGTCTCTAACACCAATGTCAAGATTGTCGGTGAGCCGTTCGGCCCAAAGGACAACTACGGCATTGGAGTGCCCAAGGGCAGCGACGCCAAGGAGTTCGTCAACGAGTTCCTGAAGAAGATCGTCGCGGACGGCACCTGGGCCAAGGCCTGGCAGCTGACCATCGGTGATCGCACCAATCTGACCACCCCGCCGGACGCACCGGCGGTGGGCAAGATCGAGTCCTGAGCTTGGTCGGGACGCCGGGGTCGCGCCCGGCGTCCCCGATCGGGTGGCCGCTATGGACACATTGCTCTCCAAGTACGGCGGTGAACTGCTCGACGGCCTGTGGCTGACGGTGTGGCTCACCGCGGTCGGCTTCGTCGGTGCGCTGTTGCTGGGCGCCGTCCTCGCCACCTGCCGGATCAGCCCGATCGCGCCGCTGCGGTGGGCGTCGGCGACCTTCGTCGAGATCTTCCGCAACGTGCCGCTGTTCAGCCTGCTGATCCTGGTGGTCTACGGGATGCCGCAGGCCGGGGTGAACCTCGGACGGGTCGGCAGCGTCATCCTTTGCATCATTTTCGTCGGTTCCGCTTTCGCGGCAGAGACGATCCGTACCGGGGTGAACGCGGTCGGCGTCGGCCAGGTCGAGGCGGGCCGATCCATCGGACTGTCGTTCGGCGGGGTGATCGCTCACGTGGTGTTGCCCCAGGCCGTCCGCACCGTGATCGGGCCGCTGGTCACGCTGTTCATCGGCATTCTGTTGTCATCGGCGCTGGCGGGGGTGGTGGGCATGCCCGAGCTGACCTCGGTGGCGTCCGAGATCAACAACAAGGAGGCGCTCGGGCTGCTCACCTTCATCGTGGCCGCCGTGATGTACGCCACGATCTCCCTCGGTGCAGGCGGGCTCGGTGCCTGGCTCGAGACGAAGCTGCGGGTGCTGCGATGAGTATGCAACATGCCCTGTTCGACACCGCCGGACCGAAAGCCCGCGTGCGGGTCCGGGTGTTCACGGCGCTCTCGATCGTCGCGCTGCTGGCCATCATCGGCCTCGCCTACTGGCAGCTCTATTTGAGCGGTGCCCTGGCGCCGTCCAAATGGATGCCGTTCACTCAGCCCGCCATTCAGGCGTACTTCGCCGGGGCGCTGGGCCGGACGGCGCTGGCCGCCCTGGGTGCGGGTGCGATCGCCGTCCCACTAGGGCTGTTGCTCGCACTCGGACGGCTCTCCCCGGTCGCCGTGCTGCGCTGGCCGGCCACCGCCTTCATCGAGTTCTTCCGGGCCATCCCGGTGTTGCTGGTGATCTATGCCTTCATGTTCGCCCTGCCCAGCTATGGCATCAATCCGAGCGAATACCTCAAGCTGGTCATCCCGGTCGGGCTGTGCACGTCCGCCGTGATCGCCGAGGTGTTCCGCGCCGGGGTGCTGTCCATTCCGCGCGGCCAAAACGAAGCCGGGCTGTCGGTCGGCCTGACCGGCGGACAGTCATTCCGGCTGGTCGTCTTCCCGCAGGCACTGCGGGTGGTCGTTCCCGCACTGGTCGCGCAGGCCGTGATCGTCGTCAAGGACACCGCGTTCGGCTACGTCGTCTCGTACCCCGAGCTGCAGCAGAGCGCCCGGGTGCTGGTCGCCAACACCCGCAACCTGGTGCAGACCTACTTCGTGGTGACAGTGATCTACATCGTCATCAACCTGCTGATCTCGCGGGCAGCGGTCTGGATGGACGCCAAGCTGGCCACCCGCCGGGCCGGCAAGCCGAAGTTCGTGTCCCTTACCACCGGACGCGGCCCGATCCAGTAGCTGGTGACCTCCGGGCCCCACAAGGCCGGGGTTTCCGGCGGCACAGCCGAACCGGGGACCTGGGTATGGCCCTCGGACGGGCCGGTATGCCCTGCCCAGACCTAGGTGCTTCGGACGGCTGAACTGGGCAATCGTCACCGATCAACAGCAGGTGCGGCGTCCGTAGCGTCGTGGGAGTCCACTTACCAGAAGGAGACTCACCATGTTTCGACGGGACGGCCGGGGCAGACTCCCGGCACTCATTCTCAGCGGCGGCCTCGCCGCAACTCTCGGGCTGACCTCGGCACCGGCGGCGCAGGCAGCCCCGGCACTCGGCACCGTGACCTTCTCAGCCGGCCGTGGTGCGCTGGCTGTGGTCGGCACCTCCTCGGCCGACACTATCGGCTTCACCCACACCACCGTGGGCGGAGTCGCGCAGCTCGGCGTCGACCTGGACGGCGACGGCAAGCCCGAGGCCCTGGTTCCCGAAGCCAAGGTGAAGTCCCTGGTGGTGACCGGCCGGGCCGGCGATGACCGGATCAGCACGGCCGAGATCCCTGCCAGCATCAAGGTGCGGGTGTTCGGCGGCGCCGGCGACGATCTGCTGCGCGGCGGACCGGGTGACGAACGCTTCTACGGCGGCTTCGGCGACGATTCGGTGTTCGGCGGACGTGGCGACGACATCGCCTACCTGGGCGCGGGCGACGACCGGTTCGGCTGGGCGCCCGGCGAGGGCAGCGACACCGTCGAGGGACAGTCCGGCAACGACACCCAGCTGTTCCTGGGCGCCGGGGTCGACGAGAACGTCACGATCAGCAACGTGCGCGGCCGCGTCCGATTCTTCCGCGACGTCGCCAGCATCACGATGAACCTCAATGGCATCGAGGTCCTCGACACCAACCTACTCGGCGGCAAGGACACCATCAACGTGCGCAACCTGGCCGGCACCGGCGTCAAGGAAGTGATCAACCGGCTCGGCAACAACCCCGGCAGTCAGGGTCGCACCATCGTCGAGGGCACCCGCCGCCCCGATGTCATCAACGTCCTGGCCCAGACCGGCACAGGCGGCACCGGCGTCCACGTCCTCGGCCTGCCCGCGCAGGTTGAGTTGGTCGGCGCCGGCGTCGAGGACGAACTGATCGTGCGTGGGGGAGCCGATGGCGACCGCATCGCGGCCAGCATCCCGGCCGGCTCGCTGACCTTCACCGCCGACGGCGGCGCGGGCGACGACGAGATCCAGGGCGGAGACGCCGCCGAGACGCTGATCGGCGGTCCGGGCAGCGACGTGATCGACGGCGGACGCGGCGACGACACAGCCGATCTCGGCGACGGAAACCTGGACCTGTTCATCTGGGATCCGGGCGAGGGCAGCGACAAAGTGAATGGCGGTCGCGGCAGAGACGTGCTGGTGTTCCGCGGCTCCAACCAGGACGAGAAGTTCGCGGTCAACCGGACCGGACGGGGCGAGTCGTTGTTCACCCGTGACCTCGGCAACATCCGAATGGACTTGCGTTCGGTCGAGGCGGTCGACCTGACCGCGATGGGCGGCGCAGACAGCCTCAATGTGGGCGATCTCGGCGGTAGCGGACTGCGGGCCGTGGTCGCCAACCTGTCGGGACTGCCGGGAGCGCCCGACCCCGACCGGGCAGTCGACACCGTCACCGTGGCCGGCAGCAACCAGGCGGACTCCATCCGGATCAGCGGCGAGCCGTCCGACCAGGTGGGCAGCGGGACGGTGACCGTGGAGGGCCTGTCGGCAGAGGTCCAGCTCAGCCGGGTCGAGCCGACTGATCGGTTGATCGTCAACGGTGGCGGGGGCACCGATACGTTCGACACGCGCCGGTTGGCCGCCGGCACCGTGGAGTTGACCACCGTGCAGTAACCCAGCGCGGTCGCGGCTCTCCCCGGAGGGCGATTCGCCCGGACGCCCACGTGGTGTCCGGGCGAATCGTCGTCCGAGGCCGGGTTCCGCCGAGATTCGCGCGTTATCGCGCGGCTGATTCGGCCATCCGCATCCTCACGCGCAGAAAGAAGCGTTATGGCGAACCCGAACCGCCCGAAAACGCTCGTTTCGCCGCGCGAGCCCGCCTCACGCCGCCCGCGCCTCGCCATAACGGCTGTTTCTCCGCGCGGCACCCGTGAGTGGTAGTCAGAAGCCGAGCCGGTTCAGGTGCTTGGCATTGCGCTGCCAGTCTTTGAGCACCTTCACCTTCAGGTCGAGGTGGACGGGGGTGCCGAGCAGCGCAGTCAGCTGGGCCCGGGCGGCCGTTCCGATCTCGCGCAACACCGAGCCGCGGTGGCCGATCACGATGCCCTTCTGCGAATCCCGCTCCACGATCAGCGAGGCGAACACGTCGAGCAGCGGCTTGTTCTCCGGGCGTCCCTCGCGCAGCCCCATCTCGTCGATGGTGACCGTGATCGAGTGCGGCAGTTCCTCGTGCATCTTCTCCAGCGTGGCCTCGCGGATCAGTTCGGCGATCAGCGTCTCGGTCGGTTCGTCGGTGACCTCGCCGTCTGGGTAGTAGGCGGGGCCTTCGGGCAATTGCCCGATCAGCACCTCGGTGACCAGGTCGACCTGGTCGTCGGTGACCGCGCTCACCGGCACCACCTCGGCCCAGCGGATGCCGAGCTTCTCTTCCAGCGAGGCGATCTTCAGCAGATGCTCGGCCATCCGCTGCTTGCCGATCAGGTCGGATTTGGTGGCCAGCGCCACCAGCACCGGACGTTTCGGCAGCTTGGCGATCTCGCCGACCAGGTACTCATCGCCCGGGCCGATCCGTTGATCGGAGGGTAGGCAGACGCCGATGACGTCCACCTCTGACCAGGTCGCGTAGACCAGATCGTTCAGCCGCTCGCCGAGCAGCGTGCGCGGCCGATGCAGGCCCGGGGTGTCGATGATCACCAGTTGCGCGTCCGGCCGCGTGACGATGCCCCGGACGGCGTGCCGGGTGGTCTGCGGACGCGACGACGCGATCGCCACCTTCTGCCCGACGATCGCGTTGGTCAGGGTCGATTTGCCGGCGTTGGGGCGTCCGACGAAACAGGCGAATCCGGAACGGTGCATCAGCTGGCTCGTTTCGCCGACTCGGACGCCAGCTTCGCGGCGGCGTCCACCCCACCCTCGGCGGGGTCGGCGGCCGGCTCCTCCACCGACGACGCCAGCACCGTGAGAATGCTGTTGCGGCGTCCGATGCCCCGCTCTGCCACCAGCTGAATGCCCTCCCACACCACCACGGAGCCGGGAATCGGCACCTTGTTGAGTTCCTTGCCCATCAACCCCAGCACGGTGTCGACATCGTCGTCGTCGACCTTCAGGCCGAACAGTTCACCCAGGTCGTCGACGGACAACCGCGCCGAAACCCGGAAACGGCTGGGCCCGATCTCAACCGACGGTGGCACCTCCTGGTCGTACTCGTCGACGATCTCGCCGACGATCTCCTCCAGGATGTCCTCGATCGTCGCCAGGCCGGCGGTCCCGCCGAACTCGTCGACGACGATCACCACGTGCGAGCGGGTGAGTTGCATCTCGCGCAGCAGTTCGTCCACCGGCTTGGAGTCGGGGCAGAAGGTCGGCTTGCGCATCAGCGACTCGACCTTCTCGGTGACCTGGGCCCGCGGGTTGTCGTACATCCGGCGGATGGCGTCCTTGAGGTAGAGGACGCCGCAGACGTCGTCGATGTCGTTGCCGATCACCGGGATCCGGCTGAACCCCGACCGCAGCGCCAGCGAAACAGCTTGCCGGACGGTCTTGGTGTGCTCGATGTAGACCATCTGGGTGCGCGGCACCATCACCTCTTTGACGATGGTGTCGCCCAGGTCGAAGACCGAGTGGATCATCTTCCGCTCGTCGGCCTCGATCATGTCGGACGCCTCGGCGAAGTCGACCAACTCGCGCAACTCGGCCTCGGAGCTGAACGGGCCGTCGGCGAATCCCTTGCCCGGGGTGAGCGCGTTGCCGATCAGGATCATCACTTGCGGGATGGGTCCGAGCACCGTGGTCAGGACCGACAGCGGCCGGGACGCGGCCAGCGCGACGGCGTCGGCGTGTTGACGGCCGAGGGTGCGCGGGGCGACTCCGAGCAGGATGAATGAGACCAGCACCATGATGCCGACCGAGTACACCACCCGCTCCCAGGTGGCCTCGAAGCGGCCGAAGACGAACAGCGCGACCATCACGATGGCCACGACCTCGGCCAGGATCCGGACGAACAGCAGTGTGTTCAGGGTCGGCGCCGGATCCTCGGTGATGCGGGCCAGCGCCTTCGCGCCGCCGCGTCCCTCGTTGAGCAGGCGCTGCGCACGGCTCTTCGAGAACGATTGCAGCGCGGCCTCAGCGGTGACGAACAGCGCGGCCAGCAACACGCAGGCGGCTGCGACAGCCAGCTCGAGCCATTCCAGGTCGGTTAACAGGGTCTCATCACTCGTTTCTCACCCGGGTAATCGAGCGGACAGTCTATGCCAGCCGGACCGTTCCCCGATACTCGACCTGCCACCTCCGGTCGGACGTGGGCGCGACCTCCCGCCACCGATTCTGGCCCGCGCCGCTCACTCGGACCGAGCGGCCTCCGCGGCCCGCCGCTCGCCGTCCCGCCGGGTGCGGTTGGCATACCAGATCGTCCAGCCCATCAGTACGACGGTGACCGCCAGCGGCACCACCTGATTGAGCAGGTAAGCGGTGTCGAAGGGCAGCAACAGCACCCAGGCCACCTTGGCGACCGCCTCGGCGAGGTAGCCCACACCCCATGCTGCGGTGATCACCCGCTGCGAATGCCTGAAGCTCGGGTACTGCCAGAGCGAACTCCACCACGCGACACCTGCCTCGGTTCCGTCAGTGGCGAACTTTCGGCCCATGTAGTACATCAGCGGTCGCGGGAACAGCGGGGTAAGACTGGCCAGGATCAGCACACCCAACCCGCCGGTGAGTGCCGAATCCTTCAGCAAGAGCACGGTCGGGTCGTCGCTGCCGATCACGGTGACGGCGACCGAGAGCACAATGATGGCGAGGATCACCACTCCCACAATGTCGATCCGCCGGTGCCGGATGAACTCGACCGCCATGCCGAGCAGCGGTCCGACCGCCGAGTACAGGTAGGCCGTCACATCGCTGGCACCCATGTTTTTCGCCACGCTAAAGACGGTGATCGACAGGCCCACGTCGAAGACGACAGTGACCAACAGCCCGATCACCATCTCGCGGGAGTTCCAGCGCCTGCTCGGACTGGTCGCTTCCGTCGACGCCCCCGACTGATCGGGCTCGTCGCCGCTGGCCACCGGGGGATCATCGCGCTGAGCAGTCATATCGACACCTTACATTTCACCCGTGATACTCGGCGATATCGTCATATTTCGGTAGACTCGCGCGATGGCGGCCAACGACGACCTACCGGAGCACTCCCGTAGCGGGATCGGGTTCCTCTTTGGCGCACTGCAGGCCGACGCGATTCCCGGGCCGGTCCTGGTCGAGGTGATGGCGACGCTCGGTTTCGCGGAGCCGACGACACGCCAACTGCTCGCCCGAATGCTGCGCCAGGGGCATCTGACGCGGCGCCGGGTGGGCCGGGTCAGCGTCTACCGACTCGACGGTGACTATCTGGAACGCTGGTCACGGTTGCGCTACGGCGACGTTCCGCTCAACTGGACGGGGACCTTCCACGCCCTCGTCCATGACATCCCCGAACGCCTCCGAGTGCGCCGCGAACGCCTGCTCGGCGCAGCCGCCCGGGCCGGCTTCGGCCAAGTCAGGCCGGGCCTGTTGATCGGCTTGGCGGAGCCCAACTTCGTCGATCAGTGGATGGGCGGCGACGCGAGCGACGCACCGCTCATCGAGAAGGGCACCTTGCGCCTCGATCCGGACGCCGCCCGGCGGATGTCGGCGACAGCCTGGTCACTTCCGGCCAGAGCCGCCGACTTGCGACGCGCGTCCGCCGACCTCGAGCGGCTGATCGACCGGGTGGACCAGGCGGCCACCGAGGGAACTGCCGCACTACAACTCATGTTCGAGGCGGGAACGATCGCCGGTTCGCCGCGTTACAGCGTCCCGGCGCTGCCGGCCGAACTGCTGCCCGCGGACTGGCCCGCGCCCGCCGTCCAAGAGCTGTTGCACACCGCGATCGGACGGCTCACCCCGGCGGTCGGCGAGTATCTCTATCACCGGCTGTCGGCCAGTCCGCACGCCGGCCTGATTGAGGGCGGCTGGTGGCCGCCGATCGCGGTAGATGCCTTCTCTCCGGGAACTCCGCCAGATCACTCAGCGCGCAGAGCACCTCGCGAACCATTGACCGACCGCGGCGTCCGGACGTAGCGTTCTCGGTAGTTCTCATGCGAGAGGAGGTCACCCGATGATGAATAGGCTTGCCGTCCGGTTCACGCCCACCGCGTTCGACGCGGCGGTCACGTTGGTGGTGGCCAGCGCCCTCGCGATGCAGCAGAACGGGCCTGGTCACACGGATCACTGACCCCGTCAGGGGAGAAGTCTGCCCAGTTGCGGTTCGAAACCTCACGTCGTTCTGACTGACCGACCGTCGACACCGCCCTCGCGGCTTCGCAGCTACGCCCCCGCTCATTCGCAACTACGCCAAAGCTCAGTTGAGCCCATCGCACAACCGTGGAGAACACGCCACCGACGACGGCGAGCGTGAACCTGAAAAGAGAACAAACCATGACCATCACTGCCGACATCCACACCACGATCGCGGAACTCGTGTTCCGCCCATTGACGGTTCCGGCGTCCATCGACGCCCCGGACGCGGCCGACTTCGTCACCATGACCGAGGTACGAAACCGGGTGTACCGGGCGATCAGCGGTCACGACGATGACTATCACGCGCCCGAGGCACTGCTCCCCCACTACCTGCCCAACGACTACGAGCTGCGCCACATGTGGCTTGCCGTCCTCAACGGCACGATCGTCGGGCGAATCGGCATCGACATCCCGCTCGAAGCCGGTTCTCGATCCGCCTACTGGCTGATCGAGCTGTTGCCCGAGGTATGGGGCCGGGGTATCGGAACCTCCGCCTACCAGTTGGTCGAGCAGACCGCCCAGGCTCATGGCCGGACGGTGCTGCAGTCGTGGGCGGAGCATCCTGACGTCTCCGGCGAGCGCCTCACGCCGCCCACTGGGTTCGGATCGATCCCGCGCGACCATGCGGCTCGCTTCTACCTGCGGCAGGGCTACACGCTGGAGCAGATCGAGCGGTGCAGCCGACTCGACCTGAACGGCTCCTTCGACGAGATCGAGCGGCTGCTCACCGAGGCGCGCCAAGCGTCCGCCGACTACCGGGTGGTGCAGTGGACGCTGCCGACCCCGACCGAGCACGTCGACGGCTATGCCTGGATGAAGTCACGAATGTCCACCGACGTGCCGGCCGCCGACCTCGAGTTCGACGAGGAGGCATGGGACGCGGCGCGGATCGCGCTCCACGACGCTCGCTATCTCGACGGCGGCCAAACCCTGCAGGTGACCGCCGCCCAGCACATCGCCACCGGCGAACTGTGCGGCTTCAACGAGCTGGTGATCGGGCCGGACCTGACTCGCGCCACCCATCAAGAGGACACCTTGGTGCTCACCCAGCATCGCGGTCATCGGCTGGGTCTGCTGGTCAAGTGCGCCGGGCTGCTCTCCTGGCGGCAGGTGGCTCCGGAGTCGCCGCGGGTGATCACCTACAACGCCGAGGAGAACCGGCCGATGCTGGACATCAACGAGGCCATCGGCTTTGTGCCTGTGATCTACGAGGGCGCCTGGAAGAAGGTGTTGCCGTCCGACTCGGACCAGTCCGCCTCCTGATCGCGAACCGCTCGACCCCGCGCTCCCCGAACTATTTACCGCTCGCTGAATTCAGCGAGCGGTAAATAGTTCGGCGAGCGTGGGGTCGACGGCGCCGTGGCGGGCGTCCCGGCGGACCGATTCGACGTTGTTTTAGTTGTAGTGACTACAATTAAGTCGATGACTCCCTTGACGCGGCGCGGTTCAGCCACCGCAGCCCTCCTCGCTCTCGCGATCGGCAGCTTCGGCATCGGCATGACCGAGTTCGTGGTGATGGGCCTGCTGCCCGATCTGGCTCGTGATCTGCTGCCCACCGCCTGGGCGGCGAATCACGAGGCCACGATCGCTCGGGCCGGCGTGCTGATCTCGCTGTACGCCCTGGGCGTGGTGATCGGCGCACCGACCATCGCCGGCTCGGTGGCACGCTTCCCACGCCACCGGGTGATGATCGCGCTCGCCCTGGCCCTAACCGTGTTCAACGCGCTCACCTTTCTCGCCCCGAACTTCGAGTGGGTGGCGGTGTCGCGGCTGCTGGCAGGGCTGCCGCACGGCGCCTACTTCGGCATCGGTGCGTTGGTCGCCTCCGACGTGTTGGGTCCCGGACGCCGCGCGCAGGGCGTCGCCTTCGTGCTGACCGGGCTGACGGTGGCGAACGTGGTCGGGGTGCCGCTGGGTACATTCCTCGGCCAGAACTACGGCTGGCGGGTCACCTTCCTGGCCGTCGCGGCTGTCTTCGCGCTGGCCACCGTCTGCATCGCGGCGTTCGTGCCGCATCACGAGGGCAGCCCGGAGCGCACTCTGCGGGCCGAGCTGCGGGTCTTCCGGATCGGCCAGGTATGGCTGACCCTGGCGATCGGCGCGATCGGTTTCGGCGGCTTCTTCGCCGTCAACAGCTACGTGGCATCGATGGTCACCGAGGTCGCCCACGCACCGGCCTGGGCGGTGCCGGTGGTGCTGGTGACCAGCGGCGTCGGCATGACCATCGGCAATCTGGTCGGCGGAGGGCTCGCCGACCGCGACCTGCGACGCACCCTGCTGGGAGCATTCGTAGGTACCGCCGCGGTGCTGGCCCTGATCGGACTCACCGCGCAGTGGATCATCGTGCTGGCCGTCCTGCTGTTCGCGCTCGGGTTCTGCGGTTCGATCCTGGCGCCGTCGATCCAGACCCGGCTGATGGACGTCGCCGAGGACAACCAGTCGATCGCCGCCGCGCTGAACCATTCGTCGCTGAACGTCGGCAACAGCCTGGGCGCCTTCTTCGGCGGCACCGTGATCGCCGCGGGCTGGGGCTTTGCCGCACCCGCCTGGGTCGGCGCCGCCATGGCGCTGGTCGGACTCGCCCTCGCCGCGGTCGGCTTCGGCCTGGTCCGCCGTGAGCGGGAACTGGCACACGCCTGCTGAGCCGCTGGTCGAGCTGCTCCAGCCCTGCCCGACCCGAGATTCAGCGCCGCAGTCTGGCTCCGATCGACGTCACACCCCTCACGCAGTCATTGCACCCTCTTGACCGGGCGCGATCAGACCAAGAGCAGGCGTCGTCGGACGAGGACGCGCCCCAGGGGTCAGCGGGCGGCGGCTTGCAGCCCGGAAGCGTGCGGGGAGCGCTTCAGCCAATCCCGCAGGGCCGTGGCCTGGAACCGTTGGAACTCGCGCAGCGTGGGCAGCCCGGGCGGATCAGGCTGCCGTCCGGCGTGCTCGAAGAAGCTGAGGATGCCCACCAGTACCGGCACGATGCGATCGGTGCTGATGCCGTAGTCGTCCGCGATGCGCGCGATGTAGGCATCGGCGTCCACCTCGGGCGCGGCGCTGGAGATGAACTCGATCGCCAGCAGCACCGGGTCGAGCCAGGCCGGCCCGCGCACCGCCCATGCCCAGTCGACGACGATCAGCCGGCCGTCGGTGCGCAGCATCAGGTTGTCTGCGCGCAGGTCGAGGTGCACCAGGGTGTCACCGGCCAGTTCGGCCAGGGCTTCCTCCGCCACAGCGGCGAGTGTGTGCCGCCGCTCGGCCAGCCACGGATCGAGATCGGTGGCATCCACCAGCTCCGGCCAGTGTCCGAACATGTCGCGCAGTACGTCGGCGGCGGCGTCCCACTGCCCCGGCGGCGCGGGCGTGAGCGGACCCCGCAAGTCGGCCAGGCTGGCCAGTGCGGCCCCGATCGTGGCGTCCGTCCAGGGCAGCGGCACCTGGCGTCCGGGCACATGCTCCAGCACGAGCGCGACCCAGCCGTCCGGGCCCTCATCGAGCGCGTCGATCAATTCGGCGATCGGCAGTCCGAACGGCATGCTCCGCAGCGTTCGCAGTTCGGACCGCAATAGCGCGGGTGAATCGGCGTTGCGGCTCGGGTGCCCCGCTTTGACGAACACCGCTGAGCCGTCCGCCGTGAAGAGCCCTCCGGCCACGCCCGGCGAGTAGCCGCCGAAGGCCGGCTCTGTACGGACAACCGGCGCACCCAGTACCCGTTCGACCCACTCGCGGACGTGACCAGGCAACTCCGCGAAGGTCAGCCGAGTACGGGTCTCCATGCCTCGATCATGGTCTATTCCGGGTACGCCCGCGAACCGGACCAAGAAGGATCGTTTCTCTCAATGCGCACGGACGTCTGGTTGATTCGCAACGATCTGTGTCAGTGTGGACGTCATGGGCTCGTCCGTACCCACTCCCACCCGCCATCCTCACCGCACCATGCTGGTCAATGCCACCATTGCCCTCTTGCTGGGCAGCGCGCTGATGGTCATCGTCCACGAGTGTTGCCATTGGCTCGCCGGCGCCTTGATCGGCCATCGCAGCACGCTGTATGCGTTCGGCGTCGAATACACCCCACCGACTGAGGGTGGTCAAGCGGCCTTCACCGCGCTCGCCGGCGTGATCGGGTCGCTGCTAATCGGCGCACTCTGCACCAGTTGGCAGCCGTTCCGCGGCCGCAACGACTTCTGGCACCTGCTCTGGTTGTGGTTCGGGTTCTGCCAACTCCAGGAGGCCGTCACCTACTTCGTCATCACGCCGTTCGGCGCGGGCGACACCGCGGTTGCCCTGCGCGGATTGGGCTGGCCCGATACCGTCGCCTGGGTCATGGCGGTGCTCGGGGTGGCCGGCATGGTCGGGACCGCACGGATGTGGGCGCCGCAGATGCGCCGCGCGGCCGGTGACGACCTGCTCCTCGCCCGCTGCTTCAGCTTCTTTCCCTGGCTGATCTCGATCCCGGTCGGGGCGGTGCTGACGTGGGCGCAACTGGCCGGCGCCCGCATCGACGTTTCGAGCGGCGAGGTGACCGTCATCATGCTCGTCGGGGTGGCCGTGACGGTGTTCGCCCCGATGAGCTTCATCTTCTTCCGAGGGACGACGGGCCTGCAGCATCGGCCGATGCGGCTGACCCGGGTTCCTGTGGGCGCGATCGTAGCCTTCGTCCTGATCGAGATGTTGAATCTGACCGTGCTCATGCACGGCGTCTCAATCGGCTGAACGGTTTCCGGCCCGCTTTCCGGTCCGCGCACCAGACGCCTATCGGATCAGTGGCGGGCGGGCTCGACCAGGTCGGCGTAACCCAGCCGGTCCGCCAACTCGGCGATCCAGCGCGCGGCCGGTGGACCCAGCCGGACGCCGACGGCCTCGATCGCGCGGCCGAGCGCACCGAGACCGACATCGTCGGCCAACAGCTCCCGTGGGATGCCCAGGTCGGCGAGCAGCAACAGATACCCGGGCGCCAGCCACTCGTATTCCAGGACGAGGGCGGCTCGTCCATCGGTGGGCAACGGACCAGTCGCGCGCCGCTCCAGCTCCGAGGCCATCGCGGTCCGATCGGCCCGTAGCCGCTCGACTCCCCAGGCCCGCTCGACCATGGCGCGGACGTCGTCGGGGTCGACCTCCAACCAGCCGGTGACCAGGCCGGGCACGCGCAGCGCGGGCAGGAATGCCGACGACGTGTCGCGGGGACCGGCCAACACACCGGGCCGCAGGCTGCGGTAGCCGTGCGCGGCGGCGGCGGTACGCAGGGCGTCACGGCTGCGGCGTCGTTGCTCGCCGATGGTGTAGATGAGCAGGTGGAAACGGCCGTCCCAGTCCATGGTGCCGCGCTCACCGACGGCCACCCGGTAGCCGGACGCCATCTGTCCTGCCAGCCGGTACACGCCGACCCGGCCGCGGCGTTCGAGTTCCAACTGGCCCCAGCGGACCAGCCGGTTCAGCAGTCCCTTGGCCGCCGGCACGGACGCGCCCAGTTCGGTGAGCACGGCGACCAGCACCGGTCCGGGCAGCGCGGACGCCTGGGCCGCGCCGAAGACGAATGGCACGGCCGACGCATCGACGGCCGGCGGCATGCCCTCACAGTATCGATTGCTGCCGAGTGAGTAGGGCGACCCGGGACGCCCCGGTTGGGCCGAGCGCTGGCCCGAGACCCCGTGTTCTCCGCGGCCGACGATCGTGGTTGACTCGGCACAGTGAGGACGAGGACTTGGCGCCCGCCGCAGTTCCGGTCGTTCAGCCGGCCTGAGCCGTCCAGGCAGCGATGATCCGGTCGTTCAGGCCGAACATCACCTTCTTCTCCTCGGGCTCGGCATGGTCATAGCCGAGCAGGTGCAGCAACCCGTGGATCAGCAGGTAGTCGGCCTCCTGCTCGGGCGTCCGTTTCGAATCGGACGCCTGGGCGGCGGTCACCTCGGGACACAGCACAATGTCGCCGAGCATGCCCAGCGGCGGCTCCTCGCCGTCCTTGGGCGGCCGGAGTTCGTCCATCGGGAAGCTCAACACATCGGTCGGGCCGGGCTCGTCCATGTACTTCTCGTGGTAGGCGGCCATCGTGTCGGTGTCGACGAGCAGAATCGACAGCTCGGCCTGCGGATGGATCCGCAGGCTGTCCATGGCGAACAACGCCAGCGCCACCAGCCGCTGCTCGTCGACCTCGGCGCCGGATTCGTTGTTGATCTCGACGGTCATCGGCGCTCCCTGCGCTTCTCGGGGTGCTGAGTGGACTCGAAACGGTCGTAAGCGGCGACGATCCGGCCAACCAGCTTGTGCCGCACCACGTCGTGGTTGGTCAGCTGGCAGAACGCGATGTCGTCGACCCCGTCCAGGATGCCCTGCACCATCCGCAGGCCCGACCGGGTGCCGGTGGGCAGATCGACCTGGGTGACGTCGCCGGTGACCACCACCTTGGACCCGAAACCGAGCCGGGTCAGGAACATCTTCATCTGCTCCATCGAGGTGTTCTGGGCTTCGTCGAGAATGATGAACGCGTCGTTGAGTGTGTTGTGGGTGACGAGGAAGTCCTCGGTCACATAGAGCGAGTCCGCCGCAGCGACCGCGATGCAGACGCACTCGGCCTGCCCAGCCGGCTCGATCGAGTGAATGAACCGCATCGGGCGACCGCCACCGGTGAGCTCATAGCGTGCTGCCTTGCGGCGCAACCTGAACGGGACGATGCTGTCCGGCAGCCGAATGTCGATGACGTAGGCGTCGTGTCGGTACGGAACAGGACGCCCATTGGCGAAGCCCGGTGCACGCCCCTCCGCCTGTCTGGTCCGCGCGCAGGCGACGCCTCCCAGTGAACGGACAAGGTAGACGACGTCGTCGCGCAGTTGAGCCGAGCAGGTCGTGTACTGCACTCGGCACGTCGTCCAGCGCGTTGTGCAAATAGAGTTCAGGAACAAACTTCGTCGACGGCCGGGTTCCCGCCAGCCCCAGTTCACGAAGGATCACGGTCACCGGATTCGCGATGAGCAATCCCCCACGCGTGGCGTTCGTGCGCCTCAGCACGTAGTCGCCACTCGTGCCCTCCCGCAGCAGAGTGATCTCGGGAATGGCTGCATCCACAGCCTCGGCCAGTTCCGAGTCCATTGTCGTAAAAGTCGGAGTCGTTGCGGTGGTGATGCAGCCGTCGCCGAGCAGGAGGCCAAGCGCGTACGGGTCGAGCGGCACTTCCCGTGGCGGCAACTGGACCGGCGCGACCACGGGAAGCTCGTAGCGGTGAGCGTGGGCGACGCCAAGATTGCCGATCATCTCGCTGGTGGTCAGGACCCGCCCGCCCGTGCCCCGCCGGATGTCCGACCGGGTCGAGACCTGCCACAGATGTTCGCCACAGGCCAGCGTCGATGCTCCGTCCTGCGTCGAAACCCGGTAGACCTCCTTCAGACCCTGCGGATACACGCCAAGAACGGGTGTCGGACGGCCGTCGGAGCCGACCACCAGGTCACCCACGCGGAGATCGCCGATCGGCCGGAAACCCTCCGGCGTCAGTACCGGTGTATCAACCGGCTGGGCGCGCCCCCGCATATATGCCAGCGGCGCGACCTCGATGGTGCCGGCGGTCAACAGTCGCGGCACCGACTCGGGGTCGACCATGTCGTGCAGGGCGTCGTAGAGCGGCCGCAGGTAGGGGTCGATCTTGTCGGTTAGCGTGCCGGGCAGGAAGCCGAGCCGCTCACCGGCCTCGATCGCCGGCCGGGTCAGGATGATCCGGTTGACCTCCTTGGCCTGCAGCGCTTGGACCGCCTTCGCCATCGCCAGATAGGTCTTGCCGGTGCCGGCCGGGCCGATGCCGAACACCACGGTGTGCGCGTCGATGGCGTCCACGTAGCGCTTCTGGTTCAAGGTCTTGGGACGGATGGTCCGGCCCCGGCTGGACAGGATGTTCTGGGTCAGCACCTCGGCCGGACGCAGCGTCTCCGCTTGCTGGGCGGTCATTCCGACCACCCGCTCGACGGCGTCCGCAGTGAGGCCCTGGCCGGTGCGGACGATGGTGACCAACTCGGTGAGCACTTCGGCCGCCACGATGACGTCGCCGGGATCACCGGTGAAGGTGACTTCGTTGCCCCGCACATGGACGTCCGCCGAAAGCTCTCGCTCCAGGATTCTCAGGAACTCGTCGCGCGGACCCAGCACGTTCACCATGTCGACCGACGCTGGAACGGTGATCCGGCGCACCCCGGTGGGCTCGGACGGTTCACTGTCGGCGTTTCGCATCTTCCTCCTCGAATCGGACGGAAGAATCCTAGCCCGCCGCCGTGACACGCCACGCGCCGCCCTACCCGGCGCTCGCCGAACTACTTGGGGCTCGCCGAATTCAGCGAGCCCTAAGTAGTCAGGCGAGCGCTGAGATGGGTGACGAGGTAGGAATGGGCCATGCTTGTCCTCATGCCGAGCAAACCACCGTCCCTGACCCTCGCCGAAGCCGTCGACCGGGCGTCCGAACTCGCCGCATCGGGCGGACGCCGACTGCTGGGTCTGGTCGGACCGCCCGGAGCGGGCAAGTCCACCCTGTCGGCGGTGCTGGCCGAGCGGGTCGGCGAGCGGATGGTCGTCGCCGGGATGGACGGCTTCCACCTGGCGAACGCCGAGTTGATCCGGCTCGGACGCCGTGACCGCAAGGGCGCCCCGGATACCTTCGACGTGGACGGCTATGTGACCCTGCTGCGCCGGCTACGCGAGCAGCAGCACCCCTTGTACGCACCGCGTTTCGACCGCGACCTGGAGGAGTCGATCGGCAGCGCCGTCCGGGTCGAACCCGAGGTGCCATTGGTGGTCACCGAGGGCAACTACCTGCTGTTCGACGAACACGGCTGGGACGGCGTCCGACCCCAACTCGACGAAGTCTGGTATCTGCAGGTGGACGAGGTCGAACGGCGCCGCCGGTTGGTGCATCGTCGACTCGGTCACGGCGACAATCCCGACCATGCCGAGCAGTGGGTGCACACAGTGGACGAGGCGAACGCCGTACGAGTCGCGGCCACCCGCGCGCTGGCGGACCGGATCGTCGACATGCCCTGAAGAACCGGTCCCAGTTCAGCGCGCAGTTTCAGGCTCTCGGACGAAGCTCGCCAGCACAATGATTGCAACGGCGCTCAGCACGATCATCGCCAGCGCGGCACGGAGCCCATACAGCTCGGCCAGTCCACCGATGATTGGCGGACCGAGCAGGAACGCCGGCCACTGACCGATGCTGATCAACGCCACCGCGGTTGCCGACGGCACCGACGGCTGGTTGCCGGCCAGTGTCATCACGGTGGGCACGATGCAACCGCTCCCGACGCCGAGGCAGGCGAAGCCGATCAGTGCTCCGGCCAGTGTGCCGGTGAGTAGCCCGACGCCGAGACCCAGCATCGAGATCGCCGCCGACAGCTGTAGGAAGCGGCGGCGTCCGATCGCCTCGACGACCCGATCACCGACCAGGCGAGCCGCCGCGATAGCCAGCGAATAGCAGACCAGAGTCAGCGATCCGAGTGCGATTCCACCGCCGAGTCCGACGCTGTAGAGCGCGCTCCACTGGACGGCACCACCCTCATTGAGCGAGGTCAGCAGCGCGATCGCGGCGAGCAGCAACAGCTGTGGCGTCCAACTCCGGATGCCAGATCGCGGTGGCGCGGCGTCCGGTGAGTCGAGCACCGTCGGAGTGCCGGCACCGGTCCTGTGCGTGTCTGGGAGGAAGCGGAGGGTGACCAGGAACAGCGCCGCCATCAACAGGCTGGACGCCGCCAGCTGCAAAGCTGCCGAGGTCTCCAGCATTCCCGCCGCCACGCCGAGCAGGCTGCCCAACAACTGACCGCCGCTGTACCAGAAGTGAAATGAGGAAATGATGCTGCGGCCGTAGCCGCGCTCCACCTCGACCGCCAACGCGTTCATCGGCCCGAACAGCAGTCCTTGCGCCAACCCGAGCGCGAGCAAGCAGACGATCAGCAACCACGGCTCAGTGGCCAGTGCGGCAATCGGCACCAGCACAAGCATCCCGGCCGCGCCCGCGACGGACGGCGTCCGCGCCCCCGTCCGGTCGATCACCCGGGAGAGCACCAGCAGCGAGGCCAGGACGCCGATCGGCGCGGCGAGCACGATCAGACCCCATTCGCCGTGCGAAACCCCCAACTGGTCGCGAACCGACGGAATCCGGCCAGCCCAACCGCCCATCACCGCGCCGGCCAGCACGAACAGCACCGACACCGCCAACCGCGCGCGGCGCAGCGTTGCGGTGGGCATGCTGATCTTGGTGTCGACGGTTCGGGTCACCAATGAAGGCTATCGAGATTTTCGGTGACCAAAGGAACCGTCCCCGGTGACCAAAGGAACCGTCCCCGGTGACCAAGAGAACCGTCCCCGGTGACCAAAAGAACCGTCCCCAGTGACCAAAGGAACCGTCCCCAGTGACCAAGAGAACCGTCCCCAGTGACCAAAGGAACCGTCCTGGGGTGAGGCGGGGTCTACTCGTCGGCGTCCGCGTCCTGCTTGTCGTCGGAGTCCTTTTCGGCGTTGCGTTGCTTCATCTGCTCGGCCTTCTCATCGGACACCGGGCCGGTCACCGTTGAGTCGCCGAAGCCTGAGGAAATGTCGCCGCCGTTGTGGGGATCGTTCGTCATCGGGGTCTCCATTCGATCGAGTGTTGTCGAGGCTAGCCAGCACGGCGAAGGTCACTACACACCCTGAGGGAGGATTCGCACAGGCCGGGTTCAACCCAGCCGGGCGAACCTGTCGGTGGCCCGGACCAGTTCCGCCGCGATGCCGGGTTCGGTGGCTGCATGACCGGCCTGGACGAGTCGGAAATCGGCTTCCGGCCAGGCACGATGCAGATCCCAGGCGGTCCGTGCCGGGCAGGGTAGGTCGTAGCGGCCCTGCACGATCACCGCCGGAATCGAGCGGACGGCGTCCACTCCGGCGATCAGCTGGCCCTCGTCGAACCAGCCGGCATTCACGAAGTAGTGGTTCTCGATCCGGGCGAACGCCAACGCGAAATCCGGGTTGGAGAAGTCATCGACCAGCGACTGCGAGAACTCCAGGGTGGACGTCGCCGCCTCCCACGTCGTCCACGCCACGCCAGCCGGACGATGCACCGCCGGGTCGGGGTCGAACAGCAGCCTGTGGTAGCCCGCGATCCGGTCGAAACCGGCCGGCAGCTCCCCGAACGCGCGGATCAGTGGCGCCTCGAAGCGCTCCCACCACTGCGGTGCCAGGTTCGCCGCTCCCCCGTTGTAGTACCAGTCCAGTTCGCTGCGCCGCAGTGTGAAGATGCCGCGCAGCACCAACTCGGTCACGACGCCTGGGTGAGCTTGGGCGTAGGCGAGCGCCAGCGCGCTGCCCCACGAGCCGCCGAACACCTGCCAGCGCTCGATCCCGCGATCGGCCCGCAGCCGCTCCAGATCGGCCACCAGGTGCCAGGTGGTGTTGCTGCCCAGGTCGGCGTCCGGTGCGCTGGCGTGCGGGGTGCTGCGGCCGCAGCCGCGCTGGTCGTAAAGCACGATCCGGTAGCGGGCCGGGTCGAAGAACCGCCGGTGCAGCGGACCGGATCCGCCGCCAGGGCCGCCGTGCACGAACACCGCCGGCTTGCCGTCCGGGTTGCCGGACTCCTCCCAGTACAGGCTCTGCCCGTCGCCGACCTCGAGGCGTCCGGTTCGATAGGGCTCGACGGCCGGATACAGCTCAATCGTCGTCATCGTCCTCGTAGTCGTCGATGATGTGCATGGCCGCCTCCTCGGCGCTGGCCGCCCCGCCCGCGAAGCCGACGTCGTGCCCGATGCTTTCCGCCTCCTGGTCGGTCTCGCCCAGCCCGCCGTCGGCGTCAACCAGTCTCCCTGCGCGTCGCTTGCCGACCTGTCGCCGCTCGTCGGGGTCGTCCTTCCAGATGCCATCGACCGGCGTGACGTCGGGTTCCTCCTGGGCGATCCGCTGGTCGAGCGTCTCGCCGTGCCGCATCTCGGCTCGAGTGTTGCCGTAGCCCTGCGCCGGTGACCACTTCTCGGGCGAGACGTAGCCCTCGTCGAGCACGTCCGGGACGCCGCGGTCGATCAGCGAATCGTCGGCCTGCAACTGGTCGAGTTGCTCGGACTCGTCGGGCATCGTCGGGTCGAAGTCGGTCATGGGACTAGCCTGCCACCTCTGCTCACGGTGGGGCGAGGACCACAGACAACCGGCGCAGATTCGTGTCGGCCGGCGGCGGTAGGCTTCCTGCCCGTGACCCAGCCGCACTCGACTCCACGCCCGACCTACGACCTGGTACTGGCCGCGTTCTGCGGACTGCTGCTGATATCGAACGTGTCGGCGACCAAGCTGATCGAGTTCGGCCCGTCGGTCGAGGTCGGCGGTTTCCCTGTGCTGCCGATCATCACCGACGGCGGCGCCTTCCTGTTCCCGCTGACCTACGTGCTCGGCGATGTGCTGGCGGAGGTGTATGGCCTGGCGAAGGCCCGGCGCGCGATCTGGGCGGGCTTCGTGCTCGCCGCGCTGATGTCGCTGACGTTCGCGGTGGTCGCGGCCGCGCCCCCGGCGTCCGACTGGCCAAACAACGACGCCTGGAACGCGGTGCTCGGCTGCGTGCCGCGGATCGTGCTGGCCAGCCTGGCCGGCTATCTGGCCGGGCAGTTCCTGAATGCGGTGGTGCTGGTGAAGATCCGGGAGTGGTTCGGGCCCGGACGACTCTGGGTGCGGCTGGTCGGCTCGACGGTGGTCGGCGAGTTCGCCGACACCCTGGTGTTCTGCCTGATCGCGTTCGGCCCGCTCGGGGCGTTCCTCGGCGGCGGCAGCTTGGACTGGCCCACCCTGGCCAACTACACGCTGGTCGGCTTCGTCTACAAGGTGCTGGTCGAGGTGCTGTTCCTGCCCGTCACCTACCGGGTGATCGCCTGGATCCGTCGGCGCGAAGGAATCACCGCGACGCCCGTCGAAGCACCGGTCGCCGGCTGAGCCCAGCCGCCGCCGGTTGAGACCGTTGAAACCCAGAACAAGTTCGGTCAGCGGCGACGCAGATCCTCCCAGCGACTAGCGGCGCCCGAGTCGGCGCCAGAAACCGCGCGGCCTGCCCTGCGTGGCCGCCGACCCGGCCCCCAGGGCGAGGCGGACGCCGCGCTCGGCCCGGACACCGGATCCCAGCTGCTGTCCTGCTCGCGCAGCAGGGTGAGGTCGTCCGCGGCTGCCGGGAACTCGGCGGTCGGCTGGTCGGCCACCGCGAACGCGGTCGTGGGTGCATCGGCCGGCGAGTCAGCGACAGCTGCGGACCTGCCGTCCGAGCCTGGTGCGCCGATCGCCGGCCCACCCGGCGGAATGACCGGCGAGCCGTCGAGTGGCGCCCCGCAGCGGGCGCAGCGCGGGGCACGGAGCGTCTGCTGCAGGCCGCAGGCAGGACAGGTCGGCAACGTCATCAGGTACTCCTCCCGCCACGGAACCGGGTCAGGTCCGTCCGGCCATCGGATTGACTCACGGGCCTTCAGGCACCTCGAAGGTAAAGCTGAACACGCCTGCCAGGATCACCTCGGTGCCGGGTTCGATCATCACTGGATCGTTGGGCCGCAGCCTCACCGGATGCGCGCCGGGCGGCGCCACCTGGGTGCCGTTGGTGGAACCCAGATCCTTCACCGCCACATGCCAGTAGTCCAGCAACACCTCCAGGTGCTGGCTGGAGATGTCCTTATCGGGATCGATCAGCTTGACCAGGTTGGGCTGTTCGCCGGAGTAACCGATCGGAACCCGCGGGTTGCGGCCGAGGATGCACCCCCGGTCGAGCAGCACCGTGTCGCCGTTGGAGAGTCGCAACACGCCCAACGGCGGCCGTGGTACCTCGACCGGCTGCTGTGGCGGCAGCGGCCGGCCGCAAGTCCGGCAGGTCCCGGCATAGGCGGGGCTGAGGTGGCCCGCCGGGCAGCGGGCGGCGACGACGTTCTGGACGCCGGCGTCCGGGTGTTCGTCACTGATGGTCGGGCCGGACGCGGCGCTCCGCGCGTCGCCGTCGGCGGCCAGATTCGGGGTCAGCGGCCCGGCCGGGGCGGCTGAGCTCCACGGCAGGGACTCGATGAAGGACGGCCGCTGGTCCGGTTCGTTCGGTGGTGACAGGGCCGGAGCCGGCAGGTCGGCGGACGAGCTGGTGAACGGCGTCGGCATGGCGTGCCCACTGGCGTCCGGCACCTCGAGGTTGCTCCCGCTCGGCGTGCCGGACGTTCGACCCGCCGGTTCCGATGCCCGGCCGGGCGGGCCGTCGAACTCGTCCGGTTGGTTCCCGGAGCGGACCAGCCCAGCAGGCCTTTCGGCCGGAACGGGCACCACGGCCGGGCCGGACGCCGATGGCGCGATCGGGTTCCACTCGGGCTCGGCAGGCGATTGCATCGGCGGGGCCACCACCGGGGTCACCGGAGCGTCCCCGGACCGCCGCTGCAGGCGTCCGGCCAGCACCACGCCACCGGTGGTCAGCGGAAGCACGCCGGCGTCCGGTGCCTCGGGATCGAGCAGCAGATAGCCGTCGGCCTGGAGGATCCGATCGGCCCAGAGCCCGCGTCCCTCGACCGTCTGCGCGCCGGCCCGGGTCCGGTAGCGGCCCCGCACCACGGTGCGGAGGCCCTCATCGGTGTACTCAGCCAGCGCGAAGTGCTCCACAGCCCGCAAACCGGGGCTGACCAGGAGTTCCAGTACCTCGTCCAGACCGGCGGTCGGGTCGCCGACCAGGTCGTACAGACCCAGCACCAGGCCCGCGTCCGGGGGCAGGTCGACCAGTGCGGCCACCCGCGTCCCGCACACGGCCAGCGCGCTACCCGGCGCGTAGGAGTACACCGGCTCAGCCATCAGCGCTCCCCTTCCAGCACGGCCCGCGGCACCGTGACCTCGTCGCCCGCTCCATCGTCACCGCCGCGGACGTCGACCACCACCACCGTGACATTGTCCCGCGCCGGCGTCGCCAGCACCGCTTCGACCAGCGCCTCGGCCGCCTCGATGGCGTCGGCGTGGGCGGCCAGCACGGCGGCGATCCGGTCGTCGCCCAGCTCGGAGGTAAGCCCGTCGGAGCAGAGCAGAAACCGCTCGCCCGGGGTCTGCGCCAGCACCCACAGGTCCACCGGTGGCGCGGGACGCATGCCGACGGAGCGGGTGATGAGGTGCCGGGCGGGATGTTCCCGGGCCTGGTCGGCGGTGATCAGACCCTCGGCGAGCAACTCCTCGACCTCGGAATGGTCCACGGTGGCGCGATGCAGTTCGCCGCCCACGTACCGGTACACCCGCGAGTCGCCCACGTTGAAGACCGCCCAATGCGGCGAGCCGCCGACCATCACCTCGGCCAGCCCGGTCACGGTGGTGCCCAGCCCGCGGGCCGCCGGATGCACCATTCCGTACCGCACGATGGCGGCGTTCGCCCTCGCCACCGCCACATTCACCAGCGTCGGACGGAGTTCATCGACAGCCTCGAGTTCGGCCAGTGACTCGATCGCCAGCCGGCTGGCGACGTCGCCCGCCGCATGGCCGCCCATGCCGTCGGCCACCACCCACACCCGCTCGCCGGCCAGGAACGCATCTTCGTTCAGTGCCCGCACGCGGCCCACATCCGTTGCCACGCCGACGGCGACGTGAGGCATGCGATCTCCCTGTACTCAACGCCCGAGAGGCCCTCGGGCGCGCCAGATTACCAAGCGCACCTGGGGGGCGCCCTGTGCGGTCGTCAAGGTGAGGGCGGAATTCTCCGGCGACCGCGGATAGGGATCGGCATTGGGCACGGCTGACCGTGCCCGATCCCGATCGTTGTTGCCCGGCCCGACGGCCAGGGCGGTCCACTACGTTTGGCGCATGCCCGATCCGACCCGTCCGTTCTGGCTGAGCGCCTTCCTTGACCTGCCGTCCGGGAGTTGGGCGGCCGGCGTGCGGTTCTGGGCTGCGGTGACCGGCTACCGGCTCTCGCCGCCCCGCGGTCCGGACGACGAATTCGCGACCCTGCTGCCGCCAGCCGGCGACGACTACCTTCGGGTGCAGCGGATCGGAGGTCCGGCGCGCCTGCACCTCGACGTTCACGTGCCGGAGCCAGACGCCGCCGCTCAGTGCGCCGTCCGGCTCGGCGCCACGCTGCTGAACGACCCTGGCCTGGGGTACCGGATCCTGACCTCCCCGGGCGGGCTGGTGTTCTGCCTGGTGAGTCATCCGAGCGGCGTCCGGCCGGCCTCGGCCATGTGGCCCACTGGCCACCGGAGCCAGGTGGATCAGGTCGCGCTCGACCTGCCTCGCGACGTCCATGCCACCGAGCGCGAGTTCTGGGCAGCACTGCTGCACGACGATCTGCGGCCACTCGCCGGTGATGAGTTCAGCGCGATCGACCGGCGTCCCGAACTACCGTTGCGGTTGTTGCTGCACCGCCTCGACGAATCGACCGGCCGCACCCGCGCTCATTTGGACCTCGCCACCGACGACCGAGCGACGGAGGTGCGACGACACCGTGAGCTGGGCGCCGAGGTGGTCGGTGAGCACCACCAGTGGACGGTGCTGCGCGATCCGGCCGGACTCGTCTACTGCGTCACCGACCGTCGCCCGGCGTAGAAGCGGCCGAGAAACTCCTCGCGGAAGGCGTCGAACTCGCCGGCGTCGATGCTCTCCCGGATGTCATCGACCAGCCGGACGGTGAACCGTTCGTTGTGGATCGTGGCCAGCGTCGAGGCCAGCATCTCCTTGGCTTTGAACAGGTGGTGCAGGTAGGCCCGGGTGTAGTGGGCGCAGGTGTAGCAGTCGCAGCCGTCTTCGATCGGCTCGAAGGCGCGGCGGTGCTTGGCGGTGTTGACGTTGAAGCGGCCGTCTCGGGTGTAGAGCGCCGCGTTGCGGGCCACCCGGGAAGGCATCACACAGTCGAAGGTGTCCGCGCCGGCGGCGATGGCGGCGAAGAAGTCGTCCGGCTCGGAGATGCCGAGCAGGTGTCGCGGCTTGTCGAACGGCAGTTCGTCGGTGCACCAGCCGACGATGGTGCCGAGATTCTCCTTCTCCAGCGCACCGCCGAGGCCGAACCCGTCGAATGCCTGTCCCTCCACTTCGAGGCCGGCCAGATCGCGGGATGCCCGCCGCCGCAGGTCCTCGTACTGGGCACCCTGCACGACGGCGAACAGCGCCTGATACGGCTTGCCACTGCGAGCGGCGGTGAGTTCGGCGTGCGCCGCCAGGCATCGGACGGCCCACGCATGCGTCCGCTGCACCGATTGCTCCTGGTAGCCGCGGGTATTCATCAGCGTGGTCAGCTCATCGAAGGCGAACATGATGTCGGCGCCCAGCTCGTGCTGAATGCGCATGCTGACCTCGGGGGTGAACCGGTGCCGGTCGCCGTTGAGGTGACTGGTGAAGGTGACCCCGTCGTCGTCGACGTGCGCCAGCCGGGTCTTGCCCTCGGCGATCACGTCGTCGTCGGCGAGCCCGACGGTGTCCATAGCTAGCACCTTCTTGAACCCGGCACCGAGGCTCATCACCTGGAACCCGCCCGAGTCGGTGAACGTGGGACCGGGCCAGTTCATGAAGGCCCCCAGCCCGCCGGCGGCGTCCACGATGTCCGACCCAGGTTGCAGGAACAGGTGGTAGGCGTTGGCCAGCACCGCCTGCGCACCCAGCGCGGCGACCGCCTCCGGCAGCACCGCCTTCACCGTCGCCTTGGTCCCCACCGCCACGAATGCCGGCGTCCGGATCTGCCCGTGCGGGGTGTCGATCACCCCGGACCGGCCCCTGCCATTGGCCAACACGGCACCGGGAGTGAAGGAGAACGAAGCACTCATGCCTCCGCCCATCGCGGCGCCGGCCAGGCCCGGACGCCATCGTCCAGCTGGCGTGGAGGAGGCAGCGGTACGGACCGTCGAGCAGTGGTACGGCGGGGACGGTTCGTTTCGCTCTGCTCGGTATGAGCGGAACGAGAAGAACCGTCCCCGGCGTGCCACTCCAGCGCTCGGCAAGCACGGCACCTTCGCTCCTGCGGACCGCGACCGTGAAGCGGGCCGGGAGGGGAGCTCGAGGCAGGTGGGTGGGCGTCCGGAAGATCTGCCGAGCTTGCGAGGCGGATCCGTAGGTGGGCGGCTCGGGCTCCCCTCCCGGCCCGCGGCAGCAGACTCGCGCCGCGAGAGGCCAACAGACTCACACCCGAAACCGCAAGCAAGGACTCACGCACGCGTCAGTGCTTGCAGCTGCGCCAATGCCACGACGCCGGCAGTAGAGGTCCTCAGCACCGCGTCCGCGATCAGGGTTGGACGCCCGCCCGCCTCGGCGAACAGCTCCAGCTCCTCGGAAGTCAACCCGCCCTCGGGTCCGACGATCACCATCACTTCGCCCTCGGCGGGCAGATCCGCCGGGTTCAGCCTGGTGTCCGCACCCTCGTGCAGCACCAGCGTCAGTGCGGGCTCGGGGATCCGCAGCGCCAGTTCGGCGGTAGTCAGCGGTGGGCTGACCCGTGGCACCCGGAACCGGCGCGACTGCTTGGTGGCCTCGCGGACGATGTTTCGCCAGCGGGCCAAGGCCCGCTCTACGCGGTCGGGGGCCCATTTCACCACCGATCGGGACGCCTGCCACGGCACGATCTCGTCCACGCCCAACTCGGTCAGCATCTCGAGGGCGAGTTCGGTCCGGTCGCCTTTGGCCAGCGCCTGGACGACGGTAAACCGCAGCGGGCGGGCCGGGTCGGCCAGCACCTCGGCCACCTCGACGGTCAGCCCGTTGACATCAGCGGTCAGCACCGGCCCACGAATCGCGGTACCGATGCCGTCGCTGACCAGCACCACCTCACCTTTGCGGATGCGGCGCACGATCGCGGCGTGCCGGCCCTCGTCACCGGTCACCGCAACCGTGTCGCCGATCGTTGGGGAGTCCAGATCCGCTAGGAACAATGCTTCGGTCATTGTGTGAACGCGTCCTTCAGCCAGCCGAAGACACCCTTGTGGTGCTTCTCCACCGCGATCTCGGCACCGGCCTCACCGCGTGCCTCGGCCAGTTGCCGCAGCAGGTTCCGCTGGTGCTCGTCCAGCCTGCCGGGGGTCTGCACCAGCAGCGTCACCCCGAGGTCGCCCCGTCCGGCACCCCGCAGCCGCGGCACGCCGCGTCCGGCGATCGGAATGCGGGTGCCCGACTGGGTGCCGCTCGGAATCGACAGCCGGACGGTGCCCGCCTCGGCGTCCAGGTCGTCGCGTTCGGCCTCCAGCGTCGGCAGGGTGACCTCGGTGCCCAGCGCCGCCGCCGTCATCGGCAGCTTGATCACCATCTCAAGATCGTCGCCGTTGCGTTTGAACGTGTCGTGCGGTTCGACGCTCAGCTCCACGTACAGGTCGCCCGCCGGGCCACCGCCGGGGCCGTTCGGGATGGTGGTGCCGTAGCCGCGGCAGACCGGGCAGGGCTGGGTGGTGCGGATGTCGCCCAGGAACGACCGCTGGATCTGGGTGATGTCGCCTTGTCCGTGGCAGGTGGTACAGGTGACCGGCTCGGAGCCGTCCTTGGCGCCTGAGCCGTTGCAGGTGCCGCAGATCACCGCGGTCTCCACCCGCACCGGCTTGGTGACTCCGAAGGCAGCCTCGGCCAGGGTCAGCGCGAGCCGGACCAGCGCGTCCTGGCCGCGGCGCACCCGCGAACGGGGACCGCGGGCACCCGCCTGCCCGAACATGGCGTCCACCAGGTTGGTGAAGTCGAAGCCGGCCGCTCCCCCGCCGGGGAAGCCGAAGCCTTGCGCGCCGCCGGGAAAGCCGCCGGCGGCCATCGGATCGACCCCGCGGTCGTACATGGCGCGCTTGTTGGCGTCATGCAGCACCTCGTAGGCCTCGCCGATCTCCTTGAACTTCTCCGCGGCGTCGGCGGTGTCGGCGACGTCCGGGTGGTATTTCATGGCCAGCCTGCGGTAGGCCTTCTTGATCTGCTCGGAGGTGGCGTCCCGGGTCACGCCCAGCACGTCGTAGTAGTCCTTGGTCAACATCATCCTTCTGCCAGGAAGCGGCCAACGTAACGGGCGACTGCCCGCACCGAGGCCATGGTGGTCGGATAGTCCATTCGGGTGGGGCCGACGATTCCCATGCTCGCCCAGACATCGTCGCCGTGACTGTACGCGCTCGCCACCACCGAGGTCGACTGCAACGGCTGGTACGGGTTCTCGTGTCCGATGCGGACGGTGACCTCGCTGGATCCACCCGCCTCACCCAACAACCGCAACAGCACGACTTGTTCCTCAAGCGCCTCCAGCACCGGCTTCACGGTGGTCTCGAACTGGTCGCCGAAGCGGGTCAGGTTGGGCACCCCGCCGACGACCACGCGGGTGGCCGGGTCGGCGGTGGTCAGTTCGAGCAGGGTGGCGATGACCACCGAACCGACCGGACGCAGGTCGGGGGGCAGTTCGTCGAGCAGGGTGCTGAGCCGTTCGACGGCCGCGGACGGCGCACTCCCGACCAGCGCGGCGTTGAGGCGTCCGCGTAGTTCGGCCAGTTGTTCGTCGCCGGCATCGACCAGGTCGACCGCTCGCTGATCGACCCGGCCCGCGGAGTTGACCAGGATCACCAGGCCGCGGCCCGGGGTGAGCGCCAGCACCTCGATCAGCCGGATCGTGGCATGCGACAGCACCGGGTACTGGACGATGGCTACCTGCTGGGTGATCTGGGCGAGTAGCCGGACGGTTCGGCGCACCACGTCGTCGACGTCCAGGGCGCCCGACATGAAGGTCTGAATCGCTCGCCGCTCGGCCAGCGACAGCGGCTTCACCGCGGCCAGCCGGTCGACGAACAGGCGATAGCCCTTGTCGGTGGGGATCCGCCCGGCACTGGTGTGCGGCTGGGTGATGTAGCCCTCTTCTTCGAGGACGGCCATGTCGTTGCGGACTGTGGCCGGAGAGACCCCGAGGTTGTGTCGTTCGACCAGGGCGCGGGAGCCCACCGGCTCTTGCGAGGAGACGTAGTCGGTGACGATGGCACGCAGGATGGAGAGCTTGCGGTCGTCCAGCATGGCCCTCCTCAGATGCACTCCGGGCACCCGGCTTTGGCACTCCGGGTGGTCGAGTGCCAGTGTAATCGAATCCGCGATTTCCTCGTCCGTTCACCGAGAAGGGTCGTCCGCTCGGCGGACGGCGTCCGCAAACCCTTGCCGAGCGGGCCGGGCAGCGGTGACAGTTGGGTGTGCTGACCCGCGCCACTCAGATCGCCCGCATGCGGCGGGTCGCGCTCGCGGCGCTGTCGCACTACGACTTGCCGGCCGGCGTACTGAAGTTCGTCAACCACGGCGAGAACACCACCTTCCGGCACGACTCGCCGGCCGGCCGGTTTCTGGTCCGGGTGCATCGTCCGCAGCGGCACGGACGCGACGCCGACCCGGTGCTGGCCGTCGAATCCGAACTGGCCTGGCTGACCGCGTTGAGGACGGACAGCGACCTCGAAGTGCCGGAACCGCTACCCACTCGGGCCGGCGCGGCCACCGTGTGGGCAACGGCGGGCGACGACACCCGGGTGGTGTCGGTGTTGGGTTGGCAGCACGGCCGGATTCACGAGAGTTCACCGCGTCCGGTGCACCTGCGCCGGCTCGGCGCCGCGATGGCTGCTCTGCATCGGCAGGCCGACGGCTGGACGCCGCCCGCTCGGTTCCAGCGCATCGACTGGAACCACGACGCGTTCTTCGGCAACGTGATGGTCTACGGCCAGCTGCCGGCGTCCGAGGTCTGGCTACTGCTGCCGGACGATCTGCGCGAGCGGTTCGGCCGGGTGGCCGAGCGGCTGGCGACGGTGATGTCGGCCGAGGGCGACTACGGACTGATCCACGCCGACCTGCATCTGGGCAACGCGGTGTTCCAGGGTGACCGGGTGAAGCTGATCGACTTCGACGACTGCGGCACCGGGCACCGGCTGTACGAGGTGGCGGTCGCCCTGTGGGAGCAGCGCGACGGGCCCGACTACGCGTCATTCCGGGCCGCGCTGCTGGACGGCTACCGCGGCGTCCGCGACGTCGATGTGACCCACCTCGACGACTTCATCGCGTTGCGCCAGGTCGCCTTCGCGCTGTGGTACACCGGAACGGCCCAGGTCAACCCCGCCTTCGCCGCGCGGCTCGGCGCGGTCGACAACTGGTCGCGTTCAATGCTCGACCTGGTGGCCGGCGGCTACGCGTAGGCTCGCCCCGTGCAATTCTCGCTCACCCCGTTCACCGAACTGCGGCCCGGCATCTGGCGCTCGGTGGCCGAGCCGGCCGGGGTCAACATCGGCCTGATCGTGGGTTCGGCGGGTGCCTTGGTGGTCGATACCGGATCGTCCCCCGCCCAGGGTGCGCAGATCCGGGCGGCCGCCGAGGCCGTCACCGGGGTCGAACTGCGTGGGGCTGTGGTCAGCCACAGCCATTTCGACCACTACTACGGGCTGGCGGCGTTCGACGATCTGACCACCTACGGTCACGAAACGCTGATTGCGGCCCTGGACGCCCCAGGCGTCCGTGCGGAGGTCGCCGGGCTGGGCTTCTCCCAGGATCGGCTGCGGCCACCGAACAAGCCGCTGGCGCTGGCCCGGATGGTCGACCTGGGCGACCGGCATGTCGAGATCGTTCATTTCGGGCGCGGTCACACCGCCGGCGACCTGGTTGTCATCGTCCCGGACGCGCAGCTGATCTTCACCGGCGACCTTTTGGAGCAGTCCGCCCCTCCCGCGATGGGACCGGACTGCTTCCTCAAGGAGTGGCCCGCCGCGGTGGACGGCATCCTCGGCCTGGTCGGTGAGGAGACCGTGCTGGTTCCCGGCCACGGCGAGCCGGTCGACCGCGTGTTCGCCTTCACCCAGCGGGCCCAGATCTCTGCGGTCTACGGCCAGGTCGAGCACCTGATCGGTCGCGGCGTGAGGGTCGAGGACGCACTGTCGGCCGGAGACTGGCCGTTCGACGACGACACCATCACCGCCGTTCTGCCGATCGCCTACGCTCAGCTGGCCGCCGAGGGCAAGGTGCCTCGCACCCAGCTCAGGCTGCTCCGGTAGGCCTACCTCAGGCGGCCGGACCCTCGGTCGACTCATTTTCTGAGGTAGCCGACCGCGGCGAGTGTGGGCGCTCTGCCGATGTCGCCGCCTACCTCAGAGACGGAATCTGGACTCACCGAGAAACTGAGCGAGGTGAGAACCATGTATCCGCTGATTGCTGAACTTCAGATCCAGATCGAGGGCCGGGAGCGGCTGGCAGCGCACGCCCGGACCCGCGATCCGCGTGCCCCGCGTTCCTCGCTGGCGATCATGCGTGACATCCGTCGGCGCCGCGAGCAGAACAGGTCGGCTGCGTGACAATCCCACCGCTCGCCTGAGATGGGAATAATCGTCCCCATGCGCGACGTCCGGGCGATGGTGGGACGCACCCACGAACGCGACCTCGTCGTCGACGCCCTCGGCCTGACCGGGGGTGGCGGCGGCGTGGTCGTGCTGTCGGGGGACGCCGGGATCGGCAAGACCCGGCTGTTGCGAGACGTCGTCGGCCGCGCCCAGCGGGACGGACGCCTGATCGCAGCCGGCCACTGCGTCGCCGAGGCCGGCATCGACCTGCCCTACCTGCCGTTCGCGGAACTGATCAGCACCCTGCACACGGCAGCGCCCGAGGTGATCGATGAGGTGGCCGTCACCCATCCCGCGCTGGCCCAGCTGCTCGCCGGCACACCGTCGCGGACCCAGGTGCGCGCCTCCACCGGTCCGGGTCTGCTGGCCGAAGCAGTGCATGCCGCCCTCACCCGGGTGGCGAGCGCGCACGGCGTCCTGGTCGTCGTCGAGGACGTGCACTGGGCCGACCACTCCTCGCGCGACCTGCTCACGCTGCTGATGACGAGAGGCTTCTCCGCCCCGGTGGGCCTGGTGGTCAGCTACCGCGCCGACGATCTTCATCGGCGGCACCCGCTGCATTCGACGCTCGGCGTCTGGGCGCGGCTGCCCGAGGTGACGCGGGTGCACCTCGATCCGCTGCCCATAGACGACATGTGGACCCTGGTCCGGTCGCTGACCGACGCCGACGACGAACAGGTCGCCCGAATCGTCGACCGCGCCGCCGGAAACGCCTTCTTCGCCGAGGAACTGATCGCGAGCGGCAATGAACTCGGCGCCGACCTCGGCCGCGTGCTGCGCGCCAGATTCGAGCAACTGGACCCGGCCTCCCAGCGAGTGGTGCAGGCCGCTGCGGTAATGAGCCGCCGGCTCAGTCATGACCTGCTGCAGGCGGTTGTCGAGCTGGCCCCCGACGAACTGGATGCGGCTCTCGTTGCCGCTGTCGATCACCAGACCCTGGAGACCGATGCCGACGACGCCTACGGATTCCGCCACGCGCTGGTCGCCGAGGCGATCCGCGACGACCTGCTGCCCGGTCAGCGGCGCCGCCTGCACAAGGCGTTCGCCACCGCGCTGGCCGAGCGACCCGAGCTGGGCACGGCGTCCGACCTGGCCAGGCACGCAGCCGCGAGCGGCGATGCCGATACGGCGGTGACCGCCGGAATCGCCGCAGGCGACACGGCGCTGGCCCTGGGAGGCCCGCGGGAGGCGTCCGGATGGTTCGAGCAGGTGCTGACCTGGATGGCCGAGGACGACGAGCGCCGTGATGACGCCACCACCCAGGCAGCCCTCGCCGCAGCGGCCAGCGGAGATGTCGGGCGCGGCGTCCATCTGATCACCGACCGGCTCAACCACAGCGGCGAGCGGACGCCCGCCCGCGCCCGGCTGCTGGCCACCTATGTCACCCTGGCCAGGGTCTACAACGAGCCGCCGGATCTGCTGGACCGGGCCTGCGAGGCTGTCCGGCTCACCGAAGGACTGAACGACCGGACCCGCCTGCAGGCGCTGGTGGCTCAGGTGCAAGTACTGGCCGACCTGGATCGCTACCGCGAGGCACTGGCCGCCAGCGAGGCCGCGTTGGCATTGGCCGACGACCTGGACGCGACCGACCTGGCGACGGACCTGCGAACCATCCTGGTCGCCTGGGATTCCGAGGACGCCGACCTTCCCCAGGTGGAGGCCAGGCTGCTGGACATCGTCCGGAGCCGCCCGATGGACCATCCCACCCACGTCCGTGCCTACTACCGGCTGGGCCTGGTCGAGATGGAACGCGGTGACCTGCCCGCTTCACTCGCTCACATGGACGCGGCAACGGCGATCGCCGATCGGCTGAATCGGCCGTGGGGGGTGTTCGAGGCGATGAGCCGGATGCACGGCGGACGAATCGCCTATCTGCTCGGCGAATTCGATGAGGCACTGCGCCGGCTCTCCCCGCCGGGACCGCCCTTCCCGCAACCCGGCTACGCAATCTTTCTCTCCGAGCGACTCACCGTGCTCGCCGCCCGGGACTGGACGGTCGATCCGGGCATCTTCGAGTCGGTGGCGCCGTACTGGCCCGACGACACCTTCGTGGCGCTGCAGACGATGATCGCGCAGATCGAACTGCTCGGACGCGAAGGCAACCTGGACGCCATCCCGCCGCTGGTCGAGCGCGCCCTCGCCCAGATGGACCGGGACTGGAGCACGCAGGAGCAGATCCAGTTGCGCATCGCGGCGGTACTGGCAGGCGTCCTGGCCGAGACGGACCCGTCCGACCCCGACGTCCGCCGCCGGCTGGTGGCGACGCTCGAACGGCTCACCGAACGAACCACGCCGCTCATCGTCGCCGGTCGCCTCGGCGTCGAAAGCGAGTCCTGGGCGCGGCGCCTCGAAGCGGAACTGCTGCACCTTGACTGGCTGGCCGGCCAGGTGTCGGACGCCGGACGCCTGGTTGAGGCCTGGCGCTCCGCCGTGACCGCGTTCGACGGCTGGGGCAACACGTATCAGTCCGCCCGTTGCCGCGTCCGGCTCGCGACGGTGTTGGTGGCCGCCGGCGATCTCAGCGCCGCCCGACGTGAGGCCGAGCTGGTGCGCAAGGCCGCCACCGATCTGCCCTCGGAGCCGCTGCGACGACTGTTGGCCGCCGTGCCGGGCTTGACCGCGACCACGGCGACTGGCCGTGCCCCCGGTCAGGACCTGACCCCTCGCGAGCAGGAGATCCTGGCGCTGCTCGCGCTCGGGCGCAGCAACGGCCAGATCGGCCGCCAACTGTTCATCTCGACCAAGACCGCCAGCGTGCACGTCTCCAACATCCTGTCCAAGCTCGGCGTCGGCAGCCGCGGCGAGGCCGTCGCCGTGGCCCGCGAACGCGGCCTGCTCTGACCGGGGACGGTTCTCCCGGACACCAGGGACGGTTCTCCCGGACACCAGGGACGGTTCCCACGGTCACCGGGGACGGTTCCCACGGACACCAGGGACGAGTTCTCCCGGACACCAGGGACGGTTCCCACGGACACCGGGAAAAGTGTCCGGAAGATCCCCCCGTGGTCACCAAAGTGACCGAGAGAACCGTCCCGTTGGTCACCGGGGACCGTTGCCGCTACCAGTGGGATACTCGAACGGTTATGGACACGACCCGACTGCTGCGTCCGCTCCGGGTCGACCCCGCCGACGATGCCAGCGCCGACGCTCTGTATGAGTCGTTCACCGGCTATGCCGAGCGGCTTGGGCTGAGTCTCTACCCGCATCAGGACGAGGCGATCATCGAGTTGCTCGCCGGTGCGCATGTGGTGCTGACCACCCCGACCGGATCCGGGAAGTCGCTGGTGGCGACGGCGGCGATCCATGCGGCGTTGTCGACCGACCGGGTGTCGTTCTACACCGCCCCGGTGAAGGCCCTGGTCAGCGAGAAGTTCTTCGAACTGGTGGCGATCTTCGGCGCCGACAACGTCGGCATGCTGACCGGGGACGCCGCGGTCAATGCCGGCGCCCCGATCATCGCCTGCACCGCCGAGGTGCTGGCGAACATCGCGCTCCGCGAGGGCCCGAACGCCGACGTGGGCATGGTCGTGATGGACGAGTTCCACTACTACGGCGAACCCGACCGGGGCTGGGCCTGGCAGGTGCCGCTGATCGAACTGACCGGCGTCCAGTTCCTGCTGATGTCGGCGACGCTGGGCGACATGTCCGGCATCGCCGACGACCTCACCAGGCGCACCGGACGCGAGGTCGCGATCGTCGCCGAAGCGGAACGCCCGGTGCCACTCAGCTTCCGCTACGCCATGACCCCGCTGGAGGAGACCCTCGACGAACTCGTCGACACCCACCAGACGCCGGTCTACGTCGTCCACTTCACCCAGGCCGCCGCCGTCGAGCACGCCACCTCGCTGCTGACCGGCGGCTTCGCCAAGAAGGCCGCCCGCGCCCGGCGTCCGGTCAACGACGCCGACGCCGACCTGCTGCGCGACTTCCGGTTCGCCGCCGGCTTCGGCAAGACCCTGAGCAAACTGCTGAAGGCCGGCATCGGCGTCCACCACGCGGGCATGCTGCCCAAGCATCAACGTGCCGATCCGCACCGTGCTGTTCACCGGGCTGACGAAGTTCGACGGCTCCCGGCAGCGGGTGCTTCGCACCCGCGAGTTCCTGCAGATCGCCGGACGCGCCGGCCGGGCCGGCTTCGACACCTCCGGCTACGTGGTCGTCCAGGCGCCGGAACACGTGATCGCCAACGAACGGGCCAAGGCCAAGGCGGCCGCCAAGAACGCGGCGATGAGCGAGGCCAAGCTGGCCAAGCGCAAGTCGACGGCACAACTGAAGAAGCCGCCGACCGGCACGGTGGTGTGGAGCGAGCAGACCTTCGACCGGCTGGTCGCCGGCCAGCCCGAGCGGCTGGCCAGCCGGATGAAGGTCGACAACGCGATGCTGATCAACGTGCTCAGCCGCGACGAGGACGCCTTCGCCGTGCTGCGCCGGCTGCTTACCGACAACCACGAGGATCGCCGTTCCCAGCTGCGGCTGGTCCGCCGGGCGCTGCGGCTGGTCCGCTCGCTGGTGCATTCGGGCGTGGTCACCCGACTCGATCGCCCGGACGCCCACGGCCGCCACTACGTGCTCACCGTCGACCTGCCCGCCGACTTCGCGCTCAACCAGCCGCTGGCACACTTCGCGCTGGCCGCCCTCGACCTGCTCGACCCGGAACTTGAGAGCTACCCGCTCGACGTCCTGTCGGTGATCGAATCGGTGCTCGAGCCGCCGATGACGCTGCTGTTCGCCCAGCAGCACGCCGCCCGCGGCGACGAGATCGGACGCCTCAAAGCCGACGGCGTCGAATATGAGGAGCGGATGGCGATCGTCGAGTCGATCACCTGGCCCAAACCGCTGGCCGAACTGCTGGAAGCCGCTTACGAGACCTACCGGCAGTCCCATCCCTGGCTGCGTCCGGACGCACTGGACCCCAAATCGGTCGTCCGCCAGATGTGGGAACAGGCGATGAGCTTCACCGATCTGGTCGGCCGCTACCAGGTCGCCCGCAGCGAAGGAGTCGTGCTGCGCTACCTCACCGACGCCTACCGCACGCTGCAGCGCACCGTCCCCGACACCCACCGCAGCCCGCAGCTGGACGACATCATCGACTGGCTGGGCGAAACCATCCGGCAGACCGACTCCTCGTTGTTGGACGAGTGGACCGCCCTGACCGATCCCGAGCACGCGCCGCGCGACGTCGTCGACCACACTGCGCCGGCGCCGCCGCGTCCGCTGTCGAAGCAGGGCCGCAGCTTCGAGGTGCTGATCCGCAACGCGTTGTGGGCGCGGCTGGCGGCCTGCGCCCGCGACGATCTGGCGGCGCTGATCCGGCTGGAACGCGAGGCGTCCGATCGCACCGAACCAACCCGCAAGATAGTGATGACACGGTCGGCTTGGGACGCCGCACTCGAGGACTACTACGCCGAACACGACGAGATGCTGCTCGACGGCGACGCGCGGGGGCCGTCCTATGTGGTGATCGGCGACGAACGACGCGGCCAGCCGGCGGGCACGGACGAGGGCGTCACAGCTCGCATCAGAAACGTCCGGCAGATCGTCCGCGACCCCGAGGACAACCGCGACTGGGTGCTGGACGCCGTGGTCGACTGCGACGCGTCCGACGACGTGGGCGAGTTGGTGCTGGCGGCCGTCGCCTTGCACCGGCTGGACGGCTGAATCGCTATCGGGCCAGCTGCTCCTTCGCGAGCTTGGCGGCCAACTCCCAGACTTCGGGCGACTGGGCGCCGACCAGGAAGCGTCCGGTCACCCCGGCGGTGTAGCGGCGTCCATCGATGGTGGCAATCCGGCCGCCCATCTCCTCCACCATCAGACCGCCCGGCAGGTGATCCCAAGGATTCATCGACCAGTAACCGACGAACGCCTTACGCCCCTCGATCAGATCCGGGTAGTCCACCCCGCAGCAGGCCGCCAGCCGGATCAGCCGAACGTTGTCGGGCAGTTCGCCGCGCGGCCGTCCGTAACGGCCGTGCAGGGCGCCGACCAACGGCTCGACCACCGGCCGGGGATTCAACCGACGGTCGTTGCAGGTCACCCCGGCACCCAGTTCGGCGATGTACATCCGGTCGTACATCGGCTGCCAGATCCAGCCTCGGGTGGTCACCCCACGCCGCACCTCCGCCACCATCACGGCGAAATCCGGGCTGCCGTCGGCGAAATTCCGGGTGCCGTCCACCGGGTCGATGACCCAGGCCAACTCGGCGTTGGCTAGCTCTTCCAGCGGAGCCGGATCGGCGTAGACGGCCTCTTCGCCAACCACCAGACAGGTCGGATCGTTGGCCCGGAAGATCGTCGTGAGCGCCTTCTCGGCCAGTCGGTCGGCAACGGTGACCAGGTCGCCGGGTCGCTTCTCGATGATCTCGTCCTCGGACAGCGCCCGGAACCGGGGCACGATCTCGGCGTCCGCGACCTCGCGGATCGCCGCGGTGACCTGGTCGGTGGTCATTGCAGGCCCAGTCATCACGGCTCCAGAGTGTCGGCGTGGTCGGCGGTGACGAAGTCGATCAGTTTCTCGACCTCGGTCAGCAGCGCCGGGTCGAGATCGCGCCACGAGGTCACCTTCGAGCGGATGTGCCGCCACGCGTTGGCGATGTCGGTCTGGGTCCGGGCCGGCCAGCCGAGCGCCCGGCACAGGCCTTCCTTGTAGTCCTGGCCGCGCGGTACGTCCGGCCACGCCTTCAACCCCAGCACCGACGGCTTCACCGCCGTCCAGATGTCGACGAACCGGTGTCCGGTGACGAACACCCACGGGCTGGTCACCTGCTCGACGATCCGGGATTCCTTCGAGCCCGGCACCAGGTGGTCGACCAGGACACCGAGCCGGCGTCCCTGCTGCGGCGCGAACTCGGCGACGATCGCCGGCAGGTCGTCGATGCCGCCCAGATATTCGACCACCACCCCGACGTGCCGCAGGTCGTCTCCCCAGACCTTCTCGACCAGTTCGGCGTCGTGCCGTCCCTCGACGTAAATCCGGCTGGGCAGCGCAATCTTGGCCTGACCAGGGGTAGCGCTCGCCCGCGAGCCGGACGCCGTGTGCGTGGCGCGTCCGTTCGGCTGCCGCTTCGGGGAAGTGATGGCGACCGGCTTGCCGTCCAGCCAGAACCCGGGGCCGAGCGGAAAGCTGCGCCGCTTGCCGCGCCGGTCCTCCAGCACCAGTAGCCCGTTCTCCAGGTTGACCAGCTCACCGACGAAGCCGGAACTGGGATCCTCCAGCACCATGCCGATCTGGGCGGGGATCTCGGTGGTGGTCGGCTTGCCGGCCCGCTGCCAGCCGGGCGCCAGGACGTCGCGTGGATATCGACTCACATCGTCGACCCTAACGCTCTCGCGACCGGTCGCGCGGTTGGCGACGCCGGTGACGGGCCGGGATCCCGTCAGCGGATCGCTGTGCAGCCTGTGACGACCGGATCGGGTCTGGAATAGTTGCAGGATCCGGCGCGGCCTCACGGAAGGAGCGGTGACGTCGACCCGCACTACCTGACCGATCGGGGGCCTGGATCCGGCTCCCGGGCTCCGGCCCGCGCCCGGCTGCGCAGCACCGCGCCGGAGTTGTCCCTGAACGGGTCCTGGAGGTTCCGGCTGCTGCCCGGTGCTCCCAGCGGTCTCTTGGACGTGCTGCCGCCGGGCGAGCGGCCCGACGACGTCGCAGGGATCCACTTCGACGATTCCGGCTGGGACGAGTTGCCGGTGCCTGCGCATTGGGTGTTGCACGGCGACGGACGCTACGGCCGTCCGATCTACACCAATGTCCAGTTTCCGTTCCCGATCGATCCACCCCACGTCCCGGACGACAACCCGACCGGTGACTACCGGCGACGCTTCGACCTGCCGGACGAGTTCGAGGGCGCCCGGGCGGTGCTGCTGCGCTTCGACGGGGTGGAGTCGCGGTACCGGGTATGGCTCAACGGCGTCGAGATTGGGATCGGGTCCGGTAGCCGGCTGGTGCAGGAGTTCGATGTCAGCCACGCCGTCCGGCCGGGTGAGAACCTGCTGGTGGTGCGCGTGCACCAGTGGTCGGCGGGCAGCTACCTGGAGGACCAGGACCAGTGGTGGCTGCCGGGCATCTTCCGCGACGTCACCCTGCTGGCTCGGCCCGCCGGCTCCCTGGACGATGTCTGGCTGCGCACCGGCTACGCCGACGGCGTGGGCAGTATCGCCCCCGAGATCGTGGCCGAACCGGACGCCTACCCGGTCAGCCTGCGCATTCCCGAGTTGGGCGTCGACACCGTCTGGGCGTCGCGGTCCGAGGTGGCGCCGCTGCGGATAGAAGGGGCGCAGCCCTGGTCGGCGGAACTCCCCCGGCTCTACGACGCCACCCTCACCGGCACCGGCGAGGCGGTGTCGCTGCGACTCGGATTCCGCAGCGTGACGATCGACGGCGACCGGCTGCTGGTCAACGGCACCCCGGTCGCATTCCACGGCGTGAACCGGCACGAGACCCATCCCGATCGCGGCCGGGTCTTCGACGAGGCCTGGGCCCGCGACGATCTGGCCCTGATGAAGCGGTTCAACGTGAACGCGATCCGGGCCAGCCACTACCCGCCGCACCCCCGACTGCTCGATCTGTGTGACGAGTTGGGCTTCTGGGTGATCCTGGAGTGCGACCTGGAGACGCACGGCTTCGAAGCGGACGGCTGGGTCGGCAACCCCAGCGACGACCCGGCCTGGCGCGACGCGCTGCTCGATCGCATAGAACGGACCGTCGAGCGGGACAAGAACCATCCCTCGATCGTGCTGTGGTCGCTCGGCAACGAGTCGGGCACCGGGTCGAACCTGGCCGCGATGGCCTCCTGGGTGCATGAGCGCGACCCTGGCCGGCCGGTGCACTACGAGGGTGACTACGCCGGGGCCTACACCGACGTGTACTCGCGGATGTACGCGCCGGTGCCCGAGGTCCGCTCGATCGGACGCGACACGCTTGAGCCGCTGCTGGGCTGCTCGGTGGCCGAATCGGCCCGGCAACGCCGCAAGCCGTTCCTGCTCTGCGAATACGCCCACGCGATGGGCAACGGCCCCGGCGCGCTGGACCAATATCAGGCCTTGTTCGACGAGTATCCGCGGCTGCACGGCGGGTTCGTCTGGGAGTGGCGCGATCACGGCCTGCGTGCCCGTACCGCCGACGGCGTGGAGTTCTTCGGCTACGGCGGCGACTTCGGCGAGGTGGTGCACGACGGCAATTTCGTGATGGATGGCCTGGTTCTCTCCGACGGCACCCCCTCACCCGGGCTGCATGAATTCAAACAGGTGGTGGCACCTTTCCGGATCGCCTTCGGCGACAGCATCGAACTGCGCAACCTGCGGCACAGCGCCGACTCGGCCGATGTGGTGTTCCGCTGGCGCACTGAACTGGACGGCGACCCGCTCGAAACCGGTGAGTTCACGGTGCCGGTGATCCCGGCGGGCGGCTCGGCGCAGGTCCCGTTGCCGCACCTGCCTGATGCCGGCCGCGCTGGTGCTGACGGGCTGCCTGCCGACCACGCAGGCACAGACGAACTGGGCCTCGGAGACTCCGGTGCGGCCGAGGTGAGCACCGGCGAACTCTGGTTGACCGTCGAGGCCGTATCGGCGTCCGCCACCGCCTGGGCGCCCTCCCGGCACGTACTGGTCACCGCCCAGCACCAGCTGGTACGAGGGGACGGTTCTCCCGGTCACCGGGGACGGTTCTCCCGGTCACCGGGGACGGTTCCCTCGGTCACCGGGGACGGTTCCCTTGGACACCGGGGACGGTTCCTTCGGTCACCAGCGACGTCGTTCGCCGGCCCGCCACCTGGCCGGCTGGGCCCTGCTGAGTTCCGCCGCGGTGAGCTTGTCGCGCTGGCCGGGTTGCCGGCGCGCGGACCGGAGCTGGAGTTGTGGCGCGGCCCGACCGACAACGACCGTGGCGCAAGCTTCGGCAGTTACGACCTGGACGCCGGACGCCCGCGCGATCCGTGGGCGCCACCGTGGCAGGGGCAACCCGGACCCCCGCTGGACGTGGTCTGGCGCGCGGCCGGGCTGGATCGACTCACCCCGCGAGTGGTCGCCCGAGACGGATCACCATCGGAGCTGCGCACGCTGACCCGGTGGGCGCCGGCTAACTCGCGGCTCAGCGTGCTCAGCGACGTCCGCTGGATGCTGGTCGACGGCGTCCTGGAGTTGCGGGTCGATCTCGCGCCGAGCGCCGGCTGGGACATCGTCTGGCCGCGGCTTGGCGTCCGTTTCGACCTACCGACCTCCGCCGACGGGGCCTCGTGGTTCGGCACCGGACCGCACGAGTCGTACCCGGACAGCCGGCGGGCCGCACTGGTGGGCCGGTTCTCCGCCTCGCTGACCGAACTGACCGTGCCGTACGCACGTCCGCAGGAGAGCGGGCACCGCAGCAACGTCCGTTCGCTCACCCTGCGCAGCGGGCAGCAGGACCGTTTGCGGTTCGACGCCGTCCCGGACGCGGCCGGACGCTTGCCCGGGTTCACCCTCACCCCGCACACCGGCCAGGAACTGGACGCCGCCGCTCACCCGCACGAGCTGCCCGAGCCGTCCGCAACCTATCTGTACCTGGACGCCGCCCAGCACGGCCTCGGCTCCCGCGCCTGCGGCCCTGACGTCTGGCCCGAGCAGGCACTGAGGCCGCGGCCCGCGACCCTCCGCTTAAGAATTCATGGGGCCGGGGACATGGACACCCACGGCACCATCCTCGAAAACTCTTAGCGACAGAGGCACTGCTGAGATGATGGCTGTGTTTCAATGTGAGCGAGCAACTCAATGACTCACGGGAGAACAGCCGGATGCGCAATCGCTGGAATGCCGTACTCGTGGCGGGCCTGACCACCGCCCTCATTTTCGTCATGCCTGTTCCGCAGGCGGGAGCCGTCCCGCCCGAGGTTCACGCCGAGCCACGATCACGCATCACCACGACGTCACTGACCTCGTCGAGATCCATCACGGTGAAGAAGCAGTCGTACACCAGGAAATACACCAAAGGCAGTTGTGCGGCTTACGAGATCGTCGCTCGACCCGCACTTGTCAAGGGTGGAACCAAAGCTCGCCGCATCGCGTTCAACACCACCATCAATCGCTACATCGAAGCGTCGGTCGACAAGATTCTCGAGAGCGTGCTCAATGAAGCCGTTGACGGGAACGCCAAAGACTTTCCCTGCAGCAAGCGGGGAGATAAGGCCAACAGTGCGACCGTCACGGTCGCCGCGTCGATCTATCGAAACCGCTACGTGTCGGTGGCCTTGGATGTCTGGTTCAGCTACGCCTCGGTCGCCAGCACCTGCCGCGACTACTACAAGACCTTCACATTCGACACCAAGACCGGGCAATGGAACAAGCTTTCGGATTTCGCCTCCACCAATCACAATCAGTTAGCACTGACCTGGCTATCCTGGATCGGCGGAGACGCTGAACCGTACGACGTCAAGAACACTTTCTCACCCGAGTTGCCCAAAGGCTATGCGGTCGGCAAGGAAGCGTGGACAGTGAGCAACAAGGGCGTCCGGTTCTGGAGCGCCGCGGGTGACCACAGACGCAGTTGTACGGCCGGCCCCATCGGCAGAACGCTCAGCTGGAGTAACATCCTCAGGCCCGGCGACGACCATGGCACCAAGCGCACCTACAGCCGGATTCCCGTCCGAACGCGAGAGTTCAGCCCGATTAAGGGTCGCGCGACGGTGACCGTGAAAGGACGGGCGATCCGCGCACAATGGTGCCGTGGCAAGACATGCATCACTTACTACGGCGTCCGCGACGGCATTGTGTTCACGGCAGTCTGGGGGGTCCGGAAGCACGCGGGCGCAGTGCACGGCACGACCGCCTTTGTTCAGTTCTCGTCGGGCAAGAACTCCGCCAAGCCAGTTGCTGTCTTCGCCATGCTCGGCGAGTGAAGCGCGCCGCGTCGAGCACTACACCGCGATTCGCCACGACTGCATCGGCGCGCCGCTGCGGTAGACTGCCCCTCGTGGCACGCCGACTTCTGCTTCGCCAGCCGCGCTGACCTTCCGTCATCGCGGCGCCCCTCCGTGTGTGAGGGGCTTTTTCATGTCCGAAGCAAAACGATGAGAAGGATGAGATGAGCGAGACTCCGTACCGCTACACCGCCGAGTTGGCTGGGCAGATCGAGACCGCCTGGCAGGACCGTTGGGACGCCGAGGGCACCTTCCATGCCCCGAATCCGACCGGGGTCTGGGCCGAGCCGGAAAAGGTCGGCGGCCGGGAGAAGTTGTTCGTGCTGGACATGTTCCCCTACCCCAGCGGTGCCGGCCTGCACGTGGGCCATCCACTGGGCTACATCGGCACCGACACCTGGGCGCGTTATCAGCGGATGCGCGGCCGCAACGTGTTGCACGCGCTGGGCTACGACGCGTTCGGCCTGCCGGCAGAGCAGTACGCGGTGCAGACCGGGCAGCATCCGCGGGTGACCACCGAGGCCAATATCGCCAACATGCGCCGTCAGCTGCGCCGGCTGGGCCTGGCCCACGACGACCGTCGCAGCGTCGCCACCACCGACGTGGAGTTCTATCGCTGGACGCAGTGGATCTTCCTGCAGGTGTTCAACTCCTGGTACGACACCGAGGCCGACAAGGCGCGTCCGATCTCCGAGCTGATCGCCGAGTTCGAGTCGGGCACCCGCCCGACCCCGTCGGACCGGCCCTGGACCGAACTGGACGGCGCCGAGCGGGCCAGCATCGTCGACTCCTACCGGTTGGCTTACGTCTCCGAGGCGCCGGTGAACTGGTGCCCCGGTCTGGGCACCGTGCTGGCCAACGAGGAGGTCACCGCCGAGGGCCGCTCCGACATCGGCAACTTCCCGGTCTTCAAGCGCAGCATGAAGCAGTGGATGATGCGGATCACCGCCTACTCCGACCGGCTGCTGGCCGACCTGGACCGGCTGGACTGGCCGGACAAGGTCAAGGCCATGCAGCGCAACTGGATCGGGCGCTCTAGCGGTGCCTCGGTCACCTTCCCCGTCGAGGGCCACGAAGCCGCGATCGCGGTGTTCACCACCCGGCCGGACACCCTGTTCGGCGCCACCTTCATGGTGCTGGCCCCCGAACATCCGATCGTGGACGCCATCACCCCCGGCGAGAACTCCTGGCCCACCGGCACCAACCATGCCTGGACTGGCGGCGCGCCGTCCCCCTCGGAGGCGGTCACTGCCTATCGGGAGGCGGCGGCCCGCAAGACCGACCTGGAGCGTCAGGAGAACAAGGACAAGTCCGGCGTCTTCACCGGCGCGTTCGCGATCAACCCGGTGGACGGCCGGCGTATCCCGATCTTCATCGCCGACTACGTGCTGATGGGTTATGGCACCGGCGCGATCATGGCGGTGCCGGCCGAGGACGAGCGCGACTGGGACTTCGCCAGGACCTACGACCTGCCGATCATCCGTACCGTGCAGCCGTGGCAAGGTCACGACGAGAACACCGCGTTCACCGGCGACGGCCCGACGATCAACTCGGCCAACGACGAGATCTCGCTGAACGGCCTGAACAGGGCCGCCGCCAAGCGGACCATGATCGACTGGCTGACCGACAAGGGCCACGGCACCGAAACCGTCACCTACAAGCTGCGGGATTGGCTGTTCAGCCGACAGCGCTACTGGGGCGAGCCGTTCCCGATCGTCTACGACGAGGCCGGTCACCCGATCGCGCTGCCCGAATCGATGCTGCCGGTCGAACTGCCCGAGATCGACGACTACAGCCCGCAGGCGCTGGATCCCGACGATTCGACGTCCGAGCCGGTGCCGCCGCTGGGCCGGGTCACCGACTGGGCCGAGATCGAACTGGATCTGGGCGACGGCCCGAAGACCTACCGCCGCGAGCTGAACGTGATGCCGCAGTGGGCGGGCTCGTGCTGGTACGAGATCCGCTACCTGGATCCGGCCAACCACGACAGGTTCGTGGATGTTGACGTGGAGCGCTACTGGATGGGTCCGCGGGATGCGGTTGAGCGCTCGTCGGTCGAGCCGGCCGAGACCTCGGTTTCGACAAGCTCAACCAGCGAGAGCGGCGATGTCGGCGGGGTCGACTTGTACGTGGGTGGCGTCGAGCACGCCGTGCTGCACCTGCTGTACGCCCGATTCTGGCACAAGGTGTTGTTCGACCTGGGTCAGGTCAGCTCGGCCGAGCCGTTCCGCCGGCTGTACAACCAGGGCTACATCCAGGCCTACGCTTTCCGGGATTCCCGTGGGCAGACGGTCCCGGCCGATGAGGTCGAGGAAGTCGCCGGCGCGGACGGCGAGATGAGCTACGTCTGGCACGGGGAGGAAGTCTTCCGGGAGTACGGCAAGATGGGCAAATCGCTGAAGAACATCGTCACTCCCGACGACATGTACGACTCCTACGGCGCCGACACCTTCCGGATCTACGAGATGGGCATGGGTCCGCTGGATCAGTCGAAGCCGTGGGAGACCCGGGCCGTGGTCGGCTCGCAGCGGTTCCTGCAGCGGTTGTGGCGCAACGCGATCGACGAGGTCACCGGTGAGGTGCGCATCGTCGACACCGCCATGGACGACGCCACCAAGCGCGCGCTGCACAAGACCATCGACGCCGTGACTAGGGACTACGAGGGCCTGTCGTTCAACACCGCGATCGCCCGGCTGACCGAGTACAACAACGTGCTGACCAAACTGGACGCCGTCCCGCGCGAGGCCATCGAGCCGATGCTGCTGATGGTGGCACCGCTCACCCCGCACATCGCCGAGGAACTGTGGTCACGGCTGGGCCACGTCGAGTCGCTGGCGTTCGAGCCGTTCCCGGTCGCCGACGCCGCGCTGATCGCCGACGACACGGTCACCTGCGTGGTGCAGGTCAGGGGCAAGGTGCGGGCTCGCCTGGATGTACCCGCTGACATCGCCGAGGATGCCCTGCGCGCCCAGGCCCTGGCCCTGCCCCGGATCGCCGACGAGACGCCGAACGGCGTCCAGACGGTGATCGTCCGCGCCCCCAAGCTGGTCAACGTCGTCCCGGCCTGAGCCAGTCCGGCCGCCGGGCCCCGACGGCCCCGGACTCGCGTCGCCCTGCTTCGGCTTTCACCGGGCCAGACTCGGTGGATACCGAGCAGGGCGCCGCTTTCTCAGGGTGCCGCGAGCTCACTTCATGAAAATCTCAGAATGATTCAAACCAACTCCGACTAGGCGATTGAAGACAGCCACCGGACGTCGGACCAGCAGCGGACAGCAGTCGGGTTTGCCAACAGCGAAACGAACAGTTAACGTTCCTCTCAGCTTGAGCTCAGGTTCTATTAAACCGACTCTCAGCCAGGCTCTCTGTCCACTTTTCTGGAGGCACGTCCATGTCCGTCCGCAAATCCGCGTTGTCCGTCGGTGTCACCTTGACCGCATCGCTGGCCCTGCTGGTGGGCCCCGCCGCACCCCAGGCCGGCGCCGACCCGACCACCCCGCCGTCTACCAAGGCAAGCTCTGCCAAGACGGTCAAGCCCGCGTCGGTGAACAGCAACCCGCCGAAAAAGAACAAGAAGAAGACCAAGGCCCAGAAGCTCCGCGACAAGGCCAACAAGGCGATCCGCTACGCGAAGTCCCGACTCAAGAGAGGCCAGTACGTCTGGGGCGCCGAAGGTCCGTACCGTTTCGACTGCTCCGGCTTCATGCTCTGGACCTTCCGCAAGATCGGGATCAAGCTGCCGCACTCCTCGCGTGTCCAGTCCCGCAAGGGCGTCGCCGTGTCGCGGAAGAACCTGAAGCCCGGCGATCTGGTGTTCTTCTACTCCCCGGTCAGCCACGTCGCCATGTACATCGGCCACGGCAAGATCATTCACGCCCGCAACACGCGCGACGATCTGCAGATCTCGAACCTGAAGCGGTACGGCCACTTCCACTCCGCTCGTCGCGTCATTCGCTGACCGACCCCCGCCGCGTTCGCGGCCCTGCAACCGGCCGATCGAGCCCGTCGCCGCTATCCCCCGGAGGCGATTCGCTCGACCGGCCGGTTCGCTGTCGCTCGCACCGATCCCGCTGCTGGCGGTGGCGGTGCACGGTGAGGTTGATCAGTCCAGCAGATCCCGCACCACGGCGTCGGCCAACAGCCGTCCGCGCAGGGTGAGCCGGAGCCGGTCCGCGGCGACTTCCGGCAGTGCACCGACCTCCACCAACCCTCGGGCGACCAGGTTGGGCACCCGCGCCCGCTCGGACGCCGTGAGCACCTCCACCGCGAGGCCGGCGGCGAGCCTGGACTCCAGAAGAACCCGCTCGACGCGGCGTGCGTCGGCGTCCAGCATCTCGCGCGCGGCGGCAGGGCTCTGCCCATCGGCCAGCGCGACGCTGTAGCGCCGCGGATGCTTCACGTTCCACCATCGGACGCCGCCGACATGGGAGTGCGCTCCGGGCCCGACGCCCCACCAGGCAGCACCACGCCAATAGGCCAGGTTGTGCCGGCACTCGTGACCCGGACGACTCCAGTTGCTCAGCTCATACCAGCCCAGTCCGGCAGCCGCGAGCAGTTCGTCGGCCAGCTCATAGCAATCGGCCTGCAGATCGTCGATCGGCGCCGGCACCTCGCCGCGGCGGATCTGGGCGGCCAGCCGCGTCCCCTCCTCGACGATCAGCGCATAGGCCGAGACATGGTCCGGCGCCAGCGCCAGGGCCGCCTCCAGCGAGGCCCGCCAGTCGTCCAAGCCCTCCCCCGGCGTCCCATAGATCAGGTCCAGGCTGACCGACCCGAAACCGGCCGCCCGCGCCCAGCCGACCACGTCGGCAACACGGCCAGGGGTGTGGGTGCGCTCCAGCACCCGCAGCACGTGCCCGCGGGCCGACTGCATGCCGAACGAGATCCGGTTGAAGCCACCGGAGACCAGGGCCTCGAGGTAGCGGGCGTCCACCGACTCGGGATTGCATTCGGTGGTCACCTCTGCGGCGTCCGACAACGGGAAATACCGCCGAGCAGCTGCCAGCACGCCGACCAGCTCATCAGCCGCGAGCAGCGTGGGGGTCCCGCCCCCGACGAAGACGGTGTCCACCGGACGCGCCCCCAGCACCCGCGCCGCCAGCGCCAGTTCGGCGTCTGCGGCGTCCAGGAACGCCTGCCGCGACGCCCCCGGCGCCGAGCCCAGTTCGGCGGCGGTGTAGGTATTGAAGTCGCAGTAACCGCACCGGGTCGCGCAGAACGGCACGTGCAGATACAGCGAGATCGGTCCGTCACCCAGTTCCGCCACGGCGGACACCGGCAGCGACCCGTCGGCGGGCGCCGGTTCTCCGGACGGCAGTGCCGAGGGCATCAGGGCAGCTCGAACGGAAGACGCTGGCCGTCGAGGGCACGCCGGCAGGCACAGGCCGCGACCTCGTCCGGCTCCGCCGCGGGCAACGCCGCAACCACCCGGGCGAGCATCCCCTTCAGTCGGTCGATGTTGCCGGCGAAGACCTCCATCACCTCGGTGTGCGAAACGCCCGGACCCTCAACCCCGGCGTCGGCGTCGGTGACCATGCAGACGGTGCTGAAGCACATGGCCAGCTCGCGTGCCACCGACGCCTCGGGCATTCCGGTCATGCCGACCACCGACCAGCCCGCGGTGGCGTGCCATCGAGACTCGGCGCGGCTCGAGAATCGCGGACCGTTGATCACCACCAGGGTGCCGCCGTCCACCACCGGCTCGCCGGACGCCAGCAACGCCGCCCGGCCGCGCGCGCAGTACGGGTCCGCGAAGGAGGTGTGCACCACCGAGCCGACCCCGTCCCACACCGAATGCTCCCGGCCCCAGGTCCGGTCGACGACCTGGTCGGGGACCACGAACGTGCCCGGCGCCAGTTCAGGCCGCAACCCACCGACCGCGCAGGGCGCCACCACCTGGCGCACCCCGACCGTGCGCAGCGCCCACAAGTTCGCCCGGTAGTTGACCCGGTGCGGCGGGAACTGGTGCCGCCGGCCGTGCCGGGGCAGGAACGCCACCGCACGCCCGGCGACCTCACCGACGGTCACCGGTGCGCTCGCTTCGCCGAACGGAGTCTCCACCGAGCGGCTGTCGGCGCCGTCGAGGAAGTCGTAGAAGCCGGAGCCGCCAATGATCCCGATGTCTGCGTGCACTCGCAGACTCTACGACGACACCACCGCGTCCTTCGGGGTGGTCTCGATCAGCGCGAACCTTCGCTGGATCGAGGTACCGTCGGTCGAGCCTGTCGAGATCGCGCGGGTGGTCTCGACAGGCTCAACCAGCATTGAGTCGAACGGCCTACGAGCCGTTCGCCTTGTTGGCCGCGGCTTCGGCCTTCTTCAGGCCGTCGGCGACCGGCGTCTGGCCCAGGAAGATCTTGTCGAAGGTCGGCTTCCAGGCGTCGTACGCGGCGCTGTAGTTTTCCCCGGCCGGTGCCGGGATCGACGGCAGCTTGCCCTGCGCGGCGAACTGCGCCGGATCGACGTTCTTGCTCTTCCAGAAGTCATCGAACGACGACTGGGCGCTGACCACGGCCGGAATGGCGGTACCGGTCGAGCCGAGGAACTTCGCACCGTCGGTGGAGCCCATCCACTGCAGCACCTTCTTCGTGGCGTCCAGGTTCTTGCTCTTGGCGTTGCCCGCCGCGATGACCGAGTTCACCACCGACACCGCACCCTTGGGACCCGCCGACATGGGGGCGATCCCCCACTCGAACTTCGCGCCGTCGGAGACATTCTTCAGGTTGTACACGCCGGACTGGAACAAGGCGATCTTGCCCTGCAGGAACTGGTCCTTAGTGAAGTCGGAGTCGCTGTTGGTGTTGGACGCCGCTGGCGACACCTTGTGCTTGTTGATCAGGTCGACGATGTACTGGAAGGCCGCCGTCGACTCGGACGAGGCGAACACGAACTTGCCGCTGGTGTCCTGGAACTGGCCGCCGTTGGAGCCGATGAAGTTGTAATAGATGCCCTGCAGGTCCTGCGCAGCCGAATAGCCCCACTGCTTGGGCTTGGTCCCGTCGAAGCCGCTCTGGTCGCCGCGCTTGCCCGCGGTGTCGATGGTGAGCTTCTTCAGGATCGGCAGCAGCGTGTCGCCGCTGCCGCCGCCGGGCGCCCAGGTCAGCCCGCTGAGCTGTTCGGGGGTGACGGCGGCATCGGAGAGCAGCTTCTTGTTGTAGTACACGGCGATGCCGCCGTCGGTGGTCTGTGGCACCCCCCACAGCTTGCCGTCGCGGGTGTACTGCTCGATCGCCGCCGGCACCCAGTCGGCCTTCTCGGAGGCGAAGTCGGAGCCGATCTCGAGCAGCGATCCCGAAGTCACGTACGGCTGCAGGTACGAGCCGTTCATCATGAAGATGTCGTCGGCATTGCCGCCGCCGACATCGGTGCGCAGCTTGGTGAAGTAGTCGTCCCAGGGCACCACGGTGGTCTTCACGGTGATGTTCGGGTTCTGCTTGTGGAACTCGGCGAAGGACGCGTCGTAGGCCTTCTGCCACTGCTCGTCCCACATCCGCACGGTCACCGTCGTGGTGGGGCCGCTCGCCGACGTGCTGGGCTGAGACTGCTGGGCGGGCGAGCACCCGGCGGCGCCGAGTGCCACCGCGGACGCCACCGCGGCCACGAACGTCCGCCGGCCCAACTTGTGTACCGATCTCACGAAATTCCTCCTCCATTGGATGGGTTCATCACATCATCGCCGCCGCCATCGTTACTTGAAGCCGGTCAGCGAGATCGAGTTCACGATGGTGCGCTGGAAGATCGCGAAGATCACCAGCAGCGGCGCCATCGCGACCGTGGTGGCCGCCATCACCAGCGTCCAGTTGGCGTTGTACTGGCTCCGCAAGTTGGCGGTGGCAACGGTGATCACCTGCCAGTCGCGTCCGGTGGTGATGATCAGCGGCCACATGAAGTTGTTCCAGTGGGTCACCACCGTGATGATCGCCAGTGTCGCGATGATGCCGCGCGACAGCGGCGCCACGATCTGCCACAGGATCCGCCAGTCACCGGCCCCGTCGATGCGGGCGGCGTCGATCAGGTCGTCCGGAATGCCGCGGAAGTGCTCCCGCAGCAAGAACACCGCATACGGCGAACCGAACAGGAAGGGCAGCACCAAGGCCCAGAACGAGTTCCGCAGCCCGGTCTGCACCATCATCGTGTACAGCGGAATGACGATCACCACCTGCGGGATCATCAGCGTCGCCAGGTACAGCCAAAACAACGCGTCCCGGCCGGTGAATCGCAGTTTGGCGAACGCATACGCGGCCATGATCGAAAAGATCAGCTGACCGGCCAGGATCGCCACCACGACCTGCGCGGTCACCGCGATCGGCGAGATGAAGCTGTAGTCGCCGCTGAACAGCGCCGTGAAATTCTCCGTCGTCACCGGATTCGGAGGATTCAGCGCGGGCTCCGAGGCGAACTGCAGCGGCGACTTGAACGCCGTCATGAAACTGAGTACAAATGGGGCCAGCGTGAGCAGGGCGCCCGCGATCAGCACCAGATAGATGAGCGAGTCGGCCACCGGCCTGCTCAGCGAAGTTCGGCGACGGACGTCGGCGCGCGGCTCAGCTGAGGTCATAGGTGATCCTCCCCGCGAAGTAGCGCTGCTGCAGCAGGGTGACGACCACCAGAATGACGAACAGGACCAGAGCCATCACCGAAGCCCGGCCCAGGTTGAAGGCGCCCTGGAACGCCTCCAGGTAGATCCGGCTGGCGATCACGTCCGTGGTGCCGTCCGGTCCGCCCCGCGGGGTCAGGGCGTAGATCTGGTCGAAGGTCTGGAACGCCGAGATCACGCCGGTGACCAGGACGAAGAACAGCGTCGGGCCGAGCAGCGGCAGCTTGATCTGCCAGAACGTCTGCCAGCCGCCGGCGCCGTCCAGCTGGGCGGCCTCGATGATCGGCTCGGGGATCGCGGCCAGGCCGGCCACGAAGAACAAGGTGGTGTAGCCGACCTGCGACCAGATGGTCACCGCGGCCACGGCGGGCATCGCGAGCGCGGGGTCGGTCAGCCATTCCACGTCCAGATCGAGCAGGTTGTTCAGCGCGCCGTCGTAGGGAGCGAGGATCCACTTCCAGACCACGCCCAGCGCTAGCGGCGCACAGATCCACGGGATGACGTAGATCACCCGGAACAGGCCCGACCCGGGCAGCCCGCGGGACAGCAGGACGGCCAGGAACAACCCGAGCGCGGTCTGCAGCGGGATCACCAAAGCCACGAAGATGACCGTGCGCAGCATGGAGTTGCCGAAGGTGGGATCGCCGAGCACGTCGAGGTAGTTGTCCAGCCCGACGAACCTCATCGGGGTGAGCAGGTCCCATCGGTTCAGCGACAGCCAGATCACCACCAGGATCGGCAGCAGCAGGAAAACGGCCAACCCGAACAGACTCGGTGCCAGCAGCAGGCCGGCCAGCCTGCCGTGTCGCATGCGCCCGCCCGGTCGCGGGGCGCGTCGGCTGGGCATGAACGGAGCCTAGTTCGCCGGAGCGGTTCGGGCCAGACCTGATTGAGATTTGAAATAGGCCGTCGGACAAGGATGTTTGAGTTGTCAGAGAGTTCTTCCGGAGGTTGCCGTTGAACTCGTTGAGCGCCGGCTCGAGCCCTGTTCCTGCCGCCGATCTCACCGCCTCGGCGGCAGGTCAGGCGTCCTGATCCTCGGCGCGAGGGCAGGGTTTCCGGCGCACGCCGAGCCTGCTGGCGCGGCCCGCTAGGCTTCGCGGCATGATGCTCCGTAGCGGTTCTCTGCTGGCCGCCTCCGCCGTCGTGATCCTGACCGGCTGCGGCGGCAGTCCGGCACCCTCGCCGGTCAACTCGGCTTTCGTCACCTACACCATGGCGGACGTCGCCGGGCACAACACCAAGGAGGACTGCTGGGCCGCCATCGATGGCGGTGTCTACAACCTCACCTCGTGGATCGCCCAGCATCCGGGCGGTCCGGACAAGATCATCGGCCTGTGCGGCACCGATGCCACCACCGCTTTCCGCAACAAGCACGACAGCCAGGAGAAGCCGAATCATCAGCTGGCCGAGTTCAAGATCGGCGTATTGGCCGGCTGAACGCTTGGCCCGCCTGGGCAGACTGGCTTCATGAGCAGCTCCCTCGCAGTCCGTCCGAACGCGCCCGTCGCACCCCGCCGGGCGGCCTTGGCGATCGCCATCGGGGTGGCGGCGCTGTGGCTGATCGAACTGGTCGACCAGATCACTCGCGGCTCTCTGGACGCCCTCGGCATCCACTCCTGGCAGCTGAGTTCGCTGCCGTCGGTGTTCGTTGCGCCCTGGCTGCATGTGGACTGGGCGCACCTGAGTGCCAACACGATTCCGTTCGCCGTTCTCGGCTTCCTGGTGATCCTGGGCGGAGCGGTGCGCGCGTTGCTCTCCACGCTGTGGTCGGTGGTCACCAGCGGGTTGTTCGCCTGGCTGCTGAGTCCGCCGAACACGATCACGATCGGAGCCAGCGGACTGATCTTCGGCTGGCTGACCTATCTGCTCACCCGCGGTATCTTCGGTCGCGACGGCAAACAGATTCTGCTGGCGGTGGTGATCTTCCTGGTCTACGGAGGCATTCTGTGGGGCGTCTTCCCGACTCAGGTCGGCGTCTCCTGGCAGGCGCATCTGGGCGGGGCGATCGGCGGCGTGGTGGCCGCCTGGTTGGGTCATCGACGGCGCACGGCGGCCCGCATTCACGGCTGACTCACAGCTTCGAGGCTCTATGGCTGCGGCGACTCAGGCGTTATTGTTGACGTGTCAACCTTTTGTTCATCGCCCGCCCCTAGCTAGGAGCTGACTGTGTACGACGTTTTCGGACTCCCCCTGCATCCTCTGGTCGTGCACGCCGTAGTGGTGCTGCTGCCGCTCGGCGCCCTCGGAATGATCGCCTGCGTGCTCATCGCTGCGTTGCGCCGACGCTACGCCGGCTTGGCGCTTCTCGTGCTGCTCGCTGGGGCGGCCTCGACCCTGGTGGCGGCCGCTTCGGGGCAGGTGCTCGCCGAAAAGGTCGGGACGCCGGCCGCCCACATGGCATGGGGCGAGTTGCTGCCACGAGTCGCCATCCCCACGCTCGTGCTGGCGGCCGTCTGGTACTTCCTGCAGCGCGGCAAGGAGCGCCAGCCGGTGCTCGCCAAGGTGCTCGGTGCGTTGACCGCGGCGGCGTCTGCGGCGTGTGTGGCGCTGACCGTGCTGGTCGGTCACAGCGGGGCCACCGCAGTCTGGGGCGGCAGCACCGCCGCGTCCCCGAGCTCGTCGGCCACCCCGTCCGCCGGCTCGGCCACGCCGTCCGCCAGCCCGACCTCGACGGCGTCCCCCTCGGCCAGCACCAGCACGAGCTACACCCTCGACCAGGTCAAACAGCACAACATCGCGACGGACTGTTGGGCGGCGGTGAACGGCGGCGTCTACAACCTCACCGATTGGGTCGGCCAGCACCCCGGTGGCGCCGACCGGATCACCGCGCTGTGCGGCACCGACGCCAGCGCCGCCTTCAACCGCCAGCACAGCGGGCAGGACCGCCCCGAGAGCGCTCTGACCCGGTTCTACATCGGCGACCTCGCCGCCTGATCGAGCCGACAGGGCCCTGCCTAACTATCTGTGCCCTCCCGCAGGTGGGAGGGCACAGGTAGTTAGGCAGGGCCCTGTCGGGCGGCGTTGCGCTACTTCTTGGACGTCTCGCCGGTGGACAGCGCGGCGACGAAGGCTTCCTGGGGGACCTCGACGCGGCCGACCATCTTCATCCGCTTCTTGCCCTCCTTCTGCTTCTCCAGCAGCTTGCGCTTGCGGGTGATGTCGCCGCCGTAGCACTTGGCCAGGACGTCCTTGCGGATAGCCCGGACGGTCTCGCGGGCGATCACCCGGGATCCGATCGCGGCCTGAATCGGTACCTCGAACTGCTGCCGCGGGATCAGCTCCTTGAGCTTCTTCGACATGGCCACCCCGTAGGCATACGCGGCGTCGGCGTGCACGATGGCGCTGAAGGCGTCCACCGGTTCGCCGTGCAGCAGGATGTCGACCTTGACCAGCTTGGCGACCTGCTCGCCGGCCTCGTCGTAGTCCAGGGAGGCGTAGCCCTTCGTCCGCGACTTCAGCGCGTCGAAGAAGTCGAAGACGATCTCGGCCAGCGGCAGTTGGTAGCGGATCTCGACCCGGTCCTCGCTTAGGTAGTCCATCCCGGTCTGGACGCCGCGGCGCGCCTGGCACAGCTCCAGGATCGTGCCGATGTAGTCGGTCGGGGTCAGGATGGTCGCCTTCACCACCGGCTCCCAGACCTCGGCCACCTTGCCCTCGGGGTATTCGGACGGGTTGGTCACCACATGCCCGGAGCCGTCCTCCATCACCACTCGGTACACCACGTTCGGCGCCGTGGAGATCAGGTCGAGGTTGAACTCGCGCTCCAGCCGCTCACGGACGATCTCCATGTGCAGCAGGCCGAGAAAGCCGACCCGGAAGCCGAAGCCCAGCGCCCCGGACGTCTCGGGCTCGTAGGTGAGCGCCGCGTCGTTGAGCTGCAGCTTGTCCAGCGCCTCGCGCAGTTCGGGGAAGTCGGCGCCGTCGATCGGGTACAGCCCGGCGTAGACCATCGGGTTGGGCTGCCGGTAGCCACCCAGATTCGTGGTCGCCGGCCGCGGCACCAGGGTGACGGTGTCGCCCACCCTCGATTGCCGGACGTCCTTCACGCCGGTGATCAGGTAGCCCACTTCGCCGACGCCGAGCCCCTTGGACGGCACCGGCTCGGGACTGATCACCCCCAGCTCGAGCACCTCGTGGATGGCCTTGGTGGACATCATCAGGATCCGGTCCCGGTGCGCCAGCGCCCCGTCGACCACCCGCACGTAGGTGACCACGCCGCGGTAGGTGTCGTACACCGAATCGAAGATCAGCGCCCGGGCGGGCGCCACCGGGTCGCCGACCGGCGCGGGAATCTGCTCGACGATGGCGTCCAACAGCTCGGTCACGCCTTCGCCTGTTTTCGCCGACACCCGGAAGACGTCGTCGGGGTCGCAGCCCACCAGGTGGGCGATCTCGGCGGTGAATTTCTCCGGCTGCGCACTGGGCAGGTCGATCTTGTTCAGTACCGGAATGATGTGCAGGTCGGCGTCCAGGGCCAGGTACAGGTTGGCCAGGGTCTGCGCCTCAATGCCCTGCGCGGCGTCGATCAGCAGAATGGCGCCCTCGCAGGCGGCCAGCGACCGGGACACCTCGTAGGTGAAGTCGACGTGACCAGGGGTGTCGATCATGTTCAGGACGTGATCGGTGCCGTCCACCCGCCAGGGCATCCGGACCGCCTGCGATTTGATCGTGATGCCGCGCTCACGCTCGATGTCCATCCGGTCCAGGTACTGGGCACGCATCGAGCGGGCGTCGACCACACCGGTGGACTGCAGCATCCGATCGGCCAGGGTCGACTTGCCGTGGTCGATGTGCGCGATGATGCAAAAATTCCGGATGCTCTCCGGGGGCGTCGCGCCGGGGCGGGGTCCGCTCATTCACCTGTCCTGTGTCTGGTCCGAAGGGTCACTCTACCGATCGAACCCGCCTGTACCGGGCAGCGTCCCCACAGTGCACGACCTCCCGTAAGGTGCATGACTGTGACCGCGCCACTTCATCCGAACTTCCGCCCCATGTTCGACATCGTGCTGGCCCGCAACCCGGGCGAGCCGGAGTTCCATCAAGCCGTCTACGAGGTGATGCAGAGCCTCACGCCGCTCGCCGACGACCGCCCCGAGTACGCCCAATGGTCGATCCTGCAGCGCGTCTGCGAGCCCGAGCGGCAGATCATCTTCCGGGTCCCCTGGGTGACCGATGCCGGCCAGGTCGAGATCAACCGCGGCTTCCGGGTCGAGTTCAACTCTGCGCTGGGCCCGTACAAGGGCGGACTGCGCTTCCACCCCAGCGTCAACCTGTCCATCATCAAATTCCTCGGCTTCGAACAGACCTTCAAGAATGCGCTCACCGGCATGCCGATCGGCGGCGGCAAAGGCGGGTCGGATTTCGACCCGAAGGGCCGCACCGACAACGAGGTGATGCGGTTCTGCCAGTCGTTCATGACCGAGCTGTACCGGCACCTGGGTGAGTACACCGACGTCCCAGCCGGCGACATCGGCGTCGGCGGCCGCGAGATCGGCTACCTGTTCGGCCAGTACAAGCGCATCACCAACCGCTACGAGTCCGGGGTGCTGACCGGCAAGGGCGTCAGCTGGGGCGGGTCGCGGGCGCGCACCGAGGCCACCGGGTACGGCACCGTGCACTTCGCCTCGGCGATGCTCGGCGTCCGGGGTGAGGACTTCGGCGGGCGCAGCGTGGTCATCTCCGGCTCGGGCAATGTCGCGATCTATGCGGTCGAGAAGGCCCAGGAGTTGGGCGCCAAGGTGCTGGCGGTGTCGGACTCGTCGGGCTATGTGGTCGATTCCGAAGGCATTGATCTGGAGGTGCTGAAGGACGTCAAGGAGGTCCGCCGGGGCCGCATCTCGGACTATGCCGACGCGGTCGGTTCCCGAGCCCGAGTGATCACCGAGGGCTCGGTCTTCGACGTCCCGTGTGACGTTGCGCTGCCCTGCGCCACCCAGAACGAGGTGGACGAGAAGCAGGCCAAGATCCTGGTGAACAATGGCGTGAAGCTGGTCGCCGAGGGGGCCAACATGCCGTGCACCCCGTCCGCGGTGTCTTTGTTGCGCGGGGCGGGTGTGCTGTTCGCGCCGGGCAAGGCGTCCAACGCCGGCGGCGTCGCCACCAGCGCGCTGGAGATGCAGCAGAACGCCAGCCGCGACGCCTGGGACTTCGAGACCACGGCCGCGCGGCTCGAGCAGATCATGCACGACATCCACGATCACTGCCTGGCCACCGCCGAGGAGTTCGGCAGCCCCGGCGACTACGTGGTCGGCGCCAACCTGGCCGGCTACATCAAGGTCGCCGACGCCATGGTGGCCATGGGCGTCATCTGAGTTCGAAAGGCCGCGGGTCGAGATCCGATCACCGTCGGTCGAGACCCAGCCACCGTAGGTCGAGCTTGGCGACACCCATTTCCCCGCTGACAGAGGTTTCGACAAGCTCAACCAGCGGAGGGTGCGATGCTCGCGAAATCTCAGAGTCCTCCCTCGACGGGTTTCGACAGGCTCAACCGGCGGTAGCGGGCGCCCGACGCATAGGGTGCGGTTATGACGCTGCCCAGCACGGGAATCCCCGGCCTGGACGACACCATCGACCACTTGCGGATCGGTGACAACGTGGTCTGGCAGGTCGATTCGCTGGCGGATTTCCAGGCCGTGGCGGCGCCCTTCGTAGCCCGCGCCCGCGCCGATGACCGGCGGCTGGTCTACCTGAGTTTCGGGCTGCATCCACCGCTGCTGGAGGACCTGGACGGCGTCGAGGTACACGCCGTCGATCCGAATGTCGGGTTCGAAAGGTTCGCGATCGCCACCCATGAACTGCTGGCCGAGATCGGTCCGCACGGCTTCTATGTGGTCGACCCACTGACCGACCTGCACCGGGCGTGGCACTCCGACCTGATGGTGCTGAACTTCTTCCAAGCCACCTGCCCGTACCTGTTCGAGCTCGACACCATCGCCTACTTCCCGCTGCTGCGGAACCGGCACACCTACGCCACGGTCGCCGGCATCCGCGAGACCACCCAGGTGCTGCTCGACCTGCACCGGATCGACGACGCGCTCTACGTGCATCCGCTCAAGGTGTGGCAGCGGCACTCCCCCACGATGTTCTTCCCGCACCGCCTGGACGGCGGGCAGGCGATCTCGATCACCTCGTCCGCGGCCAGCACCCAGCTGTTCTCGTCGCTGGCCAGGCGGATCGACCCGCCGGACGTCTGGCAGCGGATGGTCGAGGACGCCTGGGCGGCGCTCTCCTCGGACGCCGCGACACAGGAGGCGGCCCGCGCCACCCTGCTGGCCGTGCTGGTCGGCGGTCGGGGCCGGATGGCGGAACTCTGCCGAAGCCGGCTGCGGCTGGTCGATCTACTCGCGGTGGCGTCCCGGCTGGTCGGCACCGGACGGATCGGCGGCAAGGCGCTGGGTGTACTGCTGGCCCGAGCGATCCTGGAACAATCCCGCTCGGAGCCCGGCTCGGCGTTCGGCCCGGACGGCGTCGCCCGTCGGCTCGAACCGCACGACTCGTTCTTTCTCGGCAGTGACGTGTTCGTCAGCTTCCTGGTCGCCAACGGATGGTGGCGGGACTGGACGGCGCACCGCGCCGACGGCGGCGACCGGGCCGCCGAGACCCTGCACACGCAGATCCCGAGCGGCACCTTCCCGCGGCGGTTCCGGGAGGACTTCCTGCAGGTACTGGAGCACTTCGGCCAGGCGCCGATCATCGTCCGTTCCAGTTCGCTGCTCGAGGACGACTACGGCAACGCCTTCGCCGGCACCTACGACAGCGTGTTCTGCGCCAACCAGGGCACCCCGCAGCAGCGGCTGGCCGCCTTCGAGGACGCCGTCCGGACCGTCTACGCAAGCGCGGTGAGCCCGCAGGCTCTGCGCTATCGGGCCGACCGGGGGCTGCTCGACCTGGACGAGCAGATGGCGATCCTGGTGCAGCGGGTCTCCGGCGATCTGCACGGCGAGCTTTTCTTCCCGCTCGCCGCCGGGGTGGCCAACTCGTCCAGCCTGTACGTGTGGGACGCCACGCTGCCAGACGCCGGCATGGCGCGCCTGGTGGTCGGGCTGGGCACCCGCGCCGTCGACCGGACCGGCGGCGACTTCGCCCGGATCGTCAGCCTGGCCGCGCCGGGCGCCAATCCGGCACCGGCCGACGAACTGGGTCGTTGGACGCAGCGTCGGGTGGATGTCCTCGATCTGGCCGGGAACGCGTCCGTCACCTTGGCCCTGGATGAGGTCCGCGCCCGGGCGTCCGGCCTGGACTGGGTGCTGGTGGCCAGTCCGGACGCCGCGGCGGCCCGCCGCTTGCGCGAGTTAGGCCGGCGGGGGCGTGGAGTGCCGGAGGTGGTCGACTTCGGCGCCCTGTTGCGCGACACCGACTTCCCGGTCCTGCTGCGGACGATGCTCGCCCACCTCGCCGGCGCCTACGACCATCCGGTGGACATCGAGTTCACCGTGAACCCCGACCGGCAGGGCCGGGTGTCGCTCAACCTCGTCCAGTGCCGTCCATTGCAGACCCGCGGGGTCGGCGGAGCAGTCGGCGTCCCCGACCAGGTGCCCGAGCGTTGCCTGCTCGCCACCACCGGAAACTTCATGGGCGGCAATGCCAGGCTGCCGATCGACTGGGTGGTGCTGGTGCGCCCGGACGCCTACCTGGCGCTGGGCGAGCCCGGTCGCTATGCGGTGGCGCGGCGGATCGGCGTGCTGAACCGTGCCCTCGACGGAGCCGCCCTCCTGGTCGGTCCCGGACGGTGGGGCACCTCGATGCCGGCCCTGGGCGTGCCGACCCACTTCACTGACCTGAACCGGTTCACGGCGCTGATCGAAACCACATACGCCGCGGGCTCGTTCCGGCCCGAGCTGTCCTACGGCAGCCACTTCTTCCAGGAGCTGGTCGAGACCGGCATCTGGTACGCCGCCCTGTTCGACGACCGACCGGGCGTGTCGTTCCACCCTGACCTGATCACATCCCTACCCAACCGGCACGCCGAACTGTGTCCCGACGAGCCATGGCTGGCCGAGGTCGTCCATGTCGCCCGCACCCCGGGCCTGGTCCTGCACGCCGACGTCACCGAGCAGCGCATGCTGGTCCAGTGGCATCGGGCCGCTTTGCTGACCGGGAGCGCGCTTTGATAGTGTGAGTGGTCGCGCCTGCTGTGGGCGCGCATCATCGTGAGCACCCAGTACCGAAGAGGCATGCCCTGTGGCGAACATCAAGTCCCAGATGAAGCGCATCAAGACGAACGAGAAGGCTCGTCAGCGCAACAAGGCCGTGAAGTCGACGCTGCGCACCCACGTGCGCAGGTTCCGCGAGGCTGCTGAGGCCGGCGACACCGAGAAGGCGCAGACACTGGCCCAGAGCGCCTGCCGCGCGCTCGACAAGGCCGCGTCGAAGGGTGTCATCCACCGCAACCAGGCCGCCAACCGCAAGTCGGCCATCGCCGCCCAGGCCGCCGCACTCTGACCTCGACGCACAAGCGCCGCCCGCAGGTTCGGGCGGCGCTTGTGCGTCCCGGGCAGTTCACGCCCCTCCCCGCGCAGTCTGCGAGTCCCCGTCAACCGAGCAGCCCTAAGAACCTGAACGAATTGCGTTGATTCTGAGAATGTGATTAGGTTTCTCAGACAGTTCAGGGCTGGCGCGTAGACGCTGGCACCCAGCGGGCTCACTGAGTCCACGGAGCAACGGGGAAAGATTATGAGCAACCGCACGCGCTTGGCCGTTTCGGCCGCCACGGCGACCGTCACACTGACGCTGGCCGCCGGCACGTTCGCCATGACGACGCCAGTCAGTGCTGGTGTCGCCGAGTCCAGGCCCGTCGCGGCCGTTCAAGACGTCACCTCGACCGCCAAGCTCTCGGGCAACTCGCCGAAGGCGAAGGTGTCGAACTACAAGCGCCTCACCAGCAAGGCCAAGAGGGTCGCCAACACCGTGCGTAACAAGTGGCGGTCGATCAAGTTCATCGGCGGCTGGCGGGCCGGCAGCGCCTACTCCAGCGACCATCCCGCCGGCCGCGCCATCGACGTGATGATTCCGAAATGGAAGAAGAACGCGGGTCTCGGCTGGTCCATCGCCAAGTACTTCGCGAACAAGAAGAACGCCAAGAAGTTCAAGATCCACTACGTCATCTTCCGGCAGCGGATCTGGACGGTGCAGAACCCTCGCTGGCGCCACATGTCCAACCGCGGCAGCGCCACAGCCAACCACTACGATCACGTGCACATCTCAGTCAAGCGCTGAGGTCGCCAGACCCGGGGGACGCGCCAACTCTTCCCCCGCACGCGAGGCCCGTCCATGTGGCAGTCCCCCCGCCACCGGGCGGGCTTCGCCCTTCTCTCAGCCCCGTCATTGCCGCGCGGCCGCTGCCGGGCGTGTGGCTCCCCCTCAGAGGGCGACCTGAAGTCTGAGACAGCGGCGACAGGCAGGAGTCGTCTAGGCCGGGCTGGATACCCGGTGGCGGTCTCGCCCCCTGCTCGCGATAACCCCCAGGGCGAGCATCTCTAGTGCGAAGCCGGGGTCGCCGGCCGCACCTTTGACGTCGGCGTCGGCGCGCGCGGCAAGCTGGATCGCCGTCGCGACGTCGGACGCGTTCCATCCCCGTGCCTGCCGGGCCAACTCCTTCAACTTCCACGGCGGCACGCCGACCCGCCGGGCCAGGTCCGCGTCACGCATCCGCTCGTCGCGTGCGTCCAGGTACTTTCCGAGGTTGCGCAGCGCCGAGGCGATCGCGCTGGTCAGCAGGACGGGTGCGACGCCGGTCTCCATCGCCCAGCGCAAGCTGCTCAGCGCCGCCTCTCGATTCCCGTCTAGGCAGTGATTCGCGACAGCGAACCCGGTGGTCTCGGCTCGGCCGGCGAAGTAGCGCTGCACGTCGGCCTGAGTGATCACCCCTTCGGTGTCGGCAAGCAACTGGGTGACCGCGGCAGCCACGCTGCGCAGGTCGCTGCCGACGGCAGCCACCAGCGCCTCGGCGGACGCGCGGTCGACCCGACCGCCATGACGACGGACCTCGGCGGAGACGAACTGTGGCAGTTCCCAGGCCTTGACCGCTGGAGCGTCGACTTGGGAGACCTTCGCCTTGCGCAGCCGGTCGAGCAGCGCCTTGCCCTTCGCGCCGCCCTCGTGCACCAGGATCAGCACCATGTCGTCCCCAGGATCGGACGCCAGCGCAACCAGATCATCGGACACGTCGGCAGGCAGATCTGCCAACTGCTCGAGAACCACCACCGTGGACGCGGAGAAGAGTGACCCGGCGGCGAGTTCGGCCAAGCCGCCACGGTTCAGTCCGCCGGCCGGAACCCGACTCACGGTGGCGTCCGGGCGGGCCTGGATCGCCTCGCTCACGAGGTGCTGCACGGCCCGCTCGGCTAGGAGGCTCTCGGGCCCTTGAATCAAGGTCACGGTCGCGAACGGCGCGGTCATGGTCCTCAGCATGCCAGGTGGCACCGACCGATTGACCTGGTACCTGGGCTGACCTAAAATTCGCGCACTGCCAGATTGCGAGGAGACGTCGTGACTGCATCAGACAAGGCCGCCGAACGCAGTACGTTCCAGGTCGGCAAGGAACTCTTTCAACAGGTTTACGATTCCCCTTCTTCCCTGCCCGGCAAGGAGAAATGGGTCACCTGTGACGCTGACGTCCGAGAGATTGAGAAACTCCTCGGGATGGATGCTTCTACGATCGGTGCGCCACTGTGGGTCAGTGGCGATAGCCGTCACTGCCCGTCGTGCGATCGCGAGACCAATTGGTTGGACATCGTGTCCTCGGCCCTCGGCGCGGTCCATCAGCGTCGGCTGCTCGTCCAGGTGATCCTCGGCGATCGCAAATTCGTCAACGTGGAGGCGCCACGCGCGATCGCGGACCTGAGTTGCTTCGGGTGCGGAGCGGAGATCACTGATCTCCGCAGTTTCAAGTGCCACAACTGGGCCTATGCGGTCGGCAAGCTCCGTGATGTGGTGCGACTGGCTGAGTCGCGCGCGCGGTAGCGTCACTGCGTGAGGGCATCGGCCCGGCGCATCGTTACTCGCGCTGCGTCACTCTCGACTGCTGCGTCACTCTCGACTTCAGCCGAGCCCGTGGCCGCCACAGCCGCTGCTTTCAGCGGGAGCAGAGTCATCGCTGCGTGGTGCTGACCAGTGCCTCTCCCCGCCTGCTGATGGCGATCGAACCCTGCAGGTCGGTGCGGGCGAGTGTCATGCCGAGTTGCTGGACGGCGCGCTGGGTCTTTATCGCCGGATGACCGTAGTCGTTGTCCTGGCCGGCGCTGAACACGGCGACGGTGGCCCGGCTGGCGGCCAGGAACTCGGGCAACTGATGACCCGACCCGTGATGAGGGACCAGCAGGACGTCTGCACCGAGATCGGCACCGGAAGCCAGCGCGTTGCGCTGACCGTCCTCCTGGACGTCGCCGGCCAGCAGGACACGAACCCCGCCGACCGTGGCCAGCATCACCAATGACCCGTCGTTCTCCGCCGCCGACTCACCCTCGTCGGCGCCCGGCAGAACGGACGCGGCCCGGACGGAAACCACCTCAATGGCCACCTCCCCCGCACTCAGGCGACTTCCAGGGCCGAGCGTGGTCAGGCCGACGCCGGCCGCCGCCTGCTCGACCAGCGCCCGCCCCGGAGCCGGACTGGTGGCAGACGAGACCGCGACAACGCTCGTCCGACGCCCCTCGACCGCCGCACCGATACCGGTGACGTGGTCAGCGTGGAAGTGAGTCAATACGACCAGCGGGACGGCCTCAACACCCAGCCCGGCTAGACACCCGCGCAGTTTCGCCGGATCGGGACCGGCATCGACCAGCGCAGCGATGCCCGGCCCGACTCGCAGCAAGGTCGCGTCCCCTTGGCCGACGTCGCAGAAGACCACCGCCCAGTCGGGTGGCGGCCAGCCGGGCGGGCTGGGTGGCCGCAGCAGCGCCACCACCAGAATCAGCCCCGCCGCTCCCGCCAGCCACCGGCTGCGCAGCAGCCGCGGCATGACCAGCACCAAGCCGACACAACCCCCCAGCACGAGCGCCACGCCCACCGCATTCGCCGGCCAGGCCACCGCGGCCGCCGGGAAGAGCTCCCCCAACCGGGCGATCCAGCACAGTCCCTGAGCACACCATCCGGCACCTGTCGCGAAGAGACCGGCCAGCGGCAGCAAAGGCACCGCGAGTGCCGCTGCAAGAAAGCCCAGCACCGTTGCCGGACCGACCAATGGACCGGCAGCCAGGTTTGCGATCAAGCCGGCCAGGCTGATCTGGCCGGACAACAGAGTCACCAGAGGCTGGGTCGCAAGCTGCGCGGCCAACGGCGTTGCCAACCCCTCGGCCAGCGGTCGTGGCAGCCATCGGACGAGCGCGTCCGTCCACGCTCGCGACCACGCGACGATCCCGCCACTGGCCAGCACCGACAATGCGAAACCGGCCGACCTGGCCATCCCCGGGTCGACGAAAACGATCACCATCACCGCGACGCACAGCGCCCGAACGGCCTGCCCGCCGCGCCCCCCGGCGCCGAGCGCCACCAGGCCCACCAACCCCATCGCCGCCGCCCGCACAACGCTGGGTTCGGAATGACACAGCAACACAAAACCGACCACGCCGACCCCAAGCAGACCACGCAGCCACCAGCCGGTCACCCCGCAGCTACGGGCCACCGTGCCCAGGAACGCCAGCAGCAGCGTCAGGTTTGCACCGGACACCGCGGTGAGATGGGTCAGACCGGTAACCCGAAAGCGGTCCACCAGACTGCTCGGCATCGCCGAGGTGTCGCCGACGACCAGCGCCGGCACCAGGGCACGCGGCTCCGCGTCGAGATGGGCCGCGCTGTCGCGAAGCCCGGCCCGCACCCGTTCGATCGCGGCGTCGAGGGGCGACGGCGGGGCCACGATGTTCGGCGGCTCTCGCGCCCGTACCATGACCGACACGGGCTCGCCCGGCTGTGCCTCGGCCAACCTGACGGTTGCCCGCACCAGAGTCCCCGGCGCGAGTCCCTTCCAGGCAGTCATTGCGTCGCCGCTGGCACTCACCCTCACCATGGCGCCACTGCGCAGCCGGTCACCGCGGATCTCGATGTGTTCCAGGCGCGCACTGCTCGACCACCATGGGGGGCGTACTCCTTGCCGTTCGCCGGCCCGGGCGGTGCCGACGACCGTCAACTCGGCCACCCCCACGGCCTGCTCGTGGGCAAGCTGGGTCAGCGGATCCTCGCCACGCCACCACCACCGCGCCCAACCGATGAGCATGCAGGCCAGTACGACCAGTGCGACCGTCGCCAGCGCCCAGGACCGTCTGCGCCAAGCGAGAGCCGCGCAGACCCCGCCGGCCAGCGCACCCAGGCTGAGCCAACTGGCCTCACCCGCGGTAGCGATCCACATGCCGGCCCACGCGGCCGCGGCAACCGGAACCAGTCGGAGGTCCGGCCGAATTGGTGGGACGGAGGCTTCAGACTCGGACATGCGGTGCGATCTCGGCGTAGCTCTTGGGTCCGATGCCGTCGATCTCTTGCAGTTCTGCCACCGACCGGAAGCGGCCATGTTCGGTACGCCAGGCGAGGATCTTCTGCGCAGTGACTGGCCCCACTCCCGGCAGGGCATCGAGTTGCTCGGCGGTCGCGGTGTTCAGATCGATCTTGCCGGGTGCCCCGGCGTTCCCGGTGCTGTCGCCACCCGATCCGCCTGGCCCGCGCATCTGGCTGCCGGCACGGCCGACGACCAGTTGGGCGCCGTCCGCAACGATTGCCGCCAGGTTCAGGTCTCCCGAACGTGCCCGACGGGTCAAGCCGCCGGCGGCCGCGAGGGCGTCCTTGACCCGTGCACCCTCCGGCAGCGTGACCACCCCGGGGCGCCGCACCTCACCCAGCACGTGCACAAGCACCTGCGTCACAGCGGTGGCGCTCGGTGGCGGCGGCGCGGCGCTGACCGCCACCGAGGGCTGAGGCGCCGCAGCGGCAACCGGGACGGTGCGGGCCTGCATCAGGCTGTAACCACCCCACAACACCCCGCTCAGAACCACGATGCCCACCACGACGAGATGCTCGCGGACGAACTGGCGGACCCGCGGCGCCAGCACCGCAAACGACCCGGCCACTCGGGCGGCGGCCGGCGGATCAGGTTCTCCTGGCTCGTCATCGGGAGACACGGCGCGGGGCCGCGGTTGTTCCGAGCGCGCCGCCGGTGCGGCGGGAGCGTCGTCGGCGGAATCGGCCATCCGCCGCGGCGGAATCTCTGCCAGCAACGCCTCCAACCGCCGCCGGACGACATCGGACAAGTCATCGGCCGATCGATCTGTGCGCACCATGCCCTCACCATGGGCAGTTCACCGCGAATTCGGTCAAACTCGTCCGACCCTGTGGATAACAGGCGCTCCCAGCGCTCGGTACCGCCAGAGCGCATTGATTCCAGGCACGGCACGCGTGACATCTCCCACCGGCGTGCGTGCCGGAGCCACCATCGCCGCCAGATCGATGCCCGTGGCGACTGCAGACTGCATGTGCCCCGCCGAGCGGGGGAGGCGCCTCGATTCCTCCGCGCTAGCCTGCAAGCTCGTCGTCGAGCGCGGCACGCAGCCGCTCGCGGAGTTCATCCCAGTCGCTCGGCGGCACCACCGCGGCACTGAGGTCTTCGAGCATCTGTTTCAGACCGGGAGCGATGCCGAGCAGATCCATCTCTTCCAAGCACACCGACTGCAAGGCACCGTCACCGTTGACCCAGGCGGCCAGCGCCAGCACCGCCAGCGGCTGGTCCTGGGTGCCGGGCGGGCAGGAACGCACGACCCGCGACCAGACCTCGACCCACGCCTCGGCCGCAGACTGCTCCAAAGAGAGCACCGCCCGGTCACGGGCCTGTGCGTCGTTGATCAGCAGGCCCAGCCAGGCCAAGTCATCGCGCGAGATCCGGTCGGGCGCGTGCACGGCCCGGTCGAGGCTACGCAGCAACTCGCCGGGACGGTCGCCGCGATCAAGTTCCAGCGCCTTGCCGAGCGCGCGCACCCAGGCAGCTTCCGCGGCAGGCAAGTCGCGCGGATCTGCACGCACCAGCTCGGTCAGCATCGATCGGCTGGGCCGGGCCTGAAGCCCGTGCAGAGTTGCCGAGGCGGCCGTGGCAGCGGCCCGCGGATCGTGGTGGTACACCGGACCGTGCGCGGTGGCGACCCGGTAACGCTGACCGGTGACGCACATCGGCTCGCCGGCCAGCGAGTTGCCGAGGTGCGCAGCGGCCCGGCGTAGCAGGCGCCAACCCTGTCTCTCGCGCGCGGTGTAGGCCACCAACCACATCGCCCCGGACGGCCAGCGCAGCAGCATTCGGTCGATCAGCAGTTCGAGGTGACCGGGACCGCGCAGGTCGGCCAGGTCCGCGCGGGCCGTCAGTTGGATGAGGCCGCCGTCCTGCACCACCAACACCATCGATTCCTCGGGATGGAAGCCGAGCAGGTGCGGGATGACACCCAACAGGTCGGGGAGATCGCGGACTCGAGCGACGGGGACGGATGTATTTGAGGTCATGTCCTCAGTGACGCCCGTGGTGGGCAAAAGTGGTCAAAGCTCCCGCACCGGACGCGACACTGTGGATAACACGGCGGCGGGTAGCCTGACTGACGATGACCACCACACCCGGCAACGGTTGGCCCGGCGCGCCGCCACCCCAGGGCCCCGGAGCTCCGCCGCCATGGGGAGCGCAGTCGTGGCCGCCCGGCACCCAACTCCCCCCTGGAGGCCCGCCACCAGTCCCCAACCCGGCTGCTGGGGGGTGGCCCTATCCTGGCCAGCCCGCGCCGGGCGGCGCCGCTTGGCCCTACCCGCCGTCGTCCGGCCCGCAGCCGCAACCCGCCGCAGGGATGTCGTCGGGGCCGGAGGCGCCCGGGTTCGATCCTCGCCAAGCACTCGGAGCTCAACCGCCGGCTCACGTCTCGATCAACCAGTTCGCGCCGCCACCCAACCGGACGCCGTTGCTGATCACCATCGCCACGCTGATCGCTCTCGTGCTGGTGATCGGGGGCGGCATCTACATCCGCTCGCTGCCGGCCAACGAGCCCACCGCAAGCGCGAGCCCCAGCAACACAGCCGCCGCCGGTCCGGGCCAGCCCTTCACCACCCCGGACGGGCGGCAGGCGGGACGCTGGGAGATCCTCGACTCCACCTGGACCGACGAGGGCCTGCAACTGCGGCTGCGCATTCACTCCGACGACGGGTCGATCAGTTTCAGCTTCATGGCGTTCTCCAACGCCTCGACCGATGTGGTGAGACCGACCAGCAGCCCGCTCACCCCCGATATCAGGACCGGCGTCGCCTCGGTCCGACAACCGGTCACCGGCTATGTCTTCTTCCCGATGAGCAGGGGCGACGCCACCATCATCCTGGCTAACGGCGGCGGCCGGCAGATGTCGGCGCTGACGGTCAAGGGCTGACCTCGTCTGCTGGTGGCGCGTCGCCACTAGTGGCCGGCCGGCACCCCTTGGGGATCGGCCGACACCCGCGGCTCGGGCTTCACGGCGTCCGGGTGGTAGCGGGACAGCAGCACCACACCCCAGACCGCGGCGACGCCGGCGAGCGCCATGCCGACGCCCGCCAGCGGTGTGATCCGGACGCCTTCGCCGAGCACCACCAAGCCGAAGGTGACTGCCACGATCGGGTCGGTGGTGGTCATCGATCCCACAGTGATCTCGGCCGGGCCGTTGGCCAGGGCCTGCTGCACCATGAAGCCGCCAATTCCGTAGGACAGCACCAGGAACGGGGCGACCACCCAGAAGATCGGCATACCGTGGAAGCCGTCGTGCTTGACCACTTCGGAGGTGGCCTTCACCATGCCCGCGGAAAGCCCGTAGAAGAATGACCCGCCGGACGCCCACATCAAGCAACGCAGCTGGACCGGACCTTTCCAGCCGAGCAGCCCGAGCGAGGTGCCGATCAGGCAGATCACCGTGCAGCCGATGGCGATGGCGACCGGGTCGAGCACGGTGTGTTCGGACGCCGCCGAGGCCGCCAGCAGCGTGAAAACCACGATGCCCGCGACCGTCACGCCGACCGCCAGCCACATCGCCCGGGTGATGGTGTGCCGATGGATGCGGGCCGCCATCAGCACGGCCCACGGAACGGCGAGGATCCCGACCGGCTGCACCACGGTCACCGGCGCCATCATCAGCGCCACGATGTGCGCAGAGGCGCCGATGAAGATGGTGAACAGACCCAGCAGCCACAGCGGGGTCCGGATCAGCCGCCACAACTGACGCAAGCCCATCGCCCGGTTGTCGGCGTCCGGGTCCACCAGCCGTCCGACCGCGACATGCTGCATGGTGGAGCCGCCCGCGTAGGCGACCGACGAACAGACCACGATCGCGATGGCGAGCGGGATGTTCTGTTCGAACAGGGAGATCCCTGGTCCGGACATCGGGAGCATCGGCGTCCAATCTGTGAGGCGGTGTCAGCCTACCGGGTGGTCGGAGCGGCTGTCCGCGAGCGGCACGTCGACAGGTGGGCGGGAACAGGCCACCACAATCCCGCGGAGTAGGGTTTCGACCATGCCCTCCCCGCTACGCCCGAACGATTCCGGCCGTGCGTCGCGCCCCGCTCGGACGCAGATCCTCCGGCTCGGTCTGGCACCTCTGGCCGCTGCCGCGTTGCTGAGCGGCTGCGCCGCGCACGATCCTGATCCCGGCCCTTCGCTGGTCGGCACCCAAGGCCAGCTGTGCGACGACCGGGTGGACGCCGCCAAGGCCGAGACCGTGGTCGACCAGCCGATCGCAGGCCTGCGCGAACTCTCCACTTTCGCACCAGGACGTCGGGTCGGCAGTTGCGCACTGCAGGGCGAGGACGGTGGCGGCCTGCTGTCCGTCGAGGTGGTGCGCGACGCCAAGGGCAAGTCGCTGGCCAAGGAACTTCAGACGATGAGCGGGACCACCAACTACTCCGGCGACAAGCGTTCGGGCGTGACCGGCGAGGACTCGACCACAACAGCCCTGGTTGCGGTCGACGCCAGCTACTACGTACGGGTGCTCGGTCTCGGTGGCAGCGATGAGAACCAGCGGCAGGCCGCGCTCGACCTCGCCGAAGACATCGCCACCCGAACCGCGGCCCTCAAATAGCACCTGTTCGTGGCACGGCCGCAGTCGTCGCCGGAGTTTTCCTCAGGAGAGGCGCTGATCGTCGCTGGTTGAGCTTGTCGAGACCTGAAGCTGCGATCCCGAAGGGGTTTCGACAAGCTCAACCCGCGATGGGGATCGGGCTCAGAACCCCAGAGACTTCAGCGACTCCTTCAGTGTCGCCGCCGAGCGCCTGAGCATGGTGATCTCCTGGGCGTCCATGGGAACATCGAGCACCCGTTCGACGCCATTCTTGGAGACCAGGCTGGGCACCGATAGAGCCACGCCACTCACGCCGTGATAGCCGTCCAGCACGCTGGACAGCGGGAACACCGAGCGCTTGCCGCTCAGCAGCGCCTCGGTGAGCCGGGCACCGGTCAAGCCGATCGCATAGTTGGTGGCGCCCTTGCCTGCGATCACCGTGTAGGCAGCGTGCATTGCCTCGTCCCCGAGTTGTGCCAGCAGGACCTCATCGAACATCCGCTTGCCGGTGGAGTCGACCCAGTCGCGGATCGGGACGCTGTTGATCCGGGCGCTCGACCACACCGGAAACTCGCTGTCGCCGTGCTCGCCCATGATGGTGGCGTGCACGTGCGCCGTCGAGACGTTGGCCGCCTGGGCGATCGCGTAACGAAGCCGGGAGGTGTCCAGCATGGTGCCGCTGGAGAACACCCGGCTGATCGGAAGTCCGCTGATCTGCTGCGCTACCACGGTGAGCACGTCGCAGGGGTTGGTGACCAGCACATAGAGCGCATCCGGTGCCTGCTCGAGCAACTGTGGCATCAGCGCTTTCAGGATGTTGACGTTGGTGGCGGCGAGATCGAGCCGAGTCTGTCCGGGCTTCTGCTTGGCTCCGGCAGTGATGATCACCACGTGGGAGTCTTTGACGACCTCAATGTTGTTGCCGCCGATCACGCCCGACGACGGGGTGAACTGGCTGCCGTGGCCGAGGTCGCGGACCTCGGCGTCCACCTTCTTCTCGTCGAGGTCGTAAAGGGCGATCTCATCGGCTGATCCGCGGATCAGCGCTGCATACGCGAGGGAGGAACCGACCGCGCCGGCTCCGATGATCGAAAGCTTCGACGGGGTGTTCAGGGAATTCGCCATGAAGAGAACGTTAGCGAGCAGATTGGTGTGGCGCGGCGTATCGGTGACATTCCCAACAACACCCCAGCCGGGGACCGCTCGGCGGCGGTCGCTTCGGGTTGGTACCGGGGCGCTACACCGCTTCGTAGGCAGCCCGGAACCGCGCCGCGGGCACCAGCCACCGCTCGTCGAGACTGCCTTGCACCAACCATTCGCCGGGCTGCCCGACGGCTGGGCCCTCAAGGGTGTCGACCCGCTCGCCGAGGTGTGCGGGTCTGGCCAGCACCGTGCCGGTGCGGCGGTAGCGGTCACCCTCGATGCGTTCGTGACCCGCCACGAAGGCGCGCTGGTCCGCCGACCACTGCCGACCGGTTTCCGGGTCGGTCACCAGCCAATCGCCCGCCGCGCCGGTCATCTCGATGCCGGATTCGGTCCGCCAGCCGTGGGTTTCGGTCAGCCGGACGGCACGCACCTCGCCGAGTCGCCGGAACGGTGCCAGCGCACGCCGGCGCTGCGAGCGGTAGCCGGCGGTGTCGAGCAGCGCCAGGGAACGGCGGACGCCGGCGTTGGTCCGCATCCGTGCGGCCGGCGGCAGCGCGTCCCAGTCGATCAGCCAGTCGTGGACCAGCCGAGAATCGTCGCGGGTGGGCCCCGGACGCCACCCGTGCGCCCGGTAGAAGCCGCGCCAGGACTCGTGTTCGGCTCGGCTCAGGAAGTCGATCTCAGCGGCATCGAGTTCCTCCCCCGCCCCGTCGGCGGCCCAGGTCCGGCCCAGCTGCGCGACCCCGCAGAGCAGGGCGTGAACCTGGCGCAGGTTGCTTTGCCGGTAGAAGACCGGCAGCTCCCGCCACGGCCGTGACGACGGGCGCGAGCCGGCTGCGTCGCCGAGCTGGCCGAGGTAGGCGGCGTGCAGCAACCGAGCAATCCGCGTCCAATGGTCCTCGGGCGGCTCGCCGCCGCTGAGCAGGCCGACTCCGAAGCTGGTCAGGCGACCGACCAATGGCTGGTCCGGCAGTTCGGTGCTGCCCGGATCGACGGCCAGGATGGTCACCTGGGGCAGCAGACCAGCCAGCCGGGTGGGTCGATTGAAGTCCGGTTCGTCCTCGGTGATGATCAGCACGGTCGCCGGCTCGCCGCCTGCCTCGGCAACCAGGACGGCATCGGTGGCGGCCGCGGTGACGACCCTGGGCTCCACCAGGCCCCGGTCGTTGCCGAAGCGGGCCTGCTGCGCGCTGTGCTCCTCGACCAGCTCGGCTGCGCCCGTCCCGACCACAGTCACCCGCAAGACAGCCGCGGTCGGTCCGGGACGCAGGATCCTGCCTTCCCGCTGCGCGCGAGCCACCTCGGCCAGCACGGCCGCGGCCAGTGGCCCGCGTCCGGTCAGCACCAATCGCCCGGCCTCGACCCGGTCGATCCGGGCGACCAGCGCTCGCGCGGTCTGCTCGGTGGCCGACAACGCGTCTGCCAGCCAAGGCCGCTCGATCCCGGTCACGGTGCGTCGCCAGTTCTCTGCGACCCACGGATCGTCGATGCGCAGCTGCACCTGGCTGACCAGGCCGGGGTTCGGGGCGGCGGCGTCCAGCACCTTGGCGATCCGGCCGAAGGTCCCGAGCGCTTCCGGCACCCGCGCCTCGATGATCTGGACGGTCTCTACGGCGATCCGGCCGCGCTTGGTGAGCAGACCGCGCAGCAGGTCGTCGTCCACGCCCTCGGCCGCCAGGACGCGGCCGCCCATCGTCCGAACGGTCGCCGCGAAGGCGTCGTCACCGGTGTGGTCGACGACCAGCAGAGCGGTTCCGATGGAGCGGTCCGCTGCGACCGACCGCACCATCGCGGCGGCCTGATCGGAGGCTCCGATGACGACGACCGCCCGATCCGCCAGGGTGGCCAGCCAGCGGTCGAGCTGACGACGCAACATGGCCGCGACCACCCCGAGCACGCTGGCCAGTGCGCCCCACAGCGCGCACAACCTGGCCAGATGATGGGCTAACGGCGGCTGCGCCGGGCAGCCCGGCGCCGCGCCCCACGGGTCGGCTCCGTTGCCGGAGAGGACCCAGACGAGTTGGTCGAAGAACGGCGGCCCGTCGGTGCTGCAGTACAGATAGGAGACGAGCCCGAGCAGCACCGCGGCGAGCGCGAAGGCCGAGACCGAGATCAGGCCCACCACCCGTCCGGTGGTATTGCGCGACCGGCCGTACAGCGCTGCGGACGCCACGATCGAACCCAGGAAGACCGCCGGCACGACGGGCTGGCGGGCGTCGGTCAGCCAGAGGTACCAATCGGCACCGTCGACGCCGAGCGCACGGACGGCGGTCAACACCGCGAGCCCCCCGGCCATCGCCGCAAACGGGATCCAACTCCACCGCGGGATCGGACGCCGACCGTGCGTCGGAGCGGCGAACAGTCTCCGCCGCCGCCAGCTTGAGATCAGGCCGCTCATCGCGCCCAGAGCATAGTCGACGCTCGCCGCGAGCCTGTGCTCCGGCCCCTAGTCCAATCTCGCTGCGAAACCCGTCAGATTTTCTCCCAGGTGTGGACCGGGGTATTGGTGTGCATTCGTTCGGTGTAGGCGGCCACCATTCGACGCAGTGCCTCGACCCGCGGAATTCCGGACGACTCCAGCGAGCGGACGGCCTCGACCTGCCATTGCGCGCCGTTGATGCCGGTCTTGCACCGGCCCTCGACCACCCCGAGCAATCGGTCCCGGATCTCGGCGTCCACCCCCCAGTCCTGCAGACCCTGGTGGGCCAGCGGCAGCAGATGTCGCAGGATCAGTTCCGAGGCCGGCATCTCCCCCACTCCGGGCCAGAACAGGTCGGCGTCGATGCCGGATCGCGCACCCTGTTCGAAGTTCGCCGCCGCCGTCGAGAACGCCATCCGGGACCACACCGGCCGGTCCTCTGCCACCAGCGTCCGCAGCGTGCCGTAGTAGAACGCGGCGTTGGCCAGCGTGTCGACGATCGTCGGGCCCGCGGGCAGCACACGGTTCTCCAGCCGAAGATGCGGCGCCCCGCCGCCGACATCGTAGATCGGCCGGTTCCAGCGATAGATGGTGCCGTTGTGCAACCGCATCTCGGACAGTTGAGGTACGCCCCCGGCATCGAAGACGGCCTTCGGGTCCTCTGGATCCAGCTCCGGCAGCAGTGCGGGAAACCACCGCGCATTCTCCTCGAACAGATCGAAGATCGACGTGATCCAGCGCTCACCGAACCAGACCCGGGGCCGCACGCCCTGATTGGCGTACTCGATCGGCCGGGTATCGGTGGCCTGTTCGAACAACACGATGCGGGTCTCGGCCCACAGTTGGCGTCCCATCAGGAACGGCGAGTTGGCTGCCAACGCCAGTTGCGCGCCGGCCAGCACCTGCGCCGCATTCCAGTGGTCGGCGAATTCCTCCGGGCGAATCTGCAGATGCAGTTGCACGGACGTGCACGCAGATTCCGGCGCCACCGAATCGATATAGCGAATGAGAGTTTCGCCACCCGGACCCTCGATATCGAGGTTGATGTCCTCACCGCGGGCCGTCAGCACGGCGTCATTGATGGCGGCGTAGCGGATGTTCTCGCTCATCCAGTCGCCCTCGAAAGTCTCCGGCATCACGGTGGGCAGGATCCCCGTCATCACGATGTGCGTGCCCAATGCCGCCGAGCGGCGCTCGGCGGCGTTCATCGAGGTCCGCAACGACTCCTCGAGACCCGCCAGGGCATCGCCCGCCAGCGGGCCGGGCGGCACGTTGAACTCGATGTTGAACCGGCCGAGTTCGGTTTGGAACTCCGGATCGGCGATCGCGGCAAGGACGTCGGCGTTGTCCATCTTCGGCCGGTAGTCGGCGCCCACCAGGTTGAGTTCGATCTCCAGTCCCGTCATCGGCTCGTCGAAGTCGAAGCTGTCCGCCGCGAGCATCTGCTCGAACACGTCGAGGCAGTGCCGCACCTTCTCGCGATAGCGTTGGCGTTGCTCCCTGGTGTACGTCCTGGCTTCGATGTCACGACCCATGGCCCGGAGTATGGCTCACCCCGGACGCAGCCGCATCACCTCGGCCCACCCAGCGAGCCCGAACTCGAACGCATATTCAGCCCATTGTCTTATGTTCAATCAGTTGAACGAACGCTAGGGTTTCCGCCATGTCTCCCGTTCGTGGTGGAACCGATGTCACTCCGCCCGGAGCGGCGCCCGCGGTGAGCCGCGCCGTCGCCGTCCTGGACGCGATCGCCGCCAGCGAGTCCGGCAGCATGACCCTGGCGGATCTGAGCCGCGACCTCGGCGTGCCCAAGTCCTCGACCAGCACCATCTGCACCGCACTGGAACTCGGCGGCCTGGTTCGTCGCGACGACCTCGGATATTCCCTGGGTCGCAAGGTTGTCGAACTCGGTGGCTCATATCTCGCCCGGCTCGATCAGGTCAGCGAGTTCCATCGCGCCTGCCTCGAGTCGGACGTCTTCCGCCCGGAAACGCTGCGACTCTCCACTGCCGCCGGCATCGACACGCTGTGCCTGGCGCGTTACGAGGGCCATCCGGCGATCCGGCTGACCACGAACATCGGCGACCGGCTGCCGGCGTCCTCGTGCGCGCCTGGCAAAGCGCTGTTGGCCAGGCTCGACGACTCCGAGATCGAGCGGCTCTACTACGGCATCGACGAACTGCCGCGACTCACCGGACGGTCCCGGCGCACCGTCCCCCGGCTGCTCAAGGACGTCCGGCTGGCTCGCGCCCGCGGCTACGCGATCGACGACGAGGAGTCCGCCGAGAGCGTGGTCGGCGTGGCGGTGGTGGTGCCCACCCGCGGCGTCCGGGCACCGATCCTCGCGATCAGCGTGACCAAGCACAAATCGGAGTGGACCGACGAGGTTCGCGACACCATGGTCGCCGAACTGAAGCGGGTCGCCACGCTGCTGGGCAACCCGATGGCCACCGGCTGAGCAAGCGGTACGCCGGGGCCGGTTCTTTCGTGCCGCCTGCGGCACCACTGTGGCGCGGAGACAACCATCCCTCCGTACCGCGTAGCTCTCGCTGGTCGAGCTCGTCGACCTCGCCCCTCCAGATAGCGGTCGCGCGGAGATACGCCGGCGCATTCGTTCGGTCTATTGACCATCGTTCATCCTATAGGGCAGACTGAGATCACTGCATCGAGAACAAAGGAGCTCTCATGTCCGAGCAATACGCCTCTCCTCCCACCGAGGAGCACGAGGTCGTCGATCCCGTCCAACTCCGTCGGGCTACCCTCGCCTCGTCCGTCGGCTCCGCCCTGGAGTACTACGACTTCTACATCTACGGCCTCGCCAGCGCGCTGATCTTCGGCGAACTGTTCTTCAAGCCGCTCGGCCCGGCCGGCGCCACCATCGCCGCCCTGGGCACCTACGCGGTCGGCTTCGCGGCCCGACCGATCGGCGGCCTGGTCTTCGGCGCCATGGGCGACAAGATCGGACGCAAGGTCGTCCTGATCATCACGATCGCGCTGATGGGCGGCTCGTCGATGCTGATCGGCATGTTGCCCACCTATGACTCGGTCGGCATCTGGGGCGCCATCCTGCTGGTCGCGCTGCGGGTCGCGCAGGGCCTGGGCGCCGGCGCGGAACAAGCCGGCGCCACGGTGCTCATCTCGGAGTTCGCGCCACGCAAGCGCCGCGGCTTCTTCGCCGCCCTGCCCTTCGTCGGCATCCAGGTCGGCACCCTGCTCGGCGCCGGCACCTTCGCCCTGCTGGCAATGGCGAGCCGCGACGTCCTCTTCGGCTGGCTCTGGCGAGTGCCGTTCCTGCTGGGTGCGGTGCTGATCATCGTCGCGGTCGTCATCCGGATGCGACTGAAGGAGTCGCCGGCGTTCGAGGCGCTCGAAGAAGCCGAAGCCCATCGCGAGGCTCCGGTCAAGCAGAGCGTTGGTCAGGCGATCGCCACCTCGAAGCGCAACATTTTGATCGGCATCGGGCTGCGGATGGGAGAGAACGGCAACTCGTCCATCTACTCGGCGCTGCTGCTCGCCTACGTGGCCAGCCTGCCCGCCTACAAGGGCCAGGCTCTGCTCAGCACCTGGGGCGCGGTCGTCGCAGCACTGATCTCCGTCTTCACCGTGGTGTTCTTCGGTGCCCTCTCCGACCGGGTGGGTCGCGTTCAGGTCTACCGCTGGGGAGCCTTCTTCAGCATGGCGTTCGCCTTCCCGGCCTTCTGGTTGCTCACCCTCGGTCAGATCTGGCTGGTGCTGGTGGTGATGGGCGTCGGCATCGGCATCGGTGTTCAGGGGATGCTCGGCCCCCAGTGCGCCCTACTGCCTGAACTCTTCGGCAACCAGCACCGGTTCACCGGTGTCGCTACGGCACGCGAGTTCTCGGCGGTTCTCGCCGGCGGCATCGCTCCCTTGGCTGGCGCCTCGCTGCTCTTCGTGACCGGCAACGCCTGGTGGGTCATCGCCATCTACTCGGCTGTGTTGTCACTGATCTCGTTCCTCACCACCTTCGTCACCCCCGAGACCAAGGGTCGTAGTCTGACGGATCTCAACGACGCCGGACAGGAGACAGTGCATGTCTGATCAGGACCGAGTGCGGGTGGTCGTCGCCACCCCGCTCGCCCCCGAGCTTTGCGACCGGGTCGCGGCGGTCGACCCTCGGGTCGACGTCGTCGTCGACCAAGAGCTGCTGCCGCCGATGCGGCACCCGGCCGACTTCGCCGGCGACCCGTCGTTCAGTCGGACGCCGGAGCAGCAGGAGCGCTTCGACGCCATGGTCGATTCGGCGGAGGTGCTCTACGGCATCCCAGACGTCCAGCCGCCCGCGCTGGCCCGGACCGTGGCCGCCAACCCCGACCTGCGCTGGGTGATGACGATGGCCGCCGGCGGCGGCGGCCAGGTGGTCGCCGCCGGGCTTCCCGATGAGGCCTTGCAGCGGATCGTGTTCACCACCTCGGCCGGCGCGCACGGCATCCCACTGGCCGAATGGGCGATCTTCGGGCTGATCTGCGGCTGCAAGGAACTCCCCCGGCTGCAGCGCCAGCAACGGGCACACGACTGGCCCACCCGGGTCGTCGGGCGTCCGATCGAAGGCAGCACGGTGCTGATCGCCGGACTCGGCGGAATCGGCCAGCAGGTGGCCAAGCGCTGCAAGGCGCTGGGCATGACGGTGCTCGGCGTGAAGCGCAGGGTGAGCGAGGTCGACAATGTCGACGAGGTGCACGCGCTCGACGACCTGGAGAGCATCGTCGGCCGCGCCGACCACATCGTGCTCACCCTGCCGGGCACGGCGCAGACCGAGAAGCTCATCGACGCCGACCTGCTGGCCAAGGCCAAACCGGGGGTGACCATCGCCAACGTCGGACGCGGCACGGTCATCGACGAGGACGCCCTGATCGACGCGCTGCGATCGGGCCAGGTCGGTTTCGCCGCCCTGGACGTGTTCGCGGTGGAGCCGCTGCCCGCCGACTCACCACTGTGGGACCTGGAGAACGTGCTGGTCAGTCCGCATTCGGGTGGCCTGGACAGTCGGGAGGACGAACGCATCTGCGAGATCTTCTGCGACAACCTGCGGCTCTACCTGGCGGGACGTCCGCTGCGCAACGTGGTCGATCCGGCGGTTGGCTACTGAGGTGGAACTGCTGGTCAGCGCCAACGACGCCAAGCTGATCCGCGATGCCGGCCGGGACGTGTTTCCGGCCGGCGCCGGTCCGGACACACTCAGCCTGATCGATCTGGACGCCGAACCACCAGCGGTGCTGGCAACGGTCGACGTCCGGACGTCGATCGTCGGTCCGCCGCAGGCCGTCGCACTGTCGCCGGACGCCCGCTGGGCCGCGGTCGCCGCGCCCACCACCTACGATGCCGACGCCGGGGCGTTGGTCTTCCACGAGATCCTGCAGGTGGTTCGACTGGGCGAGGCTCAGCCGGTGGTCGAGGTGATCGAACTCGGCAGCCATCCGCAGGCGGTGGTATTCACCCCGGACGGCACCCGACTGCTGGTGACCACGGTGAGCGGCGAGGTCGTCGTCTTCGGTGTCACCGCTGACCATCTCGAGCAGCAGCAGCGGGTCGCGTTGTCGGCTGGACGGCTGGCCGGCATCGGCGTCCTGGCCGACGGCAGCGCCGCCATCGTGTCGCTGCGGGAGGAGCAGGGCGCGGCGGTGCTCGACCTGACCGGCAGCGACGTCGCCCTTCGCCCGGAGCGGCTGGCCACCGGAGTCAGCCCGTACGTGGTCGACGTCGACGCCACCGGCCAATGGGCCACGGTCGGCGGCATCGGCTGGGGCGGCAAGAGCCTCCAGGGCGGGCACAGCGTCGCCGACGTCGACCTGATCACCCTGGTGGACACCTCCGAACTCCCCTATCGCAGTGTTGATCATGCGGCGGTGCCGTCCGTTCCCGAGGGTGTCGCGATCTCCCCGGACGGCCGTTGGGTGGCGGCGCTGTGCATGGCCGGCAGCCAGATCGCTCGCGACCGGCCCGGTCACAGTGGCACCGGACGACTGGTGCTGTTCGCGAACGACAACGGACGCCTGCGCCGCGTCGGCGAGCTGCCGACCGGTGCCGCCGCCCAGGGTGTGGTCTTCAGCCGCGACTCGCGTCGGATCGTGGCCCAGCTGTACGCCGACCGGTGCTTAGCTCTGTACCGGATCGAGGACGACACGCTGACCGACACCGGCGTGCGGATCGACCTGCCGGGCGGTCCGGCGTCGCTGCGCCGCGGCTGAGCGGCGCGCCGGCCGACTGCGGACAAGCCGGTCCGGACCGGTCCCGGTCCGGCCGCGACGACAGGTCTCGTGGGTTGGCCGGCCCACTGCGACAGCGGAGCGGCCAGACCCTTTGGGGTGACCTGCGCGCGACGGCCGTCGGCGCTAGGGTGATCGGCCGTGGGCGAAGTCATCTCGGTCTCGATGCTGGTGCTTGTGCTCGGCTTCGCGGTCGTCCGACCCCGCGGGCTGCCCGAGGCCGTCGCAGCGGTTCCGGCGGCGCTCATCGTGCTACTCACCGGCGCGCTCGGCTGGGACCAGGCGTGGGCCGAGGTCGCGCACCTGTTCCCGGTGGTGGCCTTCCTGGCCGCCGTGCTGGTGATCAGCGAACTCTGCGATGCCGACGGCCTGTTCCGCTACGCCGGCGCGCTGATGGCCGCCAAGAGTCGCGGCGACGCCCAACGATTGCTCGTCTTCGTGTTCATCCTGGCGGCCGTCGTCACCGCGGTGCTGTCGCTGGACGCCACCGTGGTGCTGCTCACCCCGGTGGTGTTCGCCACTGCGTCGCGGATGGGGGTGCGACCAAAACCGCACGCCTACGCCTGCACGCATCTGGCCAATGCCGGCTCGCTGCTGCTGCCGGTATCCAATCTGACCAACCTGCTCGCGATGTCGGCCGCCGGGCTCACCTTCGTCTCGTTCGCGGGACTGATGGCCCTGCCCTGGCTCGCCGTCCTGATCGTCGAGTACCTGGCCTTCCGGCAGTTCTTCGCCTCGGACCTGTCGATTCCGGCGAGTGATCCCGAGCCGCCGGAGGTTCCGCCGCTGCCGCGCTTCTCGGCCATCGTGCTGGCGCTCACCCTGGTCGGCTTCGTGGTCGCGTCCCTGTTCCACATCGAGGCGGCCTGGGTGGCGCTGGCCGGCGCGCTGGTGCTGCTGGCCCGGGCGCTCAAACTCAAGCAGGTGACCGCCAAAGACGTCCCGGGCTTCATCAACCTGGGCTTCCTCGGCTTCGTGCTTTCGCTGGGCATTGTGGTGACCGCGGTCGTCGAGGGTGGCCTGGGTGCCGCGATCGGCCAGATCGTGCCGTCCGGACAGTCACTCGTCGCGTTGCTGCTTTGGGCCGCCCTGGCCGCTCTGCTGGCGAATCTGGTGAACAACCTGCCGGCCGTGCTGGTGCTGCTCCCGTTCGCCGCCCAATCGGGTCCCGGTGCGGTGCTCGCGGTGTTGATCGGCGTCAACGTCGGCCCCAACCTGACCTACGTCGGATCGCTGGCGACGCTGCTGTGGCGCCGTATCGTCCAGGCGCACGATCACGAGACGCCGATCCAGGAGTTCACCCTGCTCGGCCTGCTGGCCACCCCGATCGCGATCGTCGTCGGGGTGCTGGCATTGTGGATTTCACTCACCATCGGAGGTGTGGCATGAAGATCGTGATCTGGGTGCGGGAGGGAACCTGGCCCGCCTGCGTGGACGCCGCCCGCGAGCTCGCCGGCTTCCGGCCCTCCGAGGTGACCCTGATCTGCGTCCGAGAGGAGTCGCCGGGGCGGCCCGACCCGGGCGTCGGCTCGTTGATGGGGCGCGGACGCCGGAAGAAGGCCACCGAGGAACTCGATCAGCTGAGCCGGGACGCCGCCGAGACGATGCTGCGGCGGGCTCAGCAACGACTCGGCGTGGACGCCACGACGCGGCTGGAATCCGGCTTCCCGGAGCGAGTTGTCACCGCGGCAGCCGACGGGGCCGACTACCTGATCCTGGGACGCGACGGCGACCGCAGCCGGCTGGGTCCACACAGCCTCGGCAAACACACCCGCTTCGTGGTCGATCACGCGCCCTGCCGCGTGCTGTTGATCTGGCCGGACCGGGCACCCGATCTGGGGTCGATCCCGCCTCCCCCGCCGGACCGCTGAGCCGGCCGGCCAGCCGCCGAACCTGCCCACCAGCGCGGGGCCCAACAACCCGGGTGCGACTTCCTCGCCGAGTTGCTGTTGCACGTCGAGACCCGGTGCTACTGTGCTGGCAGAGCCTCGGCTCACACCAAGAGGGTTGCTACCCGACTAGGGGCAAGACCTGAGTCGCATCTAGCGGTGCAACTCGGGTCTTTTTTTGTTCCAGTCCAGATTCCAACTTAGCTAGTAGACAGGAACCGACAATGGCGTCCACTACAGCCGAACAGATCGTCGAAAAGGTCGGCGGTCCCGGCAACATCACAAGTCTCACCCACTGTGCGACACGGCTTCGCTTCGAACTGAAGGATGCCGGCGTCGTCGATCAGAAGTCGCTCGAAGCCATCCAGGGCGTCCTGGGCGCGGTGCCGCAGAGCGGCGACCGCTATCAGGTCATCATCGGCGGCGCCGTCGCGTCCGTCTATGCCGACATCACCAACCTGCCCTCGATGAAGGGCGGCGCCAAGCCGGCGGCGGCGAGCGACGCCGACATCAAGGCGGCCGAGCGTGCCAAGGCCCGCGGCAAGGTCGCCTGGCTCGACGCCTTCTTCGAGTACCTCTCGAACTCGTTCCGCCCGCTGCTCGGCGTGCTGCTCGGTTCATCGCTGATCATCGCGATCGCCGCGGTGCTGGACGCGCTGCACCTCGTCCCGTTCCAGGGCGCCGACCGGCTGACGGACGCCGGCGCCACCTGGGTGTTCTGGGATTCGATGTGGCGCTCGGTGCTGTACTTCCTGCCGATCATGGTCGCCTACAACGCCGCCAAGGCGCTCAAGATCGATCCGTGGATCGGCGGCGCGGTGATGGCCGCCGTGTTCACCCCCGACTTCCTCTCGCTCAAGGAAGCCGTGGATACCGTCTGCACCACCAACCCCACCCTGGGCACGGACACCTGTGTGGCGCAGATCTTCGGCCTGCCGATGCAGCTGAACGACTACGGCGGCCAGGTGTTCGTGCCGCTGATCATGGTTGCGGTGCTGGCTCAGCTCCACAAGCTGCTGCAGAAGATCTTCCCGGAGAACGTGCAGATGGTCTTCGTGCCCTTCTTCTGCCTGCTCATCATGGTGCCGATCACCGGCTTCATCATCGGCCCGATCAGCATCTGGCTGGGCAGCGGGCTGGGCGCCGGCCTGGCCTGGCTGAACAACACCGTGCCGCTGCTGTTCGCCGTTCTGATTCCGATGATCTACCCGTTCCTGGTGCCGCTGGGCCTGCACTGGCCGCTCAACGCGCTCATGCTGGCCAACATCAGCACCCTGGGCTACGACTTCATCCAGGGCCCGATGGGCACCTGGAACTTCGCCTGCTTCGGTGCCACCGCCGGCGTCCTCGTCGTCGCCAGCAGAGTCAAGGACAGCGAGGTGCGCCAGACCGCCATCGGCGCGTTGGCCGCGGGCTTGCTGGGCGGCATCTCCGAACCGTCCCTGTACGGCATCCACCTGCGCTACAAGCGGATCTACCCGCGCATGCTGATCGGCTGCGCGGTGGGTGGCGTGACGATCGGCATCCTCGGCTGGATGTTCGGCACCGTGAAGGCCTCGACCTTCGCCTTCACCTCGCTGCTCACCATCCCGGTGTTCAACCCGATGTGGACGTACTCGATCTCCATCGCCGCAGCCTTCGTGGTGTCGATGCTGCTGGTCATCGCCAGCGACTACCGCACCGCGGAGCAGAAGGCCGAGTTCGAGGCCGAGCGGGCCGCCGCTGCCGCCGAGCATGCAGCTCCGGCCCCGGCTCCGGCTGCTGTCGCCGCCGCTCCGGTCGCCGCCGGTGGCGTCGCCACGCTGGTCGCCACCCGCACGGTCTCCGCTCCGGTGGCCGGCAAGGTCGTCCCGATCGCTGAGGTCAACGACAAGGTATTCGCCTCGAAGGCCCTGGGTGACGGTGTCGGCATCGTTCCGTCGGACGGCCACGTGGTCGCTCCGGTGGCCGGTGTGCTGATGACCGTTCCCGACAGCGGCCATGCCTACGGCATCAAGACCGATGACGGCGTCGAGGTGCTGGTGCACGTCGGCATCGACACCGTGCAGCTGGAAGGCAAGGGCTTCGAGCTCGAGGTCGCCAAGGACCAGCGCGTCCAAGAGGGCGATCTTCTCGCAAGGGTCGATCTGGAGGCCGTCAAGGCCGCCGGCTACGACACCACCACGATGGTCGTGGTGATCAACACCGCCACCTTGAAGTCGGTCACGCCGGTGGGTCCGAGCGATGTTTCGCTCGGCGACCCGGTCATCGACATCGAGGCCTGAAAGGAGTGACCGGTGGCCGCCCCCGTGTGGGGGCGGCCACTGCCCTGATCTGATGAAGATTCTCCGCGTCTTCAACAACAACCTCGTGCTCGCTCTGGACGAGAGCGGACGCGAGGTCATCCTGACCGGTCGCGGCCTGGGGTTCCAGGCCCGGCCCGGTCAGAGCGTGGACGCCGCGAAGGTGTCCCGCGTATTCGTCCCGGCCGACGGCGGCGATTCCGATCACCTGGCCAAGCTGCTCGCCGGCATCCCACCCGAACACATTCAGTTGGTCAGCCAGGCCATCGCGTCAGTGGGCCTGGACTCGGTGGGACGTAATCCGGCGGTGGTGATCGCCCTCGCCGACCACGTCAGTTTCGCGATCCGCCGGGTCAACCTCGGCATGGACATCGCCTATCCCCTGCTCGCCGAGGTGCAACACCTGTACACCGATGAGTACCGGCAAGCCGAAGCGCTGCTGGCCGCGATCAACGAACACAGCGACGTCCTGTTGCCGCAGACCGAAGCGGTCGGGCTGGCACTGCACCTGGTGAACGCCGGCTTCGCCACCGGCGACCTGTCGTACACCTACCGGATGACCGGAGTGATCCAGCAGATGGTCACCGTCATCGAGCAGGCCTACGGCATCACGCTGGACCCGGGCAGCGTCAGCGTCGGACGGTTCGTCACGCACCTGCGCTACCTGTTCGTCCGGATCCACAACCACAAGCAACTCGACTCCGAACCGACGATGGTCGGCCAGGCGATCCGGGAGAGCTTCCCCGACGCCGCGGACGTCGCCGTCCGGCTTTCCGGAGTGTTGGAGCTGCGGCTCGGAGCCGCGCTCACACCCGATGAGATCTCCTATCTGGCGCTGCACGTCGCCCGGGTCACCACCGAACGCTGAGCCTGCCCAGGCTCGGCGGGCCCGCTGAGATTCCGGATCACCTACCCGGCGGCTGCCCGGATCTCCGTCCGGCCGCGGGGTTGAACTCTGCCCACATTGCGTCTCGACACCGACGAGGATCCGCGTCCATGGTCGGTTCCCATCCCGACCGTCCGCGCGCAGTGGATAGACCTATTGACACAATTGGCTAGACCACTATAGTTATCGGCACGACCACTGCTTCGGTCGCTCACATTTCGAGAACCGCGCGATCCAGCCGACCGGTCCGGCTGGCCGCCCGCGTCCCTTCCATTTCCTCGCGACACCCAGTGACAAGGACGTCCAGCGCATGACAACACCCACAGCAACGAGCGCCATCAGGAAGACCACCCGGAGGAAGGTGCTATGGCGCCTGATGCCATTTCTGTGTCTGTGCTACCTGGTCAACTACATCGACCGGAGCAACATCAGCATCGCCGGGCCCAGCGGGATGAACCAGGAGTTGGGGCTCACCGCAACCGCATACGGGTTCGCCGCCGGCATCTTCTTCGTCGGCTACATCCTGCTGGAGGTACCCAGCAACATCGCATTGCACAAATTCGGAGCTCGCGTCTGGATCGCACGCATCCTGATCTCGTGGGGAGTCGTCGCGTCGGCGACCGCGTTCGTCCCGAATCAGGGCTGGTTGATCGGGCTCAGGTTTCTCCTCGGTGTGGCGGAAGCCGGGTTCACTCCGGGCATCCTGCTCTACCTGACCTACTGGTTCGTCCAGCGCGACCGAGCTCAGGCGTTCGCTCTGTTCCTGGTCGGGATTCCGCTGTCGTCGGTGATCGGCGCACCGCTGGCGTCCTGGCTAATCGCCCTGGGGGACGGCTGGGGCTTCTCCGGCTGGCGGTTCATGATCCTCGCCACTGGCGTCCCGGCGATCCTGCTCGGCCTGATGTGCTTCTTCTATCTGACCGATCGACCGGATCAGGCCAAATGGCTGTCGGACGAGGAACGGTCAGTCCTGTGCGCGGACCTCGACCAGGAGGCGGCCGGATATCAGAGCCACTCGATCCGCGGCGTGCTGCTCAACACCAAGGTCTGGATCCTCTGCGTGGTCTATTTCTGCATCGTCTACGGGTTGTACGCGATCGGGTTCTTCCTGCCGACCATCATTCAGGGATTCCAGGCTCAGTACGCCGTCAAGTACAGCGTGGTCGACGTCGGCTTGCTCACCGCGATTCCCTACGCGTTCGCCACCCTGTTCCTCATCTTCTGGTCCAACCACTCGCGCAAGCACGACGAGGTCACCATGCACGTCGCGATCAGCGCCGTGATGGGCGCGGCCGGCATCCTGATCGCGATCTGGGCCAACTCGCCCACCCTGACCCTGGTCGGCGTCAGCCTGGCCGCGATGGGTCTGTGCTCGGCGATCCCGATCTCGTTCGGCGTGCCGACCAAATTCCTCACCGGCATGGCCGCGGCCTCGGGCCTCGCTCTGATCAACACCTTCGGCAATATCGGCGGATTCACCGGACCGTTCATCTTCGGTTGGATCCGGGACGCGACCGGCACCACCACCGCCGGCATGTACGTGATCGCCGGCCTCTGCCTGATCGCCGGAGCTCTGAACGCCTTCGTGATCAGGCGTTGGAAGATGACGGCCGACGCCCCGACCGACCAGATCGGTCACTTCTGAACCCGGCCCGACCTTCATCGAGCCGACCAATCCCACCAACCCGACACCAAGAAGTGGAGTTACTGAGATGGATGTTGTCATTGAGCAGTCATTGATCGGAGACGAGGCCGACGCCGAGATCTCGTCCTGGAGCGTCGACGACGGGGCGCTGGTCGAGAAGGACCAGCCGCTGGCGGAACTGGAGACCTCCAAGGTCGTGGTGCAACTGGTCGCGCCGGCGTCCGGCACCCTGCAGATCCTGGTCGAGGCCGGCGAGGTCGTGGAGGCCGGGGCAGTGGTGGCGAGGATCTCGTGACCACCGCCACGGGGTTCGACCTCGCCACGTCCGGGCCGACCGCGCTGCGGAAGATGCTGGAGATTCGCGAATTCGAGCGGCGGCTGCCCACCTTCTCCAAGGAGCAACTGATCCGGGGCTCCACCCACGCCTCCGTTGGCATGGAGGCGATCGCGGTGGGGGTGTCGCTGCAGCTGGAACCGCAGGACAGCGTGGTCAGCAACCATCGCGGCCACGGCCACTGCCTGGCCCGCAGGGCCGATCCCGGCCGCACCCTGGCCGAGATCTTCGGCCGCGTCGACGGGTACTGCCACGGCAAGGGTGGCTCGATGCACATCGGCGTCGCCGCGTTGGGCATCCTCGGCACCAACGGCATCGTGGGCGCCGGCATCGGCCTGGCGACCGGTGCCGCGCTGGCCTCGCAGCTGGCCGGTGATCACGGCGTCTCGGTCTGCTACTTCGGTGACGGCGCCGCCAACCAGGGCGTGCTGGCCGAGGCGATGAACCTGGCCGCGATCTGGAGACTGCCGGTGCTGTTCGTCTGCGAGAACAACCACTACGCCCAGTCCGCTTCGATCGAGCGGATGGTCGCTCAACCCCAGCTGTCTCGCCGCGGCGACGCCTACGGCGTCCGCTCGGTCGATGTCGACGGCATGGACGTCGTCGCCGTCGCCGAGGTGGCCGCCGCAGCGGTGGCGCGCGCCCGAGCCGGCGAAGGCCCCACCCTGATCGTCGCCGACACCTACCGCTATCTGGGCCACATGGCCGACGACACCGAGATCTACCGCGACGCAACCGAAGTCGAACAATGGCGGACGAAGGACCCGATCACCGCCCTGTCGAGGCGGCTCACCGAAGCGGGTGTGCTCTCCGAAGCAGACCTGGCCGAACTCGAGAAGGCTGCCGCCGACGTGATCGACCAGGCCGAGAAGTTCGCCCGGTCATCGCCCTACCCACCTGCGTCGGACGCATTCGCCGACGTCGCCGCTCCCCTGGCCGCCACGACGGAGGACCCCCGATGAGCACGCCCACCGCTCCCCCAGCGAGCCGGCCCAACCGGACGCTGAGCACCTGGCGCGCCCTGAACGGCGCACTGATCGACGCCATGACCGACGACCCCACGGTGTTCGTGATGGGTGAGGACCTGACCACCTGGGGCACCGGGGGCGGGACCTACGGCATCACCGGCAAGCTGCTGGCCACCTTCGGTGCCGACCGGATCCGGGACACCCCGATCAGCGAAGAGGTGATCGTCTCGGCAGCGGTCGGTGCCGCGATGCGCGGCGTCCGCCCGGTCGTCGAAATCATGTACTCCGACTTCTCCCTGCTCGGCATGGACGGCATCGTCAACCAGGCGGCCAAGGCGCGGTACATGTTCGGCGGCCAGTTCGACGTGCCACTCGTCATCCGCACCAATGGCGGCTCGGGGATCGGCAAGGCGGCCCAGCACTCCCAGTCGCTGGAGACGTTGTTCGCCCACGTTCCGGGGCTGGAGGTGGTAGTGCCGGGCACACCGGGCGACGCCTACGGCCTGCTCCGGACGGCGATCGCCAGCCCGAACCCGACGATCTTCCTCGAGCACAAGGCGTTGTACAACGACCGCGGCCCGGTCGGACGCGAGCCGATTCCGTTCGGTCGTGCCGCGGTCGCCCGGGAAGGCAGCGACGTCACCGTGGTGGCCACCCAGCTGATGCGTCGGCATGCGCTGGCGGCGGCCGAGGTGTTGGCCGAGCAGGGCGTTTCGGTCGAGGTGGTCGACCCGCGCACCCTGTTCCCGCTGGACATGGACACCATCGCCGCCTCGGTTCGCAAGACCGGACGGGTGCTGGTCGCCCATGAGGCACCGGAGCTGTTCGGCTTCGGCGGCGAACTCGTCGCCCAGCTCACCACCCGGCTGTGGGGCGACCTCAAGGCCGCACCCCGCCGACTCGGCGGCGCCCGCACGCCGATCCCCTACGTGGCCGTCCAGGAGGCTGCCGTCGTGCCGGACGCGGAGCGGATCGCGGCCGAGATCCGGGACATGGTGCGCGATGACTGAACGCACACCCGTCGGGATCGTCGGGGTGGGCGCCATGGGCCTGCCGATGGCGCTTCGTCTGCGGGACGCCGGGCTGCCGGTGCGTGCCGTCGACGCCTTCGCCGCGCAGGTGGCGAAGGCACAGGCGGCCGGCCTGAGTGCCGACACCGATCCGCGGTCACTGCAGGGCTGCGCCGTCACCTTGGTGATGGTGGCGACCGGCGTCCAGGTCGTCGAGTTGCTGAACGGTCCGCCGTTCGCCGAGGGCGCGATGGCAGGAAGCGCCGTGGTGCTGATTGGGTGCCGAGCAGGGCACGCTCACCCTGTTCGCCGCCGGCGACTGGGAGCTGGTCGACGAACTGAACCCGGTGCTGTCGCCGATCGGGGAGGTTCATCCGGTCGGTGCCCGGGTCGGTGACGGCCAGTCGTTCAAGCTGGTCAACCAGCTGTTGGCTGCGGTGCACATGGCCGCGGCGGCCGAAGCTGTGGGTTTCGCCGAGCGGCTCGGCCTGGATCTGGCGACCGTGCTCGATCTGCTGCCCAGGGGCACGGCGTCGTCCTGGATGCTTGAGGACCGCGGGCCGCGGATGGCGATCCCGGTCGCCGACCGTCCGGTGCAGACGCAGCTGAGCATCTTCGTCAAGGACAGCGGGTTGGTCGCCGACGCGGCCCGCGAGGTGGGCTACCGGGCACCGCTGGTGGGGGTGGCGCAACGTCTGTTCACCGCCGCGGCGAATCGCGGCTGGGGCACGCAGGACGACTCGAGCGTGATCGACCTATACCGGATCGACGCCAGTTGAACCCGCGAGTCCGCCGTCCACCAGGTCGAGCCAGGCGAAGTGCTCCATGACCCGCTGGTCGGCCAGCTCGACGTCCCGGACAGGACGTCGGCGAAGAAGATCAGCGAGGGCGATTCGGACGCGTCGAACATGGCCCGGTGGAATGCCACGTCGGCGGCGTAGAGCTCGTCGGGGTCTTCGGTGCGCTCCATCCGTTGCACGGCGGCCGCCATATAGGCGATCTTCACCGGGTTGGCCGCACGGGCCGCCTCGCGTGCCGCCTGGCGCTCGAGAGCCAGCCGAACCACCTGCAACGATGACAACGTCATCCCCGAGGCGAGCATGCCGACGGTCAGGATCTCGGTGAAGGTCTTGGGGCTGAGGCCCTTGACGAAGGTCCCCGCACCGCCACGCCGCTCCACCAGACCCATCGACTCCAGCCGGCCCAACCGATCCCGCAAGGTCGGACGACTGACCGCGAACTGGGTCGCCAGATCCCGCTCGCTGGGCATCCGGTCGCCGGCGCTCATGCTCAGCGCTTGCTTGACCAGCCCGCCCAGCACCGGATCGTCGAAGAGTTCGAGCACGTCGACGCCGCGGTCATCGGGAGTGGACGCGGGCACTGACATCGACGTCTCCTTCGAGAACCGTCCCTTCGAGACGGCACGGCACGGATGTGGTCTGTCCACACACACTACCGGTCTGGCCGAGTCGTGGGCGGATATCGGCCGCGGGTTCTCTAAGGAGGGGAGCTGTCCTTCACGATTCCGGGTTCGCGTGCGGCTTGGACCGCGAAGCCGCCGTGCCTACCGCGTCCGCCAGGCACGCACCCAATCGACCTCCATACTGAACGGGAGCTCCGGCTTGCGCATGGTGGCCGGGTCGACCCCGGATTCGGCGCGGGCGCTGGGTTGGGTCAGCCGTGAGGTCTCCCAGTCCGAACTGAGCAGGCTGACCACCAGGAAGTAGTTCGCTGGACCGAGCGCGATCTTCTGCTCTTGGGTGAGCCGCCCGTCCAACCTGAACCGGACCCCGCTGCGATCCCACTCCACCGACACGGTGTGCCAGGCCTTCCACCACTGCGGGTCGGACTCCACGTCGGTTCCGACATAGGCCTTCTTGCCGTCGGCCGGATACCTCTTGCCTCTGACGTGGACCATGCTGGTGATCCCGCGGCCGCGGCCATAGGTCTCCACCATGTCGAGTTCCTGACCTTCCACCGACTGCAGCCACACCGAGGCATGGGCGCCAACCTCTTCGGGGAATTTGACGCGTGCGGCCACCACGCCCGACGTGATGCTGAAGCGGTCCTGGGTACTCACCATCGCGTTGTCGAAGACGCCGTCGGGGCAGCCCACGGTCTTCTGCCCGGCGTTTGCCTGTTTGCGCTTGGTGTTGGCGGAGACTCGCGCTGCAGTCGCCTTCGACGCCCGGGACATCGTCAGCGTCACCGTTCCCTTGCCGACATCGACGTTCGCCTTGCGCGGTGCCGAGCACCAGCGACCGCCCGCGTCGTAGACGTCGGTGAGCCGGTGGGCCCAGGGTGCGGGCAGCGTCGATCCGTCGAATCCGCTGTTGAGCACGCGGTTCCACTGATCGGCGGCCTTCGCGCTCGGGGTGGCCACTGTCGCGCGGACGTTGCCCGTTGGCAGCGCCACCGCCCGGAACGTGCCGCTGCCACCAGGCGCGAGGAACTCGGCCGTCCCGGCTCCGTTCATCGTGGTCCGCGCCACCTCCTTCCAGCCGCTCCCGGTCTGCCGCTGCAGCGCCACGGGACGGAGTGCGGCGCGGTGAGCGCCGCCGAAGCCGGCCCGGACCGCGGTCAACCCCTCGTAGTCGACCGGCACCACCTCCAGTTCCGCGCCGCCGCCGACCGGGACCCGGCCGGTCGGCGAGGACTGCTGCGGCGTGAGCGAGGGTGACGGTTGAGGGCTACTGATCGAGGCGGAGTTGACCGGCGTAGGACCGCTCGAGGCAGGACTGCTCGACGCCGGACCGCTCGACGCGGCACTGCTCGGCGCCGCGCTGCTCGGCCCGGACATGTTCGACGGTGCGGCCTGGCCGGTGCAGCCAGCAAGCAGCACACAGGACAGTGCTGCGGCGGGGAAGGACGCGCGCACGATTCAGGCCTTCTTCCAGATGCGGATCCAATCCACCGTCATCGACGGCAGATTCTTCTGCTTCTTGATCGAGGAGTTCTTCACGCCGGACCCGGATCGGGCGAGGGGCTTGGTGACCCGAGCGGTCTCCCAGTCGGAACTGAGCAGACTCAGCATCAGGTCGTAGTCGGCTGCCTTCATGCCTTTCAGCTGCCGTGTCTTCACGCCGTCGAGGTGGAAGGTGATCGTGCCCGGGTCGAAGCTCACGGCCACCGTGTGCCACTTCGACCACCAGCTCCGGCTCCGCACGGCGTTGATCGCGACGTAGGCGGCGTCCGTGCCCTCGGGGTCCTTCTGCAAGGTGGAGCCACGCAGCCGATGGATCACATTGGTGATACCCCGTCCATGGCCGTACGTCTCGATGACGTCGATCTCTTGACGGTTCGCCGCCTGCAGCCAGATTCCGGCGTGTGCGCCTTGGGCCGCGGAGAATTTCACCCGTGTTACGAGAGTGCCGGAGCGCGCCGGTTTGACGCCGCCCCGGGTGGTGATCATCGCGTTGTGGAAGACACCGTTGGGGCAACCGGGGGTCAGCGCGGAGAGCTTCGTCGTCGCCTTCCTGAGGGATACCTGTGCCCTCTTGATCGCCGCGCTCCGCGCCTTCCTCTGGCTTGCGGTCGTGCGCTTCATCGCCTTGGCCCTGGCCATAGCGGACTTGGCCTTGCGGACGGCCGCATAGGCCTTCACGGCTGCTGGATTGGCCTTGCGTTGGTTGACCTTGGCCTTTGCGATGGCTGCCTTGGCCTCGCTCCCTCTTACTTTCGTCATCTTCAGGACTGCGGAGCCACCCTTCACCACGGTGTTGCTACGCACCGGTGCTGAGCACAGGCGTCCGTTGGCTCGGTAGCCGACCTCGTCGCGGCTGCGCCAGGCCCCGCGCAACGTACGGCCTGAGAAGCCTTCGCTGAACGTCGGGACAGCGAGGTGGCGGGTCTGACCTACCACTCGAGCGCTGACCTTCCGCTTCGTCCCCACCCTGTAGCTGAAGGCCCTGGCGACGGCGCGGTAGTATCCGGGCTCGCTCGCAACGACACCGAAGTTCACGGCTCCCTTCGAGTTCATCCGCACCGCCTTGACGGTGCGCCATGCCGCGCCCCGCGCCGAGCGCTCAAGATTCACCACGCGGTTCTTGTCTAGTTTCGTGCCGGAGAACTGGGCGGTGATGGTGCGGCCCGCGTGCAGCGTGAGCCTTCCCGCAGGCGCGGCCTCGCTGACGCCTGCCGGCGCCACCAGACCGGCGACCACCACCAGCAATCCCACTGCTACCGCTATGACGTTCCGAATCATTCGCATTTCACAAACCCTTTCGGACGGGAATCCTCCACCTCAATATGAGGGGGCAAAGGGGGGTGGAAGTGGAGGTGGAAAGAGTCTATAGGCGACTGGCATTGTCACCACATCGTGGACGGCTCGGACGACCCGTATCGAGCGACATCCGCCAGCTCGCCTCGAAGCGAGACTGGAATTCTAGCGTGCTTCAGAATTCCAGTCGGAGACGGCTACATGAAACTCTGAGAAGGTCTCTTGGCGACTATTTCATCACCTGTCGACCGCTATCTGAGCGCCCGGCCACCACCAGCGCCGGGACGCCGGCGCGGATCGATCTGACGCCGCTGCCGGAGCCGCGGACGTGCGCAGCGCCACCGCGTGCTCCAACAGGGTCGCGGCGCGGCGATCGAACGAGTGCTCGGACCGGACCTGTTCGGCCGTCGCCAGCCGCCGCTCGCGGGCGGGCCAGACCTGATCGGGATCGGCGTCGAGGACGGCGGCGATCTCCTCGGCAGCCTCACGGGCCACCACGCTGTCGTCGAACAGTTCCGCCAACCCGTCGATCGGATCGCTCAGCACCCGGGCCCCGCAAGCCACGGCGTCGAACAGCCGGTTGGAGACGAAACCTGCCCGGCGCATGTCTGCCCAGTGGTCGTTCAGCACCACCCGAGCGGCGGCGTAGTGTGCGCCGACGTCCGCGTTCGGCACCGATGTCGCCACCAGGCGCCGGGCCTGCGGCGTGTTCTCCCATCCGGTGCCGATGATCGCCACGTCGGCGTCTCGGGCGGCCGCCTCCACCAGGGGACGATGCCCGCCACGCCGCGCGTTGCCGATGAACAACACTCTGCCGGAGGTGTCGGGCGCCGCGCCCGTTGCGCGGTCCGGACGGCACAACTGCCTGTCAGTGCACTGCAGCAGCGGGGTGATGGCGAGTCCCCACTCGTCGCCGCGTTCCCGGGCCCAGCGGGGGCCGGCGGCGAACACGGCGTCATAGCGGCGGGCCTCGTCGGCGACCACCTCGTCCGGGTGCGAGATCACCCAGAGGAAGTTCACCGCGCCCGGCTGCGGGGGGCCGATCTCGAGGCCGCGCAGCGCCAGCACCACGTCGTCCTCAGCGCGGCTGGCCCGATCGCGGGTATCACGACGGTCGATCGTCACCTGCTGACCGAGCCGGCGCAGGGCACGCGCCAGCGACTCCGCGAAGTGCGTGTCACCCCACAGATCGCCCCAACGCCCGGGCGTCGCGGCGGTGTCGATCGCCCACCGCAATCGCGGCCGCTGCCACGCATCGTCGGATGTCACTGTCACCCCCAAAGGTCAGTCGCCAAATGTAGTGCCTCGGCCCCCAGCTGGTCGGCTGCAGGAGTCCAAGCCGACGCTCGCCAGGGCGAATGAATGCCGTTGGCGCGGCCCCGGCGAAACCAGGTAGGCATGGGCGTCGCTGCAACCACTTTCCTGCCTTTGGCTACGATCGGGGCCATGACGACTGCCGCTCCCGGTTCCGAGGCGGCGGGCGACGACACCCCCTCAGCCGAATCCGCGCCCCGTCGGTCGGCTGGCAGGCGCCGTCGTACCCGCTGGATTGTTTTGTCCATCCTGGTCGTGGTGCTGGCATTCGGCGCCACCGCCGCGTGGCTCGGCCGGCAGGTGCTGCAGGTACGCGACGAGCTCACCGCAGCGCAGGCCGCGGTCGACAATGTCCGCAAGGGCGGCGACCCGAAGGCGGCTCTGCAAGCGGTCGCGACGCACTCCGCGGCCGCAGTTGCGGCCAGTGACGGCGGGTTGTGGGCGCTGGCGGAACGCACGCCGGGGATCGGCGCGAACCTCGAGGCTGCGCGGCTCGCTTCCCGCACCTTGCATGAGCTGAGCGCAGGATTGGCGCTCCCGGCCATGGACGCCCTCGACGCGCCTGGATCCGACCCCACGCTGCAGCGGCTGCTCCCGGTCCTGCGACGCGCCTCGGCCACGATCAGCCCACTGACCGCTGAGATCAAGCAGGTCCGGCAAAGCCCCGATCTGATGCCGCAGGTGCGCAGAGGTGTCGATCAACTCGGCGACGTCATGGACGCCGCCGATCCCGTACTTCGGCTACTGCCGGGCATGCTGGGTACCGACGGGCCACGCAACTACATCCTCGCCGCACAGAGCAATGCCGAGGTGCTGGCACTCGGCGGCAGTGTGGCGTCGCAGAGCCTGGTGCGGTTCGCCGACGGCACCGCGAAGATCGTCAAACAGGCCGACAGCACCCAGTACCGCAACGGCGTGGCAGTGCAAACTGACATCGACAAGAGCGCGCTCGACCTGTACAACGACTACCTGATCACCCACATCAACACCAGCGTCGGACGGCCAGACTTTCCGACCGCCGCCAAGACGGTCCGGGCGTTCTGGAATCGGGACATCGATCCGCGCAAGGTCGACGGAGTGATCTCGGTCGATCCACTCGCCCTGGCTCGGGTGATGCGCGCCACCGGTCCGGTGAAGGTCGACGGCCACACGATCGATAGCCACAACGCGGCGTCGTTCCTACTCAGTCGTGCCTATCAGCTCTACGCACCCGACGTAGCCGATCAGATCTTCAAGGATGTCGCCCTCTCGGTGATGGACAAGCTGGTGAGCGGTGAGTTCGACGCCGCGAAGCTGGTGCCGGCGATCTCAGAGGGCATTGAGGTCGGCAGCATCATGTTCTGGAGCGCCGACCCGGCGATCCAGGGGCAGATCGCGTCGACGCCGCTGGCCGGGATTCTGCCGACCGACAACAAGGAGACGACCACGATCGGCGTCTACTACCGCGATGCGTCCCTTGGCTCGAAGATCGACTACTACCTGCGCTCGAAGGTGAAGGCGACCACGACCTGCAATGCTGATGGGACCCGCTCGTTCACCGTGTCGACGACCGTGTGGCTCGATCTGACCAAGGCTCAGAACGCCGCGCTGCCGCGCTATGTCACCGGCGGCGATCCGGCCACGAAGGCCTACCGTACGCAGCTCTTCATCTACGGCCCACCCGGAACAACGGTCACCGACTCGCAGCGGCCGCCCAAGAAGTCCTGGAACTGGCGCCCGATCCATTCGACCGACCTGGGACGCCCGGTGCCGTCGTTCATGACGAACAACGACCTCGGCGCCAAGAAGGTCACCGTGTCGGTCACCTTCACCGGCCCGGCAGGCGAGTACGGACCGCTCAAGGTGCGTACCACGCCGATCGTTCACCCGACCGAGGTGACGATCGGAGATGGTTGCACTGCCGGCTAGTCCCCTACGATCCGGGACCACCCTCCGAGCAGCCACCGGCCGGTGACCGCGAAAGCAATGCGGGTCCAAACCGTACACTGACGTTCGAGCTAAGGTGTGACGGTGATGAGCACCATCAAGCCGCGGGAGCGGGCCGTACGTTCGGACTCGATCCGGAACCGCAACGCCATTCTGGACGCGGCCGCACGCCAGCTTTCCGCCGACCCGCGGGCCAGCCTGACCGAGATCGCCAAGGCGGCGGGGGTGGGCCGGGTCACGCTGTACAGCCACTTCGCCTCCCGTGAGGAACTGCTCGGCGCGCTGCTGCACCACAGCATGGCGCGCATCGAGCGCACCCTGAGCGGGCTCGACCTGGAGGGCGATCCCTGGCGGGCGCTGGACGAGTTGGTGGCGGCCTCCTGGCAACTGCTGTCCGAACTGAGCACGCTGCGCGGCATCGTCGGCCACGCCATGCCGGCCGAGTTGCAGGCAAGCCACGACCAGCCCCGGGCTCGGGTCGCCGGCCTGCTGGAGCGTGGACGGCGCGAGGGCGCGTTCCGCGCGGACCAGCCGCTCGACTGGCAGGTGGGCTGCTTCTTCTCGGTACTGCACGGCGCCGCAGGCGAACTTCAGGCGGGCCACGTCACCCAGCCGGAGGTCGAAGCGCACCTCACCGAGAGCATCCGCGCGCTGCTGCGCCCGGCCGGCTGACGTTCGCCCCTTGACTATCTCGTACGTAGTTGTATGGTTTAGTTATCTCGTACACATCAGTACGATTTAACTAGATCGGGGTCGCCATGACACTCCTCACCTCACCGGCCACGAACCGGCGGTCGGCCCTCCAAAAGACCCTGCGCTGGGCCGGCTGGGCGCTGGCCGCGGCACTGTTCGCCACCCTCGCCTCCGCCGCGGCACATCTGGCGCTGACCAGTCGCGAGCGAGCCGAGCTGAGCGGCTACGGCCAGCGGGTGACGCTGCCGTCCGGAGCGCTCAATGTGTACCGCAGCGGCGGGCATGGACCGGTCCTGGTGCTGCTCAGTGGCCTCGGCACCCCGGCGCCCGCGGCCGACTTCGCACCGCTGATCCGCGAACTCGGCGGCTTCGACGTGATTGTGGTCGAGGGGTTCGGCTACGGCGCCAGCGACCTCGGCGTCGGAGATCGCAGCGTCGAGAACATCACCACGGAACTGCACGAGGCGCTACGGCAGGTGGGGGTGCGGGGTTCGGTGATCCTGGCCGGCCACTCGATCGGCGGCGTCTACGCCCGCTACTACGCCCAGGCTTATCCCGGCGAAGTATCGGCGCTGATCGGCATCGATCCCACACCGGCGTCGGCCTCGACGCTCGAGGTCGGCTGGACGCCTCCCACCGCCGGACTGCTCGCCTGGACAGGGCTCCCCCGCTGGGTGCTGACGTTGGCACCGGAGCTGATCCTGCCGTCCGGTACCGCCTACACCGAGGACGAACGGAGCCGCATGCTGACCCTGGCGCGCTGGAACTACGGCAACCGCTCAGTCGCCGACGAGGAGGCGCATCTCGCCGCCAACCTGACCCGGACGGCCGCCCGGCCGTTCCCGTCCGACGTCCCGGTGCTCGAGTTCCTCGCCGGTGACAAGGTCGCCAGCGACCCGAGTTGGCTGCCCCGCCATGAACGTGAACTGGCCGGCGTCCGGCACCATGAGATCCGGATCGTTCCCGGTGAGCACTACCTGCACTGGACTCAGGCGCCGCTGCTGGGCCGTTCGATCGCCGCCTTCGTCGCCCGCGAGGTGCCTGCCGGACGGACCGCGCGATGACCACGATGGCGCTCATCCGGGGCGTGGGCCGCGCCGTCCTCGCCGGGTCTCTCTCAATCATCGCTGTGACCGGTCTGCTGGCGGCGGGCATCGTCTCCGCGACCGCCGCTTCGCCCGCACCGAACGCCGCCGGTCCCTCCCCGCGGATGGCGCGCCCCACCGCTGCCGCGATCACCGTGGCCGTCGTCCTGGGCGCCTCGGGTACCGACACCGCCGATGCACTGGCCCCGTTCGAGGTCTTCGCCAGCTCGCGGGCGGTGTCGGTCTACACGGTGGCCGCTTCGACGGCACCGGCGTCCCTCGGCAGCGGTCTCGCGATCGTCCCCGACCACACCTTCGCCAAGATCGGCGATGGCACCCTCGCGTCCCCCGATCTGGTGGTGGTGCCCGCGGTGGAACGTCCGGACGGCACCGAGGAGGCCGCCACCCGCGACTTCGTCGCCGCCGCCTACGGTCGTGGCGCGCGGGTGCTCGGGGTCTGCGCCGGTGCCCGGCTGCTGGCGGCGTCCGGGATCCTCGACGGGCATCGGGCGACCTCGCACTGGTCGCGACTGGGAGCATTGCGCGGCAGCCGTCCGCAGGTGCAGTGGCTGAACGGCGTCCGCTACGTCCAGGACGGCCGGATCACCACCACCGCGGCGGTCAGCTCCGGGATACCCGGCGCGCTGCGGGTGCTCGCCGACCTGGCCGGAGCTGCCGAAGCCGAACGGGTCGGCCGGCTGATCGACTACCCGGGCTGGCAGCCCGGCCAGGCCACGGCCATCCCGGCACAGAAGTTCGGCGTCGACGATCTGGGCGTGCTGACCAACCTGGTGCTGCCCTGGGGACGCCCGGCGATCGACGTCCAGCTCCGCGACGGCGTCGGCGAGATCGACGCGGCGGCACTGTTCGAGGTGTACAGCTACTCGCAGGCAGCGGGCGCGAGCGCGGTGTCGTCGACGGGGACCGTCGTCACCAGGCACGGCCTCACCCTGCGCACCGCCGTCGCCCAACCGGGCGCGGACGGCCCCGGACTGATCGCTGGGCAGCTGCGCAGCCACACCGGACGCGGCGGGTTCGACGCCGCCTTCGAGGAGCTCAGCCGGGACACCTCCCCCGCCGTTGTGCAGTCGGTGGCGAAGATGTTGGAGTATCCGCTCGACCGGGTCAGCCCGCAGCCTCCGTCGGTTGCCGCCACCTGGCGGACGCCGGTGCTGCTCGCCGCCGGGGCGCTCGTCGCCATCGCCGCGGGAAGCCTGCCGTACCTGCTTCGGAGGCGGCGTCGGGCCAAGCGCCATTGATGGTCGTCGGTCGAGCTTGTCCTCTTCCTGTGGGTGGGTTCTGGGGCCTGCATGGGCTCCGCGGAGTGGGCTGCACCCCGTCCCGCCCGTGCGCAGCTCGCCCTGCTTCTGCTGTCGTCCTGCGGACCCTGGCAGGGGGCTCGCGCGCTTTACGCCCGCCACACCAGGACGGGGTGCAGCCCACACCGCTTCTTTGTGGCGTTCCTGCCGGCTCACCCGTTGGTCGAGCTTGTCTCAAACTCTGCGCCTCACCAAAGGGGTCCCGACAGGCTCAACCCGCGCGCGAGGGGTCTCGACAGGCTGGACCAACGAGACTCAGGTCTTGCTCAGCACCTCGGCGAGGGTGGTCGCCGGGTGACCGGTGAGCCGCTCGACGTCGTCGGTGACGCCGGCCAGTTCCGCGGACGCGATCGCGGTGTAGGTGGACACCCAGGCGTCCAGCTGCCAGTCCGGGGCGTTGTAGCCGGCTCGCGATTCGTAGGCCTCCGGCACGGTTTCGCGGTGGTAGCTGATCTGCCGTCCGGTGGCCGCGGCGATGGTTGCGGCAACCTCGTCCAGGGTGAGGGATTCCGGTCCGGTCAGGGAGTACACCTGCCCGGCGTGGGCCGCGGGATCGAGCAGGACGGCCACCGCGGCGTCGGCGATGTCGTCCTGGGCGACTGTGGCCGCCCGTCCGTCGCCGGCCGGTCCGCGGATCACTCCGTCGGCGCCGGCCAGCCAGGGCAGCAGGTCGGCGTAGAGGTTGTCGCGGAGGAAGGTCCAGGCCACCCCGCTGGCACGGATGTGCCGCTCGGTGTCGTAGTGGTCCCGGGCCAGGGTGAAGGTGGCGTCCGGGGCCGCTCCGTAGAAGGAGATGTAGACCAGGTGCCGCACCCCGGCTTTGGCCGCGGCGTCGACGAACGACCGGTGCTGGGCGAGCCGGTCCGGGCCCTCGGTCACCGAGACCATCAGCACCGTGTCGATGCCGGTCAGTGCTGCGGCGACGGCCTCGGCGTCCGAGAAGTCGGCCCTTGCGACGGTGGTGTCCGGCAACTCTGGCGCCCGGGACGGGTCGCGGACCAGCAGCCGCTGCCCGACGCCGCGATCGGCCAGCCGACGCGCGATCCGGCCACCGAGGTGGCCGGTCGATCCGGTGATGCCCAGGGGTGTGGACGATGGGGTCATGGACGCCATGATGGCAGCCATCGCCGGGCCGAGGAACCCTGGGGAACCGCTGATCATCGCCGGTCGAGCTTGTCCAGACGCCTCTGGCAACGGGTTTCGACAGGCTCAACCAGCGAAACCCCGCATTGATCAACACTTCCTCAGCCGAGACCGAACAGCCGGGAGCGCTCCTCACCGAGCAGCCAACGACAGGTGACCACCAGATCCAGGTTGTCCGGCTGCCACAGCAGCGCCCGCAGCGCCCTGCGGCTGACCCGCACCGAGGTCGACCAGGTAGTCACCCCGAGCGGCTGCAGCTGGGTCCGGGTGACCACGGCGAGCGAGGCCCCGGTCGCCGGATCGGTCAGCGTCCGCAACCGTCGTTCTTCGGGCAGGTCGGCCGCCGGGATGCCCTCCTCGCTGGCCTCCAGCATCGCCTTCTGGGCCTCGCGGCTGATCCACAGCGGCTGGGTGAGCACTTCCAGCGACCCCTTGGCCACCGTCCGGCCGGCCTGGGGGCGTCCGATCCGGCACGCGTTGTCCGCCATCGCCCGCAGCCGGTCGGGATCGGCCAGCAGTGAGTCGATCTTGTAGCCCACGGTGGTCGCGTAGTTGCAGCGCACCGCGGCCCCCTCCTCGACCAGGAAGTCGGCGTTGCGGACCTCTTGGCCGGGGATCGGGTTGATGATCACCATCGGCAGCCCGGCGGCCATGCATTCCGACGACGACAACCCGCCCGGCTTGCCCACGAAGAGGCTGGCGACCCGCATCAGGTCGGCCATCTCGGTGGTGTAGCCGAGCACCCGGAACTTCTCGGCGGCGTCGCGCACCGCCTCCTCGACCTGCCTGCGCAGCGTCTCGTTGCGGCCGCACACCACCACCGCCTGGAAGGGCTGCTCAATACGGCGCACCTGCCGGACGATGTTCAGCGTGTAGCCGCCGCCGGACGCCCCCGCCGAGATCAGTACGACCGGCAGCCTCGGGTCCAGATGGAACCGCTTCCGGACGGCCGCGGCGTCCACCGGGTCGGCCAGCCCGGGCCGCACCGGGATCCCGGACGCCATCACCCGGTCCCGCGGGACGCCGAGGCTGACCATGTGCTCGTG
>JBGAJF010000002.1:0-499529 GCA_044225075.1 Micropruina sp. | reverse complement strand
GCGCACTTGGCCGGACGCCTGGGTCACCAGCTCCCGCAGCTGTAGGCGCGCCTCGTCGGAGAGCTGAGCGGCCTCGTTCTTGACGACCTCGGCGACGCCGGCAGCCCGGTCGGTCACGACGTCCCGGACGTCGGCGGCGACGGTCGCGGCGGCGTCGGTGAGGTCGGCGGCTGCCGCGGCGGTCGCGTCCTTGACATCGGCGGCGGCACCGGCGGTCGCCTCCTTCAGGTCGTGAGGTCCTCCGGCCGGCGCGGGTTCGGCGGCGGGCGGCTGATCGAACCGGACGCCCGGCGTGGGTTCGGTGTCGTCCAACTCAAAGGCCTCGGTCGGCGCGTCGAACCCGGGCGCGGCCGGTGCCGGCGGATTGACCTGGGCAGGACCAGGAATGGTGTCCCGGGGCGGAATGCCGGGATTCGGGTGCGGATCGAACGGCTTGGCCGGTGAGCTCGGCGAGATGGCGTCCCGATCACAACAGGACGGCCCGGTCACCGCGCTTGCCAAGCAGGCGGCGCACCGGACCGGCGAACTCTCGCACTGGCTGCAGGATGCCAGCACTGATGACGTCCTCGACGAACTGCGCCGGTTCGCCCGCCGCCGTCCGGCCACCTTCCTGATCGGCGCCGCGATCGCCGGGGTGGTGGTGGGCAGGTTGACCCGCAATCTCCTCGCCGATCAGGAGCGATGATGACCGAGCCGCTGGATCCAGTGCGGCACACCGCCCCCGTCCCGGTGCCGGGCGGGCAGGAACGCTCGATCGGCCAACTGCTGGGCGACGCCACCCGAGAGATCTCCACCCTGATCCGCCAGGAGGCCGAACTGGCCAAGGCCGAACTGCGGGAATCGGCCGGCCGCGCCGGCAAGGGTGCGGGCCTACTCGCCGCCGCCGCGCTGGCCGCGGTGTTCACTCTGCTCTTCGGTTCGATCGCGTTGTGGTGGGCGCTCGGCCTGGTCATCGGCCACGGCTGGTCGGCGGTGATCGTCGCGGTGCTCTGGGCCGTGATCGCGATCGTTGCCGGCCTGACCGGCCGCAAGGAGCTGAGCAGTGTGCGAGGCCTCCCCGAAACCACAGAAACCATCAGCAAGATTCCCAACGCCCTCAAGGGCAAGGAAGAGGAGAACCGATGAGTACCTCCGAGATCCGGGAGCGGATCGAACTGACCAGAAGCAGCCTGTCGGACACCGTCGACAGCCTGGCCGACCAGGCCAATCCGGCACACCTGGCCCAGCGCCAGGTGTCGAAGGTGAAGGGCAGGCTGCGCCGCCTCGTCGACCGCATCGTCGGCAGCGCCCACGATGCCGCGGACAGCACCACCGGCGCCGCCCACGAACTGGCCGGTCGGGCCTCGGAGGTCGGCGACCTGGTTGCCGACGCGCCCCACGCGGTCCGTCGGCAGACCGAGGGAAGCCCGCTCACTGCCGGCGCCGTCGCGTTCGGCTTGGGCCTGCTGGTCGCTGCCGCCTTCCCGGCATCGAGCAAGGAGCGGGAGTTGGCCCGGGCCGCCAAGGAGCAGGCCCAGCCGCTCACCGACCGGCTCGCCGCCGCCGGCCAGGAGGTCGCCGACAATCTCGCCGAGCCGGCCCGGGAGGCTGCTGAGGCGCTGAAGGACTCCGCGACCCAGGCCGTGCAGCACGTGCAGGACGAGGGCAAGGACGCCGTGGCCGAGGTCCAGGACGCCGCGCGCGATTCCGCGGGCGACGTCCAGCAGGCCGCACGCGACTCGGCCGGCAACGTCCGGGACACCGCGCGCGACGCGGCCGGCGACATCCAGGACACCGCCCGATCCTGAGTGGCGCCGACTACTGCTTGCGGTCGATGGCGGCGACGGTGTCGCGGAAACCGGTGATGGCGGAGTTGATGGCGTCCACCGACGGCGTCGTGGCGCGGACGGAGGTCAGCAGTTCGTCGATCGCGCCGTCCAGTTGGTGCCAATCGCCGGGTGAGGCGGGCTTTATTGCGGCCTCCTTGCTGTCCCAGGCCACCTCGAGGTCCTTGGCCCGGGCCGTGACGGACGCGAAATCGCCGGCCTTCAGCTTCGCGTCCAGGTCATTGACGATCACCACGAACGGACGCAGGTCGCCCAGCGGCGAGGTGGCGTCGGTCTCGATCGTGGACGCGCCGGACGACGCGGTCGCCGTCACCTGCGGCACCGGGGTCGCCGTCGAGTTGTCGGCGGTGAACGAGGTCAGTGCGACCGAGGCCAGCACCACCCCGAGTGCGCCACCGGCGGCCCAGGCGTAGTCGCGGCGCGGATGGACGGCCGGCGCATCGCCCTTGACCAGGACGCCGTGACGGTTCACGTTCACCTGCTCACGCGCCACCAACACCACGATCACCGCCAGAAAGATGACGCTGGTCAGGCCGGCCCCCAGCCCGACGCCGCCGTAGCTGGGGTCCTGGGTGAGCAGATCGCCCAGCGAGGCACCCAGCGGGCGGGTCAGCACGTAGGCGATCCAGAACGCCGTCACGCCGTTCATTCCGGCCCGGTTCAGCACCCAGACCAGCAGGATCAGTCCGGCAAAGATCATCGAGCCGGTGCGGAAGCCCAGCGACAGCGCCTCGTTCGCGAGGTCGCCGCCGGCGGTGCCCAGCGCGAAGGTGACCAGGATCGCCGCCCAGTAGAACCGCTCCCGTCGCGGGGTGTCGATGGCGGTGATCGCCAGGGTGCGTTCCTGTTGCCACCAGACCACGAAAACCAGCGCCAGCAGCACCGCGAACACGGCGGTGCTCAGGTACAGGCTGACGCCCAGCTGATCGGTGAACAGGTCGGTGAGCTGGGTACCGACGATGCTGACCTCGACCACGGTCAGCCAGTACAGCCACGGCACGTACTGCCGCGCCCGCAGTTGCGCGGTCAGCGTGACCGCCAGCACCGCCAGCATGACCAGCCCGGTGAGGCTGGTGCCGAGACCGACCTGGACGGCCAGGAAGTCGGCGAAGGTCTCGCCAATGGTGGTGGACAGGATCTTGATCAGCCAGAAGGTGGCGGTGACCACCGGAACCTTGTTCAGGAAGCGCGCGGAGCGCCCGGCGGACGGCAGCGCCGTCGTGCTCGCAGCCATGGTGATTTCCTTTCGTCGGGGACGTGTCGCCAGGACGCTAAGCAGCGGCGATGAAGCCCAGATGAAGGAATCGGGACCGCTTCAGCGGGCCGCTGGTTGAGCCTGCCGAAACCCGTAAACCAACGGGTCTCAACAAGCTCGACCAACGAGAACAACCGCTACGCCCGTGGATCGCGACTGAGTCCGACGGTGAACGTCGATCCGGCACCGGGTTCGCTCGTCACCTCGATGTCGCCGCCGTGGCTGCGGGCGATCTCGCGACAGATGGCCAGGCCGAGTCCGGTGCCGGTGGTGGTGCGGGATTCGTCGGCACGGTAGAAGCGGTCGAAGAGGTGCGGAAGGTGTTCGGCGGCGATGCCGTCCCCGGTGTCGGCGACCTCGATCAGCACCTGGTCGGGCAGCCCCCGCACGCTCACCGCGATGCTGCCCGCTGCGGTGTACTTGATCGCGTTGTCGAGCAGGTTGACCAGCAGCCTGATCAACGCGTCGGTGTCGCCGACGACGGCAAGGTCACCTTCGGTGAGGCAGGTCAGCCTGACCTGGTCGGCGTCGGCGAGTGGGCGGAGGCTGTCCACCACGTCCGGGACCAGTTCGCTCAGCTCGACCGGCTCCCACAACGGCTCGGACGCCTCGGCACGGGCCAGCCGCAGCAGGTCGTCGGTGAGCGCCCGCAGCTTGTCGGTCTCCTCAGACAGGTCGGCCAGCGCCGCCTGGTACTCGGCCGGGCTGCGGCGCTGCTCGGCGATCACACTGAGGATCGACTGCATCGCGGCCAGCGGGGTGCGCAGTTCGTGGGCGGCGTCGTGGCTGAACCGGCGTTCGCGTTGGAAGGCTTCGTCGAGGCGTCCGAGCATGTCGTCGAAGGTCGCCGCCAGCCGGCCCACCTCGTCCCGCGACGGCGGCAGGTCGAGGCGTTCGGTCAGGTCGTGCGCCGAGATCCGACGCGCTGTCGCGACGATGTGATCGATGGGCCGCAGTGCCCGGCCGGCCAGGTAATAGCCTCCGAAACCGGCCGCCGCGACGACGATCGGCGAACCGAGCAGCAGGCTGAGCAGCAGCCGTTCCCGCAACGAGTCGACGCTGCGCAGGCTCTGCGCGATCCGGACGACGGCCGCCACCTGGCCGTCGATGACTAGCGGCTGAGTCAGCACCCGCACGGTGCCGGTGCCCTCGGGATCGGTGCGGGTGTCCAGGCTGGAGTGCCCAGCCAGCGCCTGATCAAGGTCGGCGCTCTGCAACGGCAGGCTGGCGTAGGGGCCCAGTGATTGCAGGACCGCACCGGAGGGTCCGAAGATCTGGATGCTCAGCCCCCGCGAACGCAACTCGTCGGTCAGGCTGCCGTCCAGCGTGACCGGATCGTCGGAGACCTGCAGCCGGCCGTTGTCGATGTCGGCGGTGGCGATCAGCTGGGTGGCACCGAGCCGCAGCGAGTCGTCCAGACTGGACGACAGCCAGTGCGAGACCGAGAAGTACACGAAGGCACCAAAGGCGGCCAGCGTGACCAGCATCATCAGGCAGATCCACAACGCGAGCCGGGCCCGCAACGTCACGCGCCCGCTCCCCGCTCGGTCAGCCGATAACCCGCGCCACGCACCGTCTGCAGTAGTTTCTGCGGCCGGCCGTCATCGATCTTGCGGCGCAAACTGCGCAGATAGACGTCGACCACGTTCGACTCGTGGTGCACGTCGTAGTTCCAGACATGCTCGGCGATCACCTCACGGGTGAGCACCCGTTCGGGCTCCCGCAGGAAGCACTCCAAAACGGCATACTCCTTCGCGGTCAGCGTGATCTCCACCCCGGCCCGGGTGACCCGCCTGGTCGTGGTATCCATCTTCAGATCGGCCAGCGTCAACACCGGCAGACCGTCGCCGCCGTCCGAGCGTCGGGTGAGCGCACGCATCCTGGCCAGCAACTCCTTCAACGAGAACGGCTTCACCAGATAGTCATCAGCACCGGCGTCCAGACCTGCGACCCGCTCATCGACGGCTCCCCGCGCAGTGAGCATCAGCATCGGCACCCGGGAGCCCTGCCGCCGCAACTCACGGCACACCACCAGACCGTTCGGCGCCGGCAATAAAATGTCAAGCAGGATCAGGTCGTACGGGGCCGACCCGGCCCAGTACAGCGCATCCAAGCCGGTATGGACGACATCCACCGCGTAGCCGTGCTCTTCAAGGCCACGTTTCACATAGGCGGCGATCCTGCGTTCGTCCTCGACGATCAAAACGCGAATGTCCACTCCTCCCGCTCGCGCCGAGAGTAGTGGCGGCAGATGAAAACAAGATGAAGCAAAGCCGGGTTCCTGGAATGATCGCCGACACTGGTACCTGTGACCGTCGACGGGCCCCCCGACCCAGCGGCCGTACCCACCCGGCCGGCGCGTGGAGAAGCGGCGCCATCGGCCCCAGCTGCGCGCGCGGTGTCCCGGACGGCGTGGCTGGACCGGTCCGGAACAGGGCGCTGGGTGGCGCTGGGGTTGGGTGTCGTCGCCGCCGTGGTGTGCGGCTGGCAGATCGCCACGCCATGGCCGTGGAGCGACGAGGGCGCCACCTATCTGGCGCTGCAGCGCAGCTGGGCCGAGGTGGCCGTGCTGTGGCAGGGTCCGGACGCCCCGGTCGTTCCCTACTACTACCTGGCCAAGGCGTGGGCGGCTCTGCTGGGCTGGTTCTGGCCGGCGCTCTCCACCCTGGTCGCGGTCCGGTTGCTGTCGGCAGCGGCCGCCACCGCCACCGTGCTGCTGCTTTATGCGGTGGTGGCCAGGAACGCCGGCCGGCTGGCCGGGATTGTCACCGGACTGTTGCTGCTGACCCTGCCCACCTTCGACCGCTACGCCCAGGAAGCCCGGCCGTACGCGCTGCTGGTGCTGGCCGCGACGGCCAGCTGGCTGATGGGCGATCGAAGGCTCCGTCCCGGACGTGTCGCGCTGGGATTCTCCAGTGCTGCCCCCGCCGATGTCCCTGCCGGACGCCGGTACGGGCCGCTGGTGGGCCATGCGGTGAGCCTGGCCGCCGTCGGCGCCGTGCACACCTTCGGGGTGTTCCAATGGCCCGCGCATCTGGTCGCCTGGTTCGCCGCATCGGGCGACCTGCGGACGCGGTTGCGCCGCTCGGTGGGCGCACTGACCGCGATCGCGGCGGCAACTGTGCTGGTCGGCGCGCAGCTGGTGACGACGCTCACCCACGGGACCGGGGCGGATCGGACGCTGCCGGCCTCGGCGACCGCACCGCTGGCGATCGCCGAGCACATCCTGCTCCTCGTCTCGCAGACGCCCTCATGGACGGTGTCGGTGCTGGTGCTGGCGCTGGCCCTGATCGGCGCGCTCACCCGGCCCGGCGGCCAACGCGGGCTACCGATCGGCCTGCTGATCTGGCTGGTCGTCCCGCTGGGCCTCGAACTCGCGGTGGGCATCGTCGACACCAACCTGTTCCGGCTGCGCTATTGGGTGGCCGCGCTCCCACCGCTGGCGGCGCTCGCCGGACTCGGCGTGATGGCTGTCGGCGAGGCCGTGGACCGTGGAGTCCGTCGGGTCTCGGCGCCGTCCGATCGGCTCGGACGCGTTCTCGTGGCCGGGGTCGCGCTCGCCCTGCTCGTCCTTCAGGTGGCCCTCACGCTGCCCGTGCAGCGGCATATCCGCTCCGCCAGCGGTCACAACCAGGACCTGTCCGGGGTGTTCGCGGCGCTTGCCGCTGCCCGCGCGCAGTACCCCGACGTCCAGCCGGCGATCGTCTACCGCAGCGCCACCGCCCTGCTCTCGGCGGCCGATCCGGCCATCCTGGAGCAGAACCCGATGGCCCGGCTGCGCCCCGAGATACCCATCGTGTACACCACGCCCAACTCACCGGACGAGGTCCGCCGCCAGATCGGCAGCGCTCGCTACCTGCTCTGGCTGCGGATGGGACGACGCACGACGTCCCGGCCGCCACGGCTTCCACCCGAGCTTGCCGCGCTGCGTCCCGAGGTGATCTGGGTGCGTCCGGCCGGCACCGGCTGGACCACGGTGCTGTTGAAGCTGCCGGCCTGATCCCGGCGAAGCTCATGCCACGGCCACCTCGGGCTCGATGTGCACCTCGAAGTTCACCGAGTTCGCGATGAAGCACCAGTCGTGCGCATCATGGTGAGCGGCGATTGCGTCGTCCACCATGGACGTCTCGCGCACCTTGATGCGGGGGCGCAGCACTACCTCGCGGAAGGCGCCGCCGTTGCCCCGCGTCACCATCACCCCGGACGCCTCGTCGGTGTACTCGGTGACCACCACCCCACGCGTCACGCACGCGTGCAGGTAGGACAGCAGATGGCATTGTGACAGTGCGGCCAGCAGCAGGTCTTCGGGGTTCCAGCGGGTCGGGTCGCCGCGAAACGGGGAGTCCGCCGAACCCAGCAGCACCGGCTTGCCCGCCACCTCGACGCTGACCGCACGGTCGTAGTCGCGATACCCGGTCGTCCCCGAGCCGCGGTTGCCCGTCCAACTCGTCGTCAACTCGTAGCGGTGCTCGGCGGTCATGGCGCTAAGCCTGGCACGAGCCCACTACAGTCGGACCTCGTGAGCAGCGACGGGCCCATCGGCATCTTCGATTCGGGGTTCGGCGGGCTCACCGTGGCCCGGTCGGTGGTCGACCAGATGCCGAACGAGGACGTCCTGTACCTCGGCGACACCGCGCGCGCGCCCTACGGCACCAAGAGCCTGCCCGAGGTGCGCGAGTACGCCCTGGAATGCCTCGACCGACTGGTCGACCACGATGTGAAAGCCCTCGTCATCGCCTGCAATTCGGCGTCCTCCGCGGTACTGCGGGACGCCCGCGAGCGGTACAGCGTCCCGGTGGTCGACGTCGTGCTGCCGGCCGCGCGCCGCGCCGTCCGGGTCAGCCGCAACGGACGGATCGGCGTCATCTGCACCACCGCGACCGCCTACTCGCGCTCCTACGACGACGCGCTGGCCGCGGTGCCCGACGTGGAGTTGTTCACCTCGGCGTGCCCGCTGTTCGTGGATTTCGTCGAGGCCGGCGTGACCGGAGGACCCGACCTGGAGGTGATCGCCCACGACTACCTGGAGCCGCTGCGGCTCGCCGCCATCGACACCCTGATCCTGGGTTGCACCCACTACCCGCTGCTCACCGGCGTCATCAACTACGTGCTCGGTGACACCGTCACGCTGGTGTCGTCGGCCGAGGAATGCGCCAAGGCCACCTGGACGACGCTGAACGAACTCGGGCTGCTCAACCACGCCCCGCGCGAGGCGACCCGTCGCTTCCTCACCACCGGCAACCCGGAGAAGTTCCAGGGCATCGGCAGCCGGCTGATGGGCGGTTTCGTCACCGACGTGCTGGGTGTCTGGTAGCCGCTTCCCTATCGCCGGCGCGCGCAGCCTTTCACGGCGCAGCCACCGCAGCCGGACGCCGGGCAGCCGGCGACCAGCGGGCATTCCTGCACCAAGCCAGCCCGCACCAGGTGATCGGCCGCAGCCCGCACCACATCGGCCCGCAAACCGGTGCGTCGGCGGACCTCGACCAGCGACCCGGCGCCCTCGGTCAGGGCGTCCAGGACGGCCGTCACCGGACCGGTCACCACCACAGACTCCCCACCTGGAAGACCAGCACGGCCAGGCCCCAGGCCACGGCCAGCTGCATCGCGATGCCGAACAGCGTCCAGCGGCCGCCGATCTCGCGCCACTGCGCGGCCAGGGTGGCGACGCAGGGCGTGTAGGCCATCAGGAAGACCATGAAGGCCAGCGCTGCCGGAATCGGGTGACCACCAGACGACTCGGTGAAGTCAGCCATGATCCGCTGCCCCAGCGAGCCCGGATCGCCGCCCTCTTCGGGTTCGTCGAGCGCGTAGGTTTGCGCCCACGATGAGATCACCGCCTCCTTGGCGACGAAGCCGACGACCAGGGCGGAGGTGGTCTGCCACTGGGCGAAGCCGGCCGGAGCGAACGCCGGCGTGATCGCCTCCGCGGCCACCCCGTACACCGAGTCCTCCACTGCGACCTCGCCGAAGGCGGCGTTGTTGTGGGCCGGTACCGACTGCAGCAGCCACACCGCGCAGACTGTCACCACGATGATTCCGGACGCCGTGCGCAAAAAGCCGGCCAACCGCGTCCAGGCGACCGTCGCGGTAAGCCGCAGCGTCGGCAACTGGTAGGGCGGCAGGTCGATGACCAGCGGCTCTGCGCCCATCGTGCGCCATAGGGTGCGGCGCAGCAGCAGGCCGACGCCGACCACCAGCAGGATCGAGACGACATACATCGCGAACACCACGGTGCCCGCCCATTGCCCGAAGAACACCGTGCCGAGCAGCACGAACACCGTCAGCCGGGCGGTGCACGAGGTGAACGGCACCAGCAACGCGGTGAGCAGCCGCTGCCGTCCGTCGCTGAGAATGCGGGTGGCGCTGATCGCCGGCACGTTGCAGCCGAAGCCCACCACCAGCGGCAGGAACGCCTTGCCGGGCAGGCCGATGGCCCGCATCAGCCGGTCGGTGACCACCGCGGCCCGGGCCAGGTAGCCGGAATCCTCCAGCAGCGCCAGCAGCACGAACATCAGCGCCATCAGCGGGACGAAGGTGAGCACCATGCCGACGCCGGCGATCAGACCGTCGACGACCAGTCGCTCAACCCAGGAACCCTCCAGACCGATCGCGGCGAAACCGGCGAGGGCGGCGTCGGTCAGCGGACCTGAGAACAGGGTGTCGAAGAAGTCCTGCAGCGGCGCCGCCACCGTCGTGGTGACCTGGAACACCAGCCACATCACGCCCAGGAACAGCAGCGGTCCGAGCACCGGCGCCGTCGCGACCCGGTCGATCCGATCCGAGAAGGAGACCCGCTCCTGCCCGGGCTCGACCACCCCTGCCTCGACTGCGGACGCCACCCAGCCGAACCGCTCGTCCGCCTTCTCCAGGTCGTCACCGCAGCATGGGTGCCGACGGGCCTTCGGTTCGGGTTCGTTCAGGGCTTCGGACCCGCTCCTGCCCGGGCTCGACCACCCCTGCCTCGACTGCGGACGCCACCCAGCCGAACCGCTCGTCCGCCTTCTCCAGGTCGTCACCGCAGCATGGGTGCCGACGGGCCTTCGGTTCGGGTTCGTTCAGGGCTTCGGTGACGGCGTCATGCAGTCCGCCTAACCCCTCGCGGCGGCGCGGATCGAGCCCGACGACCGGGCAGCCGAGTGCCGCTGCGAGCGCTTCGGTGTCGATCGCGATGCCTTGGCGCTTCGCGACGTCCAGCATGGTCAGCGCGACGATAACCCGCTGCGGCCGCTCGCGGAGCTCGCTGACCAGGTACAGGCTGCGGGCCAGATGGGCGGCGTCGGCGAGCACGATCACCAGATCCGGCCGGTCGTCCGGATCGGAAATCAGCAGGTCGCGGGTCAGTTGCTCGTCCGGGGACAACGGATCCAGCGAATACGCGCCCGGCAGGTCGATCAGGGTGCAGCCCTGCCAGGCGCCACGGGCCACCTCGACGGTGGTGCCCGGCCAGTTTCCGACCGTGGTGCGGGCGCCGGTGAGCGCGTTGAACAGCGTCGACTTTCCCGAATTCGGCGCGCCGACCAGAGCGACGACGGCGGCGTCCGGGCCGGCCGAGGTGTTGGCAACGGCGCAGTGACAGGTGGTCACGGCCGGCCGGACGGCGGTCATCGGGCCACCTCCGCCCGGACGCCGCGCAGCAGGACCGCGCCGAGCGCCACCCGGGAGCCCGCGACGGCGACGATCCGGCCGCCGCCGGTGCTGGACCTGATCACCGAGAATGCGGCACCCGGGCGGAGCCCGAGGCGTCCGAGCCGCCAGGCGTGTTCGTCGGGAACCGCGGTGAGGGTGAGAGGGGTGGCCAGCGGTGCCCCCGCCAGCGAGATGACGTCCATGCGAACTCGTCCATTCGATGGGTCGAGTGATCGGTCCGGCGAGCTGTTCACCGGTGCTGGTCCGGGCCTCGACATCGTCCAGGTCAGCTATGCCTACCCTAAGAAAGGGCTATCGGTCCGGTGGGCGAAACCGGAGTACTCCCGACCGCCGGTCTCACGGGTTTCACATCGTGGACGCCGTCCCCGTCCCGCGCTCCCCGAACTATTTACCGCTCGCTGAACTCTGCGAGCGGTAGGTAGTTCGGCGAGCGGTTGGCTAGTCAGGTCAGTGCAGCGCGTCGACCAGGCCGTCCAGAAAGCCGGCCAGCCACTCGTACATCCCGTACAGGACGCCGCGCGGCTCGTCCGGATCGAGCCGCTCGAGTTCGTCGATGTCCTCGGCGGTCCGAATGCCCAGCCGCACCGACAGCGCCAGCCGGATCGCGGTGACGGTCTTCAGCCAGGCCTCCCCGTCGATCGTCCGGACCACCACCGCCTCGCGTCCGCCGTTGCTCTCCAGCAGCGCGTCCAGCACCAGCCTGGCCTGCTCGATCTTGGTTCGCCGCTGCGCGTTCTGGGTGAACCGCCGAAACTCCTGTTCGGCCTTCTCATCATCGTGATAGGCGGGCGGGAAGAGGCGCGCGATCACCGGGTCGGAGGTGTCCAGGTCGTCCGAGGTGGCCATGTCGGCCTCCCACTGGGCGAACGGATCGTCGCCGGCGTCGTGGTCATCGTCGCCTTCGAGCAGGCCGATCAGCTGCTCGACCATCGACTCGAGGACGGCCTCCTCGTAGTCGGCGAGATCGATCAGCAACCCCTGCCGGCCCGAATGCTTGAAGCGGCTCACTCGGCACGCTCCAGGGTGGCCCACAGCCCGTAGGCGTGCATGGCATTCACGTCAGCCTCCATCGCCTCGCGCGACCCCGACGACACCACCGCCTTGCCTTCGTGGTGCACCTGCAGCATCAACTTGGTTGCCTTCGCCTTCGAATAGCCGAAGTAGGTCCGGAACACATGGGTGACGTAACTCATCAGGTTCACCGGATCGTCCCAGACGATGGTGACCCACGAAGTCAGTTCGACCGGCGCCTCCTGCGGCCGCTCGGCCAGCACGGTGCCACCTTCGGGCACGGCAGGCTGAGCGGTCGCGAACACCATGGCGGCATTCTGTCAGACGCTCCCGGATCGGCCACCGCGGCCACTGGTTGAGCCTGTCCATACCGTTCCCCACCTCGTCATCCCGCTCCGACCAGGGATCGCCGTCCGCACCCCAAGCTGGGACGTCCGCGCCAACTGAGCCACCCGTTCCAGGCTCGCAAGCAGCCGTTACGCTGACGCCCATGCTCAACTCGACAGCGCTGTTGACCGACCATTACGAACTGACGATGGTCCGCGCGGCGATGTGTTCGGGCGCCGCATTCCGGCGCTCGGTCTTCGAACTGTTCCCGCGCCGGCTGCCGACCGGCCGGCGCTACGGTGTGGTCGCCGGCGTCGGCCGCGCGCTGGAGGCGATCGATGCGTTCACCTTCGACGACGCCACGGTGTCGTTCCTGCTGGAACAGAAGATCGTGGACCAGCCGCTGGCCGAATGGCTCGCCGGTTACCGGTTCACCGGCTCGATCTGGGGCTATCCCGAGGGAGAAATCTACTTCCCCGGTTCGCCGTTGCTGATCGTCGAGGGATCCTTCGCCGAGGCGGTGATCCTCGAAACGGTGCTGCTGAGCGTCTACAACTACGACTCCGCGGTCGCGTCCGCGGCGTCGAGGATGACGGCGATGGCCGGCGACCGACCGTGCATCGAGATGGGCTCCCGGCGGACCAACGAGATCGCCGCCGTCGCAGCTGCCCGCGCCGCCTATGTGGCTGGCTTCTCGGCCACCTCCAACCTCGAAGCCGGACGTCGCTACGGCGTCCCGACCCGAGGGACTGCGGCGCACAGCTTCACCCTGCTGCACGGCTCGGAGCGAGAGGCATTCACCGCCCAGATCGAATCCCTCGGCGAGGACACCACCCTGCTGGTCGACACCTACGACATCGAAGCCGCGGTGCGCACCGGCATCGAGCTGACCAACGGACGGCTCGGCGCGATCCGGCTCGATTCGGGCGATCTGGCCGAGCTCGCCACCCAGGTGCGCGAGTTGCTGGACTCGCTGGGCGCCGGCCACACCCGGATCCTGGTCACCTCCGATCTCGACGAGTGGCAGATCGCGGCACTGCGCGGGGCCCCGGTGGACGGCTTCGGCGTCGGCACCTCGCTGGTCACCGGTTCCGGCGCACCCACCTGTGGCTTCGTCTACAAGCTGGTGGCGCGAGCCGACAACGACGAGCCGGACGCGCCGCTGCTGCCGGTGGCGAAGAAGAGCGTCAACAAGGCCAGCATCGGCGGCCGCAAATTCGCACTGCGCCGACTGGACGCCCGGGGCAAGGCCGAGGCGGAAGTGATCGGCATCGGCGCGGCGCCCGGAAGTGACAGCAACGACCGGCCGCTGCTGGTCGAACTGATCCGCGACGGCGAGATCGTGGGCGACGAACCGCTGTCGGTCGGGCAGGAACGGCACGTCCGATCGCGGGCCGAGCTGCCGCTGGCGGCGTTGAAGATGTCCAAGGGCGAGGCCGCCATCCCGACGCTGATGCTGGACGCCGAGGGGCATGCCACTGACAACCCGTACGCCAGGAGCGAGGCATGAGCCGGGTACTGCTCGTCGTCGACGTCCAGAACGATTTCTGCGAAGGCGGCTCGCTCGCGGTGGCCGGGGGTGCCGCGACGGCGTCCGCGATCTCGGAATTGCTGACGGGGCCGGCGGGGTATGACCTGGTGGTGGCGACCCGCGATCATCACATCGATCCGGGCGCGCACTTCTCCGACCACCCCGATTATGTCGACTCGTGGCCTCCGCATTGCGTGGCCGGGACGCCGGGTGCCGAGTTCCATCCCAACCTGGCGTGGCGAGACTTCGATGCGGTGTTCGACAAGGGCGAATACGCCGCGGCCTACTCCGGCTTCGAGGGCAGGAACGCCTCGGGTGAATCGCTGGGCGACTGGTTGACGACGCACGGCGCATCCGAGGTGGACATCTGTGGCCTCACCACCGACTACTGCGTCCGCGCCACTGCTCTGGATTCAGTCCAGGCCGGCTTCCCGACCCGGGTGCTGCTCGACCTGACCGCCGCCGTCACCCCAGGCAACGTCGCGGACGTGGTGGCCGAGCTGCGCGCCGCCGGCGTCCGGCTCGATCGGTAGAGACCCCCTACTCCAGGTCGGCGTGCCGGGGAAACATGGTGTCGGTGGTCTCAGCCATCCGCTGCATGAGTTCGAGAATGATCGCGTCGTAGCAGAGGAACGAGATCTGTTCGAAGGCGGAGCCCATCGGCTGAACGGACGTGACCTGCGCCGCGCCCTTCAGTTTCGGTGACACCCCCGGCAGGACGACCGCAACGTCGGCGAGTTGGCCGAGGGTGGAGGTGGCGTCCATGGTGATCAGGGCGGTCCGGACGCCGCTGCGCTGGGCCTTGCAAGCCAATGCGACGAGACTCTCAGTCTCGCCGGAGCCGGATCCGACGATCAGCAGGTTCCCAGGATGGCTGTGCGGGCTGGTGGTGTCCCCGACGAGGGAAACGGACTTGCCGAGGTGCATCAGACGGTTGGCGAAACCGCGGATCGCGACCCCGGAGCGTCCGGCGCCGGCGAGGAAGATGTGGTCGGCCTGGAGGATCTCGTTGACGAGGCGCTCAAGGTCTTCCTGCTGGATGTGGCGCTGGTTCGAGGAGAGTTCGGCCAGGATGACGGCGAGATTCTCGGTGACGCTCACCAGTCGCTCTTTCGTACGGTGTCGTCGACCGGCCTGGACTTCGTGATCTCAGGCATGGTGCTCCCGTCCGGCGAGTCCTGACAGGGTGCGTGCGGCTGCGACCGGGTCCGGGGCACCGGCGATTCCTGCCCCGATCACCACAATGTCGCAGCCCTCTTCCAGGTACTGCCCTACGGTTTCCTCGTTGATGCCGCCGGCGACCGAGATCGTCGACCGCGTGCTGGCGGTCTTCACCTCAAGGAACTCGGCGAAGGGCGTGACCCCTTGTGCCTGTCGATCGACGCCGGTGTGGACGGCGATCAGCTCCACGCCGAGGTCCTCCAGTGCGCGGGTGCGCACGGCGACGTCGGGCACACAGATCAGGTCGACGAAGACCCCGGCTGCTTTGGCGGACGCCGTCTCGAGGCAGGCTTTGATGGTGAGATCGTCGGTGACGCCGAGCACGGTGCAGTAGTCGGCGCCGGCGTCGAAGGCCAGCGCCGCCTCGTAGGCGCCGGCGTCCATGATCTTGGTGTCCGCGAGAATCGTGTGGTTCGGTAGCACCTCTCGGATGGCCCGCACCGCATGCATGCCCTCCGCGATGACCATCGGCGTGCCGATCTCGATGATGTCGACGTAGCCGGCCACCTGCTTGCACAGGCTGACAGCATCGGCCAACCCCAGATCGTCGATCGCGAGCTGGATCTTCAAGACTCGTTCCCTTCCTTCGTCCGCAGGCGGCGGGCTCGGATGCCCGCCAGGACGACGCAACCCGCAGTGGGTTCGATTGCGATCTGTCGAAATTAAGTTGCGACCGCTAGCGTTCTAGAGAACAGTAGCACGCTCGCTCAGGCGATACGGAGGGCAAGTTCTTCGCTGCTTTGCGATTAGTTGCGGTCATCAGGAGTCGGGCTCAACCAGCGCACAGGGACCGCGCCCACCTGGACGCCTTTCCACCGTGGAACCGATCGCAGAGACGGGCAACGGCTAGGGGGTGGTGGCCGCCGACTCCGCGACGATGACGCGGGTCTGCTGACCAATCGACGTCACTTCTTGCTGAGGAATGCCGGAGTCCGTCACCAGTGCGTAGATGTCGGGCCAACTGCAGAACTGAAACAGGCCCCGGTACCCGAACTTGCTGTGGTCGCCGAGGACGACGGTCGAGGTGCTGGACTGCACCACCGCGGACTTGAACTGCACCTCTTCGTAGGAGGCCGTCGATGGCCCGGCCAGACCATTGAAGCCGTCGGTTCCCAAGAAGGCGATATCGACCCGGATGCTGCGAACGGCATCGACGGCCCAAGCGCCCGCAGCGGCCATGCTCGAGGGGCGCAACGCGCCGCCCAAGCAGAACACGCTGTTGCCGGTCGGACCCAGCAGGCTCATGATCGGCACGGAATTGGTGAAGACGGTCATGCCCTCCCGTTCGGCCAGCAGCTGCGCCAACGCATAGTTCGTGCTCCCCGCATCTATCAGCACGATCGCGTCATCAGGAATGAGTTCATGGGCAGCACGCGCGATTCCCCGCTTCGCCTCGGGATTCTCGGTGCCTTTGATGGCGGTGGGGCGTTCGAGCAGTTCGCCGGCGGGAATCGCTCCGCCATGGCTCTTCAGGGCGAGACCCTGTTGTTCGAGGAAGATCAGATCCTTACGGATGGTTTCGGTCGACACCCCGAATGTGCGCGCCATTTCGCCCACCGCAACCGCACCCTGCTCGGCCAGACGTCTGGAGAGAAGCTGACGACGCTCCGCGGCCAACTTCTTACCAGCCATGCAGATCCCTTCGGGTCGACTCGAGGGCAAGGCTACTGCCGGTTCGGCAATCGATCCTCGTCACCACCGGTCGCGCCGGCAGAGGACAATGACCGAGTGTCCAAGCCTGTCGTCACCATCCACTACTGCATCGACTGCCGGTGGCTGTTGCGTGCCCAGTGGTATCAGGGCGAGTTGTTGCAGACCTTCGCCGACGAGCTGGGCGGGGTAATGCTGATCCCATCCCGCGGCGGCATGTTCAGGGTAGCCGTCGACGATGTGACGGTGTGGAACCGCAAGACCAATGGCGGCTTCCCTGACATCGCCGAGTTGAAGCGCCGCGTCCGGGATCTGGTGGCACCGGAGAAATCGCTCGGCCACACCGATCGCACCTGAGCCATTTCGAACCCTCAACCTGGAGCCCACCGCGTGCCGGCGGAGCCGGGCGCCCCTGGCCACCGGTCAGCGCGAGCGGCAGCGGCAGCGGCAGCGGCAGCGGCAGCGGCAATCCTCTATCTCAGCCTCGACCGAAACGGCGATGCTCAGGTACTCCTCGATCAGCCAGCACCCTGCCATCCTCAGGACTCGACATGGCCCTGCGGATCAGCTCGCCGAGAAATGACTCGTCCACCGTCTCCTCTGTGCGGTCTATCTGGTCAATGGTGGTATCTCGGATCGCCGGATGTTCGGCACGCTGGGCGGCCGTCCGGGCGCGATCCTGTTCGGCGAATGCCCTGGCCACCCACGGCGGCAGGCACATGGCTCAGCCCTGAGCCAGGTCGGTCTTGAACCGGACCATGTTGCCGTCCGGGTCGCGGAAAGCGCAGTCCCGGACGCCGTAGAACTGGTCGGCAGGCTCCTGCAGCACGTCGGCCCCGGACGCCCGAACGGTCTCGTAGACGGCGTCCACATCGTCGCAGTCGAAGATGAGGGCGGTCAGCAGGCCCTTGGCCAGCAGTTCGGTCAGCGCCGTGCGGTCGGCTTCGGTCATCGGCATGGCGCCCGGGCCGATCTGGTCCAGGGTGAGTTCGAGTTCGGGCTGCGTCGGTGTGGTCAAGGTGACCCAGCGGAAGTCGCCGTTGGTCACGTCCGTGCTGACGGTGAAGCCGAGGACGTCGCGGTAGAACGCGAGCGAGCGATCGGGGTCGGTGGTGTGGACGAAGGTGTTCGCGAGCGCCAGGCTCTGCAGTGCTGTCATGTCCTCGACGCTAGACGGATGCGCGAGCTGCGGCTTCTCGGAAAATGATCAGTTCCTACTCGGCCGGGTGACCTGCTTCACGATGCAACTCGGGATGCCGCGCAACTCGTCGTGGGAACGACTGCGGTAGGCGCTGGGCGTCTCCCCCACCAGCTCGGTGAACCGGCTGCTGAACGAGCCGAGCGAGGTACAACCCACCTCCATGCACACCTCAGTGACCGATTTGTCGGTATTGCGGAACAGCGCCATGGCGCGCTCGATCCGGCGGGTCATCAGCCAGGCGTACGGGGTTTCGCCGAAAGCCTCCTTGAACGAGCGTTGGAAGTGCCCGACCGACATCAGCGACTCCCGGGCCAACTGCGGGACGTCCAACGGCTCCGCGAAGTCGCGGTCCATCCGGTCGCGGGCCCGGCGCAAGCGCACCAGGTCGTCGGGAATCATGGCCCCAGCCTGGCACACCCACCAGAACCCGGACGGCCGGGGACGGTTCTTCCGGTCACCGGGGACGGTTCCCTTGGTCACCGGGGACGGTTCCCTTGGTCACCAGGGACGGTTCCCTTGGTCACCAGGGACGGTTCCTTTGGTCACCAGGGACGGTTCCCTTGGTCACCAGGGACGGTTCCCTTGGTCACCGACGAAGCTCGTCCGCTCGCCATAGAAACCTCTGTCTACTAGGAGAGACGCTCCCAGCTGCCGCCGCATGGGGGGACCGGAGGAACCGTCCCCGGTGACCGGAGGAACCGTCCCCGGTGACCGGGAGAACCGTCCCCGGTGACCGCAGGAACCGTCCCCGGTGACCGGAGGAACCGTCCCCGGTGACCGGAGGAACCGTCCCCGGTGACCGCAGGAACCGTCCCCGGTGACCGCAGGAACCGTCCCCGGTGACCGCAGGAACCGTCCCCGGTGACCGGGAGAACCGGCCCCGCGGTCACATCGTGCGGCGGTAGCGGCCGCCGACTTCGAAGAACGCCTCGGTGATCTGGCCGAGGGACGCGACGCGGACGGTGCGCATCAGCTCGTCGAAGACGTTGCCGCCGCTCAGGGCCACCTCTTTCAGCCGGGCGAGGGCGGCCGGGGCCTCGTCGGCGTGCCGGGCGTGGAAGTCCGCCAAGCGGGCAAGCTGCGACTCCTTCTCATCCGTCGTCCCGCGGGCCAGCACGGTGGGCACGGACGCCTCGGCGTCCGGGTCGAGGAAGGTGTTGACGCCGATGATCGGTAGCGTGCCGTCGTGCTTTCGCGCCTCGTAGAGCATCGACTCGTCCTGGATCAGGCCGCGTTGATAGCCGGTTTCCATCGCACCCAGGACGCCGCCGCGGTCGGCGATCCGCTCGAACTCGGCCAGCACCGCCTCCTCCACCAGATCGGTGAGCTGCTCGATCAGGTAGGACCCCTGCAGCGGGTTGTCGACCGCGGCGAGCCCCCATTCGGTGTCAATGATCAGCTGGATCGCCAGTGCCCGACGCACCGATGCCGGGGACGGCGTGGTCACCGCCTCGTCGTAGGCGTTGGTGTGCAGGCTATTGGCGCTGTCATAGAACGCGCACAGGGCCTGCAGCGTCGTCCGGATGTCGTTGAACTCCATCTCGGCGGCATGCAGCGACCGGCCCGAGGTCTGGATGTGGTATTTCAGCTTCTGCGCCCGCTCGCCGGCGCCGTACCGGTCGCGCAGCGCGATCGCCCAGATCCGGCGGGCGACGCGTCCGATCACCGAGTACTCGGCGTCCATGCCGTTGGAGAAGAAGAACGACAAGTTGGGCGCGAAGTCGTCGACCGCCATGCCGCGGGCCAGGTACGCCTCGACGTAGGTGAACCCGTTGGCCAGGGTGAGCGCCAGCTGGGTGATCGGGTTCGCCCCGGCCTCGGCGATGTGGTAGCCGCTGATCGACGCCGAGTAGAACCGCTTCACCTCGTGCTCGATGAACCACTCCTGCACGTCAGCCATCGCCCGTAGTGAGAAGTCGATCGAGAACAGACAGGTGTTCTGCCCTTGGTCCTCTTTGAGAATGTCGGCCTGGACAGTGCCGCGCACCTTCCGCACCACCTCGGGGTCGCCGGCCTGGTCGATCGCAGCATTCAGGAACATCGCCAGGATGGTCGGCGCCGGACCGTTGATGGTCATCGACACCGAGGTGGCGTCATCGGCCAAGTCGAAGCCGGCGAACAGGTCGCGCATGTCGTCCAGGGTCGCAATGGACACCCCCGAGGTGCCGACCTTGCCGTAGATGTCGGGCTGCCGGGAAGGGTCGCGTCCGTACAGGGTGACCGAGTCGAAAGCGGTCGACAGCCGGGTGGACGGCTGCCCTGCGGCGAGCAGGTGGAAGCGCCGGTTGGTGCGCGCGGCGTCCCCCTCGCCGGCGAACATCCGGGTCGGACGCTCCCCCGACCTCTTCAACGGAAACACTCCGGCGGTGAACGGGAAAGTGCCGGGACGGTTCTCCTTCCGCAGATATCTCAGCAACGCACCCGGCTCGTGGTCGGACGGCAGCGCCACCTTCGGCAGCGCCAAACCCGACAGCGTCTCGGCAGTGGGTTGCTCGGTTTCGAGATGGGTACGCCAGGCGTCCAACAGCTCGGACGCCGCCGCGGGGAGTTCGGCGCGCAGGCCGGCGAGCGGCGTGGGGTCATCGAGCAGGGCGGCGACGGCCTCGACCTGATCCTGGCGGCGCACCGCCTGCACCAGATTGGCGGTGGTCGCGTGATAGTCGCGGACGGCGTCCGCCACGTCCGCGAGATATCGCTCCTTGCCACGCGGGATGATCGCCCCTGTGCTGGTCGAACTGGTGGAGACCCGGACTTGGCTGGTCGAGCCTGTCGAGACGCCCTCCGCGGCCAACAACGAGCAAAGCCGCTCGAACAGTCGGTTCACGCCGTCGTCATTCACCCGGGACGCGACGGTCCCGATCACCGGCTGCTCCTTCCAGGACTCACCGAACGTACCTCTGTTGCGGATCAGCTGGCGTCCGACATCGCGGCGGGCGTCCTCGGCGCCGCGCCGGTCGTACTTGTTGATCGCCACCAGGTCGGCCACCTCAAGCGCGGCGATCTTCTCCAGCTGGGTGGACGCCCCGTACTCCGGCGTCATCACATAGAGCACGACGTCGGCATGGTCCGCGATCGACGCGTCACCCTGCCCCATGCCCGGGGTCTCCACGATCACCAGATCGTGATCGGCACCGCAGGCCCGGATCATCTCGTCCAACCCCTTGGGGATGCCGCCGGCCGCACCCCGGGTTGCCAGCGAACGGAAGTGCACCCCATCCAAGGCGTTCATCCGGATTCGGTCCCCCAGCAGCGCGCCACCCCGGCGGGCGGTCGGGTCGGTCGCCAGCACCGCGATCCGCAGCTCCGGGGCATGCCGCCGAAACCGCAACAGCAACTCGTCGGTCAGTGACGACTTGCCCGAGCCGCCGGTGCCGGTGATGCCCAACACGGGCGGCCGTCCGTCCGGCAGGTCAAGGTGGCCTCCCTCAGCCAGAACGCTGATCGCGCGGGGCAAAGCGGTACGCGGGGACGGTTCTTTCGGTCCAGACTCAGCGCCCGCCGCTGGAGCTTGTCGAGAGCTTTGCACCTTCCGGCAGGCCTCGATCACTTCGTCCGCCATCCCCAGCAGTCCGAGCCGCTGACCGGCAGCCGGGCTGTAGATGGTGACGCCCGTCGCGGCCAGGGCCTGGATTTCCTCGGCGACGATCACTCCTCCTCCGCCGCCGAACACCTTGGCGTCCGAACCAATCTCGGCGAGCTGGTCGACCAGATACCCGAAGTACTCCAGATGTCCGCCTTGATAGGACGACACCGCGGCACCGTGAGCGTCCTCATCGACGACCGCGTTGACCACATCCTCGACCGACCGGTCGTGGCCCAGATGGACGACCTCGGCGCCGCGTGCCTGCAACACCCGGCGGATCACCGTGATGGCGGCGTCGTGCCCGTCGAAAAGGGCGGCGGCGGTGACGATCCGCACCGGCGAGGACTTCATGCGTCCATTGAGCCCCCGTTGTCCAAGCTTGTCGAGCCTGTTGGCCATGCGAGTCCGTCGGTGTGGCTCGCCGTCGATGCCGCCCCGCGCACCACACTGAGGCTGGCGAGGTGGGGCCGTTCCGGCCCTACTCGAGCACTCCCTCCGCCCTAAGACCGGCGAGAATCTCGTCGTTGAACGCGCCGCCTTTGCGAAGATAGGCCGCCGGCTTTCCGATCGGCCCCGGCATCGTGCTCCATCCTGCGGGCCTGTCGACGGCCACGCCGGTCCAGAGGTCGATCCAGGCGTCGCGGGCAGGGAAATAGACGTCCACCGTCTGTGCGCCCTTGGTCAGGACCGGCGCGACCATCAGGTCCGGCCCCAGCATGAACTGATAGCGGATGTCGTAGGTGTTGCTGTCCTCCGGGTAGTGGAGGAAAAGATGGCGGCACAGCGGAGTGCCCTTTGCGGCGGCCTCCGCGACGAGGCGTTTGCGGTATGCCGCCAGGCCTTTGTAGATCTTCGTGCAGCGCGCAAAATGCGCGAGAATGTCGGGCGTGCTATTAAATTGGACCGACATTTCAGGCTTGAGGCCCTCCATACCGCGCATGACCGCGGTAAACGCGTTGAGCTCGGCCCATCGCTTGAAGAGCTCGGGCGTGCGGTTGATGACCAAATACTCCTTCCCTGCGATCTTCGCACCGAGCGTGACATATCCCCCCACATCGCTGTGCATCAAGCTGAAGCCGGAAATGCCTCCGGACAGGATACCGACCAGCGCCGTCTTGATGCCGTCGTACCCATCCCAGGTCATCAGCTGATCGCCGAGCCAGAACAGCGTGGCGATGCCCGGACTGGTCGTGAAACCTGAGCGCGAAAAGAACAGCAGGTCGTTGCCGCGCCCGCTCTCTTCGATCGCCTCACGATTCATGCGCTGCCATTCCACCGGGTAGCGGTTGTGCCACACGGCAGGATCGGCGCCGTCGTGGAGCTTGGCGTCGAAGGGCAGCGCCTCGCCGAAGTCGTTCATCCAGCCGGCGGCTCCGAGGCCCAGCATCGTCTTCATGATGCTTTTGATCCACACCTGCGCTTCGGGATTGCTGAGATCGAGCATGCCGACGAGGAAGTTGGCGTTTCGGATCAGATAGGGCGATCCGTCGGCGGTCCGGACAAGATACCCTTTCGCCTTCGCCTCGAGGAATAGTTGATCGTGCCCCGCTTCCGTGGCGAGGAACGGATTGATGTAGAGGAGGACGCCGCCGCCCTGCTTATTCACCTCGTCGACGAGCTGTTGCCAGTCCGGGTAGTACTGCTTGTCGAGAAACCAGTTCCACCACAGCTGCGTGCCGGCACTGGACTGGCGTGTGCCTACCCAGTCCTGCAACCACACGCCCGCAACCGCCACGCCGGCGTTCCGCGCGTCCGCGAGCTTGCCGCGCACGCTGTCGGTGCCACCCATCAGCCCCATGATGGCACCCTGATGGACCCAGTCAGGCAACGGCCGCATTCGGCCCGCATACTCGGTGAATGCTTCGATCAGGTCGACCGGAGTCTCACCGAAGAGTATCCGGCCGACCATCTTCGGTGCCCACACCTTGATCGAGACGCGGTCCGCCGGCCGCATGTCGAACTCGCTGTACTGCTCGTTCTCGAGAAACATCGAGCGACGGCGGCTAGTAATGATGTACGGTGCCGGGACGCCCGTGTGATACGGATTTCCCCCGCTGTTGTAGTCGAGGACATCGACAAGCTCCGTGACTATCGGGAGCCCGCGCCCGATTCCGTGCTCCTGCACGAGGATCGGCAGCAGATGGCCCTTCTGATTGAAGTAAGTCAACTGCGAGCCGCAGCCGAAGATCGCTTCATCTCTCGTCGAATCCACGGCTAGCAGAATGCGATTGACGTCGGGATTATCGACGGAAATCGTAAAGCCGAGATGCGTCGGGGACAACGCTTCAAAAACAAGCTCATATTTGACCGTTCCGGCGTCGCCGGTCAGTTCCCCCGCAACGACGATCTTGGTTCCCTCGACCGCAGCCGCCTCCATCGTCGGCTTCCCGTAAGCCGCGCGCACCGTATCGTCGATATCGAAGGTACCCTCCGGCGACCCGACCTCTTTGATCGAAGCCGCAGCCACTTCCGAACCGATGAAATTGCCTCCCGGGGCGGTCTCCCATATCACCCTGTCGGCGCCACGGGTGTGAAGTACCTGGAGGCCTTCGGCGTGTTGCCTTACGATGAAGTCCCCGGTCCGGTAGTCCTTGCCGCCGGACCCACCGGCCGCCGGGGCACTCCGCGGCATCACAGCGGCTGCGGTGGCAGCGGTGGCTGCGACGGCGGCGATCCCGCCCGCAAAAAGCACTCTGCGCTTCACCGCCATGTTCGCTCCTCTTCCGGCTGTCCCGACGCGGGGTGTCTGGCCACCTCCTGTAGCCACCTCTTACATACAGGAATATTGTGTAGTTGTCACTGAGTATTGACGAGTGTGACGCGCGCGACCTCTTGTCTAGCGCGGGCGCTTCAACTTGTGGGAGGTCCGCGGATTCCCCGGTCCGAGGCATATTGACTTCGGTGCGGCTCAGCTAATACTCAGGATCTGCCACGAGCGGGTGGTAACAGCCGCCTTGCCGCACGATTCCGGAAGTTGGTCGGGATACTCCTCCACCGCGAGCCGCACCCGCCACCGGCGGCCGTCGCGGTGGGTCACCTCAACCTCGGATCGATCCGACTCGGCAGCAGTGAGCGCCGCGGGATCGGCCTCTCCGGTCAGCTCCCGGACGTGCGCCTCCGCGACCGCGCAGGCCGGCTCGAGATGCCCGCGTCCGCGGTCGTACCAGGCTCCGAAGGTCTCGGACGCCAGCAGTCCGGCGTCCGCGGCCCGCAGTGCGGCGAGCGCGATCTCGGGAGTCATCCGCGCCAGCGATTGACCGGACGGCAGCATCAGCCCGGTCGGCGCGAACCGGTGACCGCCGGTGTGGGTGCACTCCCACACCCGGCCGGGGTACTGCTGCTCCAGATCGAGTGCGATCGGACGCCCCCGCACCGCACAACACAGGTCGCGTTTGCCGTTGGCGCAGACCAGCAGGACGCCGCCGTCCAGCCGCTCCAGCCAGCCGAACTCGGCGACCAGCGCGTCCGGATCGCCCGCAGCCAATCGTTCGAAGGGTAGCTGCAGCACCTCCTCGGGCGCGGTGATGGTGCCGCCGAGCAGCCACGGCGTGCCGTCCAAACCACCCGCGAGGTATACCTGCCGCTCAGGATCCTCCGGACGATCGACGTGACTGGACGGGCGACGGATCAGCAGCGGCCGTCCGCCCGCAGCCAGCACCTCGGCCTCGATCGCGGCACCGATCGCCGGCTCGAGCCTCGACCGGGTGAACGCCCGCGCTCCCCACGGACCGTTCTGGTCCAGCGCCAGCCAGAAGTTCGCCCGTGGCGCCGTGCCCCAGGCGGGCAGTCCGGCATCGTCCCAGGCGAACGAGCAGGTCATCGCGGCATCCGCCGCCAAATCGCCCGGGGCACGAAACGGGCGACGAAGCACAACACCCGCAGCTGCCAGGGGATCCAGACCTCGACCGGTCCGCCGTCGCGGATCCGCTTCACCACCGCCTCGGCGACCTGGTCGGGCGTCGACGAGAACGGCGCCGGCGACATGCCTTCGGTCATCCGTCCGATGACGAAGCCGGGACGGGCGATCACCAGGTCGACGCCCGAGCCGTGCAGCGCGTCCGCCATGCCGGACGCGAAGCCGTCCAGCCCCGCCTTGGCCGAGCCGTAGACGTAGTTGGGACGCCGCACCCGCTGCCCGGCCACCGACGAGAACGCCACCAGCGTCCCCGCGCCTCGAACGCGCATCCGGTTCGCCAGCACGGTCAGCAGCGACGCCTGCGCGGTGAAGTCGGTGTGCACGATGCGCACCACCTCGGCGGAGTCGGCCTCGGCGAGCTTCTGGTTGCCGAGGACGCCGAAGGTGAGCACGGCGATGTCGATCGGACCGGTCTCGGCCTCGATCGCTTCGACCGCCGCGCCATGCTCGGCGACATCGTCGGCGTCGAAGTCGACGTGCAGCACCCGCTCGGCGCCGACCACCTCAGGGCGCTCACCGCCGGGACGGGACGCCAGCACCACCACGTTCCCGGCAGAAAGCCGGGCAGCGATCTCGAGGCCGATCTCCGAGCGTCCGCCGAAGACCGCGACGACGCTCATAGCGTCGCCCGCAGCGCCCGCAGGCGGGTCAGGCTCGACTCGCGGCCGAGCAGTTCCATCGACTCGAACAGCGGCGGCGACACCCGCGAACCGGTGATCGCCACCCGCACCGGACCGAACGCGAACCGCGGCTTCAGCCCGAGCCCGTCCACCAGCACGCCCCGCAAGGCCTCCTGGATCTCGTCGGCCGCGAACGGCTGCACAGTCTGCAGCGCGGCGATGGAAGCGTCCAGCACCTCGCCGGCGTTCTCGCCCAGTTGCGCGCGGGCGTCGTCGGCGACCACCAGGTCGGCGTCCGCGGTGAACAGGAACGCCAACTTGGACAACGCCTCGGACAGCACGCTCAGCCGCTCCTGGATGATCGGGGTGGCGCGCCGCAACAGCTCCACATGGGCCTCGGTGGGCTCCGTCCACTCACCGGTGAACAGCAGGTGCTCGATGATCCGCGCGGCCAACGCGTCCGGGGCCAGGGAGCGAATGTACTCGCCGTTCAGCCAGTTGAGTTTGGTGAGGTCGAAGATCGGGCCGACGGTGCTCACCTTGGCCCAGTCGAACGCCTCGACGAACTCCTCGAAGCTGGCCACCTCGGAATCGCCCACCGGCGGGTAGGCGAGCAGCTGCAGGAAGTTGCGCAGCGCCTCGGGCAGGTAGCCCTGCTCACGGAACCACACCAGCCGGGCGGCCGGGTTCTTCCGCTTGGAGATCTTCGACTTGTCGGTGTTCCGCAGCAGCGGCATGTGCGCGAACGCGGGTGGCGTCAGCCCGAGGAACTGGTACAGCAGGATGTGCTTCGGCGTGGAGCTGATCCACTCCTCGCCGCGCACCACGTGGGTGATGCCCATCAGGTGATCGTCGACCACGACAGCCAAGTGATAGGTCGGGAAGCCGTCCGCCTTCAGGATCACTTGATCGTCCGGACGCGGCGCGTTCACTTCGCCGCGGATCACGTCGGTGAACGTCAGCGGCGCGTCGTCGGGGATCAGCATCCGCACCACCGGCGTCTCACTGAAGCCCGGCAACTCGGCCCGCTCCTCGCGAGTCTTGCCCAGACAGAGCCGGTCGTAGCCGGTCACCGACGCCTTGGACGCCTGCTGCTCGGCCCGCAGACCGGCCAACCGCTCGGTCGAGCACCAGCAGTAGTAGGCATGACCAGTCGCCAGCAGCCTCTCGACGAACGGACGGTAGGTGTCCAGCCGCTCCGACTGTCGGTAGGGCGCATAGGGCCCGCCGATGTCGGGACCCTCGTCCCAGGGCAGGCCGAGCCAGCGCAGCGTGTCGAAGATCTGCTGCTCGGAGTCGGCGACGTAGCGGGCGCGGTCGGTGTCCTCGATCCGCAGCACGAACGCGCCGCCGGTCGCCTCGGCGAAGGCCTTGTTGAACAGGGACATGTAGGCGGTGCCGACGTGTGGGTCCCCGGTGGGTGAGGGCGCGACGCGCAGGCGAGCGGGAGTCTGGGTCATAACCCGTCCAGCCTAACGGGCGCGGCCGCGGGGCGACGAAGCGCCCCAGCAGACGACAACGACCGGGCGGCCGGGCGGGCCCGAGCCCGGCCCGCCCGCCGCTCAGGCGCTTCGCTTCGCCGGCGCCAGCATCAGTCCGCAGGCGAGCACGGTGACCAGGGTGACCGCCCCGACCACGGCCTTGATCTCCGGCGGCACGTCGACGAAGAACGCCGGCATCGCCGAGATCGCGATCAGGATGACGCAGCCGGCGGCGATCCGGGCGGCGATCCGGCTGCCGCGCAGCCAGGCGACGATCACGGCGACCACGACGACGGCGGCCAACACAGTGTCGGCCAGCAGGACCTCGAAGGGTGGGCCGACCTGGCCTTCCGGGGTGGGAAAGAAGGCGCTGGTGACGTTGGCGAGTCCCAGCAGAAGGGTCAGCACCAGGCCGATGCGGTTGGCCATCGACCAGGTTGCCGGGGTGCGGGTGGGGTTTGTGGTGGTGGACATCTGTGAACCTCCGGTGTGGGCGCCGGCCCGATTGCCGGCACCTCGATCATTCGGCCGAGGGCTATCCCGACGGATCGGTCGTCCCTCCCCATCGTGGCCGACGAAGCTCCCGACCGATATGGGAGGTTCTTCCCTCTCCACCGCGGCCGGCCGATGTCAGACTGCCGCTATGGACCCGATCCGCGTGCTGCTGGTCGACGATCATCCCGTCGTCCGCCGCGGGCTGCGCTCGCTGCTCGAGTCGCTGTCCGGGTACACCGTGGTCGGCGAGGCTGCGGACGGCGTCGCCGCCGTCCGCGAGGTGCAGCTGACCCGACCGGACGTCGTGCTGATGGACATCCGGATGCCCGGTCAGGACGGCCTCGAAGCGACCCGGGCAATCCGCCTGGCGGCACCTTCGGTGGCCGTACTGATGCTGACCATGTTGGACGAGGACGACGCCGTGTTCGCCGCGATGCGCGCCGGCGCTCGGGGCTACCTGCTCAAGGGCGCCGAGCAGCACGAGATCGACCGCGCGATCCGTGCCGTGGCCGCCGGAGAGGCGATCTTCAGTCCGGGCGTCGCGGTCCGGGTGATCAGCCACTTCAACGGACCGGCGACGCCGGCCCAGCAGTCCGAGCCGTTCCCGGAGCTCACGCCGCGCGAACGCGAGATCCTCGACCTGGTCGCCGCCGGCCTGCGCAACGCGGCGATCGCCGAGCGGCTGTTCCTGTCGCAGAAGACGGTCGCCAACCATCTCTCCTCGATCTTCGCCAAGCTGTCGGTCGACGGGCGCCACCAGGCAATCATCCGCGCCCGCGACGAAGGGCTCGGTCGGCCATGACCATCGCAGTTCAGGTCGCCGCTGCCTTGTGCGCGATCGGCTGCCTGGCCGCCGGGTGGGTCCTGTGGCGGGTTCGCGCGGGGCGGGTGACGACGCTCTCCGTCGCGGCGTCCGGTGCGGTGCTGCTGACCGGTCTCGCCGTGGGTACGGCCGTCGGGATCGACCCAGTGGCGGTGGCCGGGCTGTTGCTTGGCCCGATCGCGCTGGTCACCTACCCCAACCTCGCCTCCGGGGGTTCCCGGGTGGTCAACTGGACGCTCCTGCTGGCGACCGCCGGCTGTGGCGCCGTTGCCCTTGCACGTCCGCAGTCGGCCGACGGGCTGGGCATCGCGATCGCCTGCCTGTTGATCGGCCGGGCGTGGTGGGTGATTGAGCGCGGAACCTCAGCCGACCGCTCGGCGACTCAGTGGACAACCGCCGCGGCAGTGTTCGCGCTGTTGGCGGGAGGCTTGTTCGGATTCGGCTACAGCACGGTCGATCCCGCAGGCGACGGCGTCGCGGTGGCGGTGGCCGGCTATCTGCTGGCGCTGCTGATCCCGGTGGCGATGACGATCGGTGTGGTCGAGCCCGAACTGATCGACGTGCGCTGGCTGGTCACCACGATCACGGTGACACTGGCGGTCGTGGTCTGCTTCCTCGCGGCCGCCTCAAACCTGGTGTTCGGGGTGGAGGCCGTCACCGGGCGGCCGCTGAACACCTCCACCGTGCTCACCGTTTGTGCCCTCCTGGCGCTCGGCGTCGCTCCCACCCGGCGCTGGCTGTACGGCTCCTTCGAGCGCATGTTGTTCGGTGGCCGTCCCGACCCGATCAGCGCACTGGCCTCCTTCGCCGGACGGATCGGCAACGATCTCGCCGACGCGATGGACGCGATCCGCGAGGCGCTGGTGCTGCCCTTCGTCCGCCTCGAGGTGGACGGCCGCGCACCGGTGAGCAGCGGGGCCGCGGTTCCCCATCTGACCAACTTTCCCCTTGACGTCGGCCCGGACCGGTCCGCCACCCTGACGCTCGGGCTGCGCCCCGGTGAACGCACCTGGTCGCGCGCCGACCGCGGTGTCATCGGCCTGGTCGGTCCGCTGGTGGCGAGCACGGTGCGCGCCCAACTGCTCACCGAACAGGTGAGCGCGTCCCGGGAGGGGGCAGTGGCGGCCATCGAGGAGGAGCGACGCCGGCTGCGCAGGGACCTGCACGACGGGGTCGGTCCGTTGCTGTCCGGCGTGGTCTTCACCGCGGACGCCGCCGGCAACGTCCTGCACCGCGACCCGGACGCCGCCGCCAAGTTGCTCACCGACCTGCGCGCGGACGCCGCCGCGGCCATCCTCGAGGTGCGGCAGTTGGTCGAGGGACTGCGGCCGCCGGCGCTGGACGAGCTCGGCCTGGTCGGGGCTCTTCGGACCTGGTGCCACGGCCTGCGCGCCGTCGGCGGCGTACCTGTCGCCGTCCGGTTCGAGAGTGAGGGGCAGGTCGGCGAACTGTCCGCCGCCGGCGAGGCCGCCGCCTACCGGATCGCGGTCGAAGCGCTCACCAACGTGGCCCGGCACTCGGGCGCGCAGCAGGCGACCGTCCGGGTCACCCGCACCGGCGGCGCGTGGCGAATGGAGATCCGCGACCCGGGCATCGGCGGCGTCTGGACGCCCGGGGTCGGGATGAACTCGATGCGGGAGCGGGCCGAGGCGGTCGGCGGGCAGATCGAGGCGGGCAACGGCCTGGTCCGGCTGACCTTGCCGTGCGCCGGCCCGATCACGCTAGCGGGTCAGCCGGAATGACGCGATCGCCAGGGTGAGGTCGATCGCCGTCAGCACGATCACCAGGGACGCCGCCGCCGCGAGTTGATATCCGACCGGGTGGTCTCCGAGGATCAGCACGGCCCCGGCGATGGTGGCGAACAGGACCGGGATGAAGCGCAGATAGCCCGGCAGCACCACCTGCCAGAGTTTGGCCAGCTCACGTCCGCCGCGCAGGAACCAGCCGTCGGCGAGGGACCAGGCGTTGGCCAAGACCATCGCCAGCGCCATCGGCAGCAGCGCCATCCAGCCGCCGCTGGATCCGGCGATGGCGAGCAGGATCACTGACCAGATGCCGCAGACCAGGCTCAGAATGCCGATCATGATCGCGTAGTGCAGCGCGAAGAACCGGGTCGCGTCGGTCTGGGTGGCGAAGGTCCGCAGACGAATCAACGTGCCGATCACGGACAGCGCCAGCCACAAGCTGCTGTAGGCGAGGAGGTCCTGCAGTCGGATCCAGCCCCGCCACAGCGGCCACAGCGGCAGCAGCGAACCGACCAGGATCAGCAGCAGCTGCACCGCCGTTCCGACCCGCGCCGGCAGCCGAGCCGCCAGCGAACCGAGCAGGTTGAACCCCAGGACGCGGGCGATCTCATTCACGGTCCCATGGTGCCGGATCTGGGCACTAGTGCCGGGGCCAGATCAGCCACGCCCCGCCGGCCAGCGCAGCGACGTTCGCGGCCAGGAACAGCACCACCCAGAACAACCCGGGCAGCCGGGTGAGTCCGTCGAGTTGGTCGGCATCGCTGCCCCGTGCCCGTCCGCCACGCCGAGCTCGCTGCAGATCGATCACGCCCGCCGGCCCGGCGAGCAGCAGGAACCAGGTGAGGCCGTAGGCGGTCAGCGACTGCAGCTGGCCACTGCCCCACCAGGACACCGCGAACACCCCCAGTCCGGCGACCAGCATCGAGTACAACCCGTGGAAGTTCCGGATCTGCAGCATCATCAGGCTGAGCAGCAGCAGTGTCACCCACAGCACAGCGAGGGCATGGCGCTGCCACAGCAGGACGCCGGCGAGCAGGCCGAACAGGCCGGGCGCCAGGTAGCCGGCGATCAGCGTGAGGAACATGCCGAAGCCGCGCGGCCGGCCGCGGCTGAGCGTGACGCCCGAGGAGTCCGAGTGCAACCGGATGCCGCGCAGCCGGCGTCCGGTCAGCATCGCGGCGATCGCGTGGCCACCCTCGTGGACGATGGTGACCAGGTGCCGAGCAATCCGCCAGGCCGGCCGGAAGGCCACCAGCGCCAGCGCCACCAGTCCGGTCAGCCAGATCCACTCGTCCGCCGGCGGGGTCTGCACCCCCGTCAGGCCGGCCCATACGGCGTCAAGAAGCTGCATGTGATGAACCCGACGCAACCGTCCGCATTCGGCCAGTGTAGGAATGGCGCAACCGCGCCATTCCCGCCCGGTGGTGCGGGCATGGCAGAAGGGGCGACACCGGAGATGGTGTCGCCCCTTCTCAGGACTGACTCGGGCGGAGCCCGGGTCGCGGCGGCAGGGTCTTACTGCCGGGGCGCGGCGTCCGTCAGCGGCGGACCTGCTCGGCGGGTGCCGCCGCGAGCCAGACCAGGGCGCCGGCCAGGACGACCACGCTGAAACCTCCCCCGATGATCGCGAGCGCGGACTGGGTGGCGACGCCGGCCGCGACAATCGCAAAGGCCACGGCAACCAGGATGCCCACGGCCGCACGGGCGGCCACGGTCGCGCCGCGGTCGGCGAGCACGGCGGCGCGAAGGTCGGCGAGCGTGTAGTCGCTCTGCGTGGGTTCGGCTTCGGACGGGCGGGTCTTGATCTGCGAAGCAGACATCGGTCTGTGTTCTATCTTCCTATGTGGGTGCAGAACACGCCGGTGCCCTGCACTGCGGTGTGTGCGCCCCGAACGGGGCATACCCCATATTAGTCAGTACAACCATAAAAAGCAACACCCGGCCGGTCTCGGCGGATCCGACGGACCGGTGGGACTTCCGAGGCGTTGATAGGTTTACGGCCATGACCGCCGAGCCCGCCGCCAACGACTTCATTCGCGACATCGTCCGGCGCGACAACGAGCAGGGCAGGTTCGGCGGACGCGTCCAGACCCGGTTCCCGCCCGAGCCGAACGGCTACCTGCACATCGGGCACGCCAAGGCCATCGTCGTCGACTTCGGCATCGCCGAGGACTTCGACGGGGTGTGCAATCTGCGGCTGGACGACACCAACCCCGACACCGAGGAGACCGAGTACGTCGACTCGATCGTGGCCGACATCGAGTGGCTGGGCTACACGCCCGCCACTGTGCTGCATGCATCGGACTACTTCGAGCAGCTGTACGCCTGGGCCGAACGTCTGGTCGAGCAGGGCAAGGCGTACGTCGACGATTCCGACATCGAGACCATCTCGGCGCAGCGGGGCGGCTTCGGCAAGCCGGGCATCGAGAGCGCCTACCGCGGCCGCAGCGTCGAGGAGAACCTCGACCTGCTGCGCCGGATGCGGGCCGGCGAGTTCCCGGACGGCTCCCGGGTGCTGCGCGCCAAGATCGACATGCAGCACGAGAACATGCAGCTGCGCGACCCGGTGATGTACCGGATCCGGCACGCCGACCACCACCGCACCGGCGACGCCTGGGACATCTACCCCACCTACGACTGGGCGCACGGCCAGTCCGACGCGATCGAGGGCGTCACCCACTCGATCTGCACGCTGGAGTTCGACACCCACCGAGCGCTCTACGACTGGTACCTGGAACAGTTGCCGCTGCCGTCCGACCAGCCGAAGCAGATCGAGTTCGCCCGGCTCGAGTTCACCCATACGGTCACCTCCAAGCGCCGGCTGAAGACCCTGGTCGACACCGGGGTGGTGGACGGCTGGGACGACCCGCGGATGCCGACCCTGCGCGCGCTGCGCCGGCGCGGCTACCCGGCGGCGGCGATCCGGGCCTTCTGCCGCGACATCGGCACCACCCGCACCAACAGCCGGCAGTCGATCGAGGCGCTGGAGAGCTATGTGCGACGCGACCTGAACGCCACCGCCCAGCGCCGGATGGCGGTGCTGAGGCCGCTCAGGTTGGTACTGACCAACTGGCCCGAGGGACAGGTCGAGCATTTCGAGGTGGCCAACAATCCCGAGAATCCCGCCGACGGCGTCCGTGAGGTGGCGTTCAGCGGTGAGTTGTGGATCGAGGCCGACGACTTCGCCGAGGTGCCGCCACCGAAATTCTTCCGGCTCTCCCCCGGACGCGAGGTGCGCCTGCGCGGCGCCTACCTGGTCACCGCCACCGACGTGGTGAAGGACGACTCCGGCGCGATCGTGCAGGTGAACGCCACCTATGACCCGGCCTCCCGCGGCGGGAACGCGCCGGACGGCCGCAAGGTGAAGTCGACCATGCACTGGGTGTCGGCCGCCCATGCCGTCCCTGGAACGGTGGCCCTGTACGACCGGCTGTTCTCGGCGTCCGTGCCCGGCGAGCGGAGCGGCGAACCGCTCGACGACCTGAACCCGGCGTCGCGTGAGCTGCTCACCGATTGCCGGCTGGAGGCCGCGCTGACCGACACCGCGCCGGGTGAGGTCGTCCAGTTCGAGCGGCTCGGCTACTTCGCGCACGACGCCGGGCATGCGCAGCTGTTCCACCGCACCGTCGGCCTGCGCGACGAATGGGCGGCGATCCAGCGCCGCCGAGGCTGACCAGCCCGGACGCGTCATGCGAGGGTACGTGCTCGTCGGCGGTTGGCCGGGCTCGGGAAAGACCACGGTGGCCCGCACCCTCGCCCAGGCCCTCGGTTGCGCCTACCTGTCCAAGGACGAGGCGAAGGAAGCCTTGATGGACGAGTTCGGCGCGCCGACGAGCGTCGCCGAGTCGCGCCGGCTGGGCCGGGCGGCGGTTGCCGCCGTACTCAGGCTCGCCCGGGGATGCCCGGCCGCGGTCATCGACAGCACTTGGTTCGACTACACCCGCCAGCCGGTCCTGGCCCTGCCCGGCCCCGTGGTCGAGGTTCGCTGCCATGCCCCACTGCCCGTGGTGCAATCCCGCTACCGCGCCCGCGTGCGCGACCCACGCCACCTCGACTCCGATCGCACGCCCGACGAACTGTGGGGACGTCCGGTCGAGCCTCTCGGCCTCGGCCCGCTGCTGGACATCGACACCAGCGTCGCGGTGGACGCCGAGGCCTTGGCCGGCATGGTGCGCAAAGCCTTGGAGTCGGCCGGCACCGACCCGACCATCGCGTAGCGGTTGACCACTGGAGCCCCTGGGCGCCCCACGGTGACGTGTCGCCCGGCAGCGTCGGTGCCGCTGGCAATAGGCTCCCTGCTGACGGCCAGGCGCGACAGACCGTCGGCCCAGCTCAGGAGGAACCGATGAAGGACCGGCTCACCCCGCTCACCATCCCGTCCCGGAAAGGCCGGCTGGCGATCGTCACCGGTGCCAGCAGCGGCATCGGTAGGGCCACCGCGCGCGCCCTCGGACTGGCCGGCGCCGACGTGGTGCTCGCCGTCCGCGATGTCACCAAAGGCGAGACGGTCGCCGAGCAGCTGCGTGCCGAGCACCCCGAAGGCACCCACACGGTCGCCGAGCTGGACACCGCCGATCTCGCCTCGGTGGGGCGGTTCGCATCCGAATACGCCGACCGCCGGGTGGACATCCTGGTGCTCAACGCCGGCATGGGCGGCACCAGGGGACGCCAGGAGAGCGTGGACGGCCATGAATTGATCATGGCCACCAACTACCTGGGTCACTTCGCACTGACCGCGCATCTACTGGAGCCGCTGCGCCGGGCCAGCCGGGCCCGGGTGGTGACGCTGGGCTCGCTGGCGGCCAAGAACGGCCGGATCCGGCCCGACGACCTGGATCTGGCGCGGCGGTGGTCCGGACGGCGGGCGTATGCCAACAGCAAACTGGCCATGGTGATGTTCGCGCGCGAGCTGCAGCGGCACAGCACCGCCGGCGAGTGGGGCCTCAATGCGCACGCCGCACACCCGGGCCTGGCTGCCACCGCCACCTTCCCCTCCGGCGCGATGCGCGGCTTCGGCATCTTCCTCGGAAACGCCACCCGGCTGATGCAGTCTGCCGCGGACGGCGCCCAGCCGGTGGTGTTCTGCGCGGCCAGCCGACAGGCGGCCGCCGGCGCGTACTACGGCCCGATCGGCCCCTTCGGTGCCTCCGGACCGGTCGGCAGGGCACCCCTTCCTCGCCAAGCCCGCTCCCCCAAGGAACTGGCGGCCCTGTGGGAGGCCACCGAGGAACTAATCGGCGTTTCCTTCTCCCGCGGCTGACACTCGGTCGGTCGAGGGGGTCGCCGCCCGACCGCTGTTCGACCGTCACCGCGTTCAGGGGTGCAGCGATCTCGACATCGCTGCCCGATGCGGAGAAACCTCGCCGATCTCGTGTCCTGACGCGAAATCGCAAAGCTAAGCCTCCACCGGGTGGCGATCTCGACATCGCCGTCCCATCTCGTCGCAGGGATTGACACCTAGACTAGCTATGCCTAGGGTCGCTGGGCATGAAGGGCGACGCGCTCAAGGGCCACCTTGACTACCTGATCCTGTCGATACTTGCCGACAACCCGCTGCACGGCTACGCGATCATCGAAGAACTGCGGACCCGCAGCGATGAGGTCATCGACGTCCCCGAGGGCACCCTGTACCCGGCCTTGCACCGGATGGAGAAGGCCGGCCTGATCACCGCCACCTGGAGCGAGGTACACGGACGCCGGCGCAAGTCCTACCGACTCACTCCGGGGGGAACCCGACAGCTGGCCGACGAGCGGCAAGCCTGGGCCAGCTTCAGCACCGCAGTAGCCGCGATCACCGGGAATCGGCGATGAGCGATCCGATCGAGGACTATTGCCGCGCCCTGCGCCGTGAACTCGGCGGTGCGACCGATCTCAACGACGTGATGGACGAAGTCGAAGACCATCTGCGCGAGACCGCGGGGTTACTGATCACCGCAGGATCGGCACCGGACGACGCCTCCCGTGAGGCCACTCGACGGTTTGGCAGCGCCGAAAGCGTCTCGAGTGGGCTGCGATCCCAGCACGGCTTCCCGCGGGGCAGCGATCCCGCGCCGGCGTCCCGGCCGGCATTCGCCCTGACTGCGGGGCTCTTGGTGCTGGCGGCGGCCGCGGCCGCGGCGGCGATCTACGTGCACTGGCTGCCTTGCGCCGGCGAGGCAATCGCGACCGAAGTGATCCGGGATGCCTGCCTGACCCGGATGGACACCGCTTGGGCGTTCCCGTTCGCACCGGAGGCCGGCGAACGCAGCCTGGCCGCCGACGGTTTCCGGCTCGCCGGCCTGCTTCTGCTCGCGCTGGCCGGAGTGACGCTCGGCCTCGGCCAGCCCTGGCAGCGGAGGGTGCGGTGGGCGATTCTGGCGCCTACCCTGCCGATCCTGGCGATGGCGACCGACACCATCTGGCTGATTGCCGACCCGTGGGCTGAGCCGAACTGGTGGACCACGCCCGCAATGCTGGTTCTGGACGTTCTGGTTGGCGTTGCCCTGCTCGCCATCGTCGGTCAACCGGCACCGCTCGACGAGAGCTCCGGCACCCCCAAGTACACTGCCCACGCTCACGCTGCCACCAGCTATGCGGCCTGCCAGTGGCGTGCCGCGCTGCTGATGCTCGGAGTCTCCGCGCCCAGCCTCCTCCACATGGGCATGGAGTATGCGGTGATGCGCAGCATCAGCGACCTCAACTGGGATACGCCACCCCACACCGGCTACATCGCCGCCGGATCGATCGCGGCCTGCGCGATCGGCAGTCTGCTGGTCGGACGTTTCGCCAAGCCTCCAGCCACCCTGGACGAACAAGCCGGGGAACCCTGCCCGGGGCCAGCCGCGCTCAGCGTCCCTGGAGTTGTCCAGTGAGCGACCCAATCGAGGACTACCTCGCGTCGCTACGCCGCGAACTCGGCACCATCCCGGAAGCCGACGACGTCGTCGCCGAGATCAACGATCACCTGCGGGAGGCCTGTTCGTCCCCGACCTGCCCGGACGCCGAGCCCGCGCGGCTCGCCGAACGGGCGATCGAACGCTTCGGCGAGGCTGCGACGGTCGCACGGGAAGTCCGGATGGAGCGCGGGCGGCTACGCGGCACCGACCCGGGTGCCCATCCATACCTGGATCTTCACGATTGCCGAGGTCATGCTCATCCTCGCCGCCGTTGTCTACGGCTTGGCCAGCTGGATCTACCACCAGTCTTGTAGCGCCGATTTCGACGCACTGGGAGACACCGGACGGATCTGCGGGGACCGGCGGGAGGCGTCCGAGTTGGCCCCGCTTCCCGCGCTCCCAGTCGGCTTCGACGGCTTGACTCCCAGTCCGGCGACGCAAATCCTCTTCCTGGTCGCCGCACTGCTGATGGCCGGCGCCCTGGCGTTCTTCATCCCGCGCCAGCCCTGGTTCGCATCCATGCGGCGGACAGCGTCCACCCTCGGTGCACTCACGCTGGTGACCGCGGCCGCCGTCGTCGTTCATCTCGGCGACCCGGTCGCCGGCCTGCCATGGTGGGGATGTGTTCCGGCCCTCGGAGTGGACCTGGCCTGCGTCTGCGCGGTGGCACAAGTCTGGATCGACCCGCCCGATCTGAGTGCCGTTGTCCGATCGACCGGTCGCCGCCCCCCTGAATCGATCACCTTCAGCCGGTACCGAAGTAGGGCATCGCTGATCCTGGTCTCGGCAGCCGGCGCCGGCGGTCTTCATCTCCTTCAACTGCCGCTGCTCGGTCCTCTCTTTGCGATCATCGACGCGATCCGCCACGGATTCGGGCTCGAATGGTCCCTGCCGCTCTGGGTGCTGTACCAGGCTCATACGGTTGCGATCGCCGCACCGGCCGTCTTCAGCCTGCTGCTGGGTCGCTCCGGACGGCGGCCGGTCCTAGGCTCGGGCGCCTTGACCGTCAGCCCGGGAAGAAATCCAAAGGTGACCGGGGAGGATTCCCCGGTCACCTTAGGAGCGGTTCGGTACTGAGCGACGGTCCAGCTCAGGCCCGACCGCAGCTCATGCCGCCGACACGACCTTCGGCTTGGCCAGCGAACCGAACGCCCATCCCAGGAACAGGAACATCACGCCCAGTCCGATCACCAGCAGCGAGACGCCATAGGCCAGCACCGAGGTGAACAGCGACGCCCGCAGGAAGGAGGCGTTCATCATCGTGGCGCGGGCCGTAGTCAACTCGTCGACCTTCGCGGTGTCGCCGGCCGTCTTGGCTTCGGCGATCATCGAGCCGAGTTCGGCGTAGGTCTTGCCACCGCTCGCGGCCAACGCGTGGTGATTGATGATCTCGGCCTGCGCGTAGGCGCTGATCGGGTCCTGCACTTTGGCCCCCGGCACCAGCGGCGAATCCTTGGGCACCGTGATGTTCTCGGCGGACAGCTGCGTGGTCACCATCGCCCACGTGGTCGCGCCGCCGGCGATGGCGACGAGGCCGAAGATGATGCACAGAATGGCGACCAGCCGAGCTGGCCCGGACGCTTTGGTCATGGGTTCTCCTGTTCTGAGGTCGTGCCCTGTGGCCGATGACGGCGAGGTCTTCGCCCGCACTACGACCGTTGATCGATCGTCTACGACATAGTGTAGTAGATAATCACGCCGAGGTCACCTTCCGCGGCACCGCGTCCCATGCACCCGCTCAGCACACGACACAGACCCCCCGCCCCGGAAAGGGCGAGGGGTCTGCGAAAGCGAACTGCGTCAGATCACTTGAGGATCTTGGTGACGCGACCGGCGCCGACGGTGCGGCCGCCCTCGCGGATGGCGAACTTCAGGCCGTCCTCCATGGCGATCGGCTTGTTCAGGTGCACGGTCATGTCGGTGTTGTCACCGGGCATCACCATGTCGGTGCCCTCGGGCAGCTGAACCACACCGGTCACGTCGGTGGTGCGGAAGTAGAACTGCGGGCTGTAGTTGGAGAAGAACGGCTTGTGACGGCCACCCTCCTCCTTGGTCAGCACGTAGACGTTGCCCTCGAAGTCGGTGTGCGGGGTGGTCGAACCCGGCTTGATCACGACCATGCCGCGCTCGACGTCGTCCTTCTTGGTGCCGCGCAGCAGCAGGCCGACGTTCTCACCGGCGCGACCCTCGTCGAGGATCTTGCGGAACATCTCCACACCGGTGATGGTGGTGGTCTGCTTCTTCTCGGCGATGCCGATGATGTCCACGGTCTCGCCGGTCTTGACGATGCCGCGCTCGATCCGGCCGGTCACCACGGTGCCACGACCGGTGATGGTGAACACGTCCTCGATCGGCATCAGGAACGGCTTCTCGGTCTCGCGCTCGGGCTGCGGGATGTACTCGTCCACAGCGTTCATCAGCTCAAGAATCGAGTCGGACCACTTCTCGTCGCCCTGCATGGCCGGGAACGCGGCCACCCGGACGACCGGAGCGTTGTCGCCGTCGAACTCCTGAGCGTCCAGCAGTTCGCGGACCTCCATCTCGACGAGCTCGATGAGCTCCTCGTCGTCGACCATGTCGCACTTGTTCAGCGCGACGACGATCGCCGGGACGCCGACCTGACGAGCCAGCAGCACGTGCTCGCGGGTCTGCGGCATCGGGCCGTCGGTGGCGGCCACGACCAGGATCGCGCCGTCCATCTGGGCGGCACCGGTGATCATGTTCTTCACGTAGTCAGCGTGACCCGGGCAGTCCACGTGAGCGTAGTGACGAGCCTCGGTCTGGTACTCGACGTGCGCGATCGAGATGGTGATACCGCGCTGCCGCTCTTCCGGCGCCTTATCGATCTGGTCGAAGGCCGAAACCGCGTTCAGCTCGGGGTACTTGTCGTGCAGCACCTTCGTGATCGCCGCGGTCAGGGTGGTCTTGCCGTGGTCGATGTGTCCGATGGTGCCGATGTTGCAGTGCGGCTTGGTCCGCTCGAACTTGGCCTTTGCCACTGAGGCTCCTTCTGGATGTCGCCACGCGCGGTTCGCGCGGCGTCGTATGGGTTGGGTGTATGTCCCTGGTCACGTTCCACGCCTGGGCGCGGACCGTCCAAGTCTTGTCTACGGTCGCGAGAGAGTCAAACTCAGGCCCCGCCACGACCCTTCGCGATGATCTCGTCGGCCACCGTCTTCGGGGTTTCGCCGTACTGACTGAACTCCATCGAGTAGGACGCCTGACCCGAAGTCTTGGACCGCAGGTCGCCGACGTAGCCGAACATCTCGCTCAGCGGCACCAGCGCGCGGACGACCTGGTTGCCGTGCTGCTCCTCCATGCCCTGGACCTGGCCGCGGCGGCTGTTGATGTCGCCGATCACGGTGCCCAGGTAGTCGTCCGGGGTGGTGACCTCGACGGCCATCAGCGGCTCGAGCAGGGCCGGGTCGGCCTTGCGGGCAGCCTCCTTGAAGACCATCGAGCCGGCGATCTTGAACGCCAGTTCCGAGGAGTCGACGTCGTGGTAGGCGCCGTCCACCAGGGTGACCTTGATGTCCTCGACCGGGTAACCGGCCAGCGGACCGAAGGCCATGGCCTCCTGAACGCCCTTGTCGACTGCCGGAATGTACTCGCGCGGGATGCGTCCGCCGGTGATCGCGTTGACGTACTCGTAGCCCGAGCCCGGCTCCAGCGGCTCCAGGTTGATCAGCACCTTGGCGTACTGACCCGAACCACCGGACTGCTTCTTGTGGGTGTACTCGATCTTCTCGACCGGACGGCGCAGCGTCTCGCGGTAGGCCACCTGCGGCTTGCCGATGTTGGCCTCGACGCGGAACTCGCGCTTCATCCGGTCGATCAGGATCTCCAGGTGCAGCTCGCCCATGCCGGCGATGATGGTCTGGCCGGTCTCATCGTCGGTGTGCACGCGGAAGGTCGGGTCCTCCTCGGCCAGCCGCTGGATGGCGACCGACAGCTTCTCCTGGTCGGACTTCGACTTCGGCTCGATGGCCTGCTCGATGACCGGGTTCGGGAAGTCCATCGACTCCAGCACGACCGGGTTCTGCGGATCGCACAGGGTGTCGCCGGTGGTGGTGTCCTTCAGACCCATCACCGCGACGATCATGCCCGCGCCGACCGACTCGATCTCTTCACGCTTGTTGGCGTGCATCTGGTAGATCTTGCCGATCCGCTCCTTGCGGCCCTTGGTGCTGTTCAGCACCTGGGTGCCGGCCTTCAGCACACCGGAGTAGATCCGGACGAAGGTCAGCTTCCCCAGGTGCGGGTCGGCGGCGATCTTGAACGCCAGCACGCTCAGCGGGTCGTCGTTGGACGGGTGCCGCTCGATCTTGGTCTCTTCGTCGCCCGGCTTGAAGCCGTCGATGGCCGGAATGTCCAGCGGCGAGGGCAGGTAGTCGACGACGGCGTCCAGCATCGGCTGCACGCCCTTGTTCTTGAAGGACGTGCCACAGATGACGGCGGTGATCTTGTTGGCCAGGACGGCGCGGCGGATCGCCGGCTTGATCTGCGCGGCGGTCAGCTCCTCGCCGGTGTCTTCGGCCTCCAGCCACTGCTCGGCGAAGTCGTCGTCATGGTCGGCGAGGACCTGGATCAGTTCTTCTCGGGCCGCCGCGGCGGCGTCCGCCATGTCGGCCGGGATCTCCTCGACCTCGTAGTCCTCACCGATCTTGGTCTCGCCGCGCCAGGTGAGCGCGCGCTGGCCGACCAGGTCGACGACGCCGATGAAGTTGGCCTCGGCGCCGATCGGCAGCTGCAGCACTGCGGCGGTCGCGTTCAGCCGCTCGCGGATCGTCTTCACGCAGAAGTCGAAGGAGGCGCCAGTGCGGTCCAGCTTGTTCACGTAGCAGATCCGCGGGACGCCGTACTTGGTGGCCTGCCGCCACACGGTCTGGGACTGCGGCTCGACGCCGGCGACACCGTCGAACACGGCGACGGCGCCGTCCAGGACGCGCAGCGAACGCTCCACCTCGACGGTGAAGTCGACGTGGCCGGGGGTGTCGATGATGTTGATCTGGTGGTCTTTCCAGAAACAGGTCGTCGCGGCCGACGTGATGGTGATGCCGCGCTCCTGCTCCTGCTCCATCCAGTCCATCGTGGCGGCGCCGTCGTGCACCTCACCGATCTTGTAGGTGATGCCGGTGTAGAACAGGATGCGCTCGGTGGTGGTGGTCTTGCCCGCGTCGATGTGGGCCATGATGCCGATGTTGCGCACCTTGGCCAGGTCGGTGTTCACGTTGATGGCCACGTTTGTGACTTCCTCGATCTCTGGTTCTGTGTTGTGGGCGGGCAGGCGAGAAGCCTTCCCCTGAGGCGGTGACCCCAGGTGGAAGGCCTCAGATCACCAGCGGTAGTGGGCGAAGGCGCGGTTGGCTTCGGCCATCTTGTGGGTGTCCTCGCGGCGCTTGACCGCGGCACCCAGGCCGTTGGACGCGTCCAGCAACTCGTTCATCAGCCGCTCGGTCATGGTCTTCTCGCGGCGGGCGCGGGAGAAGCTGACCAGCCACCGCATCGCCAGGGTGGTGGCGCGGGCCGGCTTCACCTCGACGGGCACCTGATAGGTGGCACCACCGACGCGGCGGCTCTTCACCTCGACGGCGGGGCGAATGTTGTCCAGGGCCTTCTTGAGGGTCTGCACGGGATCAACGCCGGTCTTGGCCCGGGTGCCCTCAAGAGCGGAGTAGACGATGTTCTGCGCGACGGTCTTCTTGCCGTCGAGCAGGATCTTGCTGACCAGCTGGGAAACCAGCGGCGAGCCGTAGACCGGGTCGACGACGACCGGGCGCTTCGGTGCGGGGCCCTTGCGCGGCATTACTTCTCCTTCTTCGCGCCGTAACGGCTGCGAGCCTGCTTGCGGTTCTTGACACCCTGGGTGTCGAGCGAGCCGCGAATGATCTTGTAGCGCACGCCGGGCAGATCCTTCACACGACCACCGCGGACCAGCACCATCGAGTGCTCCTGCAAGTTGTGGCCCACGCCGGGGATGTACGCGGTCACCTCGACACCGGAGGACAGCCGGACGCGAGCCACCTTGCGCAGCGCGGAGTTCGGCTTCTTCGGGGTGGTGGTGTACACACGCGTCGTCTTGTTCTTGCTGACCTTGTCAGTGCGGCCCTTACGGACCAACTGCTGGATGGTGGGCACCGGCTGGTATCACTTTCCGTCGTGGTTGAAGGCACGTCCTGGCGAACGTGATTCGCTGTTGGGGTGTCGCGTCACAGCCGGCTAGTCGCCGCGACGGGCACACACGGATGGTTCGGTCGCCCGAACACAACCACCAAGGTTACCGGGTGTGCGCACGAGGTGCAAAACAGCGCCACCCGAGCGCAACTCCGAGCACTCTCGGCCCCCAGGGTCTGCATCCAGGCTGGCATACCAGCACGGTATGCTAGCGGTATGACCGTTCAGATCACTGTCCGGATCGCTGACGACGCCGCCGCGTTCCTCGATCAGGAGGCCACCGCCGCAGACATCAGCCGCGCCGCCGTCATCACCCGCGCACTGCGCCGCGAAGCGCGTCGGCGCCGGGCCGAGGCCGACGCCGCGATCTACGCCGCCGAGGGCGAGAACACTGAGCTGACCGGCTGGCAGCAAGCGAGTGCGGACGCAGTCGCCGCCCCCTGGTCGGAGCTGGACTGATGCACCCGATCCATCTCGCCGACATCCCCCATGACAAGGTCAGGCCAGTCCTCGTGCTCACCCGCGAGGCCGTCCGAGAGAACCGCAGATTCGTGACCGTAGCACCCATCACTTCGCGGGTGCGCGGGCTGGCAAGCGAGGTTCTGGTCGGCCCCCGCAACGGCCTCGACCACGAGTCGGTGGTCAACTGCGACTCCATCGCGACCATCGACAAGGCTCTTCTCCGCCATCAGGTCGGATCGCTTCATCGGGATCAGGAGGCCGACCTCGCCCGCGCCATCACCGAAGCGTTCGACCTCGATCTCGAGCTGCCGGTGGAGGGTCAGCGGGGGTAGAGCAGCACCTGGCTGGCCTTGACCGACAGCCAGACCGGAACGCCGGGAGCCAACCCGAGTTCGGCCACCGCCGCGGCGGTCAGGTCGACCGTCAGGATCTGTCCGGACGCCGCACAGACCAGTCGGGCGGCGTCCCCGCGAGGCTCCACCGCACTCACCTGCGCCGACCACACGTTGCGCGGGCTACCCTCCGGGTGGTTGCGGTGGACGGCGATCGCGGCCGGCTCGATCAGCGCCAGCGTCGCCGTCCCGGACGCCAGGGGCGCGTCGGGCAGGCCGTGCACCACCAGGCCGTCGACTTCCAGCGACTCGGTGCCGGCCGCGACACCGGCGATCAGGTTCCGGCCGCCCAGGCTGGCCGGGAACTCATTGCGCGGACGCCGCATCACCTGGGCGACGCTGCCCTGCTCGACGATCCGACCCCGGTTGAGCACCACTACCCGGTCGGCCAGTCGCCACAGATCGATCAGGTCGTGGGTGACCAGCAATACCGGTAGCCGGAGCGCCCGTAGTCGCTGCGCCAGCACCTGCCGGATCTCCGCCGCGCCTTGCACGTCGATCGCGGCCAGCGGTTCGTCGAGCAGCAGGGCGTCCGGTTCGGCGGCAAGCGCCCGGGCGATGCCCACCCGCTGCGCCTGCCCACCGGAGAGCTGGCTCGGACGCCGGTCCGCCAGTTCCCGGGCGCCGACCAGCTGGAGTTCCTCGAGTGCACGCCGCCGGGCGTCGGATCGCCGGAGTCCGCCGGCGACCAGGCCGAAGGCGACGTTGTCGAGCACCGTGAGGTGGTCGAACAACAGCGGGCGCTGGGCCAGCCACCCCACCCGGCGCCGATGCACCGGCACCCGGACGCCAGGGCCGGCGAGCAGCCGTCCGCCCAGTCGGATCTCGCCCGATGCCGGCGTCAACACGCCGATCACCGATTCCAGCACCGAGGACTTCCCCGCACCGTTGGGCCCGATCAGCGCACAGGTCTCCCTCGGCCCCACGCTCAGCTCCAGCCGGACGCCGCGTCCGGGCAGGTCAACGTCGACCTCCAGACCGGTCATGCCGTCCTCCCCCGGTTGAGCAGCGTGGTAGCCAGCACCAGCAGGGCGGCCAGCGCGATCAGCACCGCGGCCAATGCCAGCGCGGTGTCGGTGTCCACCTCGCGCTGCAGGTAGATCTCCAACGGCAGGGTACGGGTGGTGCCCTGCAGTGAGCCGGCGAAGGTGATGGTGGCCCCGAACTCCCCGAGTGCCCGTGCGGCGGCCAGGCTGGCGCCCGAGACGATCGCCGGACGCAGCGCCGGCAGCGTCACCTGCCACAGCACCCGGGACGGCCCGGCGCCCAGCGTCGCGGCCATCAGTTCGGCGTCCGGGTCGATGCTGCGCAGCGCCCCTTCGACCGCGACCACCAGGAACGGCATCGCGACGAAAGTCTGCGCGACCACCACGGCAGCCGTCGTGAATCCGATCTCGATGCCGCCCAGGCTGAGCACCTGCCCGACCAGGCCGCGGCGTCCGAGGGTGACCAGCAGGGCCAGGCCGGCGACCACCGGTGGCAGCACCATCGGCACCGTCGCCACCACTCGTCCCACCGCCATCCAGTGGCCGCGCAGCCGGGACAGCACCAGCGCCACCGGTAGACCCAGGACGAGCGAGAGGACGGTGCTGGCGAGGCAGGTCTGCAAGCTGAGAATGAGCGCGTCCCGGGCCGCGGAACCGGCTAGCAGCTCCGGTACCCGCGACCAAGGGACGCGCAACAGCAAACCCAGCAGGGGCACGCCGAGCAGCAGGCCCCCAACCACGGCGAGTGCCCCGATCCAGCGAGGCACGGGGCGGGTCACGGCGTGAGGAAACCCGCGGCGCTCAGAACGTCCTTGCCAGTCTGCGAGGTGACCAGGGTCACGAACTCGGCGGCCAGTGCCGGCTGCGGCGCGCTGGCGAGCACCGAGATCGGGTAGTTGTTCACGACCTGATCGGCCCCCTTGATGGCCACCGTCTCAATCTTGGCACCTGCGCCCTTGGCGTCGGTGACGTAGACGATGCCGGCGTCCGCCTCACCCGAGGTGACCTTGCCGAGCACATCGGTGACTTTGCTCTCTTGCGAGACCGGCTTCAGCGTGACGCCCAGCTTCTGAGCCAGCTGGTTGGTGGCGTTGCCGCAGGGCACCTCGGGGGCGCACACGACCAGCTTCTTGCCGTTGAGGGAATCGTCCAGTCCAGTGATCTTCTTCGGGTTGCCGGGCGTGGTGACCAGCGTGAGCACGTTGCGGGCGAAGATGGTCTGGGAGCCGGTGGTCAACTGGGCGTCGACCGCGTTCTTCATGTTCTTCTCGTCGGCCGAGGCGAAGACATCGGCCTTGGCGCCACCCTTGAGCTGATCGACCAGGCCCGACGACCCGTCGAAGTTGAACATCACCTTCACGCCGGGATGCGACTTCTCGAACTGGCCGCCCAAGTCTTTGAAGGTGCTGCTCAGCGACGCCGCGGCGAACACCTGCAGGGTCTTCTCGCTCGACGCCGGGCTGCCACTGCCACCACAACCGCTCGCCGCCAGGCCGAGCACCAGGGCGACGATCACGCCAACCAGTCTTTTCATCGGAATGCCTCCACAGCCACGTTGGTCGCCTTGACCACGGCGGTGGCCAAGGAACCCACCTCCAGCCCCAGTTCCCGGACGGCTTCGGTGGAAATCAGTGACACGACCCGGAACGGACCGCACTGCAGCTCGACCTGGGACATCACGACGTCCGAGGTGACCTTGGTGACCAGGCCGGTGAAATGATTGCGGGCCGAGCGATGCCCGGCGGCCGGGTCCAGCGCATCGGTGTTGCTCGCCAACTCCTGAGCCAGCGAAGCCAACTGGGCACCGGCGACGACCTGACGGCCCGATGCGTCCTGGGACAGGCTGAGGCGTCCCTGCTCGGCCCAGCGACGCACCGTGTCGTCGCTCACCCCGAGAAGAGACGCAGCCTCTGAAATCCGTAGTTGCGTCACGGGCAGGACCCTAGCACCGCAAGAACGGACTTTTCGGAGAAACAAGCGGCTTCTGCCTACTGGCCGTCCAGCTCTGATCGCGAGCCGACCGGGTGTGCCCGAGCGCTCAGCCGGTGCATGCCGGGCCCATCGCTCGAAGGTCGTCGAGGCTGATGTCGCCGTCCAGCGCCTTCAGCATCTCGACCCGCTGCGCGTGTCGTCCGCCGGCCGGCTCGGTGGTGAGGAACGCCTCGACGATCATCCGTGCCTCTCCCGGGCCGACCACCCGCTCGCCCACCGCGACGATGTTGGACGCGTTGTGCTCCCGGGATAGTCGCGCCGTGTAAGGCTCGGAGCAGACCACGGCACGTGCCCCGGCCACCTTGTTGGCAGCCAGCGAAATGCCGACCCCGGTGCCGCAGACTAGGATGCCCAGGTCGTACTCACCGGCAGCCACCTTGTGCCCGACCACCGCCCCGGCGTACGGGTAGTCGACCTTCTCGCCGACGGCCGGACCCAGGTCGTCCACCTCGTGGCCCAGTTCGCGGGCCTGCTCGATCATCTCCAGGCGAAGCTCCACACCGGCGTGGTCGCTGTGCGCAACGATCTTCATGCCGCCACCTTAGGCCGCTGGCCGAGCACCCACAGGCCCCCGTCCAGCAGCACCGAACCCCGGTAGGCCCTGCCTAATCAGTTCAGCCCTGCCGTATACGGCAGGGCTGAACTGATTAGGGAGGGCCTACCCGGCCCCGGGAAAGCGAAACGGCCCCGGGAAGACTTCCCGGGGCCGTTCGTCAGCGATCGCTCAGCGCAGGTCGCCGATGTCGAACTCGTCCAGCGACACGTTCATGCCACTGCTGGCGATGTCGTAGTCGTACGGGTCGTAGCTGAGCTCGTAGGCAGCCGCCCGGGCCTCCGCGGTCGGTTCGACCCGGATGTTGCGGTACCGCTCCAGGCCGGTGCCGGCCGGGATCAGCTTGCCCAGAATGACGTTCTCCTTCAGACCCACCAGGCTGTCCGACTTGGCGTGGATCGCCGCGTCGGTGAGCACCTTGGTGGTCTCCTGGAAGGACGCCGCCGAGAGCCACGATTCGGTGGCCAGCGACGCCTTGGTGATGCCCATCAGCACCGGACGGCCCTGGGCCGGCATGCGACTCTCAGTGACCATCTGGCGGTTCTGGGTCTCGAAGGTGTTCCGGTCGACCAGCTCACCGGGCAGCATTGAGGTGTCGCCCGACTCGATCACCGTGATCCGGCGCAGCATCTGCCGGATGATGATCTCGATGTGCTTGTCGTGGATCGGCGCACCCTGCGTGCGGTACACCGCCTGCACCTCTTCGACCAGGTGCTCCTGCACCTTGCGCAGACCGCTCACCCGCAGGACGTCCTGCGGATCCGGGGTGCCGGCGTAGAGCTGCACCCCAGCCGGGATGTGATCACCATCGGCGGTCGAATGCCGGAGGCCGTTGTTGTCCTCCCACTCCAGGCGAACCCGGCGCGGCAGGATGTACTCCAAGTCCTCCTCGCCGTCGTCGCGGACGATGATCAGCTTGCGGTTGCGCTCGCCGTCCTCGATCCGGACGCGACCCGCGGCCTCGGCGATCGGCGCCTTGCCCTTGGGCTGCCGGGCCTCGAACAGCTCGACCACGCGCGGCAGACCCTGGGTGATGTCGTCACCTGCCACACCACCGGTGTGGAAGGTACGCATGGTCAGCTGGGTGCCGGGCTCACCGATCGACTGCGCGGCGACGATTCCGACCGCCTCGCCGACGTCGACCAGCTTGCCGGTGGCCAGCGAACGGCCGTAGCACATCGCACAGGTGCCGGACGCCGCCTCACAGGTCAGCACGGAACGCACCTTGACCTCGGAGACGCCGTTCTTGAGCAGCTTGCGAATGTTGACGTCGCCCAGGTCGACCCCGGCCTGCACCAGCACCTTGCCCTCGGCGGTGACCACGTCGGTGGCCAGCGTCCGGGCGTAGACCGCGGTCTCCACGTTGCGGGCGGCGACCAGCTTGCCGGTCCGGCCCTCCTCGGCGATGACCTTGGTCAGGCCGCGCTCGGTGCCACAGTCCTCTTCGCGGATGATGACGTCCTGCGAGACGTCGACCAGACGCCGGGTCAGGTAACCCGAGTCGGCCGTCCGCAGTGCGGTGTCCGCCTGGCCCTTCCGGCCACCGTGGGTGGAGATGAAGTACTCCAGCACGGACAGGCCCTCACGGAAGTTGGACTTGATCGGCCGGGCGATGATCTCGCCCTTCGGGTTGGCCACCAGGCCTCGCATGGCGGCGATCTGGCGCATCTGGGTCATGTTCCCTCGCGCGCCGGAGTGCACCATCATGAAGATCGGGTTGTCCCGGGTGAAGTTGGCCTCCATCGCCGCGGTCAGTTCGGCGGTGGCGTCGGTCCACAGCTGGATCAGCTCTTGGTGCCGCTCTTCGTCGGTCACCTTGCCGCGCTCGTACTGCTTGGTGATCTTGGACGCCCGCGCATCGTAGGAGGCCAGGATCTCCGGCTTGCTCGGCGGAGTCTGGACGTCCGAGATGGACACGGTGACGCCGGAGCGGGTGGCCCACCGGAAGCCCAGGTCCTTGAGCCGGTCCAGGGTGGCCGCGACCTCGATCTTCGGGTAGCGCTCGGCGAGATCGTTGACGATCTGGCCCAGCTTCTTCTTGCCCACCTCGACGTTCACGAACGCGTAGTCGTTCGGCAGGGCCTCGTTGAACAGTGCCCGCCCCAGCGTGGTGGCCAGCAGGAAGCTGCCGTCCGTCCTCGCCTCGACGCCGTCGGGAACGACGATGTCACGGAACCGGATGGTGCACGGGGCACCGATCGCCAGCTCGCCGCGGTCGAAGGCCATGATCGCCTCGGCGACCGAGCCGAAGACCCGGCCGGCGCCGATGCCCTTGGGCTGCTCCATGGTGAGGAAGTAGTGACCGATCACCATGTCCTGGGTGGGCATGGTCACCGGGCGCCCGTCGGCCGGCTTCAGGATGTTGTTGGTGGACAGCATCAGGATGCGGGCCTCGGCCTGCGCCTCCGCGGACAGCGGGAGGTGCACGGCCATCTGGTCACCGTCGAAGTCGGCGTTGAAGGCGGTGCAGACCAGCGGGTGGATCTGGATCGCCTTGCCCTCGATCAGCTGCGGCTCGAAGGCCTGGATGCCGAGGCGGTGCAGGGTGGGTGCACGGTTGAGCAGCACCGGGTGCTCGGAGATGACCTCTTCGAGGACGTCCCACACCACCGGCCGCTGCCGGTCGACCATCCGCTTGGCGCTCTTGATGTTCTGCGCCAGGTTCAGGTCGTCCAGCCGCTTCATCACGAACGGCTTGAACAGCTCCAGGGCCATCGCCTTGGGCAGGCCGCACTGGTGCAGCTTGAGCTGCGGGCCGACCACGATGACCGAACGGCCCGAGTAGTCGACGCGCTTGCCCAGCAGGTTCTGCCGGAACCGGCCCTGCTTGCCCTTCAGCATGTCCGAGATGGACTTCAGCGGACGGTTGCCCGGCCCGGTGACCGGACGGCCGCGGCGTCCGTTGTCGAACAGCGAGTCAACGGCCTCCTGCAGCATCCGCTTCTCGTTGTTGACGATGATCTCGGGCGCGCCCAGGTCGAGCAGTCGCTTCAACCGGTTGTTCCGGTTGATCACCCGGCGGTACAGGTCGTTGAGGTCGGACGTCGCGAACCGGCCGCCGTCCAGCTGCACCATCGGACGCAGGTCCGGCGGGATGACCGGGACGGCGTCCAGCACCATGCCGGAGGGGCTGTTGACGGTGTTCAGGAACGCCGAGACGACCTTGAGCCGCTTCAGCGCGCGGGTCTTGCGCTGCCCCTTGCCCGTGGCGATGGTCTCGCGCAGCGACTCGGATTCGGCCTGCAGGTCGAAGGTGGCCAGGCGGTTCTTGATCGCCTCGGCACCCATGTAGCCCTCGAAGTACTTGCCGAAGCGGGTCTTCATCTCGCGGTAGAGAATCTCGTCGCCCTCGAGATCCTGCACCTTGAGATTCTTGAACCGGGTCCAGACGGCGTCCAGCCGGTCGATCTCACGCTGCGCCCGGTCACGGACGAGCTTCAGTTCACGCTCGGCGCCGTCGCGGACCTTCTTCTTGATGTCCGCCTTGGCACCCTCGGCCTCCAGCTGCGCCAGGTCTTCCTCGAGCTTCGCCATCCGGGTGTTCACGTCGTTGTCGCGACGCTGCTCGAGCTGCTTGCGCTCGACCTCGACCTTGGCCTCCAGCGACTGCTGGTCGCGGTGCCGGGCGTCGACGTCGACCGCGGTGATCATGTACGCGGCGAAGTAGATCACCTTCTCCAGGTCCTTCGGCGCGATGTCGAGCAGGTAGCCGAGCCGGCTCGGGACACCCTTGAAGTACCAGATGTGGGTGACCGGCGCGGCCAGCTCGATGTGACCCATCCGCTCGCGGCGGACGTTGGAGCGGGTCACCTCGACGCCGCAGCGCTCGCAGATGATGCCCTTGAACCGGACCCGCTTGTACTTACCGCAGTAGCACTCCCAGTCGCGGGTGGGGCCGAAGATCTTCTCGCAGAACAGCCCATCACGCTCGGGCTTCAGGGTGCGGTAGTTGATCGTCTCGGGCTTCTTGACCTCGCCGTGGCTCCACTCGCGGATCTGGTCCGCAGTGGCCAGACCGATGCGCAGTTCGTCGTAGAAGTTGACGTCAAGCACGTGTGTTTTCTCTCTTCTTTCGAAAACTTGATCTGAGTTGGTTGCGACTGAGCGTGAACTCAGACCTCGTCGAGGGCGGCGAACGAGTCGGCACCCGGACGGCGGGACAGGTCGATTCCGAACTCCTCGGCGGAGCGGAAGTCGTCCTCGGAATCACGAAGCTCAACGACCTGGCCGTCGGAGGACAACACCTCAACGTTCAGGCACAGCGACTTCATCTCCTTGACCAGAACCTTGAACGACTCCGGGATGCCCGGCTCGGGGATGTTCTCACCTTTGACGATCGCCTCGTACACCTTCACCCGACCCGGCACGTCGTCGGACTTGATGGTGAGCAGCTCCTGCAGCGCCCAGGCAGCGCCGTAGGCCTCCAGTGCCCACACCTCCATCTCGCCGAACCGCTGGCCACCGAACTGCGCCTTACCGCCCAGCGGCTGCTGGGTGATCATCGAGTACGGACCGGTGGAACGGGCGTGGATCTTGTCGTCCACCAGGTGGTGCAGCTTCAGCATGTAGATGTAGCCGACGCCCACCCGCTCCGGGTACGGCTCGCCGGAGCGGCCGTCGAACAGCTGGGCCTTGCCGCCGGCGTCCACCAGCTGCAGGCCGTCGCGCTGCGGCAGCCCGTGCTCCAGCAGGCCGGCGATCTCGTGCTCGTTGGCGCCATCGAACACCGGGGTGGCCAGGCGGGCATCGCCCTCGACCCGGCCCAGGCCGACGTCCTTGAGGCGGTTGGCCCAGCCCTCGTCGACCCCAGCGATGTCCCAGCCGGTCTTCGCGACCCAGCCGAGGTGCGTTTCCAGCACCTGGCCGACGTTCATCCGGGAGGGGACGCCGAGCGGGTTCAGCACGATGTCGACCGGGGTGCCGTCCTCCAGGAACGGCATGTCCTCGACCGGCAGGATCTTGCTGATGACGCCCTTGTTGCCGTGGCGTCCGGCCAGCTTGTCGCCGTCGGAGATCTTCCGCTTCTGCGCCACGTAGACGCGGACCAGCTGGTTCACACCAGGGGGCAGCTCGTCGCCCTCTTCGCGGTCGAACACCCGGACGCCGATCACCGTGCCGGTCTCGCCGTGCGGCACCTTCATGGACGTGTCGCGCACCTCGCGCGCCTTCTCACCGAAGATCGCGCGGAGCAGGCGCTCCTCCGGGGTGAGCTCGGTCTCGCCCTTCGGGGTGACCTTGCCGACCAGGATGTCGCCGGTTCCGACCTCGGCACCGATCCGGATGATGCCGCGCTCGTCGAGGTTGGCGAGCATGTCTTCACCGATGTTCGGGATGTCCCGGGTGATCTCCTCGGCGCCCAGCTTGGTGTCGCGGGCGTCGACCTCGTGCTCCTCGATGTGGATCGAGGTGAGCACGTCGTCCTGCACCAAGCGCTGGCTCAGGATGATCGCGTCCTCGTAGTTGTGACCCTCCCACGGCATGAACGCGACCAGCAGGTTGCGGCCCAATGCCATCTCTCCGTTGTCGGTGCAGGCACCGTCGGCCAGCGGTGAGCCGACCTCGACCCGGTCACCCTCGGCGACCAGCGGACGCTGGTTGATGCAGGTGGCCTGGTTCGAGCGGGTGAACTTCGCCAGCCGGTAGCTGCGGTAGCTGCCGTCGTCGTTGGCCACGTCGATGATGTCGGCGCTTACCGAGGTCACCACGCCGGGCTTCTCGGCGACGGTGACGTCACCGGCATCGACCGCACCGCGGTATTCCATGCCGGTGCCGACGAACGGCGCCTCGTTGCGGATCAGCGGCACCGCCTGGCGCTGCATGTTGGCACCCATCAGGGCGCGAGACGCGTCGTCGTGCTCCAGGAACGGGATCAGCGCGGTGGCCACCGAGACCATCTGGCGCGGGGACACGTCCATGTACTGCACGTCGGCGGGGGTGACCTCGTCGGCGTCTCCGTGCTTGAGCCGCACCAGCACCCGGTCCTCGGCGAAGGCGCCGTCGGCGTCCAGCGCCGCGTTGGCCTGCGCGATGATGTACCGGTCCTCCTCATCGGCAGTCAGGTAATCGATCTGATCGGTGACCTTGCCGTCGACGACCTTGCGGTACGGGGTCTCGATGAAGCCGAACGCGTTCACCCGGGCGAAGGAGGCCAGCGAGCCGATCAGGCCGATGTTGGGACCCTCGGGGGTCTCGATCGGGCACATCCGGCCGTAGTGCGACGGGTGAACGTCACGGACCTCCATGCCGGCCCGGTCGCGGGACAGACCGCCCGGGCCCAGCGCCGAGAGCCGGCGCTTGTGGGTCAGGCCGGCCACCGGGTTGGTCTGGTCCATGAACTGCGACAGCTGCGAGGTGCCGAAGAACTCCTTCAGCGCCGCCGACACCGGCCGGATGTTGATCAGGGTCTGTGGCGTGATCGCCTCGATGTCCTGCGTGGTCATCCGGTCGCGGACGGTGCGCTCCAGGCGGCCCAGACCGATCCGGAGCTGGTTCTGGATCAGCTCGCCCACGGTGCGCAGCCGGCGGTTGCCGAAGTGGTCGATGTCGTCGGTCTCGACGATCAGATCGCCGAGCTGCTCGCGGCCTTCGTGCAGCGCCACCACGTAGCGGATCGCCGAGACGATGTCCTCCACGGTCAACACCTGGGTGTCGAACGGCAGCGACAGGCCGAGCTTCTTGTTGATCTTGTAGCGGCCCACCTTGGCCAGGTCGTAGCGCTTGGGGTTGAAGTAGTAGTTCTCCAACATCGCCTGCGCCGCCTCACGGGTCGGCGGCTCGCCCGGACGCAGCTTGCGGTAGATGTCGAGCAGCGCCTCGTCGGTGTTGGCGGTGTGGTCCTTCTCCAGGGTGAGCCGGATCGACTCGTACTCGCCGAACTCCTCCAGGATCTGCTCGTTGGTCCAGCCCAGGGCCTTGAGCAGCACGGTCACGTTCTGCTTGCGCTTGCGGTCGAGCCGGACGCCGACCATGTCGCGCTTGTCGACCTCGAACTCGAGCCAGGCACCCCGGCTCGGGATCATCTTGCAGGTGAAGATGTCCTTGTCGGACGTCTTGTCCGGGGTCTGCTCGAAGTAGACACCCGGGGAACGGACCAGCTGCGACACCACGACACGCTCGGTGCCGTTGATGATGAAGGTGCCCTTGTCGGTCATCAGCGGGAAATCGCCCATGAACACGGTCTGGCTCTTGATCTCGCCGGTGTCGTTGTTCATAAACTCGGCGGTGACGAACAGCGGGGCCGCGTAGGTGACATCGCGGTCCTTACACTCTTCGACCGAGTGCTTGGGGTCTTCGAAGCGGTTGTCGCGGAACGACAGCGACATGGTCTGCGACAGGTCCTCGATCGGGGAGATCTCTTCGAAGATCTCCTCCAGGCCGGACTTGGTGTTGACGTCGGTGCGACCCTCGGCGAGGGCCGCCGCCACCCGGTTGCGCCAGGTCTCGTTGCCGACCAGCCAATCGAAGGACTCGATCTGCAGGTCAAGCAGGTTCGGGACTTCGAGGGGTTCGGCGATCTTGGCGAACGAGATCCGGCCGGAGGCGGAGACGACATTGGTGTTCTTCGACGCAGAGCGCGAGACGGCCAAGGTGATGGTCCTTCCAAGAAACCCGGCGGTGTAGCCGGTTCTTTGCACGCAGAACGGCCCGCGTCAAATCACGGGTCGTAGGTGAGCGATGGGCAAATAGCCACTATAGGCCATCAATCGCGTCCTGCCAACTCGCACATCCATCTCGGACGGGTGTTGACAACAGGTGGGATCCCAGAGGCTCGCGACGGAGCGGGCTGGGCACCAAGGCCCCGGGACGCACTGAATCGGTGCTCGCCTCGGGCAACGGGAGGAAACTCGCAAGGCGAACACCGATCAGCAGTGCCCATCAACGACGCTATCGGGGGGTTGTGCCGTCGACAGCACCAATCACATCACCGCTTGACAAAGTTGTCAAACAGTGAGGATAGGACCGTCCACATTGTGGGCGTCCAAGTTTTCCAGGGCTGCAGCGCGCTGCCAGCACTGGCTGGCCTTGCGGAATTGCTCCTGCCTGCCGTAGAGGTCGGCGGCACGGATGAAGGCGGCGCGGGCGCGTCCGACATCGCCCAGATCCAGTTCGATCTCGGCCAGCAGTTCCTCGCCTTGGCCGTTGCTGATCACCGCCGGTCGCATCGCCGGGTCGGCCAACACAGCTTTGACAAGGCCCGCGGCCTGCTCCGGATCTCCTCGTGCAGCGCCAGCTTCGCCTCGGCCAGCCGCAGCTCGAACATGTCGAAGACGCTGCCGATCAAGGTGAGCCCACCCCTGGCGACCTCCAGCAACTCGCGGACGCCGTCGGTGATGCCGGCGTCCAGGCGGCAGTTGGCGGCCGACCGGTTGAGCCGCAGCCACATCCGAAGGTCCCGGCGAGGACTGAGCAACTCCATGGCCAAGTCGTGCAACTCCAGTCCCTTGACCACGTTGCCCGACCTGAAGGACGCCGTACCCAACGTCCAGTAGATGACGCCGCGCGCATGTGCCGACTCGACATGCAGCGACACGTCCTCCAGCCAGACACACAGCCGGTCGGTTTCCGCGGTCGGCCGGCCAGCCTCCAGCGCGGCGCTGATCAGGCACATCAGCGCGTCGGCCATGACAATCGGCGGGGCTTCGCGGGCCAGTTCCACGGCCTGTCCGGCGTGGACGAGTGCCATCGGCAGTTCGTCACCGACCCGGTGGGCGGTCGCCGACAAACACAGCGCCTGCGCGCGCAGAGTGGGCGAGGCGGCCGCCACCTGGTGCGCCGCAAGCCGCTCGGCGAAGTGGATCGCGTCAGCGAACTCTCCTCGGCGAGGGCGGCCTGCGCCTGCACATAGAGCGCCTGCCAATGCCGCTCCGGTTGGCCGGCGTTGAGTGCGGACGCCGCCGCCCGGGTCGCTAGCTCGCCGGCGGTCGCCCAGTCTCGATCGTGCCACGCCCGCTCGGCGACCAGCAGGTGCTCCAGCGCCTGCGTGTCGTCGGGCCCTTCGACAGGGTCGCGCAGGGTCGGCTCCATGCCTAGCTCGTCCGCGGTCACACCCAGCCGCAGCGCCAGGAACTCGGCGACGTCATGAGATGCCGCGCGACGCCCGCTCTCCAAGTGGGAGATGTAGCTACCCGTGTAACGATCTCCACCGAGTTCCGCCTGCGACATACCAAGTCGCTTACGGGTTGCCCGAAGCCGAGCGCCGAACCCATCGTGGGTCAGCGAAGTGGTCAAAACGCACCTCCTCCGGACTTCTACGCCTCAATCTGACCACTAGTTGACATGTCCGTCAAGTATCGATACGTTTTTGTCAACAGCACGTCCTCGCCAAACCACACCGGGGAGCACTATGAACAAGACGATCCGCAAGGCACTGGTCGCAGTCGCAGCGCTCATCGCTGTGGCCGCAGTGCCGGTCGCCTCCGATGCCCCTCAGGCATGGGGGCGCGGCGGCTATGGTGATTGGCCCGTGAGTACCCCCATCAGCTATCGCTGATCCCCTAACCAGCCGCACCCACCCCCGCTAGGCAGTTTCGGCGGCGGAACCCCCTGGTTCCGCCGCCGATCACTGGTTTCCTGGGTGGAACGTCGCGAAGGGCCCCTCAAACACGAAATCGGCGGTGGTACCCACGTGGGTTCCACCGCCGACTTGCGAGGTGCGGTCAGATCACTTGACGGACACGGCTGCGCCGGCGGCCTCCAGGGCCTCCTTCGCCTTGGCCGCGACATCGCGAGCGACCTTCTCCAGGACGGGCTTGGGGGCGGCCTCGACCAGATCCTTGGCCTCCTTCAGGCCCAGGCTGGTGAGCGCGCGCACCTCCTTGATGACCTGGATCTTCTTGTCGCCAGCGGACTCGAGGATCACGTCGACCTCGTTGCTGACCTCTTCCTCCTCGGCGGCCTCGCCACCACCGGCGGCGGCCGGGGCGGCGGCAGCGGCCACCGGGGCGGCGGCGGTGACGCCGAAGGTGTCCTCGAACTGCTTCACGAACTCGGAGAGCTCGATCAGGGTCATCTCCTTGAAGGCATCAAGGAGTTCGTCGGTGCTGATCTTCGCCATGATGATGTTCCTTTCGTCTTACTTCGATGCAGCGTCAGCCGCGTCTTCGGTGGCCTCCGCAGCGGGCGCTGCATCGGTTGCCGGGTCTCCCCCGGCCTGCTTCTGGTCGGACAGGGCGGCCAGGACGCGAGCGGCCTGGCTGAGCGGGGCGGCGAACAGGCCAGCGGCCTTCGCCAGGTTGCCGTTCATCGCGCCGGCCAGCTTCGCGAGCAGAACCTCGCGAGACTCCAGGTCGGCCAGCTTCTTGACCCCTTCGGCGTCCAGGACGCGACCGTCCATAACGCCGCCCTTGATGACCAGATGCGGGTTCGCCTTTGCGAAGTCACGCAGTCCCTTGGCGACGTCGGCGACGTCACCGGTGATGAACGCGATCGCGGTGGGGCCGGCGAGCTGGTCGTCCAGGCCCTCGATGCCCGCTTCACGGGCGGCGATCGTGGTCAGCGTGTTCTTCGTCACGGCATAGGTGGCGTTCTCACCCAAGGACCTGCGCAGTTCCTGCAGGTTCTTCACGGTGAGACCGCGGTACTCGGTCAGTACGGCGGCAGCCGCGTTGGTGAAGCTGTCCTTCAGCTCCGCCACGGCTGCGGCCTTGTCGTCCCTCGCCATGAGTCTCCTTCCCACTTCCGTTGGTCTGCCTGGACATGGAAAAACCCCGGCGCGCGAGGCAATCCGGGGCGAACTCATGACGAGCTGTTCAGGAATACCTGCGCGGGCGATCGTTGATCCTTAGGACATCGAGCGATGTCACCAGCGGTCTTCGGCTTCGCTCAGTCTATGACACGGCGTCCGGCCCGGCCAAATCGGCGCGGGTGGATGCCCCGCACTCGCCTAACTACTTAGCGCTCGCTGAGTTCAGCGAGCCCGAAGTGGTTAGGTGAGCGTTCGGTGGACCGGACGGTCGGTTGCGCGGTCTGAGACGATTCCCAGGATGAGCGGAATACAGATGCGTGACTACACCGGGGCCGACGCCGCGCCGACCCTGAAGGTGTTCCGGGACGCGGTGACGGTCACCGGTGCGCAGCGCTACACCGCCGAGCAGGTGGTGGCGTGGGCCGGACCGCCGGAGGACAACCTGCCCGCCTGGCACGCGGCCCGGTCGGCACCGGCGACGGTCGTCGCGGTGATCGACGACACCGTGGTCGGCTTCTCCGACCTCGACACACAGGGCTACATCGACATGCTGTTCGTGTCGCCCGGGTTCGGACGCCGCGGCGTGGCGAGCCGGCTCCTCGACGAGGTCGAGTCACGTGCGCGAACCGCCGGGCTGGACGCACTCACGGTCAGCGCCAGCCTGCTGCTGCGTCCGCTGCTCGCACGCCGCGGGTTCGTCGTCGAGAAGCAGCTGGCTCCGGTGGTCAGCGCGGTGACCCTGGTCAGCTTCGCGATGCGTAAAGCTCTGTGACCGATTACTCGGGCGGCGGTGCCGCCACCCGATTCTGTGACGCCGGACGCCATTCGCCTGCCAATCAGAGATTGTGATTGACAGGCTTCAGATTCGCTCGCGCTCAAGCCCATAATTGTGGCCGCCCATTCAGCGCTTCTCAATAGACATCGGATCCACAGTATGGGCATTTATAGGTCGACGAGTGATCGCCTGCCTTCTTAAAGCATGTGTGACCCTTCTTGCAGGTCGCCGCAAGGCTATAGTTGCCCTCTTGGCCCCGTTTTGCTTCTACCTTGAACATTATCTACCCTCTCAACTCGCCGCGAGTTTCTGCTCCACGAGGGACGTGTAGTGGTTGTGAGCCATAGCAACAACAAACATGTGATTGCGAAGCGACGCGGGATCAAGGACCGTCTTGAACGTTCCGCTCTTCAGGAACCAGTTCGTGTCACCAATTGTCGCCACGCCAGCCAGTGGCACATGCTCGGCCGCCGCGACCGCTTCATTGAGATGCTCGTCCGAAACTTGAGCAATGGCGACCACGTCGGCCCCTCCACCGAGGGATCCTGAAATCAACATCTGGACGGGCCGAGGCACCGATTGGTCCTTTGAGCGGAACACGAAACGACAAGTCTCACGTCCGAGGCTCTCCAACTCCTCGATCTCATCGAGAACGCCAAGGACATACTCGACCATCTCCCATTCTTCCATCGCCACGAGTTGACTCCTTGCTTCTCGACTTGAACACCGCGAATGCCCATCTCCCAAAGAGTTTTACTTTGGAAGCCCGACACCCAATCTGTTGGGTGCAACGTATCGCACTCCGCAACCAGAGAGCAAGAAGGAAGTCCGCATGCACCCAGAAAGACGGCGAGCTGAGTCCTCCTATAAACGCAGTCACGATCCTTCATTCCGACTGGGCGATTAGGACCGTGCCTATCGTCAGCTTTTCGGCGCGCGGACTTCATCCCACGACAGGCAACAGGGATGGGCAGCGTCGGTGGGCACCCGGGAATGGCTCCGCAAGGGCCAAGAGTCGGACGAGCCCGGCACCCAAGAAAGGGTGTCGGGCTCTCGCGCTGCTAGAGCAGTCTGTTAGCCGGTCAGGCTCAGACCTCGGCGGGCTTGACCCGGGTGGGGTCGATGCCGACGCCGGGGCTCATCGTCGACGACACGGTGACCTTCTTCAGGTACCTGCCCTTGGACGAGGACGGCTTGAGCCGCAGCACCTCGTCCAGCGCGGCGAAGTAGTTCTGGGTGAGCTGCTCCGGGCTGAACGACGCTTTGCCGACGATGAAGCACAGGTTGGCGTGCCGGTCGACGCGGAACTCGATCTTGCCGCCCTTGATGTCGGTGACGGCCTTGGCGACGTCCATGGTGACCGTGCCGGTCTTCGGGTTCGGCATCAGCCCGCGCGGGCCGAGCACCCGGCCCAGGCGTCCGACCTTGCCCATCATGTCCGGGGTGGCGACGACGGCGTCGAAGTCGAGGTAGCCGCCGGTGATCTTCTCGATCAACTCGTCGGCTCCGACCTCGTCGGCGCCGGCTGCGGTCGCGGCCGCGGCCTTCTCACCGGTGGCGAAGACGAGGACCCTTGCCGTCTTGCCCGTGCCGTTGGGAAGGTTCACGGTGCCGCGGACCATCTGGTCCGCCTTCCGCGGATCGACGCCGAGCCGCATCGCGACCTCGACCGTCTCGTCGAACTTGGCCGTTGCGTTCTTCTTGACGATCGCCAGGGCCTCCTCGGGGGAGTAAGCCTGTTCCGCGTCGCGGTTGTCGGCTGCGGCCAGGTAGGCCTTGCTGCGCTTCATTTCTGGTCTCCTTGTGATGCCGGCCTCGCGTGGCCGATCTGCCAGGTGCGGTACGGACGTCGTCCTGCCGCGGGGTTGTGGTTGTTCAGTTCCGCAGTCTCGACAAGCTCGACCAACGGATGCGTGACGTCAGCCGGCGACCGTGATGCCCATCGAGCGGGCGGTGCCCTCGACGATCTTGGCGGCGGCCTCGATGTCGTTGGCGTTCAGGTCGGGCAGCTTGGTGGTGGCGATCTCACGGACCTGGGCGGCGGTGATGGTGCCGACCTTGTCCTGGTGCGGACGCGCGGAGCCGCTCTTGACGCCGGCGGCCTTCTTGATCAGCTCTGCGGCCGGCGGGGTCTTGGTGACGAACGTGAACGTGCGGTCTTCGTAGATGGTGATCTCGACCGGGATCACGTTGCCGCGCATGGCTTCGGTCTCTGCGTTGTACCGCTTGCAGAACTCCATGATGTTGACGCCGTGCGGCCCGACCCAGGATCTCCACCAGGGCCTTGAGCCGCTGGCTGTTCGCGTTGATCTCGGTGATCGTCGCGTGCACCCCGGAGAAGGGGCCGTTGACGACCATGACGGAATCGCCGACCTTGAAGTCGGCGACCTCGACCTTGCGGGTGCGCTTCTTCGGGCCGGACGCCGCCGCGGCGGCCTTGGCCATCGCGGCCGGTGCCAGCATCTTGTGCACCTCGTCCAGCGACAGCGGGACGGGAGCGTTGGCGTGCGCCACGAAGCCGGTGACGGAGGGGGTGTGCCGGACGGCGGCCCAGGATGCGTCGGTGAGTTCCATGCGCACCAGCACGTAGCCGGGCAACACCGTACGGGTGACCGTCCTGCGGGTACCGCTGCGGGTCTCGACGACCTCTTCGGTGGGCACCACGGTCTCGAAGATGTACTCCTCCATACCGAGGGTCTTCACCCGGGAGTCCAGGTTTTGCTTCACCCGGTTCTCCATGCCGGAGTAGGTGTGAATGACGTACCAGTCGCCGATCTGCCCGCGCAGTTCGTCGCGCAGCGCCTCCAGGACGGCCTCGTCGCCGGCCTCCGCCTCGTCATCGTCATCGGCGACCGGCTCGGGCTCGCTGAGGTCGATAGAGACGCCGTCGTCGGGCTCGTCGGAGCTGTCGACGCCCAGGTCGACCTCGAAGTCGTCCGAGGGCGCGGCAGCATCGGCCGGCCCGAGGTCGATCTCGAAATCGGGCTCATTGGTGGCATGCGTATCAGACACAGATTTGCTTCTCTCGTTGACTTCTTCGGGGGCTCAGCCGAAGAGCTGGAGCAGGCTCCAGCCGAACAGCAGGTCGAGGGCGCTGACGTAGAGGATCACCAGCAGCACGAAGACCAGCACGACGATGAAGTACTGCCGCAGCTGGGTCGCCGTCGGCCAGACCACCTTGCGCAACTCGCCGGCCGATTCACGGACGAACGCCGCCGGTGTCGTACGTTTGCGCGCCTTGGCCGCCCCACCCGCACGCTGCTTGGGCGTGGCGTGGTCCTTCTTGTCTTCCGAGGCTGCCGCTGACGACGACTTGCGAACCGGACGGCTGCTCGCCGCCGCACGCGCTACCTCACGCGCCGGATCCTGGGCAGCCGGAACGCCGTTTTCGCTCTCGGCATTGTCCTTGTCCGCCACACATGATCCTTCGCACTCGACTCGTCGCAGCAGGGCAAGAGGGACTTGAACCCCCAACCTGCGGTTTTGGAGACCGCTGCTCTGCCAATTGAGCTATTGCCCTTCGTGGTGGCCTGCCTCGCCGACACCCGCGCCTTGTGAGCACCGCACCCAGCGCCTGGTAAGCGTTGTGGGCATGGGCCAACTGAGGTGAGGCCACCAAGACAAGAAGTGTACTCGGCTAACCGATTCGAGTCGAACCGGGACTGCTCAGCCCTTCCGGACCTCAGCGATGGCCGCGCAGACATGGTCGATGTTGCGTTCGTTCAGCGCCGCGACGCAGATCCGGCCCTTGTCGGTGCCGTAGACGCCGTGTTGCTCGCGCAGCGCGACCATCTGCTCCTTGGTCAGGCCGGAGTAGCTGAACATGCCCACCTGAGTGGCGATGAAGCCCATGTCGGTGATGCCGGCGGCTTCCAGGCCGGCGACCAGGCGCAGCCGCATGCTCTTGATCCGGTCCCGCATCCCGCCCAGTTCATCGATCCACAACGCGCGGAGTTCGGGGTCGGCCAGCACTGTGGCGGCCAACTGCGCACCGTGGGTGGGCGGGTTGGAGAAGTTGGTGCGGATCACGATCTTGTCCTGGGAGAGCAGCCGGGCCGCCTCCTCGGCGTCCGCACAGACCACCGACAGGGCACCGACCCGCTCGCCGTAGAGGCCGAGGCTCTTGGAGAACGAGGTGGACACCAGCACCGGCAGCCCGGTCTCGGCGAATCGCCGGACGACGACGCCGTCGGCGTCCAGCGACTCGGAGAAGCCCTGGTAGGCCATGTCCAGGAAGGGCACCAGCCCGGCCTGGGTCACCGTGTCGATGACGCTGCCCCACTGCTGCTCGGTCAGGTCGTAGCCGGTCGGGTTATGGCAACAGGCGTGCAGCACCACGATGGTGCCGGCGGGCGCGGCGGCCAGGTCGGCCAGCATGCCCTCGAAGTCGATGCCGCGGGCATCCGCGTCGTAGTAACGGTAGCTCTCCACGGTGAACCCGGCCCGGGTAAACAGCGCCTCGTGGTTCTCCCAGGATGGGTCGGAGATGAGCACCTTGGCGTCCGGGTCGAAACGGCGCAGGAAGTCGGCGCCGATCTTCAGCGCGCCGGTGCCGCCGAGGGCCTGGACGGTGACGACTCGGCCGGCCGCGACGGCAGCCGAATCGGTGCCGAACACCAGTTCGCGGACCGCCTTGGTGTAGCCGGGGAGCCCGTCGATCGGCAGATAGCCGCGCGGCTTCGGATCCTCGGCCAGCCGCTGCTCCGCCTGCCGGACGCATTCCAGCAGCGGGAGCTTGCCGGTGCCGTCCTGGTAGACGCCGACCCCGAGGTTCACCTTGCTCGGGTTGGTGTCGGCGACGAAAGCCTCGGTGAGGCCCAGGATGGGGTCGCGCGGGGCAAGCGGAACTGCGCTGAAAAGGGACATGGCCCTCAGTCTAGGGTGACGCCCACCAGCACCGGCTCGGGTACCAACGTGATCCCGAAGGCCGTCCGGACCCCGTCGCGCACCTGGCGCGCGAGCGCCCGCAGATCCTCGCTGCCGGCTCCACCGCGGTTGGTCAGCGCCAGCGTGTGCTTGGTCGACAGCGTCGCCGGCGGTGTGCCGAAACCCCTGTGGAAGCCCGCGGCTTCGATCAGCCAGGCGGCGCTGGTCTTGACCCGGCCGTCGGCCTGCGGGAAGCGGGGTGCCGTCTCGGGCAGCGTGGCCGCCTGTGCGGCGTCCAGGATCGGATTGGTGAAGAACGAGCCGGCACTCCAGGTGTCGTGGTCGGCGGCGTCCAGCACCATGCCCTTGCCACGCCGCAACTCCAGGACGGCCTCCCGGACGTCGCTCATCGGGGCGCGTCCGCGGGCGTCGGTCTCCAGTCGGCGACTCAGTTCGCCGAACCGCAGCGGCGCCGACATGGTACCCTGGCGGAACTGGAAGGTGACGCTGAGCACCACGTAGCGGCCGGGCTCGGACTTGAACCGCGACGTCCGGTAACCGAGGCCGCAGTCGCCGACCGCGAAGGTGCGGAAGCTGTTGGCGTGGCGGTCCCAGGTGCGCACCGACCACAGCCAGTCGGCCACCTCCTGGCCGTAGGCGCCGACATTCTGAATCGGGGTGGCACCGACGCTGCCGGGGATCCCGGACAACGCCTCGATGCCGCGCCACTCCTGAGCGATCGCGTGGGCTACGAAATCGTCCCAGTCCTCGCCGGCTGCGACCTCGATGACCGCGCCGCCGCACATCGCGGCGCCCGGTTCGTCGATGGTGCAGGAGCCGCCCGCCAGCCTGATCCCGCGCGTGGCAACGTGCACGACGGTGCCGTCGAAGCCGTCGTCGGAGATCAGCAGGTTGGAGCCGCCGCCGAGGATCAGCAGCGGCTCGCCGGCGGCGTCCGCGGTCTGTACCGCCGCCACCAACTCGTCCTCTGTGGTCGCCTCGATCCAGGTGCGGGCGAGGCCTCCGACCCGCAATGTGGTGTGATCGGCCAGCCGGGTCGTGCTGCCGGTGAGCAGGTCAGTCACAATGCACCTCCGCTTTCGCGCCGCCGAGCACCTTCGCGCCGTCGAGCGTCGCCTCGATAGTGACGGTGGCAATGCCGTCCTCTACCTTCGTCACGGTACCCCCGAAGGTCACCGTGGCGCCCGCGGCGTCGTCGGGCACCGGAACGGACTTCACGAACCGGACGTAGTAGCTGAGCACCCGGGTCGGGTCGCCGCACCAATCGGTGACCACCCGCAGCGCGGCGCCCATGGTGAGCATGCCGTGGGCGATCACGCCAGGCAGGCCGAGCGCCGCGGCCGCGGCGTCCGAGTAATGGATCGGGTTGAAGTCGGTGGACGCCCCCGCGTAGCGCACCAGCGTCTGCCGGGTGAACGTAACGGTGATGCTCGGCAGAGTCGTGCCGACCTCGACGCCGGTCATGCCGCCTGCCCGTCCGGCCAGCTGTGCAGCAGGGTGGACGCCGCGTCGCAGACCCGCTCGCCGTCGGCGTCCAGGGCAACGGTGAGTGAGATGAACGCACTGTTGCCGCGGGCCCGGACCCTGTCGATCGTCAACGTGGCCGTGACCGCATCGCCGACGCGCAGCGGACGCTGCCAGGTGAACCGCTGATCGGTGTGCACCGTGCTGCTCAGAGACAGCTCCAGTTCAGGGTCGTCGAACATCGCCTGCCAGGCCGCTGACGACAGCAACACCGCGAAAGTGGGCGGCGCGACTGCGTCCGATCCCACGTAGGCCGGGTTGTCGGCGTCGCCCAGCGCTGCGGCGAACTCGGCCACCTTCGCGGCGCTCACCAGGTACGGGGCGGACGGCGGATAGCTGCGTCCGACGTGGGTCTCGCTGATCATGGCGACAGGCTAGTGCCGACAACGCGAAAAGGCCGCCCGCGCAGCGCGGGCGGCCTCTTGGCTACGCTCAGCGAGTCTCGCGGTGCGCGGTGTGCAGGTGGCACTTGGGGCAGAACTTCTTCAACTCAAGGCGATCCGGGTCGTTGCGCCGGTTCTTCTTGGTGATGTAGTTGCGCTCCTTGCACTCGGTGCACGCCAAGGTGATCTTCGGACGAATCTCCGACTGCTTCTTGGCCATCGCCGTTGCTCTCTCTCGTCTTGCAGTTGCCGATCCTGGTAGCGGGAGCGGGACTCGAACCCGCGACACAGCGATTATGAGCCGCTTGCTCTACCGCCTGAGCTATCCCGCCGCCCGTTCGGAGTACCCAACCGGGCACGGTGGGCGGTTATTCCACCGAACTCCAAACGCAGAGCCCCCATGCGGAATCGAACCGCAGACCTTCTCCTTACCATGGAGACGCTCTGCCGACTGAGCTATAGGGGCCTGGACCGCGTGAAACACTACACGAGGTCTCGCGTCGCTCTCAAATCGGCGCGCGCTCGGCGAGTCAGACCTCGACGACCCCCACGGGGGTGATCTCGACGAAGCCCAAACGCTGGTAGAGCTGTGCCGCTTCCTTCCCAGTCTCCTCCTGGACGTTCAGCGCCATGCTCTCCCAACCGCCTTCGTGGCAGGCCTGAGCGGCCGACAGCAGCAGCGCCGTACCCAGTCCGCGGCGGCGGTGCTCGGGATGGATGAACAGTTCGATCACGAACGGCACCGCCGGGATGCCGTCCCACGGCGGGCTGGTGACGGTCTGGACGCAGCCGATCACCGCGCCGTCGGAGTCCTCGACCACCAGCGACGCCTCCTCCACCGGTGTGCCGTACTCGCCGGCGAAGACGCCCTCCATCTCTTCGACGGCGTCCTCCAGGTCGACCGCGGCGGCACCCTTCGGATAGGAACCCCAGTACAGGGCACCCAACGCCTCCGCGTCGGAAGGCAACTGGGGACGCAGAGACACCCCGGCCGGCGTATCCGGCGCGGGCAAGGGCAAGCCACGCTGCATCAGCATGCCGTCAGTGTAGAGGCGTGCCGGGGGACCACGGGCGAAGGTCAGCTGCGGACGAAGATCTCCACCCGGCGGTTCAGCTGGCGGCCGGCCGGGTTGTCCGTGCCGTTGAGCTCGTTGGGTGCCACCGGACGGCTCTCGCCGTACCCCTTGGACGTCATCGGCGCCGCCACGCCGCGCTGCCGCAGCGCCTGCTCCACCGAACCGGCGCGCCGCTCGGACAGGCCTTGGTTGTAGCTGTCGGTGCCAATCGCATCGGTGTGCCCGCTGATCTGGATCGGGTTGTTGCCGACCTGCTTCAGCGCGGTGGCGACCTTGTCGAGGGTCGCAGCGGCGTCCGGGCGGATGTTGTCCTTATCGAAGTCGAACAGCACGCCGTCGGCCAGGGTGATCACGAAGCCGCAGATGTCGATCTTCGGCAGCAACTGCTGCACCGGCGGGAATTTGCCCAGTGCCGGCACCGGCGCCAGCGGATCGGCCGGCACCATCCCGGAGAAGCTCGGTCCGACCACGGTGGCGGTGCCTCGTCCGTCGTTGCTGATCGACACCTTGGCGTCGACGTAGGTGCCGGAACCGTTGCCGTCGTTGCTGATCGACACCTTCCCGCTCACGTAGCTGCCGGAACCGTCGCCGTCATTGGTGATCGACTCGGTGCCGCTGACGTAGGTGCCGCCGCCCTTGCCGTCGATGGTGACCGAGATGTCGGAGTCCACGTAGCTGCCCGAGCCGTCGCCGGCGTTGGTGATCGACACCTGGTCACTGACGTAGCTGCCGCCGCCCTTGCCATCCCGGGTGATCGACTCGCGGTCGCTGACCGAGGTCTCGGAGCCGTCCCGGCCGCGGGTGTAGCTGCCGTCCGGGCCGACGTAGGAGCCGGAGCCGTCGCCGTACAGCACCAGACCGGAGTCGGCGTTGCTGTACTGGCCGTCCTTGGTGCAGCGCACCGCGGTGATCGTGACGCCCGGAATGTCCTTGATCTCAACCTTGAGCTTGTCGCGCAGCTTCTTGCCGGCGGTCGAGACCCGAGAGATGTCGGGCAGGCTGAACAGCGGCACCGGCGGCGCCTGGCCGATCGCGTAGCCGGGCACCGCATTGTCGGCGGCGGGCTCGGCGCTGCTGGTCGCGCTCGTCTCCGGGCTGGGTTCGACCGGCCGCGTTGTGATGTCGGCGGGGGTGGCCGACGGTTCGGCGCTGACGCTGACCGAGCAGCCGGTGAGGATCAGGGCACCGGTGAGCAGACCGGCGGCGAGACGGGATCGGAGCATCAGGCTTTCCTTGCGGGGTTGCTGGTGGGATGGCCCGTGACCGTCCGGAGACCACAACAGGCCTAGCCAATATAGCTTTGACTAGGCCTGGCACACGGTGGCAGGTGTAGGATTCGAACCTACGTAGGCGATGCCGACGGTTTTACAGACCGCTCCCTTTGGCCGCTCGGGCAACCTGCCGTGCTGGTGGGCGAGGACAAACATAGCAACACTGTCCGGGGCGGACCAATCGGGACGAAGCAGAGATGAGGACGGACGATGGCAGGCGATAGCTCCTTCGACGTGGTGAGCAAATTCGACCAGCAGGAGCTGGAGAACGCGGTCAACATGACCGCCAAGGAGATCCGGAACCGGTACGACTTCAAGGGCACCGACGCCGCCATCAAGGTGGCCGGCGACGTGATCGACATGGAGGCGTCCGGCGAAGAGCGGGTGAAGGCCGTCCTCGACGTGCTGCAGACCATGTTGGTCCGCCGCAAGATCGACCTGAAGGCGTTGAAGCCGGGTGAGCCGCGGATCAGCGGCAAGATCTGGAAGCTGACCGCCACCATGCAGCAGGGCATCGCCACCGAGGACGCCAAGAAGATCGCCAAGCTGATCCGCGACTCGGGCCCCAAGGGCGTCAAGACCCATGTGCAGGGCGACGAGCTGCGGGTCTCCAGCAAGAAGCGGGACGATCTGCAGGCCTGCCAGCGGCTGATCAAGGAAGCCGATTACGACTTCCCGGTCCAGTTCGCCAACTACCGGTGAGTTAGGACGCGCCGCCCAGCAGTGTGCGTAGCTGCGCGGTGTAGTCCTCGAAGGCACGTCGGCCGGTGGTGGTGAGCGCCAGGTAGGTGACCGGGATCCGGCCGCGGTGGGTCTTCTCGACGGCGACGTAGCTGGCTTCCTCCAGTTTCCTGGCATGGGTGGACAGGTTGCCGGCGGTCATGTCGAGCAGTTCCTGCAGCCGCGGGAAGGAGATCTGCTCGGTCGGTTCGAGGGTGGCCAGGGTGGCGACGATCCGCAGCCGCGCCTGGGCGTGGATGACCGGGTCGAGGTCAGCCATCCGTAGCCCCCGTCAGCCCGCGGCGGGCACGTCGGGACCACCACAGCGTCCAGACGGCAACGAGCAGATAGGCGCCGCCGCCGCCGATCGCGCAGGCCAGATAGTGCGCCGGCGGGGGAACCAGGGCCGCCACCGCTGCCACGACGATCGACCAGCCGCCCAGCAGCACCAGCGGCCGCGCGCGCCAGAGCAGGCCCGCAGCGACGTACATCACTCCAGCGAAGAGGATGAACGCCGACGGATAGTAGATCCGCAGCAGGTCGGCGGGCATTCCCCGGGCTACCAGCGCCTGCCCGATCACCACCAGGCCCAGGCTGCCCAGCCACCACAGGTTGCCGTACGCCATACCGGTGAACGCGCTCTCCTTGCTCGGCCGCAAGCCGCGTCCAGAACGGATGCCGAGCACCGTGGACAGCGCGCCGGCGGCTAGCAGCAACCCGGCGAACAGGGGTGCGGCCACCTCGAAGGGCAGGACGAGGCCGGCTGCACCGCCGTCCGCGAGCCACAGCCCGACGAATCCCACCGACCAGGCGATCCCCCAGCCGAACAGGATGGCCGGAACGAATCTGCCGAGCTTGCCCTCGACGCTGCGCTGCTGGCTCTCCAACAGCGCCATCATCTGGGCCGGGGTCAGGGTCTCCTCGTCCTCGCTCATGGTCAGCCTCCGTTCGCGAGAAAGTACGGGATCGCGAGCGCCGGCAGCGTGAACACCAGATCCACCAGGCCGTGGGCGAAGACGATCGGCATCAGCCGCCGCTGTCGCAGATAGATCAGGCCGGAGCCGGCACCCCAGACGACGAACGCGCAGGCCAGCGGCAGCACGGCGTCCGGAGTCGCCGCGTACCAGATGTGCTGCAGTCCGAACAGGACGGCCGAACTGAGCACGGCCAACGCGGTCGGTATCCGTCGGGCCAGCACACCCTGGCCGATGCCCCGGTAGACGAGTTCCTCGGTCGGCGCGTTCACCGGTGCGAACGTGAGCACCGTGAGGATGCCGAGGATGGTCCAGGCGACCGGATTGAGCGTCGGCACGGCGGCCGGATCGAAGAAGACGGTCTGCATCCGCACGAACATCTGGTCGCCGTGCTGCAGCCAGGTCACCAGCATGATCGTGCCGGCGAAGGGCAGATAGAGCACCAGCACCCAGAGCAGCCCCTGGAGCAGATCGGTCAGCACCCGGCGCCGGTCGAAGCCGAGGAGTTCCCGGATCGAACTGCCGGCCCGCTTAAGCAGCCGGCGAGCAGGAACAGGCAGATCAGGTTCACCGGGAGCATCGCGAGACTCGCCAGCAATGAGGGCGGTGGGAACGCGATCCCCGGCTCGATCAGCTGGACGACGGCCCAGGTGATGACCGACGCCACGGCCACCAATCCGATGCGCAGCAGCGGCAGGCCGACCGCCCACCCGGTGGAGAGCGCGGGCGTGATCTGCGCTCCGCTGGCTACCTTTCCAGCCCTCGCCGTCGTGGTCATGAAGTACTTTGTACTTCAAAGTCCTTCGAAAGACAATGCTTAGGGCGGCGAAACGGCCAGTGGGCCCATGAGTTCGTAGACGTTGCCGTCCGGTGCGCGATAGTGGCGCCACTGACGGTCGCCTGCGCTGCTCACCGGGGTGAGCCACTCGACCCCCAGCCGGTCCAACTCGTCCATCGTCGCCTCGAAGTCCTCCACCAGCAGCCCGGGCACCGGTGCGGTGCCGAAGAAGGCGTGATAGTCGTCGGCGGTCGTGTAGAGGTGAAGTTCCGCTCGATCGCTGAGTGCCAACCAGACGCTGGTGGGTGTCTCTCGAAGCACGTCCAGTCCGTAGGCCTCGATGTAGAGCCGCCGCATGGCGGGCAGGTCGTCGGTCCACAAGCCCAGGAACGACACCGACACCATGCTGCCTATCGTGGCAGAGCCGGATGGCGATCCTGGCCCGGATGCACGGAGACGCCGACAGAGCCTGTGATCGCTCATGCCCGGACGCGGCGCGACTCCGGCGTCATGGCCTCCACTACCGTGGCTCGGTGAGTTCCACCCTGCGGATCGCCAGCGTCAACGTGAACGGGATCAGGGCCTGCGTGCGTCGCGGCTTCGGTGACTGGCTGACCCGCCGGGAGCCGGACGTCGTCGCCGTCCAAGAGGTGCGCTGCCCGCACGACGAGTTGCCCACCGACGCCTGGCCGGCGCACCGACTCACCTACCATCCCGGGCTGCTGGCCGGCCGCAACGGCGTCGGCGTGCTGAGCCGCTGGGCGCCGTCCGCGGTGCGGATGGGCTTCGGCAGCCGTGCCTTCGATCACGAGGGCCGCTATCTGGAGGTCGATCTGGAGCCGCCGTCCGGGCCGCCGCTCACCATCGGATCGCTGTATGTCCCGAAGGGGGCGTCGTGGGAGGGCCCGGACGCCGACCCGGAGAAGCACCGGCGGAAGATGCGTTTTCTCGCCTCGCTCGGGGCCTATCTGACCCGGGCCCGCCGACAGGCCGTCCGGCAGGGCCGCGAGTTCCTGGTGATGGGTGACTTCAACATCGCCCACACCCGGCTCGACCTGACCAACTGGCGCGCCAACCAGCGCAGTCCGGGGTTCCTGCCCGATGAGCGGGCCTGGTTCGAGCGGATGCTGACGCCACGCACTTTCGTCGACGTCGTCCGTCGGCTTCATCCCGATCAGCAGGGCCCGAACTCGTGGTGGACGTGGCGCGGCCAGGCGTTCGCCAAGGACACCGGCTGGCGCATCGACTACCACCTGGCCACTCCCGAGCTGGCGGCAGCGGCGGTCGCCGGCGGCACCGACCGAGAGCAGGCCTACGAACAACGGATGAGCGACCATTCCCCCGTCGTCGTCGACTACGGCGCGTGAACCGGGCTCAGTGCGGGCCGGTGGAGAGATCGTCGGGGTGTTCGAAATGGGTCTGCTTGTGCTGGCGCTTGTTGAACAAGAAGACCAGCAGGCTGAGCACCACGCCGATGCCGATTAGCACCGCGGCGATCCAATACTGCTCGGTGGAGCGTCCGGACCAGGGACCGACCAGGTAGGCGCAGCTGAGTGCTCCCAGGATCGGCAGCCAACTGGGCGCGACGAAGTGCTCGTGTTCGACCGAATCCCGGCGCAGCACCAGCACGGCCACGTTGACCAGAGTGAACACTCCGAGCAGTAGCAGCGCGGTGGTGCCGCCGAGCTCAGACACCTCACCCACGAAAGTGATCAGGCCGACGGCGAGGACAGTGGTGAACAGGATCGCCACCCACGGTGTGCGGCGTCCGGGCAGCACCTTGCCCAGCACCGGCGGCAGCACGCCTTCGTTGGCCATCCCATACAGCAGCCGGGACGCCATCAGCATGTTGATCAGCGCCGAGTTTGCCACCGCGAACATCGAGATGAACGGGAAGAGTGCGCCGATCGGCAGGTCGGGGGCGCCGGTCTGGACCACCAGCAGCAGGGGGGTGGCGCCCTCTTTCGACAACTCCCCCGGCGGCACCAGCGCCACCGCCGAGATCGACACCAGCACGTAGATCAGGCCGGTGATGCCGAGCCCGGTGAGCATGATCTTGGGGAAGATCCTGGCCGGTTCTTTGGTCTCCTCGGCCATGTTCACCGAGTCCTCGAAACCGACCATGGCGAAGAACGCCAGCGAGGTGGCTGTCGTGACCGCCAGGAACATGCCCTTGTCGGACGGCGTTTCGAAGACAACGACCCGGCTGAAGTCGGCGCGTCCCTCGGACATCGCGAAAACCGCGACGAAGATGACCAGCAGCAGTCCGGACAGCTCGACACAAGTCAGCACGACGTTGGCCTTGACGCTCTCGCCGACACCGCGGATGTTCACCGCGGCGACCAGCAGCATGAAGCCGATCGCGACCACCATGGTCAGTCCGTCGGCGGTGTCCATCCCGAACCCCTTCTGCAGGTTCTCGGCGAACGCCCGGGCCGCGGTGGAGGCCGAGGTGATGCCCGAGGTCATCACCGTGAACGCCACCAGGAAGGTGAGGAAGTGAATGCCGAACGCCTTGTGTGTGTAGAGCGCGGCGCCCGCCGCCTGCGGGTATTTGGTGACCAGCTCCAGGTAGCTGAAAGCGGTGATCATGGCCACCACGAAGGCGATCAGGAACGGCAGCCAGACCACGCCGCCGACCTCTTCGGCAACCACGCCGGTGAGTGCGTAGATGCCGGTGCCGAGAATGTCGCCGATGATGAACAGCAGTAGTAGTCCCGGTCCCATCACCCGCTTGAGTTCGTTGGGTCGCTCCGTCGTGGCTTCGGCAGTCATCGCGATACCTCCGGTTCGGATGCCTCACCATGCCCCGCCGCCGTCCGGCTGGCAAGACCCCAAGGGAGGTGCGAGCCCGGGCCCGGACGGACTTAGGTGACCCTTAGTTATGGGGTATAACTACACCGTGACCGTGACCGAGGCGAATCAGGGCGGACGTCCCGCGATCGTGACCCGGGCGTCGATCGTGACCGTCGGACGCGAGCTGGGAATGGCCGCACTCAGCGTCGCGGCGGTCGCCGGCCGGCTCGGGGTCAGCCCGGCCGCGCTCTACCGGCACGTCGAGAACCGATGGCACCTGGAGCGGCTGGTCGGTGAAAGCCTGCTCGCCGACCTGAGCCTGGACGCCGCCGTCGGCCCCGGCGTCCCGAACGATCTGGAGAATCAGCTGCTGCGTTTCGGCCGGGTGCTGCACGACTTCGCCGCCGGCCGTCCGGGGCTGGCCGACTATCTGCTCACCCTGTTCCCGCGCGGCGAGACCGGCTTGCGGCTGATGGAGACCGAGGCCGCTGCGCTGCGGGCTCGCGGGCTCGCCGACGACGCCGCGGTCGCCGCCAGCAACGCCGTCGCATCCATGGCATTCGCCCTGGTCGCCGCCGAGGAGCGCCGGCGGGACGCGGCCGCCGGCGATCACGACGGCGGGTTCGCCGTAGAACTCCAGGCCGCCACCGACCGGTTCGAGGCCCAACCGTGGCTGGCCGCGGTCGTCCCCGCGCTGCCCGAGGTCAGCGGCGAGGACTACGGACGGCTGCTGCTGGCGACCTTCGTCCGCGGCCTGGTCGCCACCCTCGGCGCCGAACCGGGCGCGGCGACGTCCGACAGCATCGTCGCCGACCTGAGCGGCCGGCTGGTCCGGGCCGGCGAACCGCCGATCGACCCGCACCCCCGAACGACTCCGAACCCGTTGGAGGGCTGAGATGTCCCGAGGATTCCAGGGCGCGCTGATGCGCAGCTTCGGCGCCCGCGACCACGTCGCCACGGTCACCGGCACGCAATGGCTGGCGCCGCACTTCCTCCGGGTGCGGCTCACCTCGCCGACGGTGTTCGACGACATCGAGGTCGAGACGACCACCTGGCTGCGGTTCTGGTTCCCCGATCCGGACGGCGGCGACGCCGAGTACCAACGTGCCTACACCCTCACCGAGGCCGACCCGGACAGCGGCACGTTCGCGGTGGACTTCGTGCTGCACGCCCCGGCCGGTCCGGCCTGTTTGTGGGCCGAACGCGCCCAACCCGGTGACGCTGTGCCGGTGATGACGTCGCTGACCGCCGGCTTCACCGTGCCTGAGGAGTTGCCGGCCGGGTTCCTGCTGGTCGGGGACGCCGCGTCCATCCCGGCGATCAACAGCGTGCTCGGCGTGCTGCCCGCGCAGATTCCGGTCGAGCTGTACCTGGAGCGGCACAGCGCCCACGACGAGGCGATCCCGCTGGGCAGCCACCCACGGCTGCAGGTGCACTGGACCGACCGCCGGGACGCCGGCTCGCTCGCCGCCTCGATCGCGGCGTCCGACTGGTCGGACTGGTACGCCTGGGTGGCACCCGAATCGGGCTCGCTCAAGGCGCTGCAGAGCCGGCTGCGGGACGAGTTCGGCTTCCCCAAACGCGAGATCCACGGCCGTGCCTACTGGATCGAGGGCCGCTCGATGGGCAAGGTCCGCGGGAACACCGCTGAGACCAGCCCTGAGACCGCAGACGCCTCAACTGCCGGGACGCCGAACGCGCCAGTGATCACCCCAGAAACCAGAGTCGAGCAACCGACGGTTCGGGCACCGGAGGTCCGGGTCGAGGAGCCGGCGCCGTCCAGCCCGGGCCGCTGGCGCTCCCAGACCGCGGGCACGTTGCTGGCCCCGCTGAAGTCGCGGCTGATCGTCGCCGGTGTGTTGCAGGCGCTGGTCACGCTGCTCGAACTCGCCCCTTACCTGCTGCTGGTCGAACTGGCCCGCCGGCTGCTCGCCGGCGACGGTCCGGACGCGCTCTGGCCGCTGGCCGTGGGCGCCGTGCTGCTGCTCGGCGCGGGAGCGCTGCTCGGGGCCGGACTGCTGCTCTGGCTGCACGTCGTGGACGCCCGATTCGCCCGCGACCTACGGCTGAGGCTGCTCGACAAACTGTCCCGGCTGCCGCTGGGCTGGTTCGCCGACCGCGGGTCGACCGGGGTGAAATCCCTGGTCAGCGACGACACGCTGACCTTGCACTACCTGGTCACCCACGCGATCTGCGACGCGGTGGCCGCCGCCGTCGCCCCGCTGGCGGTGCTCGGCTACCTGTTCGTCGCCGATTGGCGGCTCGGCCTGGTGCTGCTGCTCCCGGTGCTCACCTACCTGGTGACGATGTGGATCATGGTCGTCCAGTCCGGCGCGAAGATCGGCGCCGCGCAGCGCTGGGCCGAACGGATGAGCGGTGCCGCTGCCGGCTACCTGGACGGCCAGCCGGTGGTCCGGGTCTTCGGCGGTGCGGCGGCGTCCGCGTTCACCCGCCGGCTGGAGGGCTACCTGGGGTTCCTCAACGAGTGGCAACGCCCGTTCACCGGCAAGAAGACGATGATGGATCTGGTCACCCGGCCCGGCACGCTGAGCTGGCTGATCGCCGTCGCCGGCACGCTGATGGTGATCGGCGGCGGGCTGGAGGTGGTCGGATTGCTGCCGTTCTTGCTGCTCGGCACGGCGTTCGGGACGCGGTTGCTGGGCATCGGTTACGGCCTCAGCGGTCTGCGCGGCGGCCTCATCGCCGCCCGCCGGATCGGCATCGCGCTGGCCGAGCGCGAGCTCGACACCCGTCCCTCCCCCGGCCCGGACGCCGCGCGGCCCGCCCGCGGCACCGTCGAGTTCGATCGGGTCAGCTTCGGCTACCACCCCGGCGTCCCGGTGATCCGCGAGGTCTCCGCCGTGCTCCGGCCGGGCACCGTCACCGCACTGGTCGGGCCGTCCGGGTCGGGCAAATCGACGCTGGCCGCCCTGGTCGCCCGGTTCCACGACGTCGACTCGGGCGCTATCCGTCTGGACGGCGACGACCTGCGGACGCTGGACGCCGACGAGCTCTACCGCCGGGTCGGGTTCGTCCTGCAGGACGTTGCGCTGGTTCGCGGCACGGTCGCCGAGAACATCGCGCTGGCCAGGCCAGACGCGACCCGAGAGCAGATCGAGTCGGCCGCCCGCGACGCCCAGATCCACGACCGCGTGCTGAGGTTGCCGCAGGGCTACGACACCATGCTCGGCGACGAGGTGGCGCTGTCCGGCGGCGAGAAGCAACGGCTGACCATCGCCCGGGCACTGCTGGCCGACACCCCGGTGCTGGTGCTCGACGAGGCGACCGCCTTCGCCGACCCCGAGTCGGAGTACCTGGTGCAGCGGGCGCTCGACCGGCTCACCGCCGACCGGACGGTGCTGGTGATCGCTCACCGGCTGCACACCATCGCCTGCGCCGACACGATCCTGGTGCTGGACGCCGGTGCGGTGGTCGAATCCGGCAGCCACGACGAACTGCTGGCCCTGAACGGCCGCTACCGCAGTCTGTGGCAGGCCGGCGGGAATCCGGCCGAGGAGCGGATGGAGGTCCGGGCATGATCCGCACGCTGATCGCCCTGGTGCCGGCCACGGCTCGCCGCACCCTGCTCGGCTACCTGGCGTTGACCGTCGCTTCGGTGCTGCTGCGGGCGATCTCGACGGTGCTGCTGGTGCCGCTGATCGCCGCGCTGACCGGCGGCGACTCGCAACTCGCGCTGTGGGTGCTGGCCACCCTGACCGGCAGCACCGTGCTCGGCTGGGTGGTGGACGCCGCGGCGTCCAGGATCGGTTTCGGGCTCGGCTTCGAGGTGCTCGACACCGCCCAGCACGGCATCGCCGACCGGCTCACCCGGATCCGGATGGCCTGGTTCACCGCCGCGAACGTCGCCGACGCCCGGGCGGCCGTCGCGGCCACCGGACCCGACCTGGTCGGCCTGATCGTCAATCTGGTCACGCCGATCATCGGCGCGGTGCTGCTGCCGCCGACGATCGCCCTCGCCCTGCTCGGGGTGTCACCACCGCTGGCGCTGGCCGCGCTCGCCGGGGTGATCCCGGTCCTGGGCGCGCTCTGGCTCGCCGGACGCACCACCCGCCGCGCGGACGCCGCCGCCGAGTCCGCCAACACCGCCCTCACCGAGCGACTGGCCGAGTTCGGCCGCACCCAGCAGGTGTTGCGGGCCAGCCGGCGCGCCACCCCGGCCCGCAGCCAGGTCGCGCAAGCCCTGGCCGGGCAGCACGCCGCCACCATGCGGCTGGTGCTGATGCAGATCCCCGGACAGCTGATGTTCGCCGTCGCCAGCCAGCTCGCCCTGCTGCTGCTGGCCGGCACCACGGCCGCACTGGTGCTGCGCGGCGAACTCTCCGCCGGTGCCGCCGTCGGGCTGATCGTGGTCATCGTCCGCTACCTCGAACCGATGACGACGCTGGCCGGACTGGCTCCGGCGCTGGAGACCACCCGGCTCGCGCTGGCCCGGATCCGCACCGTCCTGGACGCCCCGCTGGCGCCGTCCGGACCCGAGGTGTCGCATCCGGTGCAGCCGCCGCGGATCGAGTTCCGCGACGTGGAGGTGCGCTATGGCGATGGCCCGCCGGTCGTCACCGGTCTCGATCTGACCCTGGAGGCCGGCAGCACCACCGCGATCGTGGGGCCGTCCGGTTCGGGCAAGACGACGCTGCTGTCGCTGGTCGCCGGCCTGCTTCAGCCGAGCCGCGGACGAGTGCTGCTCGACGGCGTGGACGTCGCCGGGCTGACCCCCGAGGCACACCGGGCCGCGATCAGCGTGGTGTTCCAGCACCCCTACCTGTTCGAGGGCACGCTGCGCGAGAACGTGCTGGTCGGCGATCCGGCGGCCGGCGCCGAGCAGGTGGCCGTTGCCACCGGGTTGGCCCGGGTGGACGAGATCACCGCCCGGCTGCCAGAGGGCGACGCGGCCGCTGTCGGCGAGGCCGGCGGCAAGCTCTCCGGTGGCGAACGCCAGCGGGTGAGCATCGCCCGGGCGCTGCTCAAGCAGGCCCCGGTGCTGCTGGTCGACGAGGCCACCAGTGCCCTCGACCCGGAGAACGAGCGGGCCGTGGTCGACGCGCTGACCCGCGACCCGTTGCCCCGCACCCGGGTGATCGTGGCCCACCGGCTGTCCAGCATCCGCACAGCCGATCGGGTGCTGTTCCTGGAGAACGGCGCCATCGTCGAGGACGGCAGCATCGACGAACTGCTGGCCGCCGGAGGCCGGTTCGCGGCGTTCTGGGAGCATCAGCGGCACGGCGCGAGCTGGCGACTGGGTGGTGCGGATGCTCAGACCAGTACCGCAACCGGGACGGCGCGGTCGGCGTCCGGCCGGTAGAGGGCGAGCAGCCGTCCGTCGTGCAGCAGCGCGGTGGGATCCGCGGGCAGCGTCAACCGCAGCGCGCGTCCGTACCCGACGTCGACGGCCTGGTCGTCGCTGAGTTCGACGTGGGCGAAGCAGCGCCGCGCCACGTCTGCCATTCCGATCACCGCCGGGGTCCGGGGTGGGTCGGCGGCCAGTTCCTCGGGCGTCAGCGCGCCGTCCAGTTCGAAGCCGCCGACCCGGGTGCGGCGCAGGGCGGTGAGGTGTGCGCCGGTGCCGAGCGCGGCGCCCAGGTCGCGGGCCAGCGCCCGGATGTAGGTGCCCGAGGAGCAGTCCACGACCACGTCCAGGTCGGTCACCGCGAGGCCGTCGGAGTCGGTGTCGCGGCGTCCGATCATGTCGAAGCGGGAGACGGTGACGGCCCGGCCGGCCAGCACCACGTCCTCGCCACGGCGCACCCGGGCGTAGGCGCGCTGGCCGTTGATCTTGATCGCCGACACCTTCGACGGCACCTGCACGATGTCGCCGCGCAGTGGCGCCAGGGCCGCCTTGATCGCGGCGTCACCAACGCCACCGGCACCGGACGCCGTGGTCACCTCGCCCTCGGCGTCATCGGTGACGGTGGCCTGGCCGAGCCGGATGGTCGCCGTATAGGTCTTGTTTGACAAGGCCAGATGCCCGAGCAGCCGGGTGGCCTTCTCGACCCCGATCACCAACACCCCGGTCGCCATCGGGTCGAGGGTGCCGGCATGGCCCACCTTGCGGGTGCCGAGCAGCCGGCGGCACCGTCCGACCACCTGGTGCGACGTCCAGACGGACGGCTTGTCGACGACCAGGATTCCCGAGTCGGGCATTGCTCTCCTCTGCTGCGGACGGGCGGCCCGAACAGGCTACGCCACTGCTACCGCGGCCGGGGACAGCTCAGCCGGACGCGGCCGAGACCGTCCGGCGCATGATGCAGCGGAACTTGCCGAGATTCGCGTCACGGGTGAATCCGGCGCCGGTGAACATGCCAATCGAGCCGCTTAACAGGAAGGACGCCGACATTTTCCGCTCGCCGACGTCCACCCGCGGGTAGCCCTCGACGGTGCCGCCACCGGCGGCCGCGATCAGGTCGAGGGCACCGTGCAGGGCCAGGGTCGCAACCCCGCGGCGGCGGTGATTGCGGTCAACGAAGAAGCACGGCAGTCGCCATGCGGTGGGTTCGAAACCGCGGCTCTCGTACTCCTTGCGATGGTAGATCTGCGGCAGTTCCGACGGTGGTCCGTACTCGCACCAGCCGACCGCCGCGTCGCCGTCCATCACCAGGGCGTGGTGGGTGGCGCCGCGTTCGACCAGTTGCTGCTTCGCCACCCGATTGCCTTCTGCCCCGGGGCCGACCTGGGTGCGGTCGTGGAACCACATGCACCAGCAACCGCCGAAGATACCGTTGTGCTTGGCCACCAGCGCCTCGAACGCGGGCCAGGTCGCCGGCGTCAGCGGCTCCACCCGGTACTGCGATTGCGTGTGCGTCATGGCTGCCTCCGATCGGTCCGCCCACCATGTTACGAACAATCCCGGACGGAATCGCTCCGGAACCCTGCGGCTCCCCTGCGGTCAGCGGACTGTACTGCGGGTCCGCGCCCGCCCAGCGCGACATAGCCGTAGAGGTCGGTCTGTCGTTCGTTGATCCAGATCGGCTCACCGCCGCCCGGGCGATCGACCAGCAGGGTTCGTCCGTACGATTCGTCGACCACGGTGCAGCTGATGCCGGCTGATTCGAGCCGTTCAGCGAGGGCGTCCACGTCGCCGTCGTACTCGAAAGAGAGCTCTGCGGTCGGTTCCTCGCTGCCGTCATGGACGGCGGCCAGTCCGCCGCCGTCGGCGGACGCCTGGAACCAGCCACCGGTCTCGCTGCGCACCCTGCCGTCCAGCCCCAACTCCTGCAACACCCGCGTGGCGGCGCCCGTGTCGGCAGTCATCCACAGGCCGAGCGCGGACAACTCCGCAAACTCCGGCGACGCCTCCCCAGCGGTAGGCGCGAGGAACACCAGCGGCAGTCCGTCCGGCGCGATCGCCTCGATTGCCTGACCGCCGGAGCGGCCGAACCGCCGCACCCCGCAACTCGCGGCGAGCCGGTCGGCGACGGCGTCCAGTTCGTCGGTTTCGAAGCCGAGGGACGCCTGCCCGTCCAGCGGGTCGCCCGCCGGGACGGCATGCAGACCGACCCGTCCGGAACCGGTCTGGAAGACCGCCCGGCGCGGCGTGGCGTCCCCTGCTTGGTCGGGCGGCAGTTCGGCGAGTCCGAGTGCGCCGAACAACTCGCGATACTGCGCAACCCTGCTTGTGTACTGCACCGGCCGCACAATGATCATCGCTCTTCCTCCTCCAGGTAGCGCCGCCCCAGCTTCTCCACGAACGCCGACATGCTCAGCCCCTCGTCGATCGCTCGATGTTTGAGTGCGATGACGAGCGACTTCGGCAGGTAAACGTTGAACTGCACCTTTGGACCCGGAGCCTGCTCATTTGCTTGCATACTCGAATGCTAGCATTCTACCTGCAGTTGTCACGTCGGTACCGACGACGGCCCTCCCTAATCAGTTCAGCCCTCCCGTATAAGGGAGGGCTGAACTGATTAGGGAGGGCCCAGTAGGGCAAGAGGACCCCGGCGGTGTGGAACGACCGGCCTACTCGGCCGGGTCGTCCTCCTCGCCGGGCTTCTTGTACGGGTCGGACTCGCCGGCGTACGCGGCGCCGGCGGCCTGGGCCGCTACCGCCTCGTCGGCGGCGCGGGCCCGGGCCAACACGTCCTCGATCTGCGCGGCAGTCTCGGGGACGGCGTCGAGCACGAAGGCAATGGTCGGGGTGAACTTCATCCCTAACTGCTTGCCGACCGTGGACCGGATCAGGCCACGGGCCGACTCCAGTGCCTCCGCGGTGTCGGACCGCGACTGCTCGTCGCCCAGCACCGTGTAGAACACCGTCGCCTCGCGACCGTCGCCGGTGAGCCTGACGTCGGTGAGCGTGACGAAACCCAGCCGCGGATCCTTGATCCGCCGTTCCAGGAGCTCCGCCACGATCACCTTGATCTGCTCGGCGACCTTGATGTAGCGCGGGTTACCCATCAATCCCTCGGCTTCTCGACCATCTCGAACGTCTCGATGACGTCGTCGATCTTGATGTCGGAGTAGTTGGCCAGCGTCATGCCGCACTCGTAGCCCTCACGGACCTCGGTGACGTCGTCCTTCTCACGCCGCAGCGAGGCGATCGAGGTCTCGGTGACCACGACTCCGTCGCGAAGCAGCCGGGCCTTGGAGTTCCGCCGGATCGAGCCGTCGATGACCATGCAGCCCGCGATGGTGCCGAACTTGGACGACCGGAAGATCTCCCGGATCTGCGCCTGACCGCTGACCTTCTCCTCGTAGATCGGCTTGAGCATGCCCTTCAGCGCCGCCTCGACGTCGTCGATGGCCGCGTAGATCACCGAGTAGTAGCGGATGTCGACACCAGCGGTGTCGGCCATCTGCGTCGCCTTGCCCTGCGCCCGGACGTTGAAGCCGATGATGACGGCATCGGACGCCTCGGCCAGCGACACGTTGGTCTCGGTGATCGCGCCGACACCGCGGTCGATGACCCGCAGGCTGACCTCGTCGCCGATGTCGATGTTGGCCAGCGCGTCCTCCAGCGCCTCGACCGAACCGGCCGAATCGCCCTTGAGGATGAGCTTGAGCTCCTGGGTCTCGCCCTTCTCCAGCTGCTCGAACAGCTGGTCGAGGGTCTTGCGCCGGGTGGTCTTGGCCAGCAGGGCCGCCCGCTGCCGGGCCTCCCGCTTGTCGGCGATCTGGCGCGCCATCCGGTCGTCGTCGACGACCAGGAAGTTGTCGCCGGCACCCGGCACCGAGGTCAGGCCGAGCACCTGCACCGGCATGGACGGCGGCGCCTCGGCCACCTGTTCGCCGAGATCGTTGATCATGGCGCGGACGCGGCCGTGGGCCGAGCCGGCCACGATCGAGTCGCCGGTGCGCAGCGTGCCGCGGTGCACCAGGACGGTGGCCACCGGGCCGCGGCCCTTGTCCAGGTGCGCCTCGATGGCGACACCCTGGGCCGGCATGTCCGGGTTGGCCCGCAGGTCGAGCGACGCGTCGGCGGTCAGCACGATCGCCTCCAGCAACTCGTCCAGACCCAGCCGTGCGGTCGCGGACACGTCGACGAACATGGTGTCGCCGCCGTACTCCTCGGGCACCAGACCGTACTCGGTGAGTTGGCCGCGCACCTTGGTCGGGTCGGCGCTCTCCTTGTCGATCTTGTTGACCGCCACCACGATCGGCACCTCGGCCGCCTTGGCGTGGTTGAGCGCCTCGATCGTCTGCGGCATCACACCGTCGTCGGCTGCCACCACCAGCACGGCGATGTCGGTCGACTTCGCACCACGGGCACGCATGGCGGTGAACGCCTCGTGACCCGGGGTGTCGATGAAGGTGATCTTGCGCTCGGCACCGTCCACCTCGGTGGCCACCTGGTAGGCACCGATCCTTCCGCCCGGCCGTTCCCCCGACGGCCGGGTGCGGTGCGTCCGGACCCGTCTGCCCACTCACCGCTCGCCCTGGCCTGTTGCCGCTCGCTGAATTCAGCGAGCCTGGTGGATGGAGCGGAAAGGCGTTCAACGAAGAGGAGAATGGTGTCGAGCTGGGAGCGCCTCTCGGCGCGTGGCCGCTCGCAGCGGCAGAGTGTTGGAAACCCGGGGCTACCTCAGCCCGACACCGAGCGCCCATCATGAGCGTCGCAGGAGTCGCAAACTCGCGCCGGCGCCGGGCCAGGCGGTCAATCGTCGATCGGGTGACCATAGAACCGTCCCCGGTGACCGTAGGAACCGTCCCGGTGACCAGAGAACCGTCCCAGTGACCGCAGGAACCGTCCTGACCGGCAGGAACCGTCCCAGTGACCAGAACCGTCCCCAGTGACCGTAGGAACCGTCCCCAGCGACCGTAGGAACCGTCCCGGGGCTAGCGCAGGTCGCCGGCGCGCCAGGCGAACTGGCGGTGAGGTCAGCGGCCATCTCCTGAACTTCGCCGACCAGGCCAGCGGCTCGACGCCCGCAGCTCCTTGCGCGCAGGCCAGGTGACGTGGCAGAAGGCGGCTGACCCGCTCCAACGCCACCACCAAGTCCTGATGAACGCGCCGCGCATCAGATCGTCGGCGACCCGTTGGACGTCTTCGGGACGTAGCGGATCGATGCCCGCGACTGACATGGTTGGGTTCGGTGAACCGGACGCCGGCGGCGTAGCCAGCGCGCCACGCCAGCCGGATCGGTGCGCATCCACTCGCGCAAGAATGAAGCCCGCCACAGCGCACCCGGCAGCATCCGGGCGGGCCGCGTCGCGGAGATCGGCCAGCGCGTCGACCTTGATCTCGCCGACGATGTCGACCAAACGCTCGGTCACCGACGGGTCATCGGGCGCGTCCGGGTGTGCAGCAGCACCGCCGGTCTCGTGGGCTGCGTGCAGCTGCGCGATCGGGTCGACGCCCTCGCCAACGCCTCAGCGTCGCTGGAGCGCGGAAGACGAATCTGCAGGGTCGCTGTTGTCGGACTGCGCCCCGACAGGCCTGGCGGGCGCTGCGGCAAGGACGCGGCGTCGCCCTGGTCGCGCCGACGTGTTGGGATCAACGGCCAGGACCGGCGTCAACGAGCCGATCAGGTTGAGATGGACCATGGCCAACCTGGTGCCGGCGTCGTGACCGACCTCGCCTGTCGCAGTGGTGGAGCAGATCAGCCGAGGACTCGCCGCCGCGCTGGCAGCTCCAGCGAGGTCGCCAGGCGGGTCACGCTCCTCGAACGCCGAGGAGCATCCGCCGGAGTCGGCGCCGCATTGGCCCTGCACCGAGGCGAACGTGCAAGCCGTTCTCGACGAGTTGGGCGTGCGGCCGCAGTCGACCAGATCCAGCTCCCGGATCGATCGGATGTGGATCCGCAATGCCGCAGGTACGCCCTGCGGCCGCCCGTCGTGCCTGACTTCGGCGACGGCCTCGATCCGCGCGCTGGCCGTCGCCGAACCAGGGCTTCACCGGACGCCGGCTACGCGTGATCGAAGGCCGTCGCCGAAGAGCTGGCGCAGCAATCGGGCCGCGCGGCGACCCCTCGATCGATCCGGGAGCCGATCTGCTGACGCCAACAAGGCATTGCTTTCCCGAAGACAGCTCTGGCGCCTTGTTCGAGGAGCGTGACACCAGCTGGCGTGCCTCCGGCTCCCACCACGTGAACCGATGCACGACGCAAACACCAGGTATCTTCCATCCTCGGATCTCGCCGGGCGATCCCGATATGTCGGCGCATTTGAGACGTGATGCCGATTGTGCTGGCGAACCTCGCAGCTTTCCAGCGACGCTGAACTGGTGAATCGACGATCGCGCATTGCCGCACGCCAGCGCGCCTCCGATGACCGTCGGTAACGTTTGGTCGACCGATGTCGGATCAACCTGTCGACTGACGATCTGGACGACCTGGCGTTGAGTACTGTAACCGAAACCGCTGCGCGGTATGGATGCGCTCTCCGGCTGGCGTGGCACTGCCGCCGCCATTCTGTTCGTATGCTGGCGCATTTTCGCATCCGGGCGATCCGACAGCCGACGACGCGGCGCGTTCATCGGTGACTGCCGCGATGACGTTGAGTCTACCGTCGCGAACAGGCTGGTGATGACCGCCGTTACCGCCAGCCCGCTCTGGCCTCGCGGCTGGAACGGCTCTACGGTCGCTGTCCCTACGGTCGCAGGGACATTCTGGGACGGTTTGGTCGCTGAAGTTCCTACGATAAGACGACCTACGGTCTACCGGCGACGGCACCGGCGACAGGCCGGACTCCCGCGGACGCCTGTCTTCGACGGGTGGCCGAACAACGCGCCAGGAACGCTGCAACCCGGCCTCCCCTCGCCGAACGCTCCTTCAACTGTTCGGGACGCCAAACTGGTGGCAGTATATCGGAATTAATGGTGAAGATCCCGGCTACCTTTTTCACGGCCGTCAGGGGCTGACGGCGCGGAAAGGTGGTCGATCATCGTGTTATCGGGCGGTCTGCACTGCTGATGAGATTGTTCATGCCTCAACCCCTGCTCAGACGGGCGAGCATCGGGCAATATCGATATGACCGTACCGCCGCTGGGACGGCACTGTCAGCGTTGGCTCTGCATCCACGACCTGTCGCACACGGCCTTGTTGGGCGATACGCGGGCCTCCGCAGTTTAGTTGTACCGCGGTAGAGCAGTCGCATGCCGGTGAACGGAACGGGCGACGGCCTCGCCGGCGAGCGCGCGGTCCCAACCAACGAAGTGGGCTAGCGCTCATGACCACTCGATGGTACCTCGAAGTACTGGCGCTTCCTGAATTGGTGTAGATCCGTCTGGCTCGCCAAGCTCGGACGTGGGCGAGTTCGTCCGGTCTACTTCGTTGAACCCCGTCATCCGCCGGCTGGGCCGCCGCGTCGGCTTCCGACGTCGCCTCGACACCGACCGCGTCGACCGCCGACGTCGGCATGGCTACGATCGCGCCACCGCGGTCCATCCGCTACGACACGACCCGCGGGCCACGGCACCGAGTCGCGCCCGCGCGGCAAATCTCCCGCAACCGCTAGCGCAGCCTGATCCCGCAGCGGCCTGCACACCCTGTGGCAACGAGGAAACGGTGCCGTCCCGGCCCGGTGGCGGCACCTGCCGGTCGGCAAGCCGCACCGGCAACCCGGCCAGGCCGGCGGGGCGTCCAGGCCTCGGCCCGGTGTCCCCGGCGTACCGCGTCCGAATCCAGCGATGATGCCGCGCCAGGGCAGATCCGTCGCTTGGTGCGCCGGCTCGCGCCGGCGGCGGTGGCGGCGATGGCCGTCGGTTTCGGTGGCGCCGGTCGTCCCGGCGGCGCCGGTGGCGGTGAAGCCGTCCCGGTTTCGGGGGCGGGCCGGTCGTCCCGGTGGCGCGCCGCGGGTAGCGGCGGTGGTCGCGGCCGTGGAGGACGCGGTGGCTCCGGCGCCGGGGTATTCGGTCGCGCGGCGGGCCATGCCGTGGTCGCAAGTCGAAGAAGCAGCGCGAACTGGGAATTCGACCAGATGGAAGCGCCGACCGACCTGGTGGCGTCCGGATCCATTCAGGTGACGGATCCACCGTCCGGCTGCGTCGTGGCGCTGCTGACCGACCTGGCCGAGAAGATCGGCGTCGATCCGGCGTCGCTGGTGCAGGTGCTGTTCAACCTGGGCGGAGATCAACGCCACGGTCGGTGGCCGACGACACGCTGCAGGTGCTGGGTGCGAGCTCCAGCTATTCGATCGAGGTCGTCTCGCGAGGACGAGGACCGCGAGCTGCTGGAGAACTTCGACATCGAGTTCAGCGAAGACGAGGGTGGCGAGAAGACCTGGCCCGATCGCCGGCGGTGACCGTGATGGTACGTCGACCCGCAGCAAGACGAAGCTGCTGGACGCGATCCGCAGCACGCAACGTAGTGGCGGGCGAGGCCAGCGGCATCCCCTGGAGATTGCTCGAACAGCTGGTCGAGGGTCTTGCGCCGGGTGGTCTTGGCCAGCAGGGCCGCCCGCTGCCGGGCCTCCCGCTTGTCGGCGATCTGGCGTGCCATCCGGTCGTCGTCGACGACCAGGAAGTTGTCGCCGGCCCCCGGAACCGAGGTCAGACCCAGCACCTGCACCGGCATGGACGGCGGCGCCTCGGCCACCTGCTCGCCGAGATCGTTGATCATCGCGCGGACGCGGCCGTGGGCCGAACCGGCCACGATCGAGTCCCCGGTGCGCAGCGTGCCGCGATGCACCAGGACGGTGGCCACCGGGCCGCGACCCTTGTCCAAGTGCGCCTCGATGGCGACACCCTGGGCAGGCATGTCCGGGTTGGCCCGCAGGTCGAGCGACGCGTCCGCGGTCAGCACGACCGCCTCGAGCAACTCGTCCAGACCCAGCCGCGCGGTGGCCGACACGTCGACGAACATGGTGTCGCCGCCGTACTCCTCGGGCACCAGGCCGTACTCGGTGAGCTGGCCGCGCACCTTGGTCGGGTCGGCGCTCTCCTTGTCGATCTTGTTCACCGCGACCACGATCGGCACCTCGGCCGCCTTGGCGTGGTTCAGCGCCTCGATCGTCTGCGGCATCACACCGTCGTCGGCGGCCACCACCAGAACGGCGATGTCGGTCGACTTGGCACCACGGGCACGCATGGCGGTGAACGCCTCGTGACCCGGGGTGTCGATGAAGGTGATCTTGCGCTCGAGGCCGTCCACCTCGGTGGCCACCTGGTAGGCACCGATGGCCTGGGTGATGCCGCCGGCCTCGCCCGCCACCACGTTGGTGTTGCGGATCGCGTCCAGCAGCTTGGTCTTGCCGTGGTCGACGTGGCCCATCACGGTCACCGCATCGCGTCCAGCAGCTTGGTCTTGCCGTGGTCGACGTGGCCCATCACGGTCACCGCCGGCGGACGTGGGGCCAGGTCTTCCTCGCCACCCTCGTTCTCGCCGAACTCGATGTCGAAGCTCTCCAGCAGCTCGCGGTCCTCGTCCTCGGGCGAGACGACCTCGATCGAATAGTTGAGCTCGGCACCCAGCACCTGCAGCGTGTCGTCGGCCACCGACTGGGTGGCGTTGACCATTTCGCCCAGGTTGAACAACACCTGCACCAGCGACGCGGGATCGACGCCGATCTTCTCGGCGAGGTCGGTCAGCGAAGCGCCGCGACGCAGCCGGACGGTGGATCCGTCACCGGAACGGATCCGGACGCCACCAATGGTCGGCGCCTCCATCTGGTCGAATTCCTGCCTGCGCTGCTTCTTCGACTTGCGACCACGGCGGGCCGGCCCGCCGGCGCGACCGAACGCACCCTGGGTGCCGGAGCCACCGCGTCCGCCACGGCCGCGACCACCGCCGCCACCCGCGGGCGCGCCACCGGGACGACCGGGTCCGCCCCCGAAACCGGGACGGCCACCGCCACCGGCGCCGCCGGGACGACCGGCGCCACCACCGAAACCGGGACGGCCACCGCCGCCACCGCCGCCGGCGCGAGCCGGCGCACCAAGCGACGGATTCGCCTGGCGCGGCATCATCGCCGGATTCGGACGCGGCATGCCGGGCACACCGGGCCGAGGCCCGGGACGTGCCCCGCCGGCCTGGCCGGGACGCGGGGTGCCGGTGCGGGCTTCGCCGCGACCGGCAGGTGCCGCACCCTCGGGCCGGGGACGGCGCACGCCCATGCCCTGGCTGGACGAGAACGGATTATTGCCCGGACGGGGCGTGCCTGTGCGGCGGGCACCGGCACCCGGCAGGCCGCCGGTGCCACCGGGACGCGGCATCGGCCGGGGCGCACCCGGACGCGGCGCCGTGCCACCAGCACCCGGCGCCGGGCGCGGGGCGGGGCTGCCGCCGGCCTGTGCCGCGGGACGCTGCTGCTGCGGTGCCGCGGGACGCTGCTGCTGTGGGGCGGCGCTCGGACGCTGCTGCGGACCAGCTGCGCCGGGACGGGGTTGCGGGGAGGCGGACGGCCGCGGCGCGGGCGTCCCCGGCCGTGCCTGGGTGGCACTCGGTCGGGCCTGCGGCGCGGCGGGTCGCGGGCTCGCGGCCGGACGCGGGCCCGGCGTGGACTGCGCGGGGGAACTCGGGGCCGGCGCCGACGTAGCCGGTGCCGACGCCGCCGGTGTCGACGCAGCCGGTGCCGAAGCGGGCGACGCTGCAGCAGCAGGCGCCGACGCGGCGGGCGCAGACGAAGTTCGCGCCGAGTTCCTCGACGCAGGCGCACCCGGCTTGGGGGCCGGAGCCTTGGCTGCGGGCGCGCTGGCCGTCTTTTCTGCGGACAGGCGTTCGCTCAGCCGGCGGACGACGGGGGGTTCGATGGTGGACGAAGCAGACCGGACGAACTCGCCCATGTCATTCAGTTTCTTGAGAAGATCTTTGCTTTCGAGTCCGAGCTCTTTGGCGAGCTCGTAGACGCGGACCTTGGCCACTACTCTCCTTCAGGTCCGCGAGGCGCGCGGACCAGCTAGTTGTTGTTGCTCATTTCGAGGTACTCATCGAGTGGTCATGAGCGTTAGCCCACTTTCTGGTTGGGATCCGCCGGGAGTCGGCGGAGGCGCACCTGCGAGTGTATCGCCGTCGCCCTCGTTTCACCCAACCGAGAGCGTGACCAGGGCATTTCCCACCGCGGCGTTGTCCAAACCACGGCGGAGTCCCCGTCCGATCGCCTTGGACTTCAGCGCCCGTGCGACACAAGTCGGATGCAGGTAGACGCCCCGTCCGGGTAGCCGCTGCCGCTCGTCGATCACGACGGACGAGGCGCCGTCCCAGACCAGGCGGATCAGGCTGCTCTTGCCGGCCCGGCCGCGGCAACCGGCGCACGTCCGCTGCGGAGCCGTCATGGCGCCAGGCTATCGGTGTGTGTCGCAGACGCGCAGTCACAGCCAAGGCACAGCCCGACGCCAGCCCGCTCCGGAGAAGGGGGCGTTGAGTAGGGGGCATGAACAACACACCCAAGGTGATGACCCACCGGGCGGCGCAGACCGTCGGCGCAAGCCCCGGAGAAGGGGGCCGCCACTGACCACGACGATCGACTGATTCCTTTTCCCGCCCGGCCGTTCCCCCGACGGCCGGGTGCAGTCGCGTCCGGACCCGTCCGCCCACTCACCGCTCGCCTAACTATTTGCCGCTCGCTGAATTCAGCGAGCCCTGAATAGTTAGGCGAGCGTTCGGCGAGGGAAAGTGGTGTCGGGCTGGGAGCGCCTCTCGGCGCGTGGCCGCTCGCAGCGGCAAGTGTTGGAGCCCGGGGCTACCTCAGCCCGACACCGATCGCCCATCATAGGCGTCCGCGGGAGTCCGCCCAAACTCGCGCCGACGCCGGGCCGTAGCGACGTCCGGTCGTCGATCGGGTGACCGTAGGAACCGTCCCCAGTGACCGTAGGAACCGTCCCCAGTGACCGAAAGAACCGTCCCCAGTGACCGGGGAACCGTCCCGGGGCTAGCGCAGGTCGCCGGCGCGCCAGAGGCGGGCGCTGGCGGTGAGGTCGGCGGCCATCTCCTGGAGCTTCGCCGACCGGGCCAGCGGCTCGGCGCCCTGCAGCTCCGCGCTGCCGGCGGAGGTGACGTGGCAGAAGGCGGCGGCCCGCTCCAACGCCACCGCAAAGTCACCGATGAACGCGCCGCGCATCAGATCGTCGGCGACCCGTTGGACGTCTTCGGGACGTGGCGGATCGATGCCCGCGACGACATGGTTGGGTTCGGTGAACCGGACGCCGGCGGCGTAGCAGCGCGCCACGCCAGCCGGATCGGTGCGCATCCACTCGCGCAGGAAGTAGAGCCGCCACAGCGCACCCGGCAACGTCCGGGCGGGCCGCGTCGCCCAGAGATCGGCCAGCGTCGACAGCCCGATCTCGCCGACGATGTCGACCAAACGCTCGGTCACCGACGGGTCATCGGAGGCGCGTCCGGTGTGCAGCAGCACCGCCGCGGTCTCGTGGGCTGCGTGCAGCTGCGCGATCGGGTCGACGCCCTCGCCCAGCGCCTCCAGCATCGCTGGAGCGCGGAAGGCGGGTCTGCGGGGTCGGCTGTTGTCGGACTGCACCCCGACAGGCTAGCCGGGCACTGCGGCAAGGACGCGGCGTCGCCCTGGCCGCGCCGGCGATCTTGGGATCCAGCAGCCGGGACCGGCGTCCGGCGAGCCGATCCGGGTTGAGGATGGACCATGGCCAACCTGGTGCCGGCGTCGTGACCGGCCTCACACATGTCGCAGTCGTCGGAGCGGGAATCGGCGGACTCGCCGCCGCGCTGGCGCTCAGCCGGGTCGCCGGGCAGGTCACGCTCCTCGAACGCCGAGAGCATCCCGCCGAGGTCGGCGCCGCATTGGCCCTGCAGGCGAACGGCCTGGCCGTTCTCGACGAGTTGGGCGTGCGGCCCGCAGTCGAGCAGATCGGCTCCCGGATCGATCGGATGTGGATCCGCAATGCCGCAGGAACTCCCCTGCTGACCGCCGTCGTGCCTGACTTCGGCGACGGCCTCGATCACGCGCTGGCCGTCCGCCGAACCGAGCTTCACCAGTTGCAGCTGGACGCCGTCCTGGCCGAGGGATCCATCGAGACGCGGTTCGGCTGCACGCTGGTTCAGGCCGAACCGACCGGTGAGCTGGTGGTGCACACCGGGTCGGACGGCAGCGGGCCGGACGGCACAGCCATCCTGCGCTTCGATCTGGTCGTGGGCGCCGACGGGGCCAACTCCGCGGTGCGCTCGACGGGCGCCTTCCCGGCCAGGATCTCGACCGGCAGCAGGTACGTCCGCGCCATCGTCGACGCGCCGGCAGATGCCGGTTTCGAGGAGTATTGGACGCCGCTGGGGTCGTTCGGCCACGCAGCCATCGGCCCCGCGGGGAGCCCAACCTATTTCTGGGCGGCTGCGCACGCACCGCAGGTCGCGGACGCCGTGTCGAACAGAGACCTCGACGCCTTCACCGACGCCTGGGAGCGGGTGCTGCCCTCGGCCGGCCGACTGCTGAGGAAAATCGCCACCTTCGATGAGCTACTGCTGAACACGGTCCGCCGGGTCGACTGCCGCCGGTGGAGATCGGGACGGCTGGTGCTGCTCGGCGACGCAGCACACGCGATGGCTCCCAACCTCGGCCAGGGCGCCAACAGCGCCCTGGTGGACGCCATGGTGTTAGCCGCATCCCTTCGCACCGAAGAGTCGGTCCCGGTGGCCCTGCAGCGCTACGACCGCCGACGCCGTCCGGTGGTCCGTCGGGTCCAGAACATCGCCGGGCTGCTGGAGAGCCTGTGCAATCTGCGTCATCGCAGCGCCACCAGAATGCGGGACGCCGTCCTCACCACCCTGGCACGGTCGTCCCGGCTCAGTGCAACGGCCATGCGCCGCGCTCTGGAGGACGACATCCGGACCGTGCGGACGAGTTGACGATCGTCCACTCGTCCGGCGGCCGCTACGCCTGGGTGTCGGGGCGGATGTCGATCCGCCAGCCGGTGAGCCGTGCGGCCAGCCGGGCGTTCTGACCCTCGCGTCCGATCGCCAGCGACAGCTGGTAGTCGGGCACGATCGCCCGGGCGGCCCGCGCGGTCGCGTCGGTGACGATCACCTGCGACACCTTGGCCGGAGACAGCGCCTCCTTGACGAAGACGGTCGGGTCCGCGGAGTAGTCGATGATGTCGATCTTCTCCTCGTTCAGCTCGTGCATCACCGCACGCACCCGCTGGCCCATCGGCCCGATGCACGCCCCCTTCGCCGAGACGTCCGGGTTGTGCGAGAGCACCGCGATTTTGGAGCGGTGACCCGCCTCGCGGGCGATCGCCTTGATCTCGACGACGCCCTGCTCGATCTCGGGCACCTCCATCCGGAACAGCTTCAGCACCAGATTCGGGTGGGTCCGAGATACCACCACCTGCGGCCCGCGCAACTCACGCCGCACCGACACCACGTAGACCCGCAGCCGCTTGCCGTGCGAGTAGTCCTCACCCGGCACCTGCTCGGCCAGCGGCATGATCGCCTCGATGCTGCCCAGGTCGACCCGGACGGTGCGCGAATCGCGGTCCTGCTGGACGACGCCGACCAGAATGTCGCCCTCGACGGCGGAGAAGTGGCCGAACTTCTGGTCGTCCTCGGCCTGCCGGATGCGCTGGTAGATCACCTGACGCGCGGTGGTGGCGGCCACCCGTCCGAAGCCTTCGGGGGTGTCGTCGTACTCCCCGATCTTCTCGCCCTCTTCGTCCAACTCGGGCGCGAAAACGGTGACATGGCCGGTCTTGCGGTCGAGTTCGACCCGCGCACCTGGGACGGCGCCATCGGTCTTCTCGTAGGCGTTCAGCATCGCGTCCTCGAGCGCACCGATGAGCACGTTCATCGGGATCTCCCGGTCACGCTCCAGTGCCCGGAGGGCCTCCATGTCGATGTCCATGTCACTGTCCTTCGTCGTCGATGCTGCGGTTGAGTTCCACCTGGACCACGGCGCGGGTGATCGAGTCCAGGGCGAGCGCGTGTGGAGTGCCCGCCACGTCGAGGGTCGCCTCGGTGTCGGTCACCGCGGTGATCCGTCCGGTGACCTCGCCCTCGGCGGTGGTGGCGCTGATCAGCCGTCCGGTGTTGCGCCGGTAGTGCTTGGCCTCGGTCAGCGGCCGGCTCACCCCACGCGAGGAGACCTCGAGCGTCCAGGGACGGCCGCCCATCGCCGGCGCGTCGTCAAGAGTCCGGGAGATCGCCCGCGTCGCGTCGGCGATCTCGTCGAGGGAGGGCCCGCGGCCCTGCGGCCCGTCACCGTCGAGGAAGATCCGCACCACGCGGCGTTTGCCGGCCGGCACCACCTCGACCCGGTCGACCTCCAGCCCGCAGGAGACGACCGCCGGCGTCACCAGCTCGGAGATGATTGCTGGGTCCATGGGGTCTCCTCGATCCGGTTTTTCGGTGCAGTTGTCTGCCGGTGCGGCTGTCGGAGGAGTTTACCCGGTACCGTCGAGCCCGTGATCGGACGCCGCCTGCTGCTGCTCGGGGGTGCGGCGGCGTTGACTGGCTGCACTGTCGGCGAGAACGTTCGCTGGCTGCCCTGGAGCCCGCCCGAGCCGTTGCCGGTGACGGTACCGCAGGATCTGACGCAGCGCTTCGCGCGCACCGACGCGCTGGCCCGGCAGCTGCTGGGCCAGGCCGCCGAGTGGGATCTAAGCGGTCGCCGGATCGCCACGCTGCGGTGGTTCCGCAAGGCGATCACCGAGCATCTGCAGGTGGTCACCTCCGACGACCCGGCCCGACGCCAACACGCCACCACCGCACCGCCCAGCACGCCGCGCCCCACCCAACGGACAGCGGCGGCCACCCAGGCCGCGCTGACCCGCGAGCTGGACGCGCTGCGCGCGATCCACCGGACGTCGGCCCGGGAGGCCGCCGGCCCGGCGGCGTTGCTGTGGGCGTCCCTTGCGGCGTTCAGCGCCGCCATGGCGCTGGCGCTGCCTGCCGGTGTCGGCACGCTCGCCGACGACGGCACCGGGCGCACCCCCGACCTGACCGCGACCGACGCCCACCGGGTGCTGCTGCTGGCTGCCCAGGCCGTGTATGGCTACGAGATGGCGCTGGCCGCACCCGCGCTCGGCGATGCCGACCGGATCGCGTTGCGAAGCCGGTTGCAGCAGTGGCAGGCGTTGCGGCCGACGATCCTGATCGCGTCCCCGACCACGGAACTCACCGCGCCCTCGGTGGCTTACGACCTGCGTCCGGCCCGCGACGGCGCCGCGGCCCGACTGATCGCCGTCGAGATGGAGACAGCGGCACTCCCGCTGCTCGGCGCCTGGCTGGCTGGGACGTCGTCCGTGGCGGAACGCCGGATCGGCATCGACGCCCTCGCGGACAGCAACTCCGCCCTGGTCCGGTTCGGCGGTGCGGCGCTGCGCTGGCCCGGGTGGCCCGGCTAGCCGAAGTAGCTGGACCAGGTGTCCCAGGCCAGCTTGACGGCCAGCGCGGACACCACCACCAGGAACACCTTGCGGACGAAGGCGTTGCCCTGCTTCAACGCCGTCCGCGCACCCAGAAAGCCACCGGTCAGGTTGGCGGCGCCCATCAGCAGACCCAGGCCCCACAACAGGTTGCCGGTGATCGCGAACGCCACGATCGCCGCCGCGTTGGTGGTCAGGTTCGCCAGCTTGGCCAGGGCGCTGGAGGCCAGGAAGTCGTGGCCGATGATCGAGACCAGCGCGATCACGAAGAAGGTGCCGGTGCCGGGCCCGATAAAGCCGTCCCAGGCGCCGACCACGAAGCCGATCGCGGCCATCCGCAGCCGGGCGTCGTTGCCGGTGTGCTTGACGTGGGCGTGCAAACCGAGATGCGGACGCCGCCAGGTGTACCAGCCGACCCCGACCACGGCGGCCAGCACCAGCGGCGTGAAGTGCTGCCGGGGCAGGAAGTGGGTCAGCTGCGCCCCCGCCGCCGAGCCGACGCCAGCCATCACCAGCAGCGGCCAGGCCAGCGACCAGCTCACCCGGATCGAGCGCAGGTAGGTGGCGCTGGCGGTCGCCGTCCCCAGGAACGAGGGCAGCTTGTTGGTGCCGGCGATCGTCGCCACCGGCACCTCGGACGGCAGCGCGATCAGCAGCGCGGGCAGCTGGATCAGTCCGCCGCCACCGACCACGGCGTCCACCCAGCCGGCGAGGAAGGACGCCGCCACCAGCAGCGCCAGGGTGAGCAGCGGGAGTTCGAGCCCCGAGACCATCAGGAGCGCAGCACCATCAGGAGCGCAGCAGCGCGATCAGTTCCTCGGCGGCGCCCTCGGCGTTCAGCTCGGTCCGCTCACCACTGGCCCGGTCGCGCACCTCGATCAGCCCGGACGCCAACCCGCGGCCGATCACCACGGTGGTGGGCATGCCCAGCATCTCGGCGTCGGTGAACTTCACCCCCGGACTGGCCTTGCGGTCGTCGAGCAGCACCTCGATGCCGGCGGCGCTCAACTCCAGCGCCAGCCGTTCGGCGTACTCGAACATCGTCGCGTCCTTGCCGGCCGGCACGATCTGGACGTCGTACGGCGCCAGCGTCCGGGGCCAGGACAGGCCGCGCTCGTCGCAGTGCGACTCGGCGACCGCCGCCACCGCGCGAGAGACCCCGACACCGTAGGAACCCATGGTGACGGTGACCAGCTTGCCGTTGGAGTTGAGCACCTTCAGGCCCAGCGCCTCGGCGTACTTGCGGCCGAGTTGGAAGATGTGACCCATTTCAATCCCGCGCGCGAGGCTCAGCGGCCCCGAACCGTCCGGAGCCGGGTCGCCCTCACGGATCTCGGCGACATCGAGCACGCCGTCGGAACGGAAGTCACGCTCGCAGACCAGGTCGTAGACGTGATGACCGGCCTCATTGGCACCGGTGATCCAGCGGGTGCCGGCCACCACCGCCGGGTCGGTGAGGTACCTCACCTTGCCGGCGGGGGGTTGGTCGCCCTCGAACTCGCCGACGCCCAGCGCGGCCGGGCCGATGTAGCCCTTCACCAGATCGGGGTAGGCCTCGAAGTCGCCCTCACCGAAGGGCTCCACGTCGGCGGGCGCGATCGCAGCCTCGAGCCGCTTCATGTCCACCTCACGGTCGCCGGGCAGGCCGACCGCCAGCGGCGTCCGGGTGCCGTCCGGGTTGCGCAGCATGAACAGCACGTTCTTGAGCGTGTCGGACGCCTGCCAGGCCCGGTCCGACCGGGGGAAGCGGGCGTTGCTGAGCGCCACCAGGGATTCGATGGTGGGGCTGTCCGGGGTGTCCTCGACGTGCGCGGCGGGCACGCCGGAGGCGTCCTGCACCTCGGCGAGCGGACGAACCACCGCCTCGACGTTGGCGGCGTAGCCACCGGGCGAACGCACGAAGGTGTCCTCGCCCGACTCGGCGATCGCCAGGAACTCCTCCGACGCCGAGCCGCCCATCGCGCCGGAGGTGGCCTGGACGATCACGAACTCCAGGCCGAGCCGGTCCATGATCGCGATGTAGGCCTCGCGGTGCGCCCGGTAGGACGCCTCCAGTCCGGCGTCGTCGATGTCGAAGGAGTAGGAGTCCTTCATCACGAACTCGCGGCCGCGCAGAATGCCGGCCCGGGGCCGGGCCTCGTCGCGGTACTTGGTCTGGATCTGGTAGAGGCTCAGCGGCAGGTCCTTGTACGAGCTGTACAGGTCCTTCACCAGCAGGGTGAACATCTCCTCGTGGGTCGGCCCGAGCAGGTAATCGCCACCCTTGCGGTCGGCGAGCCGGAACAGGCTGGGCCCGTACTCGGTCCACCGGTTCGTCGCCTCGTAGGGCTCCCGGGGCAGCAGCGCCGGGAAGCGCACCTCCTGGGCGCCGATGGCGTCCATCTCTTCGCGGACGATCGCCTCGACCTTGGCCAGCACTTTCAGGCCCAGCGGCAGCCAGCTGTAGATGCCCGGAGCGACGCGCCGGATGTAGCCGGCGCGGACCAGCCAACGGTGGCTGGCGACCTCGGCATCGGCCGGGTCATCGCGCAACGTGCGGACGAACAACTGGGACAAGCGGATGATCACCGGGTCAGCCTAATGGTCCGACGTGATGAGATATCCGCGAGTACCTACCTCGGAGGGCGTCCCATGGAGATTCTGCTGTTGGTGGTGGGCTGCGTCAGTACCGTGCTGGCGGCGTCGTGGGTGTGCCGGCGGGTTCCCGTGCCGGCCCCTTTGCTGCTGCTGATAATCGGTGCCGTCGGGTCGTATGAACCCTGGTTCCCGCTGCCCGAGCTGACCGCCGAGATGGCGCTGTTCGGGTTTCTGCCGCCGCTGCTGTATGCGGCCGCGGTGAACACCTCGCTGCTCGACTTCCGCACCAACCTGGCCGCCATCGGCTATCTGTCGATCGGCTACGTGCTGTGCTGCGCCCTGGGCGTCGCCCTGGTCATCACCGGAATGCTGCCGGTGCCGTTCGCCGCCGCCTTCGCGGTCGGCGCCATCGTCGCCCCGCCGGACGCCGTCGCGGCCGTCGCGGTCGCCCGGCAGGCCGGCCTGCCCCGCCGGGTGGTCACCATCCTGGAGGGTGAGTCGCTGCTCAACGACGCCACCGCCCTGGTCAGCCTGCGCACCGCGGTGGCCGCGTTCGGGGCATCGGTGACCCTGATGGAGGTCGGCACCGACCTGGCGCTCGCGGTCGTGGTCGGGCCGCTGGCCGGGTTCGTGGTGGCCAAGATCTCGATCTGGCTGTTCGGGGTGTTCACCGACGCGGTGACCAGCACCACCTTGACCTTCTTGATCCCGTTCGCCGCGTACGCGCTGGCGGAAAGCTTCCACGCCTCGGGCGTGCTGGCGGTGGTGGTCGCCGGCCTGATGGTGGGGCACGTCACACCCGTGGTCCGTTCGGCCCCGGCCCGGCTTTCCACCTGGATGAACTGGTCCACCATCCAGTACGTGCTGGAACACACTGTGTTCCTGCTGATCGGGCTGCATACCCACCAGATCCTGGAGGCCGCCGCCGAGTACCCGGTGTCGAACCTCACCGTCGCCGGGGTGTCACTCGCCGTGCTGGCAGCGGTGATCGGTTCCCGGATGGTCTATGTGATGGCCGTCCGGCCGTTCCTGGACCGCAAGCATCGCGCCTTGTCGTGGCAGGAAGCGCTGATCGTCTCGTGGGCCGGCATGCGCGGCGTGGTGACCCTGGCGGCCGCGCTGACCCTGCCGGCCGACACGCCGCTTCGACCCGTGCTGCTGTTGATCGCCCTGGTGACCGTCGCCGGCACCCTGCTGATCCACGGGCTGACCCTGCCGCTGGTGGCCCGCAGCCTGGGCGTCCACGGCCCCGACCCGCGCGAGGACGCACTCCAGGAGGCGATGGTGACGCAGCGTTCGGTGATCGCCGGGGTGGCGGCCATGAAGGACGCCGCCGGTCCCGAGGACGCCGATCTGGTGGTGGGACTCAAAGCGTCCGCGAAACGCCGGGTGGACCTGCAGTGGGAGCACCTCGGCATGGCCCGCGACGAGCGGGCACCCGAGAGCCGGGCGATGGCCTACCGGCGACTTCGGTTGGTCGGGCTGGCGGCCGAGCGGACCAAACTGCTGCAGATCCGCGATCGCGGGTTTGCTGACCACGAGGTGCTCAGTTCACTGCTCTCCGAACTGGACGTCGAGGAGGCGACCCTGTTGTCGCGCGAGTACCGGGAGCGCGCAATTCGAGCGGCCGGGCCGCGTCCCGCCGGCGAAGCCCCGTGCGTCCACCTGAACGCGGCACCGGCGGAGGTGGACTTCGAGGCGCACGGCGACTGCCTCGACTGCGTTGCCGCCGACCAGGACCCGGTGGAGCTGCGGATGTGCCTCAGCTGCGGGCACATCGCCTGTTGCGACTCCTCACCCGGAAAGCACGCCGCCATGCACTTCCGGCAGACCGGTCACCCGGTGATGCGCTCCATCGAACCCGGTGAGCACTGGCGTTGGTGCTACATCGACCAGTTGCACGACGAGGGCCCGGACGATCAGTAGTAGGTGACGGTGACCTTCGACCCGGACAGCCGCGCCTGGAAACCGGTCAGCTTGATGTCCTTGTACCAGTACCGGCCCGAGATCCGCGCGTCGCGCGCATAGAAGTGCACCGTGGCCCGCATCCTCGCCTCCGCGAGGGTCGGCGTCGTGAGCTTCGGTTTGGCCGCGCCGACGTTGCCTCCGCTCCGCGTGCTCCACCGGATTGTGCCGGTCTGCAGCTTCACGCCGCTCGGCACCCGGACACCGAAGCCGCATCCCGAGGGCCGGACCGTCTTCTGCTTCAGGCACCAGGCGTACTTTGCCTTGGCCGCCTTCATGATGGCCGACTTGCCGGTCGAGCTGATCGACAGCTTGGCGCTGCCCACCGTCTGCCCGGCCAGGCTGAGGACGCTGACCTGCACCGAGCCGTAGGACAGGTTCCGGTTGGTCGCGGTGACCGGATAGATGCCCGGGAACAGCGACACCGTGCTGGCCGTCACCGGGACGCCGGCCAGGCTGACCGGCGCGCCCGAGAGCCGCAGCCGGGAGAGGTCGGTGTCGGAGGTGACCTTGCTGAGCCGGAACTGGTCGCCCACCCGGGTCACCTCGAACGTCGCCGAGACCGGCTTGCCGGCCAGGGTGTAGGTGGCCGCGACACTGGTGGCGTCCGGATCGGTGACCTCGGGAACCGACACGTTCGCCAGCTTGCCGGCGGTGGACTTGGCCAGCACGCTGTTGGTCAGGAAGGCGGTGTCACCGACCGGGGCTGAAGCCGCCAGGCTCAGTGCCGTGGTGGCGTCTCCAGTGCCGAGCGCACGCAGGTAGACGACGACGGCGTCCGATGCTTTGGGCGTCGGGACCTGAGGCTGGGTGGTCTGCTGCCCGGGTCCCGACGTGGCCGAGATGCTCGGGGTCGGGTCGGCGGAGTTGTTGTTGTTGTTGCGCACCACCCAAACCACCCCGGCGATCAACGCCAAGACGACCGCGGTCCCGATGAGTCCGAACAGCAGTCGCTTGGAGCGATCGGGTGGATTGGGCGGCGGCGGGGCGCCCCAGGGCTGCTGCGGCGGCTGACCGCCGTACTGCCCCTGCGGCGGACCGTACTGCCCGTACCCGCCGGCTTGCTGCGGCGGGGGTTGCTGCGGCGTCCAGGCACCGGGTTGGCCGCCCGCGGGTGGCCAGGACTGCCCGGGAGCCTGTCCGGACCCTTGTTGACCCCAACCCCCCGCCGGGCCGGTGGGCCCACCGCCGCCGGGTGGATGTCCTGCTCCGCCCTGCCACGCGCCGGGGTCGGGATTACCGCTGCCCGGCGGATAAGGTCCGTTGTCGCTCACCTGGGTGTCCTTTCCGCTGAGGCGACAGTGTACGGTTCATCGGCTCGCCGATGGCGCGGCATCCCGGCGCTATTCTCAGCGGCATGCAGCACGACGAAGTGAGCAGGCGATGGCCCGCGTCTGTCTACGGTGTCGGCGACGAACCCGATCCCCGGTTCAGCCTCGCCAACGAGCGCACCTTCCTCGCCTGGATCCGCACCGGCCTCGCCTTCGTCACCGCGGGTCTCGGCGTCGCCGCGCTGGCGCATTTCGCACCGGCGACGGGCGGACGCTTTCTGATCGCCGGCGTGGTCATGCTGTCATGTGGCGTGCTGTGCGGTTTCACCGGCTTCGTCCGGTGGGCTCGCAATGAGCGGGCGATGCGCCTCGGCAGGCCGCTGGTCCGGCCGTCGGTGTTGCCGATGCTGTCGGTGATCCTGCTGCTCATCGCCGGCCTGGCCGCCTTCAGTCTGGTGGGCTGAATGACCGGGCCGATCGAGCTGCCCGACCGGATCTGGGATCCGGGACTGCAACCGGAGCGGACGTCGCTGGCCTGGCAACGGGTGAATCTCGCCGGGCTGGGTGCCAGCCTGGTCAGCGCGCGGCTGGTGGTCGAAGTCTCGCCGGCGATCGGGTACACCCTTGCCGCACTGAGCGCCAGCGTCGCCGGCGTGGTGACCTTCGTGCACAGCCGTCGGCTGAAGGACATCCTCGGCGCGCTGTTCGTGGGTCGCAGCCTGCCCGACGCGCGCGCGTACGCGCTGCTCGTGCTGCTCTTGCTGCTGATCGCGTTCGGGGGTCTCCTTTTCGTCCTCGCCGGGAGCCAACACTAGGTCGTCGAGGAAAGTACTTTCTAGATTGGAAAGTACTTGCTAGATTGGCGATATGGAACCGACGAACTATCAACTCGCGCTCTCCCAGGCCGACGAACTGGCGCTGCGCGGACGCCGTTCGGCGCGCTGGCTGGCTCGCTACTACGTCGTCTTCGGCTTCGCGTCGCTGCTGATCGCGCCAGCCTTCGGCACGTTGCACGGCTTGGCCTGGACGGTCACGCTCAGCGTGCTGTGGGCAGCGTTGATCGTTGGGATCACCCTCTACGCCGCGCGGCAACGCACGATGGTGCGCGGCGGGGCCCGGATCCACGGCTGGGTGATGGCGGTCTGGACGCTGGTGTGGGTCGCCACCGTGGTGATCGGCAGCAGCTTCGAGCTGGCCTGGCCCTGGTGGCTGGCCGGCGGCGTCGCCATGCTGTGCACCTGCATGGCGGGCGCCTGGGCGGTGCTGCGCCGGACGAAGCTCGAGCCATGATCGACGAGCAGTTCCACTCCCCCGTCCGGTTCTCGATCATGGCTGCGCTGGTCGGCCTCGACCGCGCCGAGTTCGCCTTCGTCCGGGACTCGATCGGAGCCTCCGACTCGACGTTGTCCAAGCAGGCCGCCGCACTTGAGGCGTCCGGCTACCTGAAAGTGACCAAGGGTCACGTCGGCAAACGTCCCCGGACCTGGTATTCGCTCACCGAGCAGGGCCGGACGGCGTTCCGCGGCCACCTGGACGCCCTGCGTTCGCTTGCTGAGGCTGCGGCCGAGTACACCGCCCAAGGTTCCGGCTGACACCGTGATCCACTGACCGCTGGCCAACGCTGCTCCTCTCCCACAGCGAAGGAATCGTCATGCCCATTTCCGCCATCCAGTTGCTCGCGATCGCCATCGAACTGGCCCTGATGCTGGTGCTGCCCGTCCTGGCGGCGATCTGGTGGTGCCGGCGTCGCCGGATTCCCGGGTCAGTCCCGCTGGTCGCCGCCGGCTGCTACCTGCTCAACCTGGTCGTCAACGTGCCGCTGGTCACCGTGGTGTACCCGAGGCTCGGGTTGCCGTCGCTGGCCACATTGGCCCTGACCGCACTGACCTACGGAGTCTGTGAAGAGTTGGCCCGCTGGATGTCCTTCCGGATCGGTCCGCTGCGCCGGCACCGCGACGGCGATGGTGCCATCGCGGCGGGCCTCGGGCACGGCGGCACCGAGTCCATCATGTTCGGGTTGCCCTACCTGGTCGGCACCGTGGCTCTGCTGGTCGCGCCGGCCTCGCTGCCGCCGGAGACGCTCGCCCAGCTCCGCGCCGCCAGCCCGTGGCTGTTCATCGGCACCGGACTGGATCGGCTGCCGGCGATGGCCGCGCACCTGGTCTTCGCGCTACTGATCGTGCTCGCCTACCGCAGGGGCGCCGGGTACCTGCTGCTGGCGATCGTCGCGCACGCCGGTTTGGACTTCATCATGTTTGCCTTGCGCGACTACGCACCGATGCCGGTCTTCATCGCGACGTGGGCCACCGTCGGAGTGGCTGCGCTGCTGGTGGCCGTCCGGCTGTGGCGCCGGACGCCGGCTGCCGCGGTGTAGGCTCCGCGGGCCGGCGCGGACACTGGGAGGCGGAGCACGATGACGAACCACGGGCGGAGCGCCCCGGTGGCGGGCGGCTCGACCGGTGCCCCGAGCGAGGGATTGTCGGTCGGGCAGGGTGCGGCGCTCAGCATCGGTGCGGTGCTCGGTACCGGCGTGCTGACCCTCCCGGCGCTCGCCGCCGAGATCGCCGGGCCAGCCAGCCTGCTGTCCTGGTTGGCGTTGATCCTGTTGTCGGTGCCGCTGGCCGGAACCTTCGCGGCGCTGGGCGCCCGGTACCCCGACGCCGGCGGTGTCTCCACCTATGTTCGCCGAGCCTTCGGCGACCGGGCGGCGGCGATGATCGGCTGGTGCTTCTACGCGGCGGTGCCTGCTGCGGCACCAGCGGCGGCGATGATGGCCGGACGCTACGTGGCCGACGCGGTGGGCGGCGGCCGGGCGATCGAGATCGGTGCGACGGCCGCCATCATCCTGGTGGTCTGGGCGCTGAACGCCGTCGGGCTGCGGCTGTCCGGCCCGGTCCAGCTGGGGCTGGCCGCCGTGCTGGCCGCGCTGATGGTGCTCACCGTCGTGGTGGCGCTGCCGCACCTCCGTCCGGACGCCGTCGGGCCGCTGCTGCCGCACGGCTGGGGGTCGGTCGCGTCGGCGGCGGGTCTGCTGGTCTGGGCGTTCGCGGGCTGGGAGGCGATGTCGTCACTGGCCGCCGAGTACCGCGACCCCGCCCGCAGCGTTCCGCGGGCCACCACCATCGCGCTGATCACCGTCGGCGTGCTGTACCTGGCGCTGGCGGCCACAACCATCCTGGTGCTGGGACCGCACGCCGGAACCAGCACCGCCCCGCTGTCGGATCTGATGGCGCTCGGAATCGGACCGGTGGCACGTCCGGCCACCGCGGTGGTCGCGGTACTGCTCACCATCGGGACGATGAACACCTTCTTCGCGGGCGCAGCCAAGTTGGGCGCCGCGCTGGCCAGGGACGGCGCGCTGCCGGCCTGGTTCGCGCGCGGGAGCAGCGCCGGCGCGGTGCCCCGGCGCAGCCTGCTGATCGTCGGTGGCGGGGCGCTGCTGTCGCTGTCGGTGACCGCTGCGGCCGGGCTCGACCTGACCGCGATCATGCTGTTGGCCACCAGCTCGTTCACCTTGGTCTACCTGGTGGGCAGCGCGGCTGCCGTCCGGCTGCTGCCGCATGGCTGGGCGCGTCGCGGCTCATACATTGCGACCGCCGCATCGCTGGCGCTGGCGGTGAGCATCGGCTGGCCGATGCTGTGGCCGGCCGGGATATCCGTCGCTGCCGCGCTCTACCTGGCGGCGCAGCGACGCCGGAGTGAGGTCAGCGGCTGAGCTCGGCGTCCTCAGGCAGCACGCAGCCCACCTGGCGGCGCAACTCGTCCAGCACCTCCATCACGGCGATGCTGTCGTCGAGGGTGAGCCGCGGGCTTTCGGTCAATCCCTCGCGCAGGCAGCGTTCCACCTCGAGCGCCTGGAAGTGCATGCCACGCGAGGTGCGGTGCGGCTCGAAGGTCTCAGCGAGCTCCTGGCGTCCGGTGTAGCGGCGCACCGTCGTCCAGTTGTAGAAGGCGCCGTCCAGTTCGAGGTAGCCGTCGGTGCCGATCACCACACCCCGGGACGGCCCGGCGCTGAGCATCGTGGTGTGCGCCTCGGATCGGGCGTCGCCGGCGTGGGTCAGGATCATCGCGACCTCGCCGTCCACTCCGGTGGCGGTCAGCGTGCCCCGCGCCACGATGTCGGACGGCGCACCGAGCAGGTCGAGCGCGAACGAGACGTCGTAGACGCCGAGGTCCAGCAGAGCACCGCCGGCCAGCAGCGGATTGTGCAGCCGTCCGGCGGGGTCGGGGTTGAGCTTCTGGCTGTGGTCGGTGATCACCGCCCGCACCTCGCCGATCGAGCCGTCGGCGATCCGTTCCCGGACGAAGTCCGTGGACGGCAGGAAACGCGTCCACATCGCCTCCATCGCGAACCCGCCGCGGGTCCGGGCGGCGTCCGCGACCCGTCGGGCCTGGGCGGCGGTGACCGTGAACGCCTTCTCGACCAGCACCGGTTTGCCGGCCTCGATCGCCAGCAGCGCGTGCTCGGCGTGGAAGTTGTGGGTGGTGTTGACGTAGACAGCGTCCACCTCGGGGTCGGAGACCAGCGCCTGGTAGCCGGCGTGCGCGGTGGGAATGCCGAACCGGTCGGCGAATGCCTGCGCCTTCGCACCGTCCCGGGCCGCGACCGCCTGAATGTGGAGCCCCTCGGTGATCAGGTTCTCGGCGAAGGTGGCGGCGATGCCGCCCGCCCCCAGCAGTCCCCAGCGGATCCGGTCGGTCATCGCGGTCTCCTTCGATCGGGTGAGGTCCGAGTCTTTCAGATGGCTGCGACGGCCGCCGGCCGGCTCAGTAGAGGACGGTGGCGAACTGGCCGGCGACGCTGAAACCGGTGCGCAGATAGGTGCGGACCGCACGGACGTTGAAGTCGTTGACGTAGAGCGAGACCGCCTGATGGTCGGTCAGGATGCAACGGGTCGCGGCAGCCATGGCTGGCGCCGCCAGGCCGCGTCCGCGCAGTCGGGGTTCGAGCCACACGCCTTGGACCTGGGCGATGCCGCCGCAACTGATGCCGACGTCGGCCTTGAACACGACGTTGCCGGAGTCGTCCACAATGCCCCAGGCGCGGCCACTGTCCACCAGGCCCTGGCAGTGGATCCGGTAGCCGTTGCGGCCCCCGCCAGCGGTCGGATCGACGCCCACCTCTTCGGTGTACATGGCGATCGCGGCGGCATGGTACGAGGCGAACTCGGCCATGGTAATCCGGCGCACCGGCACGTCCATCGCCGCCGAACGCACCCGGTGGGCAACCATCAGCGGTTGTCGCGGCCGGACCTCGCGCTGCCCGGCGTAGCTGCGGCTGCGGACGGCGAGTGTGCGGTGCAGTGCCAGCGCCGTGCCGCTCTCGCCCACGATCGACTGGCACCACCGGTGCGGCCCCAGCGCCTCGGCGAAGCCGGCGAGGGCGGCGTCCCGCTCGTCGGGCTCGCAGTAGGCGAAAGCGGGAACCAGGTTCGATCCGGCGTGCAGCAGGTGCCGGGGCGCTTCCGCGGGCCAGCCGTACAGGGTCGCGGGTGAGCCGTGCCGCAGCACGCCGGCGTCCACCCGGGAAGCGATGAACAGGTTGCCGACCGGATCGGCGGAGACCAGGCTGCGGACCAGGGCGTCGTCGCGCGCGTCCAGCACCCGCGCGCGTTTCATCCCCGGGATTCCCGGTTCAGCTGACGGACACCATCGGTGCGCCCACGGGTGCCCCCTCCGGGGCCTCCTCGGCGATCCGATTGGCCTCGGCGATCAGGGTCTCGACGATCTGGTCTTCGGGGACGGTCTTGATCACCTTGCCCTTGACGAAGATCTGGCCCTTGCCATTGCCGGACGCCACCCCCAGGTCGGCTTCGCGGGCCTCGCCCGGTCCATTCACGACGCAGCCCATGACAGCTACCCGCAGCGGCATCTGCAGCCCTTCCAGGCCTTTGGTGACCTCTTCGGCGAGGGTGTAGACGTCGACCTGGGCGCGTCCGCAGGAGGGGCAGGAGACGATTTCGAGATGCCGCGGCCGTAGGTTGAGCGACTCCAGGATCTTGATCCCGACCTTGACCTCCTCGGCCGGCGGCGCCGACAGCGACACCCGGATGGTGTCACCGATGCCCTTGGCGAGCAGCGCGCCGAAGGCGACCGACGACTTGATGGTGCCCTGGAAAGCGGGCCCGGCCTCGGTGACGCCGAGGTGCAGCGGGTAGTCGCAGGCCTCGGAGAGCATCTCGTAGGCGCGCACCATAACCACCGGGTCGTGGTGCTTGACCGAGATCTTGAAGTCGCGGAAGCCGTGCTCCTCGAACAGCGAAGCCTCCCACAGCGCCGATTCGACCAGTGCCTCCGGGGTGGGTGCGCCGTACTTGGTCAGCAGCCGCTTGTCCAGGGAGCCGGCGTTGACGCCGATCCGGATCGACACCCCCGCGTCGGACGCCGCCCGTGCGATCTGCTTCACCTGGTCGTCGAACTGGCGGATATTGCCCGGGTTCACCCGGACGGCCGCACAGCCGGCGTCGATCGCCGCGTAGACGTACTTGGGCTGGAAGTGGATGTCGGCGATGACCGGGATCTGGCTCTTCTTGGCGATGATGAACAGCACGTCGGCGTCATCCTGGCTGGGCACGGCGACCCGGACGATGTCGCAGCCGGTGGCGGTCAGTTCGGCGATCTGCTGCAGGGTGCCGTTGATGTCGGTGGTCTTGGTGGTGGTCATCGACTGCACCGAGACCGGCGCGTCACCGCCGACCAGAACTTTGCCGACCCGGATCTGCCGGGTGGGCCGGCGCGGAGCCAGGACGGGCGGCGGCGGTGCGGGCATGCCCAGGTTGACGGTCATGGACTCCTCGTTCGAGATCAGGCGGCCCCGACGACCGCCGCCAGACAGCCTACTCGCGCCAGCCGGCGAGGAACTCGGAGATTCGGCCGATCGCTTCGGTGAGTACCTCGGCGTCCGGCAGGGTGACCAGCCGGAAGTGGTCGGGTTCCGGCCAGTTGAAGCCGGTGCCGTGGGTGACCAGAATCTTCTTGGCGCGCAGCAGTTCGATCACGAACGCCTCGTCGTCGGTGATCCGGTACACCTCGGGGTCGAGTTTCGGGAAGCAGTACAGCGCGCCCATCGGCTCCACGCAGCTGACCCCGGGGATCTCGTTGAGCAGGCGTGCGGCCAGCTTGGACTGGTCGTAGAAGCGGCCGCCGGGAACGATCAGTTCGTTGACCGACTGGTAGCCGCCGAGTGCGGTCTGGATGGCGTGCTGCGCCGGCACGTTGGAGCACATCCGCATGTTCGACAGCAGGGTCAGGCCCTCGAGGAAGTCGGTGGCCAGGTGCTTGGGTCCTGACACCATCACCCAGCCGGCCCGGTAGCCGCAGACCCGGTAGGCCTTGGACAGTCCCGAGAAGGTGAGGCAGAGCACGTCGTCGCCGGCGAAGGTGGCCGCGTGATGATGCACGGCGTCGTCGAAGATGATCTTCTCGTAGATCTCGTCTGCCATCACCACCAGGTCGTGGCGCCGGGCGATGTCGACCATCCCGCGCACGGTCTCTTCGCTGTACACCGCGCCGGTCGGGTTGTTGGGGTTGATGATCACCAGGGCATGGGTGTTCTCGGTGATCAGGGACTCGATCTCGTCCAGATCCGGGTTCCAGCCGTTCGCCTCGTCGCCGCGGTAGTGCACCGGCACCCCGCCACACAGGCTGATCGCGCCGGTCCACAGCGGGTAGTCGGGCGCCGGGACCAGGATCTCGTTGCCGTTGTCGAGAAAGGTTTGCAGCACCATCATGATCAGTTCGGAGACGCCGTTGCCGATGTAGACGTCGTCCAGCGTGGTGTGGGTGAGGCCCCTCGACTGGTAGTACTGCGCCACCGCGGTGCGCGCCGAGTAGATGCCGCGCGAATCCGAATAGCCCTGTGACGAGGGCAGATGGTGGACCATGTCGGCGAGGATGCGCTCGGGGGCGGCGAATCCGAAGGGTGCGGTGTTGCCGATGTTCAGCTTCAGGATCTTGTGCCCTTCGGCCTCCAGCCGCTGAGCCTCGACCAGGATCGGACCCCGGACGTCATACCGGACGTGCTGCAGCTTCTGGGACTGGACGATGCGACGCATGGGGGTCAGTCTCGCAGCCGGGACGGTGGTGGCTCCGACAGGCTCAACCAGCGGCTGGCTGGTTCCGGTTAGCCGACGAGTAGCCGGTCGAGTTGAACCAGCGTGGCGGCGGTGCCGTCGAGGCCTCGGGTGATCCGGCCTACCTCGGACGCCCGAGCGCGGTGGCTGTCGCCGGCGACGGCTGTCAGCAACTCGGCCAGCCGCCCGGCGGTGATCCGAGGCAGCGGCACGGGCGCCGGGCCGACGCCGAGTTCCGCGAGCCGGCGTCCGTGGTAGGGCTGGTCGAAGGCGGCCGGCACGCACGCGGAGGGCACGCCGGCCCGCATCGCGGCAGCCGTGGTGCCGGCGCCACCGTGGTGCAGGGTGCCGGCCACCATTCCGAACAGCGCGTCGTGCGGGACGTCCCCAGTAGTGCACAGCCATTCGTCCACCACACGGCGCGGTCCGCCCGGCACCGCCGGCGCGACGATCCGGCGTCCGGCCAGTCGGGCGGCCTCACCGAGCAGCTCCAGCCAGCGCACCCCGCCGGCGTCGTTGAAGCTGCCCAGCCCCACATAGACCGGCGGGTCACCGGCGTCCAGGAACGACCGCAGCGGTTCGGACGGCGTCCACTCGGCGGACGCGGGGCGGATCGCACCGGTCTGGACGCAGCTCGCCGGCCAGTCGGAAGCCGGCGGGACCAGCACCGGGTCGGCGGCCAGCCAGATCGGGAAGCGGTCCGCCGCCGCGGCCAGGCCCGAAGCGCTGTACCGTCGCAGCCCCGCTCGCTGCCGGAACACCCGGCCGGTGTTCCGGGACAACCCCTGCACGGTGTGCCAATACCAGTCGACGTAGCTGCGCCGGGCCCACCGTGGACCCCGGTTGCCCTCCAGGTGACTGGCCGCCGAGAGCGTGGGCAGGACCGCGGTGTGCAGCACGGTCGCCATCCGGCAGCCGCGGTCCTCGACCAGGGCGAGGGCGGCGTCCCGGGAGGCCACCCCGCTCACCACCGGCGAACCCGTCGGCACCTCGTCCAATGCGGACGCCAATGGCTCCGCGAGACCGGCCAGCCACCGGCCCAGCAGCACCGGCTGCGCCAGCGGCGTCCGATAGGCCAACCGGCCGAGCCAACTGCCACCCAGCCGCGCCACCTCGTCCATCGCCGGCCCGATGCCCCGGAACGCCGCCCCGTGGGAACGCACCAACGCCGCGTAGTCATCGATAGCGATCACTGTTGCGGGACGTCCCCGGGCCACCAGCGCACCGGCCAGCACCGCCATCGGCTCGACATCACCTCGCGAGCCGACAGCCAGGAAGGTGACCGGCTGTTGTGTCACAGCAGCTGCATCGGGCTGATGATGTCGGCGATGATCAGCACTGCCCCGGTGAGCAGCAGGAAGGCGCCCACGACGTAGGCGACGGGCAGCAGTACGGCTGTGTCGAACGGGCCCGGGTCGTCGCGGCCGAGCAACTTGGCACCGGCCCGCCGGACCGCCTCCCACAGCGCGCCGGCGATGTGACCACCATCGAGCGGCGGCAGCGGGACGAAGTTGAACAGGGCCAGGAACAGGTTGACCGCGGCCAGCAGCGAGCCGAACAGGACCAGCTTGTCGGTGCCGTCGATGGCGCTGCTGGCGGCCACCTCGCCGGCCGCCCGGCTGGCTCCGACGATGCTCAGCGGCCCGTAGATGTCGCGGGGCTTGCCCTGGATCAGGTCGACCGCCACGTTGTAGACCTTGACCGGGAACTGGGCGATGGCCACCACGCTCTGTTCGGTGAGCTGCCACATCTGGGCCACCACTTCGCCGGGTCCGCCCTTGACCAGCACCGACGTCGGGGTGATGCCGAACCAGCCGGCCGGGATCCGCTTGCCCGGGTCGAGCTTGTCCGGCACACCGGTGATCACCGTGTGCACCGCCGTCAGCGGCGTCCGGGCACCGTCGCGGTCGACGACCACCCGGGCCTCGCCGTCCAGGTTGGCCCGGATCAGGTCGGTCAGCTGCCCGTAGCTGGTGATCGCCACCCCGTTGAACTCGACGACGCGGTCGCCTGCCCTGATGCCCGATTTGGCCGCCGGGGTGTCGGGCACCAGACACTGGGCGGTGGGCTGATTCTCGCGGATGATGCACGGCTGCACCTCGGCGACCACCGGCTGCGGCTGCCAGCTACCGTGCAGGCCGAGGATCGACCAGAACAGGACGAACGCGATCAGCAGGTTCATCGCCGGTCCGCCGGCCATCACGATCAGCTTCTGCCAGGTCTTCTTCTGGTAGAACAGCCGGTTGTTGGCGATGTCGTCGGGGGTGATCTCGGCCCACTCGTAGGCCCGCGCCGCGTCGGCGAAGCGGGCCAGCCGGCCGTCGCGGCGGCCCGGCGGCACCGGTGGGTACATGCCCATCAGCCGGACATAGCCGCCCAGCGGTATCCACTTGATGCCGTACTCGGTCTCGCCGCGGGTGGTCGACCACACGGTGGGGCCGAAGCCGACGAAGTATTTCGGCACCCGGATGCCGAACGCCTTGGCCGGCACCATGTGGCCGATCTCGTGCAGCGCGATCGAGACCAGGATGCAGCCGAAGAACAACAGCGCGAAGACGACGATGAGCAGGGCGTTCATGCGCGTGCCTGGGCGCCCGCGGCAACCAGTTCGGCGGCCCGGGCGCGTCCCCAGGCGTCGGCGGCCAACACCGTCTCGACGCTCAGCGGCGAATCGGACGGCACGACCAGGTGCTCCTCGACGACCGCGGCGACCGTGTCGACGATGTCCAGGAAGCCGATCCGGCCGTCGCAGAAGGCGTCGACACAGATCTCGTTGGCGGCGTTGTAGACGGCGGGTGCGGTGCCGCCGGCGTGGCCGCAGCGACGGGCCAGCTCGACGGCCGGGAATGCCTCGTCGTCCAGCGGTTCGAAGCGCCAGTCGATGCCCCGGCTCCAGTCGAAGCCCCGGGTGACGCCGGGCAACCGATCCGGCCAGTTCAGGGCGAGCGCGATCGGCAGCTTCATGTCGGGCGGCGAGCATTGCGCGATCGTGGACCCGTCGCAGAACTCCACCATCGAATGCACGTCGGAGGTCGGGTGCACCACCACCTGGATGGCGTCCAGGTCGACGCCGTAGAGCAGGCCCGCCTCGAGCAACTCCAGACCCTTGTTGATCAGGGTGGCGGAGTTGATGGTGATGATCCGGCCCATATTCCAGGTGGGGTGCGCCAGCGCCTGCTCGGGGGTGACCGCGGTGAGTTCGGCGCGGGTCCGGCCGCGGAACGGCCCGCCGGACGCGGTCAGGATCAGCCGGCGGACCTCCTCGGCGCGTCCGGCTCGCAGCGCCTGGGCGAACGCCGAATGCTCCGAATCGACGGCGACGATCTGGCCGGGCGCCGCCGCGGCGGTGACCAGCTCGCCGCCGATCACCAGGGATTCCTTGTTGGCCAACGCCAGGGTGCTACCGGCGGCCAGCGCCGCCAGGGTGGGTTCCAGCCCGGCCGCGCCGGTGATCGCGTTGACCACCACGTCGCAGGGCAGTCCCGCGAGCCGCTGCGAGGCGTCCGGACCGGCCCAGACTGCTGTGGTGGCCGGGAGCCGTCCGTCCAACGCGGCGGCCGCGGCGGCGGTCGGGACGGCGACCACGTCCGGGTGCCAGGTGTTCGCCTGGTCGACCAGCAGGTCGAGATTGCCGCCGCCGGCCGACAACCCGACGACGCGGAAGGCGTCGGGATGGCCGGCGATCACCTCCAGGGTCTGGGTTCCGATCGATCCGGTGCTACCCAGCAGGACGACGTCGCGCACCGAGCCAGGCTACAGGGGTGCATCATCTCGCCGGCGAAGGGGACCGGGGGATGCCGGCGCCGAGCCCGGCACCGAAGCAGACGAATGCGCGGTGTCCGGGCTCGGCGTCCGCTTGGGCGTCGGCCAGTGCGGCAGCCGCGGATCTCCCGACGGCCAGCCCGGCGTGCAGCCTGGTCATCACCGCCTCGGTGCCTCCGTCGGGCACCGGGGTGACCGGGGCGATCAGGGTCCTGGTGCCGCGGATCAGACAGGCAGCAGCGAAGCCGAGTAGGGCCTCCCCGGGGCGTGACACCGGCCGTCCGCTGTCGCAGCTGGCCAGGATCAGGGTCGGCGGCAGCCGTTCGATGGTGTCCAGGTGGTGCACCAGCAGAGCGCCGTCGGACATGGTCAGCTCGGAGAACTGTGGATTGTCCGGCCGCAGCCGACCGTGCGTCGCGAGGTGTGCCAGGTCGGCGACGGCCAACGCGTCGAGCACCGCCTGGACGCGGGCGTCGGGGTCGAGCAGCGGCACCGTGTCATACGCCGCCGCCACCGCCTCGGCTTCCCGCCGGGCGCCGGGCAGGCCGGGTCCGGCGGCCACCAGCACTCGTGCGGGGTTGGTCGCAGCCGCCAGCGAGGCGCGGCGCCATTGCCGCACCGACGACGCGACCACCACCGACCGCCCGGTCATGCCGGGCAGCTCGTACCAGGGCACCTGATGCAGGAAGGCCGGCGGAATCAGCACCCGGTCGCGTCCGGACGTCTCGGGGAGCGACTGCAGCAGGGACGCCTGCACCTCGGCGGCCGCCACGTCCAGCAGTTGGCGCAGCGAGCGGCCGAACCGGCCGTGGTCGACGCCCTCGGCAGCCAGTCGGTGCATGGCGAAGCTCAACCGGTCGACGGCGGCGCGCAGCGGCTGCGCGGCACCCAGGCTGTGCAGCCGGGTCCGGCCGGCCACCCTGGTGAGGGCACACAGGCGCTGGTCGCGGGCGAACCAGGTGATCAGCGCCGCGTCGTCGAGGCCGGCGTCCAGTTCAGCCATCCGGACCGGACGCAGCAGCTCGCCCGCGCCACGCGCTATCCGGCTGCGGTCGCGCACCTGGCCGGCCAGCGCGGCACGCTCCCGCTCGGTGCGGGCAGCCCGGTGGCGGCGCAGCAGGTCGGCGAGTTCAGGGTCGGCGGGCGGGCGGACGGCGTCCCTGACCAGCACGGTGGCGCGGGCCCGCTCGACCGCATCGAAAACCTGAGCCGGCCGACCATGGGCCAGGGCCAGGTCGACGCCGAGCCCGGCGAGTTCCAAACGATGCCTGGCCAGCCCGGCTCTCAGCTCGTCGGCGCCCACGCCGCTCAGATGATCATCCAGAATGGCCAGCCCGCGGCGGACGGCATGTCGTGCCCGGTCCGGACGCTCTGTCTCGAGCAGTGCCTGGGCGTACCAGCCACGAGCCCGGACGAGCGCCGGTCCCCGGCTGCGCAGCGCCGCCGCGGGGGCGAGTGCCTCGGTGCGATGCGGTTCCGGCGCCAAGGATGCCGCCAGCAGGTAGGCGTCTATGGCGTCGGCGTCCCAGCCGGCCGCCAAGAGCACGTCAGCGTGCTGGACGACGGCGCGCCAGCGCGACCGTCGACCAAGCTCCCGGGAGGCGGACGCGCGCTGCGCCTCGGCCGCCGCAGCCCAAACCGACCGATCCTGGCGACGGAATGCGTCGCGAGCTCGCCGGGCCTGTTCGTAGGCGGTTGGGGGGTCACCACCCGCGCTCGCAGAGCGGGCCAGCAACAGCCGGGCCTCGGGGATCCGGAGCGTCCGGCCGTCCGCCTCGGCCGCGGCCAATGCGGCCTCAGCATCGTCCATCGCCTCGGCTACCAGGCCGACGCGGCCGAGCAACTCGGCACGATCCATCAACAGGCCCGACACTTGGAGACCGTGGGCCCGGAAGCCTGCCTCTGCCCGGGCGTACTCGGCGAGCGCCTCGGGAACGTCTCCGGCGCGGCTCGCGGCGTAGCCGAGGTTGCTGGCGATCAGCGCGACCGCGGCCGGGCGTCCGAGCCGGGCAGCGATGAGTTCGGCCTCGTGCAGGTCGAGTCGCGCAGTCCCGCACGCACCGACATCGATGTGCAGGATGGCCCGGTTGATCAGGACGCGCTGCAACCCGAGCTCGTCTCCGGCACGACGCAACGTGGTGGCGGCGGCGTCAAGATCCGCCAAGGCCAGTTCGAAGTTACCGATCTCCCGATGAATCAATGCGCGCGTGCCCAGGGCGCGGGCTATCTCGACCGCATCCGGCGCCTCGGCGACCGCCTGGTTGGCTTGACGAAGCGCCGCGGGGAGGCGTCCGGTGAGGTGCAGCGCGAAGGCAAGCTTGGTGCGCGCCTGGGCCGCCAGCACCGGCTCGGCCGACCGTCGCGCCAACCCGACGGCCGTCCGCAGCTCCGCGGTCGCCTCGTCGGCGCGTCCGCCGTGCAACAGCGCATGGCCGAGTGCGCGATGCGCCATCGATCGCGAGGCCGGTTCGGCGGTGGCCAACTCGGCGACGGTCTTGCGCAGAGACGGCAGCGCAAGAGAAAGGTCACGGTCAGCCCGTGCCACTGCCGCTTCGGCATGTTGTCGCGCGCTGAGCATGAGTCATTGTCGTCCCACGGCCGAATCATCGGGCAGCGCCGCGACTCCGCTCAGTTGGAGGGTCACGACGAAGACCTTCCGCGAACCAATCCGCTGGTGGAGGATGAACCTGCATTCCTCCGCACGAGTCGAAGGCAAGGCCCATGACAGCAGAAGCGCAGCAAGCCAGACGGCCGCGGCCGGCCCTGGTGGCCAGCACAGAGCACCTGGCATTGGTGAGATCAACCCTCGAGAGCAAGCTGGGATTGAGGATCTCCAAAGAGGACATCGGTGCGGCGGCGCTCGGACTCACCCGACTGGAACTGTGCGATGCGAACGGGCATCACATCGACCTTCTCGATGGCCTGCTCGCCGAGGTTCGTCGCCGGATCGCCGCGACCTACGGTGGCTGGGTACCTCAGCTCGGCAAGGACCGCGAGGCCAACACAACCCTGGCGATGATGCGCGGCGGGAACCCGAAACCAACCTCCACCCTGGCTCCGACGAAGGCGTCCCCAGCCGAGTTGGCCCTCCTGGCGCACTCTGCACCCGCGGCGACAGCCACCAGCTCCGTCCGGGTTGGGCAGGTCGACACAACGCTGGCCGACTGGACAGCGACAGGCCCTGACCTCAAGGCGTGGCAGGGGCATGCGCGGTTCGTGCGCGACATCGTCGAGTCGACGGCGGTGGGTGTCGCAGTGCGCACGGAGTCGCCGCTGAACGGTCCGGACGGCACCGGCACAACGTGGGATGTGGCGACGGCGATCGCAAAGCTGGCCACCGACGGTGTCGACATCCTGCTGCTGCCGCTGGCCTGCTTCACCGCGGACGGCCAGATTCCACTGCTGGTCGAACGCGCCATTGCGGCCGTGCCCGAATCCACGCTGATCATCGCGGCCGCGGGCAATCAAACCCTCGATCCGTTCTGGTCGGCACTCGGTCGTGGCCCGACCAACCCCGCCTGGCCGGGCGCACATCCGCGGGTCAAGGCGGTCGGCGTCAGTCCGACCGAACTGGAGCCGCTCGCCGCGTCCCTGACGATCCAACCGTGGGTGGATGCCATCACTACGAAGATCGACTTCGTAGGAAGGTTCTTCGACGCAGACGTGATCGTCGGCGAACCCACGGACGTGGACGACGCAGGCGACGATGAGGACGGGGACCAGCACGTCCCCCCACCTGTGGTGACGTTCGAGGGGAGCGCCAGATGGCGCGGCACCTCCTTCTGCGCCGCCTATGCCGCCGGACTGGTCGCGGCGCGCATGCTCGCCGAACCGGGCACCTCCGCCATCGAGGCCTGGGACGCCCTGCTCACCGAAGAGTCACCCCTGCAGCGGCCACCGCTTGTGGAGCCGTCATGCCCGCCGAGCCCGTAGCCGACCTGGTCGCCGCCGTCCGCGGTGGCGACCAGGCGGCCTGGAACCGCCTGGTGGACCGGTTCGCACCCTTGGTCGTCTCGGTGTGCCGGAAGTTCTCGCTCGACGCCCACGATCGTGACGACGTCGCGGCCGGCGTCTGGCTACGGGTGTTGGAGCGGATCGACACCCTGCGCGAACCGGCGGCGCTACCCGGCTGGATCGCCACCACCACCCGCAACGAGTGCCTGGCGCTGCTGCGCTCACGGCGCCGAACCCTTCCGACCGACTTCGACCACAACCTCCCCGACGACCTACCGGAGCCGGGCACAGATCTGATCGCGGAGCTGCGCAGGCAGGCACTGCGCGAGGCGTGGACCGGCCTCTCCGAACGGTGCCGCAAGCTGCTCGGCATGCTCTTCGCTGACCCTCCGGTGCCCTACCTGGAGGTGGCCGCCCGGTTGGGCGTCCAGATCGGGACCATCGGCCCGACCCGAATCCGCTGCCTCGCCGTGCTGCGCCGGCAACCGGCGCTGGAGTCGTGGGGAGGTGTCTGATGGACCCAGATGAGATTCTGCTCGCCGAACTCGCTGAGGCGTTGGCGGAGGCATCGGACGCAAACGAGGTGGCAGCGGTGGGACGCAGTCTGTGGAGTTGGCACGATCCGGACGCCCGGCTGGCCGACCTGGTCTCGGACTCGGCGTCCGAGCCGCTGGCCGGAGTCCGGTCCAGCGGGGATGCGCGGTTACTGCGCTTCACCGCCGAGGGAGTCGGCATCGACCTCGAACTGCTCGACGGTCATCTGCGCGGGCTCGTGGTGGCACCGGACGCGCGAACCCTGGCGCTACACGACGACAAGGGCACCGTGGTCGCCACGGCCGAACTGGACGTCTCCGGCTGGTTCGATCTGAGGGTGCCGATCACGTTGGGACGTGGATCTCTGGTCCGACTCGGGCTCAGCGACGGCGCCGGCAGCCAGACCTGGACGGCCTGGTTCCGGCTGTAGCTCAGGCGGCTTCGGGTCTGCCCTTGCGCCGGATTTCGAGCCTGCTGGTGCCGGTAGCGGTGCGCAGGTATTGGTGGCCCGCTGGCGATTTCCACAGGTATTCACCGGGACCGGTCATTTCGTAATGCCAGTCGGTATGCGTTTTCAACAAGTGATGCAAACGACACAGGCAAGCAAGATTGTCGGTGGAGGTTTCACCACCGGAATCGTAGGGCGCGATGTGATCGGCGTCGTGACTGTAGTTCTCGCTTGCCGGTCGTCGGATCGGGTGCGCGACGCGGCCACAATGGGGAAAACGCACGTGAGGTCGCGGAGCGCGATCTGCTCACGCATCACGTCGGTCGGTTGGTAGCCGCGCGTTGCGCGGGTGCCGTTTAGATCGATGACCGGCCGGACGGTAATGCTGCCGGCGGTGCCGCACCAACGGCGGATCTCGTCCATCGTGACCAGCTGTCCGGTGCTGCCCACCTCGCCCAGACCTCCGCAGCCGTCGGAGAGTTGGGCGGCGTCGAAGTGCAGGTAGATCGTCACCGGACGGCCTGGCCTCCGCAGCGCTGGGGTTCTCGGGACCGGCCCTGTGGACGGCGCGCGCTCCGCATCGTCTCCACGGAAGACTGCAGGTCCTCCGGACTCCTCGACGTGCCGGGCGCATCCTCGCCCGGGGTGCCGCCGGCCCCGTCGTTGACCTCGGCCGCGCCGGTCCGGGCCTCCCTTCCGCCACAGTCCGGCAACTCCGGTTGCCCAAGCACCCGGCGCGCCATCACCCCTAGTGCATGGGCCCTTCGCAGATCCAGATCGGCCTCGCCACTGTGGTCGGCGAGGTCGGCGGCGATCTGCCGCAGCGCGGCCTCGAGGTCGAGTGCGTCAGGAGTGTCGAGGCAGCCGTCAAGCCAACTGTGGCCACTTTGATCATCGGTGTCGGCACCGATCCGCACCCAGCGCTTGTCGGCGGGGTCGGTGAGCTTCTCGGGTTCGAACCGGGCCTGCGCAAGAAGTACGAGCCGCTTGATCGTGCGGACCCCGAGCTTGGCTCCGAGCACCTACGGAACCGTAGTCACCGGAGCCTCTACAACGACATCGCCCACAGCCCGAGCGTGGCCGCCAGCAGGCCCGCCAGGAGTCCACCGCCGGCATGCACCACCGCGGCCACCGGACGCCCCGCGCGCACCAGCCGGATGCCTTCGACGCTGGCCGTGCTGAACGTGGTGAACCCGCCCATGAAACCGGTGCCGGCGATCGCCGCCCACTCCGGGGCAGCGGTGTGGAACATCACGTAGCCGGTGATCAATCCCAACAGTCCCGAGCCGACCGTGTTGATGGTCAGTGTGCCCAACGGCATCCGCACCGAGTGCAGCCGGGCGATCGCGGCGTCCGATTGGAAGCGGGCGACGGCTCCTAGGCCGCCGGCCAGCGCGACCAGCAGCGCGATCATTGCGACCACCTCGCGCCCAGCCACATGCCGGCGAAGGCCGCCAGGAGACCCAGCACCACGCTGCCCAGCGCGTACCCGATCCCGAGGAACGTCGCCGCCCCGCCCAGGCCGAGCAGACGCACCGTCTCCACCGCGAAGGTGCTGTAGGTGGTGTAGCCGCCCATCACCCCGGTGCCGACGCCGAGCCGGAGGTAGCGGCGCAGACCGGCGTCCGGACCACGACGGCTGAGTGTCTCCAGCAGCAGGCCGAGCAGGAACGATCCGCTCACATTGATCGCGAAGGTGATCCACGGCCAACCGCCGGGCTGGGCGGGGAACGCCGACTCCAGCGCCGCCCGGACTGCGGTGCCGAACGCTCCCCCGACCAGGACGACCGCGGACGACAGGCCCCGGAACGGCTTCAGGCCCACGGCATCGGCGCCTTCCAGTCGACCACCGAGAGCGGTACTGCCAGCACCGGCCGGTGCTGATGCTGGGCGAGCTTGAGCGCCAGCGCGCCGTCCATGAACTCGCGCACCTTTGCCCCGCGCTCGGGTGCGCGGTTCCCGACCACGATCACCGCCGCCTCGACCGCGCGCGCCAGATGGGTCAGCGAGCGGTCCGGGCGTCCGGCCAGGTAGCGGAACTGCCAGGACAGACCAGAGCCGGCCAGCAGGCCGGTGAGTTCGGCCTTCACTTGCGCCTCGACCTGCTGCCAAGAGTCGTCGGCGGCGTCCGGGTTGATGTCGCTGTGCTGCACTGTGCCGTCGGCGAACTCGCGCTCGGTGAATCTCTGCTCGTCGACGTAGGCGAAGAACATCTCGCCTCCGGTGGTGCGGGCCAGCGCCGCCGCGGTGAGGACCACCAGCGGATCACCGCCGGGCAGGACCCCCACCACGAGCGTCCCACCGCCGAACGGTGTCAACCGGTCGGGGCTGGGCTGTGGGACCTGATGGAGCATCTCGGCCTCCTCTCATTCGGCTACACGCTAGTACCGCGTGCCGGCACGGCGGCGAACCCGCCTGAGGATGAACCAGCCGCTCTAGTGCAGCCTCCCGCGCCGCGCCGCCACCAGCGCACGGCTGAACCAGTCGGCGAACCTCCGCTGCCCTTCGGCTCCGCGTGCCCCGAGCCGGCCGGTGCGCTGCTCGGCAACGCTCTGCACCACCGTGTAGGCCAGCAGCCCCTCGGGACCGTGCCGATGACCGGTCCCTGAATCCCCCCGGGCGCCCATCGTCGCGCCCACGGCGCCCCACGAGGCGGCGAAGCTCTCGTTGATGCTGACCGTGCCGGTGCGCAGCAGCGGCGCCAGCGTCCGCGCGGCCGTCCGGTCGCCGCTGACGATGGTGGCGTGCAGACCGTAGTCGGAGTCGTTGATCAAGCGCACCGCGGCGTCGTCGTCGGCCACCCGGTAGACGCTGGCCACCGGGCCGAACGTTTCGGCGTCGCGCAGGTCCATCGCGGCGCTGACATCCTCGAGCACCGTCGGTTCGTACACCCAGGGCCCGATCTCGGGACGGTGCCGGCCGCCGGTGAGCACCCGGGCGCCACGCCGGCGGGCGTCCTCAACGTGACCGATGACCTGCTCCAGTTGCTCCGGGCCGAACAGCGAACCCATGTCGTAGCCGTACTCCAGCCCGACGCCGAGGCGCAGGTCGGCCACCGCGTCCAGGAACAGGCGCAGGAACTCGTCGGCGATGTCGCGATGCAGGATCAGCCGTTCGGTGTGGCTGCACAGCTGACCCGCCGCGGTGAAGACGCTGCGCCGCGCGATGTCGACCGCCAGAGGCAAGGACGCGTCCGCGCGGACGTAGAGCGCGTTCTTGCCGCCGAGTTCGAGCGAGCAGCCGACCATCCGCTCGGCCGCCACCGCCGCGACCGCCCGCCCGGTGCGGGTCGATCCGGTGAAACTGATGAAGTCGACGCAACGGACGACGGTGGCACCGATCGGATCGCCGTCGCCGACAACCACCTGCAGCACGCCCGCCGGCAGCCCGGCGGTGATCAGCTGCTGCACCCCCCACAACACGCACAGCGCGGTGCGGGGATCGGGACGCAACAACACCACGTTGCCGGCCAGCACGGCGGTGAGCGCCTCACCGAGCGACAGCGCAAACGGGTAGTTCCACGGGGTGACGATGCCGACCACGCCGCGCGGCAACCGGGTCTGGGTGGCGTGGCCGATGACCGGCAGCACTCCACGACGGCGCCGCGGGCCGAGCAGAGCGGACGCCGTGCGGGCGTAGTAGCGTGCCACGTTCGCGACCTCGGCGACCTCTTCGAAGGCGTCCGAGCGGGTCTTCCCGGTCTCCAGTTGGATCAGGTCGAGAATCTCGTCCCGGCCGGCCAGCAGCCGGTCATGAAAGGCCAGCACGATCGCCGCCCGGCGTCGCGGGCTCAACTCGCGCCACTGCCGCGCCGCCGAACGTGCCGTACCGACTGCGCCGGCCACGTCCGCCCGGGACGACTGCGGGATCTGCGCCAGCGGCCGTCCCGACAGCGGGCTGACCACCGTCCGGCGCTCGGGTTGATCCGAGCACACCACCAGTGCGGTGAGAGCTGCGACACGCGACGACGGAAGAACGAAATCCGTCTCGGTGGCCGCCGCGTGCATTGGCACAATGTAGTCGCGCATGGGCCGGGTGCGAGTACGAACGCCGGAATCCCTCAGCCGGCGGACGGGATCGACAGCAGGCCCCGTGACCGTTTTGAGCAACCGATCGCTGAACGCCGCCACCACCGCGACGGGACACGTCCTGCGGATCGAGTGAGCTGCCTACTCGGCCGACACACTGGCGGCGAGCTGGCCGCAGGCGCCGTCGATCTCGCGGCCGCGGGTGTCCCGGACTGTGACGGCGACGCCGCGACGTTCCAGGGCTGCGACGAAGGCGGCCTCGTCGCGGCGGCGGGACGCCGTCCACTTCGAACCGGGGGTCGGGTTGAGCGGGATCAGGTTGACGTGCACCCAGCCGTGGCCACCGTCGCGGCGCAGCACGTTGGCGAGCAGTTCGGCCCGCTCCACCTGGTCGTTGACGTCGCGGATCAGCGCGTACTCGATCGACACCCGACGCTTGGTGGCCACGAAATACGCATGGGCGGCGTCCACCAGTTCGGCGACGTTCCAGCGCGTGTTGATCGGGCACAGCTCGTCGCGCAGTTCGTCATCGGGCGCGTGCAGGCTGACAGCGAGGGTGACCGGCAGGCCTTCGGTGGCCAGCTGGTTGATCCGCGGCACCAGTCCGACGGTGGAGACGGTGATCCCGCGGGCGCTGATGCCCAGCCCCTGCGGCGCGGGCGCGGTCAGCGTCCGGATGGTCGCCATGATGGCCTTGTAGTTGGCCATCGGCTCGCCCATGCCCATGAAGACGATGTTGTTCACCCGTCCGGGACCGCCGGGAATCTCGCCGTCGCGCAACGACCGGGCACCTGCCATCACCTGGGCGAGGATCTCGGCGGCGCTCAGGTTGCGCTGCAGACCGCCCTGGCCGGTGGCACAGAACGGGCAAGCCATCCCGCAGCCCGCTTGCGACGAGATGCACAGGGTGGCGCGGTTGCGCCCCGAGCCGGACGCACGGACGCCCGGCACCCCGTAACGCATCAGCACCGACTCGATCAGCGAGCCGTCGAACAAGCGCCACAGGGTCTTCAGCGTGGTGCCGCCGTCGCAGGACAGCGGCCGCACCGACGTCAGCAGCGACGGCAGGAAGGCCTCGGCGACCCGGGTCCGGTCAGCCGCCGGCAGGTCCGTCCAGCCGGACGGGTCCAGGTCGAGGTGCTCGAAGACGTGCCGGGAGATCTGGTCGGCACGGAAGGCCGGCAGGCCCAGCCCGCGCACGGCGTCCCGGCGTTCGTCGCGGCTCAGTTCGAGCCAGTGCCGGGGCGGCTTGCCGCGGCGCGGTGCCGCCATGGTCAGCGGCATCGTGGCGCCGGCCCGGACCCTGTCCTCCAGCGCGGAATAGGCGCTGATCTCGTCGGCCCGCAAGCCGTCGCCGGTGGTGTTCGGTTGGGTAGTCATCGCGGCCTCGTCAGTTGGGGACCAGTAGGAACAGGATCAGCCAGGCCACCGGCGCGGCCACCAGCATCGAGTCCAGCCGGTCCATCGCGCCACCGTGCCCGGGCAGGAACGACGACATGTCCTTGATCCCCACGTCGCGCTTCACCAATGACTCGATCAGGTCGCCGCAGGTGCCCGCCGCCACGATGGCCAAGGCCAGCAGCAGCCCGATCCACCACTGCGCGTCCAGCCACCACACGGTGAGCGGGACGCCGACGGCGCTGGCCAGGCCGACCGAGCCGGCCATCCCCTCCCAGGTCTTCTTCGGGCTGATCTGGGGCGCCATCGGGTGCCGGCCCCAACGCGCGCCCACCGCGTAGCCGCCGGTGTCGGTGCCCATCACGATCAGCAAGGTGGTCGCCATCTTGGCCCCGCCGTTCTCAGCGGCCAGAATCAGCCCCGCGAACGAACCGAGCAGCGGAATGTAGCCGATGGTGAACAGACTCGCGGCGGCGTCCTTCACATAGCCAGCGGCCCCTCCCGGCATCCGCCAGATCAGTGCGGCCAGCGTGGTGGCACCGAGGAAGCCCAGCAGTACCGAATGCCACGGCAGCGCCGTATTGCCCTCTTGGGTGGCGGCCGCGTACGAGCCGCAGATCACCGCGATGGTGCCGACCACGATCGGGATCACGGCCGAGTTCATTCCGATCCGCTTCAGCGCATCGTGCAACTCGATGGTGCCCAGGGTGAGCATGGCGGTCACCACCAGCACGAAGCCCCAGTGCCAGTAGAGCAGGGTGAGCACCACCGACGCCGCAAGGGCGACTCCGACCCCGATCGCCGCCGGAAGGTCACGTCCCGCGCGTGACCTCCGGGCGGCCGGGTCGGCTGCTGGTGCCTCCTGCTCCCCCGCCATCAGACTTCCAGCAACTCGGCTTCCTTGGACTTCACCAGCTCGTCGATGGTGTCCACGTGCTTCTTGGTCACGCCGTCCAGCTGCTTCTCGGCGTTGCGGGCGTCGTCCTCGCCCACTTCCTTGTCCTTGACCAGCTTGTGCACCGAATCGTTGGCGTGCCGGCGAATGTTCCGGACGGCGACTCGGCCCTCCTCGGCCTTCGACCGGGCCAGCTTGACGTAGTCACGGCGGCGTTCCTCGGACAGCTGCGGCATGACGACACGGATGACGTTGCCGTCGTTGGCCGGGTTGACGCCCAGATCGGAGTCGCGGATCGCCTTCTCGATACCGGCCATCGACGACCGGTCGAACGGACTGATCAGCACGGTGCGGGCCTCGGGTACCTGGAAGGTGGCCAACTGCTGCAGGGGGGTGGGCGAGCCGTAGTAGTCGACCATGAGTTTGTTGAACATGGCCGGGCTCAGCGTCTTTGATGATGTCGGGGATCATCGTGATCCTTTCGGTGAGTTGTGGCTGGTCAGGCGTGGACGGTGGTTCCGATCTTCTCACCCTGGACCACCCGCAGGATGTTTCCCTCGACACCGAGGTCGAAGAAGATCATCGGCAGATTGTTGTCCCGGGCCAGGCTGATCGCGGTGGCGTCAGCCACCTTCAGGTCGCGGGCCAGGTAGTCGTCGTAGCTGAGCTCGTCGAAACGGACGGCGTCCGGGTTCTTCTGCGGGTCGGAGTCGTAGACGCCGTCGGTGCCCTGCTTGCCCATCAGCAGCACGTCGGCGCCGATCTCGAGCGCCCGCTGCGCGGCGACGGTGTCGGTGGAGAAGTACGGCATGCCGGAGCCCGCGCCGAAGATGACCACGCGGCCCTTCTCGAGGTGCCGCTCGGCGCGCCGCGGAATGTAGGGCTCGGCCACCTGGCCCATCGCGATCGCAGTCTGCACCCGGGTCTGCACCCCGGCCTTCTCGGTGAAGTCCTGCAACGCCAGGCAGTTCATCACAGTGCCCAGCATGCCCATGTAGTCGGCGCGGTCGCGGGCCATGCCGCGCTCGGAGAGCTCCGCCCCGCGGAAGAAGTTGCCGCCGCCGATCACCACCGCGACCTGCACGCCGGCGTCCACCACCGCCTTGATCTGCCCGGCCAGGCTGGCCACCACGTCCGGATCGACACCGATACCGCGCGCACCCCCGAACATCTCTCCGGACAGCTTGAGCATGATGCGGTGGTAGGTCATGGTTCTCCTCGATCGGGGTGGGGTCGGGGGCTTATAGCGACGTGGGGGGGGGGGGGGGGGGGGGGGGCAGTCGCGGGCGGGGCCCGGGGGGGTCGCGCCCGCCCCCCACGTCATGCTACTGGCTGGGGTGGGGTCAGGCGCCCGCCGCGAACCGCACGAAACGCTTCACGGTGACGCCGTTCTCCTTGAGCAGCTGGCCGACGGTCTTCTTGTCGTCGGACACGCTGGGCTGCTCGATCAGACAGACATCCTTGAAGAAGCCACCGAGGCGACCCTCGACGATCCGCGGGATGATCTTGTCGGGCTTGCCCTCCTCCTTGGCGGTCAGCTCGGCGATGTGCCGCTCGTGATCGAGCACCTCGGACGGCACCTCCTCGCGGGACACGTACTGCGGCGACATGGCGGCGATCTGCATCGCGATGCCGCGGACGAAGTCGTCCGAGCCGCCCTCGTGCTCGACCATCACACCCACCTGCGGCGGCAGATCCGAGGACCGCTTGTGCAGGTAGATGGTGACGTCGCCGTCGTAGCTGGCGGCGTTGGCCACCTCGAGCTTCTCGCCGATCTTGGCAGCCAGTTCGGCCACCGCCTCGGCGACGGTCTTGCCGGAGGCCAGCTCGACCGCGTTCGCGGCTGTCACGTCAGTGGCGCCGGCGGCGTCGGTCGCCTTGGCGATCTCGTCGGCCAGGGCGATGAACTCGGCGTTCTTGGCGACGAAGTCGGTCTCGGCGCCGAGCTGGATGACGGCCTTGCCCGAGGCGGCCACCAGGCCGTTGGATGCCTCCCGGTCGGAGCGCTTGGCCATCTTGGCCTGGCCGGTCACCCGCAGGATCTCGACCGCGGCGTCATAGTCGCCGTCGGCCTCGGTGAGCGCCTTCTTGGCGTCCATCATGCCCGCGCCGGTGGCGTCGCGGAGCTTCTTCACATCAGCGGCAGTGATTGCCATTGTCTGCTCTCTTCGTGGTGTTCGTGGTGTGGGTCACTTGGTCTCGGACGCGGCGGCCTCGGCCTCGACGGCCGGCTCGACGCTCTCGCCGGCGGCCTCTTCGGCAGCCTGGATGTCCTGCGCGACCTCGATCGACTGCTCGGCCGCACCGGTCACAGCGCCCTCGACGGCGTCGGCCAGCTCCGCGGCCTGGACGTCGGAGCCCTCGACGGCCTCCGCCTCGGACGCCTCGGCGGCCGGGGCCTCGTCGGTGGCGCCCAGCAGCTCGCGCTCCCAGTCGGCCATCGGCTCGGCTTCCTCACCGGTGGCGGCGGCGCCGCGGCTACGGACCAGCAGGCCCTCGGCGACGGCGTCCGCGACCACCCGGGTCAGCAGGGCGACGGAGCGGATCGCGTCGTCGTTGCCCGGAATGGCGAAGTCGACCTCGTCGGGATCGCAGTTGGTGTCGAGGATGCCGACGATCGGGATCCGCAGCTTGCGGGCCTCGTCGATGGCCAGGTGCTCCTTCTTGGTGTCGACCACCCAGACGGCCTGCGGCAGCTTGCCCATGTCGCGGATGCCGGACAGGGTCTTGGCCAGCTTGTCCTTCTTCCGGCGCTGCTGCAGCAGCTCCTTCTTGGTCAACCCGGACGCGGCGACGTCGTCGAAGTTCAGGCCTTCGAGCTCCTTCATCTTGCCGATCCGCTTGCTGATGGTGGCGAAGTTGGTCAGCATGCCGCCCAGCCAGCGCTGGTTGACGAAGGGCATACCCACCCGCGTGGCCTGCTCGGCGATGGCCTCCTGGGCCTGCTTCTTGGTGCCCACGAACAGGATCTGCCCGCCGCGCGCGACGGTGTCGCGGACGAAGCCGTAGGCCTGATCGATGTAGCTGAGCGACTGCTGCAGGTCGATGATGTAGATGCCGTTGCGCTCGGCGAAGATGAACTTCTTCATCTTCGGGTTCCAGCGGCGGGTCTGGTGTCCGAAGTGGACGCCGCTCTCGAGCAGCTGACGGGTAGTGACGACGGCCATTGCCGTTCCTTTCCGCGCGGGCGCGGCCCTGGTTCTCGGTCGTGTGCCGAGACCGGGCGGAACCCGCTGTAGGTTGTTCGGACCGAGCTTTTCGGTCCGCCTGATGCGACCGCTGCCTTCCTCCCCTAGTGGGGACCGCGGAGAGCAGCCCGTCGAGCGCGACGGTTCGAGGTGCATGCGAAGTCGACCCGGATCTGCCGGATCGCTGAGGTCGATTCTATGTCGCGCGGTTTGGGTTGTCGAAATCGCTCAGCCTCGCCGTTGGTCGAGCTGTCGAGACCCACTGCCCCGCCGCCGATCGAACTCGACGATTTTGAACACTTTCGCCGCGCCGGACCCTCAATGAGGACGGAGGTGAACGGTATGACTCGTGCGGTCGTCCGGCTGGGAGCGGTGCTGGCTCTGGTCTGCCTGGCGATGATGGCAGGGGCGTCGCCAAGCTGGGCGTTCGGCTCGGTGCGGCCGGTTCCCGGTCCAGTGGTGCGCGGCTACGACCCCCCGGCGCAGGACTGGTTGCCCGGCCATCGCGGGGTCGACCTGGCCGCGCCGGTCGGTAGCAGCGTGTCCGCGGCGGCTGCCGGGCGGGTCAGCGTCGCGCAGGTGATCGCCGGACGGGGCGTGGTGACGATCGTGCACGGCGAGCTGCGAACGACCTACGAACCGGTCCGGGCCAGCGTCCGGGTCGGCGATGAGGTGGCGGCCGGTGACGTGATCGGCACAGTCGAGGCCGGGCACTGCCCCGCCGGCTGCCTGCATTTCGGTTTGAAGCGCGGCGACGAGTACCTCGATCCACTCGGCGGTTCCGACGTCCGGCTGTTGCCGGCGTCCGCGGTGGCCGAGGCTCGCAAGCTGGCTGCCGCACGGGCGGCAGCGCTGGCCGCAGGCGACCTTGAGACCGTGGGATCGGGGCAGCTGCTGAACCCGGTCAATGGCCGAATTTCGTCGCCGTTCGGACGCCGCTTCCACCCGATCTTTCACGAATGGCGAATGCACGCCGGGGTCGACCTGCAGGCATCGTGCGGGACGCCGATCCGAGCCGCCGCGGACGGCGTGGTCCGGTCGGTCTCCTATGACTCCTCCGGCGGCCATCGCCTGGTGATCGCCCATGCCGGCGGGCTGACCACCCACTATCTGCACGCGCTGCGGCGCTATCAGGTGCGGGTGGGCGAGAAGGTGAAGCGCGGTCAACTGGTCGGTTTGGTGGGCAGCACCGGCTGGTCGACCGGATGTCATCTGCATTTCGGCACCCAGATCGACGGACGCCTCGTCGACCCGGCACGGCTGTTGTGACGGTTACGCCCGCGGGTGCGCCTGCAAGTAGGCCGTTCGCAGTCGTTCCGCGCTCACGTGGGTATAGATCTGCGTGGTGGCCAACGAGGCGTGACCGAGGATCTCCTGCACGCTGCGCAGGTCGGCACCGCCCTCCAGCAGATGCGTCGCCATCGCGTGCCGCAGGCCGTGCGGGCCGAGGTCGGGCGCGTCCGGCACGCTCGCCAGCGCCCGGTGCACCAGCCGTCGCACCACCCGCGGATCGATCCGGCCGCCCCGGTCGCCGACGAACAACGCCGCGCCCGCCGCAGGAGCGGCGATCAGTTCACGCACCGAGCACCAGGCCGCCAGCGCGCGCAGCGCCGGATCGCCGACCGGCACCGTGCGTTCCTTGTCGCCCTTGCCGTGTACCCGCAGCACCTGACGATCGGCGTCCACCGACGAGGCGTCCAGGCTGCAGAGCTCCCCCACCCGGATGCCACCCGCGTACAGCACCTCGACGATCGCCACGTCCCGCTGCGCGCGGGCACGCAGCACCGGGTCGGTCTCGGCGTCTGCGCGTTCGACGAGTCCCTCGATCATCAGCCGAGCCTGGTCGACCTCGACGGTGGGCGGCAGCCTGCGGTCGACCCGCGGCGAGCGCAGGCCGGTGGCGGGATCAGCCGCCAGGCGACCGGTGCTGTGCGCCCAGGCGAAGAACACCCGTGCCGCGGCCGCACGGCGTTGCATGGTGGCGCGCTCGGCACCCGCGGCGTGCATGCCGGCCAGCCAACGGCGCAGCGTCCGCAGATCGACGTCGGCGAGCGCACCGGATCCGGTGCGGTCCAGATAGTCCACCAGGTGCGCCAGGTCGCCGGCGTAGGCGCGCACCGTGTTGGCCGAGACATTGCGCTCGGCGCGCAGGTGGCGCACCCACGCCTCGGTCAGGTCCGCGCCCATGCCGCCGAGCCTACGACCGCCGGGCGCTGCTGGTTCATGCCACCCCGCGATCGCTAGTAGCGTGTCGGCGGAGAGAAGGGCGGCCATGACCGACGATCTGACGACTGGTGGCACCGTGCTGCCGATCACCCGCTGGGGCACCCCGGTGATGCACGAGAAGACCCGCGAGATCGACACGTTCGACGACGAACTCCGCGGACTCGTCCGGGACATGTTCGCCACCATGCGGGCCGCTCACGGCGTCGGGCTGGCCGCCACCCAGGTCGGCCTGGATATCTCGGTCTTCGTCTTCGAATGCCCGGACGCCGACGAGGTCATCCATCGGGGGGTGGTCTGCAACCCGACCGTCACGGTCCTCGATACCCGCGGCCGGACGCTGGAATCCGCGGAGGAGGGCTGCCTGTCCTACCCGGGTGCCTACCAAGTGCTGGCGCGCCCGGACACCGCCGTCTGCGCCGGCCAGGACGCCGACGGCAACCCGGTCACGATCGAGGGCACCGGCCTGTTGGCCCGCTGCCTGCAGCACGAGACCGACCATCTGGGCGGCACCGTGTTCGGCGACCGGCTGTCCACCCGGGCTCGTCGGTTGCTCAGCAAGCAGCACGAGGAACTGGCCCACCTGTATCCGGACGACTGGCCGGTGACGCCGCGCAGCGCCTCGGCCGACGACTGAGCCGATCGGTCCGCGTAGGGTTTGTGATGCCCGCCCCAGCCTGGTTGGGTTGAGGAAACGAGCCGGAGCAGGCCATGCGAAAGGACAGCCGATGACCATGTTCAACTGGGGTCCCACCCAACCGCCGAACCAGCCGCAGGGACAGCCGTTCAACCGGGAACGCTGGGACGCGGTGCTGAACAGCCTGGAGATACAGTTCGCCGTCGACGACGACGAGGACCGATTCGCCGACTGGGAGAACATGCGGATGTGGTTCCTGGTCGAGGGCAATGACAACGACCTGATGGCAATGCGGTCGATGTGGGACGTCCGTCCGCCGGTGGCGTCCTACGACTTCGTCCTGGAAGCAGTGAACAGCTGGAACCGGGATCACTTCTGGCCGAAGGCCAGCGTGGTGCGCGGCGATGAGCACCTGGGCGTGTTCGGCGATCTCGTGATCGACATCGAGACCGGGGTAAGCGACGACTTCCTGCGCCAGCAGGTGCGCTGCATGGTGGGCACGTCCGGCCAGATGTACGAATACCTCACCGAGCAGTTCCCCGAGTCGAAGGACTGGTTCAACGCCGGCGAGTGACGGTCCGACCTGCGCCATGATGACGCCATGACGAATCGGGCGCCCACGCGGCCAGGCAACCGCTGGCTGGTCCTGGTCGCCATGACCGGTGCCCTGTCGATGGTCACGCTCGACCAGACCGTGGTCAGTGTCGCCCTGCCCACCATGGCCCACGATCTGCCGCTGACAGCGAGCGGCCAGCAATGGGTGGTGAACGCTTACGTCCTGGCGATGGCCGGCCTGGTCGCCATCGGTGGCAAACTCGGTGACCGGTTCGGACAGGTGTCGACCTTCCGGGCAGGCGTCATCCTCTTCTTCCTCGCCTCCGCCGCCTGCGGGCTCACTCCGCGCGGCACGATGGGCGAGTCCTGGATGATCGCCGCCCGCGCCGTGCAGGGGGTCGGCGCCGCCCTGATGATGCCGGTCTCGGCGGTCATCGTGATGGCCGCCTTCGCTGTTCACGAGCGCGGACGGGCGATGGCCATCTACGTCGGCCTGAGCCAGGTGTTCCTCGCCGTGGGCCCACTGCTCGGAGGAATCCTCACCCAGCAGGTCTCGTGGCGGTCGGTGTTCTGGCTCAACGTGCCGGTCGGCATCGCCGCCCTCGTCCTCGTCCAGGTCGCCCGCCCGGCGAACACCCGCCAGGACGGCGCCCAGGTCAACCCCTTCTCGGCGGCCCTGCTGGTGGCCGGTCTGGGGACCACCGTCTACGCGATCCAGGAGGCCAACACCTGGTCGTGGACCTCCCCGGTCACTGTGTCGCTGCTCGCCGGTGGCCTCGCGCTGACCCTGCTGTTCGTCCGCACTCAGTTGCGGAGCGCCCAGCCCCTGGTGGACGTCCGGCTCTTCGCACGTCCGGGGTTCCCCGGCAATGCCGCGGTCGTGGGGCTATCGCAGTTCGCGCTGCTGGCGATCGTCCTGTTCAGTTCGATCTACCTCCAGGAACTGCTCGGCTTCAGCCCCATGGAGTGCGGGCTGGCCGCCCTGCCGCTGATCCTGCCGATCGCCGTCGGTTCACAGCTCGCCGGCCGTTGGTACGACCAGAGCGGCGTCCGGCCCACGGTGCTCACCGGATTGCTGCTCGCCGTTGTGGGCGTCGCGGTCTGGGCTGCATCCCTGCTGACGCTCAACTACCTTCCGCAGCTGCCCGGCATGATCCTGACCGGACTGGGCATCGGACTGATGTCACCAACGAACACCGACGCGCTCGGCCGGGTCAGCGGCGCCGATCGGGCGCAGGCGTCGGGACTGGTGCAAGTCGTGCGGCAGCTTGGCGGCACCCTTGGGATCGCCGTGATCGGCGGCCTGATCCTGAGCTATCCCGGCACCGGGCCTGGGCGCGAACACACGGCGACCGCCATCGCCGCCGGGTTCGTCGCGGCCGCGATCATCGTTGCCATCGCCCTCATCATCGGCTGGCGGACGCTGCCCAGGGAACGAATCACCGAGTCCGGCGACGAGGCCATGGCGGTCCCGCTCTGAGCAGGACCTGACCGCGACGCTGGATCAGATCGGGAACGCCGCCAGCGCCAAGGGGTCGACGCCGGTGAGCGGGATCAGCCGCCAGTCCAGCCGGGCCGTCCCGGCGTCGGGGTCGAGCCTCAGCAGGATGGTGTGTGGGGTTTCCACCAGCCGCAACTGCGCCCCGAAGATGCCGCCCCTCCAGCCGCCGCTGGACATCACCGCAAGCTCCGGGCCGGCCGGGGTTTGCCAGCGGGATTCCAACCACTCACCGTCGCCCACGATGGTGACCAGCGCGCCGCCGGGGTGATCGATGGTCAGCAGATGGTGGCCACCCGGGGTCTGGTCCAGGTTGACCGCGCGGAAGCTCGGGGGCAGCTGGGACGCCTCATCCCGGACACCGCGCACCGGTCCGCGACGCTCCACACCCGCCAGCGGGCGATGCGCGAGTTCCGCCAGCCGTCGACCCAGCTGCTCGTCGGCGTGGACGTCGGGTTCGCCGTCGATCGCCGGCAGCAGATGCCGCCACAGCTGGTCGAGCACGTCCTGCATCACCTCGACCTCGGAGGTGATCGCGACCGCAACGTCGGAGTCGGGCAGCACCACGGCGAACTGGCCGAAGGCACCGTCGCCGCGATACCCGTGGGTGGCGCCCCAGAACGAGCCGCCGTACCCGCACGCCCAGTCGCCGTCATCCTCGGCGGCCAGCGAAGCCGGGGTCGGACGCGATGCCCACGCCGCGTAGTCCGCAGACACCAATCGGGCGCCCTGCCAGAGGCCGCCGTCCAGCCAGGTCTGCGCCAACGCCAGGATCGCCGGTGTGGTCAGTTGCAGCCCGCTGAACCCGAGGTCGCGGCCCTGCGGGGTGCGTTGGACGGCGGCAGCGCCGCCGCCGAACGGATCGAGCAGCAGCCGGCGCAAGTGAACTGACAGCGGTTCCCCGCTGACCGCGGCGATCGCCTGGGCGATCAGGTAAGTGGCCACCTGGTTGTAGGCCCATACCTGGCCCGGTTCGCCGTCCGGATCACGCGCCAGGATGACGGCGAGCAGCGGGTCGCCGCCGTCCGCGGATGGTGGCGGTGCCACGTCGCCGCGCCACTGCCAGGCGTCGGTGACATGTCCCACGGTCATGGTGATGCAGTGCCGAACGGTGACCCGGCGCCATTTGGGCGACGCCGAGTCCCACCTGCCGAGGTAGGACAGCACCGGTGCGTCCAGATCGATCATTCCGCGTCCGACCAGGTCGCCGAGCACTGTCGCGGTGAAGGTCTTGGTCAGCGAGTAGCCCAGATGCATCCGGTGGCGCGTGTACGGCGCCCACCAGCCCTGAGCGATCACCCGGCCGTGCCGCGCGATCATCAGCGAGTGGAAGCCGTGTCCGTCGGTCTCGAGGGCATCCACCAGGCCGAGCAGTCGCCGTCCGTTCACTCCCTCGGCGGCCGGCGTGCTGGGTGGCATCGTCATGGACCTCAAACCTAGTCTCGCAGCCCGTCCTTGAGCCAGGCGGCCAACTCGGCGTGACCGAAGTAGCCGGCCCAACCGGCCGGGGTCAGTCCGAACCGGTCATCGACCGCCTCGAGATCGGCGCCGTGCTCGACCAACCATTCCACGGCCTCGCGCTCGCCTGCGGCCGCCGCGTAGTGCAGGGCGCCCTCGATCGACGCCCCACCCTCGGCAAGTGCCCGGACTACCTCCCAGTGCCGCAGTCCGGCCGCCTCGGCGGCCAGTGTCGGACGCGCTCCGCTCACGTCGAGTCTTCGCACCGCCTCGGCATCCCCTCCCAACGCGGCGGCGATCAACGGGTCACGTCCCTGCTGATCTGCCCGGTAGAGGTCACGCAGCAGGCAGATCTCGGCGCCGTGGGCCATCACCTCGCGGTTGATGTGCAGCACAAGCTGCGCCAGCGAGTCGGTAGCGTACGCGGCACCGCGGGGTCCCAATGGACGCTCCATGGCAGCATCTCCACGGGCGCCCACGCCGTCACGCCACAGTCCGTATGCACGATCGAGATCGGCCAAGGCGTCCGCCGCGGTGCCGGGAACAGGTTCGGGCCAGTGCCGATCGTCATACATGTCGATGTCGTCGGCGTCCCCGGCGGGCGAGCCGCCGAACAGGGCCCGAGCCCGCTTACCGAGCACCTCGCGGGTGACGTGATCGAGCCGCCACGCGATCGTGGTCACCGGCGGGAGCGGCGGTTCGGGCGCCAGGAAGTCGACCCGCAGCCGACCCGTGGTGTCCGGGCGGACGCTCCACATGCCCGGCACCGGCTCCCACAGGTATTCGCTGTCGGTGAGACCGGTCAGCCGCGGCCGGAAGTGCACGTTCCAGTAGAAGTCCAGCTGGTCGACCAGGTCCGCGCTCCACGTCATAGCCCGACCGTACTCGGGGCCATGTCGGGCTGGCCCGCGGGGGGTGGCGGTCAGCGCAGCACGTAGCCGGCGATTGCACTGGCGGCTGCGACATTGAGCGAGTCGATGCCGGCCCGCATCGGGATCGTCGCCACCACGTCCGCCTGGTCGACCCAGCGCGCGGACAACCCGGCACCCTCGGTGCCGAGCAGCACCGCCACCCGGGCCTTTGGCGGCAGAGCGGCGGCGGCCGCGTCCAGTTCGACGGCGTCGTCATCGAGCGCCAGCGCGATCACGGTGAACCCGGACGCCTGCAGCGTCGGTACAGCGCTTGCCCAATCGTCGACCCGGGCCCAAGGCAGTGAGAACACCGCACCCATTGAGGTCTTGATCGCCCGCCGGTACAGCGGGTCCGCGCAGCGCGGGGCGAGCAGCACCCCGTCCCAGCCCAGCCCGGCGGCGTTGCGCAGGATCGCGCCCACGTTGGTGTGGTCGACGATGTCCTCACAGACCATCAGCCTGCGTCGGCCCAGCAGGTCGGCCATGGTGTGCCGGGTTTCGCGATGCAGCGACGCCAACGCACCCCGATGGACGTGGAAGCCACTCACCCGCTCCGCCGTCTCCTCGCTCACCCGGTAGACGGGAGCGTCGCCGATCACGCCTCGCAGCGGCGGCAGCCAGCGGGCCGCCAGCATGAACGACCGGGGTCGATACCCGGCTTCGATCGCCCGCTGGATGACCTTCTCGCCCTCGGCGATGAACAGCCCCTGCTCGCTCTCCAGGTGACGGCGCAACGATGAATCCCGCAGCGCCACGTAGTCGGCCAGCCGGGGATCGTTCGGGTCATCGACGTCGATCGGATCGAGCACCGCCACAGTCTGGCGCATCCGGCAAGACGATTCGTGCTTCGCGCTGGGCCAACAGCGACACCTGCCCACCGCTAGGGTTTTCGGTATGGCGTGGCTGAAGCGGATCGACCGGTTCCTGCTGGCGATCGTCGGAGCCGCCCTGCTCGCCAGCGTGCTACCCGCCCAAGGTGCCGCCGTGACGGTCGTGGACTGGGCGACTAAGGTCGCGGTCGCCGTCCTGTTCTTCGTCTACGGGGTCCGGCTCAAACCTGAGCAGGCGCTCGCGGGCCTCACCCACTGGCGGCTGCACCTCACCATCTTGTCGCTGACCTACCTGCTGTTTCCGCTTGTCGGGTGGGCGCTTCAGGTGCTGTCGCCGTGGGCGCTGAGTCCGGCGCTGTACGCCGGCGTGCTCTACCTGACGCTGCTGCCCTCGACGGTGCAGAGTTCGATCAACTTCACCTCGATCGCGAAGGGCAACGTCGCCGGCGCGATCGTCAGCGCGTCGGCGTCCAACATGCTGGGGGTGTTCCTGACCCCGCTGCTGTGCTGGGCGCTGATGACGACCTCGGGGGGCATCGCCATCGACCCCTCGTCGATCCTGGACATCGTCGGCCAGTTGCTGGTGCCGTTCGTGCTCGGTCAACTGTCCCGGCGCTGGACGGCGGACTGGGTCGCAGCGCGCCCCCGCCTGAAGCTCTTCGATCAGGGCGTGGTCGTGCTGGTGGTCTACTCGGCGTTCTCCGCCGGCATGCGCGAGCACATGTGGCAGCAGGTCGGCGTCACCGACCTCGCCGTGCTGCTCGGGGTGTGCCTGGTGGTGCTCGCGGTGATGCTGTGGTTCAGCCGCTGGCTCGCAATCCGGCTCGGCTTCGATCGCGCGGACGTCATCGCCATCCAGTTCTGCGGCACCAAGAAGTCGCTGGCCACCGGGCTGCCGATGGCGAACGTGCTGTTCGCGGGTTCGCCGATCGGCCTGCTGGTGTTGCCGTTGATGCTGTTCCACCAAGCCCAGCTGATGGCCTGCGGGTCGCTGGCCGCCCGGTACGCCAAGCAAGTGGAATGATGGGACGCCACTCCGCCGGTTGAGCGTGACGAAACCCTGGCCAGCATCGCACCATCGGGTCTCGACAAGCTCGACCAACGAAGTCGGGTCACCGCTCCGCTTCGGCCTGCGGTTCGGGGACCTCCTGAGGCTCGGGCACAGCGGTGTCCGGCGTCCCCGGGTTCAGCTCGGCAGGCGGGGTGTTGATGCTGGCCCGGCGGGCCGCCCGGCTGTTCTCCATCTGCTGCGCCTCGGCGATCGCCTGCTCGACGGCGCGTCCGGCCTCGCCCTCGGCCTCGATCTTCTGCTGGGCGATTTCAGCGAACACGTCGACCTTGTCGGGTGCCTCGAACTCCCCGTCGGACTGGCCGTAGCCGACGCCCTTGAGCAGGTCCCCGGCCGTCCGGCCTAGACCCTTCAGCGCATCGTTGAGTTCGGACGGCACGATCCACACCTTGTTGGCGTCGCCGCGGGCGATGTTCGGCAGCATCTGCATGTACTGGTAGGCCAGCAGGGACTGGTCCGGCTTGCCCGCGTGAATGGCTCCGAACACCGTGGTAATAGCCTGCGCCTCGCCCTCGGCGCGCAGCATCTGGGCCTGCCGGTCGGCCTGCGCCCGCAGCACCGCCGATTCCCGTTCGCCCTGCGCCCGGAGAATGGACGCCTCGCGATCACCGGACGCCGACAGGATCTGCGACTGCCGCTGACCCTCGGCCAGCAGGATCGCGGCGCGCTTGTCGCGCTCGGCCCGGGCACCCTTCTCCATGGCGTCTCGGATGGTGGCCGGCGGCTCGATCGAGCGCAACTCCACTCGGTTGACCTTGATGCCCCACTTGCCGGTCGCCTCGTCGAGGACGGCGCGCAGCTTGGCGTTGATCTCCTCGCGCGAGGTCAGCGTCTGCTCCAGGTCGAGCCCGCCGATGATGTTGCGCAGGGTGGTCATGGTGAGCTGCTCGATGGCCTGGATGTAGTTCTGCGCCTCGTAGGCGGCCCGAACCGGGTCGACCACCTGGAAGTAGATCACCGAGTCGATGCTCACCATCAGGTTGTCCTCGGTGATCACGCCCTGCGGCGGGAACGGGACGACAGCCTCGCGCATGTCCATCGTGTAGCGGACGTTGTCGATCAGCGGCACCAGCAGATGCGGCCCCGGGTCGAGAGTGCGGCGGAACTTGCCCAACCGCTCGACGATTCCGACCTGTTGTTGTCGAACGACCTTCAGCGCCTGCGTCAGCAGTGCAACCGCAAGCACCAGGATGACGATCGGGGCGATGAATTCCATGGTCAGGGCTCCTTGGGATAGACAACGACGGTGACTCCGTCGACTTCGAAGATCTCCACCGAGACTCCCGCCTCGATCTCGACGTCTCCGAAACTGCGGGCTCGCCACACCTCGCCGTTCACCTTCACCTCGCCGGAACTACCGGTGATCGCCGTCGTCGCCTGGCCGGTGCTGCCCACCATGCGCTGCAACGCCGAGCGGTAGCCCGGCGCGGTGCGCACCCTCTCGAGCAGCGTCGGCCGCAACAGGAACAGCAGCGCGAACGCCACCGCGACCGCGACGATGACCTGAACCAGGATCATCCCGGGGAAGAGCAATGCGATGCCGGCGCCGGCCAGAGCGCCTGCCGCCAGCATCAACAGGGTGAAGTCGAGTGTGAGCGATTCGGTGAGCGCCAACAATGCGGCGGCAACCAACCACGCCGCCCACCAGTTGTCACTCAGCCATTCCCACATGCATCCATCATGCCTGGGCTCTGGCGCTCCAACGCCCGTTCGTATGGGTGACATCCAGCGCGAAGTCGAAAGTCTCGCTCAACAGGTCGGCTGTCAGCACCTCGTCGATCGGCCCGGCCGCCAGGATGCCGCCGCTCTTGAGCAGCAGCGCGTGAGTGATGCCGGTCGGGATCTCTTCCACGTGATGAGTGACCAGAACCGTGGCCGGGGCGAAGGCATCGGCACAGAGTTCGCTCAACGTGCCCACCAGGCCCTCTCTTCCGGCCAGGTCGAGCCCGGCGGCCGGCTCGTCGAGCAGCAACAGTTCGGGGTCGGTCATCAGTGCTCGAGCGATCTGCACCCGCTTGCGCTCACCCTCGCTGAGCGTGCCGAAGGTGCGGTAGGCCAGCTGCCCCACCCGCAGCTGCGCCATCAACGACACGGCCCGCTCGAAGTCAGCCTGCTCATAGCTCTCGCGCCAGCGCCCCATGACGGCATAGGCCGCCGAGACCACGACGTCCGCGACCCGCTCGCTGCGGGGAATGCGGTCGGCGAGGGCGGCGGACGCCACACCGATGCGGGGCCGCAACTCGAACACGTCCACCGCACCCAGTCGCTCACCGAGAATCTCCGCTGTCCCGGACGACGGGTGCAGCTGAGCGGCCAGGATCTGCAGCAGCGTGGTCTTCCCGGCGCCGTTGGGGCCGATGATCACCCAACGCTCGGATTCTTCGATCCGCCAGTTCACCCGGTCGAGCAGGGTGGCGTCGCCACGGACGATCGACACATCGGTCAACTCAACAACAGCGGCCATGAGGGCCAACCTACCGGCTGGCAGCCACCATCCGGCCGGGACGCGCTGCCGTCGCTGGTGGTCGTCAGGCGCCGGTCGAGTGCAGACCGCCGTCCACGTGCACCATCTCGCCGGTGGTGGCCGGGAACCAGTCCGACAGCAGCGCGACCACGGCGCGGGCGGTCGGGTCCAGGTCCTTCGGGTCCCAGCCCAGCGGGGCACGCTGCGCCCAGATGTCGTCGAAGGTCTCGGCACCCGGAATCGCCTTCTTGGCGATGGTCGAGAGCGGTCCGGCGGCGACGACGTTGCAGCGGATGCCGTCCGGACCCAGATAGCGGGCCAGGTAGCGCGACGTGCTCTCCAGCGCCGACTTGGCCACACCCATCCAGTCGTAGGTCGGCCAGGACTGCCGGGCGTCGAAGGTCATACCGACCACCGAGCCGCCGCTGCTCATCAGAGGCTTGCAGGCCATGGTCAGGCTGGCCAGCGAGTAGGCGGAGACATGGATCGCCGTTTTCACGTCCTCGGCGGGCGTGGTGAGGAATTTGCCGCCCAGCGCGGTCTCCGGGTTGGCGAAGGCGATCGAGTGCACGACGCCGTCCAGGTGGTCGACATGCTCGCGGACCTGGTCGGCGAGACCAGCCAGATGCTCCTCATTGGTGACGTCCAGTTCGAGCAGCGGCGGCTCGGGGTCGAGTCGCTTGATGATCCGCCGGGTCAGGCTGAGCGCGCGGCCGAAGTTCGACACCAAGACGGTGGCGCCCTCGCGCTGCGCGATCTCGGCCACCCGATAGGCGATCGAGGTGTTCATGGTCACGCCCGCGACCAGGATGTTCTTGCCTTCCAGGATTCCCAATTCCGTTTCCTTCCTCAATGCCCCATGCCCAGGCCGCCGTCGACCGGGATCACCGCGCCGGAAATGTAACCGGCGCCCTCGCTGGCCAGGAACGCGACCGTGGCGGCCACTTCGCTGGTGGCACCCAGCCGGGCCGCCGGAATGGACGCCTTGTAGCCGGCCACCACGTCGTCGGGCAGCGTGGCGGTCATGTCGGTCTCGATGAAGCCGGGCGCGACCACGTTCGCGGTGATGCCGCGGGCCCCGATCTCGCGGGTCAGCGAGCGCGCCACCCCGACCAGCGCCGCCTTGGACGCCGAATAGTTCACCTGCCCGGGCGAGCCGTACAGGCCGACCACCGAGCCGGTGAAGATGATCCGGCCCCAGCGCCGGCGCAGCATGGAACGGCTGGCCCGCTTGGCGCAGCGGAAGGCGCCCTTGAGGTTGGTCTCCAGGACCAGGTCGAAATCGTCCTCGCTCATCCGCAGCACCAGGGTGTCCTTGGTCACCCCGGAGTTGGCGACCAGGATTTCGGTCGGGCCGTGCGCGTCCTCGGCCTGCTTGAACGCGGCGTCGACCTGGGCGGCGTCCGTCACGTCGCAGGCGATGCCGAGCGCGCCCTCCGGCGCGTCCCCGCCACGCGAGAAGCTGGCCACCCGGTGTCCCTGCTGGAGCAGCGCTGCGACGATGGCGGCGCCGATGCCCTTGTTGCCGCCGGTGACGACAGCATTGCGGCCGTCCGCGCGTTCGGTATCCGTCACGGTGGACAACCTAGTGGATTGTGGCCGCCGAGGCGGGGGACGACTCGGCCGCGTGCCGCGACGACCGTCCGTTGTCGTGGCCGGAAGACATAGAGTGGGCAGGGTGAACACCCGGGCGCATGCGCAGGGCCGGCCGGCCCTGATCACCAGTGCTCGGCCCGCCCACTCGCTGGACGCCAACGCACGCAACAAGCGCTACCTCTGGACGATGGCGGTCCGCGTCGCCTGCTTCCTGGGCGGCGTGCTGTCGCCCACTCCGTGGAACTGGGTGCTGTTCGTCGGGGCCGCGGTGATCCCGCCGATCGCCGTCGCGCTAGCCAACGCCGTCGACCTGCGTCGCACGCCGGAGGTCGCCGAGGACCCATCGGCCGCACTCAAGGAACTGCCCCCCGAGACCGTGGTGCCCGGCACCGTCGAGGACGATCCGGCTGAGGACGCCTGACGTGCCGAAGCTGGGCACCATGGGCGAGGCCCCGCAAGGCAGCCGGCTGTGGCTGCGCTGGGTGGTGATGGGCATCGCCGTGATCTGCCTGGCGGTGGCCTTCGTCAATCTCGGCCGCTGGCAACTCGACCGCCTGCAGCAGCGCCGCGACAACAACGGCGTCGTGGTGGCGCACGAAAACGCTCCGATCGTCGACTGGCGGCCGATCTTCACCCGTCCCATCACCGACGCCGATCAGTGGCAGCGGGTGCGAGTGCGAGGGGTCTTCGACGCCGAGCATTCCTACGTCGTCCGCTACCGGTCCAACGACGATCAGACCGGGTGGGAGATCGTCACCCCGCTGCGCACGCCGGACGGCAACGTGTTGATCAGCCGAGGCTTCGCGCAGCGGCCGGCCAATCAGGACTTCCCGCGGACCGCGCCCCCACCGCCCGCCGGAGAGGTGACGGTGGTGGGCTACGTCCGGCGCAACGAGCAGGGCAACGCCGACGCGACCACCCCGACCGACGGACAGATGCGGCTGATCAACTCGGACGCCGTGGCGACGACCCTGCCGTATCCCCTGGTCAACGGCTACATCGGGGCGTCCGAGCTGTCGCCGTCGGCCTCGGACGGCCTGGTGCCGGTCGATCCGCCCGAGCTGACCGAGGGCAACCACTTCTCCTATGCGTTGCAGTGGTTCGCGTTCGCGATCATCGCCGGGGTCGGCCTGGTGGTGCTGATCCGCTCCGATCTGCGCGACCGGCGCCGGGCGGCCCGGGCCGCGGAGACCAAGCCGACCCCCGCTGCCTGATCGACGCACCCGCGCTGGTTGAGCATGTCGAAACAGATTCCTCAGGCTTCGATCAAGCCGCGTTGCACGGCACGCACCAGCCGGCGCGGAACCTTCACGGTCGTGCCGTTGACGCGGATCGGCACCAGGTCGGCCGCCTCGGCCTTCCACTGGGCACGTCGCGAACGGGTTCGACTGCGGGACTTCTTCCGCTTCGGAACGGCCATCAGCCCTGCCTCGCCTTCCAGCGCGGGTTGCGCTTGTTGATCACGTAGGTCTTGCCTCGGCGGCGGACCACCATGGAGCCTTCCTTCAGCTTCAGCGCGCGAAGCGACGCACGTACCTTCATCGGGTTCCTCTCCCTCTCGGTGCCGTCACCAGCTCGACTTGGTGACGCCGGGTAGTTCGCCGCGATGAGCCAGTTCCCGCAACCGGATCCGGGACAGCCCGAACTGGCGCAGGTGGCCGCGCGGGCGTCCGTCGATCGCGTCCCGGTTACGCAGCCGGACCGGGCTGGCGTCCCGCGGCAGCGCGTGCAGCGCAGCCATCGCCGCTTCCCGCTCCGCGTCCGGCAGCGAGAGGTCGGCGCTGCGCCGCTTCAGATCCGCCCGCCGTTCTGCGTAGCGGGCGACGATCCGCCGGCGCTGCGCGTCCTTGGCGATCTTGCTCTTCTTGGCCATCTGACTCCTTCATTCGCTTGGTGCGGGCCGCGCCAGGCGGCGGGTTCGGGCGGCCCACCGTGGGTCCGACCGCACGGCTCGCGTAGACACTATAACTAATGACTCTCATTCTTATCTGACCGGCCCGGCTAGGGTGCTGCCATGGAGCTGGGACTGAGCGACCGGGTGTACGTCGTCACCGCAGCAAGCGGTGGCCTGGGCAAGGCAACAGCCGAGCAGCTGGTCGCCGAGGGGGCCCGGGTGGTGCTGGTGGCCCGGCGAGGGGACGTGCTCGACGACGTCGTCGCCGGCCTGGGCGGCGCACAGGCGGTCGCGCTGGCGTCCGACCTTGCCGAACCGGGTACCGCGCAGGCAGCCGTCGACCTTGCGGTACGCACCTTCGGGCGCCTCGACGGCGCCCTGATCAGCGTCGGAGGGCCGCCCCCCGGTGGCGTCCTGGACAACTCCGACGAGCAATGGCTGGCCGCCTTCGACTCGGTATTCCTGGCCGCATTGCGCACGATCAGGGCGGTGCTCGCGGCCGCGACCGGTCCGGCCGCCATCGGTGTGGTGCTGTCGACATCGGTGAAGGTGCCGATTCCCGGACTGGCCATCTCGAACGGGCTGCGTCCCGGTCTTGCCATGCTGATCAAGCAGCTCGCCGACGAGGTCGGGCCGGACGGCCACCGCGTATTCGGCCTGATGCCCGGCACGGTGCTCACCGAACGGATCCGCTTCCTGCACGGCCAGAGTGCGGACCCTGTGGCGGCCCGGGCGGAGGCCGAGTCACGGATCCCGCTGCGCCGCCTGGGCGATCCCGCCGAGTTCGGCCGGGTCGCCGCCTTCCTACTGTCGCCGGCGGCCTCCTACCTGTCCGGGTCGGTGATCCCCGTCGACGGTGGCGCGCTGCGGGCGCTGTGAACCTGCACGTCGCGCATGGTCTGCTGGCCTGTCCGCACTGCGGCCGGGCGCTGGAGCCGATGGAGCGGCGCTGGGCCTGCCCGTCCGGGCACTCCTTCGACGTCGCCCGCCAGGGGTACCTGAACCTGTCGGGCGGACCGGAGCCCGCCAACGCCGACACCGCCGCGATGCTGGAGGCGCGCTCGCGGGTGCAGTCGGCGGGGGTGTTCGACTTCCTCAGTCGTGCCCTTGACGCGGCAGTGCGGCTCACCGGGGTGCGGACGGTGCTGGAGGTCGGGGCCGGCACCGGGCACTATCTGGCACAGCTGGTGGAGACCCGGCCGCCGGCCCGCGGCGTGGCGCTGGACGTCTCGCGCGCGGCCGCCCGGAGGGCCGCCCGGGTGCACCACCGGGTGGCATCGGTGGTGGCGGACGTGTGGAAGGGCCTGCCGATCCGCACCGCGTCGCTGGATGTCGTGCTGTGCGTCTTCGCGCCGCGCAACCTGGCCGAGTTCGCCCGGGTGCTGACCGGCGACGGTCTGGCTGTGATCGCAACCCCTGCGCCACACCATCTCGCTGGTCTGCGCGAGAAGTACGGACTGCTAGGGGTCGAAGCCGACAAGCGGGAGCGGCTGCTGGCTGCGGCGTCCGGCCATCTCGTGCACCGAAGCAGCACGATCGCGAAGAGCGCCACGACCGTCGGCGCCGAACTGGTCGATGACCTGATCAGCATGGGGCCCAACGCCTTCCACGCCCCGCACCGGACGACGAGGTCCGAACCGCTGGAACTGGCCGTGCGACTCGACGTCTTCGGTCGGCCCCGGCGCTGACCCGGCTAAGGCTGGGTGCCCAGAATCGCTCCCGCGACGCTGTCGACGTACCAGCGCCGGAAGTCCGCAACGCCGAAGCCGCGCCGCCGCACCAGCCAGTCGTAGTTCCGGACGTCCATGGCGAGCACGAGCACGCTCACCACGTCGTCCCGGCTCAAATCGCGGCGCACCTCGCCAGTGGCGATCAGCCCGGCGGCGAACATCGTCATGGCGGCGAGCCGCTCGGCGCCGTTCTTGGCCAGGATCGCGGCTGCGTCGGCGTCCACGGCCGCGGCGCGCTCCAGAGCCAACAGCACGCCCGCGACTCTGTCCATCGTGAGCCAGAGCTCGTCGGCATAGCGGCCGAGCTTCTCGCGAGCTGCCGGCAGGGCATTGATGTCGTCGACGAATGAGCGGCCGGACATCGGGACCGGATCGTCGTCGCCGGCAATCGAGACGTCGAGCACCGCCGACAGCAGACCCTTCTTCGAGCCGAAATGCGCGGTGATGGTCGGCACGGCCACGCCTGCCACCGCCGCGACATCGACCATGCGGGCGCCGGCGTAGCCGGGCTCGACGAAGAGTTCGGCGGCCGCGTCCAGGATCGCCCGCCTGGTCCGGCGCGCGGAGGCCTGCCGCTTGCTCGCGTCGTAAGGCCTCTTGACCACGGGCCGACCCTAGTGCATATTTATTATGCATAGGACATATTGAATAGGGGGAAGTCATGTTCGACGTTCACCAGGACGCCCATGCGTTCTTCACCGAGGCTTACCGGACGGAGTTCGTGCCTTGGGAGCGAGCCGCGGCGGCAGGCCGGGGACAGGAATCGGCGCTCTTCGACCTCGAGGACGCCGCGCATCCCGCACCGGGCCGGCGCGCTCTCGACATCGGCTGCGGACGCGGTCGCGACGCCGTCCTGCTCGCCGAGCGTGGCTGGCGGGTGACCGGCGTCGACTTCGTCGCGGAAGCGATCGAGGCGGCCCGCGAACTGCCGGGCGCGGAACGGATCGACTTCGTGGTGGGTGACGCCGCCGACCTCACTGCTTGCGTCAGCGGGCGCTTCGACTTCTTCCTCGACGGCGGCTGCTTCCACGGCCTCAGCCCGGAGGAGCGCGTCGGCTGGGGGCGCGGTGTCGTTGCGCTCGCCGCGCCGGGAGCAACCCTGCTGATGGTGGCCTTCGACCCGTGGGCAGCCGGGCGGCCGACCCCTCCGAACGTGCCGGCGGGCACGACCCTGGAGGGAATTCTGTCCGTCCTGCCAGGCTGGACACTAGTCTCCGACGAGCCGATGCCGGACGCCTACCGTCCAGTCCCCCAGCCCGCGCACTTCTACCGGCTACGCAACGGAGACGACTGAGCGCCCGGGAAAGGCGATCAGATCCGTGGCCGCCTCCGCTCCGGTCGCGCTGAGGCCGTAAACTGCCCCACCGTGACGTCTGCGTGGCTCAATCCTCACCTCCGTTCCCTGCTCGAGCAGTTCATCGCCGGGATCGACGGGCACCTCGCCGAGGCACAGGGCTTGCGCCGCACCATTCACGCCGACCCCTACATCGGCGGCTTCGAACAACCCACCACCGACCTGCTTCGCGCCGCTCTCGAACTCCCCACCACCCCGATGGCCGGCACCGGCTTCTGGACTCGGCTGGGCCCGGACGGCCCATCCGTCGCCCTGCGCAGCGAACTGGACGCCCTACCGATCACCGAGGACACCGGCGTCGACTGGGCCTCCAGCAACGGGGCCATGCACGCCTGTGGACACGACGTCCACATGGCGGCTGTGTGGGCGGTGTTGAAAGCCGCCGAGGCCATCGAGCTGCCGGTGGGCTTGGTGGGCATCTACCAGCCCCGCGAGGAGTGTCAGCCCTCCGGCGCTCCTGACGTGCTGAGTACCGGTCTACTGGCCGATCAGGATGTCCGCTCGGTGATCGGTGCCCACGTGCAGCCGCGGGTGCCGGTCGGGCTGGTGAGCAGCGGCGTCGGCGGCGTGAACGCCGCCGCCGACGCTTTCGACATCGTGATCCGTGGCCATGGCGGACACGGCGCCTACCCGCACGTCACCATCGACCCGGTGCCGATCCTGGCCAGTATCGCGTCCGGGTTGTACGAACTCGTCGGACGCCTGATCGACCCGACCCACGCCGCGCTGATCAGCATCGGCCGGATCGAGGCCGGCGCAACCCACAACATCATTCCGGATTCGGCGATGCTGCAGGGCATCATCCGCACCATGCACGAGTCCGATCGCCGGGTGCTGCACACCGAGCTACGCCGGTTCGCCGAGCACACCGCGGCGGCGCGAGGAGCCACCGCCGAGGTGACGCTGCTGCGCGGCGACCCGGTGCTCGCCAACGATCCCGAGCTGGTGAAGACGCTCGATCCGGTGCTGGACGCCGCCGGCCTGCGGGTCGCCGCCGAACCGTTCCGGTCCCTCGGCGCGGACGACTTCAGCCATTTCGGGCAGCACGTGCCGATCGTGATGATGTTCGTAGGCACCGGTGAGGAGGCGGACACTCGGCACGACACCGGCCTGCACCACGCGCGCTACCTGCCCGGCGACGATGTCGTCCGGACGGTGGCGATTGCCCTGGCGTCCGGCTACCTGGCCGGCGCCCGCCTCGCCGGCGCCCTCTGACCGACCGGCCGACCACGCCCACTAGGCCCTCCCTAATCAGTTCAGCCCTGCCGTATACGGCAGGGCTGAACTGATTAGGGAGGGCCTAGTGGGCGTGTGTCAGGCGAGCGAGATCAGGTCGGCGTAGTCGGGGTTCCAGAGGTCCTCGTCGCCGTCGGGGAGCAGCACCACCCGGTCGGGCTCCAGGGCCTCGACGGCGCCCTCGTCGTGGGTGACCAGGACGATCGCGCCGGCGAAGGAGTGGATCGCGGCCAGCACCTCGGCGCGGGACGCCGGGTCGAGGTTGTTCGTCGGCTCGTCCAGCAGCAGCACGTTCGCGGCCGACACCACCAGCATGGCCAGCGCCAACCGGGTCTTCTCGCCGCCCGAGAGCACCCGCGCCGGCTTGTCGACGTCGTCGCCGGTGAACAGGAACGAGCCCAGGATCTTGCGGGCATCGGTCGGCGTCATGTCCTCGGGCGCCGCGGTCATCATGTTCTCCAGCACGCTGCGGGAGACGTCCAGGGTCTCGTGCTCCTGCGCGTAGTAGCCCAAGCGCAAGCCATGGCCCGGCAGAACCTCGCCGGTGTCCGACGGCTCCATGCCGGCCAGGATGCGCAGCAAGGTGGTCTTGCCGGCACCGTTCAGGCCCAGGATGACCACCCGGGAGCCTTTGTCGATGGCCAGGTTGACGTCGGTGAACACCTCCAGCGATCCGTAGCTCTTGGACAGCTCTTCGCCCCGCAGCGGCACCTTGCCGCAGGGCGCCGGGGTCGGGAACCGAATCTTCGCCACCCGGTCCGACGTCCGTTCGCCCTCGACGGACGCCAGCAGCCGCTGCGCCCGCTTGGCCATGTTCTGCGCGGCCACCGCCTTGGTGGCCTTGGCCCGCATCTTGTCTGCCTGGGCGAGCAACTGTTCCGCCTTGCGTTCGGCGTTGGCCCGCTCACGCTTGCGGCGCTTCTCGTCGGTCTCCCGCTGCAGTAGATAGCGCTTCCAGTCCATCGCGTACTGGTCGAGTTCGGCGCGGTTGGCGTCCAGATGGAACACCTTGGTCACGATCGCCTCGAGCAGCCCGACGTCGTGCGAGATCAGGATCACCCCGCCCGGGTAGGCCTTCAGGTAGTCCCGCAGCCACACGATCGAGTCGGCGTCCAGATGGTTGGTGGGTTCGTCGAGCAGCAGGTTGTCCGCACCGGAGAACAGGATCCGGGCCAGTTCGACCCGCCGCCGCTGGCCGCCGGACAGGGTGCGCAGCGGCTGTCCGAGCACCCGGTCGGGCAGCCCCAGGTTGGCCGCGATCCGCGCCGCTTCCGCCTCTGCGGCGTAGCCGCCGGCCGCGGCAAGTTCCGTCTCCGCCCGTGCATAGGACGCCATCGCGGCGTCCTGCGCCGCGCCGGTCTCGGTGGCCATCTCTACCGAATACCGAGTGAGCCGCCTCAGGATGGAGTCCAGGCCGCGCGCGGAGAGAATGCGATCCTTCGCGAGAGTGTCGAGGTCGCCGGTGCGCGGATCCTGGGGCAGATACCCGATCTGGCCCGAGCGGGTGATCTGACCCGCCGCCGGCAACGCCTCACCGGCGAGAATCTTGGTCAGCGTGGTCTTCCCGGCACCGTTGCGGCCGACCAGGCCCACCTTGTCACCGGGCGAGACCTGGAAGGACGACGGCACCAGCAGCAGCCTGGCGCCCGCCCGGACTTCGACTTCCCTCGCAACCAGCACGAGGGACCACTCTACCGGGCGGGCGCCGTCCCGCTACGCGAAGGACTGCTGCTGGGCCTTGCCCCTGACGATCTTCACGATCGTGCCCGGAGCCGGCGGCTCTTCGCTACCCAATGTCCCTGCCCAGAGGCTGCCCTTCGGGCCGAGCTCGACCGCAACGACGCCCGGCAACGTCACCACGGTGGAACGCCTACCCAGGCTGACCCTGGTGATCTTTCCAGCGAAGAGCTCGGCCACGTAGAACTCGCCGTGGCTGCCGATGGCCAGGTTGGTCGCGCCGAGGAATCCGCCCGCGATCACCTTCGCCTTGCCGTTGGACGGGTTGACTCGCCACAGTTTGCCGCGTGCGCCGAGCGCCGGACTCTCCGGACCGCCGGGCAGCGTCGTGACGTAGAGGTAGCCATCGCGTCCGACCTCGACATCGGTGGGCACCGATTCGAAGGCGTACGTGGCGCCGACGACGCAGTCCGGCAACTCCAGCGCGGCCGCACCGGCCTCGTCGAAGGTGTACGGCTGGGGAGGCAGGACAGCGAGGGTGCTGACCTTGCCGCTCGCAGACACCGAGAACAACGCGTTGGCGCCGGCGTCCGCGACCACCCAGCGGTTCTTCAAGGCGGCGACCGAGTAGGCGTGAGAGTCGACCTGACCCTTGTAGCTGACCGGCGCCCCGATCTTCTTGAGGGCGTCCGAGACGCACGCGCTCGGGTTCTTCACGCCGTAGTGGTACACCTTGTCGGGGTTGTACTTCGCCTCGTAGGCGTAGGTGTTGGCATAGATCCGGGTGCCCATCGGACCCCACAGATGTAGCCCGCTCGCGGTGTTCTCGTAAGTCTCCTGGTTGGTCACCGTGGTGGTGAAGGCGAGCCACTGGCCATTGCGGGAGGTCGCGATGCCGGAAGCTCCCGGCTGCTTCGCCGCGATGGTCGCGATCGAGCCGTCCTTCTTCAGCAGGCCGACCTTGTTGAGCCCACCGTCGGCGACCCGGACGGTGTTCCCCCTGATGTCCAGGTTGAACGGCGCTGCCAGAGCGCGTGACTTGACCACCGGCTTCCAGGTGGTTTTCGGTGTCGGGCCGGCGTTCGCGACGCCGGGGATGATTAGCAGCAGACTCGCCGACAAGCTGCCGACGGCCATGACGAATGTACGGGTGCGCATGCCTCCCCCTCTTAGGCCCGGTGATCCGGACCTGAATAGGACGCGCGGCGGCGAAAGTGTCCCAGTCGTACCGGCCGCCCGCCGAACCCCATCGGGGCCTAGTGGTCATCCTGTGGCGCGGCTGTGTGCAAGGTCAACGGCTGCTGAGAGAACAACGTCCGTCGAAGACTACGCACAATTGCCCACACGGCAGTTGATTGCGGAATCAGGAGAGACCGGACAACGGCGGACGATCGGGGGTGATGGTCTGGGCCACCCGCTCGAAGACGGCTCGCAGCACGGCCTGTTCCTCGCTGGTCATCAGATCCAGGAAGTTGTCCCGTACGGTGCGCACATGCCCGGGAGCGGCGGCACGGATGCGAGCCAGCCCCTCGTCGGTGATGGAGACGACGGTGCCCCGGCCGTCCTCGGCTGCCGGGCTGCGGGCCACCAGACCCCGCGTCTCCATCCGACGCAACTGGTGGGCCAGACGGCTACTCTCCCAGCCGATCCACTCTCGCAGTCGGCCGACCCGGACGCCGGCGCTGCCGCTCGCGCTCAGGCCCACCAGCACCGCATAGTCGGCATGCGAGAGAGCACTGCCGATGAGATCGGCCGAGATCACCCGGTCGAGGTCCTGCTGGGTCAGAATGAAGTTCTGCCACAGGGCTTGTTCATCCTGAGACAGCCAGCGCACCTCATCCACAGGCGAGATCGTAGGCCACGCGGCCCGTCCTTCCGCAACACCATTCCGGCCGGCGGGCCCGGAACGGCGTCAGTCCTCCTTGACCGGACGTCCGCGTCGAGGCAAGGTCCGGCATCCCGAGGCAGGCGTCCGGACCGCTTCAGGGCCTCGTGGACGGCTGGACCGAGCCGCAGCAGGACAGGCTTCCCGATCGGCCCGAGCTCGACCAACGAGTGAACGAACTCAGACGTTGTAGCCGATCGCGCGCAGCTGCTCGCGGCCCTCTTCGGTGATGTTCTCCAGGGTCCACGGCGGCAGCCAGACCCAGTTGATCTCGACCGAGTTGACCAGGCCGTCCAGCGCCATCTCGGTGTCGAACTCGAGCCGGTCGGTGAGCGGACAGGTCGGCGAGGTGAGCGTCATGTCGATGGTGCAGTTGTTCTCGTCATCGAGGTGGATGCCGTAGACCAGGCCCAGGTCGACGACGTTGACCATCAGCTCGGGGTCGACGACGTCGCGCATCGCCTCGGTCAGGTCCTCCAGCGAGGGACGCGCCGACGGCGGCGCGGTGCTGTCCGGAAAGGTGTCGTCCACCAGATCGGACGGACGCAGTTCGGTCATCATGACTCCTTAGTCTTCGCCAAAGCCTGGACGGCGGCGTCCTTGAACGCCGACCAGCCCAGCAGGGCACATTTCACCCGGGCCGGGAATCGCGCCACCCCGATGAACGCGATGGCGTCCTCAAGGCGGTCCTCGTCGGGTTCGATCTCGCCGCGGCTATGCATCATCTCGGTGAACTCCTCGTGCAGGGCGAGCGCCTCGTGCACCGTCGCGCCGATCACCAGCTCGGACATCACCGAGGTGGACGCCTGCGAGATCGAGCAGCCGACCCCCTCGTAGGAGACATCGACCACCCGCTCGCCGTCCAGCGCGACCCGCAGCATCACCTCGTCGCCGCAGGTCGGGTTCACATGGGTCACCTGTGCCCCGTAGGGTTCGCGCAGCCCGCTGTGATGCTTGGCGCGGTAGTGGTCCAGGATGATCTCCTGGTACATCGCCTCGACGCTCACGCCGCCCTCCCGAAGAACCTCTGGGTGTACACCAGCGCATCGACCAGCTGATCGATCTCACGCTCCAGCGTGTACAGGTAGAACGACGCCCGGGTGGACGCGGTTATTCCCAGCCGTTCGTGCAGCGGACGCGCGCAATGGTGCCCGCCCCGGACGGCGACGCCGCGGGAATCGAGGAAGGTCATCACGTCGTGCGGGTGGATGTCCAGCCCGTCCGCGGTGGCCAGGGTGAACGACACCGCACCGCCGCGGCCCTCCGGCCCGACCGCGGTGGTGCCCAGAATCCGCACCCCGTCGAGTTGACCCAGGGCCTCCAGCGCGTAGCCGGTGATCGCCCGCTCGTGCGCGGCCACGTCCGCCATGCCCAGTTCGTGCAGGTATTCGGCGGCCGCACCCAGCCCGACCGCCTCGGCGATCGGCGGCGTCCCGGCCTCGAACCGGTAGGGCGGCGGGGCGAACGTCGAACCGGTCATCCGCACGATTTCGATCATCTCGCCGCCGCCGAGGAACGGCGGCAACTCGGCGAGCAGGTCGTAGCGGCCCCAGAGTGCTCCGATGCCGGTCGGGCCGACCATCTTGTGACCGGTGAAGGCCACCAGGTCGGCGCCCAGCTCGGCCACCGAGGTGGTCAGCTGCGGAACGGCCTGCGAGCCGTCCACCACCATCACCGCGCCCACCGCATGCGCCTGCGCGGCGATCTCGGTGATCGGGTTCACCGTGCCGAGCACGTTGGACACCCAAGCCAGCGAGACGATTCTGGTGTTGCTGTTGATCAGGTTCTCCGCCGCCGCTTTGGCCAGGTCGAGGCGTCCGTCGTCGGTGATGTCGAACCAGCGCAGGGTCGCCCCGGTGCGGGCGCAGAGCAGCTGCCAAGGGACGATGTTGGAGTGGTGCTCCATCACCGAGATGACCACCTCGTCGCCCGGCTTCAACCCGGCGCCCCCGACACTCGAACCTAGGGAGTGGGCGGTCAGGTTGAGCGCCTCGGAGGCGTTCTTGGTGAACACCACCTCTTCGGCGCGCGCCGCGCCGATGAAGGCGGCCACCTTATCCCGCCCGCCCTCGTACGCGGCGGACGCCTCGGCGCCCAGCACGTGCATGGCCCGGGCCACGTTCGCGTTGTGCCGCTCGTAGTGGTCGACCATGGCGTCGATCACCACCTGCGGCTTTTGCGAGGTGTTGGCCGAATCGAGATAGGCCAGCGGGTACTCCCCCACCCGGCGGTCCAGGATGGGGAAGTCTCCGCGGATCAGTTCGACGTCGTAGCTCACGGCTCTCCTGTCGTCGGCGCCGCTGGGGCGCCGGGCCTCAGTTGGCGGCAGCAGCCTTGACGAACCGCTCGTAGCCCTCGATCTCGAGGTTCTCGGCCAGCTCGGGGCCGCCCTCCTCGGCGATCCGGCCGTCCACGAAGACGTGCACGAAGTCGGGCTTGATGTAGTTCAGGATGCGCGTGTAGTGGGTGATCAGCAGGACGCCCCGGTCGCCCTGGGCGTGGAACCGGTTGACCCCCTCGGAGACGATCCGCAGCGCGTCGATGTCGAGGCCGGAGTCGGTCTCGTCGAGGATCGCTAACTTGGGGTTGAGCAGTTCCAGCTGGACGATCTCGTTGCGCTTCTTCTCGCCGCCCGAGAAGCCCTCGTTGAGGGAACGAGCCGAAAAGGTCTGGTCGAGGCCGAGCCGGTCGAGAGCGACGTTGACGTCCTTGACCCAGGTGCGCACCTTCGGCGCCTCGCCGTCGAGCGCGGTCTTGGCGGTGCGCAGGAAGTTCGCCACCGAGACGCCGGGCACCTCGATCGGGTACTGCATGGCCAGGAACAGGCCGGCGCGGGCCCGCTCGTCAACGGTCAGTTCGGTGAGTTCGACGCCGTCGAGGGTCACCGAACCGCCGGTGATGGTGTATTTCGGGTGACCGGCGATGGCGTAGGCCAGGGTCGACTTGCCGGAGCCATTGGGGCCCATGATGGCGTGTACCTCGCCGGAGCTCACGGTCAGGTTGACCCCCTTGAGGATCTCCTTCGGGCCGGACTCGGTCTGGACGTCGACGCGCAGATCGGTGATGGACAGAGTGGACATTCGGTTCAGTTCTCCTGATTGATCGGGTTGTCGATGTCGACGTAGATGTCGGTGCCGTCCAGCCGCACGGGGTAGACGGGCACGGGTTCGGTGGCAGGCAACTCCAGCGGGAAGCCGGTGCGCAGGTCGAAGCGGGAGCCGTGCATGTAGCACTCCAGGGTGCAACCGTCGACGTCGCCCTCGCTGAGCGAAACCTCGGCGTGGCTGCAGACGTCGCTGATCGCGAAGAGCCCCGCGTCGGTGTTGACCACGGCCACCTCGGCGTCGCCGCCGAGGTCGACCGCGATCGCCGAGCCGACCGGAATCTCCGCCAGGGTGGCAGCGTGCCGGAAGGTCATGCGTAGGCGCCCATGGTGACCGAGAGCTCGCGCTCGACGGCCGCCATCATCCGCTCCTCGACCTCGGGGACGCCGATCCGGCGGACGATGTCGGCGAAGAAGCCGCGCACCACCAGGCGCCGGGCCTCGGCCTCGGTGATCCCGCGCGAGCGCAGGTAGAACAGCTGCTCGTCGTCGAACCGGCCGGTGGTCGAGGAGTGCCCGGCACCCTCGATCTCGCCGGTCTCGATCTCGAGGTTCGGCACCGAATCGGCCCGGCAGCCGTCGGTCAGCACCAGGTTCTTGTTCGACTCGTAGGTGGAGATGTTTTCGGCCACCTTGCGGATCAGTACGTCGCCGATCCAGACGGCCCGGGCACCCTCACCCTGCAGCGCGCCGCGGTAGTCCACGTTGGAGTGGGTGTGCGGGGCGTTGTGGTCGACGAACAGCCGGTGCTCGATGTGCTGGCCGCCGTCCACGAAGTACAGCCCGAACTGCTCCAGCGAGCCGCCGGGGCCGGCGAACCGCGCGGTCTCGGCGAGCCGGACGACCTTGCCGCCCAGGCTGACGGTCACGGTCCGCACCTCGGCGTCCCGGCCGACCAGGACGCTGTGGTGACCGCCATGCACGGCGTCGTCGGCCCAGTCCTGGATGGACACGAAGTTGACCTTCGCGCCGTCGCCGACCAGGACGTCCACCTTGGTGGCGTAGCTGGCGGAACCCTCGTGGCGCAGCAGGATGGTGCCCTTGGCGTGGGCGCCGACCTTGAAGACCAGATGGCCCCAGACGTGCTGCCCGGTGCCGGTCAAGGTGATGCTGACCGGCTCGGTGAGCTCGGCACCGGCCGCGATCTCGACCACCTTGGCGCCGCCGGAACGGTTGGCGGCGAGCACCGAGACCCGGTCGATCGGCGCCTCGACGACCAGCCCGCGGGCTTCGTCAGCACTCACCGTCCGGCTGCTGACGCCGGCCGGCAGCGACTCGCCCCACTGCAGGTGGGCGTCACTGGGCTCGTCGGTCAGCAGCGGCTTGATCGCACGCAGCGGGCTGAACCGCCAGATCTCCTCCTGCCCCTTCGGGTAGGGGTGATCATCGATCGTGAACGACGGGGTCGGGTGGAGATGCGATTCCAGAGCCTCCACGGCCTCCATCACGGGTGCGGCCATCAGCCGACGGCTCCTTCCATCTGCAGTTCGATCAGGCGGTTCAGTTCCAGCGCATATTCCATCGGCAGCTCACGGGCGATCGGCTCGACGAAGCCGCGGACGATCATCGCCATCGCCTCGTCCTCACCCATCCCGCGCTGCATCAGGTAGAACAGCTGGTCGTCGCTCACCTTGGACACGGTGGCCTCGTGTGCCAGCGACACGTCGTCCTCACGGACGTCGACGTAGGGGTAGGTGTCAGAGCGGCTGATGGTGTCGACCAGCAGCGCGTCGCACTTCACCGAGGACGCCGAATGGTGCGCGCCCTCCTGCACCTGCAGCAGGCCGCGGTAAGAGGAGCGTCCGCCGCCCCGGGCGACCGACTTGGAGATGATCGAGCTCGAGGTGTGCGGCGCGCAATGCACCATCTTCGAGCCGGCGTCCTGGTGCTGGCCCTCGCCGGCGAAGGCGATGGACAGGGTCTCGCCGCGGGAGTGCTCGCCCATCAGGTAGACGGCCGGGTACTTCATGGTGACCTTCGACCCGATGTTGCCGTCGATCCACTCCATGGTCGCGCCCTCTTCGCAGGTGGCGCGCTTGGTGACCAGGTTGTACACGTTGGTCGACCAGTTCTGAATGGTCGTGTAACGCACCCGCGCGTTCTTCTTGACGATGATCTCGACGACCGCGGAATGCAGCGAATCGGAGGAGTAGATCGGCGCCGTGCAACCCTCGACGTAATGCACGTACGAGCCCTCGTCGGCGATGATCAGCGTGCGCTCGAACTGGCCCATGTTCTCGGTGTTGATCCGGAAGTAGGCCTGCAGCGGAATGGTGACGTGGACGCCCTTCGGCACGTAGACGAACGAGCCGCCCGACCACACCGCAGTGTTCAGCGAGGCAAATTTGTTGTCGCCGACCGGGATGACGGTGGCGAAGTACTCCTGGAACAGCTCCGGGTGCTCTTTGAGGCCGGTGTCGGTGTCGAGGAAGATGACGCCCTGGCGCTCGAGCTCTTCGTTGATCTTGTGGTAAACCACCTCGGACTCGTACTGGGCGGCGACGCCGGCCACCAGCCGGGCCTTCTCAGCCTCGGGGATGCCCAGCTTGTCGTAGGTGTCTTTGATGTCCGCCGGCAGGTCGTCCCAGGTCTGGGCCTGCTTCTCGGTCGAGCGGACAAAGTACTTGATGTTGTCGAAGTCGATCTCGCCCAGATCGGCGCCCCAGGTGGGCATCGGCTTGCGGTCGAACAGCTTCAGCCCGCGCAGCCGGGTGTTCAGCATCCACTCCGGCTCGCTCTTCAGGGCGGAGATGTTGCGCACGACGGCTTCGTTCAGCCCGCGCTGCGCGGCGGAACCGGCGACGTCGGAGTCGTGCCAGCCCCACTGGTAGTTGCCGAGCGCCTGCAGGTGCTCTTCCTGGGTTGCCCCCAGGCCGGGGGCCTGCGGTGCAGTGGTGGTCATGAGGCGGCCTTTCTATTCGGATGGTCGGACGGCTTCACCGGCCGCGGCACGTGGGTGGTGCACACCCCGTCGCCGTGGGCGATGGTGGCCAGCCGCTGGACGTGGCTGTCCAGGAGCTGGGCGAAGACACGGGTCTCGGCCTCACACAACTCGGGGAACTCGGCCGCCACCAGGGCGACCGGACAGTGATGCTGGCAGAGCTGCTTGCCAGTGGCGACGGGGTGCGCCGAGGCCACATAGCCGGCATCGTTCAACGCCTTCACCAACGCGTCGGCGGGATTGTCGTATTCCCCGCGGACCTCATTGAACCTGGTTTCGATCCCGGCGACGAACTCTTCGGCGAACCGCTGGACGCCGTCGGGGCCCAGCGAGTTGCGGACGAAGTCGAGCGCATCGATGGCCAGCGTGTCGTAGGCGTGCGGGAACTCGGCCCGCCCCGCGTCGGTGAGCTCGAACACCATGGCCGGACGGCCCCGGCCGCGGGCCCCGTAGACCCGCTGCTGGCGCGAACTCAGGTGGCCGACGCCGATCAGCACCGACAGGTGTCGCCGGACGGCCGCAGGTGTCAGATGCAGCCGTTGGGCCAGTTCGGACGCCGTCGACGGGCCGTGCTGCAAGATGGACCGGGCGACGCGAGCCCGGGTGGACGCGTCGGACTCGGCCACCGGCGTCGGAACGCCGGATTTGGTGACCGCTTCCTTTTTCACAAAACCATTCTTGTCGAATCCGCGCAGGGGTCAAACTTCTTAGGATCGCCTAACCCTGGCCACGGCGTCAGGGCTGGCTTTGCGTCCCGCACGGTGATACAGGCAGCTTGCTGGGTCTGCCAGCCCCGCTGGTCGAGCCCGCAAATCCGAGTGCGGCGACGCCGCTCATGATCCGGACGCCGACCATCATCCCTCCTTTGATGTCGGCATCCTGAGCGACGCCACCGCAGTCGTCCCCGGACTGGTCGAGCTACACCTGGCAGGTCGGCCATTGGGGAAACAGATCGCACCAACCGACGTCGGAGGACGGGTTAGGAGCGAGCCCAGCCACCACCGACGCAGCGACCACTGCAGCGACCACGTGAGGGACAAGCACGTGGCCCTGGTTCCGCCGGCGTCGGTGGGGTTTCGGCATGAGCAGACCTTCTCACCCACGTCCGCGGACACACCCTGAGTCGGTGGTCGCCTCGTCCACCCGTCCGAACGAGTCCCCGAAAGTTCGGACTTTCGTTCAGTCGGTAGCCGATAAAGACTGTCCAGAACACTCACCTGAGCGCCCGAACGACGGAAACGCAGGGTTGGATGGCGGTCATGCGGCCAGCTCGAATCCATCGTCTGCTCCACGGCGGGGCACTCGATCTGGTGTTCGCTGCGTTCGTGGCGAGCCTCAGCCTCCTCGTCGGCATCACCGCGACCGATCGGCTCGGCGTCGTCGTCGATCTGTCCGCCTGCGTGGCTGCCGCGCTGGCCGTCCGTTGGCCCCGCGCGGCGGGCGCGGCACTGGCCGCCATCCTGTTCATCTACCTGTGGAGCCCTCCGGAGTGGGCGGAGTCCGGCGAATACGCGGCACTGATCCCCGTGCTCGGCACGGGGATCCGGAATCAGCGGCGGGAGCGGCTCGTCCTCACCCTGACCTACTGGCTGATCCTCTCGGCGCGGCAGTTCATCGCTTACCCCGAGGTTCTCAAAGGCGCGACCGCGGCCCTGGTCTGGGCGTTGCTGTTCGCACTGATGTGGCTCCTCGGCGGCGCGGTCGCTGCCTTCCAGCGCGCCGAGGAGCAGGCCCGGATCGCGGCCTTGGCGCAGCAGCGCCTCGCTGTGGCCCGCGATCTCCACGACACCGTCGCCCGCAGCCTCACTCGGATCTCCCGACAGGCCTACCAGGCGGCGAGCGCGGACCACTCGTCGCAGCTGCGTGCCGTCGCCGACGAGGTGGCACAGGCTGCGGCGCAACTCCGGTGGGTGCTCGGCTCGCTCCGCAGCGCCGACCCGGACGCCGCACCGATCGCCGGCGGCTCGCTGGCCACGGCCGTCCGCGAGAGCGTCGAGGAGTTGCGGACGCACGGGTTCGAGGTCACCACATCGATCGAGGGCAGCCTCGACGACGTGCCACCGGAGGCGGGCGGCGTCCTGGCCGACATCGTCAAGGAGGCCGCCGCGAACATCGAACGACACGGCGCGGCGAACAGTCCGTGCATGCTGATCGTCAGTGTCGAGGAGACGTCGGCCGACCTGGCCCTGATCAACGAGGTGGCCGACGGCGGCAGCCCGGCAGGCTCGGCGCGTCCGTTGGGCCTGCTCGGCGCCGCCGAACGGCTGGCGTTGGTCGGTGGACAGTTGCAGGCCCGCCAGGAGGGTACCCATTGGATCACCCGGGCGACCGTGCCGATGGCGAGCCGGCGATGACCCGCGTCATTCTGGTCGATGACGACCCGCTGGTCCGGACGATGCTGACCAGCTGCCTGGAGTCGGCCCCCGACCTTGTCGTCCGGGGCAGCTACGCGTCGGGCACCGACGCCCTCGACTCGCTGGACCGCGACCGACCGCACGTCGCGCTCGTCGACATCGTCATGCCGTACCCGGACGGTCCCGAGACCACCCGTCTGCTGCGCGACGCGTCGCCGAACACGCAGGTGCTGGCGCTCACTTCGCTCACCGACCCGCAAGCCGCCGCGGCGATGCTCAGCGCCGGAGCGCTCGGTTTCCTACCCAAGGATCTGGCGCCCGAGGCGATCATCCACGCGGTGCAGTCGGCGCGCCACGGCCTGGCCGTGCTCGGCGGGGCCGGGGCCGCACTGGTGGACCGGCGGGGCCGTCCGGACCTGGCTGAGCTGCTCACGCCGACCGAGCGCGCGATCCTGCGGCTGATCCGGGAGGGCCGCACCACCGAACAGATCGCCGGCGAGGTGTATTTGTCGCCCTCGACGGTGAAGTACCACGTCAACGCGCTGATGGCGAAGGTCGGTGCGACCAACCGCGTGACGCTGGCCATCCGGGCCTACGAACTCGGGCTGTACTGAGGAGCTCCTAACCTTCCCCGAAGACCGAGACGAGCATTCGCGCCGCGCCGGCGCGTCGGCCCTCCGCCGAGCGGCCGGCGACGATCGCCGGGCCGGCGAGCCCGAGGCGGCTGCGGCGAGGACCGAATCGGTTCGCCCCGGCGTGACGGCGGCATATGCTGACCCGGTGATCCCGTCGTACGCCCTGGAGTTGGACGGGGTCACCGTCAACTTCGGCGGACGGCGGGTGCTGGACGAGTTGTCCTGGACAGCAGCCGCCGGCGAGTTGACCGCGCTGCTCGGCCCCAACGGTGCCGGCAAGACCACCGCGCTGCGTTGCCTGACCGGCCTGATCCGGCCGTCCTCCGGCCGGGTGCTGGTGCTGGGCGGACCACCCGGCGGCGCCAACGAACGACTCGGCCTGATGCCGCAGTCGGTGGGCGCCTGGTCCGCCGTCCGGCCGGGAGAGATGCTGCGTTACCTGGCCGGTCTCTACTCCGATCCGGTGCCGGTCGCCGACCTGGTGGAGGCGCTGGCTTTGGCGCCGCTGCTGAACCGCCCCTACCGCCGCCTCTCCGGTGGCGAGCAGCAGGCGGTGAACCTGGCCGGCGCACTGGTCGGTCGACCCGAACTGGTGCTGCTGGACGAGCCGACCGCGGGCATGGACCCGCACGCGCGGCGACGCACCTGGGACGTCATCGCCGGGCTGCGTGGACGCGGCGTCTCGGTGCTGCTCACCACCCACGACATGGACGAGGCGGCCCGGCTGGCCGACCGGGTCTGGATCATGGACGCCGGACGGGTGACGGTCTCCGGAACCGTTGCCGAACTCACCGCCGACACCTCCCTGGAGGACGTTTTCCTGCGCCACACCGGGGGTGCGGCGTGAACCCGGTGCGCGTCGTCCGGCACGCCGCGATGGAGCTGCGGATGCTGCTGCGCAACGGCGAGCAGCTGCTGCTGGCGTTCGCCATCCCGCTCGGGCTGCTGCTCGGCGGACTGGCCTGGGGTTCCGGTTTCGGGCTCGATCCGGCGGTGTTCCCGGCGTCTGTGGTGGCCGTCGCCACCTGGTCGACGGCGTTCACCTCAGTGGCTGTGGCCACCGGCTTCGAACGTCGCTACGGCGTCCTGGAGCGGCTGGTGGCAACCCCGCTGAGCCGTGCCGACCTGATCGCCGGCAAGGCGTTGGCGGCCACTGCGCTGGTCGCGGTCCAGGCGGTGTTGCTGGTGGCGGTGGCGATCGGCTGCGGCTGGCGTCCGGTCTGGACGGCAGCCGGCACGCTGAGCGCGGCGCTGGCCACCCTGCTCGCCATCGCTGCCTTCGCCGGGCTCGGGCTGATGCTGGCCGGCACCATGAAGGCCGAGGTCACCCTGGCCCTGGCCAACCTGATCTATCTCGCCGGCCTGGCGCTGGGCGGGCTGATCGCCGACCAACCGCCCTGGCTGCCCACCGCCGCGCTGGGCGCGGCGTTGCGCGCGGCGTCCGTCGGTGCCCTGGCGCCCCTGGCACTGCTGATCCTGGCGACCTGGGCGGCCGCTCTCACCCTGATGGCACGAAAGGTGTTCCGATGGACATCCTGACCGGACGGCGGAGTCTTCGCGCCTGGACGGTGGCGAACCTGGTCGCCAACATGGTGATCGTCTGGACCGGCGCGCTGGTCCGGCTGACCAAGTCGGGGCTGGGCTGCTCGACTTGGCCGCAGTGCGATCCCGGATCGTACGTGCCGCATCCGGAGGCGGAATGGCACTCCTTCGTGGAGTTCGGCAATCGGCTGCTCACCTTCGTGTTGATCGCCGTTGCTCTCGGCACGGCGATCACGGTGTTCCGCACGGTGCGGAAGCGACGCCTCCGGGTGCTGTCGATCGCGGTCGGGCTCGGCATCGGCCTGCAGGGGGTGGTGGGCGGCATCACGGTGCTGACCGAGCTGAACCCCTGGGTGGTCGGGCTGCACATGGTGCTCTCGGTGGCCCTCATCGTGGCCTGTGTGACGATGGCGAACGACGCCTTCGAGCTGCGCCCGGTACCGGCACCCCGCAGGCTGTGGCTGGGCGCTCAGGGCGTGTTCTGGCTGTCGTTGCTGATGATGTACCTGGGCACCGTGGTGACCGGGGCCGGGCCACACTCGGGAGACGGTGGCGCTCAGCGCAACGGCTTCGACCTCAGTGAGGTGGCCCGGCTGCATTCGGTCACCATGTGGGTCACCCTCGCTCTGACGATCTGGTTGGCCTACGCCGCCCGCGGCGTCCGGCGGATCCAGCGGGCGGCGCTGCTGGTGATCGGGGCAGCCTGCCTACAGGCCGTGATCGGCTACACCCAATACTTCCTGGGGCTGCCGATGGGCGTGGTGTTCGCGCACATGGTCGGAACGACGTTGTACACGGTGGCGATCAGCCTGCTGTGGCACTCGGCCGCCCCACCGGACGACCCAACCGCTCAGAAGATCAGCGGGTCGACCGCGGCGGCCAGGAAGACCACCGCCAGGTAGGAGTTGGACAGGTGGAACAGCCGCATCGGCTTCAATGCGGCCTCAGTCATGCCGGCCCTGGCACGGACCAGGAGCTGAACCGACTCGACGATCATCAGGATGCCGGCCACCAGAGCGACCGCCGGGTAGAGCCAGCCGGTGTGCGCGACCGGCCAGAGCACCAGGCTGACCGCCACCGTGATCACCGTGTAGACCAGGATCCGCCAGGCCACCGCCGGCGGCTCCATCACCACCGGCAGCATCGGCACGTGCGCCTGGCGGTAGTCCTCCTGGTAGCGGAAGGCGAGCGCCCAGGTGTGCGGCGGCGTCCAGAAGAAGACGATCGCGAACAGCACCAGCGGCGGCCAGTCGATGCTGCCGGTGACGGCCGTCCAGCCGATCAACGGCGGGAAGCAGCCGGCGATCCCGCCCCAGACGATGTTCTGCGAGGTGCGCCGCTTGAGGCCCATCGTGTAGACGAAGACGTAGTAGGCGTTGGCCGTCATGGCCAGGGACGCCGACAGCCAGTTGGCGCCGAACCCGAGGGTCAGCGCGGCAAGAATGCCCAGGACCGCACCGAACACGTAGGCGCGCGCCGGCGGCACGCTGTTCAGCGCCATCGGACGCCGCCGGGTGCGCCGCATCTCGGAGTCGATGTCGGCGTCCAGCACCGAGTTGAAGACATTCGCGGAGCCGGCCGCCAAGGTTCCCCCGACCAGGGTCCAGACCACCTTCTGCCATTCCGGCACACCGCCCGCGGCCAGGAACATCGCGGGTACGGTAGTGACCAGCAACAGCTCGATGATCCGTGGCTTGGTGAGCGCGACATACGCCCGCAGGGAGCCCGAAGCTGTGGCTGCAACCGTCGGCGCCGATGAGTGCATCCCCGTCGTCTCCTCCTCGCTCGGATCGCGAGCAGTCTAGCCCTTCCCAACCATCAGGAACTACGGCCGCGACTAGAGTTCCTTTGGACTGTCACCCCACCCGGGGGCAAAACCGACGAACAGGAGTTGATCGACCATGAATGATCGTCTGAAGGCTTTGGCGGACGCGGGGGTGAGCATCTGGCTCGACGACCTCTCGCGGGCTCGGCTGACCAGCGGCAATCTGGCGCAGAAGATCGCCGATGATTCCGTGTCGGGCGTGACCACCAACCCGACGATCTTTGCCGCCGCCCTGACCAACGGCGCCGACTACGCCGAACAGCTGCGCTCGCTGGACGGTGCCGATGTCGACACCGCGATCAAGCAGCTGTGCTCCACCGATGTGCGTAACGCCTGCGATCTGTTCGCCGACCTCTACCAGGCCTCGGACGGCTACGACGGCCGGGTCTCCATCGAGGTCGCCCCCACGTTGGCCAACGACACCGACGGCACCATCGCCCAGGCCGCCGAACTGCACGACCTGGTCGGTCGGGAGAACGTGCTGATCAAGATCCCGGCCACCAAGCCTGGTCTGCCCGCCATCCAGGCCTCGATCGCGGCCGGTATCTCGGTGAACGTGACGCTGATCTTCTCCGAGGCCCGCTACCGCGAGGTGATGGACGCCTACCTGTCCGGCCTGGAGGAAGCTGCCGAGGCCGGTCGTGACCTCAGCAAGATCCATTCCGTGGCGTCGTTCTTCGTGTCCCGGGTGGACGCCGAGGTCGACAAGCGGCTGGCCACCGCCGGGCGTAGCGATCTGCAGTCCAAGACCGCGATCGCCAACGCCCTGGTCGCCTACGGCGCCTTCGAAGAGGTGTTCGGCTCCGACCGGTTCACAGCCCTGCAGGCCAAGGGAGCCAACGTGCAGCGACCGCTGTGGGCCTCCACCGGCACCAAGAGCCCCGACCTGCCCGACACCCTCTACGTCACCAACCTGATCGCCGACGGCGTGGTGAACACCATGCCCGAGAAGACCATGGACGCCTTCGCCGACCACGGCGAACTCGGCACCTCCATCGTCGGTCAGGCCGCCGCCGGCCAGGCCGTCCTCGACGAGGTGAGCGCCGCCGGGGTCGACCTCGACGATGTCTACCAGGTGTTGGAAGACGAAGGCGTGGAGAAGTTCATCGTTTCCTGGCACGAACTCGTCGCATCGGTCGAGAAGGCAATTGCCTCCGCGAAGTGATTCACGACACGATGGCCCGGTGAGCGAGCCCACGACGTCCGTCAATCCGCTACGCGATCCGCAGGATCGCCGGTTGCCCCGCATCGCCGGGCCCTGTGCCCTGGTGTTGTTCGGGGTGACCGGCGACCTGGCTCGCAAGAAGCTGATGCCGGCGGTCTACGACCTGGCCAACCGTGGTCTGCTGCCGCCCGGGTTCGGTCTGATCGGCTTCGCCCGGCGCGACTGGGACGGCGAGGATTTCGCCAAGATCGTCCACGACTCGGTCAAGGAGCGGGCTCGGACGCCGTTCCGCGAAGAGGTCTGGAAGCAGCTGCTCGAGGGCATCCGGTTCGTGTCGGGCACTTTCGACAGCGACGAATCGTTCCTGCTGCTCAAGGAGACCCTGAAGGAGCTCGACGAGAGCCAGGGCACCGGCGGCAACCACGCCTTCTACCTGTCGATCCCGCCCAAGGCGTTTGATCAGGTCATCTCGATGCTGTCCAAGCACGGCCTGGCTAAGCGTGACACCAAGCACGCCTGGAGCCGGGTGGTGATTGAGAAGCCGTTCGGCCACGACCTGGCCAGCGCCATCGAGCTGGAGAACCGAGTTTCCTCGGTCTTCCACTCGCAGTCGGTGTTCCGGATCGATCACTATCTGGGCAAGGAGACCGTGCAGAACATGCTGGCGCTGCGGTTCGCGAACCAGCTGTTCGAGCCGATCTGGAACCGCAACTACATCGACCATGTGCAGATCACGATGGCCGAGGACATCGGCATCGGCGGCCGCGCCGGCTACTACGACGGCGTCGGTGCGGCTCGTGACGTGATCCAGAACCATCTGCTGCAGCTTCTGGCGCTGACCGCGATGGAAGAACCGACGTCGTTCGACGCCGAGCAGCTGCGGGCCGAGAAGAAGAAGGTGCTCGCGGCGGCCCGGGCCCCTCGGGACATCGCCGCCCACACCGCCAGGGGTCAGTACCTGGGCGGCTGGGCGGGCGGTCAGCTCGTTCCCGGCTATCTCGAAGAGGACGGCATCGACCCCAAGTCGCAGACCGAGACCTACGCGGCGATCCGGGTCGACATCGACAACCGACGGTGGGCCGGCGTCCCGTTCTACCTGCGCTCGGCGAAGCGGATGCCGCGGCGGGTGACCGAGATCGCGCTGAATCTGCGTCCGGCGCCCCACCTGCCGTTCAGCCACACCGACACCGAGGCGCTGGGCAGCAACGCCCTGGTGATGCGGATCCAGCCCGACGAGGGCATCACGCTGCGCTTCGGCGCCAAGGTGCCGGCCACCCTGATGGAGATCCGCGACGTCACCATGGACTTCGCCTACGGCACCTCGTTCGCCGAGTCCAGCCCCGAGGCGTACGAGCGGCTGATCCTGGACGTCCTGCTGGGCGACCCGCCGTTGTTCCCCCAGCACGAAGAGGTCGAACTGGCCTGGAAGATCCTCGACCCGATCCTGGATTTCTGGGCCGAGCAGGACACCCAACCGGAGGGATACCCGTCCGGCTCATGGGGTCCACCGTGCGGCAAGGCGATGCTTGCCCGCGATGGCTTCGTCTGGCGCCGGCCCTAGGAGAATCGATGATCATCAACGTTCCGGACACCAACGCCACCGGTATCCACATGGCTCTGGTCAAGGCGAGGCACAACATCGGCGTCGCCTCGTCCATGGTCTTCACCCTGATCGTGATCGCGGAGGGCAGCCATTACGAGCGCGCCCTGGAGGCGTGCGAGAACGCCGGCCGGGAGCACCCGTCCCGGATCATCCTGGTCACCGACGGCGATGCCGACGGCGACCATGTGGATGCCGAGATCCGGCTCGGCGAGGAAGTGCCGGGCGAGATCATCTCGCTGCGCTTCCACGGTCAGCTGACCGAGCATCGCGCGTCCGTCGTCCTGGCCCTGCTGCTGCCCGATTCCCCGGTGGTCGCCTGGTGGCCCGGCAGTGCGCCGGCCAAACCTGGCGAGGACCCGGTCGGCAAGCTGGCCAGTCGCCGGATCACCGACGCGATGGGGTCCTCCCGGCCTCTGGTGGCGATCGAGCGGCGGGCGCGCAACTACTCGCCGGGCGACACCGACCTCACCTGGACCAGGCTGACCCCGTGGCGGGCACTGCTGGCGTCCGCGCTGGACTCCTACCCGGCGAAGATCACCGAAGTGTCGGTGGAGGCCGGACCCAACAACGCGGCCAGCATGTTGCTGTCGGCGTGGCTGGAGGATCGACTGAAGGTGCGGGTGGAGCGCCGCGAGGGCGCCAAGGGCGTGGGCATCACCAACGTCACCATGCGCACCACCAAGGGTGACATCGCGATCGCCCGAGACGACGGCCGGATGGCCACGTTCTCGGCGCCCGGCCTGCCCCGCCGCCAGGTGGCGCTGCGGCGCCGCGACATCGATGCGCTGATCACCGAGGAGTTGCGCCGCCTGGACGTCGACGACATCTTCGCCTCCGCCATGGACGTGCTGGTCGATCGCTGCGAACGACGCGATGTGGAGAAGGCGACGAACGCGTGAAGGACCAGGTTCTGCGGTTCTCCGGAGCCGAGGACCTCGCCGAGCAGGCGGCGGCCCTCCTGGTCGCCCGGATCGTCAAGATCCAGGCCGACCCCGAACGAGTGGTTCACCTGTGCCTCACCGGCGGGCGGATCGCCCAACGCATCTACGAGGGCTTAGGACGCCGCATCGACGGTTCAGCTGTCGATCCCAGCCGACTGGAACTGTGGTGGACCGATGAACGGTTCACCGCCACCGATGACCCGGCACGTCACGCGGGCGTCGCGCTGGCGATGCTGGCCGGCCAGTTCGCGCTGGACCCGGCACGCACCCATCCGATGCCGGCGGCCGATGGGGTGGCGGACGCCGACGCGGCCGCGGCCACGTACACCAAAGAACTCGGCGACGTGGTCTTCGACATCTGCCTGTTGAGCATCGGTCCCGAGGGACATGTGGCCAGCATCTTTCCCGACCATCCCTCTTTCGATCCGCAAACCACCCAGACGGTGATCGGGCTGACCAACTCGCCCAAGGGTGACCACGACCGGATCTCGTTCACCGCGCCCGCACTCAGCCGCTCCCACGAGGTCTGGTTCCTGCTCAGCGGACCCGACAAGGCCGATGTGGCCGGCCGGGCGATCGCCGGTTCGACGGAGATCCCCGCCGGCGTCGTCCGTGGCGCCGACGACACCCTGTGGTTCATCGACCGGGACGCCGGCAGCGAACTCCCCTGGTTCCACTGCGCGCTCTAGCGCCACCCTCGCACTCCGGGGACGGTTCTTCTCGTGCAAATTCGCACGTTGGGGACGGTTCTCCGCGTTCGGAATTCGCACGTTGGGAACCGTCCCCGGCGTTCGAGGTGAGCGCGAAAGAACCGTCCCCCGCGTTCGAGGTGAGCGCGAAAGAACCGTCCCCGACCGCGTCGGGGACGGTTCCTTGGTTCAGCTGTCGGTCAGTAGATCACTTCACCGGCGGCGCGGCGGGCGCGCAGGCCCTCGAGGGCCTCGGTGAGGATCGCGGCGGCCTCGGCGTCGCTACGACGCTCCTTCACATAAGCGAGGTGCGTCTTGTACGGCTGGATCTTCGGCGGGGGCGGCGGGTTCTCCGAATCGAGGTTGGCCGGAAGGCCGCAACGCGGGCAGTCCCAGGTCTCCGGGACGACCGCGTCGGCCGCGAAGGCGGGGCGGGTCTCATGCTGGTTCGAGCAGAAGTACGAGACGTACAACCGCGGCGCTGAATCGCCGCGCTCGGCCTCGCCCATCGGCCCGGCACCAACCCGGCTGCCCCGGATCGCGCTACCACCAACCACGTGTTTCTCCTTGTCGAGTCGCCCTACGACGAGGGCAGGGGGGAATCAGAGCGTGCCGTAATCCGGGAAGAACCGGTACAGCACCAACAGGCCGAAGACCGTGGCCAGCCAGACCAGGCCGATGATCACCGTCAACCGGTCGAGCGTCCGCTCCGCAGCTGAGGCTCCACCCATCGAGGTGGACATGCCCCCGCCGAACAGATCCGACATGCCACCGCCGCGGCCCTTGTGCAGCAGCACGAACAGGGACAGCACGACGCTGGTCAGGATCAACACGATCGACAGGGTAAGAATCGGCCACGTCAACATGGGCGCAACAATCACAGGGTGAATCCTAACCTACCCGCACCACGACTCCGGCGGACGCCGGAACGCGATCAGGCCTGCTGGTAGAAGGCGACGATCTTCGCGAACTCGCCGGCATCCAGGCTGGCGCCGCCGACCAGGGCGCCGTCCACGTCGGGCTGGGCCATGATGTCGACGATGTTGCTGGACTTGACGGAGCCGCCGTACTGAATGCGGACGGCGTCCGCGGCCCCCTGGCCGAGCAGCTCGGCAACCCGGGCGCGGATCGCTCCACAGACCTCCTGGGCGTCCTCGGGAGTCGCGACCTCACCGGTGCCGATCGCCCAGACCGGCTCGTAGGCGATCACCAGGGCGCCGACCTCGTCGGCGGTCAGGCCGGCCAGACACTTGTCGACCTGGGCGAGCACAAACGGAACCTGGTTGCCCTCTTTGCGGACGTCGAGCTTCTCGCCGACGCACACGATCGGGACCATGCCCGCGGCCTGCACGACCTTGGCCTTGGCGTTGATCGACTCGTCGGTCTCGCCGTGGTAGTCGCGGCGCTCGGAATGCCCGATCACCACGTAGTCGCAGTTCAGCTTGGCCAGCATGGCGGCCGAGATCTCACCGGTGTAGGCGCCGGAGTCGTGCACAGAGACGTCCTGGGCACCGAAGGCCAGCGGCAGCTTATCGCCCTCGATCAGGGTCTGCACCGTGCGCAGGTCGGTGAACGGCACGATGACCGCTGCTTCGGACTTGCTCGCGTCGTACTTCAGATCTTCCAGCGTCCAGGCGAGTTTCTGGACCAGGCCGGTCGCCTCGACGTGGTCGAGGTTCATCTTCCAGTTGCCGGCCATGATGGGCGTGCGAGCCATGTCAGTTGCCTTCCTCGAGCACCGCGATGCCCGGCAGTTCTTTGCCTTCCAGGTACTCCAGCGAGGCTCCGCCGCCCGTGGAGATGTGCCCGAAGGCACTGTCGTCGTGGCCGAGTTCGCGCACCGCGGCGGCCGAATCGCCGCCGCCGACGACACTCAGGCCGTCGACCTCGGTGAGCGCCTGGGCAACCGCGGCGGTGCCACCGGCCAGCTCGGCGATCTCGAACACGCCCATCGGGCCGTTCCAGACCACGGTCTTGGCCGACTTGATCGCGTCGGCGAACAGCTTCTCGGATTCCGGCCCGATGTCGAGGCCCATTTTGCCTTCGGGGATCGCGTCGGCGGCGACCACTTCGACCTCACCGTTGACGGTGCGGCCGGCGAAGTCGGCACCGTCGGCGACCCGGACGTCGACCGGCAGCAGGATCTGCTTGCCCTCGGCCTCGGCGGTCGCCAGGTAGCCCTTGCAGGTCTCGATGCTGGCCTCGTCGAGCAGCGAGGAACCCACCTGGTAACCCTTCGCGGCCAGGAAGGTGTAGGCCATCCCGCCGCCGACGACCAGGGTGTCGGCGAGCTTCAGTAGGTTCTCGATCACCGCCAGCTTGTCGGCGACCTTCGCCCCGCCCAGCACCACCACGAACGGACGGTCCGGATCGGAGAGCACCTTGGAGAAGACATCGACCTCCTTCTTCACCAGGGTGCCGGCCGCGTGCGGCAGCAACTTGGCCACGTCGTAGACGCTGGCCTGCTTGCGGTGCACGACGCCGAAGCCGTCGGAGACGAAGACGTCGGCCAGCGCGGCCCACTTCTGCGCCAGTGCCTCGCGTTCGGCGTCGACCTTGGAGGTTTCGCCCGGCTCGAACCGGACGTTCTCAAGCAGCGCGATCTCGCCGTCGGCCAAGCCGGCGACGGTCTCTTCGGCGCCCGGCCCGGCGGTGTCGGAGGCGAGTTTGACCTCGGCTCCGATCAGTTCGCCGAGCCGCTTTGCCGCGGGAGCCACCGAATACTTCGGGTCGGGGGCACCCTTGGGTCGGCCGAGGTGAGCCAGCACGATGACCTTCGCGCCGGCGTCCTTCAGTTGGGTCAGGGTCGGCAGCGCCGCCCTGATCCGACCGTCGTCGGTGATCGTGTCGCCGTCCAGCGGCACGTTGAAGTCGCAGCGGATCAGCACCCGCTTGCCCTTCAGATCACCAAGATCCTGTACTGACTTCACCGTCGGCCTCTCTTGTGTCGATCTATCGGGTGGTAATCGGGATCAGAGCTTGTCGCCGACCAGAACGGTCAGGTCGACGAGGCGGTTGGAGTAGCCCCACTCGTTGTCGTACCAGCCGACAACCTTCACCTGGTCGCCGATCACCTTGGTGAGGCCGGCGTCGAAGATGCAGGAATGCGGATCGGTCTCGATGTCCTTGGACACGATCGGATCCTCGGTGTAGGCCAGGATGCCCTTCAGCGGACCCTCAGCGGCCGCCTTGATCGCGGCGTTGATCTCCGCGACGGAGGTCTCCTTGCCGGCCTGGAAGGTCAGGTCGGTGGCCGAGCCGGTGGGGGTCGGCACCCGCAGCGCGTAGCCGTCGAACTTGCCCTTGAGCTCGGGCAGCACCAGCGCAACGGCGGCGGCCGCACCGGTCTTGGTCGGCACGATGTTCAGCGCGGCGTTGCGGGAGCGACGCAGGTCGCTGTGCGGGCCGTCCTGCAGGTTCTGATCGGCGGTGTAGGCGTGCACCGTGGTCATCAGGCCACGGACGATGCCGACGGTGTCGTTGAGCACCTTGGCCATCGGGGCCAGGCAGTTGGTGGTGCAGGACGCGTTGGAGATGACGTTGTCGGTCTCGGGGTTGTAGTCACCCTCGTTGACACCGACCACCACCGTGATGTCCTCGTTCTTCGCCGGAGCGGAGATGATGACCTTCTTGGCTCCCGCCTCGATGTGCGCCTTGGCCTTGGTGGCGTCGGTGAAGAAGCCGGTGGATTCGATCACGACATCGGCGCCGATCTCGCCCCAGGGCAGGTTCTTCGGGTCACGCTCGGCGTAGGCCATGATCTTGTGGCCGTCGACCGTGATCGACTCGTCGTCGTAGCTGATCTCGCCGGGGAAGCGGCCCAGGATCGAGTCGTACTTCAGCAGGTGGGCCAGCGTCTTGTTGTCGGTCAGGTCGTTGACGCCGACGACCTCGATGTCGGCTCCGGACGCCGTCAGCGCACGGAAGAAGTTGCGGCCGATCCGGCCGAAACCGTTAATACCAACCTTCACCGTCATGTGATGGTTCCCCTTCGTTGAGTTTTTTGCCCGCTTCTCAGGCACAGGCAAGGGTGGACGACGCCCACTCTATAGAAAAAGGCCTGCTTGGGAAGGAGTTCCGAGAACCCGGTATCGGAGGCCGAACACCACGCATGAACGGAAGATGAACACAGGATGTGAACGGAGGCGGCTGACTACCCGTTCAGTCCTGATCCTCGAGCATCTCGCGGGACAGATTCGCCTCGGTGCCGGCGATCCCCAGCTCGGCGGCACGCTTGTCGGCGGTCGCCAGCAGCCGGCGGATCCGGCCGGCCACCGCGTCCTTGGTGAGCGGCGGCTGGTGCAACTGGCCGAGCTCCTCCAGCGAGGCCTGCTTGTTCTCCAGCCGCAACAGGCCCGCCACCTTCAGATGCTCGGGAATGTCGTCGCCCAGGATCTCCAACGCGCGCTCCACCCGGGCGCCCGCAGCGACGGCGGCGCGCGCCGAACGCCGCAGGTTGGCGTCATCGAAGTTCGCCAACCGGTTGGCCGACGCCCGCACCTCGCGCCGGATGCGGCGCTCCTCCCAGGCCAGCAGGGACTGATGGGCGCCGAGCCGGGTCAGCATGGCGGCGATCGCGTCACCGTCGCGGATCACCACCCGGTCGACGCCGCGCACCTCGCGGGCCTTGGCCGCGATGCCGAGCCGGCGGGCGGCGCCGACCAGCGCGAGCGCGGATTCGGATCCGGGGCAGGTGATCTCCATCGCCATCGAGCGGCCCGGTTCGGTCAGCGAGCCGTGGGCCAGGAAGGCGCCCCGCCATCCGGCGACCGAGACGTCCAGGCCGCCGCTGACGATGGCAGTGGGCAAGCCGCGCACGGGACGTCCCCGACCGTCGATCAGTCCGGTCTGCCGGGCCAGCGATTCCCCGTCGCGAATCAGCCTGACGATATAGCGGGTGCCGCGCCGCAGGCCGGAGGACGTCACCACGACGAACTCGGAGTTGAACCCGAACAGCTCGGCTATGGCCGTCCGCAACCGCCGCGCGGCGGCGCCGGTATCGAGTTCCGCCTCGACCACGATCCGGCCGCCGGCCAGATGCAGGCCGCCCGCGAAGCGCAGAATGGCCGCGACCTCGGCTCGGCGGCAGGCCGGCTTGGTCACCGAGACGGTGGCCAGTTCTGCCTTGACCTGCTGGGTCATTGCCATGGATTCGTCCTTCGCGTCTGGGGTGGGGTGGGGCGGCGGCCGCTACTGCATCAGCTCGGCGTAGACGGCGGCCAGCCGATGGGGATCGTGCCGGGGCGAGCCGTCGCGCATCCGTACATTCTCCACCACGAGACGGGCGCCCAGTGACCGGGCGAAACGCTCCAACGGCGGATCGTCGGCGGCGAAGGCCGGATCGATGATCACCGCGTCCAAACGCAACGCCGGACAATGGTCGGCGAGTACCTCAAGGTGCCGCGAGGCCGGGAAGCCGTCCGTCTCATCGGCGGGCACCAGATTCATGGTCAGGATGCGTTGTGCCTTGGTGGCGACGATCGCCTCAGCCAGCTGGGGTACGAGCAGATGCGGAATCACCGAGGTGAACCACGAGCCGGGTCCGAGGACCACATGATCTGCGTCGAGGACGCTTTGCACCGATTCCGGGCGGGCCGGCGGATCGGACGGCAGCAGCCGCACGGCACGGACGTCGCCACCGGTCTTGGCCACCGTCGCCTGACCGCGGAGCACCGCGAGATCGTCGGGATGACGAGGATCGGAGCCCACGACGTCCGCCTCGATGGTCAGCGGGACCGCGGCCATCGGCAGCACCCGGCCCTGGATGCGGAGCAGCGCGCCGACCATGTCGAGACCGGCGACCGGGTCCTCCAAACGCTGCCACAGCCCGGCGATCAGCAGGTTGCCGATCGCGTGGCCGGCCAGCGGTCCGCCTCCGGCGAACCGGGACTGCAACACGTCGGCCCAGGTGCGGCCCAGGTCGTCCTCGGCGCACAGCGCGGCCAGCGCCATCCGCAGGTCGCCGGGCGGAAGGATTTCGAACTCGTCACGCAACCGGCCGGAGGATCCCCCGTCGTCGGCGACGGTGACCACTGCGGTCAGCCGCGGCGTCACGTACCGCAGCGCGCTCAGTGCCGCGGACAGTCCGTGGCCGCCGCCGAACGCGACCACCGCCGGCGCTTGCCGTCGCCGGCTCATTCCTTGCCCAGATCTCGATGGATGACCTGGCTGGCCACGCCGCGATCGCGCAGCATCCGAGCCAACTCCTCAGCCATGGCGGTGCTGCGGTGCTTGCCGCCGGTGCAGCCCACCGCTACGGTCGCGAGTCGCTTACCCTCGCGCAGATAGCCGGGCTTCACCAGCGCCAGCAGGTCGCTGATGTGGCCGAGGAAGGCGTGGGCGCCCTCCTGGCCGAGTACGTAACTCGACACGGCATGAGACAGGCCGGTTTGGGGCCGAAGGTCGGGCACCCAGTGCGGATTGGGCAGGAACCGCACATCGAACACCATGTCGGCATCGATCGGGATGCCGTTCTTGAAACCGAACGACATCACCGTGACCAGCAGGTCGGCGTTCTCGTCAGAGCCGAAGGTGTGCGCGACCCGGTCGGAGAGCTGGTGCACGTTGAGGCTTGAGGTGTCGATGACCATGTCGGCCGAGGCACGCAGCGTGGCCAGCAACTGCCGTTCCTTGTGGGCACCGTCGATCAGCCGGCCCTCGCCCTGCAGGGGCAGTGGCCGTCGCACCGACTCCTGGCGCCGGACGATCGCCGCGTCGTCGGCGTCCAGGAAGAGGATCTGGGGCACGACGCCGGCCCGGCCCAGCGCGTCGAAAACCGCAGGGATCTGCTGGAAGGCCGACCCGGTGCGGACGTCGATGCCCACCGCGACCTTGACGAAGTCACGCTCCTTCGCCAGCTGCACCAAGCCGGGCAGCAACTGCGGGGGAAGGTTGTCGACCACGTACCAACCCAGATCCTCCAGGGTGTGACACGCCGTGCGACGACCGGCACCGGACATGCCGGTCACGATCACGAAGCGGAGTTCGGAGGCGGGTGTGCTCATGGTGGGAGATTATCCTCGATCCGCGGACGGCGCCCTAGCGGGTTCCCCGTTCAGCACCTCGCCCGTGGTGAGGTTCACCACCTCAGGTACCGGGCCGGCCAGCGCCTCGAGGATCGCCGTCGCGAGGCGGGGACCGATTCCCGGAACCGCGGCCAACTCATCGGGGGTTGCGGCCCGCAGCTTCTTCAGCGAACCGAAGTGCTTCAGCAGGGTCCTGCGGCGCACCTCGCCCAAGCCGGGGACGGCGTCGAGCACCGACTCGACCATGGACGCGCTGCGGCGTCCGCGATGGTGGGTGATGGCGAACCGGTGCGCCTCGTCGCGGATCCGCTGCAACAGGTACAGCCCCTCGCTGGTGCGGGGCAGGATCAGCGGGAACTCCTCGTCCGGCACCCAGACCTCCTCGAGCCGTTTGGCCAGTCCGATCACCGCCACGTCGTCGATGCCGAGTTCGGTTAGCGCCCGGACGGCCGCAGCCACCTGGGGCGCACCGCCGTCGACCACCACCAGGCCGGGAGCGTAGGCGAATTTGCGGGCCGCACCGGTCGTCGGATCGACCAGCAGCGGGCCGTCCTCACTCGGCGCCTGCTGCTCGTCGAGGTAACGGCGGAACCGGCGGGTGATCACCTCGTGGATCGCGGCCACATCGTTGGAGCCGTCGATACCGCGGATCACGAACCGGCGGTAGTCGCTCTTGCGGGCCAGGCCGTCCTCGAAGACCACCATCGAGGCCACGATCTCGGTGCCCTGCAAGTGAGAGACGTCGTAGCACTCGATCCGCAGCGGGACGGTGGGCAGACCCAACGCCTGCTGGATCTCCTCCAGCGCCTGGTTGCGGGTGGACAGGTCGCTGGCCCGGCGGGTCTTGTGCAACGCGAGCGCCTCGGCAGCATTGCGTGCCACCGTCTCCATCAGGGTTTTCTTGTCGCCGCGCCGCGGCGTCCGGACGACGACCCGGGAACCACGGGACTCGGTGAGCAGCTCGGCAATGAGTTCCGCGGTGCCGGGCACCTCGGGGACCAGGATCTCCGGCGGCACCTCGGTGCCGTCGACGTCGGCGTAGAGCTGCAGCAGGAAGGTCTCGATCAGCCCCTCGGTCTCGGTGTCGTCGGTGCGGTCAGCCACCCAGGCCCGCTGGCCGCGGACCCGTCCGTCGCGGACATGGAAGATCTGCACGGCGACCTCGAGCGGATCCTCGGCCAACGCGATCACATCGGCGTCGGTGCCGTCTCCGAGCACGATCGCGTTGGAGTCGGTGGCCTGGCGCAATGCGTGCAACTGGTCGCGCAGCACCGCCGCCTTCTCGAACTCCAGGTTGTCGGACGCCTCGCGCATCTGCCGCTCCAGCCGCTTCAGCAGAGCATTGGTGCGGCCGGCGAGGAAGTCGCAGACGTCCTGAGCCAGCGCACGATGCTCGTCAGGGCCGATCCGGCCCACGCAGGGCGCGGCGCATTTGCCGATGTAGCCGAGCAGGCAGGGCCGTCCGGACGCCGCCGCCGACCGGAACACACCGTTGGTGCAGGAGCGCATCGGGAAGGCCCGGAGCAACGGGTCGAGGGTCTCGCGGATCGCCCAGGCGTGCGCGTAGGGACCGAAGTAGCGGGTGCCTTTGCGCTTCTTGCCGCGGCCCACGAAAACCCGGGGATACTCCTCCGACCAGGTCACCGCCATCCACGGATAGGACTTGTCGTCGCGGTACTTCACGTTGAACCGCGGGTCGTGCTGCTTGATCCAGGTGTACTCCAGCTGCAGCGCCTCGAGTTCGTTGCGGACTACCGTCCACTCGACCTTGGCCGCGGTGCGGACCATCGTCCGAGTGCGGAAATGCAACAGGGCCGGATCGGCGAAGTAAGAGGTCAGCCGCTGCCGCAAGTTGACGGCCTTGCCGACGTAGATGACTCGGCCGGCGGCGTCGCTGAACCGATAGACGCCCGGCTGGGTGGGAATGGTGCCGGTCGCCGGACGGTAGGACTCCGGATCAGCCATGGCGGCCAGCATAGGTCGCGCCACGGACAACAATCGCCGCCGGCAGGTCGAGCTCGTCGAGGCCTCTTGTGGTCGAGCTCTCGTTGCGGTTTGCTCCGCGGAGTGGGCTGCACCCCGTCCCGCCCGTGCGCAGCTCGTCCTACTTCTGCTGTCGTGTTGAAGTCCCTGGCAGGGGACTCGCGCGCTTCATACGAGGTCGGTCTGCGACCGACGTTGAGGAGCGGAGCGACGATACGCCCACCACACCAGGACGGGGTGCAGCCCACTCCGCTTCTCGGTCACGTCACTGCCGGGCCATCCGTTTGGTCGAACTTGTCGAGACCCGTCAGGCGCTCCGTTGGTCGAGCTCGTCGAGACCTCACATCTCGAAGGGGGCCTCGCCGACGTAGACCGCGTAGACGGCGGCGGCGGCGGCCTGGGCGACCTGGGGGTCGGTGCCGTTGGCGGCGTGGGCGAGTGCCCAGCGGTCGGCGGCGAGCCGGTTGAAACGCTTCCCCTCCGGGCCGAGCTGCCAGGCCATCGGATCTTCAGGACGCTGGTCGGGTGCGGTCAGGTGCAGGTTGAGACCGAGCAGGGCGGCGTCCCAGCCGAGTCCGGTGGCGCCGGGACCGAAGCGGTTCCAGAGTTCCTCGGGTACCGAATCGGTAGGAGCGACATGTTCGAGCTCGAGCCGGGTCGAGTCCGTGTTCTCGGCCCGCAGCCGGACGGTCAGCCAGCTGACGCCGCCACCGAACTCCCAGGTGACCCGGAAGTGGGCGCGCTCCGCGGCGGGCGGCTCGCATTCCAGCACCGTCCCGCCGGCGTTGCCCTGCAGCTGGTAGCGCCCGCCCAGAGCGAGGTCACCGTCGACCGGGAGGAACCACCGCCCGATCCGCTCGGCGGAGGTGACGGCGTCCCAGACATCCTCGAGCGGCGAAGGGTAACGCTGCGCGAGGCTCTGGACGCGGACGTCCAAGCCATCCCGTTCGGTACGGCTGACCGCGCGCTCCACGCCGGCGACCTGGCTGTCGATATCCATCAGTGCTCCTTGTTCGTTGCGTTGTCGGAGGCGGCGGCATCGCTCGCCGCAGTGCTGTCGGGGTGCGCCGAGTCATCACGTTCAGCGGCCAGCCGGCGGTCCCGCCGGCTCCGAGCCAGTTCGGTGCCGAGCGCGGCCAGCGGCGGCTCCCAGAATCGGCGGAAAGCAGCCAGCCAGGCGTCCACCTCGGCCAGCGGATCGGATTCCAGGGCATAGAGACGCCGAGTGCCCTGCGGGCGAACGCTGGCGAACCCGGCCTCGCGCAGCACCCTCAGATGCTGCGAGACCGCTGGCTGCGAGATGCCGAACTCGCTCTGCACGACCCGGCCGATGTCACCGGCGGACGCCTCACCGGCGGCGAGCAGCTCGATGATCCGGCGACGGACCGGATCTCCGAGAATGTCGAGCGCGTGCACATCACCATTCTTGCGCGAGCACTTATATAAGTAAAGACTGAATTATGGTGGCGAGCCCTAGCTCGCCTTGCGACGCCGCCTGGCCGGCGTCGGGGCGGGTACCTCCACCAGCGGCTCGGGCAGTTCGGCCACCGGCACGTCATGTCCACGCAGCACGTCGCGAAGGAATTGGCCGGTGTGCGATTCGGGCGTGGCCGCGATCTGCTCGGGGGTTCCTTCGGCGATCACCAGGCCGCCTCGCGAACCGCCCTCGGGGCCCATGTCGATCACCCAGTCGGCGGTCTTGATCACGTCGAGGTTGTGCTCGATCACCACCACCGTGTTGCCGGCGTCGACCAGCCTGCCCAGCACTCCCAGCAGCTTGCGGATGTCCTCGAAATGCAGGCCGGTGGTGGGCTCGTCGAGCACGTACATGGTGCGCCCGGTGGACCGCTTCTGCAGTTCGCTGGCCAGCTTCACCCGCTGCGCCTCGCCGCCCGACAGAGTCGTGGCCGGCTGGCCGAGCCGAACGTAGCCGAGGCCGACGTCGACCAGCGTGCGCAGGTGCCGGGCAATCGCCGGAATGGCGGCGAAGAACTCCACCGCCTCCTCGATCGGCATGTCGAGCACCTCGGCGATGGTCTTGCCCTTGTAGTGCACCTCGAGGGTCTCCCGGTTGTAGCGGGCGCCGTGGCACACCTCACAGGGCACGTAGACATCCGGCAGGAAGTTCATCTCGATCTTGATGGTGCCGTCGCCGGAGCAGTTCTCACAGCGTCCGCCCTTGACGTTGAAGGAGAACCGGCCCGGCTGGTAGCCGCGCACCTTCGCCTCAGGCGTCTCGGCGAATAGCTTGCGGATGTTGTCGAAGACGCCGGTGTAGGTGGCCGGATTGGACCGCGGCGTCCGCCCGATCGGTGACTGGTCGACATGGATCGCCTTGTCGATGTGGTCGATCCCGGTGATAGACCGGTGCCGGCCGGGGACGGTGCGGGCGCTGTACAGCTGCTTGGCCAGTGCTCGGTAGAGGATGCCGTTGACCAGCGACGACTTGCCGGAGCCGGACACTCCGGTGACCGCGATGAACTGCCCCAGCGGGAACGACACCGTGACGTCACGCAGATTGTTCTCTCGGGCGCCCCCGACGGTGATCGCCCGGCCGGTACGTGGCCGGCGACTGGTCGGCATCGGAATGCTGCGGCGGCCGGACAGGTACGCACCGGTCAGCGAATCGGGGCTGGACAACAGCTCGCTCACCGGACCCGACACCACGACATGGCCGCCGTGCTCGCCGGCGCCGGGGCCGATGTCGACGGCCCAGTCTGCGGTTCGGATGGTGTCTTCGTCGTGCTCGACCACGATCAGGGTGTTGCCCAGGTTGCGGAGTCGCACCAGAGTGTCGATCAGCCGGCGGTTGTCCCGCTGGTGCAGGCCGATGGACGGCTCGTCGAGCACGTACAGCACCCCGACCAGGCCCGAACCGATCTGGGTGGCGAGCCGGATCCGCTGGGCCTCACCGCCCGAAAGCGAACCCGCCGACCGGGACAGGGTGAGGTAGTCGAGCCCGACGTCGAGCAGGAAGCGGAGCCGCTCGTTGATCTCTTTGACCACCCGCTCGGCGATCTGCGCCTCACGCTCGCTGAGTTCCAGCGACCGCGTGAACCGAGCCACCTCGTCGATCGACATGCTCGAGACCTCGGCGATGTTGCGTCCGCTGACGGTGACCGCCAACGAGGACGGCTTGAGCCGGGCGCCCTTGCAGGTCGGACAGGGCACCTCGCGCATGTAGCCCGCGAACCGCTCGCGCGAGTTCTCGGACTCGGCCTCGTTGTAGCGCCGCTTGATGTACGGCACTGCGCCTTCGAATTTGGCCCGGAACGAATGCTCGCGGCCGTGCCGGGACCGGGTATGCACCTGAATGGTGCCCTTCACTCCGTGCAGGATCAGCGTGCGTACCCGCTCGGGGAGAGTGCTCCAGGGGGCGTCCAGGGAGAACTTGTGGGTCTCGGCGAGCGCCTTGAACAAGGTCTGGAAGTAGCCGGAGACGTACACCGACGTCCAGCAGGACACCGCCCCCTCGGACAGGCTCTTCCCGGTGTCGGGGACGATCAGTTCGACGTCCACTTCGCTGGTGGTGCCCAGACCGGAGCAGGCCGGGCATGCACCCCAGGGACCGTTGAACGAGAACTGCCGGGGTTCCAACTCTTCGATCGCGATGTCGTGTTCGTTGGGGCAGGCCAGCTTCTCGGAGTAGCGGCGCTCACGGTCGGGTGAGTCGGCCGGACGGTCGACGAAGTCGATCGCCACCACTCCCCCGGCGAGTCCGAGGGCGGTCTCGACCGAGTCGGTCAACCGTTGCTTGGCGGACGCCTTGACGGCCAGCCGGTCGACCACCACGTCGATGTTGTGCTTCTTCTGCTTGTCGAGCGTCGGCGGATCGGTCAGCTGATGGGTCTCTGCGTCGACCCGGACGCGGCTCAGCCCTTGGGTGGCCAGTTGGCGGAACAGGTCGTGGTATTCCCCCTTGCGGCCGCGCACCACCGGCGCCAGCACTTGGAACCTGGTGCCCTCGGGCAGCCCGAGCAGCCGGTCAACGATCTGCTGTGGGCTCTGCCGGGCAATGGGTTCGCCACAGACCGGGCAGTGCGGGCGTCCGGCGCGGGCGAACAGCAGCCGCAGGTAGTCGTAGATCTCGGTGATGGTGCCCACCGTGGAGCGTGGATTGCGGCTGGTCGACTTCTGGTCGATCGACACCGCCGGCGACAGGCCCTCGATGAAGTCGACATCGGGCTTGTCCATCTGGCCCAGGAACTGCCGGGCGTAGGCGGACAGCGATTCGACGTAGCGGCGCTGCCCCTCGGCGAAGATGGTGTCGAACGCCAGCGACGACTTGCCCGAGCCGGAGAGCCCGGTGAACACGATCATCGCGTCGCGCGGCAGGTCGAGATTCACGTTTCGCAGGTTGTGCTCGCGTGCGCCTCTGACGATCAACCGTTCATTCACGGCGATCATGCTAGACGCCCGCTCTGACACTTCCGGCGGCGAGCGGCGCCCACCGGTCGGGTCACACCCCGTAGGGTGGCAGCCATGACCGAGCAGACGTTCACGGCGCCGCTCGAGACGTTGCGCAAACGGATCCAAGAGGCCACCCAACGCCTGCTGGGCGACACGATCGGGATCTCCGACGGCGACTGGAACCGGGCGAGCTTGCTGCCCGGCTGGTCACGGGCGCATGTGGCCGCGCACGTCTCGGCCAACGCCGACGCGCTCGCCGAGCTGATCGACGAGGCCAGGCAAGGACGATCGGTCGCCCTGTACTCCGACGAGGAAGTCCGCACCGAGAGCATTGAGCGGGGTTCGTGCATGACCGGTCTGGAACTGCAGATCTGCCTCGACACCTCGGCGGGACGCCTCGAACGGGCAATGGACGCCGTCACCGACTGGTCGGCACCGGTCGATCTGCTCGGACGCCAGCTGACACTGGCCCAGGTACCGATGGCTCGGCTGTCAGAGCTCGTCGTGCATCACCTCGACCTCGACTGCGGCCTTGATGTCGGACGTCTCGACTCCGCCTCGGCGCGCTGGCTGCTACAATGGGCCGAGCTGCGCCATGCCGACGACCAGGATCTGCCCGCGATCCGCTTGGAGAGCACTTCGGGACTCACCATCAAGCTCGGCGCTGGGGGCGAACGGCGCACCGTGACAGGCAGTGACGCGGCGCTGTGGGGCTGGCTGATTGGCCGCACCACTCCCGACGAAGTTCAGGGCGCCGACGGTCTCAACCCGGCCTTGCGCGAATGAGTGCCGTAGCGATCGGAGCCGGCCTGCAGCTGACCACGCGGTCGGTCGGACCGATGCAGAACAACGCCTACCTGCTGACTCACGGCTCGGACGCCCTGCTGATCGACGCCGCGGACGAGGCCGGCGTCCTGCTCGAGCTGATGACTGGACTGAACCTGGTGGCGGTGGTCACCACCCACCGGCATCCCGATCACCTGCGGGCACTGGCGGCGGTCGTTGCCGCGACCGGAGCAGCCAGCTACGCCGGCGCGCCGGACGCCGCGGCGATCACCAAGGCCACCGGCGTCGCCTGCCAGGAAGTCTGGGACGGCGACCCGATCGTCGTCGGCGGCGTCCGGCTGCAGGTAATCGGGCTGGCCGGCCACACCCCGGGATCGATCACGCTGGCGCATACGCCGTCCGATGCCCCGGACCGGCTGTTCACCGGGGACAGCCTGTTCCCCGGCGGCGTCGGCAAGACTCGCAGTTCCACCGACTTCGACAGCCTGCTGCGCGGTGTGACGTCCAAGCTGTTCGACCGGTTCGGCGACGACACCGTCGTCCATCCCGGCCATGGCGCCCCGACGACGCTGGGCGCCGAGCGTCCGCAACTCCACGAGTGGCGGGCGCGCCGCTGGTAGGCACCAAGGTCAGAGGCACCATCACTGCCGGGGCTGCTGGTACTCCGCTTCCTTCTGCATATCGTGACGGGACTTGATCAGGCTGGCCACGGTGGTCACCGCGAGAGTGCCGATGATCACGATCAACGACAGCCAGATCGGGATGTCCACGCTGAAGCCCCAAGCGTCGTCGAGGTGGTACTCGTGGAGGGCGTGCAGCACCAGCTTCACGCCGATGAACGCGAGGATGAACGACAGGCCGACCGAAAGGTACACCAGCCGCTGCAGCAACCCGCCGATCAGGAAGTACAGCTGGCGCAGGCCCATCAGTGCGAACACGTTGGCGGTGAAGACCAGGAAAGGCTCCTGGGTGAGGCCGTAGATGGCAGGGATCGAGTCGAGGGCGAACAGCAGGTCGGTGCTGCCCAGGGCGACGACCACGAAGAACATCGGGGTGATCAGCCGCTTGCCCTGCTCGACGATGGTGAGCCGGGTGCCGTGGTACTCGTCGGCGGACGGGAAGGTGCGCTTCACCCAGCGCATCGCGAAGTTCTCGGTCTTTTCGTCGTCGTCCTCGGGATGCAGGTAGTCCATGAGTAGCTTCCACGCCGTCCAGATCAGGAAGGCGCCAAACAGGAAGAAGACCCAGGAGAACCGTTCGATGGCCGCGGCGCCGAGCGCGATGAAGATGGCGCGGAACAGCAACGCGAGCACGATGCCGAACATCAGCGCGTACTGCTGGTATTTCCGCGGCACCCGCAGGTTGCTCATGATGATCACGAAGATGAACAGGTTGTCGATGCTCAGGCTGTACTCGGTCAACCATCCGGCGAAGAACTCGCCTGCATAGCGCGCACCGGAAACCGCCCAGACGCCGAACCCGAAGGCGACCGCGAGTGCCACGTAGATGCTGATCGCGATCGAACATTCACGCATCGAGGGTTCATGCGGCCGGCGTCCGATGATGATCAGATCGAACGCCAGGATCGCGGCCGTCACCGCGAGAGTGATCAGCCAAGCGGTAGGGGTGACGTGCAAGGGAGGGCCTCCTCAGGCTCGAACCTCGGAGGTCTCCGCCACTGTTTCCAGCCGAGGCGCCGGGCCGGAGTTCCGAACCGTGATGACGACAACCTCGCTAGGGAGTACTCCCCTCCGCCGTTGATTGTCCCACCCTGCGCCAAGCCGTGCCAATCCGGACCGGCTACTTGGTGGCGGCCAGAGTCTGCCGGATCATCTTCTTCAGATCGGCGATCTCGTCGCGCAGCCGGGCCGCCAGTTCGAACTGAAGCTCGGCGGCCGCACTGTGCATCTGCTCGGTGAGCTCCTGGACGAGGCCCGCCAGTTCGCTGGCCGGCATGCCGTCGGTGTTGCGCGGCTGGTGGCTGCCGAGCGGCATCGGGGAGACCCGGCGACCACCGGCGCGGGTCATCAGTCCCGCGGTGTCGGCGTCTTCACGGGCCAGCATGTCGGTGATGTCGGCGATCTTCTTGCGCAGCGGCTGCGGGTCGACGCCGTTCTCCAGGTTGTAAGCCACCTGTTTCGCGCGGCGGCGGTTGGTTTCGTCGATCGCGGCGGCCATGGACGCCGTGATCGAGTCGGCGTACATGTGCACCTGCCCGTTGACGTTACGGGCCGCACGGCCGATGGTCTGGATCAGGGACCGTTCCGAGCGCAGGAAGCCCTCCTTGTCGGCGTCCAGGATGGCGACCAGGCTGACCTCGGGCAGGTCCAGACCCTCACGCAACAGGTTGATGCCGACCAGCACGTCGTATTCGCCGAGCCGCAGCTCGCGCAGCAACTCGATCCGCTTCAGGGTGTCGACTTCGGAGTGCAGGTACCGGGTGCGGATGCCGTTCTCCATCAGGTAGTCGGTGAGGTCTTCGGACATCTTCTTGGTCAGCGTGGTGACCAGGACGCGCTCGTTGCGTTCGGCGCGTAGCCGGATCTCGCCGATCAGGTCGTCGATCTGGCCCTTGGTGGGCTTCAGGATCACCTCGGGGTCGACCAGGCCGGTGGGCCGGATCAGCAGTTCGACCGGCGGCCCGGAGCGGGCCATCTCGTAAGGCCCCGGGGTGGCCGACAGATAGACGGTCTGGCCGATCCGGTCGCTGAACTCCTCGAAGGTGAGCGGCCGGTTGTCCAGGGCGCTGGGCAGCCGGAAGCCGTGCTCGACCAGGGTGCGCTTGCGGGACGCGTCGCCCTCGTACATGCCGCCGATCTGCGGGACACTGACGTGCGACTCGTCGATCACCAGCACGAAGTCGGCCGGGAAGTAGTCGATCAGACAGTTCGGGGCGCTGCCCTGGCTGCGGCCGTCAATGTGCCGGGAGTAGTTCTCGATGCCTGAGCAGGTGCCGATCTGGCGCATCATCTCGATGTCGTAGCCCGTCCGCATCCGCAGCCGCTGGGCTTCCAGCAGCTTGTGCTCACCCTCGAGTTCGGCCAGCCGCACTTCGAGTTCGGACTCGATGCCGGTGATGGCCCGCTCCATCCGTTCCGGGCCGGCGACGTAGTGGGACGCCGGGAAGACCGCCACCTCGGTGTCCACCGAGAGCACCTGGCCGGTGAGCGGATGCAGCGTCGACAGCGCCTCGATCTCGTCGCCGAAGAACTCGACCCGGACGGCGTTCTCCTCATACATCGGGAAGATCTCGATGGTGTCGCCGCGGACCCGGAAGGTGCCCCGGGTGCCGGCCAGGTCGTTGCGGGCGTATTGGATGTCGACCAGCGCCCGCAGCAGGGTGTCGCGGTCGCGCTCTTCGCCGACCCGCAGCCGGACCATTCGGTCGACGTACTCCTGCGGGGTGCCCAGACCGTAGATGGCCGAGACGGTGGCCACCACGATCACGTCGCGCCGGGTGAGCAGCGAGCTGGTCGCCGAGTGCCGCAGCCGCTCGACCTCCTCGTTGAGCGAGGAGTCCTTCTCGATGTAGGTGTCGGTCTGCGGAACGTAGGCCTCGGGTTGGTAGTAGTCGTAGTACGAGACGAAGTACTCCACCGCGTTGTCGGGGGCCAGCCAGGCCACGGTGGCGGTCTTGCCGGTGCCGGTGGCGCCGAGCACCACCACATCGCTCTCGCCCGCGGTGATCCGGTGCTCGAGTGCGTCGATGGCGGCCGGCTGGTCGCCGGCGGGGACGAAGTCGGCCTGAACCTTGAACGGAGCCACCCGGCGCTGCAGATCGGTTGTCGGACGCATGACCATCAGCGTAGGCGTCCGCTCTGACAGTTCCGGACCGGGACGAACGCAACGGCGTGCGGCGAGTCCCCGAGGAACTCGCCGCACGCCGTCCGATCAGGCCCTCAACTGGCTGTTCAGCAGCGAGTTGGTCATTGCCAGGTAGTCGGTCTGGACCGACGCCACCGACGTCCCGGACGGCACGATCAGCGTGGACATCACGGTGAGCCCGTCGTCACGAACAGAGATGATCGACACATAGGACAGCTTCAGCGAGCCCTGGGACGTCGCCCGGGTGCCGCTCCAACTGCCGATGCCCACCGACAACCGGCTGTTCTTGACGTCCATCACCGCCGGCTCCTTGGTGCTGACACTCGTCATGTTGGCGGTGATCTGCTTCATGTACGACGCGACGACGTCCTTGCCGGTCACCTGGCCCTCGACCCGGAACGCCTGGGTCGCCAGCAACGCCTTCCCGTTGCCCAGTTCGGTGTAGTTCTTCAGCTCGTCCCGGCTGGTCTGCTGCCAGCCGGTCGCCGGCGCCACCGAAACGCCGAGGCCGACCTCGAGACCGCCGGAGGACGGCGGGTTCGTCGACGTGGACGGGCTGGGGGCCGGCGACGGATCGGTGGACGGGTCGGTCGACGGATCCGGGCTGGGCTGCGGGGACGGCGGGGTCGATTGCGTCGACACCGTCGGCGAGACGCTCGGCGTGGGGTCGCCGCCGCTCGGGCCGAACAGGGTCATCAGCAGCCAGCCGGCCAGGGCCACCACCGCCAGCCCGGCCACCACGATGCCGATCACCATGCCGTTGCCCTTCGGCTTCGGCGGCTGGGGCTGAAAGCCCCCTCCCTGGTAACCGGGCCGCGACCCGCCCCCACCGAAGGGGCCGGACGCCCCGGCCGGCGGATACTGCTGGCCCGCCGGGCCGTAGCCGGGCTGCGGGTAGCCGCTCCCCTGCTGCGGCGGCTGACCGCTCGGCGGATAGGGCTGGCCGGACGGCGGGAACTGCCCTCCCGCGGGGCCGGGCTGGCCCTGCGGCGGCTGCCCCTGCGCCGGGTACGGCTGACCTTGTTGCGGGGCGGACTGACCGCCCTGCGGGTACTGCTGACCGCCACCCTGTTGCGGGTACTGCTGACCGCCACCCTGCTGCGGGTACTGCGGTCCGCCCTGTCCCGGGTACTGGTTCTGGCTCATGCCTGTGCCTCCGAGCTCTCGGCCTGGGTGTGCGGAACCTTGCCGGCGGCACGCACGCTGACTCCGCAGTTGGAGCAGAACAACGCCCCCGGGAGCAGCGGCATCTCGCAGGACGGGCAGAACTCCAAACCTGGCCCGACGCTGCGAGCCCGCGCCGTGGACTCCAGAGCGGCCTCCATCAGGCCGCGGTGCAAGGCCGTCCGGATCCGCAGGATGAGCACGGCCAGGATCGCCAGCCCCCACAGGATGGAGAGCACCAGGCCGAGCACCGGATTGCCGAGGAAGCCGAGTAGGTAGAGCCCGCCGGCGAACAGCACGTTGGCCCCGATCGCTTCCGCGACGCCGCGGAAGTAGCGCGGGCTGAAGCCGTCGTAGCCCTCGCCCAGACCGGAGAACTCAGCACAGGCGATGCCGGTCGCGGTGCCCATCAGCAGCGGCTTCACGAAGCCTTCCAGCACCAGCAGCGAGATCCAGGTCGGGGCGTCCGACACCCCGGCGTAGCCGCCGGTGATCAGCGGCCAGTGCTTGACCAGCGTGTCGGCGGTGGCGAACGCGACACCGGAGATCACCCCGAAGGTGAGGCCGTCCATCAGGTCGTCGAACTCCGGCCGGGAGGCGAGCACCACCGGGCCGATCTGCCGGATCGCCTCGCCGACCACCGGTGCCAGTACGGCGGCGATCAGGAAACCGCCGAAGGTGGGCATCAGCGTCCCGGTGTCGCCCCAGGACGCAGACGGGTTGACCGGGCCACGCAGGGTGAGCCACAGCCACGTCCATGCGCCGCCGAGCACAGCGGTGAGCAGGAAGGCCAGGCCGGTGACCAGCACCGGCTCGTCCTCCCACATGTTCACGTCGTAGAGATAGACGATGTAGACCAGCGGCATCGCGAACGCGGCGATCAAGACCGCGATCGGGAGCGCGCCGGTGGCCGCCACGATCACGGTGACCAGCAGCGCCAACCCGAGGGCGAACTGGTAGGTCATCGGCCGCACTGCGGCGCCGCGGGGCATGATGGTCGACACGAGTTTGAGAGACACCACGGATTCGTTGGGCTTGGCAGCGAACGACGCCTTCCGGGCGCCGTCGTCGGTGTGGGCGTCGAGCCCACAGACCTGACAGAAATGTGCCGCCTCAGGTACGTCCGCATGGCAACGGGTGCACTGCACGACTGAGTTCCTTCCGGTTGGTTGGACGGCCCGGACCCGGGGCCGCGTCGGGCCAGTCTTTCAACACCAAGGGCCGCGAGGGCCCGCCGCGATACAGTTTCACGGACAGGAATTTCACCAGTCGCATGAAATCAACGGCGGCGCTGCCGAGAAACACCGCGCTTCCGCGGTCGCGGACGCCCGACCAGATCGTGCGATGTGGATGGCGAAGCCCGGTCAGTCCAACTGTCCGAGGAACTCCCGGCGCATCCGGGTGACCTCCGCTCGACGGCCCGCGGAGGTGCCGGCGGGCAGCAGTGCGATCACCGCCAGCGAATTCCGTCCATCGGATTCGATGGCGACATGGACGGTCACCTCCATCTGGACCCCGTCGCCCCGAACGCCGGACGCTTCGATGTTGGCCGTTTCGATGGATCCGGAGCCCTTGTTGGTGGCACCCGTCCGGCGCTTGCCGAGGCCGGCGGTGTGCCGGTTCAGCAACCGTTGCGCCTCTTCCATCGCGGTCGTGTCGTCGCCCGCGGCATACGCCCTGAAGATCATCGTGGCCTCACCCTGAACCAGCACCACCTGGGTTTCGGTGGTGCCGTCCAGCGTCCAGCCGTCCGGCCACGAGACGGTGTAGCCATTGAGGTCCGTCTCGTTGCCGACCGGGTCGGCGGCCTGCGATTCGCCGTCGGCCGGGATCCCGGAGTCGCCCCCGTTCCGCACGCTCGCGATCACCGGGAGCGCCACCAGTGCCACGGCGCCGGCGCCGATCCAGCGCAGGACGCTGCGGCGATCGGGACCCGGCGGTGGGGGCGGCGGTGTGCTCGGTGGGGTGAACACCACCTGCTGCGGTTGCACCCGAGGCGCCTCGACCGGGTCGCCGCCGCCGAACGCCCCCACCGCGGCATCCGGGGCCGGAGGGTAGTTCTCGAAGGTCGGGGGCGTCGTGCTCACGGAGTCAGGGTGCCATGCATCAGGCGTCCGGACGGGCAACCAACCCGGACGAGCCGCGGAATCATCGGTGGCCGGGTGCCTCCGGCCCCGGACCGAGCGGCGCCGGTGAGGAGGTTTCGACAGACTCCAGCGGCTTCCGCAGCCGCCCCCACAGAGCGTCCGTCGCCGCCCGCAGTTCGGTCGGTGTGCCGTTGTTGTCGATCACCTCGTCGGCGGCGGCGAGCCGCTGTTCGCGTCCGGCCTGCACGTTGATCCTGGCGAGCGCCTCGTCCCGGGTCAGCTCATTGCGCGTCCGCAGCCGTTCCAGCTGGACGGCGGGGTCGAGATCGACCACCACCACCACGTCGAAGGCGTCGGTCTGACCGGTCTCCACCAGCAGTGGAATGACCTGCACCACGATCGAGCCGGCCGGCGCGGCGCTGCTGAGTTCGACTGCCCGGGCTCGGACGGCGGGATGCACGATCGCCTCCAGGTCGCGCCTGGCGTCCGGGTCGGCGAAGACGATCGCACCCAGTGCCGGTCGGTCCAGGTCCGCCGGACCGCCGGCCTCTCCCGCGCGCAGCACCCCGCGACCGAACCGCCGGACGATCGCGTCCAGGCCGGGAGTCCCGGGTTCGACCACCTCGCGGGCCAGCACGTCGGCGTCGACCACCACCGCACCCAACTCGGTCAGTCGGTCGGCCACCGCAGACTTCCCGGACGCGATGCCGCCGGTCAGGCCGACCAGCAGGACGTCGGACGGTTCGTCGCTGGAGCCACCGGCGGTCGCGGAGGTGGGGTCGATCACCTCGTCAGCATGCCCGGTCGGCGCTTCCGGCGTCCACCAGAGTCCAGCACGTCCGTCAAGGCCCAGCACGCCGACCGGCCCGGCTCCCACGAGGGGAACCGGGCCGGTCGAGTGTGTTGCTCGGGATGAGCTCAGCGGTTGCCGGTCAACCGGTCGCGCAGCGCCTGCAGCGCCTCGTCCGAGGCGAGCGAGCCCTCCGGGTCGGTGGCGGTGGTGCTGCCGCCCGCGGAGTACGCGGCGGTGCTGGCCTCGGCCACGGCCGCCTCGACACCGGCCGCCTCCGCGTCCTTGACCTGCTGCTTGTGAGCCTCCCAGCGGGCCTGGGCCTCGGCGTACTGCCGCTCCCACGCCGCCTGCTGCTCCTCGTAGCCGGGCTTCCACTCCTGGGTCTCGGGATCGAAGCCCTCGGGGTAGATGTAGTTGCCCTGGTCGTCATAGGACGCGCTAGCGAGAGCGAGATCCGGCGACGCTCGAGGTCGATGTCGATGATCTTGACCATCACCTCGTCGTTGACGGAGACAACCTGCTCGGGGATCTCCACGTGACGCTCGGCGAGCTCGGAGACGTGCACCAGGCCCTCGATGCCCTCTTCGACGCGGACGAACGCGCCGAACGGCACCAGCTTGGTGACCTTGCCCGGCACGATCTGGCCGATCTGGTGGGTGCGGGCGAAGGTCTGCCACGGATCTTCCTGGGTCGCCTTCAGCGACAGCGAGACGCGCTCGCGGTCCATGTCGACGTCCAGCACCTCGACGGTGACCTCGTCACCGACGGTGACCACCTCGGAGGGGTGGTCGATGTGCTTCCAGGACAGCTCGGAGACGTGCACCAGGCCGTCCACGCCGCCCAGGTCGACGAACGCACCGAAGTTGACGATCGAGGAAACGACGCCCTTGCGGATCTGGCTCTTGGCGAGCTGGTTGAGGAAGGTGTGACGCACCTCGGACTGGGTCTGCTCGAGCCAGGCACGGCGGGACAGCACCACGTTGTTGCGGTTCTTGTCCAGCTCGATGATCTTGGCCTCGAGTTCCATCCCGACATACGGCTGCAGGTCGCGCACCCGGCGCATCTCGACCAGCGAGGCGGGCAGGAAGCCACGCAGACCGATGTCGATGATCAGGCCGCCCTTGACCACCTCGATCACCTTGCCGGTGACGACGCCGTCGGACTCCTTGACCCTCTCGATCGTGCCCCAGGCGCGCTCGTACTGAGCCCGCTTCTTGGACAGGATCAGGCGGCCCTCCTTGTCCTCCTTCTGCTGGACCAGGGCCTCGATCTCATCACCGACGGCGACGACCTCGAACGGGTCGACGTCGTGCTTGATGGAGAGTTCCTTGGAGGGGATCACACCTTCGGTCTTGTAACCGATGTCGAGCAGGACCTCATCCCGATCGACCTTGACGACGGTTCCGGTGACGATATCGCCGTCATTGAAGTATTTGATGGTTGCATCCACCGCAGCCAGGAAGGCTTCGGGGGAACCCAGGTCGTCGATGGCGATCTGGGCTGCCTCGGGAGAGGAGGTCATGTAGTAGGGCTCCGATTGATGATGGGACGTCGTGGGCGCGCCGCAATCCTGCTCCGTCAGAATCGCTTCGCCGGGGAATCCCGAGAACTTCATCCATGGGGCGCGCGGTACCTGCTAGGTCTGTAGGCCCACAGATTGCGATGCTCCACCAGACTACCGAGCGGCCGCGAAACGGGTCAATCTCGTGCGACCCGCAGAACTTCCTGTCCCGGGACCTAATCAGGGACGATGTGCGAGGCTCCGAGGTGAACGATCAGGAGGATGCCATGGCTGAGGACGATCTCGCCGCAGACTATGCGGTGATCGGCGTCGGGTCGATCGCCGAAGCAATCGTCACCGGGCTCTGCGAGGCCCCCGCTCCGCCGTCGGTGGTGCTGTCGCCGCGCAATCGGAAGCGGACGGCGCGACTTGCCAGCCGCTACCCCACCGTCCGGGTCGCCGCCGACAACCAGGCCGCTGCGTCCGCCGCCGGCACGGTGCTGCTCTGCCTCCGCCCACAGGACGCGGGCGAGACCCTCTCGTCGCTGCGGCTCGCGTCCGAGCAGCGGGTGATCAGCGTGATGGCCTCGGTATCGACGGCCGAGGTCGCCGAACTGGTGGGGCCGGTGGCCGAGATCTCGCGAGCAATCCCCGGCATCGCGGTCGCCGCCCGGCACGGCTTCACCCCGGTGTTCCCGCCGGCCAGTGCGGCGCGGCGGCTGTTCGACGATCTGGGCGGCTCGCTGGTGCTGGAATCCGAACGGCTGCTGGACGCGGTGTCGGTCGCCAGCGCCACGGTCGCCGCGCATCTCGCCTACCTGCAGACGATCTCGTCCTGGCTGGCCGGGCAGGGAGTCGAGTTGGAGGACGCGCAACGCTTGATCGCGTCCGTATTCGCCGGCGCCACCGCCGAGTTCGCGACGAGTACCGATTTCGTCGCGCTCGTCCGGCACCACGCCACCCCGGACGGCCTCAACGAGCACTTCGAACGAATGCTGCGGGAAGCGGGTGGCTCTCGCGCCGTGGAACGGGCGCTCGGCGCGTTGCTCGACTCAATTCCGGTGACCAAAGGAACCGTCCCCGGTGACCAAGAGAACCGTCCCCGGTGACCAAAGGAACCGTCCCCGGTGACCGTGGGGACGGTTCCTTTGGTCACCACGTGGGCATGAAAAGAAACCTGCTCAGACCGCGGCCGGCTCCGGCTCGGGCGCGCGGACCGGCGTCCCGGTCTGGACGCCGTCGTAGCGATCCTGGTCGAGGATGCCGTTGCGCTTGGCGACGATGGTCGGCACCAGGGCCTGTCCGGCGACGTTGGTGGCCGTCCGGGCCATGTCGAGGATCGGGTCGATGGCCAGCAGCAGGCCGACGCCCTCCAGCGGCAGTCCGAGTGTGGACAGGGTCAGGGTGAGCATCACCACGGCACCGGTCAGGCCGGCGGTGGCGGCCGAGCCGACCACGGCGACGAAGGCGATCAGCAGGTAGTCGGTGAGGTCCAGCGGGACGCCGAACAACTGCGCGACGGTGATCGCGGCCAGCGCCGGATAGATCGCGGCGCAGCCGTCCATCTTGGTGGTAGCGCCCAGCGGGACGGCGAAGGACGCGTATTCACGCGGCACGCCGAGCTTGTCGACCACGGCGCTCTGGGTCAGCGGCAGGGTGCCGATCGAGGAGCGCGACACGAAGGCGAAGACGATCGCCTCCCAGGCCCCGGCGAAGAACCGGCGCACCCGCAGTCCGTTCAGCTTCAGGACCGCCGGGTACAGGCCGAACAGCACCAGGGCGCAGCCGATGTAGACGTCGATGGTGAAGACGCCGAGCGGGGCGAGCAGATCCCAGCCGTAGCTTGCGACCGCCTTGCCGATCAGTGCGGCCGAGCCGATCGGAGCCAGCTTGATGACCCACCAGACCAGCTTCTGCGACACCGCGAGCACGCTCTCGGTGAAGCCGATGAACGGTGCGGCCTTCTCGCCGACGGCGAGCGCGGCGGCACCGAGCGCGATGCCGATCACCACCAGCTGCAGCACGTTGAACGACAGCGAACTGGTCACCGCGATGGCACCCGCCGCCTCGGTGGCCTTGCTGCTCACCTCGAGGCCCAGGATGTTGCCGGGCACCAGCGACTTGAGGAAGTCGAGCCAGCTGCCCTGGGTGGAGACCGCCTCGGCACCCTGGGTGCCGATCGAGGCGCTGGAACCCGGGTTGGTGAGCAGACCCAGGGTGATTCCGATCAGCACCGAAATAAGTGCGGTGATCGCGAACCACATCAGGGTCTGGACGGCAAGCCGGGCGGCGTTGGTGACCTTGCGGAGCTGGGTGATCGACACGATCAGGGCGGTCAGGACCAGCGGCACCACCAGAACCCGGAGCAGCTGGACGAAGATCGTGCCGACGGTCGCCATGGTTTCGGTCAGCCAGCCGAGCGCGAAGCCGCGAGCCAGGAAGCCCAGCACGATGCCGGCGGCGAGACCGACCAGAACCTGGGCCCAGAAGGGGAATTTGGGGCGCGCCGGAGCGGCCGCCGTTGCGGATGAGGACATGGTGGAAGAAGCCTTTCGAGTTTCGGGGATGTGGACAGGGGGCGCGCGGGAGCGTCCGCTCAACCGCGCATCAACACAGGCAGCTGGCGTTCAACCGGTGGTCGACCACCCGGCAACTCCACAGCAGCGGCATGCAGATACCCATCCTTTCCATCTGGCGACAACCGGGCCACGCCGAGCGCTATTCCCGATCGGCCGAGGAATCGCCGCGATCTTCTGACAGTTGGCGGGCAGCCAGCGGCTGAGCCGGGCGTCCGGGCTCGCGACTCGCGGGCGCTCCGCACTCATCCGGCTGACGCGAAGGTGCGGGCGTCCGGCTGAGCGCGGGACGCCTTGGCATGCCGCGGCGGTCCCCGGGGCGGATATTTCCTGCCGTTACCAAACCGTCACAACTGCGACATTTGGCGCGCAAAGAGCTCACTTAGCGTCATTCCCTAACAGGTGGTCAGACCACGTGATTCGGGGAGCAGATGACAGTCGAGGAATTCAATCAGCTGGACGCCGCGGCGGCCGCGGCGGTGTTGGCGGCCTGCGCCGACGTCGATTCCTGGGTCAAGGGACTGGTGGCCGAGCGGCCGTTCGAGTCGCGTGACGCGCTGGTCGACCGGGCCGACGCTGCGGCCCGCGCCTGGACCGCCCGTGAGGTGGACGGCGCGTTGGCGCACCATCCACGGATCGGTGAGCGGCCCCGGGTCGAGGCGATCGGCGCCGCCAACGCCGCCCATTCCGCGGGTGAGCAGGCCGGCATGGGTAGCGCCAGCACCTCGATCCAGCAGGCGCTCGCCGACGGGAACGTCGCCTACCAGGAGCGCTTCGGCAAGGTCTTCCTGATCCGCGCCGCCGGACGCACGGCCGAGGAGATGCTGGCCGCGCTGACCCAGCGGCTGGCCAACGACGACGCGACGGAAGCGGCGGTCGTCGCCGGTCAACTCCGCGAGATCGCGCTGCTCCGCCTGGAGCGGGAGGTCGTCGGATGAGCTTCGTCACCACCCACGTCCTGGACGGCTCCCGCGGAGTCCCGGCCTCCGGCGTCGCCGTCCGGATGACCGACGCCGATCACGTCGTGGTGGCCGAGGGGGTCACCGACACCGACGGTCGGGTGCCCTCGTTCGGCCCCGACGCCCTGCCGAGCGGCACTTATCACGTCACCTTCGCCACCGGCGACTACTTCGCGGCACTCGGCGTCCCCACCTTCTACCCGTCGGCGACCATCACCGTCGCCATCGATTCCGGCGCGGCCCATTACCACGTGCCGCTGCTGCTTTCGCCTTTCGCCTATTCCACTTATCGAGGGAGTTGAAGTACATGTCCGTCACCGTCAGCCTTGGCGCCAACAAATACGGCAAGGCCGAAAACCGGGTTGTTCGTATCACCCGGGATACCGCCCGCCATGAGATCGAGGATCTCAACGTCACCAGCCAGTTGCGCGGCGCCGCACTCGTCGATTCGTACCTGGTGGGCGACAACGCGCTGGTGGTCGCGACCGACACCCAGAAGAACACCGTGTACGCCTTCGCCAAGGAGCACGGGGTCGGCTCTCCCGAGGAGTTCCTGCTCAAGCTGGGCGACCACTTCGTGTCGTCGTTCGACTGGATCGAGGGCGGTCTGTGGCAGGCCGAGCAGTACGCCTGGGAGCGCATCGTCGTCGACGGCGCCGGTCATGACCACTCCTTCGTCCGCAAGGGTCAGGCGACCCGGCTGGCCGCCGTGCAGAAGATCGACGGCAAGACCCACGTCACAGCCGGCTTGAAGGACCTGACCGTGCTGAAGTCGACCGGCAGCGAGTTCGCCGGCTTCCCGCGGGACAAGTACACCACCCTGGTCGAGACCGACGACCGGATCATGGCCACCTCGGTGACCGGCCGCTGGCGCTATCTGCCCGAGGCCGTCGAGGCCGGCATCGACTACAACGCGGTCTACGAGGGCGTCTCGGCCATCTTCATGTCCACCTTCGCCACGGTGCACTCGCTGGCTCTGCAGCAGACCCTGTGGGAGATGGGCAAGGCCGCCATCGAGGCCTTCCCCGAGATCGCCGAGGTGAAGTTCGCGATGCCCAACAAGCACCACTTCGTCGTCGACCTGAGCCCGTTCGGCCTGGAGAACCCCAACGAAGTGTTCTACGCCGCCGACCGTCCCTACGGACTGATCGAAGGAACCATCATCCGCGACGGCGCCACCGCCGAACCGGACGCCTGGGTCGACCTGCCGGCCTTCATCTGACCCGCCCACCCCCGAAAGACCGGGTTCACCGCCCGGCCCCACCAAGACGGCGAGGCGCCGGGGCAGACCAGCCCCGGCGCCCCGCCGGACTCTCGGACTCCGACCAGAGAGGCCTCAGGCCATGATCGACACCGATTCCCCAACCACCGAAGTAGAACTCCCCGACCTTCCCGTCGGCAGCCGTCCCGAGGACGAGAAACTCGGCATCGGCCCCACCATCGGCTATGGCGTCCAGCACATCCTGGCCATGTTCGGCGGCGTCATCGCCGTCCCCCTGATCGTCGGCGGCGCCGCCGGCCTGGATACCGCCGAGAAGGCGCTGCTGGTCGCCTGCGGCCTGTTCGTCAGCGGCTGCTCCACGGTGTTGCAGACCATGGGCGTGCGCTACTTCGGCGCCCAGCTGCCGCTCGTCCAGGGCACCTCGTTCGCGGCGGTGTCGACGATGTTGGCGATCATCGGCGACCGGGCCGGGGTCGGGCTGCAGTCGGCCTACGGCGCAATCATCGCCGCGGCTGCGATCGGCCTGATCATCACGCCGTTCTTCGCCCGGATCGTCCGGTTCTTCCCCGCTGTGGTCACCGGCTCGATCATCACCGTCATCGGCCTGTCGCTGATGCCGGTCGCCGCCGGGTGGATCACCGGCCAGGCCACCATCATGGTCAACGGCGCCCGGGTCGCGAACCCCAACTTCGCCTCGCTGCCCAGCGTCGGCCTGGCGATGTTCACCTTCGCCGTCGTGATCGTGCTCAGCAAGATCGAGATACTGTCCCGGATGGCGGTGCTGCTCGGTCTCGCAATCGGCACCATCGTGGCACTGTTCACCGGCCAGACCAGCCTCGCCCCAGTCGCCACGGCCTCCCCGATCGCGCTGCCGCAGCCGTTCGCGTTCGGCATGCCGATCTTCGAGATCGGCGCGATCATCTCGATGCTGATCGTGATCCTGGTGATCATGGTCGAGACCACCGCCGATCTGCTGGCCGTCGGTGAGGTCGTCGGCAGCAAGGTCGACTCGCGCCGGGTCGGCGACGGCCTGCGGGCCGACATGGCGTCCTCGATGATCGCCCCGGTGTTCAACTCGTTCCCGGCGACAGCGTTCGCCCAGAACGTCGGCCTGGTCGCACTGTCCGGCATCAAGAGCCGGTTCGCGGTGGCTGCCGGCGGCCTGCTGCTGATCGTGCTCGGCCTCTCGCCGATGGCGGCGGCCCTGTTCAGCATCATCCCGGGCCCGGTCCTCGGCGGTGCCGGCATCGTGCTGTTCGGCACCGTGGCGGCGTCCGGCGTCCGCACCCTGTCGAAGGTCAACTACCAGGGCAACAACAACCTGGTGATCGTGGCCGCATCCATCGCGTTCGGCCTGATCCCGGTCGTCTCGGCCGACTTCTGGCACAGCTTCCCGGAATGGTTCGTCACCATCTTCCACTCCGGCATCAGCGCTTCGGCGATCATGGCGGTCGCGCTGAACCTGTTCTTCAACGTGTTCCTGCCCGGCACCCCGGAAGAGCCGTCCGACCTGGCCGCGGCACCGCCGCTGCAGGTACAGGACACCGAGGCCCGCACGCTGGAGAGTGGCGGAACCCTGGGCCCGGATTCCTACGAACCCGACCTCCACATCGACGGCACCCGCGCCAAGGAGCCGTCCGAACACTGACCTGTTCTCGCCAACGGCGGGGGTCGCCCGATCCGGGGTGGCCTCCGCCGAGTCGCGTCCGAAACCGCGCTCGCTGGCTGAGTTGCGGGGGAACCCGCCCGGCGTGGATTCAGGACGGCGCGTCGAAGCTGGCCAGCACCCAGGACCGGACACGGTGCAGATGCTGACCGGCCAGGCTCACCACCCGCTCGGTGGCGCCCTCGGCAAACGCCTCCGCCAGCGCCTCGTGGTCGGCGTGCAGCGACCGCACCCTGGCCGGCCGCAGCCGCAGCATCGGACGGGCGGCGGCCGAGGAGTTCCCGGCGTCACGGAGCAGCAGACACAACCGCGGCATGCCGCACGGCGCTGCGAGGGCTTCGTGGAAGGACCGACCCTCGGCGTCCCAACCGCTGACATCGCCGGCCGCCAGTGCGGCCCGTTGGCGTTCCAGGATCTCCTGGGGCAGCCGCCGCTCGGCCTCGCCGGCCCGCGGCACGGCGATCGTCAGCGCGGCCCCTTCCAGTGCCGAACGGATGGTGTACAACTCGACGAACTCGTCCCGGGTGGGGGCGTGGACCAGGTAGCCACCCCGGTGGCTGTGCCGGATCAGTCCCTCGCCGATCAGCGACTTCAGCGCCTCACGCACCGGTGTCCGGCTCACCCCGAACGCGGCGGCGATCTGGTCCACCGGCACCACGGTGCCGGCCCGGACCCGGCCCGATGCCAATACCCGCCGCAGTTCGCTGAGCACCGCCTCCTGGCTGGTGCCGGTGGGACGCAACTGAGCGACCATTTCGAGCGCCGCGCGGCTCCGTCCGATCACCTCAGCCGTCCCGCCGAAGCAGCCGCCCGGCAGGCTCGGCCAGGTCATGGCCGTCAAAGGCCGTCCGTCCGGACAGCACGGTGCGCCGGACGCTGCCGGACAGTACCCGGCCGGCGTAGGCGGTCAGCTTGTTGCGGTGCGCCAGCCGGCTGCCGTCGATCGCGATCTCGCGTCCGGGCTGGTACCAGATCAGGTCGGCGGCGGCTCCCGCCTCGATGACGCCTTTGCCGGTCAGGCCCGCCACCCGGGCCGGTCCGGCCGACATCCAGGCGCTCACCTGGGGTAGCCCGATGCCCCGCTCGGCCGCGGCGTCCACCATCGACGGAAAGGTCACCTGCAGGCTGGAGACGCCGCCCCAGGCCTGCGCCAGATCGCCGCCGCCCCTGGTCTTCTCCTCCACCGTCGACGGCGAGTGATCCGACACCACGCAGTCCAGCACCCCGGCCAGCAGCCCCTGCCACAGCTCACGCTGGTTGCCGGGGTCGCGGATCGGCGGGCAGCACTTGAACTCGGCGGCGCCGTCCGGGACGTTCGCGGAGTCGAAGATCAGGTAATGCGGGCAGGTCTCCGCGGTCACCGGCAGCCCCTCGGCCCGGGCGGACGCGATCGGTTCCAGCGCACGGGCGCTGGAGACGTGCAATATGTGCGCCCGGGTGCCGTGCCTGCGGACCTGCTCGATCACCGTCTCGACGGCACGCACTTCGGCTTCGGGCGGCCTGGAGTCGACAAAGTCGGTGTAGCGCCTGCTCGACCAGGACGGGATGGCGCCGAGCACCTCCGGGTCCTCGGCGTGCACGATCATCAGACCGCCGAACGAGGCCACCTCGGCCATCGCCGCGGCGAACGCGGGACCGTCCAGCGGCGCGAATTCGGGGACGCCGGAGTCGACCAGGAAGCATTTGAAGCCGTAGACCCCCTGCTCCCAGAGCTCCTCGAGCCGGCCCAGGTTGCCGGGGACAGCACCGCCCCACAGCCCGACGTCAACGAAGATCTTGCCGGACGCCACCGCCCGCTTGACCGCGAGCGCATCGCTGTCGACGGTGGGCGGGATCGAGTTCAGCGGCATGTCGACGATGGTGCCAATGCCGCCGTAGGCGGCCGCCTCAGTGGCGGTGGCGAAACCCTCCCACTCGGTGCGACCTGGCTCGTTGACGTGCACATGGCAGTCGACGTTGGCAGGCAGCTGAATGACCTCGTCGGGCACGTTGATGACCAGCGTCCCGGTGGCCGAATGCCCCGCGTCGCAGTGCGCGTCGCGGGCCAGATCTGCCCGTAGCTCGTCGCCGGTGCGGACGGCCACGATCAGGCCGGAGTCGGTGTCCACCTCGACGTCGGCCGGCACCAGTTCGGTGCCGATCAGAGTGCGGGCGGAGCGGAAGATCTTACGCATGTGGGCCTCGCTCGGCGGTCAGGACGCTGCGGACGGCGGCGGTGAACGCCTCGACGGCCAGCGCGACGTCCCAGGGGGTCACCGCCTCGCCCGGGGCGTGCGAGATGCCGTCCTCGCATCGGATGAACAGCATGCCGATGTCGGTGACATCGGCCATCACCATCGCGTCGTGGCCGGCCCGGCTGTACAGCATCGGCACCTCGCCGCCCTCCGGATCGGCCCCGGCCACCGCCGCGGCGATGGAGTCCTTCAGCCAGTCGGCGCAGACCACGGCCCGCGCTCGGTGCTCCTCGACCCAATGGAACTCCAGGTCGCGCTGGCGGCACATGGTGGTGATCGTGTCGAGGATCTCGACCCAGCCGTTGTCGCGCTCAGTGTCGGTCTCGGCACGCAGGTCGAGGCTGAACTCGACCCGGCCCGGCACCACGTTGACCGCTCCCGGGTAGGCCTGGATCTCACCGACGGTGCCGATGATGTCGCGGCGACGGGCGATCGACTCGATGGCCAGGACGGCGAAGCTGGCACCGACCAGAGCGTCCCGGCGGCGCTCGTACGGGGTGCCGCCGGCGTGCCGCGCCTCCCCGGTCACGGTCAGGGCGAACCTGCGGGCACCGGCGATCGACGTGACCACACCGAGCGGACGGGCCTGCGCCTCCAGCAGTGGTCCCTGCTCGATGTGCGCCTCCAGGTAGGCGACGATCTCGTCCGGGCGCCGGGCTGCGGAGCGGACCTTGGCCGGGTCGAGCCCGAAGTCCTTGAACGCCCGGCGCAGGCTGGTGCCGGTCTGGTCGGTCTGGTCCAGCCAGGCGTCCTGCCAGTTTCCGGCCACCGGGTTGCTGCCCAACAGTGCGGTGCCGAACCGGGCGCCCTCCTCGTCGCTGAACGCCACCACCTCCAGCGCGCACGGCATGGTGGGCATGGCGTCACGCAATTGCTCGGCCACCTCGATGGCGATCATCACCCCGAGCGGGCCGTCGTAGCGCCCGGCGTCCGGGACGGTGTCGATGTGCGATCCCAACATCACCGCCGGCAGCCCCGGACGGCTGCCTTCCATCCGGCCGACCAGGTTGCCGGCGGCGTCGATCCGGGTCTGCAACCCGGCGGCACTCATCCAGCGTCCGACCAGGGCGTTGGCCCAGGCGTGCTGCGAGGTCAGGTGGAAGCGGTGGATGCTGCCCTTGACGGCACTCAGCGCGGCAAGTTCGTCGCATCGGTCGTAGGCGCGACGTCCGGCCGTCCACCCCGCCGCACCGGCATCCGCCGTAGCACCCGCCACGCCCGTCATTCGGCGTACACCTCCATGGCGGCCGCCACCCCGGCGCCGGCGGTCGGGTGCGTGCCGGCGGCCCTAAGCACCTGCTCCAGCACCGCCAGGGTGGTCAGCACGGTGTCGGTGCGAGCGTTGTAGCCCATCGTCCCGATCCGCCACACCTTGCCGTGCAGCGGTCCGAACGAGGTGCCGATCTCGATCGCGAAGTCGTTGAGCATGCCAGCGCGGACGGCGTCGCCGTTCACCCCGTCCGGGATGAACACGGCGACCACGTTGTTCATCCGGTGCCGCTGGTCGCCGAACAGCCGCAGGCCGAGCGCCACCAGCCCGGCGGTCATCGCCCGGCCGTGCAGCGCATGCCGGGCGACCGCGGCGTCCATGCCCTCCTCGACGAGCAGCCGGGCGCACTCGTGCGCGCCGTAGAGCATCGAGGTGGCCTCGGTGTGGTGGTTGAGCCGGCGCGGACCCCAGTAGTCGAGCACCATGCCCAGGTCGAAGTAGTTGGACGCGATCCGCGTCCCCAGTTCCTCGTCGCCGTCCTCCCGAATGCCCGCCTCGATGTGCCGGCGTCCCCGGATCACCGCGACGGCGGCGTCGGAGAGGCTGATCGGTGAGCTCCCGGACGGGCCGCCCAGGCACTTCTGCAGCCCGGCGGAGGCGGCGTCCAGCCCCCAGGCGTCCATCTCGAAGGGATTGCCGCCCAGTGAGGCGGTGATGTCGGAGTACAGCAGCACGCCGCGCTCGCGGCACAGCGGGCCGAGCTCGGCCAACGGCTGACACATCGTCGTCGAGGTGTCGCCCTGCACGACGGCCAGCACCTTCGGGTGGACCCGGTCGAGCGCAGCCGCGATCTCGTCGGCGGTGAAGACCGTGCCCCATTCCCGTTCGACGGTGTGCACCTCGGCGCCGCAGCGTTCGCCGATCTCGGCGAGCAACTGGCCGAACCGGCCCGCGACCGGCACCAGCACCCGATCGCCCGGTTCGAGCAGCGAGACCAGGATCGCCTCGATGCCCGCCCGGGAGGTGCCGTCGACCAGCAGCGTGGCGTCGTTGCCGGTGCGGAACACCTCGCGGTAGAGCTGTTGGGTCTCGGCCATGTAGCCGGTCATCACCGGGTCGTACTGCCCGATCAGGCCGGACGACATCGCCCGCAACACCCTCGGATCGGCATTGATCGGGCCGGGCCCCATCAGCAGGCGATGGGGCGGGTGGACGAATCGGTGGCTCATGCGGTCCTCTCTTCGGCCGGCACAGGAGTCGTCGGGACGGCGTGCGCGCGGTGACCGGACCGGGCGACGACGAGGCTGAGCACCGCGGAAAGGGTCAGCCCGAGTGCGATATGCACGCGCAGCAGCAGTGCTCCGGCCAGCGCGCCGGCCATGATCAGCAGCACCGCGATGCCGCGTCGGCGCCATTGCGAGCCCTTGCCGTTGCCGAAGACCGAATCGGCGGCCAGGCCGGTGATCGTCGAGGTGACCACCACGGTGCTCACGTCCGGGACCGCGACCTGGCGGGCGGCGGCGGCCTGCGCGCCCATCGCGCCGCCGAGCAGTGCCGTGACCACCAGCCGACGGGGCTCGTCGGCTCCGGGCAGGATCAGCAGCCCGGCGAGCAGCAGCAGGCAACCGGCCACGCCGGCGAGGATTCCGGTGGTGGCGCCGTGCCAGCCGGCCGGACGGCCCCGCAGCAGGCGTCCACCCAGGGCGGCACCGGCCGCGAAACCGAGCAGCGCCAGCAGCGGGCCGAGCACGGGCAGCCCGTCGGCGCCGGTCAGCGCCATCGCCAGGATCACCACGTTGCCGGTCATGTTGCCGGTGAACACCCGGTCGAGGCCGAGGTAGCCGACGGCGTCCACGACGCCGGTAGAGAAGGTCAGGGCCAGCATCAGCGTCGTCGGGGATGCCGCGCGCGGCGGCGATCCGGTCACTGGCACGACGACCTCCTGGCCTCCGGACGGCGTCCGGTCTCGGGCGGTAGCGGCGTTGCGACCTGATGGTTGGCCTCGAACGATGCGCTCGGAGAGACCCGTGCGGTACAGTCGAGACGACTTGGTCAGACCAACATACCAAGGCTGCTCCGGGCTCGCCAACCCGTTCCAGCCGCCGGTAGCACCCGATGATCGAACAGCAAGGACAGCAATGAACCTCACCGTTCCGCGACCGCGCACCATCAGCGGAGAGGTCGCCGCACGGCTCGAGCGGCACATCGCCGACGACCTCGCACCCGGCGACAAGCTGCCCCCCGAGCGTGAGTTGTGCGCCACGCTGCAGGTCTCCCGGGCCACCCTGCGCGAGGCGCTGCGTGCGCTGGAGGACCGCCGGCTGATCGAGCGGCGTCCCGGCCGCGGCACCGTCGTCCGCCGCCCCCCGGAACCCGGGCTGAGCCTGACCTTCACCCCGTTCGCCGACGAGGGACCGGACGAGTTCGCCCAGGTCGCCGAGCTGCGCCGCTTGGTCGAGCCGCGGGTCGCCGAGCTCGCGGCGCAGCGGGCCACCGACCTCGATCTCGCCCAACTGGACGACATCCTGCGGGAGAGCCACGCCGGGCTGACCGCCGAGGAGTCGCTGCGGCTCGACGTCGAGTTCCACCGCCGGCTGGCGGTGGCGACCGGCAACCAGCTGCTGGTCGGGGTCTGCGAGGCGATGAACGGGCTGGTGCATGACGTCCGGCTGCGGTCGCATCTGGCCCGCGAGGGCCGGCGCAACTCGATCGAGGGCCATCAACGGCTGTACCAGGCGCTGGCCAACCGCGACCCGGACGCCGCCCGCCGCGCCATGGAGGCCCACCTGGGAGAGGTGGGCGAGTTGATCGCCGGGCTGGACGGCCTGCTGCGCTCGGAGCCCGAGCTGTGACCGCACTTACCCAGGGAGTCGACGGACCGGTCCTGCAACGCGGCGACGGCGAACTGCCCGGCGACCACTACCTGCCCGCCGACCACGCCGGCCTGTTCTGGGGACGGCTGCCGTGCGCGTCCGACCCGGCGCTGCTGAGCGTGGCGTCCGGCGAGACCGTGACCATCGACACGCTGTCCCACGAGGGGGTGCTCGAGGACCAGGGCCGCGACCCGGTGGCCTTCTTCGGCCGCCACGGCGTCCGGCCCGATCAGGTGCTCGGCGAGGCGATCGAGTTGGCCGGGTCGTCACGTCGGCATGATCCGGCGGTCGACGGCCCGCACCTGGTCACCGGGCCGATCGAGGTGCGCGACGCGCGGGTGGGCGACCTGCTGGCAATCACCGTGCTCCGGCTCGACCGCCGGGTGCCGTACGGGGTGATCTCGAACCGGCACGGACGCGGCGCGCTGCCCGGCGAGCTGCCCGCCGGACCGGGCAACGTCAGCGTGTTCACCCCGGTGGTGAGGACTGCCGGCGGCGCCTTCGGCGAACTGCCGCTGGTCGAGGGCGGGGCGGGCGCGGTGCGTTTTCCGCTGCGTCCATTCCTGGGAGTGATCGGGGTGGCCGCGGCCGGCTGCGTCCAGCCGCATTCGGTGCCGCCCGGTCCGTACGGCGGCAACCTGGACATCAATCTGCTGGTCGAGGGATCGACCCTGTACCTGCCGGTGCAGGTCCCCGGCGCGGGGGCCTACGTCGGCGATCCGCACTTCGCCCAGGGCGACGGCGAGGTGGCGCTGACCGCGCTGGAGGCCTCGTTGCGGGCGACGATCCGGCTCGACGTGGTGCCGGCGGCCGAGGCGTCCGGACGGTTCGGTGAGCTGGCCGGGCCGTTGGGCGAGACCCGCGAGTACCTGATCCCGACCGGCCTGGACGCCGACCTGGATGTCGCCACCGCCAACTGCGTGCGCGCCGCCCTCGCTCTGTTGCAGGCCCGCTACGGGATGGAGCGGCACCTGGCCTATGCCTACCTGAGCGCGGCCACCGACTTCGACATCTCCCAGGTGGTCGACCTGGTCAAGGGCGTGCATGCCCGGATCCGGAAGGCGGACTTCGGTGACTGATCCAGTCGACCCACCGCGGGCCGAGCCTGTCGGGCGCAACCGGGCGGCTGGGGAGGCGCTGATCGAGCTCGTCGAGATCCTCCGCGGGCGGACGTCCGGCCAACTGCCTCCGGGCCTGCTCGAAGCCTTCGCGGCCTACGAGGGGGCGCTGCGCGACGATGACTTGGCCGCCATGGACGAGCTGTTCGCGGACTCCCCGGACACACTGCGCGGCGACCCCGGCGGCCTGCTGGTCGGGCATGCCGCGATCCACGACTTCCGGGCCGCCCGGGGTGGGGCCCCGGCCCGCGAGTTGGCCGAGGTGCGGGTCCTCCCGCTGGCCCCGGACGCCGCGGCCGTCGTCGCGGTGACCGCACCCCGACGGGGCGGACGCGGCCTGCAGACCCAGGTCTGGGAACGGGACGCCGACGGCGCCTGGCGGGTCCGGGTCGCGCACGTCGCGCCTCCCCCGGCGACCTTCGACACCTCGGTGTGGCGGCTGGTGGGCGACCCGCTGGCCCGCGCCACCGGCAGTGGACCCCTCAGCGGCGAGACGGTCGCGGTGAAGGACCTCTTCGCACTCGCCGGACAACCCATCGGCGCCGGCGTCCCGGCATACCTGGAGCAGGCGCCGGTCGAGACCGCCGACAGTACCGCCGTGGCCCGGCTGCGAGCCGCCGGCGCCGCCGTGGCCGGGATCGCCCGCACCGACCAGTTCGCCTACAGTCTGGCCGGCGACAACCCGCACTACGGGACGCCGATGAATCCCGCGGTGCCCGGCGGGCTGCCGGGCGGGTCGTCCAGCGGCAGCGCCGTTGCGGTGGCACTGGGCGCGGCGTCCATCGGGCTGGCCACCGACACCGGCGGGTCGGTGCGGGTACCGGCCAGCTATCAGGGCTTGTGGGGCTGGCGTTCCACGCACGGCCGGGTGGACGCCGCCGGCTTGCTGCCGCTAGCCACCGACTTCGACACGATCGGCCTGCTGACCCGGGAGCCCGGGTTGCTGCGGCGGGCGGCGTCCGTGCTGCTGGACGCCGGGACGTGCACCGGGGGGACGGTTCCTTCGGTCCACTCCACGCACCCGTGGGCCGAGGGGACGGCTCCTTTGACTCACCTGGCCGGGTCTCTTCCCACCCTGGAGGACGGTGTCGCCGAAGCCTTCCAGGCCTTCGTCCAGCGGCGGCTGATCGATGCCGGAGCGGACGTCCGATCGGCGGATGCCAGCGGCGTCCGGTTGCCCGAACTGGCGGCGGCGGCCGAGGCATTTCGCATCCACCAGGCCTACCAGGCCTGGCAGCGCCACGGCGCCTGGGTGGAAGCTCATCCGGGGGCACTGAAGGGTGCCGCGGGCGACCGGTTCGTCGCGGCGTCGGCGATCACCGACGCCGACGACGCCACCGCGCGCGCTGCCCTCGAGGGACTCCGTGCCGAACTCGATGCGGCGCTCGGCGACGCGGTGCTGGTGCTGCCCTCGGCGGCCGGCCCCGCACCGAAGGTGTGGGCGTCCGCGGCCGAGGTGGACGCCCATCGCCAGGCAACCCTCCGACTCACCTGCATCGCCGGCATCACCGGACGCCCCGCCGTCAGCGCTCCCCTGCTGGAGGCCGCCGGCGCACCTCTGGGGATCTGTCTGGTCGGCCCACGCGGCAGCGACCTCGCGCTGATCGATCTCGCGGCGTCCCTGCGCTCACCAGACCAGAAAACCCCTGCCTGACACGAAAGTCGGGCAGCGCTGGTCATCGCCGGTCGCGCTCGTGCCCCGGCGCCGGCTGGTCAGCGGCTGAGCCAGGCGTCCGGTTCGTCGGCCAGCCGACGGACGTGGTCCGGCAGTTCGCCGGAGCGCAGCTGTTCCAGCGAGGTCTCGTCCAGCACCCGCCGCAGGCTGGAGCGGACCGCCACCCACAACACCGGCAGATGTTCGGCCACCCCGTCATAGGCGGTCTGGTGCGGACGCCGTCCGCGGACCTCGGCGAGGGGCCCGTCGACCGCCCGGAACACCGCTCCCACCGGAATCTCGGACGCCGGCCGCACCAACCGGTAGCCACCACGGGCGCCCTTGGTGCTGATCACCAGCTCGGCTCGGCGCAGGTCGGCCAGGATCGCCTCGAGGAATTTGCGGGGCAGTCCCTGGGCCTGGGCGAGCGCGTCGACCGAGACCGGCAGTTCGGGCTCGGCGGCTTCGGCGAGCTGCAACATGGCCCGGACGGCATACTCGGTCTTCGCGGTGATCTCCACGGTCCTCATTGTGGCCGGTTCACACGGCCAGCGCGGGGAACTCCTCCTCGCTCGGCAGCGTCCGGGTCGGCACCACCCACACCAGATGGCCCACCTCCAAGTGCAGCGCGGACGCCTCGGCCCGGGTCAACTGGGCAAAGAAGCGTTCCCCGGTGTGGGTGTGGCGCAGTTCGACGCGCACCTCGAAGCCGAGCCGGACCAGGCGCTCGACCTCGGCCTCGGTGACCCGGACGCCGGTCGTCCGGGCCAGCTCCTCGGCGATCCGGGCATCGCGTTCCAGGCGCAGGTCGTGCGGCCGGGCGACCTCGCCGTTGAGCCTGGAGACAGACCCGAGGAAGGACATCACGAACGGGTTGGCTGGGCTTTCGTACAGCTCGTCCGGAGTGCCCACCTGCTCGATCCGGCCCTGGTTCAGCACCGCGATCCGGTCGGCGACGTCGAGCGCCTCCTCTTGGTCGTGGGTGACCAGCACCGTGGTGACGTGGACCTCGTCGTGCAGCCGGCGCAGCCACCGCCGCAGGTCGTCGCGCACCTTGGCGTCCAAAGCGCCGAACGGCTCGTCGAGCAGCAGCACCTGCGGATCGACGGCGAGCGCCCGAGCCAACGCCATCCGCTGCCGCTGCCCGCCGGAGAGCTGGGCCGGGTAACGGTGCTGGAAGCCGGCCAGGCCGACCACCTCGAGGAGCTCGTCCACCCGCTTGGCAATCTCGGCCTTGGGCCGCTTGCGGATGCTCAGCCCGAAGGCCACGTTGTCACGCACGGTCATGTGCTTGAAAGCGGCATAGTGCTGGAAGACGAAGCCGATCCCCCGGCGCTGTGGCGGCAGCCGCGTGACGTCCTCGCCGGCGATCACCACCGCACCCGAATCGAGCTCCTCCAGCCCCGCAATCGCCCGCAGCAGGGTCGACTTGCCCGACCCGGACGGCCCCAGCAGCGCGGTCAGGGTGCCCGACGGGATCTCGAGCGAGACGTCGTCGAGCGCCTGGAAGCTGCCGTACGCCTTGCGGGCGTCGGTGACGGAAATCATGACTGGCTCCTTGCGTGGTGTCTTTCGGCGGGGACGGGACGGGATGGATCGGCGGGCTCGCCGACCGCCGGCGCCGCGGCGGTGGCCGCCTGCGCCGTGGGCGTCGCCGCAGCGTGGGCGGCGGGTCGCTTGCGATCGAGCACGGTCATCAACAGCAGGGTGACCAGGGCGAGAAACATCAACAGGGTGGCCGCGGCGTAGGCGCCGTGGGTGTTGTGGTCGTCGATGTAGCGGCTGTGCACGAGGAGAGTCAGCGTCTGGGAGACCCCGGGGAACCCCGAACTCACCATGATCACCGCGCCGAACTCGCCGAGCGCCCGAGCGACCGTCAGCACCACTCCGTAGGTGAGGCCCCAGCGGATCGCCGGCAGGGTGATCCGGGCGAAGGTCTGCCAGCGGGAGGCCCCCAGCGTGGCGGCGGCCTGCTCCTGGTCGGTGCCGATCTCGTGCAGCACCGGCTCGACCTCACGGACGACGAACGGCAGCGTGACGAAGATGGTGGCGATCACCATGCCGGGCAGACCGAAAATCACCTGGATGCCCAGGTTCTCGATGCCGCCGAACCAGCCGTGCGCGCCCCAGAGCATGATCAGCGAGACGCCGACCACGATCGGCGACACCGCGAACGGCAGGTCGACGATGCCCGACAGCAGCCGCCGGCCCGGGAACCTGCCGCGCACCAGCACCAGCGCCGTGACCACGCCGAAGATCACGTTGATCGGCACGGTGATGGCGACGATCAGCAGCGACAGGTTGAAGGCTGAAATGGCCGCGGGGGTGCGGATCGAGGCCCAGAAGGCGCCGAAGCCGGGTTCGAAGGTGCGCCACACGATGGTCACGATCGGCACCGCCAGCAGCACCGTCAGGTACAGCAGAGCGACGCTGCGCAGGGCGATCCGGGTTGGAGTGGAGACCCTCATTTCGACCGCTCCTCTCGCTCCTGCCCGCGGGAGGCGAAGAAGCGCAGCACCAGCAGGGTGGCGAACGAGATCGCCAGCAGCGCCACCGAGACGGCCGCGGCATTGACCGGCCGGTCGATCTCGATCTGTTGCTGGATGTACTGCGAGGCCACCTGAGTCTCCCGGGGAATGTTGCCCCCGATCAGCACCACCGAGCCGTATTCGCCGATGGCCCTAGCGAAGGCGAGTCCGCCGCCGGAGATCACGGCCGGAGCCAGGGTGGGCAGCACCACCCGGCGGAAGGTCGTCCAGTTGCCGGCACCGAGCGATGCCGCGGCCTGTTCGACGTCACGGTCGACCTCGATCAGGACCGGCTGCACCGAGCGCACCACGAACGGCAGAGTCACGAACGCCAGCGCGACGATCAGGCCCCAGCGGGTGGCGTTCAACTCCACACCGATCGGGCTGTTGGGCCCGTACAGCGACAACAGCACGATGCTGGCCACGATGGTCGGCAACGCGAACGGCAGGTCGATCAGCGCGTCGACGAAACGCTTGCCCCAGAACTCGTCGCGCACCAGGACCCAGGCGATCAGGGTGCCGACCACCACGTTGAGCAGGGCAACGACCGCCGACACCAGGATCGTCGTCCCCAGCGCGGCGAGAGCGACTGGAGCTGTCACGGCGGCCCAGAAGCCGCCCCAGCCGCCCGAGAAGGCGGTCACCGTCAGCGCCGCGATCGGCAGCAGCACGATCACACTGAGCCAGGTCACCACCACACCGAGGGTGAGCCCGCTGACCCGTCCGGACGAACCGGGACGAACCAGCGACGATCGGCCACGCGGCGGGATACCGGCCGTGGCGCCGGGCGCCGCCACGATGGCGGCGCCCGGACCGGATTCGGTGGCGGTCGTCACGATGTCGCCTTGTCGTAGATCTGCGCGATCTTGCCGGCTTCCTTGTCGAACAGATCCTTGTCGACGCTCGGCCAGCCGCCCAGGTCGTCGATCGTCCACAGCTTCGCCGGTGCCGGGAACTTCTCCGCGAACTCCTTGGCCACCCCGGCGTCGACGGGACGGAAGCCCGCCTCGGCCCAGAGCCGCTGCGCCTCCGGGGTGTAGAGGTAGTCGTTGAAGGCTTTCGCGGCATCGAGGTTCTTGCTGCCCTTCAGGACGGCGACCGGGTTCTCGATCTTGAAGGTGCTGCCCGGAGTGACGTGCTGCACCTTCTCACCCTGACCCTCCAGGAAGAGCGCCTCGTTCTCATAGCTGAGCAGGACGTCGCCGGTGCCCTGCAGGAACGTCTCGCTCGCCTCGCGACCGGACTTCGGCTGCACCTTGATGTGGTCGCCGACCAGCTTGGAGATGTAAGCCAGCCCGGCGGCGGGGTTCTTGCCGCCCTCGCTCTTGGTGGCGTACGGGGCGAGCAGGTTCCACTTGGCCGAGCCCGACGAGAACGGGTTCGGGGTGACCACCTCGACGCCGGGCTTGAGCAGGTCGTCCCAGTCCTTGATCCCCTTCGGGTTGCCCTTGCGGACGACGATGGTCACCACCGAGCCGAACGGGATGCCCTTGTGCTCGCCGGCCGCCCAGTTGGCGTCGACCAGTCCGGCGTCCACCAGCCGGGTGATGTCGGGAGTGACTGAGAAGTTCACCACGTCGGCCTCGGCGCCGGCGGCCACCTTGCGGGACTGGTCGCCGGAGGCACCGTAGGACTGCTGGAACTGAATGCCGGTGCCCTGCGGGGTGGCGTTGAACGCGGGGATCACCTTGTCGAAGCCGACCTTGGGAACCGCGTAGGCGTACAGGTTCAGCACCTTGGCGCCCGCCGCGGCCGAACTGGTGGCGCCGGTGACATCGCTGGCCCCACCCCCGGCGCAGCCGGTCATCGCCAGTGCGACGGTTGCCACGGCGGCGGTGAGGACGGCTCTGCGTGAGTGGGTCATGACGGGAACTCCTTGTCGGTTCATGACGGTGCGGGTGAGCGCACCAGATCGTTTACATATGTAATCCCCATGGGATTAATAGGAGTTTGAGCCATGGCGTGCCAGCCGTCAAATCGTCTCAACCCTCAGACGCGGCTCCCTCGCCGGCGCAATCCCCTCTCGGAACCCCGCCAAGCGCCGACGGGTGTACTACTTGTTGTAGTAGTCTTGTCGCGGGCTGCTGGTGATGCTCGGCCGAACCGGCCGAGTCCGTCCGGCCCGCTCGACAACCCGTCGCCAGGAGGAACCGATGAGTGGCACCGCGAAGATCCATGACGCCGAACTGAGGCCGTCCAAGCTCGAACTGCTGGCCGGCTGGCTGCCGGACCAGCCCTGGTTCGACGGCGACGCCGGCGACCTGAACCGGGTGGCGGCCTACCGGTTCGTCGATCCCGAGGGCGAGGTCGGCATCGAAACCCTGCTGGTGGCGTCCGGCGAACGGCTCTATCAGGTGCCGCTGACCTACCGTCCCGAGCCGCTGGACGACGAGTTCGCGGTGCTGATCGGCACCATTGAGCACTCCGACCTGGGCACCCGCTACTGCTACGACGCGACGTCCGACCCGGTCTACGTCGCCGAGTTGATCCGGGTGATCCACGAGGCCGACGACGAGGCGGAACTGTCGCTCGGCGAGAAGTCGATGACGGTGCGCGGCAGCGGCATCACCGTGGTGTCGAACGCCTCCATGGAGGCAGCCCGCCTGGTCCGGGTACTGGACGGCAGCCACGTCCAGACCGCCCAGCCACTGGGCACGCTGACCGGCACCTGGACCCAGGACGGCGTGCAGCGCACCGAGACACTGGCCACGCTGCGCTGAACCAGCCTTCGGCGAAGCCCCTGATTGACTTGTCGAGATCAAAGCCCCGGCACGACCTGCCCGGGCGGTGAAACCTCGCCGTCAGTGAGCGGCCTCGTGCCAGGACCGGCCGGTGCCGACCGAGACCTCCAGCGGCACGGTGAGGTCGACGGCGTGGCCCATCTTCTCGCGGACCAGTGCGTCCATCGCCTCGGCTTCTCCGGGAGCGATCTCGAAGACCAGTTCGTCGTGCACCTGCAGCAGCATCCGGGACCGCAGCCCCTGCTCGGCAAGCGCCGATTCGACGTCGAGCATGGCTACCTTGATGATGTCGGCGGCGGAGCCCTGAATGGGCGCGTTCAGCGCCATCCGCTCGGCCATCTCGCGGCGCTGCCGGTTGGACGAGGTCAGGTCGGGCAGGTAGCGGCGGCGGCCGAGCAGGGTCTCGGTGTAGCCGGTCTTGCCGGCCGTCCGGACGATGTCGCGCAGGTAGTCGCGGACGTTGCCGAACCGCTCGAAATACTCCTCCATCAGGCCCTTGGCATCGGAGACCGGGATCTTCAGCTGCTGGGACAGCCCGAAAGCGCTGAGCCCGTAGGCCAGGCCGTAGTTCATCGCCTTGATCCGGGCCCGCATGGTGGTGTCGACCTCGTCCGGTCCGACCGCGAACACCCGGGACGCCATCGCGGTGTGGAAGTCCTCGCCGGAGTGGAACGCCTCGATCAGTCCCGCGTCTGCGGAGGCGTGCGCCATGATCCGCATCTCGATCTGGCTGTAGTCGGCGGTCATCAGGGTCTGGTAGCCGGCACCGACCACGAACGCCCGGCGGATCCGCCGGCCCTCCTCGGTGCGGATCGGGATGTTCTGCAGGTTCGGGTCGGTGGAGCTGAGCCGTCCGGTCGCCGCGATGGTCTGGATGTAGGTGGTGTGCACCCGGCCGTCGTCGGCGATCGACTTCTGCAGGCCCTCGACGGTCTGCCGCAGCCGGATCTGGTCACGGTGCCGCAGCAGATGCGCCAGGAACGGGTGCTCGGTCTTGACGAACAGCGACTCCAGCGATTCGGCGTCCGTCGTCCAGCCGGTCTTGGTGCGCCGCGTCTTGGGCATGCCCAGCTCGTCGAACAGCACCTCTTGCAGCTGCTTGGGCGAGCCCAGGTTGATCGGCCGGCCGAGCACCGCGAAGGCGTCGGATTCGGCGGTGCGGACGGCGTTGTCGAAGTCGGCGTGCAGCGATTCGAGGTACTCGGCGTCCACCGCGATGCCGTCGCGCTCCATGGTGGCCAGAGTGCGCAGCAGCGGAAGCTCCACGTCGGCGAGCAGCGACCCCTCCCCGCGCTCGGCCAGTTCGCCGGTGAGCGCCTGAGCCAGGTCGATCACGGCGCGCGCCCGGATCATCGAGTCCTGCCCCGCCTCGGCGTCCTCGAAGTCGAAGGCGAGCTGATCGGACGCCGCGGCCGCCGGCCCCTCGGCGCTGAGTTCGCGTTTCAGGTGCCGGGCGGTCAGGTCGCCCAGGTCGTAGACCCGCTGGTCGGGACGCAGCAGGTAGGCCGCCAGCTGGGTGTCGCTGGCCAATCCGTTCAGCTCCCAGCCGCGGGACCACAGCGCCAGCAGCGGCCCCTTGGCGTCGTGCAGCGCCTTGGCCGCGGTCTCGTCGGCCAGCCAGTTCGCCAGCGCCTGCTCGTCGGCGGGGATCAGTTCGGTGACATCCAGCCAGCATGCCGCTCCGTCGGCGGCCGCCAGCGCCAGCCCGGTCAGGTCGCCGGCCCCGGCCCGCCATTGGCCGGTGACGTCGAGGCCGGTCAGCTCGCCGCGTCCGTGCTCGGTCAGCCAATCGGCCAGCGCACCCGGTTCGAGGACGTCGCCGACCACCTCGAAGCCGCCTTCGGGACCGGTCTGTTCAGCCGGCAGGGTCTCGATCAGCCGGTCCCGCAGCACCCGGAACTCCAGCCCGTCGAAGACGGTGTGCACGGCCTCGCGGTTCCAGTCCCGGCGCTCCAGCTCGGGCACCGCGATGGGCAGTTCAAGGTCGCCGACCAGAGCGTTCAGTTCCCGGTTGCGGACGACGTCGTCGAGGTGGGCACGGAACGATTCGCCGGCCTTGCCCGGGATCTCGGCGGCCCGCCGGACGATGTTCTCCAGCCCCTCGTAGGTGGCGATCCACTTGGCGGCGGTCTTCGGCCCCACCCCGGGCACGCCGGGCAGATTGTCGGACGTCTCCCCCACCAGGGCGGCGAGTTCGGGGTACTGGGCGGGCGGCACGAAGTAGCGATCGAGCACCGCCTGCGGGGTCATCCGGGCCAGGTCGGAGACGCCCTTGCGCGGGTAGAGCACGGTGACGTCGTCGGTGACCAGCTGCAGGGTGTCGCGGTCGCCGGTGCAGATCAGCACCTTGAGGCCCTGCGCGGCGGCCTGCCGGGCCAGGGTGGCGATGATGTCGTCGGCCTCGAAGCCGTCCAGCTCGACGTGGGTCACGTTGAGCGCGTCGAGGACCTCTTTGATCAGGGCCACCTGGCCGGTGAACTCCTGCGGCGATTTGGAGCGATTGGCCTTGTATTCGGTGTACAGGTTGCTGCGGAAGGTCTGCCGGGAGACGTCGAAGGCGACCGCCAGGTGGGTCGGCTGCTCGTCGCGCAGCACGTTGATCAGCATCGAGGTGAAGCCGTAGACGGCGTTGGTGTGCTGGCCGGTGGTGGTGGAGAAGTTCTCCACCGGCAGCGCGAAGAACGCCCGATAGGCCACCGAATGGCCGTCGATCAACAGCAGGGTGCCCGGGGTTTCGCTCACCTCAGCGAGGGTAGCGGAGCCCACCGACAAAGTCCGACGGCACCGGACGCGGGCGACGTCCGGGAGCGATGTGGAATCGTAGCCGCATGAGTCTGCCGGAGTGGGCCGCCGGGATCCGGAGCGCCCTGGACAACAAGATGGGCCTCGAGCTGATCGAGGTCGGTCCGCGCCGCACCCGTGGCCGGGCGCCGATCGAGGGCAACACCCAGCCGTTCGGGCTGTGGCACGGCGGGGCGTCCTGCGTGGTGGCCGAGACCCTGGCCTCGTTGTCGGCCTACGCCGAGGTCGGCCCGCAGGGCCGGGCGTTCGGAGTCGACATCAACGCCACCCACCACCGTCCGGGCAGCTCCGGCTGGGTGCATGGCGAGGCGATCGCGCTGCATATCGGCGGCCGGCTGGGCAGCTGGGAGGTGGTCCTCACCGACGACGCCGGCGAGCGGATCTGTACCGCGCGGGTGACCTGCGCCCTGGTCCGGCCGCGGAGTTGACGACTCCGGACGACGTGGTGGCCGCGTTGCGAGCGGCCGGCTGTGTGTTCGCCGAGGACGAGGCCGAGCTGCTGCTCGCCGCGCCCGGTCCGTTGGCGCCGCTGCTGGCCCGCCGGATCGCCGGCGAGCCGCTGGAGCAGGTCCTGGGTTGGGCCGGCTTCGACGGTCTCCGGGTGGCGATGGCGCCCGGCGTATTCGTCCCTCGACAGCGTTCCGAGCTGCTGGTCCGGCTGGCCGCCGACGGCGTCCGTGCCGGCGACGTGGTGGTCGACCTGTGCTGCGGCAGCGGTGCGCTCGGGCTGGCGCTGCGCACCCGCGTCCCGGGCGTCGACCTGCACGCCTGCGACCTCGACCCGGACGCCGTCCGCTGCGCCCGCGGGAACCTTCCCGATGCCGCGGTCTGGCAGGGCGATCTCTGGGACGCCCTGCCGATCCGGCTGCGTGGCCGGGTCCGGGTGGCGCTGGCCAACGCCCCCTATGTGCCGTCCGAGGCGATCGCGCTGATGCCCACCGAGGCCCGCGATCACGAGCCCCGACTCACCCTGGACGGCGGCGGCGACGGGCTGGACGTCCATCGCCGGATCGCCGCCACCGCCCGGGAGTGGCTGGCTCCCGGCGGGCGGCTGCTGATCGAGGTGTCGGACGCCCAGACCGGGCCTGCGGTCACCCTGTTCGAACGGGCCGGACTGCTGCCCGCCGTCCACACCCACGACGACCGGGGAGCTACCGCGGTAGTCGGCACCTCGCCACTCGACGAGCGGGGTGACCAAAGGAACCGTCCCCGGTGACCAAAGGAACCGTCCCCGGTGACCAAACGGGCTTAGCGCTTGGGCTTGGTGCCGGCCTTCGAGTGGCCGATGACACCCTCGGCGACCTCGCGCATCGACTTGCGCAGGTCCATCGCCGTCTTCTGGATCCAGCGGAAGGCCTCCGGCTCGGTGAGCCCCAGCCCCTCCATCAGCAGACCCTTCGCCTGCTCGACGATCTTGCGCGACTCGAACCGCTCCTGGAGATCCTCGACCTCTTCCTCGACGGCGCGCAGCTCGGCGTAGCGGGCCATCGCCACCTCGATCGCCGGCACGACGTCGGAGGCATCGAAGGGCTTGACGACATAGGCCATCGCACCCGCCTCGCGGGCCCGCTCGACCAACTCGCGCTGCGAGAAGGCGGTCAGCATCACCACCGGAGCGATCCGCTCCTCCGCGATCGCGGACGCCGCTGAGATGCCGTCCATCTTGGGCATCTTGACGTCCATCACGACCAGGTCGGGTTCGAGTTCGCGGGCCATCGCCAGCGCCTGCTCACCATCTCCGGCTTCGCCGATCACCTCGTAACCCTCGGCGGTGAGCAACTCCACGAGATCGAGCCGGATGAGCGCCTCGTCCTCGGCGACGAGCACTTTCGCGCGGCCGTTGGTGGGTGCGGCTTCGGACGTCATTGTCTGCCCTCTTCTGTCATCGGGACGGTGGCCGGTCGGGCACAGGGAGCACATTACTCCGACGGGCACACTCCACGAGAATGTGGCATGATCGTAGCGCTCCAGCCGGGGTGGCGGAATGGCATACGCGGACGGCTCAAACCCGTCTGCCCGCAAGGGCATAGGGGTTCGACTCCCCTCCTCGGCACTGACCGGATGAACGCCCGCCGGAGGCCCGGCGCAGGATGTCGCCGGCATACCCGTCGAAGGAGACCCGGTGGCCGCACGACGATCGAACCAGACGATCGTGGCCGGAGCTACCGTCCGGATCCATATCCAACCGGCGTCCGACATCGTCGCCCGCGCTCTCCGGCTGGACCTGCGGTGACCGGCCACCCAGTGCCGCTCACCGCCTCGCACAGCCATCTGTTCCGCGGCGCGCGGTTGCGGGCGAGCAGGTCCGCGCTGGCCCTGCCGCTGCGGCCGGCGGACGTCCGGCTGGGGTTCAGCGATGGCGTCGAGCTGGCGGGAGAACTGGTCGAGACCGGGGACGGCGACGCGCTGCTGTCCCTGCCCGGCTATCGGACGGCGGCCGGGGCGTCCATCGGCGCCGCGCTCTGGCCGGTGCTCGAGGTGACCGACGACGCCGATCCCGCGTACCTCAACCTGCGGCTCGGTCCGCGGATCGACCGCTGAACATCCGCCGATGCGTCGGCCGCGGCGTCCGCTGATGCGTCGGCCGCCACATTCCCCGCCCGTCGGACCCAGTGCGTAGGCTCGCCCTCTACGCGGCGGCTCGCGCCGCGATCAGCGAGGGAACTCAGAGCATGCGCGCCTTCACCTTCGCCGGGCCGTCCGCCCCGGCCCGGCTGACCGAGATCGCCACCCCCGTGCCCGGGCCGGGTGAGGTGCGAATCCGGGTGGGGGCGAACACGGTGTGCGGCACCGACCTGCGGATTCTGCGCGGCGAGAAGACTAAGGGCGTCGATCTGGGCGTGGTGCTGGGCCACGAGGTCGCCGGCCACGTGGACGCCGTCGGCGACGGCGTCCAGGATTTCGAGATCGGCGATCTGGTGGCGATGCCGCCATCGCTGATCTGCGGGCTGTGCGACCCGTGCCGGCGCGGCTACGAGCACCTGTGCGAGCGGGTGCATCTGGTCGGCTACGACGTCAACGGCGGGCTCGCCGACTACATGTTGATGCCGCGCGTCGCGGTGGCGAAGGGGTTGCTGATGAAGGCACCGGCCAGCCTCGAGCCGGCGCAGCTCGCGTTGGCCGAACCGCTCTCCTGCTGCCTCAACGGGCTGGACAACTACCGGGTCGAGATCGGTGACACGGTGGTGATTCTGGGAGCCGGCCCGATCGGCATGATCCATCTGCAGCTGGCCCGGCTCGCCGGCGCCGAGAAAGTGATCGTGTCCGAGCCTCATGCCGGACGCCGCACCCGCGCGGCGGCGCTCGGTGCCGATGTCATCGTCGACCCGGCCACCCAGGATCTGCTCGAGGTGGTCCGGGACGAGACCACCGGCACGGGCGCCGACGTCGCGGTGCTTTGCATCGGGCTGCCCGACCTGGTCAACGAATGCCTCAGCATGGTGCGCAAGCGCGGCCGGGTGAGCATCTTCGCAGGCCTGGCCGGCGAGGGCTGGTCGAGCATCGCCGCGAACCTGATCCACTACCGGGAGCTGACCGTGGTGGGTGCCTCGAACTCGGGCCGGGAGAGCTTCGCCCGCGCCATCCGGCTGCTCTCCAGCGGCGCCATCGACACCCGGTCCCTGCTCACCCACACCTTCGGGCTGTCCGAGGCCGGTGAGGCGATCGAGTTCGTGGACACCCGCGAGGGTCTCAAGGTCGCGGTCGTCCCCGACTGAACCTCGACGCGGAGCCGGCCGAGTCACCGTCAATCCCACAGAACCTGTGGGTTACCACACGTAATTTGTCCTTTTCCGCGCCGAGCCCCTCCCGGCGGGGCGCCGAATCCAATACCGTTCATCGTGGGGAGGCAGCAACGTCGCGTCCTCCTAGGAGAGCAATGATGCTCGCAGAAAGGAGCCACCAATGGCGAAGGACAAGAGGTTGGTCATCGGGATCGACTTCGGCACCGGAAGCTCGAAGGGCGTCCTCGCCCGGCTGAACGGCAAGGTGATCGCCACCTCGGAGAAGCCGCACCGGACCTCGATGCCGAAGCCCGGCCACGTCGAGCATGACGCCGACGAGGTCTGGTGGGCCGACTTCCTGGCCATCACCGCCGACCTGCTGCACAAGGCGACCGGCCCGGTCGTGGGCATCACCACCTCGGGCATCGGCCCGTGCAGCGTGTTCACCGACGGCGACGGCAAGCCGCTGCGTCCGGCCATCCTCTACGGCGTGGACACCCGCGCCTCGCGGGAGGTCGCCGAGCTCACCGACAAGCTGGGCACCGAGGCGCTGATCGAGCGCTGCGGCAACGTGCTGACCTCGCAGTCCCAGGGTCCGAAGTTCCTGTGGACGGTGCGCAACGAGCCGTGGGTGTGGGAGAAGACCAAGTACTTCTTCATGGCCCAGTCGTATGTGGCGTTCAAGCTGACCGGTGCGTATGTGCTCGACCACCTGTCGGCGTCCATGTTCGACCCGATGTACTCGCCGAAGACCCAGGACTGGATCCCGGAGTGGTGCGAGCTGGTGGCCCCGGGTCTGCAACTGCCCGAGCTGAAGTACTCCAATGAGATCGCCGGCTACATCACCGCCCAGGGCGCCGCCCTCACCGGCCTGCCCGAGGGCATTCCGGTCGGCGTCGGCACCACCGATGCGTTCAGCGAAGCGCTCAGCGTCGGGGTGAAGGATCCCGGCGACGTGATGCTGATGTACGGCTCGACGATCGTGGCCAACCTGGTGGCCAGTCAGTTCATGGCGCACCCGAACCTGTGGGCGATCACCGGCCTGTACCGCAACACCTTCGCGCTGGCCGGCGGCCTGTCCGCATCCGGTGCGTTGACCACCTGGCTGAAGGACATCAGCGGCGGCACCGAGTATGCCGTGCTGTCCGAAGAGGCCAGCGACGTCGCACCCGGCTCGAACGGCCTGTTGGCACTGCCCTACTTCGCCGGTGAGCGGACGCCGATCAGCGACCCGCGAGCCCGCGGCGTGATCGCCGGCCTCACCCTGAGCACCACCCGGGGCGAGCTGTACCGGGCGCTGCTCGAAGCCACCGCCTACGGCACCCGGCACCTGCTGGAGGCGATCAAGGAGGCCGGCGGCGAGGGCAAGCGGTTCGTCGCGGTCGGCGGCGGCACCAAGGGCGGTCTGTGGACCCAGGTCATGTCGGACGTCTGCGGCATCGACCAGGTGCTGCCGAAGCTGGCCATCGGCGCCAGCTACGGCGACGCGCTGATCTCGGCACAGAATGTCGGCGAGGCCGACGAGTCCACCAGCTGGATGAAGGTCTCCGCGCACGTCCAGCCCGACCCGGAGAACAAGGGCCTCTACGACGACTTCTTCGGTCGTTACCTGGAGCTCTACCCGGCCACCAAGGACATCGCGCACTTCCTGGCCGACCACCAGCTCGGCGAATAACCTCCTGCAGCGAAACGACGGACGCGGCCACCTCGGTGGCCGCGTCCGTCGTGTGATCTGGTGCTGCTGCCGCCGACCACCCGGGCGCTCAGTTCGTCCCAGCCCGGAAGCTCGGACCGGAGCATCCCGCAGGCGCTTGGCGCGGGTGGGATCAGTCGTGCAGTTCGTAGATCCGCACCGAGTTGGTCTGACCGCCGGTGCCGGACGGGTTGCCGGCGACGATCACGATCAGGTCGCCCGGTTTGACCCAGCCGGTCTGCTTCAGGGCGTCCTGGACGGACTGCACCATCGACTCGGTGGAGACGAACTCGGGGGTGACCCAGGACTGGACACCCCAGCACAGGGTGAGCTCGAGGGCCGTCCGCGGCTTCGGGGTGAACGCCATGATCGGGATCTCGCAGCGCAGCCGGGCCAGCCGGTGCGGGGTGTCGCCTGAGATGGTGAAGGCGGCGAGGTACTTCGCGCCGACGCGTTCGGCAATGTCGACCGCGGCCTTGGAGATGACGCCCGAGTGGGTGTGCGGATCCCAGGCGATGTGACGGATGTTGTCCAGGCCCTGCTCTTCGGTGTAGTTGATGATCCGGCCCATCACCTTCACGGCCTCAATCGGGTACTCGCCCATCGCCGTCTCGCCGGACAGCATCACCGCGTCGGCCCCGTCCAGGATGGCGTTGGCCACATCGGAGGTCTCGGCCCGGGTCGGCTGCGGGGCGTTGATCATCGACTCGAGCATCTGGGTGGCGACGATCACCGGCTTGGCCCACTTGCGGGCCTCTTCGATGATCCGCTTCTGCACCGACGGCACCTGCTCGGGCGGCAACTCCACGCCGAGGTCGCCGCGGGCCACCATCACCGCGTCGAAGGTGTCGATGATGTCGTGCAGGTTGTCGATCGCCTGCGGCTTCTCGATCTTGGCGATCACCGGGACGTGCCGGTCCTCCGAGTCCATGATGGCGCGGACCCGGTCGTAGTCGGCCGCGCTGCGGACGAAGGACAGCGCGACCATGTCGACGCCGTGCCGCAACGCCCAGCGCAGGTCGTGCTCGTCCTTCTCGCTGAGCGCAGGCACCGATACCGCGACACCCGGCAGGTTGATGCCCTTGTTGTTCGACACCCGGCCGCCGACGACCACCTCGGTGACCACGTCGGTGTCGGTCACCTCGACCGCGCGCAGGTGGATCCTGCCGTCGTCGACCAGCACTTGGTCGCCGGGCCGGACGTCCATGGTCAGGGTCTTGAGTGTGGTGCCGCACCGCTCGGCGGTGCCGAGCACCTCATCGGTGGTGATGACGAACTGTTGGCCCGCCTTGAGGATCGCCGAGTCGCCCTCGAACCGGGTCAGCCGGATCTTGGGACCCTGCAGGTCGGCGAACACCCCGACCGGACGGCCGACCTCGTGCGAGGCGTCCCGCACCAGCTTCAGCCGTCTCATGTGCTCGACATGGTCGCCGTGGGACATGTTCAAGCGGGCTACGTTGATGCCGGCCTCCATCAGGCCGATCACCTTCTCAAGGCTGTCCGTCGATGGACCCAGGGTTGCCACGATCTTCGCTCTGCGCACGTTCTGCACCCTAGCGGACGGACCTTAACAGCAGTGTGACAGAAAGCGACGACCGGGCATCAGAGTTCACGCAGCCGAGCCACCGCCGCGGCGAGGTCGTCGGGGTAGGGCGAGCTGAACCGCACCGGCTCACCGGTGCCGGGGTGTTCGAAGCCGAGTTCGACCGCATGCAGCCACTGCCGCTCCAAACCCAGCCGACGCGCCAGCACCGGGTCGCTGCCGTACAACGGATCACCGACGCACGGGTGACCGATCGCCTGGCAATGCACCCGGATCTGGTGGGTGCGGCCGGTCTCCAGGTGCACCTCCAGCAGGGTGGCGCCGCGGAACACTTCCAGGGTGTCGTAGTGGGTGACGCTGTGCCGTCCGCCGTCGACGATCGCCATCTTCCAGTCGTGCCCGGGGTGGCGTCCGATCGGGGCGTCGATGGTGCCCACGTGCGGATCCGGGAAGCCCTGCACCAGCGCGTGGTACACCTTGTCGACCGTGCGGTCCCGGAAGGCCCGCTTGAGCAGCGTGTAGGCCCGCTCGCTCTTGGCCACCACCATCAGCCCGGAGGTGCCCACGTCCAGTCGCTGCACGACCCCCTGCCGTTCGGCGGCACCCGAGGTGGAGATCCGGAAGCCGGCCGCCGCCAGGTGCTCGGTCACCGACCCCCCGTCCCAGCCCAGCGAGGGATGCGCGGCCACTCCGGCTGGCTTGTCGATCACGACGATGTCGGCGTCGTCGTGCACGATCCGGACGCCGGCGACTTCCCGCGGAGTCACCGGCAGGGACGCCACCTGCTCGGGCAGACTCACCTCGAGCATCTCGCCGCCGCTCACCCGGGTCGACTTGGTGACGGTCCGGCCGTCGAGCTGAAGGTGGCCATCGGCGATCAGGTCGTCGATCCGGCTGCGGGACAGTCCCGTCATCCGGGCGGCAGCGCTGTCCACGCGCTGACCGGCCAAGCCGTCCGGCACCAGGTGGATGCTCACGGCTCGGCCCTTTCGGTCGACGGTCCGCCGCGCTCGGCCTTGTCTCCGGCCAGCGTGACGCCGGTGATCAGGGTGAGCCAGATCACCGCGATCGCGGCGAAGGTGATCCAGATGTCGGCCACGTTGAACACCGCGAACCAGGGCACCTGCAGGAAGTCGACGACATGGCCGTGGAAGGCCCCCGGCTCGCGGAAGAGACGGTCGAAGAGATTGCCGGACACGCCGGCCAGCAGCAGCCCGGTGGCCACCGCCCAGCCCGGGTGCCGGACCCGCGGCACCATCCAGAACAGCAGGAACAGCAGGGCCGCGATCGCCAGGCAGGTGAGCACCACGGTGAAGCTCTCACCCATGCTGAACGCCGCACCCGGATTGCGGATCAGACGCAGATACAGCTGCCCGGGGATGACCTGGACGGCCACCAGCGGGTTGAGGTTGGCCAGGACCCATTCCTTGGTCGCCCAGTCGAGGGCGAAGCCGGTCAACCCGAGCAGCACCGCCCACAAACCGTAGCGTCGCGATATGCCGGCTATCGCCGTTCCTCCCGCTTCTTGCACGCCATGCACAGCGTGGCCCGCGGGAAGACCTGCAGCCGGTCCTTGCCGATCGGCCGTCCACAGGATTCGCAGCTGCCGTAGCTGCCCGAGTCGAACAACCGCAGCGCCAGCTGGGCCTGCTCGAGCATCTCGCGGGCATTCTGCGCCAGCGACATCTCCTGATCGCGCTCGAAGTTGGTCGAACCGACATCGGCCGCGTCGCGTCCGGCCCCCTCGCTGCCGTCCGAGAACAGGTCCTGCAAGCCGGCTTCGGCGACAGCGATCGTCCGCTCCAGCCGCGCCACCTCGCCGGTCAGCTCGTCACGGATCTCGGTCAGCTCCTCCGCGGTCCACGGCTCTTCACCCTCGGCGACCGGAATGGTGGCCGGGCCCGTGGCGGCCGGGTCCGTCTTGCGAGCCGTTGGCATGGCGGGGAACTCCTTCGGGGTCGTGTCCGAGCGGAGAGAGTACCACCCGTGCCGACGCAACCGAAGAACCACGGACGGCGCCCGCTCAGGACCCCGCGGATCGCCTCCGGACGGGCTTATCGCAACAGCCGGCTATGCCGCGCTGACCAGGGCTTTCGACGGCCCGACGGGCGGCAGAAGCAGCGGTTGCTCAGCTCTGCTCGTTGAGCAGGGCGTCCAGTCGCGGGGTTGCCGATCGTTCGGCGGCGGCCTGGTCGAGCAGCTCCGGTGAGTCCTCGGGGCGGGCGTTGCCGGACAACGAGTCCAGGTGCGCCTGCAACTGGCTGGTCAGGCTCTGCCGGAACCGCTCCTCGAACGAGCGCAGATGGTCCACCTTGCCGCGCAGCTCGTCGCGCTCGTCCTCGAGCACCGTGAACAACTCGGTGCGGCGAGCCACCAGCGCGGCGTTCAGCGCCTCTGCCTTCTCCTTGGACTCAGCGGCGAGTGCTGCCGCGGCGGCAGCCGCCTGCTGCTCGATCTCCTCGGCACGGGTGCGCGCACCGGTCAGCGCCTCGTGGGCGCGGGCAGAGGCGTCCTCCACCGTAGAGGTGGCTTCGGCGGACGCTTCGAAACTGATCCGCTCAGCATCGGCTTCGGCCTCGCCGACCAGCCGCTCGGCCTGCTCGGTTGCCATCTGCAGCAGCTTGGTCACCGCGGGTGCGGCGTCGGGAGCCGCGGTGACCACGATGTGCTCGATCTTCGAGGTGCGCTCGGCCTGCGCCTCCTGGGCCGCGGACAGCTCGGCGCGGACGGCGTCCAGTTCGGCCTGCTGACCGGCGAGGCGCTCGTCGCGTCCGGAGAGTTCACCCTTGGCCTGGTCGAGTTCGGACTGCAGCCTGCCGACCAGCTGGCCCTGGTCGCCCTCGGCCAGCGACCCTCTGGCGGTCGACAGTTCGGCCCGGACGCCCTCCAACTCCTGACCGCGGCGGTCGAGTTCGATCCGGAGTCGCTCCACCTCGGCGTTCGCGTCGGCCAATCGCTGGCGCAGCTCCTCGGCTTCCTCGCCACCCTCGGCGGCTGGCACCGCGGCGCTACCCCCTCCGGCGGTCAGCGCCTCGACCTGCTTGGTCAGCGTCTCGTTCTCTTCATTCAGCTCGGCCAGCGTGACCTCGACCTTGTCGACGAAGTTGTCCACATCGACCGGCTCGTAGCCATTGCGGCGAGCCAGGTGGAACCGGGTTTGACGGACCTGCTCCAAGGACAAGGTCATGCTTCACCTCACGAAGGAAGGATGGGAACGAACCTCGGTCAGGTTAGCGGTGCAGACTGCCGAACACAAAGACCGCGCCACCTCCGACGCGCCGCCGGCGCGTGCCGTGCGGTCTCAGACGAAGACGAACGGGATCAGCCGCTGGACGAACGACAGACCCAGGAAGAGCACCAGGAAGCCCAGATCCCAACTGGTCGAGCCGAGCCGCACCGGCGGGATGATCTTGCGCATGAACCGCAGCGGCGGGTCGGTGAGGGTGTAGACCAGTTCGGCGAAGACCAGCATGAAGCCGCGTGGCCGCCAGTCGCGGACGAAGAGCGGGACGAAGGAGAGCACCGCCCGCGCCATCAGGACTGCCAGGTAGGCCCACAGCACGTACCACAGGACCAATCCGACCAGTTGCACGGGCACTTCCTTCGCTGATGGCGCGTCAGGTGACGGGACCTTCGGTGAGCGAGCCTCCGGCTCATCGCGCCCGGTTAGCTCTGGTTGTAGAAACCGCCGGCAATGCGTTCCTTGTCCTCGGCCGTGACGTTGACGTTGTGCGGCGAGAGCAGGAACACCTTGCTGGTGATGCGCTCAATACTGCCACGCAATCCAAAGATCAGCCCGGCTGCGAAGTCGACCAGCCGCTTGGCGTCCGCATCCTCCATCTCACCGAGGTTCATGATGACCGGGACGCCGTCGCGGAAGTTCTCACCGATGGTGCGGGCCTCGTTGTAGGTGCGCGGGTGGACGGTGATGATCCGGCTCATGTCGGCGGTGCGCGGCGAAGGCGAGGCCGGCCGGCGGGACTCCAGTTCGGTCACCGTGGCCGCGGCCGGCACCGGTGCGGACGGCGCCGCCTGCGGTTGAGTGGCGGGGACCGCGGCCTGCTGCGGCCGACCGGTCTCGCGCGGCACCTCTTCAGTCACGTCATCGACGCCATACTCGGGCTGCGCGTAGTTGTTGTCCGAGACCAGCCCGAGCCAGACGGCCGCCTTCTTCAGTGTGTCAGCCATTTCCCATCCCTCGTCCGCGCGTACACCTGCAACTTAACCATGGTGACAGGCGGCTCAGCGGCTGCCTCCATCCGACACGCGCGGGTTGGATGTTCCGTGGGCCGCGCGGCCGGTCAGCCAGATGACGCCCGCTTGTCGTCCGGCCGCCGCGGCGTCGCGCCGGTGCGAATGCAGGCTCGGGGTCTGCAGGGTGCAGTGACCGACGTCCAGCACCGCCACGCCGAGACCAGCCAGGACGCCGCGGGCGCCGGCGCCGAGATCGAGGCCCGGGGTGCCGCGATCGGTGACACTCCGGCTGCCCGGAACCCGCCGGGCCACCTCGGCGGCCATCGTCTCGGGCACCTCGTAGCAGCGGCCGCAGATGTGCGGCCCGATCCAGGCGGTGATCGCAGCGCCCCCAGCGTCGCGCATCGCGGCCACCGTCGCCTGCAACACACCGTCGGTCAGACCAACCCGGCCGGCGTGCGCGGCGGCGATGACACCGGCGCCGGCGTCCGCCAGGAGGACCGGCACGCAGTCCGCGACCCGGACGGCCAGCGCGATGCCGGCGCGGGTGGTGAGCAGGGCGTCGGCGTGGCGAGTCGCGAGCGCCGTCAGGTCGCTGTCGGCATCGACGACGGCGATCTCGGTGCCGTGCACCTGACTCACCACGGCCAGCGGCAGACCCAGGTCGGCCTCGACCACCGCCAGGCCAGGAGCCCGTCCGGTGGCACCGTGCGCGCCGCCCAGGCTGAGCACACCGCCGTCGGTCGCGACGGCGTCGGAAAAGGCGACACCGACGCCGTCGGCGCCGGGGTCACGGTAGAAGTCGTACATCGCTCAGGGGTACCTGCGGAACCCCTACTTCAGGAAGTCGGGCACGTCCAGGTCGTCGTCGGCCGGGGCCTGCACCGGACGCGGCGCGTAGCTGGGACGCTCGACCACGGGCGGCTGCTGCGGGCGGGCGACCGGCTCGGCGGCCCGGGCCGGTGCGGTGGGCTGCGCCTGCGGAGCGGGACGGGTGAACGTCGGCTCCGGACGGCTCGCCGGCGCGGCGCCGGGACGGCCCTGACGCAGGTCGGGCGAACGGGTGATGCCCGGCTGACGCCGCGGCGGCTGTCCGCCGTCGAAGCCCGCGGCGATCACGGTGACCCGCACCTCGTCGCCCAGCGCGTCGTCGATCACCGTGCCGAAGATGATGTTGGCGTCCTCGTGGGCAGCCTCCTCGATCAGGTTGGCCGCGGCCGACACCTCGAACAGGCCCAGGTCGGAGCCGCCCGCGATGGACAGCAGGACGCCGTGGGCACCGTCGATGCTGGCCTCCAGCAGCGGCGAGCTGACCGCCATCTCGGCTGCGGCCCGGGCACGGTCCTCGCCGCGGGCCGAACCGATGCCCATCAGCGCTGAGCCGGCGTTGCTCATCACGGCCTTGACGTCGGCGAAGTCGAGGTTGATCAGGCCCGGGGTGGTGATCAGGTCGGTGATGCCCGAGACGCCCTGCATCAGCACCTGGTCGGCCTGCTTGAAGGCGTCCAGGATCGCCACCTGGTGATCGGTCATCTCCAGCAGCTTGTCGTTGGGGATGACGATCAGAGTGTCAACCTCCTCGCGGAGGCTGGTGATGCCATTGTCGGCCTGGGTCGCGCGCCGCTTGCCCTCGAACGAGAACGGCCGAGTCACCACGCCGATGGTCAGCGCGCCCAGCGAGCGGGCGATCCGGGCCACCACCGGCGCACCGCCGGTGCCGGTGCCGCCGCCCTCGCCGGCGGTCACGAAGACCATGTCGGCGCCCTTCAGCACCTCTTCGATCTCTTCGGCGTGGTCCTCGGCGGCCTGCCGGCCCTTGTCGGGATCGGCGCCGGCGCCCAGCCCACGGGTCAGGTCGCGGCCGATGTCGAGCTTCACGTCGGCGTCGCTCATCAGCAACGCTTGGGCGTCGGTATTGACGGCGATGAACTCGACGCCACGCAGGCCCGATTCGATCATCCGGTTGACGGCGTTGACGCCACCGCCACCGACGCCGACGACCTTGATGACCGCCAAGTAGTTCTGGGATGCACTGCCCACGAAAATTTCCCACCTCAATAGCGCTTTTGCGGTTGCCGAAGACAAGTCTCAAGTTGCGGTGGAGACCCCCAGGGAAGGCAACTCGGTCACGTCGGAAGCAAGGCTACGCAGCCGCAACAGCCGCGTCCAACGCAGGGTGCCCCATCGGCGCGTCCCTCAAGTACTACTTCAGGGTTCCTCAAACCTCACCGCGTGGTCGGATTCGAGGGCGCGGAGACGTCGTAAACCCGGTGCTGCTGAGCCATCAACCTGCCCAGCACCTGGGCCTTCAGCTCGGACTGTTCGGCGCTGCCCCAAACCACTGACACGCCCCCGGGCAACTCCAAAGTGATGCTGTCCGGCGTCTCGGCCGACAGCCTCCCGACCTTGGCGCGCACCTCCTCCGGAAGGCTGCGCAGCACGGTGCCGAGGTCGCCGATCAGCCGGGGGTCGCCCGCCGCCACTCGCGCGGGCAGCACGCCGCGCGGTGGCTCGGTCGCGGAGTCGAACACGACGCCCCGGTCGTCGGCGATCCAGTACCCGCCCGGGGTCTCGATGGCGAAGGCCGCCCTCCGCTCGGTCACCCGGATGCGGACGGTGTTGGGCCATTGCCTGGCCACCGACACCCGGGCCACCGGCGGCAACCCGGACACCCGGGTGGCGACGGCCTGCAGGTCGACCCGGGCCAGCGGCTCGCCGGCGGGCACGTCGGCCACCCGTTCCACCTCGGCCTCGGCGATCAGCGTGGTGCCCTCGACCTGGACGTCGCGGACGCCGAACACCGGCGAGCCGAACACCAGCCAGCCCAGCGCGCCGAGCACGACGAGCGCCGCCGCCCCGATCGCGATCAGCAGCAGCCGACGGCGCCGTCCGCGACGCCGACGCAGGTCGATCCGCCCGGTCGCGTCGCTGATCCCGGGCAGCGTCATCGGCGGACCTCCACGGCCGCCGGGCCGACCGCGGTGACGTCGCCGGCACCGACGGTGAGCGCCAGGTCGCCCGGCCGGAGCAGGTCCGCCAGCACGCCGGGAGCGGCATTCTTGTCGGCCACGTAGCTGACGGCCTGGGCACCCGCGGCGCGGGCGGCGTCCGCCACCAGTTCGCCGGTGACGCCGGGAATCGGATCTTCCCGGGCCGGGTAGACGTCGAGCACGATCACCTCGTCGGCCGCCGCCAGTTCGGCACCGAAATCGGCGGCGAAGTCACGGGTACGGCTGAACAGGTGGGGTTGGAAGCAGACCACCAGGCGGCCGTCGCCGGCCAGCGGACGGGCCGCAGCGAGCAGTGCCCGCACCTCGGTCGGATGGTGGGCGTAGTCGTCGTAGATCCGGGCGCCGCGCACCTCGCCGACGTAGCTGAACCGGCGGTGGGTGCCGCGGAACGCGCCGAGGGCCGCGCGCAACGCGGGCCCGTCCAGCTCGAGCGCCCGACCGATGGCGTACGCGGCGGCGGCGTTGGCCAGGTTGTAGCGGCCCGGCACGGCCAGCCGCAGGTCTCCCGCGTCGCCGTCCGCGGTGAGCGTCGCGGACGCGGTCGGCGAGTCGGCGACGAGGTCGCTCAGCCGGACGTCGGCCTCCGCGGATTCGCCGAAGGTGAGCACCCCGCGTCCGTCACCCTCGACACGCGGCCGCAGCGCCCGGGTGCCCGGGTCGTCCGCGGACAGCACAACGGTCCGCACGCCGGGTCTGGTCGCGAGTGCGACGAAGCCGTCGAAGTACCGCTCGGCGGTCCCCCAGTTGTCCAGATGGTCGGCCTCGATGTTGGTGATGGCGACCACCTCGGCCGGGTATTGCAGGAACGAGCCGTCCGACTCGTCGGCCTCGACGACGAACGCCTTCCCCGCGCCGAGCCGGGAACTGCTGCCGGTGCTGGCCAACGGCGATCCGATCACGTAGGACGGGTCGGCGTCGAGAGCGGTCAGCATCTCGGCCGTCATCCCGGTCGTGGTCGTCTTGCCGTGAGTGCCGGTGATCGCCACCCCGCGCCGGCCCAGCATCAGCGCCCCCAACGCCGCGCTGCGGTGCCACACCCGCAGGTTCCGCCGGCGGGCCTCGGCCAGTTCCACATTCGTCTCGCGGATCGCCGACGAGACGACCACGGTGCGGGCCTGGCCCAGGTGGGCCGGGTCGTGCCCGACGTGCACCTCGATGCCGTCGCGGGCCAGTTGCCGCAAAGCGGCCGAGTCGGCCTGGTCGCTGCCGGAGACGTCGACCCCCAACGCCGCGTAGGCGGCGGCGATCCCGCTCATCCCGGCACCGCCGATAGCGATGAAATGGACGCCGCCCAGCTCGTCGGTGGGCAGCAGCGCCACCGGTTCCACCAGCGCCATGTCAGGACCGCCCGGCGATGGCGAGCACCCGCTCGGCCAGTGCGCCGGCGGCGTCCGGCGGCACCAGGTCACGTCCGGCCCGACGCATGGCCGGCAGCGCGGCGGGGTCGTCGAACAGCGCCTGCACCTCGCGGGACATCCGGACGGCGTCGAACGCGGCGTTGTCGATCAGCAGCGCCGCGCCGCCCTCGACCAGGAAGGCCGCGTTGCGGGCCTGCTCGCCGTTGCCGTGCGGCAACGGTACGAAGATCACCGGCAGGCCGACCGTGGCGGTCTCCATCACCGTGCCGGCGCCGGAGCGGCCGACCATCAGGTCGGCGGCGGCGTAGGCGTCCTCCATGGCGTCCACGTAGCCGAGCGGGACGTAGCGGGCACCGGTGGCGTCGTCGGTGACCACCACGTCGGTCTCGGCGATGTTCTTCGGGCCGAGCACGTGCAGGATCTGGATGCCGGCGGCGAGCAGCTCGGCACGGGCGCCCAGCGTGGCCGTGTTGATGCTCTGCGCGCCCTGTGAGCCCCCGGAGACCAGCAGCGTGGGGCGGTCGGCGTCCAGGCCGAAACCGGTCCGGGCGTCGGCGCGGCGCGCCTCGACGTCCAACTCAGCGATGCTGCTGCGCAGCGGCAGGCCGAGGTACTGCGCGTGCGGCAGCGGGGTGTCGGGGAAGGAGACCGCGACCAGCCGGGCGAACCGGGCGGCTACTTTGTTGGCCAGCCCGGGCAGAGCGTTCTGCTCGTGGATCACCACCGGGACGCCCATCGTGCGGGCCGCCAGGTAGACCGGCAGCGAGACGTAGCCGCCGAAGCCGACCGCGACATCGGCGCTCTCCTGCTTGAGGATGCGGCGGGCCTGACGCACCGAGTCAACCAGTCGCCACGGCACCTTGAGCAGGTCGACGGTGAGGGTGCGCGGCAGCGGCACCGGCGGGATCAACTCCAGCCGGAGACCGGCGGCCGGCACGACGGTCGTTTCCAGCCCCTTGGGGGTGCCGACCGCGACCACGCTGCCCGACTCATCGGAGCGGACGATCCGCTCGGCGGTGGCGATCAGCGGCGAGGTGTGCCCGGCGGTGCCTCCGCCGGCCAGCACGACGTGAGCCATGGTGCTCCTTCATCGACGGTGGGATTCGACCACGGTGACCGCTTTGCCGCCGCTGCGCTTCTTGCGTTCGGCCAGCCTACGGGCGTCCGGCTCGAGCTTGGCACACGCCAGCAACAGACCGATGCCGGCGAGATTCGCCATCAGGCCCGAACCTCCGTAGGAGAGTAGCGGCAGGGTCACGCCCAGCACCGGGATCATCCGCAACACCACCATGACGTTGACCAGGGCCTGGATCATCAGCCATGAGGTCACCCCGGCCGCCAGGTAGCGACAAAATGGCAGGTCGGAGCGCAGCGCGATGCGGAACCCCGCATAGCCCAGCACCAGGAACAGCGACAACACCACCAGCGTGCCGATCAGGCCGAGCTCTTCGCCGATGATCGCCAGCACGTAGTCGGTGTGCGCCTCGGCCAGCGAGCCCCACTTCTGCCGCGAGGCGCCCAGGCCCAGCCCCCACCAGCCACCGGACGCCAGCGCGAACACTCCGCGCAGCGGCTGCATGTTGACGCCCATGGTGTCGTGGTCGGCGTTGATGAAGCCCATGATCCGGCCCATCCGGTTGCCGGAGGTGGCCACCAGGATCAGCACCGCCGACCCCACCGCGACGCCGATGGAGGCGAGGATCTTCCAGGAGGCGCCGACGTACCACAGCACGGCCACCACGATGGCGCCCATGATCATGCCGGTGCCGAGGTCGTGCTGTAGGACGACCAGGCCGATCAGCAGTAGTGAGACCGGGACGAAGGGCACCAGCAGGTGCTTGGGCTGGTCGAGCAGCTTCTGCTTGCGGGCCAGCAGGTCGGCGCCCCACATGATGATCGCCAGCTTGCCCAGCTCGGAGGGCTGGATGCGGAAGAACGACGTGCCGAACTGCACCCAGTTCTGGTTGCCCTTCGCCTCACCCCAGCCGAGCGGGGTGAAAGTGAGGATCTGCAGCAGCAGTGCGGCGATCACCAGCACCCAGCCCAGAATCTTCAGCGACCGCGGCTGCAGCCGGGACAGCACCAAGGCCGCCACGCCGCCGACCGCCAGGAAGAAGACCTGCCGCTTGACGAAGTAGTAAGCGTCGCCGAAGCGGACGCTGCCGAGCACGCTGGACGCCGACAGCACCATCATCATGCCCAGGCTCAGCAGCAGGACGGTTGGCACCAGGACCAGATAGAAGCTGGCCTTCGGATGCGCCAGCGCGTCGGCGATCGGGGTGGAGCGGGTGCGACGGCGGGTGCTGCTGCGGGCCTGGCCACGATCCTGCGGAAAGGAAAGGCTCGCCACTGTCTCAGTCCCTCTCCTCGACTCCGGTGATCGCGCGGACCGCCCGGGCGAACGCCGCGCCGCGCGCGTCGTAGCCGGAGAACATGTCCTTGCTGGCACAGCCGGGAGCCAACAGCACGACATCGCCGGGTCGGGCGAACTCGCGCGCGGCGGCGACCGCCTGCGCCATCGCACCAGTGTCGGTCGAATCGATGACTGTCACGGGGACCTCCGGCGCGTGTCGGGCGAGTGCGTCCGCGATCACCGCTCGGTCCACCCCCAGCAGCACCACGGCGCGCAGCTTGTCGCCGTAGCGGAGCACCAGGTCGTCGAAGCTGGTCCCCTTGGCCTGACCGCCGGCGATCCACACCACCGAGTCGAAGGCGCGCAGCGACGAAGCGGCGGCGTGCGGGTTGGTGGCCTTGGAGTCGTCCACCCAGCGGACCCCGTCGACATCGGCGATGGTCTGGATGCGGTGGTCGCCGAGCTTCAGGTTCCGCAGGCCGTCCCGGACCGCGGTGGCCGGCACACCGAACGACCGGGCGAGCGCGGCGGCCGCCAGCGCGTTCTCGACGTTGTGCGGGGCATACGGCCGGACGTCGGACAGCTTGCCGAGCTCCATCGCCGAATCGCGGCGCTGGGCGATGAAGGCCCGGTCGACCAGCAGGTCGTCGACGACGCCGAGCTGGCCGATGGTCGGAATGCCGAGGGTGAAGCCGATCGCCCGGGCGCCCTCGGTCACCTCGGCCTCCTCGACCATGTGCAGGGTGGCCTCGTCGGCCACGTTGTAGACGCAGCTGTGGGTGACCCGTTGGTAGATCCGCGCCTTGTCAGCGGCGTAGGCGGCCATCGCGTCGGGCGCCTCGCTGTCCCAGCTCGCCGGGTCGGCGTACCACTCCAGGTGGTCGGGTTGCAGATTCAGCACCGCCGTCGAGTGCAGGGCCAGCGAGTTGGTGGAGTGCAACTGGAAGCTGGACAGCTCGACCGCCAGCACGTCGTAGCTGACCTCGTCCAGGATCGCCTCGACGATCGGACGCCCCACGTTGCCGACCGCGCTGGTGGTCAGCCCGGCGGCGTTCAGCATCGACTCCAGCATGTTGACCGTCGTGGTCTTGCCGTTGGTGCCGGTCACCGCCAGCCAGGGCACCACCCGGTCGGGCTGCATCATCCGCCAGGCCAGTTCGACCTCGCCCCATACCGGAACGCCGCGACGGCGAGCCTGGGCGATCAGCGGGGCGCGCGGCGTCCAGCCGGGCGAGACGACCAGCAGGTCGGCCGGTTCCGGCAGCGTCGCGGTCGACCCGGCACCGAGCCGCACCTGGGCGCCCAGAATTTCCAGGATCTTGGCCTTCTCGGCATTGGCTGCGGTGTCGGCGTCGTCGAGCACCAGCACGTTCGCGCCAAGTTCGAGCAGGCCGTCGGCGGCCGCGTAGCCCGAGGCCGCCAGCCCGGCCACCACCACGGTGGCCTGCCCCCACGGCGACAGTCGGGTGGCGTCCGCCAACCAGTCGATCACGGCAGACCCACCGTCCATTCGGCGTAGAAGATGCCCAGGCCGAGCGCGACGCACAGCCCGCAGATGATCCAGAACCGGATCACGATGGTGATCTCGGCCCAGCCGAGCAACTCGAAGTGGTGCTGCAACGGGGCCATCTTGAACAGCCGTTTGCCCTTGGTGGCCTTGAAGTAGCCGACCTGCAGCACCACCGACAGGGTGATGATCAGGAACAGACCGGCGATGATCAGCATCAGCAGTTCGGTGCGGGTGAACACCGACAGCGCGGCGAAGCCGCCGCCGATGGCCAGCGAGCCGGTGTCGCCCATGAAGATCTTGGCGGGGCTGGCGTTCCACCACAGGAAACCGAAGCAGGCGCCGGCCAGGGCCAGCGAGATCAGGGCCAGGTCGCGCGGATCGCGCACCCAGTAGCACTGCGGCCCGTACGTCGACAGGGTCGCGCAGGACTGGTTGTTCTGCCAGATGTTGACCAGCGCGTAGGCGCCGAACACCATGGCCGCCGCGCCGGTGGCCAGGCCGTCCAGCCCGTCGGTCAGGTTGGCCGCGTTCGACCAGGACGCGATCACCAGCACGATCCAGATCACCGCCGCCCAGATCGGCAACTGCAGCCAGCTGATGTCGCGCAGGAACGAGATGGCGTTGCTGGCCGGGGTAATGCCCTGGTCGTCGGGGAACTGGAAGGACAGGACCGCGAACGAGATCGCGACCAGCGACTGCCCGGCCAGCTTGGCCCGGCTGCTCAAGCCCAGCGAGCGGGCCTTGGAGATCTTGGTCCAGTCGTCGGCGAATCCGACCAGGCCCAGCCCGGTGACCAGGTAGAGCACCAGGATCCCGGACGCCGTCGGTGGCGACCAGGTGACCAGATGGGACACCGCGTAGGCGAAGATCACCGCTGCGATGATGACGATGCCGCCCATGGTCGGGGTGCCGCGCTTGGTGTGGTGCGCGGTCGGACCGTCGTCGCGGATGAACTGGCCGTAGCCGTTCTTGACCAGCACCCGGATCGCGAACCGGGTACCGATCAGCGTGCCGAGCAGGCCCAGGCCGCCGGCGAGGACGCCAACGCGTCCGCCACCACGTCCAGCGCCAGTCCCCGAGATGCCTTCACCACCACGACATCGGACGGTTGCAGATCTGCCCCCGCCACCGCAACCGCGGCGGTCCGGTCCGTGACCACTTGCACTGCCCCGCCGGCCTGCCGCACCCCGGCTGCGATGTCGTCGGCGAACGCGCCCAGGGCCACCACCTCGAAGCCGAGACCGGCGGCCAACTCGCCAAGCCTGCGGTGTTCGGCCGCGGCGTCCGGGCCAAGTTCGAGCATGTCGCCCAGGACGGCGATCAGCCGGCCGCCCGGACGCCGCATCGCGGCCACCGTGGTCAGCGCGGCCCGCATCGAATCCGGGTTGGCGTTGTAGGAGTCATTGACGATCAGCACACCGTCGGGGCGCGGGCTGAGCTGCATCCGCCACCGGGACCGCGCGGTGGCGTCGCTGAGGGCGTCGGCGATCAGCTCCGCCGACAGGCCGGCCGCCAGTCCGGCGGTGGCCGCGGCCAGCGCGTTGGCGACCTGGTGCCGTCCGGAACCGTGCAGCCGCACCGGCACCGAAGCCCCGACCGTGCCCGCGGCCCGCAGGGTGAACGCGTGCCGCTGCAGGTCGTCGGGTGCGATGTCGGCGGCCCAGACCCGCAGCTCCCCGGACGCCGGTTCGCCGGCCAGCGAGAAGGTGGCCAGCCGGGCGCCGGTGCGGGCCGCCATGCCGAGCACCAGCGGATCGTCGGCGTTCAGCACCGCCCAGCCGTCGGCGGGCAGCGCCTCGACCAGTTCGCCCTTGGCCGCCGCGATGCCGGCGACCGAGCCGAACTCGCCCAGGTGGGCGTGGCCGACGTTGAGCACCACACCGATCCGCGGCGGCACGATGCTGCACAGCCAGGCGATGTGGCCGTCGCCGCGGGCACCCATCTCGCTGACCAGGTAGCGGGTGTCGTCGTCGATCCGCAGGGCGGTGAGCGGCACGCCGATCTCGTTGTTGAAGGAGCCTTCGGGGCTCACCGTCGGTCCGGCCGCGGCCAGTACCTGGCCGAGCAGGTCCTTGGTGCTGGTCTTCCCCGACGAGCCGGTGATCGCCAGGCAGACCAGCCCGGACGCCGTCGCCTGCGCCACCACGGCACGGGCCAGGTCGCTCAGTCCGCGCTCGGCGTCGCTGACCAGCAGATGTTCCAGCGGCGCGTCCGTGGTTCGGGTACACACCGCCGCCACCGCGCCGCGGCCGGCCGCGGCGGCGAGGTAGTCGTGCCCGTCGACGCGTTCGCCGGGCAGCGCCACGAAGACCGATCCCGGCGTGGCCAGCCGGGAGTCAATCACCACGTCCGGGCCGGCCGGGCGGTCGCTGTCGGTCGGCGCGGCACCGGCCAGCACCGCGACTTCTCGAATCGTCCGTTCACGCACCTTCGCTGCTCTCCCCCACCAGTCGTTGCCATTCTTCGCGCAGTACCGCGACATCGTCGAATGGGCTGATCACGCCGGCCACGTCCTGACCGGTCTCATGCCCCTTACCCAGTACGGCCACCCAGCCACCGCCCCCGGAGCGGCGCAGTGCGAGCCCGATCGCCGCTCGCCGGTCGCCGCCGTCCACCACCTCGGCGGCCTCCGCTCGTTCGGCGCCGTCGACGACCGCGGCCCGGATCGCCGCCGGATCCTCCGAACGAGGATTGTCGTCGGTCACCACCACCAGTTCGGCGTGGGCCGCCGCGGCGGCACCCATCGGGCCCCGCTTGCTGGGGTCGCGGTCGCCGCCGGCGCCGAGCACCGCGATCCTAGGCGCCGGCAGTGCCGCCAATGCCGCCGCCACCGCCTCCGGGGTGTGCGCGAAGTCGACCACTGCCGAGGGCGCCCCGGGGCCGAGATCGACGCGCTGCATGCGCCCCGGCACGGCGGCGGTGGCGAACGCGGTGACGGCGGTCGCGACATCCAGGCCGGCCGCGTGCACCATGGCGGCGGCGGTGAGCGCGTTGGCCACGTTGAAGGCGCCCGGCATGCCGACGGTGAACTCGAGGGCGCCGTCCGGGGTGGCGACCCGCACCGCCGTGCCGCCGGCGGAAGTCGGCTCGGCGGACAGCTGCCGGAAGTCGGCCTGGTCCGCGCGGCCGGTGGTCAGCAGCGGGGCGCCCTGGGCGCGGATCAGGGCGGCCAGCCGGCGTCCCCACTCACCGTCGATGTTCACCGCGCAGGCGCGCGCCCGGCCGTCCAGGAAGAGTCCGGTCTTGGCGGCGAAGTAGCTCTCCAGGTCGCCGTGGAAGTCGAGATGGTCGCGGCCGAGCTGGGTGAAACCGGCCACGTCGAAGACGATGCCGCCGACCCGGCGCAGCGCGAGCGCGTGCGAGGAGACCTCCATCGCCACGCTGCTGGCGCCGGCGTCCCGCAGCTGGGCGAGCAACTCCTGCAGATCGGGAGCCTCGGGTGTGGTGATCGTGCTGCGGCTCCGGTCGATCGCGGCCCCCGCGAGCCGGAAGCCGATGGTGCCCAGGGTGCCGACCCGTTCGCCGAGAGCACTCAGCGCGGCCTCGAGCAGGAACAGCGTGCTGGTCTTGCCGTTGGTGCCGGTGATCCCGAACATCCGCATCGCGCGGGCCGGGTGGCCGTGAACGGCGGCGGCGACCTCGGCCAGCGTGGCGCGCGGGTCGTCCACCACGATGACGGGGACGTTCTCGCCGGCCAGTTCGGCCCCGGCCGGATCGGTCAGCACCAGCACGGCACCGCGCCGGACGGCCTCGGACGCGAACCGCGCACCGTGGGTGTGCTGCCCCGGCAAGGCCGCATACACGTCGCCCGGACGGACCGCCCGCGAGTCGAGGGTCACGCCGGTGACGTCGGCGTCCCCCGCTCCGGGAAGCAGCCCGGCCAGGCGGGTAGCGCGCTCAGCCATGGTGATGACCCTATTACTCGATGGGGAGCTTGACGCCCTCGGTGGACGACGGCGGGACGGCGTAGCGAGGCAGTGCCAGCGCCAGGACGTCGTGCATGATCGGGGCGGCGACGGCGGTGCCCGAGGCGCCCCGCTTGGGGTTCCAGACCACCGCGTAGACCAGTACCTGGGGGTTGTCGATCGGCGCAACCCCGACGGTGGAGACCACCAGCCGGTCCTTGGAATAGCACTTGCAGCTGGGGTCGTAGAGCCGTGCCGTCCCGGTCTTGGTGCCGATCCGGTAGCCGTCGACGGTGAACGCCCGGCTCCGCTGGTGGAGCGCCTGCTGCTCCATCAGCGAACGCACCTGTTCGGAGGTGTTCTCACTGACCACGCGGCGCGGAGTGGTGTCCTGGTTGGGCTGGGTGTAGGGCTGTCCATCCATCGTCGAGATGAGCGTCGGGGCGTGGTAGACCCCGCCGTTGACGATCGCGCCCACGGCCGCCGCGTTCTGCACCGCCGTCACCGACAGGCTGCTGCCGAAGGCGACGCCGTCGCGGGTGTAGTCGGGCATGTTCGCGTTGGGCAGCAGGCCGGCGGATTCGCCGTTGACGCCGATGTTGGTGCGCTGCCCCAGCCCGAACGCGGTGTAGTAGGAATGCAACTGCTCCTTGGGCATCCGGCGGGCCAGCGTGATGGTGCCCAGGTTGGACGACTTGGCGAAGACACCGCGGGCGCGCAGGGTGATTTCACCGTGGCTCCACGAGTCCTGGACCGTGTTCTTGGCGTCGTACCTGATCACGCTGGGAACCTTCACCTTCTCGTCCGGGTCGATCGTGCCCGTGTCGAGCATGGCGGCGAAAGTGAGGATCTTCTGCACCGAGCCCGGCTCGTAGACGCTGTTGGTGGTCCGGTTGCCCATGTTGTCGACCTTGCCCTTGCCCGGATCGTTGCTGTCGAAGGACGGTGCGTTGGCCATCGCCAGCACCTCACCGGTGTTCGGGTTGGTGACCAGCACCGCCGCCGCCTCGGCACCGGTGTCGGCCAGTGCCTTGGCGAGCCGCTGCTCGGCCAGCAGTTGCATCGAGTCGTCGATGGTGAGGCCGAAGTTGTGGCCGTTCTGCGGCGGGATCAGCACATTGTCGCCGAGCGGGATCTTGCCGTTGGGCGAGGAGTCGTAGACCTCCTGGCCGTCGGTGCCTTTCAGCAGCTTTTCCAGCGAGAGCTCCAGCCCGCCGGCGGCCTGGCCCTGATCGTTCACCCAGCCGATCAGGTTGGACGCCAGCTGGCCGTTCGGGTAGCGCCGGGTCGGGGCGGTGATCCGGCGCAGGCCGAGCAGCTTGGCCTCGGTCATCTCGGCCTGGATATCGGCGAAGGTCTGCGCCGGCACCCGCTTGGCGACCACTTTGTAGGACGATTTCGGGTCGGTCAGCTGCGGCAGATACGACTTCGGCGTGTTGCCCAGGTGTGCGGCCAGGATCTGGGCCAGTTGCTGCGGGGCGGCCGCGGCGATCTCTCGGTCCCGCGTGGTCATCAGCGAGTCGATCATCTTGCCGTTGGTGCGAATCATCTTCGGGTCGGCCACCACCTGCACGGTGTCCTCGGTGAACGCCAGGATGTCGCCGTAGCGGTCGGTGATCTCGCCGCGGGACGCCGGCAGCACCTGTGTCTTGCGCATCGCCACGGCCGCGTCGGTCGCGTAGGCCTGAGCGTCGAAGGCCTGTACCTGCAGCGCACGGCCGGCGCACAACGAGAAGACGACGGCGATGGCGATCAGCAGCACCCGGAGTCGTCGCATCGGGGACGCCAGCGGCAGCCGCGCGCGGCCGAGCCGGGACAGCTGCCGGGCGCCCGCGGACTTCCCTGCCGTCATCGGCCGCTCTCCTGCTGCTTATTGCCGGACTTGCCCGGCTTCTCGGCGGCGGCCTTCTTCTCGGCCGCAGCCTCTGCCTTCTGTTTGGCCTCCGCTGCCTTCTGCTTAGTCTCGGCCGCCTTCTTCTTGGCCTCTGCTTCCCGGGCCATCGCGATCGCCGCGAGCTGGTCCGGCGTCCGGTAGCGGACGTCGGGAACTTCCTGACCGGTCATCGCGGTGGGCTTGCCGACGATGTCGCCACCAGGCAGCTGCAGGTACACCGGGTACGGGTTGGGCACCATGCCGAGCTTGGACGCCGCGGCCGCCAGCCCCGCACTGGAACGCGCCTGGGTGGCCTCGGTCTCGAGCGCGGCCATCCGGTAGCCGAGCTGGGTGGCCGCCTTCTGCTGGTCGCGCACCGCGAATGCCTGCTCCTGGAGCGCCGTGTTGAGCAGCAGCAACCCGACCATGCCGAGCGCCAGCATCACCCCGAGACTCAGCACGAACGGGATGTTCGCCATCGTGCGCTGCGGTCGGCGGATCTCTCGCAGGTTCCACCGCGAGGAGCGTTCCTCGGTGCCCCGCTGGTTGGGGTTGGGCTTGGCGGCCAGGAGTGCTGTCATGCTGCTACCTCGTCGATCCGTTCTCCCGCGCGCAACCGTGCCGAGGCGGCGCGCGGATTGAGCTGCACTTCGTCTGTATCGGGACGCTCGGCGCCGCGGGTGAGCAGCACCAGCCGGGCCCGCAGGGCAGCGGGCACCTCCGGCAGACCGCGGGGGGCGCGGTCGGTGGCCGCCTCCCGCAGGGCGTTCTTGACCAGCCGGTCCTCACCGGAGTGGTAGGCCAGCACCGCCAGGCGACCGCCGGGAGCCAGCGCGTCGATCGCGGCAGGCAGCAGACCGGCCAGGGCGGTCAGCTCGTCGTTGACGGCGATCCGCAGCGCCTGGAAGGTGCGCTTAGCCGGATGCCCACCGCCGGACGCCCGGGCCGCGGCCGGGATCGCCTGCTCGATCACCCGCACCAGCCGGGCTGAGCCGGCGAACGGTTCGAGCTCGCGCTCGGCCACGATCCGCCGGACGATCCGGTCGGCGAACCGTTCCTCACCGAAGCGGCGCAGAATGCGGGTCAGCTCGGGGGCGCCCGCGGTGTTCAGCAGCTCCGCCGCAGTGAGCGACTGGGTGTCGTCCATCCGCATGTCGAGGGGGGCGTCGGCGCGGTAGGCGAAACCGCGCTCGGTGCGGTCGATCTGCATCGACGACAGGCCCAGGTCGGCGAGGATCGCCTGCACCTCGGGGCGTTCGGCCTCGGCGAGCACCTCGGGCAGTTCGTCGTAGCGGGCCTGGAACAGGGCCACTCGGTCACCGAACCGGGCCAACCGGGCCGCGGCGGCGTCCAACGCGTGCCGGTCGCGGTCGATACCGATCAGCCGGGCCTCGGGGCAGGCGCTGAGCAGGGCCTCGGCGTGACCACCGAGGCCGAGGGTGCAGTCCACATAGGTAGCTCCAGGAGCCTGCAAGGGCACCGCGAGCAGCTCGACGATGCGCATGCACATCACCGGCACGTGCACGGCCTGTTGCCCGTCCATCTCTCGACCCCTCCATCTGCCCTGGATGGCACCCTCGCGTGCGCCGTGGTTTCAATCCGTGGGACCGCCTGGCACCGGGGAAGGTGCGCCAGGAGGCACAGCCATCGGATTGAAGCCACACCGCACGCGACGGTGTTGCTTCGGCGAGTTACCCCGCTCCGAATACCTCTTCGTCCATCTGTGCGAAGGCCTCTTCCTGCGCCGCAGCGTAGGAAGCCCAGGTCTCCGCGTCCCACACCTCGATGTGGTCCAAGGCGCCGATCACGACGATCTCCCGACGCAGGCCCGCGTAATTCCGCAGATGCTCCGGCACGGTGATCCGGCCTTGGCTGTCCGGCGTGGACGAATCCGCGCCGGAGGCGAACATCCGCTGCACCGAGCGCACCTTCGCCAGGCTGGACGATCCCGCGATCATCCGATCGGCAGCCGCCTGGTAGGCGGCCGGGGTGAAGATCGCCAGGCAGCGGTCAGGCTGCCTGGTGATGACCAGGCCCCCGTTCAGTTCCTCGCGGAACTTGGCGGGGAGGAAGAAGCGACCTTTGTCATCGAGCTTCGGCGTGTGGGTTCCCAAGAACACCGGGACCCACCCCCTCGACTCTGTCCTCCACTTGGCGCCACTGTACTCCACTTTCCTCCACCGAGGTATCAGCCTGTGCCCCTCGGTGCGTCGAGGACGCCCGGTAGGGTGGCCGCAGCGCCGGAGGTCAGGGAGGAACAGTGGAACGCACCCCAGCGAGCCGGATGGACGACGTACGCGCGGTCGCCGAGGACATCCGGACCGCCGTGCAGAGCGTGATCGAGGGCAAACCTGAGGCTGTCGAGCTCGCCCTGGTGGCTCTACTGTCCTCAGGTCACCTGTTGATCGAGGACGTTCCCGGCGTCGGCAAGACGATGCTCGCCAAGGCGCTGGCGCGCTCCATCGGCGGCACCGCGCAGCGCATCCAGTTCACCCCCGACCTGCTGCCCAGCGACATCACCGGGGTATCGATCTTCAACGCCGAGGACCGGGTCTTCGAGTTCAAGCCCGGTGCCGTGTTCGCCAATGTGGTGATCGGCGATGAGATCAACCGGGCCTCCCCGAAGACCCAGTCGGCGCTGCTCGAAGCGATGGAAGAGCATCAGGTCAGCGTCGACGGCGTCACCCATCCGCTGCCGCACCCGTTCCTGGTGGTGGCCACCCAGAACCCGGTCGAGATGGAGGGCACCTATCCCCTACCCGAAGCGCAGCGCGACCGATTCACCCTGCGCATCTCGATGGGCTACCCGGTGCGGGCCGCCGAGGTCGCCATGCTCGACCACCATGGTGGCGGCGATCCGCTCGGCGAGCTGCGGCCGGTCACCGACGCCGAGACCGTTGCCGCCCTGGCCGCCGAGGTGCGTTCGGTCTTCGCACACGCCGCGGTGAAGGACTACCTGGTGGCGATCCTCGAGGCCACCCGGACCAGCCCGGACGTCCGCCTGGGCGGCTCCCCGCGCGCCGGGTTGCAGCTGCTCCGGGCGAGCAAGGCCCGCGCCGCCCTGCACGGCCGGCACTACGTCATCCCCGACGACGTGCAGGCGCTCGCCACGCCCGCGCTGGCGCATCGCATCCTGCTCAGCCCCGCCGCTCAGTTGGCCCGCCGTGACGTCGATGAGGTGGTCCGGGCGGCGGTGCTCAGCGTCCCGGTCCCCGACCGCGACTAGCCCTCGACATGCCCCGGCTCACCCTGCGCGGCCTCGGCCTGGTGACGGCCGGCGTGGTTCTGTTGATCGGCGCCGGCACCACGGGACTGCGTTCGCTCGCCTGGCCGGGCGGCCTCCTGCTCGGACTGGTTGTGGCCGCCGCCGTGCTGACCCGGCGATCGGCCCGCAAGCCGGTGCTGCGACGGGTGCTGGGAACCGACCGCGTATCCGCTGGATCGGTGGCCCGGGTGACCCTCGAACTCGGACGCGACAGCGTCAACCTGGGCGCGTGGGGCTTCCTGGACGAGACGGTTCCCGACGGGCTGCGCGGCGGCCCGAGGATTCCGGTGCCGTCCGGTCCGGGCCGGCTGTACAGCCGCCATCCCTACGAACTGGCCACCGTCGTGCGCGGCCGCTACCCGGTCGGCCCCAGCCGCTGGACGACGATCGATCCGCTCGGCCTGACCAGACTCAGCCGCAACCTCGGCGGCCGGACCCTGCTCACCGTCACGCCGGCCGTCCACCAACTCGATCAGGCCGCACCCTCCGCCGGCACCGGCCTGGTCGGAGAGGCTGCACAGCGGCACAGCATCGTCCTCAGCCCCGACGACGTGCTGATCCGCGAATACCGGCCACGCGACGAGTTGCGCCGTATCCACTGGCCCTCGACCGCCCGGACCGGCAAACTCATGGTCCGCCGCGAAGAACACGCCTGGGAACCCAGCGCCATGATCCTGCTGGACAACCGCCGCGCCGGCCACACCGGCCACGGCCCGCTGTCCAGCTTCGAGTGGTCGGTGTCGGCCGCGGCGTCGGTCGGTGTGCATCTGCTGGACGCCGGCTACGACATCGGCCTGGTCGACGCCGCCGGACGACGGCTGGACACCGACAGCACCAACCTGCGCGAATCGCTGCTGGACCATCTCACCGACAGCGCGCTGACCGACGCCGGCGACCTGGACGGCGCACTGAGTGCCGACATCGGCGGTCGGGCCCAGCTGTTCCTGGCGATCATCGGACGACTGTCCGCGGCCGACGCCCTCGCGCTCACCGCGGCCCGGCGGCACGGCGCGCTGTGCCGCGCGATCATCGTGCAGCCCGTCGAACCCGGCCCCGACGACCCGGTGGAGATCCTGACCGCCAACGGCTGGCGGGTGATCCCCAACGCGGGCGTCCGGGGCATCGCCGACTCCTGGTCGGCCCTCGCCAAGGAGCCGGTCCGATGAGGGCCTCGGAGCTGCGCGGAGCCGCGGTGGCCGGCGCCATGGCGCTCGCCCTACCGGCGCTGGCGCCGGTGACAGCCGATCGGGGCGTCTTCGTCGACTCCCTGGTGATGATCGGCGCGATCGGCGGCAGCGGCATGCTCGCCCGCCGAGTCTTGCGCAGTGAGCTGGTGGCGGGCGCCGTCCAAGCCGCGGTCGGCGTGCTGGCACTGTGCGGACTGGCTCTCGCCGCCAGGGTGTCCGGTCCCGAACTGCCGCGGGTGCTCGCCGCCGGTCTGGAGTGGACGGTGACCTCCACTGCGCCAATGGGACCCAACCCCGGCGTCCGGCTGATCGCCGCGGCGGCGATCGGTGTGCTGGCCTTTCTCGCCGATCAGCTCGCCGTGACCTACCGGCACGCCGGCTGGACGCTGTTGCCCCTCGGGGTGCCCTACCTGCTCGCCGCGCTGGCACTGCCTGGAGAGGCTTCCTTCGGTGCGCTGCTCAGCCTCGCCGGCGGCTACCTGCTGGTGTTGCTGGCCGACACCGCCGGGCGCGTGCCGCGCGCCGCCATGTCCACCCGACCGGGACTCCGCCTGCTGGCCGGCGGCCTCGCCTGCCTGCTGGCCGGGGCATCGATCGCGGTCGTCGCCGGTCTGGTGACTCCCGGCCTCGACCCGGGCCGGGGTGCTCCCTTCGCCGGACAGGGCCCCATCCAGATGGGCGACCCCTCGCTCGACCTGCGTCGCAATCTGCAGCAGCCCGCGGACCAGCAGGTGCTGACCTACACCACCAGCACCGGGAACGGCGTCCGGCTGCGGCTGACCGCGCTGCCCGTCTTCGACGCCAGCGGCTTCCGTCTCACCACGAGGGAACTGCACACCGGTGGAGTGCTGCCCGCACCACCGGGGGCGCCGTCGGGGCTCCCGCGCTACCAGATCAACGTCTCGGTGGGCGCCTTCAACTCCGAGTGGCTGCCGCTTCCGTACGCGCCGGCGAGCTTCACGGCGTCCGGGCAATGGCGCCACGATCCGCTCTCGATGAGTGTGCTGGCCACCGGGGACCGACGGACCTCGGCCACCAACGGGCTGCGTTACCAGGCGACGGTCGTGGATGTCGATCCGACCGCCGAGCAGGTCGCGGCCGCCCATGCCGGCACTCCGCCGGACGCCGACGCGACCGCGGCGCTGCCCGACGATCTGCCGCCGCGCATCCGGACGCTGGCCCAGGAGATCACCCGCCGCGGAACCACCGACGGACGCCGGGCGGTGCTGATCCAGGACTGGCTGCGCTCCTCGGCCTTCAGCTACAGCCTCGAGCCGGCGCCGGGGTCGGGCTACGACGCGCTCACCCGGTTCCTGTTCGAGGACCGGATCGGCTACTGCGAGCAGTTCGCCACCTCGATGGCGGTGCTGGCCCGGGCCGTCGGAATTCCCGCCCGGGTCGCGGTCGGTTTCCTGCCGGGCAACCGCGACGGTGACCGGTGGGACGTGACCATCCACAACATGCACGCCTGGCCGGAGCTCTACCTGGACGGGCTGGGGTGGGTCGCCTTCGAACCGACGCCGGCGATCGCCGAGCCGCCGGGCTATGCCGGCGGGAACCCGCGGGCGGAGCCCTCGCTGTCGCCGACCCCGACGCCGAGCGCCACGGACGACGAGCCGAGTCTCGGACCGGAGACACCCCAGCCGGTGCCGGATCCCGGCCCGGGTCAGTCCACGAACACTGATTGGCCGAGCTGGCCGGCCGGCGCAGTGGGCCTCGTTCTGCTGGGAGCCGCGCCGTCGGTGCTGCGCCACCGCCGGCGAGCACACCGATTGGCGGCGCAACCGGCCCGGGCCGCGGTGACCGGGGCGTGGGACGAGGTGCGCGACAGTGTCTGGGACGCCGGCCGCGAGTGGCCGCGCGGATCGGCGCGGCAGATCGCCGCGACCGTGGCGGCCGATCTGCCGGCTGAGGCAGGGGCGGCGCTGGTCCGGGTGGGCATGCTGGTCGAACGGGCGCGCTACGCCGATGACCTCGGCGAGGTCAGTGACGTAGCGACAGACGTCCGACGGATACGGGCCGGTCTCGCTGCGGGCAGCGACGGCCTAAGCCGGTGGGGGCGGGCACTGCTGCCACGGTCGCTGTGGCGGCGGCTGCGCTGGCGCGGTTAGTGCTGCCGGGGTTCGAGCGGGCTACTGACCCTCGTCCTGGCGACGGCGCCAGCGCTCTTCCATCTTGTCCATGAACGCCTTCTCGCCGTGCGGCGAGCGGGCCGAAGGATTCACGACGGCGGCATCGCCGACGTGGCGCCATGAGGTGATTGCGACGACCGTGGCGGCGAGCATGATCACGAAGCCGACGATGCTCAGTGCCGGGCTCAGTTGCATACCGCCGATCAGGCACCCGATGCCGACCAGGAAACCGACGCCGGCCAATGCCGCTCGACGACGATGCAGCCGCCGGGACGTGGTACCTCGCAGGGTACTGGCCAGCTTGGGATCCTCGGCTGCCAGTGCCTCCTCCAGCTGCGATAGCAATCGCTGTTCGTCTTCGGAAAGAGCCATGCCAACCTCCCTTCGGTTCAATGGAGCACGCGCGGTTTCGACCGCAGAGCAAGTCTAGGCTGGCGACCCACCAAACGGAACATTGATCGAAAAGCCCTCACCCCGAAGGGGCGGCGGGGACGGCGCTTCGCCGGGTCAGCACCGCCCGCTCGAGGCAGCGTGAGCCGAATTTGTCGCGCACCGCGTCCATCGCCAACTCGGCCTCGCGCCAGCCACGCTCCGGCTCACCCAGCGCCGGCTGGCAGTAGGCCTGACCGGCCTCGACCAGGCCCTGCACGCGGACGCCGACCCGCCGGAGTCCGGCGTCCGACCCGCGGATTCTGCCGAGCAACGCGACCGCCTGGGCATGGAGTTCATCGGTCCGGTCGGTGAGGCCGGTCAGTGTCGCCGTTCGCGAGGTGGTGCGGAAGTCGGTGAACCGGACGGTGAGGGTCAGCACCCGCCCGAGCACCCCGGCGCGACGCATCCGCCGTGCCACGGTGGCGCTCACCCGGAGCAGTTCCGCCCGCAGCTGCGCCGGGTCGGAGATGTCGTGAGCGAAGGTGTGCTGGCAACCGACCCCGCGCTCGCCCGGCCGGGAGACGACCCGGCGGCCGTCCCGCCCCCAGGCCAGCTCGGCCAACAGGGCGCCCTGATGACGGCCGAAGGTCTGTTGCAGGGTGCGGACGGGAGTATCGGCCAGATCGGCCACGGAGGCGATGCCCAGCCGATGCAGCCGGGCTGCGGTGGACTCGCCCACCCCCCAGATCCGGTCCACCGGCAGCGGGTGCAGGAATCCGGCCTCGGCGCCTGGTGCGACTTCGATCAAGCCGTCCGGCTTCGCCTGGGTGGAGGCGACCTTGGCGACGAATTTGGTGCGACCGATGCCGACCGAGCAGGTGATGCCCTGCTCGTCGGCGACGACCGCGCGCAGGTACTCGCCGAGCGCCCGGGCCGACCCGAACGTCCGGAGGCCGCCGGTGACGTCGAGATAGGCCTCGTCGATCGAGGCCATCTCGACCTGGGCGGTGACGGACTCGAAGACGGCACCGATGCCAGCCGACACCTCGGTGTAGGCATTGAAGTCCGGATCCAGTGCCACCGCGTGGGGACACAGCCGCCGGGCCTTCGCCGACGACATCCCGCCCACGATGCCGAACGCCCGGGCCTGATAGTTGGCGCTCAGCACGACACCGCGATGCGAGCCGCCGACATAGACCGGCCGACCGGCCAGCTCCGGCCGGCGACGCAGTTCGACCGACGCATAGAACGCGTCCATGTCGACGTGCATGATCGTGCGCCGACCCTGCCCAGCAGCCCACCCGGCGTCGGCGGCCGTCACGACACCTCCGATCGGGCAGTGGCACCGCTCAACCGGCGGGCCACCAGGTCGCGGAAGATCCCTACGTCGCGCACCAGGTCGTCGGCCTCGCGAGCGCTGACCATCGCCACCGCGCCTGCTCGGACCGCCTCCCGCTTCGCCGACGACGACGCGAAGAAGCCGGCCCACTCTGCGTACTCGGGAGCCGCCTCGGCGAGCACCTGCCAGACGTCCCTGGGCCCGGCCGCGCCGACTCGTCCGGTCGCCCGGCAGGCCAGCACCACCGCGGCCACCCGCAACGCGGCCAGGTGGGCCGACAGGAAGCGCTGGGAGGCGGTCTCGGCGAACTCGGCCTCGGTCAGTGCCGCGGAGGCCGACGCCAGCTCACGCGTCGTCACCAGGGGTGCTGCCAGGATTCGCGGCGGTTCCCGGTCCGGCCGGGCTCGTGCGGGCAGCCGGGCGGGGTCTGCTGGCCGGGCCTGGTCGCCCTCCCCGCCGCTCGACGATGGCTCGTTCGGCCGCTCCGCTCTGCGCACGATCACCCCTGTCGCCATGTTGTCTCCGGTCGAATCGGCTCAGAGAAGGACGGACCCCGGCGCGGACGGGGGTCGAGGTCCGTCCGCGCCGGGGAGCTGTGAGCCTTCCCCGACTCCATGGAAGCGCTGATCGACGTTCCCCCCAGCTGAGCCGTCGAACCCGCCCATCGCCGGTTGAGGTTGTCGAAACCCCTTGCCAGCCAGCGCACTTTTGGGTCTCGACATGCTCGACCAACGAAATCGACGCTTCCTTATCGAACATTTGTTCGATGTGCGCCAGCATAGCCCCCCGTTGCCGGCTCACGTCAACCCTGACCGGAGCAACCGACAGAAATGCTGCTCGCGGATAGTGCGGTGGGCAGCCGGCAACGCACGGTCGTAGGGTGACGCCATGAGGAGCGACCTGCGCTCACTGCACAACACCCGCCGGCGGCTCGAAACCGAACCGGGCCGCGCTGGGCCGGGCCGTGGGCGTGGCCGGGACGGCGCGGAATCTCAACACCGTGCGCAAGTTGATCGAGCTGACGCGCTGATGCTGCTGCGCGCCAAGTCCGGGTGGTCGACATGAGCACGGTCGCGGTGGTCGGTGGGTCGCTGGCGGGCATGGCGGCGGCGGCCCGGCTCGCGAAGGCCGGGCATCGGGTGCTCTTGTTCGAGTCCCGTGCGCGGTTGGGGGGACGCTGGGCCGATCCGGGTGTGCTGCCGCCGGTGTTCACCTTCCCGGCGCCGTGGCGGGATCTGTTCCGCAAGTCGGGGCGTCCGTTCGATGCCGAGCTGGCCCGCACCGGGCACGCCCTGTTGCCGGCGCCTCCCGCCGTCCACCACTTCCCGAACGGGAGCTCGCTGATGCTGCCGTCCGACCGGGGCGAACAGTGGGCGGTGTTGAGCCAGGTGTGGGGTACGCCGCCGGCGACCAGCTGGCGGGATCTGCTCGACGACCTCGACCAGCGTTGGCAGGTACTGCGCCGGCTCGGCCTGGAGGACGAGTTCACCGACGCCGCGCTCACCACGCGTCGTCGCAAGGCGCTCGGCCTGAATCGCACGGTCGCGGCGCTGGCCCGGGGATTCGGCCACCCGCAGGCGGCCGCCCTGCTGCGCTCCACCGCTTGGCGGATCGGCTCGCCGCCGGAACGGACGCCCGAGTTCGTCGTCGTCCGGCTGGCCCTGGAGCGCACGTTCGGTCGCTGGCAGCTGACCCGCGACGGGCGCCCGGTGCCGGCCACTGACCTGATCGAGTTGCTGACCAGCCGGCTCGACCTGCGCCGAGTCGAGGTGCACACCGGCACACCCGTGACCCGTATCTCCACCGGCCAAGTGCGCTCAGCCGCCGGCACCCTCACCGTCGATGCCATCGTGGCAACGGTCAATCCGTGGGAGTACCTGCGGTTGACCGGCGGCGAACCGACGCTGCGCCGCCGCACCGCCTGGACGCGGCCGGCCCTGGCACCGCAGATCACGATGACCTCGGAGCCGGCGCAGGGCCGCGAACAAGGATCGGGATCGGGCACGGCTGACCGTGCCCGATCCCGATCGCTATTCGCGGCCGGCCAGGCTCCCTCGCTCGATGCCGTCGCCGAACACGTCCATCACACGGCGACGGGCGTCCGGGTCGAGTACTGGCTGCCCAGCGACGAGGGTGAGTTGCTGATCGTCCACGACCACACCGCGGCATCGCCCGAGGCCGGCTTCGGCACCCGCTGGACGTCGCCGCGCAGCTGGCTGCGGCAGCCGCCGCTGCGCCCGGAGACCCCGGGCGTCACGCTGGCCGGCGCATCCAGCCGGGGCGGCAACGATCCGTGGGCACAACTGCTGTCGGCGGCGCTGGCCACCTACGTCACCCACGAGAACCTCACCGGCGCAGACATCCGGCCGACCAACAAGGCGGTCCGGGTCCGGTAGTACCCAGCACGAGAAGATGCCGCGGATGCCGCCAGACCCCACATGGGTGTGCGTCGGCGGGCAGCACCGGTGCGACCATTGTTGGATGACGACCTATTCCGGCACGAAGGAGTTCGCAGGGGCGACCTTCGTCAGGGCGAGCTTCAAAGGTGCCACCCTGCGATTCTCCGATGTCAGCGGGGTGACGATGCGCAGCGTCGACGTGGACGGACTCGACATCGACAGCCACGACCTGTTCTTCGGCAGCCTCGTCGTCAACGGCGTCGATGTGGTGCCGCTGGTCGACGCCGAACTCAACCGCCAATTCCCCGGACGCGAGTTGCAGAAAGCGCAGACGCCCGATGGCCTGCGCGAAGGGTGGGTCGCGGTGCAGGACGCCTGGCGAGCGACTGTCGCGGAGACGCCGCCCGACCTGGTGGACGCCCACGTCGACGACGAGTGGTCGCTGGCCCAGACCCTGCGGCATCTCGTCCTGGCTACCGACGCCTGGCTCCGAGGCGCGATCCTGCGGGTGCAGCAGCCGTTCCACGAGATAGGGCAGATCTTCACCGGCGCCGCCGAGATGGGCTTCGACATGTCGATTTTCCGCACCGACTCGCCCGGCTACGAGGAGATTCTCGCGGTCCGGGCCGAGCGGCAGCGGATGGTGACCGACTTCCTCGCCGTGGCCACCGACGAGCTGCTCGCCGAGGAACGCGCGAATCCATGGGGCGGCGACGACTGGAAGCCTACCGTCGGCGACTGCATCCGGGTGATCCTCGAAGAGGAGTGGGCGCACCTGCGCTACATCCGGCGCGACCTCGCGCGTCTGCGTTGAGAGGGGGACGACGAAACGCCCTATAACGCGGAGTCAGGTCTCGACAAGCTCAACCAACGAGGCTCGGGGATTCCTCTAGAGCAGGAGCAGCACCAGCAGCAGGATCGCGACGGCGATGCCGGTGCCCAGGCCGGCCGCCAGCATGACCGCACCCTTCTTGCCGGGCTGCTTGGTCGGCAGCAGTTCTCCCGGCGCAGCAGTGCCCTGCTCGATCACCGACGGCACCGCGAAGGTCTCCTTGGCAGGCAGCGCCGCCACCACCTCGGCCACTTCGCCCAAAGTGCGCGCGGCGAACAGCCGATCGAGTGCCGTCCGGTAGTCGTCGGCGTCCATCGTGCCGCGGGCAAACTCCTCGTTCAGCCGGGCGGCGAGCTCCTCACGCTCACCGTCGCCCAGCGGTTCCAGCGGTCGCGAGCGGTACCTTGACGAGATCGGCAGGTTGTCCACCCTCCCAGGCTAGCTGCGGTTCCCCATGAGGGACGGGGCAGGCGCCTACTCGAGCACCGTCATCTCGACCTCGACGTACATCTCCGACTCGGCAGCGCCCGAATAGATGCCACGCAGCGGGGGGACGTCGGAGTAGTCGCGTCCGATGCCGACCTCGACGTGGAACTCACCTGGCGCCGAGTCGTTGGTCGGGTCGAGCCCGACCCAGGCGCCGTCCCAATACTGCAGCCAGGCATGCGATTCGGCCTTGCGGGCCTCGCCCGGCACCGGGTTGGACGCCGGCATCAGGTAGCCCGAGACGTAGCGGGCGGGGATACCGACACCGCGCAGCGCGCCGAGCGCGACATGAACCATGTCCTGGCAGACGCCCGCGCCGGCCGTCCAGACGTCCTGCGCGCGCGTTTGCACATGGGTCACCCCGGGGACGTACCGCACCCGCTCCCGGATCGTCGCCGCGACCGCCGCCACCGTCTCCGCCGGGCTGGCCTCGCGCGCCACGCCGACCGCGAACTCGCGCAGCTCGGTCGCCGGGTCGATGTGGTCGGTGAGGGTCAACATCTCGACCATCCGGTCCTCGAGCGCCGACTCCTTCAGTTCCGCCCAGCCGACCCCCGGCGCCGGCTCACCGGATCGGGTCACCTCGACGGTCGCGGTCGAGGTGACTCCCAGCCGGGAGTGCCGTTCGCGAATCTCGAACGAGGTCACCTTGGTGCCCCAGTAGTCGCGGTAGGCCAGCACCCATGGGCTGGGCTGGATGTCGATGCGGGACGACAGCACCCACTGCTCCCGGCTGGTGCGCGGCGTCATCCGCACCTCGTTGTACGACCCCAGCACCGGCTCTCGGTAGGCGTACCCGGTGTGATGGACGATCCGGATCTGCCTGGTCACTGTTCGCCTCCCCGCCACACGGCGGCTGTGGCGCCCTCGAAATACCGTTGGGTTATCGCGGTGCTGGCCTGATTGCACACCCACTGCAGGTCGGCCATCCGGCTGGGCAGGTCGTGCAGCACCTCACCGGGTGGCCGGTACTCGAGCTCGGCCCTGGCCGTGCCGAGCAGCCGCTGGGCGGCGTCCTCGATGCCGGCTCGCCGCTCGGTCTGCCCCAGGTCGGCCAGCGCGTCCTCGGCAGCGGTCAGGGTGAACACCAGGGACCGCGGAAACAGCCGGTCGAGCAGCAGGAACTCGGCGGCGTCCCGGTCGGTGGTCACGCCGCCATAGGTGCGCAGGAACGCGTGATGCGCCCCGCAGCCGCGCAGCAGGTTGTTCCAGGCACTCTGCGAACCGGAGGTCAGCGACGCCGACTGGATCAGCCGGGCGGTCATGTCGGCACGTTCGATGGAGCGCCCCAACACCAGGAATCGCCAGCCCTCGTCATGGCTCATGGTGGAATCTGCGGTACCCGAGATGACCGCGCACCGTTCCCGGATCAGTTTGAACGCGGTGGCCGGACGCATCCGCTGCAGCCGTCCGCCGCGCACCGAGTTCCAGGTGGTGTTGATCGCCTCCCACATCTCGGTGGAGACCGTCTCGCGAGCGCGGCGCGCCGACTCGCGGGCACCGCCCAGTGCGGCGGCGACCGAGGCCGGCGATTCCGAGTCGTAGCACAGCGAGGTCAACACGTACTGGGCGTCGGCCGTCCGGCCTTCGGGCGGCGGGTAGCCCATCACCTCCAGCAGCGAGTGACCGGCCGCCTCCTGGTCGACGCTCGGATCGTCCAGCAGCAACTGCAGATGCACCTCGACGATCCGGCAGGTGTATTCGGCGCGCTCCAGGTAGCGGCCGATCCAGAACAGCGATTCGGCGATCCGGCTCAGCATGGCGTCTCCGCCCCACGGCCCTGCTGCTGTTGCTGCTCCTGTTGCTGCTGGACGCCCTCTTCGCCGATGTCCACGCGCGGCACACCGATCGGCACCGACTTGGGCCTGGTCCGCTTTCGTTGGGCCCGGACGCCGTCGCGGGCCAGCACCCAGGTGTCCTTGGAGCCGCCGCCCTGGGACGAGTTCACGATCAGTTCGCCCTCGGGAAGCGCGACCCGGGTCAGGCCACCGGGCAACACGTAGATGCTGCTGCCGTTGTTCACCGCAAACGGCCGCAGGTCGACATGCCGCGGCCGCATCGAGCCGTCGATCATGGTCGGCACCGTGGACAGCTGCACCACCGGCTGGGCGATCCAACCGCGCGGGTTGGCCAGCACGGCGGAACGCAGCTTGTCGAGTTTGCGCTGGCTGGCCACCGGCCCGATCACAATGCCCTTCCCACCGGAGCCGTCCACCGGCTTCAGCACCAGCTCGTCCAACCGATCCAGCACCTCCTCGCGGGAATCCGGATCCTCCATCCGCCAGGTGTCGACGCCGGGAATGATCGGCTCCTCGGACAAGTAGTAGCGGATCAGATCCGGTACATAGGTGTAGACCAGCTTGTCGTCGGCGACCCCGTTGCCGACGCTGTTGGCCAGCGTCACGTTGCCCGCCCGGACGGCGTTGATCAGCCCGGCGCAGCCCAGCATCGAGTCGGCCCGGAAGGTCGCCGGGTCGAGGAACTCGTCGTCCAGCCGGCGGTAGATGACGTGCACCGGACGCAGGCCCTGGGTGGTGCGCACCCGGACACGCCCGGCCTGGCAGATCAGGTCACGCCCCTCGACCAGTTCGACGCCCATCATTCTGGCCAGCAGTGCGTGCTCGAAGTACGCCGAGTTGTAGACGCCGGGCGTGAGCACCACGACGTTCGGATCGGGGATGCCGTGCGGTGCGGCGGCGCGCAACGCAGCCAGCAGTTGCAGCGGGTACTGCTCGACGGGCCGGATCCGGTGCCGGCTGGTCACCTCGGGCAGCGCGGAGAACATCGCCCGCCGATTCGTCATCACGTACGACACGCCGGACGGCACCCGGACGTTGTCCTCGAGCACCCGGAAGGTGCCCTCGTTGTCGCGGATGAGGTCGATGCCGGCGACGTGCACCCGGACGCCGTTGGGCGGCACAATGCCGTGCATCACCCGGTGGAAGTGCGGCGAGCTGGTTACCACCCGGCGCGGGATCACCCCGTCCTCGAAGACCCTGCCATCGCTGTACACGTCGGCCAGGAACGCCTCCAGCGCCTTCACCCGCTGCGCCACCCCGGCCTCGACCACGGCCCACTCGTCGGCGAGCAGGATCCTCGGCACGATGTCGAGCGGGAAGGGCCGCTCCTCGCCGCCGATGTCGAACGTGACGCCTTGGTCGAGATAGGTGCTCTTCAGGTAGTCGGCCCGCGAGCGAACCTCGACGGCCTCCAGCTTGCCGAGCTGTCGCAGTGCCGAGGAGTACGCCGTCCGGACGCCCTCGTCGGCGATCATCTCGTCGAAAGCCGGCCCCGATGCCTGGTAGTCCGAGAACAGTGCGGTCACGTCGCTCAGAGTATTGCCGAAATGTTTCACCGTGGTATCACTCGCGCTGACGTGTCCGGTTTGGTCGGGTACGGTGCTCTCGCGTCCCGGTGCGTTCAGGCAGTCCGCGCCGGCCGGTTCACCGACGCTCGGCCCAAGGCCGGGCCGCGCCCCTCAGACAGCCGGATCAGAAGGGTTTCGATGAACTTCCGCAATGTCCAGGCCCCGACCTCCGTGGTGATGGTGCGTCCGCATCGATTCCGGGTCAATCCGCAGACCCTGGCCGACAACGCGTTCCAGACGCCGCCCACCGGCGAGCTGGCCTCCGATGCGATTGCCGGTGCGGCCCGGGACGAGTTCGAGGCGGCGGTCGAGCGGCTCGGCGCGGCCGGCGTCACGGTTCACGTCTTCGACGACTTCGGCCAGCTGGACACCCCGGACTCGGTGTTCCCGAACAACTGGTTCTCCACCCACCACGGCGGGCGGATCGCGATCTACCCGATGTATGCCCCGAACCGGCGCCGGGAACGCCGCGCGGATGTCATCGAGCTGCTGAAGAGCACCTACCGGGTGCAGGAGGTGATCGACTACTCGGGCCTTGAGTACGACGACCTGTTCCTGGAGGGCACCGGGGCGATGGTGCTCGACCACGCCGAACGACTGGCCTACGTGGCCAACTCGCACCGCGCCGACCCGGTCATTCTGGAGCGGTTCTGCACCGCGTTCGGCTACGAGCCGATGGCCTTCCCCACCGCCGGCCCGGACGGCCGTGCCGTCTATCACACGAACGTGATGATGGGCATCGCCTCGGAGTACGTGCTGATCTGCCTGGACGCGATCAGCGACGCCCGGCGGCGCGATCAGGTCGCCCGCCGGCTGGCCGAGAGCGGTCGGGCCGTGCTGGAACTCAGCTTCGACCAGGTCGCGGACTTCGCCGGCAACACCATCGAGCTGACTGGCTCGAGCGGACGGGTGCTGGCGCTGTCCGCTCGCGCCGCCGAGGCGCTCACCGACGCGCAGCGGGCGGTGATCGAGGAGTCCGCCACCCTGCTGCCGCTGGCGATTCCGACCATCGAGCGGGCCGGCGGGTCGGTGCGCTGCATGATCGCCGGGGTGCACCTGACCCCACGCTGAGGGCCGAGCGGTGGGGTGAGCTTGCCGAGACCCTCGGAACCTGCCGACACGGTTTTCGACAAGCTCAACCGGCAACAAGCGTCAATCAACACGTCCATTCGCCACGTTCGTGGCACAATCGTGGCATGACACGGCAGCGCATCAGCACGACGGTGGACGCCGAGTTGCTGGCGCGGGCGCGAGCACTCGATCCCTCCGGCACCGACGCGAGCATGATCGAGCACGCACTCGGGGCGCTCCTGGCAGCGGTCCGGACGGTTGAGATCGACCAGGCCTACACCGCCGGCTACGCCGACCAACCGCTCGATGCTCCCGATGAGTGGGGCGATCTGGCCGGCTTCGGCGCTGCCGTCCGGGCGTCCGGCCTGCGGTGAGCCTTCCCGAATGGGGTGAGTTGTGGTGGTGTGAGCACCCCGACATCGGACGCCGCCCCGTCGTCGTACTTTCCCGGACGGCGGCCATCACGGCACGCCGGCTGACGATGATCGCACCCTGCACGACCACGATCCGGGACCTGCCCAGCGAGGTTCGCCTCGAGCCCGAGGAGGATCCGGTCCCCCATCCGTGCGTGGTCAACCTCGACTCGGTGGAACAGGTGCCGGTCCGCCTGCTCGTCCAGCGCCTCGGACGGCTGGCCGGCGAACGCATGCGCGCGGTCTGCGACGCCCTTGCGATCGCCGTGAACTGCGCGGATCGCTGAACCGGAGCGGGACCGTCGCCGCCACCTGGTGCCAGTGCGCGGACCCGGCGACGGCTCAGTCGCCCAGCGGTCCGAACGTCGCGCCGAGCGCGGTCAGTTCGGCTTCGCCGCCGTCCTGCGCGGTCAACACCCACAGGCCGTGCTTGGTGAGCGCCATGGTGTGCTCCCAGTGGCAGGCGCGGGACCGGTCGCGGGTGACGATCGTCCAGCCGTCGTCCTGCGTCGCCGTTCCCTCGCCGCCCAGGGTGAGCATCGGCTCCACAGCCAGGCAGATGCCCTCGACCAGCAGCGGGCCGCGACCGCGGCGGCCGTGATTGGGGACGTCGGGGGGCTGATGCATCTGCGACCCGATGCCGTGGCCGGTGAACTCGCGGACGATGCCGTAGCGTTCCCGGCGGCTGCGCACATAACCTTCGACGGCGGCCGAGATGTCGCCCACCCGGCCACCGAGCCGAGCGGCAGCGATGCCGCGCCACATCGACATCCGGGTCGCGTCGCTGAGCCGGACGTCGTCGGCGCTGGCCGTGCCGACGCTGAAACTGATCGCCGAATCGCCGTGCCAGCCGTCCACGATGGCGCCGAAGTCGACCGACACCAGATCTCCGTCGGCCAGTACCCGGGAGCCGGGGATGCCGTGCACGATCTCATCATTGACCGAGATGCAGGTGACCGCCGGGAAAGGCGGCACTCCCCAGCCGCCGCCGTAGTGCAGGAACGAGGACGTCGCGCCGGCGCGAGCCAGTTCGTCGCGGGCGAGGCCGTCCAACTCGGCGGTCGTGACGCCGACCGTGGCCGCATCGCGCAGCGCGGCCAGGGTGCGGGCGACGACCAAGCCGGCCAGCCGCATCGCGCGGACCTGCTCGGGGGTCTTGACCTCGATGCCGCCCGCCACGAATCAGCGACCGAGCTTGTCGGCCAGCGCGGCCAGCACCCGGGCGGACACCTCGTCGACGGTGCCCATGCCGTCCACCTCGATCAGCATGCCGCGCTCGCGGTAGATGTCGAGCAGCGGGTCGGTCTGCTCGTGGTAGACCTCCATCCGGTTGCGGATGGTCTCCTCGTTGTCGTCGGGACGACCCTCGATCTCGGCGCGCCTCAGCATCCGCTCGATGATCGCCTCCTCGTCGGCGGTGATCGAGACCACCGCATCGAGCGCGGCCCCGCCCTTGGCCAGTTCCGCGTCCAGCGCGTCGACCTGCCGGGCCGTCCGCGGGAAGCCGTCGAGCAGCCAGCCGTCAGCGGCGTCCGACTCGACGAGGCGGCTGGCCACCACCTTGAGCGTCAGACTGTCCGGCACGTAGCCGCCCTCGGAGATGATTCGCTTGATGCGTTCGCCCAACGGCGTCCGGTTGGTGATCGCCACCCGGAAGATGTTGCCGGTGGAGATCGCCGGAATCCCGTAATGCTCGCCGATGACGGCGGCCTGGGTCCCCTTGCCAGCTCCGGGGGGTCCCATGATCAAAAGTCGCATCGCGTCCTGCCTCACCGTCGAGTTAGCGGAGGAATCCTTCGTAGTTGCGCTGCTGGAGCTGGCTCTCGATCTGCTTGACCGTGTCCAACCCCACCCCGACAACGATCAGAATGCTAGTGCCACCGAAGGGGAAATTGTTCTGGGCCTCGAAGAAGATGAACGCGATCGCCGGGAGCAGCGAGATCAGTGCCAGGTAGAGCGAGCCCGGCGCGGTGAGCCGCGAGAGCACGAAGGCCAGGTAGTTCTCGGTCGGTTTCCCGGCGCGGATGCCCGGAATGAAGCCGCCGTACTTCTTCATGTTGTCGGCCACCTCGACCGGATCGAAGGTGATCGCCACATAGAAGTAGGTGAACGCGATGATCATCACAAAGAAGATCGTGTTGTACCAGACACCGTCACCACGGACCAGGTGGGTCTGAATCCACGCCGAAATCGGGCTGTCCGGCTGGAACTGCGAATACAGCACCGGCAGGTAGAGCATCGACGAGGCGAAGATCACCGGGATGACGCCGGCCTGGTTGACCTTCAGCGGAATGTAGGTGGTGGTGCCGCCGAACAGTCTGCGACCGACCATTCGTTTGGCGTACTGGACCGGGATCCTGCGTTGCGCCTGCTCCATGTAGACGACGCCCAGCATCACCAGCAGCCCCACGCCCAACACCACCGAGAACGCCAGCCAGCCGGCGGCGCCCTCGCGGCTCTCCTTGATCGCCCACAGCGAGGCGGGGAACTGGGCGGCGATCTGGGTGAAGATCAGGATCGACATGCCGTTGCCGACGCCCCGCTCGGTGACCAGCTCGCCCATCCACATGATCAGGCCGGTGCCGGCGGTCATCGTCATCACCATCACGATGATCGCGAAGATGCCCTTGTCGTAGACCAGGTCGCGAGCGCAGCCCTGGAAGAGCTGGCCGTTGACGGCCAGCGTGACGAACGCAGTGGCGTTCAGCACGGCCAGCACCAGGGTGAGGTAGCGGGTGTACTGGGTAATCTTCGCGGTGCCGGACGCGCCCTCCTTCTTCAGCGCCTCCAGGCGTGGGATCACCACCGTCAGCAGCTGCAGGATGATGCTGGCGGTGATGTAGGGCATCACACCCAGCGCGAAGATGGCCAGCTGCAGCAGCGCCCCACCCGAGAACAGGTTGATCATCGAGTAGAGACCGGCGTTCGCACCGGACGCCGCCTCGACGCGGCACGCGTTCACATTGACCAGGTTCACGTTCGGCGTCGGGATGACCGAGCCGAGCCGGAAGACGGCGAGGATGCCGAGGGTGAACAGGATCTTGCGGCGCAGGTCTGGCGTCCTCAGCGCGTTGACGAAGGCCGACAGCATCCGACCAGTACTCCTCTACCCTCAGATCAGCGCACGAAACCCGCGCGCAACCCGACTGACTCTACCAAGTTCCACGCCCCGCCCGGACCTGCGGCTGACCGGTGGCTACACCGACCAGTGATCCGAACTCGGCGGCTCGGCAATCGAGGGTCGCTCCCCCACCCGGGCGGTCATCCCGGCCAGGCCCTGGGCCACCTGGGCGCGGGACGCGATCCGTGCCGTCTCGCCGTCGCCCGCGGCCAGCGCGGCGGCGATCCGGCGGTAGCGCTCCGCCCAGGCCAGCCCCGGCTCGGGTGACTGCGGACCGTCGGTGCGTTCGACCAGTCGCACCACCCCGGAGAAGCCGGCGAACAGCTCGTTGGCGGTTGCCCGGAGCAGCAGCATGTGAAAGGCCAGTTCGGCTTCGGCGAGAGCCGCGGCGTGTTCCGGACGCCGGCTGGCGCGGACGATCTCGTCGGCCAGTTCGATCAGCCGCTCCCGCTGCTCGGCGGTCGCGTTGCGGGCCGCGAGCTCGGCCGCCATCGGCTGCAGCGCGGCGCGCAGCTCGGTCACATCGAGCAGGACGCGGTCGTGCTCGTCCCCGCGCAGCCGCCAGCCGACCACCAGCGGGTCCAGGACGTTCCAGCTGGACCGGGGCCGGATGGTGATGCCGACCCGGCGGCGGGAGCGCACCATGCCCAAAGATTCCAGGATGCGCATGATCTCGCGCGCCACCGTCCGCGAGACCGTGAACCGCTGCTCCAGATCGGCCAGGGTCAGCACCGAACCGACCGGGCGGACGCCGTCCACGATCTCCTGCCCGATCGCGTCCAGGGCAGCGTGGTGAAGATGAGCGGAGGTCATGGCAGGGGTGTGTCCCTTTCGATCCCGGTCAGGATACCGGCGGCGCCTCGTCGCACCCGCGGCGTCCGTTCGCATCCTGGGGACGGTTCTTTTCGTTCGAGTTCCGGACGGCAGGACGGTTCTTGATCGAGAGGTCCGTCCCCAACGTGCGAACTTCGAACGGGAAGAACCGTCCCCGGGATACGAAATTCGAACGAAAAGAACCGTCCCCCGCGTGCGAAAGGCGGGGACGACGTCCGTCGTCCCCGCCCTCGCGGTGTTGGATCAGCTCACAGCTGGGTGGCGGTGCCCCCAGCGGCCTCGATCTTGGTCTTGGCCGAGGTGGAGAACGCGTGCGCGCTCACCTGCAGGGCGACGGAGAGCTCTCCGTTGCCCAGCACCTTGACCAGGTTGCCGTCGCGGACGGCCCCCTTGGCGACCAGGTCGGCGACGCCGACCTCACCGCCGTCGGGGAACAGCTCGCCGAGCTTGGCGACGTTCACCACCTGGTACTCGACCCGGAACGGGTTCTTGAAGCCGCGCAGCTTGGGCAGCCGCATGTGCAGCGGCATCTGCCCGCCCTCGAAGTTCTCCGGCACGTTCTTGCGCGCCCCGGTGCCCTTGGTGCCGCGGCCGGCGGTCTTGCCGCCCTTGCCGCCCTCACCGCGACCCACCCGGGTCTTCGCGGTCTTGGCGCCCGGAGCCGGGCGCAAGTGATGCAACTTCAGCGGCATGTCAGTCGACCTCCTCGACGGTGACCAGGTGCGAGACCGACTTAGCCATGCCCACGAGTTCGGGGCGGGCCTCGATCACGACCGAGTCGCCGATCCGCTTGAGACCGAGCGACCGCAGGGTCTCGCGCTGGTTCTGCTTGCGACCCACGCCGGACTTGACCTGGGTCACCTTGATCTTGCTCATCAGTGCTTCGCCTCCTCACGGGCGCGCAGCAGCGCGGCCGGGGCGACGTCCGCCACCGGCAGGCCGCGACGCTTGGCGACCTGCTCGGGCTCTTCCAGGCTCTTCAGCGCGGCGACGGTGGCGTGCACCACGTTGATCGCGTTGTCCGAGCCCAGCGACTTGGCGAGCACATCGTGGACGCCGGCGCATTCCAGCACGGCGCGGGCCGAGCCACCGGCGATAACGCCGGTACCCGGGGACGCCGGGCGCAGCATGACCACGCCGGCGGCCTTTTCGCCCTGCACCGGGTGCGGGATCGTGCCCTGAATGCGGGGCACCCGGAAGAACGCCTTCTTGGCCTCTTCCACACCCTTGGCGATCGCGGCCGGCACCTCGCGAGCCTTGCCGTAGCCGACACCCACGGTGCCGTCGCCGTCGCCCACCACGACCAGCGCGGTGAAGCTGAACCGGCGGCCACCCTGGACCACCTTAGCCACCCGGTTGATCGCCACTACCCGCTCTAGGTAGTTGCTCTTGTCCTTTTCGGCGTTGTTGCCCCGACGGTCCTCGCGGCCACGACGCTCGCCACCAGCGGCACCGCCTCCGCGGCGCTGGTTTCCATTCATCGTTGTTGTCCTTTCGAGTCCGTCAGAATCCCAGGCCGGCTTCGCGCGCGCTGTCGGCCAGCGCCGCGATCCGTCCGTGGTACTTGTTGCCGGCGCGGTCGAAGACCACCGTGGAGACACCCGCGGCCTTGGCCCGGTCGGCGATCAGCGCACCGACCTTCTTGGCCACCTCGGTCTTGTCGCCGCTCGCCGTGCGGACGTCGGCCTCCATCGAGGACGCCGAGGCCAGCGTGCTGCCCACGGTGTCGTCGATCACCTGAACGAACAGGTGCCGAGCCGAGCGGGTGACGACCAGTCGCGGCCGCTCCGGGCTGCCGGCGATCTTCTTGCGGCCCCGGACCTGCCGGCGCAGCCGCGCCGCGACCCGGTCGGCCGTCGCCTTGTTGTTCGACAGCGAGATAGCCATCACTTACCAGCCTTTCCAACCTTGCGGCGAACCCGCTCGCCGGCGTAGCGCACACCCTTGCCCTTGTAGGGCTCCGGCTTGCGGATCTTGCGGATATTCGCCGCAACCTCGCCGACGGCCTGCTTGTCGATGCCGTAGACGGTGAACGCGGTCGGCTTCTCGACCGAGAAGGTGATGCCCGAAGGGGCGTTCACCACCACCGGATGGCTGAAACCGAGGTTGAACTCGAGCTGGGTCGGGCCCTTGGCGATCACGCGGTAGCCGACGCCGACGATCTCCAGCTTCTTCTCGTAACCCGCGGTCACGCCGGTGACCATGTTGGCCACCAGGGTGCGGGTCAGCCCGTGCAGCGAGCGGCTGACCCGCTCGTCGTCCGGACGGGTCACCTCGATCTCGCCGGCATCGTTGCGGCCGATCTTGATCGGTTCGGCCACGGTGTGGCTGAGGGCGCCCTTGGGGCCCTTCACCTCGACCTGCTGGCCGTCCAGCTTCACCTCCACGCCCGCCGGGATGGCGATCGGGAGCCTGCCAATTCGCGACATGTCAGTACTCCTGTCTCACCACACGTAGGCGAGCACTTCGCCGCCCACGGACTTGGCATTGGCCTCGGAGTCGGTGAGCAGCCCCGCCGACGTCGAGATGATCGCGATACCCAGGCCGCCCAGCACCTTCGGCAACTGGTTGGACTTGGCGTAGACCCGCAGACCGGGCTTGCTGATCCGGCGGACGCCGGCGATCGAGCGCTCGCGGTTGGAGCCGTACTTCAGGGTGACGGTCAGCGTCTTGCCGACCTCACCGGCCGCCGGCTCCTTGACCTCGAAGCCACTGATGTAGCCCTGGGCCTTCAGGATCTCGGCGATTCCGACCTTGATCTTGCTGTGCGGCATCGACGTCGAGTCGTGGTATGCCTGGTTGGCGTTGCGCAGACGCGTCAGCATGTCTGCGATGGGGTCAGTCATGGTCATGACTTACTTCTTCTTTCTCGGACGGTTTCAGGTCGCCGTGTCCCAGGCGCCTGACCTGTTCGGGTGGAGGTGATCAACTCACCAGCTGGACTTGGTCACACCGGGGAGCTGGCCGGCGTGGGCCAGATCCCGCAGGCAGACCCGGCACAGGCCGAATTTGCGGTAGACCGCCTTGGGCCGGCCGCACTTGCTGCACCGGGTGTAGGCGCGGACGCCGAACTTCGGCTTGCGGGCCTGCTTGACCTTCAGCGCTGTCTTGGCCATACCTTCGTCACTTCCTCTTCAGGGACTTCTTCTGGGCGCTCTTCGAAGCACCCTGCGGACGCCGCTTCTTGACGACGGCCTTCTTCGGATCGTTCTCCGGCGCCTTGAACGGGAAGCCCAGGTGCTTCAGCAGCGCCCGGCCCTCGTCGTCGTTGGTCGCCGTGGTGACGAAGGTGATGTCCATGCCCCGGGTGCGATCGATCCGGTCCTGGTCGATCTCGTGGAACATGACCTGCTCGGTGAGGCCGAAGGTGTAGTTGCCCTTGCCGTCGAACTGCCGCGCGGACAGCCCGCGGAAGTCGCGGATCCGGGGCAGCGCCAGGGTGAGCAGCCGGTCGGCGAACTCCCACATCCGGTCGCCGCGCAGAGTCACGTGGCAACCGATCGGCATGCCCTCGCGCAGCTTGAACTGCGCGATCGACTTGCGGGCCTTGGTCACCGACGGCTTCTGCCCGGTGATCTGGGTCAGGTCGCGCACGGCGCCGTCGATCACCTTGGAGTCGCGGGCCGCGTCGCCGACACCCATGTTGACCACGATCTTGGTCAGGCCGGGGATCTGCATCACATTGGCGTAGTCGAATTCGGAGTGCAGAGCCGGCGCGATCTCCTCGCGGTACTTCTGCTTCAGCCGCGGCAGAGTCTTCTCTGCGGTGCTGGCGGTCATCAGATTTCCTTCCCGGTCTTGCGGGCGACCCGGACGCTCCGGTAAGCGGAGTACTCGGTGCCGTCCGGACGCCGCTTGGTCACCTCGCGACGCTCGTAACCGACGCGGGTCACGACCTCGGAGCCGTCCACCTTCACCACCAACTGCACGTTGGACGCGTCGATGGGGGCCTCGGTGGTGATGATCCCGCCCTTGTCCTTGCCGCCCTGGGCGGAGCGATCCGGGGTGTGCTTCTTGACCACGTTCACACCCTCGACGACCACCCGGCCCTGCTCGGGCAGCACCTCGATGATGTCGCCGACCAGACCCTTGTCCTTGCCGGCGATGACCTTGACCCGGTCACCCTTCTTCACATGCAACGAGTTCGCCATGTCACAGCACCTCCGGTGCCAGCGAGATGATGCGCATGTAGCGCTTCTCGCGCAGCTCACGGCCGACCGGTCCGAAGATGCGGGTGCCACGGGGCTCCCCGTCGCCCTTCAGGATCACGGCGGCATTCTCATCGAATTTGATGTAGGAGCCGTCGGGACGACGGGTCTCCTTCACCGTGCGGACGATGACGGCCTTGACCACCTCGCCCTTCTTCACGTTTCCGCCCGGGATGGCGTCCTTGACCGTGGCGACGATCTTGTCGCCCAGGCCCGCGTAGCGACGCTTGGAGCCACCGAGCACCCGGATGCAGAGGAGTTCCTTCGCACCGGTGTTGTCCGCGACCTTCAGTCGCGTCTCCTGCTGGATCATTCCTGCCTCACTTGGCCTTCTCGAGGATCTCGATCAGACGCCAGCGCTTGGTCGCTGAGGTCGGACGAGTCTCCATCACCCGGACGCGGTCCCCGACGCCGGCATCGTTCGCCTCGTCGTGGGCCTTCAGCCGCTCGGTCTTGGTCATCACCTTGCCGTACAGCGGATGCTTGACCCGCTGCTCGATGGCGACCACAACCGTCTTGTCCATCTTGTCGGACACCACGACGCCCTCACGGACCTTGCGGGCTGCCAATCGATTTGACTCCGCGCGCTTGCTCTCACTCATTGCTCTCACTTGTCCTGATCGGGATCGGGAACGATGCCGAGGTTGCGCTCCTGCAGCACGGTGTAGACCCGCGCGATGTCCTTGCGAACCTCGCGGAGCCGTCCGTGCGACTCGAGCTGACCGGTGGCGGCGGCGAACCGGAGGTTGAACAACTCCTCCTTGAACTCCTTCACCTTGGCGTTGAGCTCGTCGCGGCTGAGGCCGCGCAGGTCGGCAGCGGTGCTGGTCTTCGCCATCAGATCTCACCTGCTTCCCGCTTGATGAACCGTGCCTTGAACGGCAGCTTGTGGATCGCCAGGCGCATCGCCTCGCGGGCGGTGTCCTCGGCCACGCCGGACAGCTCGAAGAGCACCCGGCCCGGCTTGATGTTGGCCACCCACCATTCCGGGGAACCCTTGCCGGAACCCATCCGGGTCTCGGCCGGCTTCTTGGTCAGCGGGCGGTCGGGGTAGACGTTGATCCACACCTTGCCGCCACGCTTGATGTGCCGCGTCATGGCGATACGGGCGCTCTCGATCTGCCTGTTGGTCAGGTACGAGGACTCCAGGGCCTGGATGCCGTAATCGCCGAACGCCAGCTTGGTACCGCCCTTTGCGGCGCCGTCCCGCCGGGGATGGTGCTGCTTGCGGTGCTTGACCCTACGGGGAATCAACATTGCTCAGGCTCCTGCATTCTCGGTGACAGCCGCGTCAGCCTGAGTGGCCTCGGCGGCGTCGGCGCGACGGCGTCCGCCACGCTCGGGACGGCCGCCCCGGTCGTCGCGACGCGGCCCGCGGGCCGGACGGCGCTGACCACCGGAGGTGGCGCGAGCGGCCCTCTGGGCAGCGCGCTCGGCGCGGTTGCCCGACAGGTCACCCTTGTAGATCCACACCTTCACGCCGATCCGGCCGAAGGTGGTCTTGGCCTCGAAGAAGCCGTAGTCGATGTCGGCGCGCAGGGTGTGCAGAGGCACGCGTCCCTCGCGGTAGAACTCCGACCGGCTCATCTCGGCGCCGCCCAGACGACCGGAGCACTTGATCTTGATGCCGGTGGCGCCGGAGCGCATCGCGGTCTGCTGGGCCTTGCGCATCGCGCGGCGGAACGCCACCCGGGCGCTGAGCTGCTCGGCGATGCCCTGAGCCACCAGCTGGGCGTCGGTCTCGGGGTTCTTCACCTCGAGGATGTTCAGCTGCACCTGCTTGCCGGTGATCTTCTCCAACTCGCTGCGGACCCGCTCCGCCTCGGCGCCGTTGCGGCCGATGACGATGCCCGGACGCGCGGCGTAGAGGAAGATGGTCACCCGCTCGCTGCGGCGCTCGATCTCGACCGAGGAGATGCCGGCGCGCTCCAGCGTCTTGTGCAGGTACGCGCGGATCTTCACATCCTCGGCGACATGCTCGGCGTAACCCTTGTCGGCGTACCACCGGGTGGTGTGGTCGGTGGTGATGCCGAGCCGGAAGCCGTTCGGGTTGATCTTCTGACCCATGCTCAGGCCTCCTTCGGTTCGACGACGACGGTGATGTGGCTGCCCCGCTTCAGGATCCGGCTCGCGGAGCCCTTGGCCCGCGGGCGGATCCGGCGCAGGGTCATGCCCTCGTCCACGAAGGCCGCGCTGATGTACAGCTCCTCCGCACGCAGGTCCTCGGTGGCCGCGGCGTTCGCCGAAGCGGACGCCACCACCTTGTAGACCGGCTCGGAAGCGGCCTGCGGGGCGAACTTCAGCACCGTCAGGGCGTCGGTCACGGGCATCCCCCGGACCAGGTCGACTACCCGGCGCACCTTGGTCGGCGACATCCGGACTCCACGCGCGATGGCGTACGAGCCAGGACGATCGCCGAGCAGGCGGGAACGCCGACTGGGCCGGTTCTCCTTGTTGCTCATATCTCTTCCTTTTCTCGCTCGCTCAGCGGCGGCGGGACTTCTTGTCTTCCTTGATGTGTCCGCGGTAGGTGCGGGTGGGGGCGAACTCGCCGAGCTTGTGGCCGATCATCGACTCGGTCACGAAGACCGGGACGTGCTTGCGGCCGTCGTGCACGGCGATGGTGTGCCCGATCATGTCGGGGATGATCATCGACCGGCGCGACCAGGTCTTGATCACCTGCTTGGTGCCCTTGGCGTTCTGCGCGTCCACCTTCTTGGCGAGGTGGTCGTCGACGAAGGGACCCTTTTTGAGGCTGCGTGGCATTTGTCTAGCTCACCTGTTCCAATCAGCGCTTCTTGCCGGACTTGCGGCGACGGATGATCAGGCGAGAACTCGCCTTGTTCTTGTCCCGGGTGCGGCCCTCGGGCTTGCCCCAGGGGCTTACCGGGTGACGGCCACCGGAGGTGCGGCCCTCGCCACCACCGTGCGGGTGGTCGATCGGGTTCATCACCACACCGCGGACGGTCGGGCGGATGCCCTTCCAGCGGTTGCGGCCGGCCTTGCCCCAGTTGATGTTCGACTGCTCGGCGTTGCCGACCTCGCCGATGGTGGCGCGGCAGCGGACGTCGACCATGCGCATCTCGCCCGAGGGCAGCCGCAGCGTGGCGTACTTGCCCTCACGGGCGACCAGCTGGATGCGGGCACCGGCCGAGCGGCCCATCTTGGCGCCGCCACCGGGACGCAGCTCCACGGCGTGCACCGTGGTGCCGACCGGGATGTTGCGCAGCGGTAGGTTGTTGCCGGGCTTGATGTCGGCGCCTTCACCGGCCTCGACCGGATGGCCCTGCTTGAGGCCGTTCGGGGCGATGATGTAGCGCTTGTCCCCGTCGGCGTAGTGCAGCAGCGCGATCCGCGCGGTGCGGTTCGGGTCGTACTCGATGTGCGCGACCTTGGCCGGCACGCCGTCCTTGTCGTAGCGCTTGAAGTCGATCAGCCGGTAGGCCTGCTTGTGGCCGCCGCCGATGTGCCGGGTGGTGATCCGGCCGGAGTTGTTCCGGCCGCCGGTCTTCGGCTTGGGCACCACCAGGGACTTCTCGGGCGTCGAGCGGGTGACCTCGGAGAAGTCGGACACGCTCGAGCCGCGACGGCCCGGGGTGGTCGGCTTGTATTTGCGAATAGCCATGATGTGGTCTTCCCCTCGCTCAGACGCCGGCCGAGCCGAAGATGTCGATCCGCTGGCCCTCGGCGACGGTCACGATGGCCCGCTTGGTGTCGGGACGCTTGCCCGTACCGGCCCGCGTGCGGCGCTTCTTGCCCTGGCGGTTGATGGTGTTCACGTTCGTGACCTTGACGTCGAAGACGGCCTCGACGGCGATCTTGATCTCGGTCTTGTTGGCGGCGGGCGCGACCAGGAACGTGTACTTGTTCTCGTCCAGCAGCCCGTAGCTCTTCTCGGACACGACCGGCGCGAGCAGGATGTCGCGGTGGTCGCGGATCTTGTGGTCGCTCACTTCTCGCCCTCCTCGGTGGATTCGGCCTCGATGGAATCGGCCGGCTCGGCGCCGGTGAAGGCGGCCAGGGCGGCGGTGGTGAACACCACGTCGTCGCTGTTCAGCACGTCGTAGGCGTTCAGCTGGTCGACGGCCAGCGCATGCACGCTGGCGACGTTGCGCAGGCTCAGCCAGGCCACGTCCTCGTCGCGGCTCAGCACGACCAGAATCTTGCTGCCGGCGACCTCGGCCAGCGCCTGCAGCGCCGCCTTGGTGGACGGGGCCTCACCGACGACGATCGACTCGACCACGTGAACGTTGCCGTTGCGGGCCCGGTCGGACAGCGCGCCGCGCAGGGCGGCGGCGATCATCTTCTTCGGGGTGCGCTGGGCGTAGTTGCGCGGTTGCGGGCCGTGCACGATGCCGCCACCGGTCCACTGCGGGGCGCGGCGCGAACCCTGGCGGGCGCGTCCGGTGCCCTTCTGGCGCCACGGCTTGGCGCCGCCACCGGCGACCTCGCCGCGGGTCTTGGTGGAATGCGTGCCCTGGCGGGCGGCGGCCTGCTGGGCCACCACGACCTGGTGGATCAGCGGCACATTGGTCTGGACGTCGAAGTAGTCGCCCGGCAGGTCGGCCGTGGCCTTCGAGCCCAGCACCTTGACGGTCTGCTTCTCGCTCATTCGGCAGCACCCTTCTTGGCGGCCGTGCGCAGCACGACGAGCGAACCCTTGGGGCCGGGCACGGAGCCCTTGACCAGGATCAGCCCGCGCTCGGCGTCGACGGCATGGATCGTGAGGTTCTGGACGGTCACCTTGTCGACACCCATCCGGCCGGCCATCCGCATGCCCTTGAAGACCTTCGAAGGGGTGGACGAACCGCCGATGGAGCCCGGCGAGCGGTGCTTGCGGTGCACACCGTGCGAGGCGCGCAGACCATGGAAGCCGTGCCGCTTCATCACGCCGGCGGTGCCCTTGCCCTTGCTGACGCCGGTCACGTCGACCACATCGGCGGCGGCGAAGACGTCGGCGAGCAGCTCCTGGCCCAGGGTGTACTCCGACGCGTCGGAGGTGCGCAGCTCGACCAGGTGCTTGCGTGGGGTGACCCCGGCAGCGTCGAAGTGGCCGGCGGCGGGCTTGTTGACCTTGGTCGGCTTCACAGCGCCGAAGGCCAGCTGGACGGCGGAGTAGCCGTCCTTCTCGGGGGAACGGACCTGCGTGACGACGCACGGCCCGGCCTGGATCACGGTGACCGGGACGACCTTGTTGTTGGCGTCCCAGGTCTGGGTCATGCCGAGCTTGGTGCCCAGCAGGCCCTTCACTTTGCGTTCGTTAGTCATGTTCGGCGACCTCAGGGGAGCTTGATCTCGATATCGACACCGGCCGGCAGATCGAGCCGCATCAGCGAGTCGACCGTCTTCGGCGTGGGATCGAGGATGTCGATCAGCCGCTTGTGGGTGCGCATCTCGAAGTGCTCGCGGCTGTCCTTGTACTTGTGCGGCGAACGGATCACGCAGAACACGTTCTTCTCGGTGGGCAACGGCACGGGGCCTGCCACCTTGGCGCCGGTACGGGTCACGGTGTCGACGATCTTCTTCGCCGAGGAGTCAATGACCTCGTGGTCGTAGGCCCGGAGTCGGATCCGGATCTTCTGTCCCGCCACTGATATTCCTTCTTCTCGTCGGATACTGCTGCTCCGACCCCCGCGGTCGGGCGTGTCGGGCCATTCAGGGCCGCACACGATCACAATTTCATTCGTGGTAGGGCCCGGCTGACGACTCATCCGCCTGGGGGCGCCACGGCATACCGCCGCGGAGCAACCTGACGATTCTGTCACATTCGCGCGGGGGGCTTCAAATCCGGGGTGCTCCGGCGTCCGGTTTCGGCGTGTCGCGCCCGGCCCCGCACGTCGGAGGTGGCGGCACCGTCCGCAGATCTGGCGGGACCGTCCGCAGATGTGGCGGCACCGTCGGCAGATGTGGCGGCGCCGTCCGCCGATGTGGCGGCACCGTCGGCAGATGTGGCGGCACCGTCGGCAGATGTGGCGGCACCGTCGGCAGATCTCACCATCGGGAGCGGATGACCCGCTCGCTGCCCACTTTCGTGTTGCTGCACGAAAGTGGCTACCGAACGGGCCATCGGCTACCGATGGTGAGATCCGACGGTCCCCGAGCCGATGCGGTCCTCATCAGGTTCGTGGCACGCGGGGACGGTTCTTTTCGTTCCACTCCCGCCCGAGGCAAGGACCGCAGGACGGCTCTCAACGCTCCACACCGAGCCGTCAGGGGTACGAAAAGAACCGTCCCCTCATACCGGCGGAGCGGGCGTCCGGGCCCATGGTGGTGTCCGGTGGCCGCGGCGGCGTGAGCGACGCCGTCCGATCGCGCGATCGATCACCGCTTTCGGGTTCGTGCACTACTTTCGGGATATTTCCTGAAATCAGAGACACAAGGCGACAGCTGTGGTCGATCGCGCAATCGGTCCGGCGAGGAGGGGCGATGAAGCTACATCATGTCCAGGTGATCATGCCGGTCGGCGGCGACGACGGCGCCCGCGCCTTCTGGCGGGACGCGGTGGGACTGACCGAGGTGACTCCACCGCCCGAGCTGGCCGGGCGTCCGGTGCGCTGGTTCCGCGCTTTCGACTCCTCCGGCGCGATCACCCTGGAGGTCCACGTCCTGGCCGACGAGGCATTCGTCCCGGCCCGGCTCGCCCACCCCGCGATCCTCGTCGACTCGGTGGCCGCGTTGGAGGCGCTCGGCGAGCGGATCGCGTCCGCCGGTTTCGAACTCAGCTGGGCCCAGCGGACGACGTTCGCCGGCTACCAGCGCTTCCACTGCTGGGACGGCTTCGGCAACCGCGTCGAGGTGATGACCCCCACCGAGTGACCCAGGGGACGGTTCCTTTGGTCACCAGGGACGGTTCCCTTGGTCACCAGGGACGGTTCCTTCGGTCACCAGGGACGGTTCCTTTGGTCACCGGGGACGGTTCCTTTGGTGACCGGGGACGGTTCCCTTGGTCACCGGGGACGGTTCCCTTGGTCACCGGGGACGGTTCCTTTGGTCACTCGGACGGCTCGTTGGCCGACGTAGACACCGATCAGCGGCACACTCTCCGGCGCTGAAGCGACAGCGAGCGGATCATGGTGAGCGGGGGTGTGCCGGACCGATGGCTTGGGTGGCACGTCCAAGCTGCGGCCAAGTCGGCGCCAAGCGGGCCGGGCGATCGTTGGTGCCGACAGCGCAGACAACCAGCAAGGAGCAGATGCCATGTTCGCAACCAACTCTTCGTCGACCCGTACCGTCCTCGTCCTCGGCGGCACCGGCCTGATGGGCCGCGAGGTACTGGCGGCCCTTGCCAGGCGCGGCGCACCCGCGCGGGTGATGGTCCGCAACCCCGGCAAGCTGGTCAGCCGCGACGGCCTGGACGTCCGGATCGGCGACCTGCGCGATCCGGCCAGCCTGCGCGCCGCTATCGCCGGGGTGGACGTCGTGTTCCATATCTCGCCGCACGAATCCGACGAGGTGGCCCTCACCCGGGGCGTGATCGACGCCTGCGAGGCAGAGGGTGCCCGGCTGGTCTTCGCCGGCGTCCACGTGCTGGCGGAGAACCCCATCGCCGGCTGGTTCAACCGCACCCTGTTCGGCCTGCTCCTGCCCCGCTACCGCGGCAAGATCGCCATCGGCGCGATGGTCGAGCGGTCGGCCACCAACCCGGTCGCTCTCGCGGTCAGCAACTTCATGCAGAACGACCAGTTGATGCTGCCGTCCATCCGCGACGGCGTATTCGCGCACCCGTGCAGTCCGAAGGGGCTGAACCGGGTCGACCTGCGGGATCTTGGCGACATCGCGGCGAGCATCCTGCTCGACCCGACGTTCCCGTCCGGCAGCTACCCGGTGGTCGGCCCACGTTCGCTGACCGGCCCGGAATGCGCGCAGGTATGGGCGGAGGCGTTGGGCCACCCGGTGCGTTACCTCGGCGATGACGACATGGCCCTGGACGCCGCGATCGATCGGCACGTCTCCGGCTACCGCGCCGAGGACTTCCGCTCGTCGATGCGCAAGCTCCGGACGCTCCCATGGCCCACCTTGCCCAAGGACCTGGCCGTCACCACCCGGCTGCTCGGCCGGGCGCCGACGGACTTCAGCGAGTTCGTCCGGCGGGTCGTCGCGGAGCAGTCAGCGCACGAACGGATTCGACGCTGACCTGACGGAAGGCCGTGATTCGAGCGGGGGGAACCCGCCGGATCGCGACACGCCCAACGACCGCCGCCGGTGACCAAGAGAACCGTCCCCAGTGACCAAGAGAACCGTCCCCAGTGACCAAAGGAACCGTCCCCGGTGACCAAGAGAACCGTCCCCAGTGACCAAGAGAACCGTCCCCAGTGGTCCCGGGTCAATCGATGCCGATGATGAACTCAGACGTGGAACGGTGGGCGGTGGGCGGGACGACGAAGCCGTTCATCACTGCCGACAGGCGGAGTGCGTGCTGGGAGTGGAAGACGTCCTCCAAGCTCATCGGTTCGCCGTCCGGACCGGACAGCGGAACCCGCCAGTTGGGGTATTCGTCCACGGTGCCGGGCTGGTTCTGGGTGCGATGGTCGCCGACGGCGTCGGTGAGCGCGGCGCACAGCATCCGGGCCGGGGTGGCGACCAGGAACCGGTGCATGGCGAGCACGATGTCTTCGGTGGTCGGGGCGTCCCCGGTGAGCAGGCCGCGTTCGCGCAGCACCCGCAGCCAGTCCTCCCGTTCCCGCTCCGCACCCGCCAGTTCGACGTCCAGGTCTTCGGTGAGCAGGCCGAGCGAGTGCTGCAGCTTGACGTGCGCGGCGTCCAGGTAGCCGGCGGTCGGCGGCAGGTCGTGGGTGGTGACCGAGGCCATGCAGTACTCGCGCCACGACTCCGGCGGCAGGATCTGGCCGTCGTCGCCGCGCTCGAACCAGGCGATCGAGGTACCCAGGATGCCGCGGTCGCGCAGGTAGACCCGAACCCACGGCTCGACGACGCCGAGGTCCTCGCCGACCACGACCGCGCCGGCGCGCTGCGCCTCGAGCACCAGAATGCCGACCATGGCCTCGTGGTTGTACCGCACGTAGGTGCCGTGAGTGGGTGGCCTGCCCTCTGGCACCCACCACAGCCGGAACAGCCCCATGATGTGGTCCACCCGGATGCCGCCGGAATGCCGCAGGATGCCGGCCACCATGTTGCGGAACGGGGCGTAGCTCAGCTCGGCCAGCCGGTCCGGACGCCACGGCGCCTGGCCCCAATCCTGGCCGGTCTGATTGAAGTGATCCGGCGGCGCCCCCACCGAGACACCGCGGGCGAAGGTATCGCCCAGCATCCAGGCCTCGGCGCTGTGCCCACTCACCCCGACCGCCAGGTCGTTCATGATCCCCAGCCGCATGCCGGCCGCCTTAGCCGCCGACTGCGCGTCCCGCAGCTGTTCGTCGGCCACCCACTGCAGCCAGGAGAAGAAGACGATGTCGCCGACGTGGTCGACCGCGAACTGGGCCACCTCCGGCGAGGACGGACGGCGCAACTCCAGCGGCCACTCCCGCCAGTTCATCCCGTACTCCTGCACCAGTGCGCACCAGGTCGCGAACTGCGACAGCGGGCGCCCCTCCTTGCGGACGAAGTCGTTCAGACTCATCAGCCGGGTCGGCTTCAGCCCGGCGTCGAAGATGACCCGCAATGCCTTCAGCTTGGACTCCCACACCTCGTCCCGCTTGATCAACGGCTCGTTGGCGAGCCGCTTGGCGAGCTTGCCCCGCAGCTGAGCGATCCGGGCGCGCTGCCGCTCGTCGAGGGCGGCGTACTCGGCGACCGCCTGCGGACGAATGTAGATCGGGTTCACGTAGCGTCGCGAGGTGGGCAGGTAGGGCGAGGGTTCCAGCGGGGTCATCGGCTGCGCCGCGTGCAAAGGGTTGACCAGCACGTAGGACGCGAACTGCTGGGTGGCCGACCACGTCGCGAGGTCGGACAGGTCGGACAGATCGCCGATCCCCCAGGAGCCCTCCGACCGGACGCTGTACAGCTGGGTGGCGTAGCCCCAGACCCGCTTCCCGCCCATCGCCGGCGGGAAGCCGAGGAAGTGCGGTGACACGATCAGGCTGGCCTCGGCCGTCCATTCCGCGGTGCGGCAACCGATCCGGTGGTAGCCCGGGGGCAGGTCGCCGGGCACCTCGAAACTGGCCTCCCCGATCTGCTTGCCGTCGACGCTGCGCGCCGGCTCGTCGTTGGGCAACTGCCGCATCGTGCGGGTGCCGCCGTCCTCGAGCCGAACCCACACCTCCACCCAGGCGCCGTCGGCGACATGCACCCGGACCTCCTGCGGGGCACCCTGCTGCATCACGGTGCAGGCCGGCAGCGCCCGCCGCCAGGCCCGCAGCTGACGTTCCTGCACCGCAGCCGCGGCGGTCTCGGCCGTGCTGGCGTCGATCTCCATCGCCGCCAACACCGCGATCACGGTGTCGTCGGAGACCTCGGTGAGCCGGCCCTTCCAATCCCAGAACTCGGTGGCGATGCCGAATTCGGCAGCCAGCTCGGCGAGATAAGGGTTCGACAGGGCCATCGTTGGAATCCTTGCGGTCGGTGAACGGCACCCACCCTAAGGGACAGATCAGCGACCGGCCCGCCGCCACCCGGGGGACGGGGTTCAGTTGGCGTCCGGAGCCTCAAAGTCGACCAACAGAGTCCGCAGCGCGGTCGCCAGCTGGTGTCGGGCGGCGTCGGTCAGCGGCTTCAGGACGCCGCGCTCGAAGGCGACCAGATCGTCCATCGCAGCGCCCACGGTGTCGGCACCCTGGGCCGTCAGGCGGACACGCACCCCGCGCCGGTCGGCCGGGTTCGCCTGGCGCTCCACCAGTCCTCGCTCAACGAGCCGGTCGACCCGGTTGGTCATCGTGCCGCTGGAGGACAGCGTCTGGTGGATCAGCTCCCCCGGCGACAACTCGTAGGGCGGACCCTCGCGACGCAGCGCGGCCAGCACGTCGAACTCCCAGACCTCCAACCCGTGCGCGCCGAAGCACCGCCGGCGAGCCAGGTCCAGGTGCCGGGCCAGCCGGCTGACCCGCGAGAGCACCGCCAGCGGTTCGGTGTCCAGCCCGGGCGCTTCGGCCCGCCAGGCGGCGATGATGCGGTCGACCTCGTCCATCGCGGCCGGCTAGTCCTCGGCCACGCCGGTGGGCACGGGCCCGATGCGGTAGGCAAGCAGCACCGCGACCAGTCCGACGATCACCATCATCGCCATCAGCCCACCGAAGGTGAACGGCTGCGACGCGGTCAGGTGGAAGTGAGCGAACCAGGCGCCGGCGAGGCCGGTGAACAGGCTGCTGCCCAGCGACTCGCCGACCTGCAGCGAGGAGGTGTTGCGGCCCAGCTCAGCCTCGTCGGAGAGCTGCATCACCGCCAGCGACGTGCTCGGGTTCTGCAGACCCATTCCGAAGCCGGCGATGATCCAGGCGATCATCACCAGGCCGAGCCAGGACTGCGGGAAGAAGGACGCCACGGCGAGCACCGCGACACCGAGGGCGATGCCGGCGACGCCGACGATGATCATCTGGTCGCGCCGCCAGGACAGCCAGCTCTGCGACTGCAGCAACGCGCCCAGCATCCAGCCGACCGAGCCGACAGTCAGCGTGACGCCGGTGATCACCGCCTCCAGCCCGCGGGCCTCGGTCAGCATCAGCGGCAGGAACGACTGCGCACCGAAGAAGGCTCCGGCGCTGAACATCCGGGCACCCACCACGCCGGAGATGCCGCGTCCGGTCCAGTCGATGGTCTTGGGCAGCAGCGGCGGCAGGCCGAACACCACCGCGGCCAGCCCGATGGCCGCCCACAGCGCGGACCACAGATCGAGTTCTTGGCCGGCCCACTGGATCAACGCCAGCCCGGCGGCCACAGCGGCGGCCAGCAGCATCAGCCGCTTCTTGAGTTCGTGCGGCTCTTCGGGGGTCAGCTCGATGTGCCGCAGCGGCCGCAGCACCAGGATGCCGCCGACGGCCATGAAGGGCAGCACCGCCCAGAACACGAAATGCCAGGAGCTGATCTGCACGATCCAGCCGGCCAGCGGCGGCCCGACGAACGCCGGCAGCATCCAGCAGGCCGAGAACCACATCATCAGCTTGGCCCGCTGGGCCTCGTCGTAGGCGCGGGCGATCAGCACCATTACGGCGACGTTCATCGTGCCGGCCCCGAGACCCTGGGTGAACCGGGCGACCAGCAGCACCCACATGGTGGGCGCCATGGCGGCCAGCACCAGACCGCCGGCGAAGATGCCGAAGCCCCACATCATCGGCTGGATCGGTCCGTACCGGTCGCTGAACTGGCCGGACGCCACGATGCTGAAGGTCATCGCGATCACGAACGCGGTGAAGGTCCACGCGTACAACGACAGGTTGCCCAGATCCCGCGCGGCCGCCGGCATCGCGGTGAGGACGGCGTAGGACTCGAACGAGATCGCCATCACGCACATCATCAGGCCGATCGTGAGCCACCGACGATCGGCCATCCCGCTCACTGGGCCACCTTCTGCACGGCTCGGAGTCTACGACGCCGTAGCACCACCCGGATCGGTACGCGCCGGGGGCCCGGAGACCACCGCGAGCAGATGGGACGCCTTGAGTTGCGTCTCTGCCCACTCCCCGGCCGGGTCGGAATCCCAGGTGATGCCGCCGCCGGTGCCCAGGTGGAGGCGTCCGTCCGAGGCCCAGAAGGTGCGGATCGCCACGTTCAGCTCGCCTTCGGCACGGTCGGCGTCCACCCAGCCGACGGCGCCGCAGTACACGTCGCGGGGCACCGGTTCGAGCCGGCGGATCACGTCCAGGGCGGCGAGCTTGGGGGCGCCGGTCACCGAGCCGGGCGGGAAGGTGGCGCCGATCAACTCGGGCCAGCCGGCGTCCGGGCGGAGACGGCCTCGCACCGTGGAGACCAGGTGGAACAGGCCCGGGTGGGCCTCGACGCCGAGCAGTGCGGGGGTCTCCACCGAACCGGTGGCGCAGACCCGGCCCAAGTCGTTGCGGACCAGATCGACGATCATCACGTTCTCGGCCGAGTCCTTGGCCAGGAAGCCGTCCGCGGTGGCCGCGGTGCCCTTGATCGGGGAGGACCACACGGTGCGGCCGCGGCGTCCGAGGAAGAGTTCGGGCGAGGCCGAGGCGACGTGAACGCCCCGGTCGGGCAGCTGCACGACGGCACTGAACGGTGCCGGATTGCCCTGCGCCAGCGCGGCGCCCAGTGCCGCGATCGACCAGTCGGGCGGCAGCGGGGCGCTGAGCCGCCTGGTCAGGTTCACCTGATAGACCCCGCCGGAGGCGATCTCGTCGCGGATCGCGGCGACTCCGGCGACGAAAGCGGCTTCGTCCAGGGAGGTCGTCCAGGAGTCGCGGGCCGGACCCTGCCAGGGGCGTCCACGCCATGGTGTGGCCGGGCGGACGGAGTCGAACCGGGCGCACACCGGTTCGTCCTCGAAGGGCAGCACGACCGCCCAGAACCCCGACGAGTCGAGGGCCGTCAGGTCGGAGGTGACGTCCCGCAGACCGGTCGCCAGCCGTCCGCCGACCACCGCGAGCGCGTCCACCCGGTCATCCCACCATGACCGGCGGCCGTCGCCCAAGCCGGGCCGCTCGCCGGGCAGGCGAGCGCCGATTAGAGTGTGGAGCTATGACCGAGATGGCACCCGGGGCACAGACGATCCTCGACGAACGCACCGACCTGCGCATCGACGAGGGCGACCACGAGCGATTCAGCCACTACGTCCCGAAGAACAAGCTGACCGAGGCGATGGTGATGGGAACCCCGGTGGTGGCGTTGTGCGGCAAGGTCTGGGTGCCGAGCCGCAACCCGGACAAATTCCCGGTGTGCCCCGAATGCAAGGAGATCTGGTCGTCGATGCGTTCCGGCGACGACGCCTAGGACGCGCCGATGCCGCACACCCTGATCGTCATGCGCCACGCCAAGTCGTCGTGGAGCACCAACGATCCCGACCATCGCCGCCCGCTGGCGGCCCGCGGGCTGCGCGACGCCGCGGTCGCCGGCGCCGTCCTGTCGGAATACTCCATCGGGACCGTGCTGTCGTCGTCGTCGACCCGGACCCGGGAGACCTGGAGCGCGGCCGAGGCGGCGGGCGCTCACGCCGACGAGGTGACCTTCACCGACACCCTCTACGGGGCCTGGGCCGACACGATCGTCGATCTGCTGCGCGAACTCGACGAGACGGTGGGCACCGCCATGGTGCTGGGCCACGAGCCCACCATGAGTTCGCTGATCGAACTGTTGGCCGAGCCGTCGGAACTGACCGACGAGACCGCCCGGCACTACCCGACCAGTGCGCTGGCCGTCCTCGAGTTCGAAGGCCCGTGGTCGGCCCTCGACGCCGGCCGCGGCCGGTTGGTTCGCTTCGAGATCCCCCGCGGCTGACCCCCGCCCAACGCTCGCCGAGCTATTTGGGGCTCGCTGAATTCAGCGAGCGCCAAATAGTTCGGCGAGCGTTTGATGGAGGCACGTGAAGTCGACCGTGTTCGGGTGGGACGCGGTGGCTACCTGCGATAGCCGAAGAAACGGACGCCGGGCGCAGCCAGCATCGTCAGGGTGGGGGCCGCGATGCCGAACAGGCTGCTGACCAGACTCAGCCCGCTGCGCACCGGCGCCGCCGACCAGTCCAAACCGCTCTCGGCACCGAGCGCCTCGCCGACCTGATTCACGTCCTCGTCGTCGTCGTGGAACAGCGGATCGAACTGGCGCAGCACCCGGCCGTTGGAGAGATAGCTGAACTGCATCACCGAGTTCACGTTCCAGAACATGCTCGCGAACCGGCCGTCGGCGGAGAGCTTGCGCGCGTTGTCCGGGTCCGTGCCGGCGAAGCCATTGTCCTCCCACGCCACCGCCACGCCCTGGTACCACCCGAACGCCGACCACGAGCGGTCGTAGCGGTCGCTGTCGACGACCCAGCTCCCCGCTTCGTCCGCCGAGCCGAACTCCCGTGCCGCCGGGCCGACCAGCACATCGCGAAGGCGCTCGGGGGTGGCTGTGCACAACGAGATGCACGCCGCCAGGTAGTCGGCGGTCCAGCCGTGGTCGTCGGTCAGCGCCATCGCCCCACCGTAGCGAGGCTCGCGCGAAGGTCGCCGCCGCGCAGCCGGTGTGCCGCGCACGGATCAGGACGACGTCCGGCCCAGCCCGATCTGCAGGTAGGCGGCGCCGAACAAGCCGGTGAGCAGCACCGTCCCGTAGCGCTCGACGACCGAGTCTTCGAAGTGGTCCAGCCGGGTGATCCGGATGTCGGCGGCCTGCGCCGTCCGTTCCAGCCGGAGCCGGGCCTCGGCCGCCGCGGCGTCGTCCTGGCCGTCGTTGATCAGCACCAGGCCCGGACGCCGCTCCGGCGTGCTCTCTTCGAACGGGTCGGCGAACGGGTCGCGCGGCGGGGCCTGGTGCAGCAGCGAGCGCAGATCGGAGGCGTCCGCAGCCAGCCCGACCCGTCCGGACGCTAGCCGCAGCGCCTCCACGATGCGGCGGCTGGCCCGCGCCGCCAGCACCGAACCACCCCACACCAGCGGGGACGCGTCGGCGAGGTCGAGCGCCATCGCCTTCGCGGGGTTGACCGATACGTCGGTACGAGCTGCGCAACGCTCCGCGACGGCGTCCATCGCCGCGGCGATCGCCTCCGGATTGGTGTAGGGCCCGAGACCCAACCGATGCAGCGCCGACAGGCACACCACGGCCGCCGCCAGCGGGTCGCCGGTGTTCACCGGCAGCATGGTGGTCGCCCGGGAGGCGGCCTGCTCGGCAAGCAGCGAATCCGGCGGACAGGCCACGATCAGCCGGCAACCGCGCCGCAAGGCCTCGTGGGCCACCGCGAGGCTTCCGGGGCCACGGCGTCCGATCAGCAGCACGATGTCCAGCGGACCGACCCAGCCGGGCAGGCCGAGCGCCGGCCAGGCGACGAACGGCACCGGGCAGACCGGTTCCAGGACGGCGCGCAGCAGCCGCGCTTCGGGTCCGTAGGCAATGACGGCACGGGGGCGGTCCAGGTCGTCGAGGCCGGCCAGCGGGGCCTCGGCCACGGCGGCTTCGCGGCGCACCCGAGCCCCCGAGGACGCCAGGTTCATCAGCAGGGGCGCCGCGGCCGCGAGGACGTCCGGGTTCTCCAGCCGGGAGTCGTCGAAGTCGAACACGACTCAGTCGCGGGTCGGCCGGCGGGCCTCGTCGATCAACAGGATCGGGATGCCGCCGCGCAACGGGTACGCCAGGCCGCAGTCGGCACCGGTGCAGACCAGTTCGGAGGCCTCGTAGTCCCAGGTGAAGGTGCTGTGGCAGGCCGGGCAGACCAGCAGCTCCAGCACGTCGTGGGTCAGGTCAGGCATCTGCTTCTCCTCGGATGATGGCCAGGGCCTCGTCGCGCAGCGAGGCCATCTGGGCGGCGTCGGCGGATTCGACGTTGAGCCGCAGCAGCGGTTCGGTGTTGGATGCCCGGACGTTCACCCACCACCCGTCGCCCTCGATGGTCAGCCCGTCGTCGGTGTTCTGGACGCCCCGGCCGGCGAACGCCTCAGCGAGCCGCGCGAGTACGCTAGGCACGTCGGCGACCGTCGAGTTGATCTCGCCGGACGCCGCGAAGGCGGGCAGCCCTGCTACCAGCTCGGACATCGTGCCACCGCTGCGGCCGAGCAGGGCCAGCACGTGCAGGCCGGCCAGCATGCCGGTGTCTGCTCCCCAGAAGTCACGGAAGTAGTAGTGGGCCGAGTGCTCACCGCCGAAGATCGCGTGGTGCTGGGCCATCTTGGCCTTGACCGACGTGTGACCCACCAGCGACACCACCAGCGCTCCCCCGGCGTCGGCCACCACCCGGTCGACGGCCCGCGACGTGATCGTGTTGATCACGATGGTGCCGCCGGGCTCACGCCGCAGTTCCTGCTGCGCGATCAGCGCGGTGATCAGCGACGGGCTGACCACCTCGCCGCGCTCGTCGACGATGAAGCAGCGATCGGCGTCCCCGTCGAAGACCAGGGCCAGATCGGCGTGGTGCTCGAGTACCGCCTGCTGGGCGTCGACCAGGTTGGCCGGCTCCAGCGGGTTCGGTGGATGGTTGGGGAACGAGCCGTCGAGTTCGGTGAACAGCCCGATGGTCTCGACGTCGAGCGGGCCGAACACCGCCGGCGCGGTGTGCCCGGCCATCCCGTTTCCGGCGTCGTACACCATGGTCAGCCGGCGCATTCCCTCCAGCGGCACCAGGCCGTGCAGATGGGCGGCGTACTCCGCCAGCACGTCCTGGCTGCGCCTGCTGCCCGGCTCGGCGACCGGCTCGAGCTCGGGTCCCATCGCCAGCTCCGCGATCTGCTTCAGCATCGCGGGCTCGATCGGGGCGGCCTGGGCCAGGCAGAATTTGATGCCGTTGTAGTCGGCAGGGTTGTGCGAGGCGGTCAGCTGGACGCCCGGCAGGTCGAAGAAGCCGGACGCGAACCAGAGCTGATCGGTGCTGGCCAGCCCGATGTCGATCACCGAGGCGCCCTGCGCTCGCGCGCCCTCGATGAAGGCGGCGGCCAGCGCCGGGCCGCTGGCGCGCATGTCGCGACCGAGGACGAACTCGTGGCCGGCGAGCCCGAGGACCCGGACGAAGGCAGCGCCGACGGCGCGGGCACCGGCCACGTCCCATTCGGGCTGACTACCGGAGACTACGCCACGAATGTCGTTGGCTTTGAAGATGGCGGGGGTAAGCACGGTCGGAAGCCTAGCGGTCGGAGCGGACCGGTTCGCACGAGTGGCGACGGCCGGCCATTGCGGACGCGGTGAGTTCGGTTGGTCGAGCCTGTCGAGGCCTGAACGTGGGCGTGCTCCGGTGTTCGACGGGCTCAGCCAGCGGTGGTCGTTGGCCGGCAGCCATTCACAGATCGGCGATGACCGACAAATGGCCCTTGCGGCGGCTCACCGCGGGTTGCGGCGCCTCCGGTCCGTCGGCACCCAACCCGGCGAGCCGGACGGCGTGGGCGAGCGCCATCAGGTCGTCCGGCGACGGTCCCGCGGCCGCGTCAGCGTCGGGCAGCCGGATGACTTCCCACCCGCGCGGGGCGGACAGGCTCGCGCTGTGCCCGGCACACAGATCGTAGGAGCCGGGTTCGGCGCGCAGCGCGAGCGGCCCGAGCACCGCGGTGGAGTCGGCGTACACATAGGTGAGCGTCGCGATGGCGGGCGTCGAGCACCCCGTCCGCGAACACATCCGTGACCTCACCGGCGTGACACTACCCGCTCGACCGGGGATAGTCGCGGCACCGTGCCGGAGCCTCCAGCACAGCTCCAGGTTTGTCGGCGGGGGCTTCCGGGACGCCAACTCGAGGCGGCGATAGCCTTGCCCCCATGGCACACCGCAGGGAACGTCACGGCCGCGGTCTGCGCGGACCGCTGGCGCTGCCCAATCCACTGACCGGCGACCCGGTGCCGCTGCGCACCCGGGTGCAGGGCGCCACGTACTTCACCAGTTGCGTCCAGCAGGCGGTGGCGCGGGTATCCGCGGCCTGCCCGCGCGCATTGGCCGGGATCGACGTCGGTGTCGAGGACGTGCCGAGCGTGGCCAGCGGCTGGAGTCGCGATCGCGTCCCGTTGGCGGCCGCGATGGGCCCGGTGCCGCCCTACCACGGTCAAGTCGTGCTGTACCGGCGTCCACTGGAACACCGGGCCCGGACCCGTAAAGGTCTGCGCATCCTGGTGTTCCGCACCCTCGTCGAACAACTGCACGCGCTCACCGAGATTCCGCTCGAGGAGATCGACCCCGAGGGTTGGGCCACCGACGACGACTGGGAGTAGGCCGGACGGCAGCAGGTTTCCCCAGCGCTCGCCGAACTATTTACCGCTCGCCGAATTCGGCGAGCGGTGAATAGTTCGGCGAGCGTTGGGGGTCAGCGGGTGACCGGTTGAATCTCGGTCGGGAAACGGGGACGGCAGCGCAACACGAATAGGGCCCAAAACGCCGCCACCATGACCAGCAGCACGCCCTCGGCGATCAGCATCGCGTTCGGGAGTGCGGACGTCGCCAAAGCCACCACCGTCAGGTTGCAGACGCCGTGGATCAACACCGCCGACACCCAGGCGAGCGCGCGGCGTCCGGCCACGATCCCCCACAGGATCAACACGCTCAGCCCAACATGCAGGCCGATGGCGGCGACTCGCTCGACCCCAGCCAGGTAGAACTGCAGCGGTTGCGTGCCGGTGAGGGCGGCCACAACCTGGTCGCGGCTGCCCGCCGGTAGCCGGTCGAGCGCCGTGGTCTGGCCGGAGTTGATCAGCAATGACAGGGCCAGGTTCGCCAGCTGGCCGAGCCCGACCAGCAGCACCGCCTCAATGCCGCCATGGCCGAGACCGAAGGACACCCCGTCCACCCAGCGATGGAACCGACGCAGCAACCACAGCATCACCAGCAGCCGTCCGGTCTCTTCGAAAACGCCGGCGGTGAAGCTGGCCACCGGCGCCGACACCAGCCATTGGGCCCAGGCCTGGTCCTGGGTCGACAGCCAGGCCATCAGCGGGATGCGGGTGAGCACCTGGGAGAGCACGAAGGCCAGCATGCCGGCGGCGAACGCGCGGCCCACCTTCGGATAGCGTCGGACGCCGTCCTGACGTCGGGTGGCGATCCAGAGCAACCCGCCCAGTGGGAGCACCAGACAGACCAGCAGGCTGAGCACCATGCCGACGATCGAAGCCATGGGAACCATGAGTCACGAGCCTAGCCGGGGGTCCTGACGGATCGTGGGCAGGCTGCTCGGCGGCGTCCGGGCAAGGACCGCGGCCGAAGCGATGCCGTTCACCTGACCGAGCTTGCTGGCGATGGCGACCGAGGCGTGAATGGCCTCGGGCCGTTCAGGCTGCACCATGATCAGCGCATCGCTCGCCCCGGGCAGCCGCACCGTGATGTCGGCCCGCCCGGGCACGTTGACGAAGCGATCGAACAGTCCCTTCCCGGACGGGTCGACGACCACCACCCGCACCCGGCTCGCCTCGGCGACGCCGCTGGCCAGATGCAGGGTCGGCGCCAGCCGCCCGCCCGGAGACCAGGCGAGGGCCGAGGCTTCGATCAACCCCGGCGTCGCGACCTGGACGGCGAAATCGGCCGCCTGCGCGTCCGCGCCGTTGTCGCTGATCACGCCGGCGGTGATCTTCTGCTCCGAGCTCAGCCGCAGACCCACCGGAGCCGCGGCGAGAGCCGGACCCAGCGGAATGCGCCGGGTGGTCTGCGGAGGCAGATCCATCGTCTCGAGGCCGGGAAGGGCGGTGGGTCCGTCCGCGCCCAGTACCTGGACCGCCACGGCCGCCGTCCGGTCGCCGGGGTTGACCACGACCAGGTCGCGGGCGCCCTTGCCGGCGGAAAGCCCCGGGATCACCACGTCATTGGCCGGCGCGCTGGTCGGCGGCACCCAGTCGCTGCCGGCGGGCAGGTCGTTCTTCCGCACCAGCTGACGCACCATCGCTGCCACCCGGCCCGCCGACGTCTCCAGCTGCACCGACACGGTCTGGTCGGTGGTGAACAGCGGCCCCAGCGGTACCACCCGTCGGGTCCGCGCCGGCACGATGATGCCCCGCGATCCGGGGGCGGCCAGCCGGCCCTCGGGTCCGTACACGGTGAGGTCGACGGTGGCGTCCGAGGAGTCGGCGTTGAGCAGGACCAACTCGGCGGTGTCCGCACTGGACGAGACCACCCCCGTGAACCAGGCGGCGCTGCTCGGACGGTCGCACGAGGCCACCGACAAGCCGCGTTCCGAACCGGCGGAAATCGATGTGCGGGTGATCGCAGAGAGCGCGTCCAGCCGGGGGGCGCTGACCACCAGCGGCGCCTCGACCTGCGTCATCGAGCCGATGATGCCGGACACGTCGGTGGTCTTGTCGGGATCGTCCAGTTGCGCGGTGGCCAAGCTCCGCTGCGGTGATGCAAAGGCCACCGCGGTCGGGTTCGTGTCGCCGTCCGATACCGGGCACACCACTGCGACCCTGGCCCGGTCGTCATCGACGGCACTCCCGGTTGCCGGCTGCTGCAGCGGCAGCGCCGAGGCACCCAGCAGGATCAGCGCCAGCGCGGCGGCCGCAGCCAACACGGCAACGGCACCGATCGTCGTCGTCCGCTTCATCGCCGCCTCCCCACCCGGGGCGATGCCAGGATCAGCAGCACCACCAGGCCGCCCAGCTGCAACGGCGGCCAGAGCTCGGTGTCGCCGCGCAGGCCGTAACGCAGGACTCCGCCCTGCGCGCCCAGCTCGAAGGCCTGCCGGCCGTCGGGTAGCGGCTGCGACACCAGCGGACGTTGGTCGACGCTGGCCCACCAGCGGGCGTCGGCCGGCTCCGCCAGGACCAGCCGCCGGTTCTCCGCGCCGCCGCGCACCGCTTCGCCGTCGCCGGTGGGCCGAGCATCAGCGGCCGGTTGGACGCCGGCGTCAATGGTGGCCAGCGCCGAGTTCGGCACCGGCCAGGTGGCACCGGCGTCGTCGCCGGTGCCCACGCCGAGCCCTGGCACATTGTTGATCGCCGTGCGCAGTTCGGGATCGGCGCCCTTCAGCCAGACGTAGCCGACGCCCAGCCGGGCCAGATCCGCACTCAACTGATCGTCGGCGCTGCCGGACAGCAGCCGGTCGACCACCGACGCGGCCAGCCCGCTGGCCGGTTCGATCGAGCCGGGCAGGCCCCGCTCGTCCTCACCCAGCCGGGGCAGGTCGCCCTCCAGCAGCGCCCAGCGGATCTCGCCTTCGTCGCGGGCGATGGCCAGCGTGCGGACCGGTGCCGGTGAGGTCATCGCCACCCGGACGAACGGCGGCAGCGCCTCGAGGGTGGTCCGCTGCAGTCCCGAGGTGCCGGCCCAGGCCCACCAGGCCGCACCGACGCCGACGGCGGCGATCGCCACGGCGGCCAGTCCCAGCACCACTGCGTGCCACACGCCGAGGGTGCGATGCCGCAGGGCCGACGACAACCCCGCCAGACCGCGGGCCGCGGCCAGCACCAGGCCACCTAGCATCAGAATCAGCCACGGCAACGCCTGTGGGCGGGCCTCGACGCCGGGCGGGACAACGACCACCAATCGGTTCAACCCCACGGCCGCGAGCAGTCCGACCAGGGCAGCGGCGATGCCGGGGGCCGCCGCACGCGGACGCCGGAACAGTCCCAGCAGCGCCATCAGCCACGCGGCTCCGGTCACCGTCGCGCAGACCCACAACGGCGCCACGTCCGGACCGGGCGGATGCGCCAGCGCCAGCTCCCATGGCTGAGCCACCTCGTCGGACGCGAGCGCCGGGGAGGCGCCGGTCAGGAAACGGCCGGGGAACGCCGCCCAGCCGACCACGCTCTGCCCCAGACCGACCAGGGCCGCGACCGCCACCAGACTCAGTTGACCCAGGCCGCGCCAACTCCGCACAGCGGGCGTCGCCGCCATCGCCAGCAGCACCAGCGGCCAGGTGAGCGGCAGCTCGACGACGGCGAACGCAAGCCACAGGCCGATCGCACCGGCGGCCCGCCAGCTCTTCTCCGCCGTCCACGCCAACAGTGCGTGCGCCACCAGCGGCAGCAGCACCGCCCAGGTGAGCAAGCCCAGCCAGCCGCCGCCGAGCGCGCCGACCAGCACCGGTGCGAGCCCGTAGCCGAGCGCCGCGACCACCGCCACCGGACCCTCCACACCGGCGTGCCGAAGCACCCGGAGCGCCAGGATCCAGGCCAGCGGGACCGCGATGATGAAACCGATGGTGACCAGCCACTCGACCTGGCCGAAGGTCGCCAGCGCGGCCAGCGAGGTGGTGCCCAGCCAGGGCGGCCCGGCCAGGCCCGGCTGACCCGGAATCGGGTCCAGCCAGGCGTGGGTCAGATCCACCCACTGCTCCGGCGACGGCAACAGACCGGCGCCGGTGAGGCGCCCTTCCCCGAGCAGCCGCCAGCCGGCCACCAGTGCCAGCCCGCTCACCAGGTAGGCCCCGATGGTGAGCGGCGCGATCCGACGCGGCTGGCCGCTGTCGGCGAAGTCGTCGCCGGTCAGCTCGTCGAGGGAGGTGTCGGTGCGGGTGTCGGCCAGGTCGGCCCACGCCTCGGCGACCCGCCCGGCGGCACGGTCCAGGGCCCGTCCGGTGAGTTCCCGTCGCGTCGGGGTCAGGCCGGCCAGGACGGAGCCGTCGACGCCGCGTCCCTTCAGCACAGCGGCAGCGGAGCGGTCGCCCATCCAGGCACCCAGCGCCCACAACTCGGCTCCGGCGCGCGCGCCGTCCTTGCCGAGCAGGAAGCCGATCGCGCCCAGCAGACTGCCGATCAGCAGCCGCAGCCGGGTCCACACCGAACGACCGGCCGAGGCCACCCGCAACTCCCAGGCGCGGGACTGGGCGGCGTTCGCCTGATCGGGGGTGGCGCGATAGATTCGGGCACGGGGTTCGGCGACCACCCGCTGCCCCGATGCGTTGACCCGGCGTCCGAGTTCGATCCCGGCGAGTCCCCCCGGCAACTCGGCGACCACGCCGCCGAGCTGCTCCCAGACCTCGCGGCGGACCAGCGCGCCAGAGAGGTCGACACCCAGCACGGCCATGGTCGACAGCTGACCCTGGTCGGGCTCACCGCCCTCGACGGCGGAGACGACGCGTCCGGCCGGAGTCACGGTCAGTCCGCAGGATTCGATCAGGTCGACTCGAGCCCGGCGCTGGGACCGCACCATCAATGGGCCGACCATCGCGATCCGCTCCGATTCGACACCGGCACGGAGCAGGTGTTCGAGTGCGCCCTCGGCGGGACGGATGGCACCCGGGAGCAGCCACAGCCACTCACCGCTCGCGCGGGAGACCCCCTCGTCGAGGGTGTCGGCCACCACCACCTCGGTGGGGACGAGACTCTGTTGCTGCACCAGCGGCTCAAGTGCGTCGGCCACCTTGTGGAGCAGCACGGCGGTGACGGTGTGGCCACCGAGATCGACCGCCGCGTCCTCCTCGGCGGTATGCAGCCACGCCCAGGGATCAGTCACGTTGCCCTAGGGTAGCGCCGCGCCGGCGAGGGAATCAGCCTGCCTGCTTCTTCAGCTTGCGCCGCTCGCGCTCGGAGAGGCCGCCCCAGATTCCGAAACGCTCGTCGTTGCTGAGCGCGTACTCGAGGCATTCGCTGCGCACTTCGCAGCTCAGACACACCCGCTTCGCCTCTCGTGTGGAGCCGCCCTTCTCGGGAAAGAACGCCTCGGGATCGGTCTGGGCACACAGTGCACGCTCCTGCCACCCCAGCGCTCCTTCGTCGCCGTCGTCAAACTCCAGTGCCACCAACTCATGCATGGCAATCCTCCTCGACCCGGTGCAGCCCGGCTGAACTACATGGAGGAAATTACATGCCTGTTGTTCAGCTAAGTCAACCCGAATCTTGTGGTATTGGGCGCGGCTAACTTGACTAGGGAGCCCTCCGGCTACCGCCGAACGACACTCCGGCAAGCGGCTAGCCGGATTCTCGCGGGGTCGACCGGGGCCGCCAACTGCTCTTCGGCGGCGTCTCAGCGGAGGGTGTGGAGTCGTCGGAGGGGGCCGCGCCCACATCCGGCCGGGCACCGCTGGCGGCATCCCGCGCACTGCGCCACGCGGTGCCGCTGGCCTGCTCGGGCTGCCACACCGGCGGCGTGCGGGGCTGTTCGGGAGCGGCCACCTCGGGAACCGCCGGCGCCAGGTCGAGGCGTCCCGAGTTGACGCCGCGGACCAGGACCCAGACCACCCCTGCCGCCACCGCCTTGAGCGCGACGTCGAGCAGGCCGCCGAGAATCTCCATGATGACGCCGAAGGCGTTGGCGGACGCCGCGACGCCCATCAGCAGGCAGCCCAGCTGGACCACCGTGCCGGTCGCGATCGCCCACGCCGAGAGTTTCGCCAGCAGGATCGCGTTGCGGGTGGCCGGCGGCACGAACAGGCATGCGCAGACCAGCCCCACTAGGACGATCACCAGCGACAGGCTCATGATCGAGACGCCGATCTCCTGGAACGCCTCGAAGACCGGCGTCTGCTCGCGGACCAGCACCACCAGCCGGACGATGCCCAGGATCTGGCCGGCGCAGATGATCGCCAGCACCGCCCAGGTGACCGGCTGCCGGACCCGTTTCACGTTGTCCAGGATGGCCCGGCCCTTCGAGGCCTGCGCGTCACCACGTTCAGACATAGCTCTCCCCTGCTTCGGCCCGGACCAGTGCGACCAGTTCCCGGACCCGCTCGGCGGCGTCCACCGGCGCGACCAGGGTGACCGACGGGGTGGTCACCACCACCATCCCGCTGCAGCCCAGGACGCCGATCAGGCGGTCTTCGCCGGCAGTGTTGATGATGACGTTGTCGGTGGCGTCCAGCCGCACCGAGGCGCCGATCAGCGCGTTGCCGGCCGCGTCGTGGCTGAGCGTCTCGGCCAGCGAGGCGTAGCCGCCGACATCGCGCCACTGCACCGGCAGGGCCACCGACACCACGTGCGCGGTGCCGGCACCGGCCGATACCGGCTCCATGATCCCGTAGTCGACGGAGGTCTTGTGCAGCGTGGGAAAAATCTCAGCCAGCCGCTCGGGATGCGCGGCGAGTTCCACGACGGACGTGTGGCTGGCTGGATGCAGCGCGGCGAGCTGTTCGAGGAAGGCGCGGGCCTGCCAGACGAACATGCCGGCGTTCCACCAGTACTCCCCCGAGGCAAGATACTCGCTGGCCGTGACCAGATCGGGCTTCTCGCGGAACTCCAGCACCCGATGGGTGTGCTCGAACCCGGGCACCGCCTCGCCGCGGTGCAGATAGCCGTACCCGGTGTGCGCGCTGGTCGGCACCACGCCCAGGGTGACCAGGGCGAGTGGATCGGCCTCAGCGACCGCATAGGCCTCGGCGAGGGTGTCAGTGAAGACGGCGGCGGGCTCGATCAGCTGATCGGCGGTCACCTGGGCGATCACGGCGTCCGGATCGCGGGCAGCGATGACGGCCGCCGGCCAGGCGACGGCGTTCAGCGAGTCGCGCCCTTCGGGCTCGCCCAGGATGTTCTCGGCGGGCACCTCGGGCAACTCGGCGGCCACCTGATCGGCGTAGGCGGCGCCGGTACAGACCAGCACCCGTTCGGGCGGCACCAGGTCGCCCAACCGTTCGAACGCGATCCGCAGCAGCGAAGTGCCTTCGATAAGCCGTAGAAGTTGTTTGGGGGTGCCTTTGCGGGACAACGGCCACAGCCGTGTTCCTGAACCGCCGGCCATGATCACCGCGAACCGCATGGCACGACGATATCGGCTGGGCACATAGCATTCGGGGTATGGACATTCCCGTGGTGTTAACCGCTTTACAACGGCGGGCACGGACGTCCGGAGGTGAGCCGCTGCTCACCCACTACGACCTGGAGACCGGCGGGCGCACCGAGCTGAGCGTCGCCACCTTCGCCAACTGGGTAGCCAAGACCGCCAACCTGATCGAGGACCTGGGCGCCGATTCCGGGCTGGTGGCGCTGCCGTTGGCGTTGAGTCGTCCCGGCCATTGGATGACGCTGCTGTGGCCGCTGGCCGCCTGGCAGCGGGAGTGCGCGATCGCGCTGGATGTCGCAGGCGCCGATCTGGTGGTGGTGGGGCCGAATGAACCCCGCCCGGTGCTACCCGGCGCCACCCTGGCCTGTTCGCTGCACCCGCTCGGCCTCGGGCTGCGCGACCTGCCGGACGGGGTGCTCGACTTCACCGGTGAGGCGCTCAGCCAGCCAGATCAGGCCGGCACGCTGCCCACCGCGGCATCGGCGCCGGCCTGGATCGAGGGCTCGGTGGTGCTCAGCCATGCCGATCTGGCCGCGACGACGCCGGTCGCCGGACGAGCGCTGGTGCAGCCGTCCGGGCCGTTGGGGACGCTGCGCGCAGCCATCCTCGGGCCGCTGCTGGGCGGTGGCTCGTCGGTGGTCGTCGAGGGCAACCCGGACGACGCGCTGCTGGCGAAGATCCGGGCGTCCGAGCGGTGCGTGGAATGATGGCGCGGTGACTTCTCGCCCCCTGACCACGCTCGCGTTCAGCCGCCGCACCGGCCTGCTGGCGCTCGGTGGCCTCGCGCTGGGCGGCTCGGTGCTGGCCGGCTGCACCAGCAAGCCGACCGTGCCGACGCCGTCCGTTTCGCCGAGCGGACCGATCCGCGATCAGCTGCAGTCGGCGGTGAGCACCATCGCCGCCGGCAACGACAAGCTGGGCGTCGCCGTCCAGGATCTGCGCAGCGGTGCGCAGTGGGACTTCCGCGGCAGCTGGGCCAGCCAGAGCGCGTCCATGGCGAAGCCGATGATCGTCTCGATGGCGCTGCGCAAAGCCCGCACCGACAAGCTGCAACAGCCGCTGCCGGCGGAACAGGCCGGGCAGGCCGAGAAGGCGATCGAGCATTCCGACAACGACTCCGCGGACGCCCTGTGGGACTGGGCGGGACGGCGTCCGGCCTATGACGCGCTGGCGTCCGATCTGGGGTTGAAGGACACCCACAGCGCACCCGAGAAAGACTTCTGGAGCTGGACCTGGACGACGCCGAACGACCAGCGCTCGTTCCTGCAGCAGCTGGTCAAGGGCGACACCAAAGCGCTCACCGACGCCGAACGCAGCTATCTGCTGGGCCTGATGGGCCAGGTCGAGGACAGCCAGGCCTGGGGTGTCGGGGCGCCGCGGAGCGGCTCGGTGAAGGTCGAACTGAAGAACGGCTGGGTGCAGTTCGAGTCCACCGACAACCTGTGGGCAGTGAACTCGATCGGGCATGTCGCCGGCGACGGCCGCGACTACCTGCTGACGATCATGACCCGCACCGAGACGTTCGATCTCGGTCGCGCCTACTGTGACGCGATCGGCGACTGGGCATTCCGGATCCTCGGTTCCGGCGAGCTGCGCTGACGGGCCGTCCTGCCCGCGCGCCTGTCCGAGAATGCCCTTGCCTGACTAATTTCTGTGCCCCGTCTTCTGTGTCTTCTGTCCCGCGTCGACGGGAGGCCAGGGGTAGTCAAGCAGGGCCGACGTCGGTCCGGACGCCGAGGGCGCGCGACAGCAGGGTGCGCCGGGCATGCGCGCCGGTCTTGCCGAAGATCGACTTGAGGTGATCCTGCACGGTGTGCTCGGACAGGAACATCCGGTCCGCGATCTCCCTGGTGGAGGCACCGCGGGCCAGCTCGTCGAGCAGTTCTTGTTCGCGGCGGCTGAGTCCATGGCAACGCGCGAACAGGTCGAGTCGGTCCGCGGGCGAGCTGGCCTCCATGGTCACCGCGATCAGGTCGCCGGGAGTCACCCGGGCCGCCTTCATGGTCAGCCAGAACCCGGCCGCGAGGTGCACCCGGCCCACCGCTGGATGGTCATCGGCCCCGTCCTCGCGCGCGATCAACTGAGCCGCGATGTTGAGTGCCGCGGCAGGGACCGGATCCGGCCGATCACCGGGCGGCAGCAGCAGGGCCAGCCAGGCCTGCGACGTCGGCGTTCGCCCAACGATGCGGAGCTCGCGATCGAGCAGCAGCACCGCAGCGTCGGACGCCCCCGGCCGGAGTCCGGCCGGTTCGGCGAAGCAACCCGCCTGGCGGCGGCGCAACGCCGTGGTCAGCGCGGGCGCCAGCTCGCCGAGCAACCGCACCGCGTCGTCCGGTACCCGGTGACGGCACCACAGGTCGAGAAAGGCCCAGCAGCCGAAACCGTCCCGGAAGACCACCGAGACCACGTCCGCCACCCCGTGGTCGGACTGCGCCCGCACCCACAACGGGCTGTCGTCGCGACGGTCGCCGAGCGCCGCGGCAACGACCGGTCCGGTCCAGCGGTTCAGTCGAGTGCCGTACTTCAGGCGGACCAGTTCGGGCAGCGCGGTGAGGTCCGGCACCACCGCCAAGGGGTCCACGCCGACCTCGCCCGCCGGGTCGGTCAGCACCCACACATACCAGTCGAAGTCGACCGTGCGTCGCAGGGTGGCCAGCACCACGGCCCGGAAGTCCCGCGTGTCCACTGGGCCAGAGGCGCAGAGTTGCTCGATCGCGGCGCGGATGGCCCGCTGGGAGGGAGCCGCCATGCCGCTCAGCGTAGGACCGCCGACGCCGCGCGCGAACCCCACCAATCTGGGATGCCGCCGGTGCGGGCTGCGGGGCATCGTGACGGGATGACCATTCTGCACATCGAACACCCGGTGACCGACTTCGACACCTGGAAACAAGCCTTCGACGGATTCGCCGGCATGCGTAGGTCCGCTGGTGTCCGCGGGTACGTCGTCCGGCGTCCGACCGACGACGCGCACTATGTCGTCGTCGATCTGGACTTCGACGATGCCGGGGCCGCCGGCGTCTTCCTGGAGGTGCTGCGCACCCGGGTCTGGGCCGTTCCGGCGAACAGCCCGGCACTGGCCGGTGCTCCGCTCACCCGCATCCTGACCACGGTGGACGTCGCCACCGCGGACGAGCCGCGAGTCAGCTGACCTTGCAGATCTCGTCCAGGTCGTCGGTCTGGGTCTTGGCCGCGCTGCTGGACGACGGCTGGGGCGCTGCGGAGGGGGTGCCGTCCGGGCCCGCCGAGGTGGGCTTGTTGTCGGCAGGCTTGCTGCCCGCGGCCTCGGACGCGGCGATCTTCTGGTTCACTACCTCGCGAATCTTGGGGAAGTCAGGCCTCGCCGGGAGAATCAGCGGCGGCGTGAAGCTGACGCTGCTGAGCGGCAGCGATCGCCCTTTCTGGGCCAGGTCGAGCATGGTGCCGATCTGCGAGGTGGGCAGGTCGGTCGCGACGATCTCTTCACCCGCTTTGGCGATCTCTTGGAACTTGGTCACCACGGTGAGCGGATTGAGTTGCTTGGCCATCGCGTTGAGCACGCACTTCTGCCGGGACATCCGCTCGTAGTCGGTGGATCCCTCTCGTGAGCGGGCGAACCACAATGCGTTGTAGCCGTTGAGGTGCAGATCCTTGCCCGGTCCGATGTACCCCCTGATCGGGTACTTCTTCCCGGTTGTCAGGTCGGTGCCGCCGCCGATCGGCACCTTGCGGGCGACGTCCAGGTTGATGCCTCCGACGGCGTCGATCAGCGACTGGAAACCTTTCAGGTCGACCAGCGCCCAGTAGTTAATGTCGAGGCCCAGGATGTTGCCGATGACCTCCTTGGTGGCCTGGACGCCGGGGTCCTTCACACCGGGATACAGGTCCTTGTGGTTGGTCGCCAGGGTGTAGACGGCGTTCAGCAGGCAGGACTGGTCCGCGCACCAGTAGCCGTTCGGGTACAGCCTCTTGAGCGGCGAGGAGTCCGGGAACGGCGCCCACTGCAGGTTGCGCGGCAGGCTGAACAGCACCGTCCGTCCGGTTTGGGCGTCGATGCTCGCCACGATCATGGTGTCCGGCCGCAGACCCTCGCGGCCGGTCCCGGCGTCGCCGCCGAGCAGCAGGACGTTGTATCGACCGTTGGAGGTTTCGGACTTCCCGCCGCCGCTGAACACAGTGCTGAACAGCCGGCTCTGGGCGTCGAAAGCGCTGGCCAGGGTCCACGAGCCGAAGGCGAGAATGAGCGCCACCAGGAACGCGATGCCCGGGATCACCACCCTGCCGCGCGGCGACAGCGCCGGCGGGTTGGCGATCCGCCAGGCGTTGACGAACAGCAGCGCCCAGCCGAATCCCAGGGCCAGGCTGGCCCAGCGCAGCAGTTGGAGAGTGATCGGGTTGGCGTACAGACCGATGGCGAACGGCCGGACGGTGAGCAGCAGCACCACGAACAGCACCACGAGTGCGATCAGGGTCAGCCAGATCCGCAGTGCGACTCGGCCGAGCCGCTCGTTACCGCCGGCCAGCTGGGCGGATCCCGGTACCACCAGAGTCATCCCGAGCATGGCGAGCCCACGACGCAGGGCGATGCCCTGGCTTCGGGTCTGCGCGTCCGGGAGCGGGGAAGTCACGACGGCAGTCACCGAACCAGTATGGCTGGCGGTTCCGAACGCCCCGGTCTCGGCTCGCCGTCCGCACAATCGGGCGGGTGCCGGCCGCCACGTCCGACTCGAACACCGGGGACGGTTCTCCTGGTCACCGGGACGGTTCCCTTGGTCACCTCGATGATCGGCAAAACCCGTTGTCCGAGAGATCTCGTTGGTGACCAGAGGAACCGTCCCCGGTGACCGAAAGAACCGTCCCCGGTGACCAGAGGAACCGTCCCCGGTGACCGAAACCGTCCTGGGGTCAGTGGCCGCGGACGACGGCGCCCTTGGCGCGGGCGGCGTCGCGGAGGTCCGCCTGGAAGGTGAGCATCTTGGCCTGCAGCATCTCGTCGGACGCGGCCAGGATACGGACGGCGAGCAGGCCGGCGTTGCGGGCGTTGCCGACCGCGACGGTGGCGACCGGGACGCCGGCGGGCATCTGGACGATGGAGAGCAGCGAGTCCATCCCGTCCAGGTATTTCAGCGGCACCGGGACGCCGATCACCGGCAGCGGGGTGAGCGCGGCCAGCATGCCGGGCAGGTGGGCCGCTCCCCCGGCGCCGGCGATGATCACCTTCAGGCCACGGGTGTGCGCGGCGCGTCCCCAGGCCACCATGTCCTCGGGCATCCGGTGCGCGCTGACCACGTCCGCCTCGTAGCCGACGCCGAACTCGGCGCAGGCATCCGCGGCGGCTTTCATCACCGGCCAGTCCGAATCGGACCCCATCACAATCCCCACCACGGGGTTGGCCTGTGCACTCATCGCTGGACTCCCATCAGGTGATCGGCGGCGGCCTGCGCCCTGTTCCGGACGTCGTCCGCGTCGTCGCCGACCACGGTGACGTGGCCCACCTTGCGACCCGGAACGACGCTCTTGCCGTAGAGCTGGACGCGCGCACCCGGCTCGGCCGCCAGTACCTCGGCCTGCGCTTCCAGCAGGTCGTCGCGGGCTCCGCCCAGCACGTTCACCATCGCGGCGTGCGGCTGCCGCACCTCGGTCGGCCCCAACGGCAGATCGGCGACCGCGCGCAGATGGTTCTCGAACTGGGAGGTCCACGCCCCGTCGATGCTCCAGTGGCCGGTGTTGTGCGGCCGCATCGCCAGCTCGTTCACCACCACCGAGCCGTCGGCGCGCTGCATCAGCTCGACGGCCAGGATGCCGGTGACGCCGAGTTCGTCGGCGATCCGCAGCGCCATCACCTCGATCGCGTCGCGCTGCTCGTCGCTCAGGTCGGACGCCGGGGTGAAGGTGTGGGTGCAGATGCCGTTGGTCTGCACGGTCTCGCTGACCGGATAGACCCGCTCCTCGCCGGACGGACGCCGGGCCACCAGCACGCTCAGCTCGCGGCTGAAGTCGATGAACTCTTCGGCCAGGATCCGCACGCCGGGCTTCAGGTTCGCGAACGGCTCGTCGGCGTCGTCCGGACCGTCGATCTTCCAGACCCCCTTGCCGTCGTAGCCGCCGCGGGACGTCTTGGCGATCACCGGCCAGCCGGTCCGCTCACCGAAGGCGCGCAACTCGTCGGCGTCCGAAACCACCGCGAACAGCGGGCAGGGCATGCCCAACCCGGTCAGCCGTTCCCGCATCACCACCTTGTCCTGGGCGTGCAGCAGAGCGTCCGGTCCGGGGTGAACCTGCTTGCCACGGGCGATCAGCCCGCGCAGGATCGGCGGCGGCACGTGCTCGTGGTCGAAGGTGATCACGTCGCAACGCTCGGCGAAGGCGTAGACGGTCTCGGGGTCGGTGTAGTCGCCGACGCTGACGTCGGCCAACACCTGGGCGGCGGAGACGTCCGGGCCTTCGGCAAGCAGCGCGATGCGGACTCCGAGGGGGACGCTGGCAGCGTGCATCATCCGGGCCAATTGGCCGCCGCCGATGATGCCGATGGTTCGCACGGTCACCGGAGGGACTCTAGTGTCTGCTGTCGATCACCCGCACAGCCGCCCGCGGCACTTTAGGCTCTGGACATGACCAGGCACCTCGTGGCCATGGGTGGCGGCGGCTTCTCGATGTCCCAGTTCGGCGAGCCCACGGCCTTGGACCGCTATCTCGTCCGGCTGACCGGCTCCGAACACCCCCAGGTATGCTTCGCGCCCACCGCGTCCGGCGACGACGCCAGCTACATTCACCGTTTCCTCACCGCCTACGGCGCGCTCGGCGTCCGGACGTCGGTGCTGACGCTGTGGTCGGGCGCGGCCGGGGCTGTGGACCGGCTGGCGGAGGCCGATCTGCTGTTCGTCGGCGGCGGCAGCACGGTGAATCTGGTGGCGCTGTGGCAGGCGCACGGGGTCTCCGAGGTCGTCCGGCAGCGGTACGAAGAGGGCTCGCTGGTGCTTGCCGGCATCTCGGCCGGCGCCACCTGCTGGTACCAGGGCTGCGTCACCGATTCGTTCGGCGACCTGCGACCCTGGACGGGTGGGCTGGGCCTGGTCCGCGGCAGCTTCTGCCCGCATCTGGACGGCGAACCGGAGCGTGATCCGATCTACACCGCCGCGGTCGCCTCGGGTGAACTGCCGGGCGGCTACGCCGCGGACGACGGCGCCGGCGTGCACTACACCGACGGCGTCCCGGCGCATTTCCTGTGCGAGAAGTCCGGGCAGAACGTCTACCGAGTGCTGCCCAACGACGTCCCCGGCCCGGCGGTGATCCGGGAGCCGCAGGAGATGACCGTCCTGCCGTCCTGACCCCCTTAGGATTTGAAGATCAGCGACCGCTGCACGACGAAGTTCACCGCGGTCGCGACCCCCTGGGCGACCACGAAGCCGAACAGCTGCGCCCAGTTCATCCTCGGCATGAACTCGGCACCGAGGCCGAGCGACACCAGCCATGGGTACAGCGGGGTGAAGATGCCCACCTGCAGCACGAAGGTGAGGGCGTACAGCGCCATCACCGCCGCGAACTTGCGGCGCGAGCCGTCCGAGTTGAAGGTCCAGCGCCGGTTGATCAGGTAGGCCGTGGTGGTGCCCGCGATGAACGACAGCACCTTGGCGGGTGTGTGTTCCAGCCCGAAGGCCATCAGCACCACCAGCAGGCCGTAGTCGACGATCGCCGACAAACCGCCGGTCAGGACGAAGCGGAACAGCTGGGTGCGCAGGCCCAGCGGAGCGGCGGCGGCTTCGGTCACGCGCGGACTCCGAACAGCAGGTTGGAGATGGCCACCCCTACATCCTCGACCCTCGGAATGTCGTGCAGCACCACCGGCGCCTCCGCCGAGGTGGTGAACACCAGCGAGCCGCAGCCGAACATCCGATCGGTGAGGCCGCGCTCGTAGGCGACGTTGGTGATGCGCGCCACGGGGAGGTCGTGGCCGGCCTTGTTGACGATGCCGGAGCGGGTGATCAGCCGGTGACTGGTCAGCGTGTAGGTGGTGGTGCGCCAGCGCAGCAGCGGCACCAGGTAGACCGGGATCGCAACGGCCAGGGCGGCGATGGTGACCACCCACCCGGAGATCGGGCGCCACGAGACCGGCAGCATCGCGAACACCACCCCGCCGAGCACGGCCACCACGATCAGCCAGAGCGTGGGCCGGACCATGATCTTGCCGTGTGAGCGCAGGTGCAACAGTTCCTGCTCACCGTCTCCGAGCAGTTTGGCGGGCAATCCCATGACCACCATTATTCCCGTGGTTCGATGTGGGCATGCCCGTACCCCTGTTGGTGTTCTTGCACGGCCTCGGCCAGACACCGCCGTTGTGGCAGGACCAGGTGACCTCGCTGCCGGCCGGCACCCGTGCTGTCGCGCCCTGGCTCGAGGGCTTGCGCCCCGGCAAGCCCGCCGACTTCGACCTGGACCGGGCCGCGGACGCGGTGCTCGCCCAGCTGGACCGGTTCGGTGTCGACTCGGTGGCCCTGGCCGGCACCGGGCTGGGTGCCGCGGTGGCCGCGGTGGCAGCGGGCCGATCCCCGGACGCCGTGTCGCACCTGGTGCTCTCCGACCTGCAGCCTCGCGCACCGAAGTTGGCCGGGCTGGCGCAACGGCTGGCCGTCCGAACCATGCCGGCCGGACGCCTGGCCGACGCAGGCCTGGACCGGGCCCGGATGCTGCGGCTGGTGAAGGCCGTCTCCGGCATTGATCTGCGGCCCCACCTGGCCACCGTCACCGCACGCAGCCTGCTGATCTCCGGCGGGTCGGACGCCACGGGCACCGCCGCGGCTCGCGAACTGGCCGTCGGTATGGAGGGTGCGCGGGTCGAGGTCGTCCCCGGGGTTGGCGCGCCGGTGCCGACCCAGGCGTCCGAACAGTACAACCGGCTGCTCTACGGGTTTCTGGACTGATCCGAACCCGGGGCCTCCAGCGAAGCTCGGCGGCCGAAGTGACCAAAGGAACCGTCCCGGTGACCAAAGGAACCGTCCCCGGTGACCGGAAGAACCGTCCCCGGTGACCGGAAGAACCGTCCCCGGTGACCGGAAGAACCGTCCCCGGTGACCGGAAGAACCGTCCCCGGTGACCGGAAGAACCGTCCCCGGTGACCAAAGGAACCGTCCCCAGTGACCAAAGGAACCGTCCCCAGTGACCAAAGGAACCGTCCCCAGTGACCAAAGGAACCGTCCCCGGTGACCAAAGGAACCGTCCCCGGTGACCGGAAGTTCAGTCCCCGGCGTTCCACGCTGCGGCGGCGGGGCGATTTCACCGGGCGCCGATTTCGGACTTCTCGGGCGGCTGCGCGAGAATGGACTGATGCGCGCCTACCGGGAGATCCTGACGCTTCCGGGTGCCTGGCAGTTCAGCGCGGCGGGTCTGCTGGCCCGTTCCGGCGGCGCCATGATGGGCATCGGCCTGGTGCTGATGGTGTCGGCGCTGTACGGCAGCTACGGGCTGGCCGGCGCGCTGGCTGCGTCCAACGCCGTCTCCTGGGCGCTCGGCACCGCCGCCCTGTCGAATCTGGTCGACCGGCACGGCCAGCGCCGGGTGATGTACCCGGCGGCCATCGTCTCGGCCGCCACGCTGTCGCTGCTGATCGTCTTCGCCATGCTGCAACTCCCGGCCTGGACACTGTTCGGGCCGGCAATCCTGTGTGGCGCGACCGGTGGCGCGCCGGGGGCGCTGGTCCGGGCCCGCTGGACGCATCTCGTCGACGATCCCGACCAGTTGCACACCGCCTTCTCGCTGGAGTCGACGCTCGACGAGGTGACCTTCATCGTCGGGCCGGTGCTGACGGTCGCGCTTTCCACCGGCGTCCACCCGGCGGCCGGGCTGATCGCGCCGGTCGTGCTGTCCCTGCTGGGCGCCCATCTGCTCTACGGCCAGCGCGCCACCGAGCCGCCGGTGACCCATCCGCAACCCCACCCGGATCGAGGCCGGGAGCGCCAGCGCCTGGTACTGCTGCTGCCGGGCGTCGGCGCCGTGGTGGCGGTCAACCTGCTGATCGGCTGCATCTTCGGCTCGATCGACGTTTCCGTGGTGGCCGCGGCCACCCAGTGGGGGGTGCGCGAGGCGTCCGGGCTGGTCCTGGCGGTGTTCTCGCTCGCCTCGGGCCTGGCCGGCTTCTACTACGGCGCCCGGCGCTGGGCTTCGCCGGTGATCACCCGCTTCCTGGTCGGGGTGGCGGCGATGTGCGCTGCCTGCGTGGCCTTGATCGCCGCCCACTCGGTGTTACTGCTCTGCCTGGTCGGCCTACTGGTGGGCGTCACGGTCGCCCCGACCCTGATCAACGCCAACACCCTGATCGGCGGCCTGGTCACTCGCGACCGCCTCACCGAGGGGCTGTCGTGGATGGGTACCGGCATCGGGATCGGTGTGGCGATCGGCTCCAGCGTCTCCGGCCAGGTGATCGACCATTACGACTATCCCGGCGGCCTGGCGAGCGTGGCGGCGTTCGGCATCCTGGCGGCGGTGATCGGCTTCGGCGGACGCGGTGCGCTGCGTCGAGCGATCGCGACGGATCAGTCCAGCAGCCCGCGCAGATAGGCCGCCTGACCGACGTGCTGGGCGGCGTCGTCCACGATGCTGACCAGCCGGACGGCGGCGGTCACCGGAGGATCCCAGGAGCGGTCGACGATGCGGGCCAGGTCGGCGTCGGTCATCCGGGCGATCGCGTCGACCGTGCGGGCGTGCACCGCGCCGTAGTAGTCGATCAGCAGCCCGGCACCGGCCACATCGAAGCGGGCGACCTCGTCGCTGGTCATCGCATAGCCCATGGCAGCCTCGTCATAGGGGACGCCGGAGCGCGCGTGCCAGCCGCCGGCCCGCCACACCTCGTCACCACCGACCAGGGCCGCGATCTGCGTATCCTCCTGCCGGGCCAGGTGCCAGGCGATCCAGCCGATCGAGTTGCCCCGGGTGCCGGAGACCTCCGGACGCCACAGCAGCGCCTCGCGGTCCAGATCCCCGACCGCGCCCTCGAGCAGCGGCGGGATTCGGCCGAAGGCGTCCAGCAGCAGATCGACCGCGCGCACGGTATCCATGCCGACGACGTTACTCCGCGTGGTCCGCCGCGGCGTGGTCGGCCGCGGCGTCGTCGCCGCGGCCGCGCAGCCGTCCGATCAGTTGGACGACGACCACCACAATCGCGCCCGCGATGACTCCGAGCACCGCCGACGCCACCGTGTTGGTCAGCCAGGCCAGCGCTGCGCCGGCGAAACCCGGCACGGCATGCAGGATCGCCTCTTCGGCGTGGTGCACGATCTCGTAGGGCGGGTGCCAGCCGAGCTCATCGATGCCGACCAGCAGGATGTGCCCGCCGACCCACAGCATTGCCACGATCCCGACGTTGGAGAGGGTGGCCAGCACCTTCGGCATCGCCGCGACCAACCCGCGTCCGAATGCCGCAACTCCGCCGGACCGCTCGGTGGCAAGGTGCAGACCGATGTCGTCCATCTTCACGATCACCGCGACCACGCCGTAAACCAACACGGTCATCGCCAGCGCCACCACCAGCAGGGTGACCGCCCGGGACAGCAGCGGCTCGGCGGCCACCTCGTTGAGCGCGATCACCATGATCTCTGCGGACAGGATGAGATCGGTCCGGATCGCGCCGGCCACCATCGCCTTCTCGTCGGGCCCGCCGACCACCGGCGCCGGCTCGTGGTGACCGTGCCCGCCGAACTTCTCCCACAGTTTCTCGGCGCCCTCGTAACACAGATAGGTGCCACCGCACATCAGGATCGGGGTCAGCAGCCACGGCAGGAACTGGCTGAGCAGCAGCGCGGCCGGCAGGATGATCAGCAGCTTGTTGCGCAGCGACCCGACGGCGATCTTCCTGATCACCGGCAACTCCCGGTCCGGACTGAAGCCGTGCACGTACCGCGGGGTGACGGCGGTGTCGTCGATCACCACACCCGCAGCCTTCGCACTGGCCCTCCCGGCGGCGGCAGCGACATCGTCGACGGACGCCGCGGCGAGCTTCGCCATCGCGACGATGTCGTCCAGCAGGGCGAAGAAGCCTCCGCTCACCCGGTCACCGCCTCAGTTCGGAGTGGACGGCTCACCTTAACGCCGCCGGCCCCCGATTGGGTCGCGACAGGCTCGGCGACGGATACACCGCCGGTCGACTTGGCGAACCGGTCCAGCGCGGAGATCGTCCTCCGGCTCGTCGAAACCGCTCCCGGGCGAATCCGCAGGTCATCGCAGGTGCAGGACGTCGCCGGCCGCGAACGCGCGCTCGCCGAACGCCGTCCAGACCAGCAGCCGGCCGCCGTCGTCCACCCCGGTTGCCCGGCCCTCGATGTGGCCCCCGGCGGGCTGCAGCACCCGCACCTCGCGACCGACGGTGGCGCATCGGCGGCCGTACCACTCGCGCAGATCCTCCGCGGTGGCCCATCGCCGGTAGCTGTGCTCCAGCGCCGCCAGGACGCCGAGCACCACTTCGGTCGGCGAGGCGTCCGATCCGGCGAGCCGCAGCGAGGTCGCCGTCGGCACCGGCAGCTGGTCATCGCTCAGCGCGGTGTTGATCCCGATGCCGATGACCGCGCCGTCGTCGACCCGTTCGCAGAGGATGCCGCACACTTTTCGCCCGCCGACCAGGACATCGTTGGGCCACTTCACCTCGGCCTCGACGCCGGCCGCGGCGTGCAGCCCTTCGGCGACCGCGACCCCGGTGATCAGCGGCAGCCACAGCCAGCGCGCAGCCGAGGCACCTTCGGGACGGAGCAGCACCGACACCGCGACCGCGGTACCGGGAGGTGCTTCCCATTTGCGATCGAAGCGACCCCGTCCGGCACTTTGGTGATCGGCCACCAGCACGGTTCCGGACGCCGCCCCGGCGCGCGCCGCGGCAGCCAGGTCGGCGTTGGTCGAAGCGGTGCTCGGGACGCAGGTGAAGCCGCTGAACAGCCGGCCGGGTCCGGACAGGGCGTCCCGCAGCACCTCGGCGTCCACGAAGGTCTCGGCAGTCACGGCGACCAGCGTAAGCGGTACCCGTCGGTCACAATGGTGTGGCGGATGTCTGTACTGGAGAGGCTTGCTGATGACCCCCGATCGCTTTGATGCCGGCGTCGCACCGCAAGGCAGCACGAAATGAGGGTGGTCCTGGCATCGGCCAGCCCGGCTCGGCTGCAGGTGCTCAGCAACGCCGGCATCACCGCGGAGGTGGTCGTCTCGGGCGTCGACGAGGAGTCGGTGCGGGTCGACGACCCGGCCGCGCTGGCGCTGACCCTGGCCCGGATGAAAGCCACCGCGGTCGCGGAACGGCTACCTGCGGCGCCCGGCGAGCGGCGCGTGCTGATCGGCTGCGACTCACTGCTCGAACTCGACGGCCGGGCGCTCGGCAAGCCCGCCGATGCGGCTACGGCCACGGCCTGCTGGCGCGCGATGCGGGGCCGGACCGGCGTGCTGCACACCGGCCACCGAGTGATCGTCAGCGAGGACGGCGACGAGCGGGCGACCGAAGCGGTGGCGTCCACCGTGGTTCATTTTGCTCACCTCGACGATGCCGAGATCGACGCCTACGTGGCCACCGGGGAGCCGCTGTGGGTCGCCGGCGCGTTCACCGTCGACGGCCTCGGCGGCGCATTCGTCACCGCGATCGAGGGCGACTACCACAACGTGGTGGGGTTGTCCCTGCCGCTGCTGCGCACGCTGCTGCTCGAGCTCGGTGTCGCGTGGCCGGCGTTGTGGGACGAGTCGCTGCGCTAGCCTGTTCGGCGATGTCGCAGAACTCTGTCGTGGAAGTCAAGCGGTCCGCCCTGCCAGCCTGGCTGCGGGCGATGCGACCCAAACAGTGGGTCAAGAACATCCTGGTGTTCGCCGCCCCGGTCGCTGCCGGGGCGCTGTTCGACCCCCGGGTGTTGTTCAACACACTGTGGGCGTTCGTCGCCTTCTCGCTGATCAGCGCGTCGATCTACCTGATCAACGACGTCCGCGACGTCGACGCCGACCGGCTGCACCCCAAGAAGCGGTTCCGGCCGATCGCCGCCGGCGAACTGGGCAAGGGCCCGGCGACCGTGCTGGCCGCAATCACCATGGCCGCCAGCCTCGCCATCGGATTCTGGGTGGCGCCGATGCTGGGCATCACCTTGTCGGTCTACTGGGTGCTGCAGGTCGGCTATTCAATGTTCCTCAAGCATCAGCCGATCATCGACCTGGCGATGGTGGCGGCGGGGTTCCTGCTGCGCGCCGTAGCCGGTGGTGTGGCCTCCGGCATCGCCTTGTCCCAGTGGTTCCTGCTGGTGGCCTGCTTCGGCTCGCTGTACATGGTGGCCGGCAAGCGCTATTCGGAGATGAAAGAGCTCGGTTCGGAGGCGGGCACCCGCGCCTCGCTTGAGCGCTATTCGCTGAGCTATCTGCGGTTCGTCTGGGCGATCTCTTGCTCGATCGTCATCATGTCCTACAGCCTGTGGACCTTCGAGAACCCGCAGAACCAGCTGTGGGGGGTGCCCTGGACGACGATCTCGATCGTGCCGTTCACCCTGGCCCTGCTGCGCTACGCAATGGACATCGACGCCGGCAACGCCGGCGAGCCCGAGGACGTCGTCCTCAACGACCGCGTTCTGCAGGCACTGGCGGTGCTGTGGCTGATTCCGCTCGGGATCGGCATCTTCGTCCACTGACCTGGAAACAAAGATCGGGATCGGGCACGGCAGTCCGTGCCCGATCCCGATCTTTGTTGCGCCCTGTGCGGTGTCTCACCCGACCACCGCCGGCTCCGACGGTGTGGGCAGCTCTCCGATCCGGCATACGGCAACGCCGTCGGTCGGGCAGGCCCACACCGCCACCTCGTCGCGGCCGGTAGCCGTCATCGGATGGGTGTCCGGATGCCGCGGGCATCGCGGCCAGTTGGTCGGCTCCCGACCCCATCGCTCTTCGATCACCCAGTCCTGGACCTGATCGGCAGCCGAAGCCGTCCGCTCGCATTCGGGCTCCGAGAGCAACACCGAGACGCCCGCGCCGTTGCCCTGGCGGCTCCACATCATCGCCGACGGCTGCCCGGGGTCATCGCTCCAGTCGTCGTTCTCAATCCGCGGTGCGGCGATGCCGGAGTTACCCAGGTCCCGCAGCACCGGCGCCAGCGCACGCCGCAACACCTCGTCCATTTCCCGATGATCTCAACCTTCCAGCCTCCGGCCAAGGAAACGCCGATCATCGTTGATGAGCTCCGTCGATCCCCCTCTGGCAACGGGTTTCGACAAGCTCGACCAGCGAAACGTCGCCTTCGATCAGCGTCCCTGGTCAGACCCACCACCGCTGCCCCACACTTGCCCTGCAGAGGAGACCAGATGGACACCACAGGCTGGACGACATGGGCGCTGCCCGACCCGCGGCTGGGCATGCCCGTGCTGGGGCTGAAGCACCCGCCGGGCTGGACGGCGCAGGGCCAGGTGACCTGGGTGCCCGAGCACAACGAATCACCGGAGCGGCACAGGTTCCAGGTAACGCATCCGGACCGGATCGCCATGGTGCAGGGCTGGCCCAGGTTCGACTTCAGCTGGCCCGGCGGCGCGCCCTGGCAGCCGACCATGGCAGCGATTCTCGACGGCACCATCGCCAACCCGGCGTGGACGGCCGCGCTGAGCCAGGTGGGCCAGCACAACATGGACGCCTACGCGGCCCGCGCCGCCTCCGCCCGGTGGGACGCGTTCCAGGCCGAGCGGGCCGGTATCGCCGCCGTCGGTGCGGCCGCTGCCGATCTGCGCGCCACCCAGTCGTCGAACGCGCAGGCCCAGTTCGACCGCATGATGCAGCCACCACCGATGGCCGGCACCCCGGGCGTCTCGGCGCAGGAGGCGTGGCGCAACGCACTCTGCGGCGTCGAGGCGATCGAGGACCCGAACAGTCGCGAGGGCAACACCAAGTACGTCTCGTCGAGCACCGCCGTCACCTGGCAGAACGAGTTGGGCGAGGTGATCGAGACCGACGACGTGAACCTCGATCCGAACATCAACTCGCACACCACCTGGAAGGTGGTCCGTCGCTACCAGCAGTAGCGCCTCGACGAGGGCAACCATTCGGCGTCCTCGACCGGTTGTTAGGTTCAGGAGGATCTGATGCTGGCGGAGGTACGGGTGGCGACGAGCGATGAAGCCATGAGCTTCGATGCCTTCGTGACGACGCGGGGCCGGGCATTGTGGCGCAGCGCCTGGCTGCTCACCGGCGATGTCCACCGCGCCGAGGATCTGGTGCAAACCGCGCTGACCAGGACGTATCCGCACTTCGCCAGGATCGGCCCGGACGGCTTCGAAAGCTATCTGCGGACGGCACTGTTCCGCACCTATCTGTCCTGGTGGCGGCGGCGATGGACCGGAGAACTGCCGGACGAGGTGGACACCGGCGGAGTCGACGATCCCGATGTGGCGATGCGCCACGACGTCCGGCGGGCGCTGGCTGCGCTCCCCCGGCAGCAGCGTGCAGTCGTGGTGCTCACCTACTTCGACGACCTGACCCGCCCACAGGCGGCGCAAGTCCTGGGGGTCAGCGTCGGAACGGTGAAGAGCACTCTCTCCCGCGCCCTGGCCAAGCTGCGGACCTCTCCTCTGCTCACCGACGGGAGCGAACCATGAACCACGACGAGTTGCGTGCCCAGTTGGATGCGGCGGTACCGGAGCCGCCGGATCCCTCCGGCTGGGCGGACGAGGCGCGTCGCCGGCAGGCCCGGAAGACTCGCAGCGTGATGGCCAGCGGCGTCGCGATCGTCGTTCTGGCGGTGGTAGGCGCGTTGCTGTGGCCCGCGTTGAACGGGGCCGGACGGCTTGCCGTGCCTGCCACGTCGCCGACCTTGACCGTCACCGAGCCGGCACCGGCCAACCCGGACTGCGCCGGCGTCCGGACCGGAACCAGCACGCTTGCCCCGCGCGGAAGCACCGCGGTGGCCCGGGCCAGCCTGTGCCCACGCGCCGCTGGCGACACCTTCACCACCCCGGCCGATGCCCTCGACGAAGGCGCGACAGCCCTGTTCGACGCGGTCGCGGCACTGCCCGCTGAGCGGTCGCGTGGCTCCGCTTGCGACGCCGCGTCCGACCGGCGCTACCTGCTGGTGTTCACCCTCGCCGACGGATCCCGCCGCGTGCTGGAAGCGGTCGCGCCCAACGCCTGCGGCGTCGCGCCCGCGAGCGCCAACGGACGCCGCTGGTCCGGCCTGCTGTCCGCGCTGGAGCAGGCCTGGACGGCGCAGCGCGACCGGCGTCCACAACCTGCGGCCGTCGCGGGTTGTGTATCCGCTGAGCGGCCTGGTCTGTTCCGGTTCGAGGCCGGCCAGATCCGTGCCGGCGACCTGTGTACGACCGATCGGGCCGGAACCCCCACCGGCTCGTCGGCAGGGCTGTCGCGGCAGGATCTCGCATTGCTTCGCGACGACCTCGCGAGCAATGTGACCTATGGCATCGCCCGCGACTCGTTCCCCGACGGCGCGGCGCTCACCGTGGCCGGACCGTGGAACGACCCGCTGGTGTTCTGGCGGACCGATAGCAATACCTGGTTCGCCCGCGTTCCGGACGCCAAAGGGACCCAACTCGCCTGGCAGCCTGGTCCGGCAGCCACCGCCGCGCTCGAGGCAGTGCTCGACCACCTCAAGCCATACCCCAGCCCATCCGCGTCGATGAGCCTTGTTCCCGAGCTGTGCCAGGGACTGACACCCTCGTCCAGCCCCGCCCAGGTGCCGACCCGTGCCGACCGGCTGCGGCTGTGCCCCACCGCTCACTCGGCGCCGACCATGCTCACCCCGCTGGACGCCGTTACCGGGGCCGACACTGCGGCCGTGCTGGCCACGCTGCGCGGGCTGCCCAGCGCGTCCAAGAATCAGGCCTGCACCGAGGAGATGGGTCCGGACTTCCTGCTGGTCGCCGAGTTCGACCACCAGCCTCCCGTGGTGATGGTGTTGCAGCTCTATGGTTGCCGGCTGGCCGGCATCGCCGGCGCAGCACACGTGGGCGCCGACAGGGTGCTGACCTCGTTCACCGAGCAACTCGGCCGGCAGCGGCAACTGATCGACCGCCCGGCGGCCCGGAGCGGCCCGCTGTGCGGAGCCCTCGAAACGGTCCCGTTCTCGGTGATGCCGATGTCGGTGGCCGAGGCGACCGGCGCCCAGCTGTGCAGCTACGGCGCCGGCAGCGCGCCGGTCCGTACCCTCGCATTGCCGGATGCCGACGTGCGTGCGATCGTCGCCGACATTCCGCGCCACAGTGGCCCGTTCAGTCCGCGAGCCTGCCCCTACCAGCCGAACTCGCACAGCCTCCGGATCGCCCTCACCTCGTTCTACGGCGATGTCTTGGTGCTGGCCCAGTCCTGCGGCGGCGTGTTCGTCTTCGCTCCCGATACCCACGACAACGACAAGCAGTGGCAACCCTCCGCCGCGATTGCCAAGCGCCTGGCCAAGCTCGCCGACCGCTGACCGGGTCCCGAAGTCCAGGTTTCGGCAAGCGTCGGTTTGGACGAGCTCGACCAGCGATAGTCCGTCGATCGAGTTCGTCGAGATCCGGGTTTCGACAAGTTCGACCAGCGGTGGGGCTACAGCCAGTCGTTGCGCCGGAACAGCCAGTACAGCCCGATCGTGCCCACCACGATCAGCACGACGCTCTGCCACAGTCCCCACGGCGAGGAAAAGCCGGCATAGGGCACGTTCTGGCCGAACCAGCCGGTGACCGCCGTGGGGACGGCGATGATCGCGCCCCACGACGCAAGCTTCTTCATGATCGTGTTCAGCCGGGCGTCCTGCAGCGACAGGTTCGTCTCGAACACCGAGGCGACCATGTCACGTAGCGACTCCGACCATTCGGCGGCCCGCAGCACATGGTCGTAGAGATCGGCGAACTCGCCGTCGAGTTCCCGGGATCGCTCGAAGTCAGCGGCCAGGCGCAGCCGCATCATGCCGGCCACCACCTCGCGCATCGGCAGCACCACCCGGCGCAGCCCCACCAACGCTTTGCGCAGCGCGAACACCCGCGCCTGAATCTCCCGAGTACGAACGGTTTCGCTGAACAGCAGGTCCTCAAGATCCTCCAGGCTGTCGTCCATCGCCTGGACGGCGTCGAAGTGGCCGTCGACCAGGACGTCCAGCAGCCCGTGCACCAGTGCCCCCACGCCGTAGCCGAGCAGGCCGCTGCCTTCCCAGCGTTCGATCACCTCGTCCATGTCGACCTCTGCACCGCGGGTGAACCTGATGGTGATCAGCCCGCGCGGCATCGCGAAGGCCGAGACCCGGCCGATGGCGATCTCCGGCAGGCCGTCCTCACCGTCGACGAGGGTTGCCGCGTAGCAGGTGAGGAAGATGTGGCTGGCGTGCCGGGTCGCCTTGGGTCGCTCGCGCGGCGCGACCGCGTCCTCGACGGCATGCTTGTCGAGGCCCAGCTCGGCGGCCAGCTGCGCCAATAGCGCCTCCTCCGGGTCGTGCAGGTCGAGCCAGGTGAGAGTCGACGGGTCGGCCAGGTGGGCGTCCAGGTCGGCCAGCGGGAAGTCGGAGGCGATCAGTTCTCCGTCGCGCCACACTCGTCCCCGGACCTTGGCCATCACAGACTTACCGGGCGTCCAACAGGGTGGCGGCGACCACATGCCGCAGCAGGTCACGGACGCATTCGGCGGCGCGCGACAGCGGCAGGCTGGACGGCGTCCCCAACGACAGGTGCACCTCGATGCCCGGCACGATCCGGACTTGGCGCAGCCCGGAGACCTCGGTGAGCCGATCCGCGACCGACCGCGGCAGTACGGTGGCGCACAGTCCCGCCGAGACGGCCTGCCCCATCAGCCCCACCGACTCGAGCTCGGCGAGCACCAGCGGTTGGATGCCGGCGGTGTCGAAGGCCAGGTTGATCGCTTTGCGGATCGTGTGCAGCGGGCTGGGCAGCATCAGCGGCAGCTCGACGAGCGCTTCGATCGGTACCTCGTCACCGGGCACCGGAGCATCCGAGGCGCAGACCAGCACCAGCTCCTCGGTGATCAGCCGCTCGAAGACCAGGCCCTTCACCGGACCCGAGTCGTACAAGATCGCCAGGTGCAGGCGTCCGGTCATCATCGCCTCGCTGAGCACCATGCCGAAGTTGTCGGTGACGCGCAGCAGGACATGCGGGTAGCGGGCCCGCACCGCCTCGACCAGCGGCAGCGCGATCAGGTTCGCCGTGCTGTACGGCGCCAGGCCGACGAACACCTGCCCGGCCACCTCGCGTCCGAGCAGACCCACCTCGGCGACCGCGTCGTCCAACTGCTTCAGAATCACCTGGGCGTGCCGGTACAGGGCGGCGCCGGCCTCGGTCGGTTCGACGCCTTGCTTGCTGCGGGTCAGCAGCCGCTGCCCCAGGTCGGCCTCAAGCGCGTTGATCTGCTGGCTCAGCGCGGGCTGGGCGATGTGCAACACGTCCGCGGCACGGGTCAGGCTTCCGACGTCGACGATCCGGACGAATGTCGCCAGCCTCCTGGTCTCCATTCGGGTGTCCCTCCGTTCAGCCATCGCGCCGCGCTATCACGTCAACGAAAATCCGTCTTACCACAGTGCCGCTCCCAATCCCTACGGTCAGGACATTCGATCGAAAGAGGGAGGGTCATGCAGGCACGGATCGACCTGGTCGCCGACTTGGGCGAGGGTTTCGGCGACTGGACGATGGGCGACGACGCGTCGCTGCTGGAAATCGTCTCGTCGGCCAACGTGGCCTGCGGCTTCCACGGCGGCGATCCGCGGATCATGGACGCCACGGCGCGGGCCTGCGCCGAGCGCGGGATCCAGATCGGCGCCCACCCCAGCTTTCCGGATCTGGTCGGCTTCGGACGTCGCGCCATGGACCTGACCGCCGAGGAGGTCCGCACCGACGTCCTCTACCAGGTGGGTGCGCTCTCGGCGTTCGCCCTGGCCCACGGCACCACAGTGAAGCATGTCGCGCCGCACGGACGGCTGGGCAACCTGGTCGCCGTCCGCGCCGACTACGCCAAGGCGGTCGTCGACGCGGTCAGTTCCATCGATCCCGAGCTGATCGTCGTCGCCCAGGACGGCGAACTCGCCGACGAGGCCCGGCGCCGCGGCCTGCAGGTGGGCATCGTCGGCATTGTCGACCGCGCGTACCAGGCAGACGGCACCCTGGTGCCCCGCTCGCAGCCGGGCGCGGTGATCCACGACCTCGACACCCTGGTCGCCCGCGCGATCCGGATCGCCACCGAATCCACCCTGGAGGCGGTCGACGGCACCGTGCTGCAGGTGCAGGCCGACTCACTGCTGCTCCATGGCGACAACGCCGGCGCGGTGGCCACAGCCCGGGCGATCCGCGACGGGCTGACCCAAGCCGGCGTCACCATCGCCCCGATGGCCGACGTCCTCGCGGACAAGGGCTGACATGACGAGCCTCGCGTCGGCCGCGCCCGAGGTCCGGGTGCTCGACTGCGGGGATTCCGCCGTCCGGGTCGTCATCGACGCGCCCGATTCGGACGCCGCCTGGCGCACCGCCCACGCCCTCGCCACGCTGCTCCGCCAGAACGCACCGGACGGCCTGCTCGGCACCCTGCCCACCTACGACTCGCTGCTGGTCGAGTTCGACTGCGTCCGCACCGACCATGTGGTGCTCCGCGGGATGATCGCCGATCTGGTCGGCCGGGTGGACAGCGTCCCGCTGCGGGTGCCCCGCACCTTCCGGGTGCCGGTCGCCTACGGCGGGTTCCACGGCCCCGACCTGGACGCCGTCGCCGCGATGCTCGACCTGACCGCCGCCGAGGTAGTCGCCCGGCACACCGCCGAGCCGCTGCTGATCCGCTGCTTCGGCTCCCCGGCCGGCGCCCCGATGATGGACGGCCCGGCCTTCGGTGCACCGATCCCCCGGCTGGCCAGTCCGCGTCCGCATGTGCCGGCCGGCGCGGTCGCGGTCGCCGGACGCCAAGCGGTGGTGTCCGCCTGCCCGGCGCCCGGCGGCTGGCAGATCCTGGGAACGACGCCGCTGCGTCTGGTCGACGCCTCCCACGAGCCGCTGTCGGCCTACCTGCCCGGCGACTCGCTGCACTTCTACCCGATTCCGGCCTCGGAGTTCGAAGCCCATCGGGGGGTGCTGTGATGACCGGCCGGCTGCGGGTGAGCACGGCCGGGATCAGCTCGGTCACCGACCTCGGCCGGACCGCCGGCGGGGCCGTCGGACAGATGACCGGCGGCGCCCTCGACCAGTACAGCGCCCGGGCGGCCAACGCCCTGGTGGCCGCGTCGCCGCAGGCGCCGCTGATCGAGATCGTCGCCGCCGACTTCGCCGCGGTGACCTCGACGAACCTTCTGGTCGCACTCACCGGCGCACCCGCGGACGTCGCCGTCAACGGCGTCCCGATGCGGCAGTGGGAGCCGTTCTGGTGGCCGGCGGGCACCGAACTCACCGTGTCGTCCATCCGGCTGGGAATGCGTGTCTACCTGGCGGTGCACGGCACCCTCGAGGTTCCGCAGCTGCTGGGCAGCTGCGCCCCGGACAGCGTGCTCGGGTTCTCCGGGCCGCTGACCCGCGGCGAGACGATCTCCGTCGAGCCGGGCCCGCTGCGGCTCTCGCACTCCCCCCTCGGCATCCCGGTGCTGCGCGACGCCGTCCACCCGCCCCGGTTCGCCGAGCACTGGCGGGTGCCGGTGACCGACGGCCCTGACCGGGCGGAGTTCGGCGCCAGCGGCCACCGTCTGTACGCCGGACGCTTCGTGATCGGCAACCACAGCAACCACATCGGCCTGCGGCTCACGCCGGGCGCCAGGGCTTCCCTGCCCGTGCGGGAACAAAGCAGCGAGGTGCTCTCCCGCGGCGTCCCGATCGGTGCCGTCGAGGTGCCGGCCGGCGACGAGCTGCTGATCCTGCACAGAGGACGCGGGGTCACCGCCGGATACCCGGTGCTGGCGGTGGTCACCGCCACCGGCCTGTCTCGGCTGGGACAGGCGCGTCCCGGGCAGAGCGTCGAGTTCGTCCGGGTCACGCTGGCCGAAGCGGTTGCGGCGGCCCGCGCCGAGCAGGCGGTCATCGACGGGCTCACCCGGCGAGTCGGCCGGCTGTTGTCCGCCCAGCGGTTGCCGACCCCCCAGCTTTCGCTCCGCGGACAGCCTCACGCCGAGGCCAACACGACGGCGGCGGCCTCATCGGGGCCGCACCGCGGCCGGGCGAGCCCGGTCAGCTCTCGATCCCTACCCAGGCGACCCCGTCCCTAGAAGGAGGCGACTGATGCCCATCAGTGACTACCGAACCGCTCTCGTCACCGGCGCCAACACCGGTATGGGAGAGGCCATCACTCGCATGCTCACCGACGGCGGGGTGCAGGTCTACGGCGTCGCCCGCAACGCCGCCAAGCTGCAACAGGTGGCGGACGCCACCGGCATGCGCCCGATCGTGGCCGACATCTCGGACCCCGCCGCCATCGAGACAGCCGTCGCGGGGCTGGAGGTGGACATCCTGGTCAACAACGCCGGGGTCTCGGCCACCGGCAACATCCTGGACGCCACCGCCGAATCGGTGGACGCGATGATCGACGTCAACCTGCGCGCGGTGCTGCATCTGTGCCGGCTGCTGGCGCCGGGCATGGTGGCCCGGAACCGGGGCCACATTGTCAACATCTCCTCGATCGCCGGCACTTACAACTTCTTCGGCCACACCGCCTATCACGCCACCAAGGCGGCGATCCACCAGATCTCCCGGCAGCTGCGCAACGACATGCTCGGGCACAAGGTCCGGGTGACCGAGATCTGTCCCGGACGCGTCGAGACCGAGATCTTCGGGCGCAACCTGGGCGGCACCCCCGAAGACCTCAAACGCGCCTGGGAAGAGTTCTACGAGCACTACGAGTCGGTCACTACCGCCGATATCGCCGGTGCCGCCCGCTTCGCCCTGGAGTCCCCCGAGCACGTCAATGTCGGAATGATCGAGATCATGCCCACCCTCCAGGTGCCCGGCGGTTTGACGTTCAACCAGAGCCGGTGAAGAGCCGGGCGACCACGCCGTCACACCAGAGCCGGTCCCGACCACCGGGACCCCGAGAAATCAAGACCGAGAATGCCCAATGGAGGCGATAATGACCGAACCCGTACACCATGAGAAAACCCCGGCGAAAGCGACAATCGCGTCCTGGGTAGGCACGACGCTGGAATATTACGACTTCGCCGTGTACGCCACCGCTTCGGCGCTGGTCTTCAATGTGATCTTCTTCCCGCCCGAGTTGCCCGAGGGCGTCCGGCTGATGCTCAGCCTGGCCACCCTTGGCGTCGGCTATCTGGTGCGCCCCCTGGGCGCGTTCATTCTGGGGCCGCTCGGCGACCGGTACGGCCGCAAATTCGTGATGCTGCTGACGCTGTTCGGCATCGGCGCCTGCACCTTCCTGATCGGCTGCCTGCCGACGTTCCACGACATCGGGATCTGGGCGCCCATCCTGCTGGTGATCATCCGGATGATCCAGGGACTCTCGGTCTCCGGTGAGCAGGCGGCCGCGATCACGATGACCCTGGAGCACTCGCCCGAGACCCGCCGGTCGTTCACCACCAGCTTCGTGACCAGCGGTTCCGCCGCCGGCGGCCTGCTCTCCACGGCGATCTTCATTCCGTTCGTCGCCCTTCCCCAGGAGCAGCTGATGAGCTGGGGCTGGCGCGTTCCGTTCTGGCTCTCGGCCGTGGTCGTCATCGTCGCCTACATCATCCGGCGCACGCTGGAGGAGCCGCCCGCCTTCCTGGAGACCCAGGCCGTCGAGGTGAGCATCTCGCCGCTCAAGCAGGCCCTGCAGTTCCACTGGGGTTCGATCATCCGCATCGCACTGTGCGCCATGGTCGCCGGCGTCAGCTACATGTTCGCCACCTTCTCCATCGCGTTCGCGACCGCCGGCTACAAGCTGGACCGGCCGACCATGCTGTGGGTTCCCGTCCTGGCGAGCCTGCTGGCGCTGGTCTACACGCCGGTCGCCGGGCTGCTGGCCGACAAGATCGGCCGGCGCACCGTGTTCGTCATCGGAGCCTTCGGCGCGGCGCTCACCACCGCGCCCTATCTGTGGGCGATCACCCAGGGCAACTGGCCGCTGATCTTCACCCTCGGCATCCTCTGCAACGGCCTGTTCTACTCCACGGCGAACGCCGCCTGGCCGTCGTTCTTCGCCGAGATGTTCCCGAACCGGGTGCGGGTCTCCGGACTAGCGGTCGGCACCCAGATCGGCTTCGCCTTGTCGGGCGCCATCGCCCCGATCATTGCCACCGCGCTGGCGGGGTCCGCCGTCACGATGTGGGTCGGCCCGGCCCTGTTCGCGATCGCGTTGGGCCTGGTGGCGGGCGTCGCCGGGCTCACCGGCAAGGAGACCAAGGACTTGACCCTCGACGAGGTCAACGAGTCCAAGCAGAGCGATCGCGAGAAGGCGGCCATCGCCGCCGCGACCGTGAGCTCGCCCGCGGCGGCGTGAGTTCCACCCCTCAGCGGCGGCCTGACCTCTAGCCGGCAGCCGCTGAGGGGCAGCCTCCCGCGTCGCTCGAACAACATCGCCCTGCTTCGGCGTCTTCCATCCACCGGGTGAAAGGAAGCCGAAGCAGGGCGATGTGGCCGTCCAGACCGTCCGAATCGCCGGACGAGGTCAGTTCCGGCAGCCGGTCACTCCTCGACCAGCAGGCCTTTGGCGGCCAGCTTCTCGACCAGATTGCACAACTCGATGGTGGTTCCGCCGGCGCGGTACTTCTCCCGCAGATCAGCCTCGGCGGCCTCCCGCTCGGCACACGCCGCGATCACCCATTCGACATCGGCGGCCTTCACCAGCACCACGCCGTCGGCGTCGCCCTTGATCAGGTCGCCCGGCTCGACGAGCTGACCGCCGAACACGATCGGGTGGTTGATCGGGCCGAGGGTCTCCTTGACCGTGCCCTTGATGCAGACACTGCGCGAGAACACCGGCAGGCCCAGCTCGATCAGGTCCTTGGTGTCGCGGACGCCGGAGTCGGTGACCAGTGCGGCCAGGCCCTTGGAGTGCATGGCGGTACCGAGCACGTCGCCGAAGGTACCGGCCTCTTTGAACTCGCCGGCCGAGACCACCAGCACGTCGCCGGCCTGCGCGTAGTGGATGCCCACCTGCAGCATCAGGTTGTCCTGCGGGGCGCACACCACGGTGGTGGCTGGCCCGCAGAACGACATCGACCGGTCGATCGGCTTGATGTCGGAGTTCAGCGCGCCGCGGCGTCCCTGCGCCTCGTGGATGGTGGCGCTGGAGAACTCGCCGAGTCGGGCGACGAGTTCGGCCGCGGGGCGCTGGATCTTGGTCCGGACGTGAATCATGAGTTGAGCGATCCTCTTCAGTTGGTCGGTCAGTCGGTGAGGTGGCGGACGGCGTCGGCGATGGCGTCCATCGCGGCGGCCAGGGTGGCCTCGTCGGTGGCGAAGGACACCCGGAAGAACGGGGAGAGACCGTAGGCGCTGCCGGTGATGGTGGCGACCCGGGCCTGCTCCAACAGGTAGCCGACGAACGCGTCGTCGCTGTCGATGACGGTGCCGTCCGGAGTGCGGCGTCCGATCACCCCGGAGCAGTCGATGAAAACGTAGAAGGCGCCGTCCCCGGCCAGGGCCTTCAGCCCGTCGATGGCGTTGACGCGGTCGACCACCAGGTCGCGGCGGGCCCGGTACTGCTTCGCCGCGGACGCGACGAACGACTGGTCGCCGCTCAGCGCCTCGGCGGCCGCGGCCTGCGAGATCGACGACGGGCACGACGACATGTGCGACTGCAGCTTGTTGATCGCCGCGACCAGGGGCTTGGGCCCGGCGCAGTAGCCCAGCCGCCAGCCGGTCATCGCGTAAGTCTTCGAGACGCCGTTGACCAGCAGCACCCGGTCACGGAGCTGCGGTGCGACCTCGAGCAGGCCGGTGCAGCGTCCGTCGCCGAGGAAGACCTCGTCGTAGATCTCGTCGGTGAGCACCAGGACGTCGGGGAACTCCTCCAGCACTGCGGCCAGCGCGGCGAGTTCGCCGCGGGAGTAGACGGCGCCGGTCGGGTTGGACGGCGCATTCAGGATCAGCCACCGGGTGCGCTCGGACAGCCCTTCGCGCAGGCGGGCGGGGGTGAGCTTGAAGTCGTCGGTGATCGGGCAGCGGACGATCACCGGGGTGCCGTCGTTGAGCACCACCATGTCGGGGTACGACACCCAGTAGGGCGCCGGGATCAGCACCTCGTCGCCGGGACTCAGGGTGGCCATCAGCGCGGTGAAGATGACGTGCTTGGCGCCCGAGCCGACGGAGATTTCGGCGTCGGTGTACTCGATGCCGGTGACGCGGCGGAGTCGGTCTCTGATGGCCCGGCGCAGGGCCGCGGTGCCGTTCACCGCGGTGTACTTGGTGTCACCCCGCTCGATGGCCGCGATGCCTGCCGCCTTGACGTTGTCCGGGGTGTCGAAGTCGGGCTCGCCCACCGTCAGGTCGAGCACCTTGACCCCGCTCTCGCGAAGCTCGCGCGCCTTGGCCGCGGCAACGGAACTCGGCGACGGGTGGACCCGGCTCATCCGGGCGGCTTCGAAGGGCATGACAATTCCTCGGTCGATGGGTTTGGTCACGATCCTAGGAGCCGGACGCGGCCAGGCGCCAAGACCGATTGTGGGTGCTGTCATAAGGGCCGCTTATAGCGCTTCGGCGGGCGAGGACAGGCTGCGGGTCTGGTTCTGCAAGTCGCGCTACGCACGCCCGGCGGCGCTGTGACGGTGGCACGGGCGTCGGGTGACAACCCCCGGGCGCGCTCGATCAGCCGACCTGCACCGATTCGAGCGTTATGGCCCGCGCGCCGGCCGCCACCGAGCCCGACTCCGCGCAGATATGAGCGTTATGGCGCGCGCCGGCCGCCACCGAGCCCGACTCCGCGCAGATATGAGCGTTATCCTCCGCTCCGGGGTGCACCAAAACGCTCATATCTGCGCGTCAGGGTGACCGTAGTCCCCGACTGGCGCTCATTTCGCTCGTTTCGCCGCGATGGCGAGGAGCGTCGGGTGCCTGAAATGGCTTGAATCGGGCCAGCAGAGCGCAGCGATGCCCCGCGGCCAGAGAACCCGACCAGCGGGCCTCAGCAGCCGGCCCGCCTCGTTCGACCGGGGCCGTTTGCGTTGTTCACCCGACCACGGCCGGCCGCCGATGACCGCATACGGATCAGCTATGGATGAACCCCGGGACCGGGCGGGCCGACGCCGGAAGCCACGGACTAAGGTTCCGCCTATGGAATCCGACCTGCACACGACGTCCGGCAAGCTCGCCGAGCTGGAGCGTCGTGATCGGCAGGCAAAGCATCCGGCGTCCGAGGCCGCCGTGGAGAGGCTGCACGCCAAGGGCAAGCTGACCGCGCGCGAGCGTGTGCTGGCCCTGCTCGACGAGGACAGCTTCACCGAGTTGGACGAGTTCGCCCGGCACCGCACCACCGCCTTCGGCATGGACGCCAAACGCCCCTACACCGACGGCGTGATCACCGGCTTCGGCACCATCGAGGGCCGCGACGTGGCGGTGTTCTCTCAGGACGTGACGATCTTCGGCGGCGCGCTCGGCGAGGTGTACGGCGAGAAGATCTGCAAGGTGATGGATCTGGCGCTGCGCACCGGGATCCCGGTGGTCGGGCTGGTCGAGGGCGGTGGCGCGCGCATTCAGGAGGGCGTAGTCAGCCTCGGCCTGTACGCCGAGATCTTCAAGCGCAACACCCACGCCTCGGGCGTCATCCCGCAGATCTCGGTGATCCTCGGCGCGGCCGCCGGCGGGCACGTCTACTCCCCCGCGCTGACCGACTTCGTGGTGATGGTCGACCAGACCGCACAGATGTTCATCACCGGCCCGGACGTGATCCGCACCGTCACCGGCGAGGAGGTGACGATGGAGGAGTTGGGCGGCGCCCGCACCCACAACACCCGCTCCGGCAACGCCCACTACCTGGCGTCCGACGAAACCGATGCGCTGGAGTTCGTCCGCCACCTGCTCAGCTACCTGCCGCAGAACAACCTCGACGATCCGCCGGCGCTCGAGCCTGAGCCGGACGCCGAGATCGACACCGAGGCCCTCGACGCGCTCATCCCGGACGCCCCGAACCAGCCCTACGACATGCACGAGGTGATCACCCGGGTGCTGGACGACGGCGAGTTCTGCGAGGTGCACGCCCGGTTCGCGGCCAACATGATCTGCGGCTTCGGCCGGGTGGAGGGCCGCGCCGTCGGGGTGGTGGCCAACCAGCCGATGGTCTACGCCGGCTGCCTGGACATCGACGCCTCAGAGAAGGCGGCCCGGTTCGTCCGGACCTGCGACGCCTTCAACGTGCCGGTGCTCACCTTCGTCGACGTGCCCGGCTTCCTGCCGGGCACCGACCAGGAGTGGAACGGCATCATCCGGCGCGGGGCGAAGCTGCTCTACGCCTACGCCGAGGCGACCGTGCCGCTGATCACCGTGATCACCCGCAAGGCCTACGGCGGCGCCTACGACGTGATGGGCTCCAAGCATCTGGGCGCCGACCTCAACCTAGCCTGGCCGACCGCGCAGATCGCCGTGATGGGCGCCGAGGGCGCGGTGAACATCCTCTACCGCCGCGAACTGGCCCAGGCCGACGATCCGATCGAGCGTCGTGCCGACCTGGTCGAGGCCTATAACGACGAGCTGTCGAACCCGTGGATCGCCGCCGAACGTGGCTATGTCGACCGGGTGATCGCACCGCGCGCCACCCGTGCCGAGATCGCCAAGGGGCTGCGGCTGTTGCGCACCAAACGCGCCCAGCTGCCGCCCAAGAAGCACGGGAACATTCCGCTGTGACCGGCCCGATCGTCGTCCGGGGACGTCCCAGCGACGCCGAGTTGGCGGCGCTGACCGCCGTCCTGCTGAGCGTCCCGGCTGCCGCGGACGAGCCGGATCCCGAGCAGCCGCCCGCGCGTTGGGGCTCGCCCCGCGACCGGCTGCGAGTGGCGTCCCGTCCAGGTCCGGACGCGTGGCGGACCAGCCTCAGGCACTGACCGAATCAGAAAGGACGCCTCGCATGGGCGAGTTTTCCAAGGTCCTGGTGGCCAACCGGGGCGAGATCGCCGTCCGGGTGATCCGGGCCGCCTCGGACGCCGGGCTGGCCAGCGTCGCGGTCTATGCCGACGCCGACGCCGACGCGCTGTTCGTCCGGCTGGCCGACGAAGCGTTCGCGCTGGACGGCAGGACGCCGGGCGAGACCTACCTGGACATCGCCAAGCTGCTGGAGGTCGCCCGTCGCGCCGGCGCCGACGCCGTCCACCCCGGCTACGGCTTTCTGTCCGAGAACGCCGGCTTCGCCCGGGCGGTGATCGAGGCCGGGCTGACCTGGATCGGCCCGCCGCCGGAGGCGATCGAGGAGCTCGGCGACAAGGTCCGGGCCCGGCACCTGGCCGCCCGGGTGGGTGCGCCGCTGGTACCCGGCACCGCCGATCCGGTGGCCGGCGCGGACGAGGTGGTCGCCTTCGCCGAGCAGCACGGCCTGCCGATCGCCATCAAGGCCGCCTACGGCGGTGGCGGACGCGGGCTGAAGGTGGCCCGCACCCTGGCCGAGGTGCCTGAGCTGTACGAGTCGGCGACCCGTGAGGCGATCGCCGCCTTCGGCCGCGGCGAGTGCTTCGTGGAGCGCTACCTGGACCGGCCCCGACACGTGGAGACCCAATGCCTGGCCGACGGCCACGGTGGGGTCGTGGTGGTCTCCACCCGGGACTGCTCGCTGCAGCGTCGGCACCAGAAGCTGGTCGAAGAGGCGCCGGCACCCTTCCTGACCGAGGCACAGCGCGACGAGCTCTACACCGCCAGCAAAGCGATCCTGCGCGAGGCCGGCTACGTCGGCGCCGGCACCTGCGAGTTCCTGGTCGGCACCGACGGCACCATCAGCTTCCTGGAGGTGAACACTCGGCTGCAGGTCGAGCATCCGGTCTCCGAAGAGGTCAGCGGGCTCGACCTGGTCCGGGAGCAGTTCCGGCTGGCCGCGGGCGAGGCGCTGGGCTACGACGACCCGGAGCTGCGCGGACATTCGATCGAGTTCCGGATCAACGCCGAGGACCCGGGTCGCGGCTTCATGCCGGCACCCGGCACGCTCACCGGCTGGCGGCCGCCGTGCGGTCCCGGCGTCCGGGTCGACGAGGGCTATCTGGCCGGGATGACGGTGCCAGGGGCGTTCGACTCGCTGGTGGCGAAGATCGTCGTCACCGGGGCCGACCGCCAGCAGGCCATTCAGCGCGCCCGGCGGGCGTTGGCCGAGACCGTGCTGGAAGGCATGCCGTCGGTGCTGCCGTTCCACCGTGCCGTGCTCAACGAGCCGGCCTTCGCGGCCGCCGACGGCACCTTCGGCGTCCACACCCGGTGGATCGAGACCGAGTTCGACAACCGGATCGGCCCCTACGCCGGCGCCGTCGCCGACAGCGAGCCGGCGCAGCGGCAGAGCTTCGTGGTCGAGGTGGACGGACGCCGGCTCGAGGTCCGGCTGCCCGCCGACCTGGCCACCCCGTCCGCGAAGGCCTGGCCGCAACGCTCACGTCCGGCGCGCCGCGGCGGCAGCGCGCGGACGGCCGCCGCGTCGTCGGGCGATCTGACCGCACCGATGCAGGGCACCATCGTCCGGGTCGCGGTCGCCGAGGGCGATCAGGTCGCCGAGGGTGACCTGGTGGTGGTGCTGGAGGCGATGAAGATGGAGCAGCCGATAGCCGCGCACCGCGCCGGCACCGTCCGCAATCTGCATGCGACAACGGGTGCGACCGTGACTAGTGGTGCGGTGCTGTGCACCATCGCGGACGCATGACTTGGATCGTCACGGCACCAAGCAGTCCACGGCGGCAGCGGTCAGCGCGCGGACCCGACCGGTCACCGCGGTCGATGTCCAGCCGCTGGCCGTCGACCCCTTCGCGCGCAGGGTGAAAGTGCTGGTCCCCAGTGTGAGCAGTGATACCCCCACGGTCACCGTTGTCGCGTCGGGCATAAGCGTGCCCGAGTCGGTGCTGGCGCCGCCCAGCGTCCAGGTGTAGCCAGTACGGGTCATTCCGCCCGAGGCGGGCTCCGTCCAGGAGAACTTGGCCTTGCCGAGGATCAGCCCCGTCGTCGTGCAGGCGAGGGCCGTCGGGGGATTCACGGTCTTCGCGGTGAGGGTCATCTTGGCGAACTCGCTGTTCTTCCAACTCGCTGCAGTCGGCCGAGCAAGCTGAGGCGCCCCGACCACCAGACAGACTGCTCCAGCTCCAGCCAGGGCGCCCAGCAGACGTCGACTCATCGAGTCATCCGGCGCCGAGCCACCAGGACGGCACCGCCCGTCACCAGCGCACCGGCAGCCAGCCAGAGCAGTAGCCGCGACGCCGTCGATCCCGTCTGCGGCAGGTCGTGGTCGGGATCGCTGTCGATCACGTCGCCCCAGCCGACGGCGGTGATGATGACCGTTGATGCCGTGCCGGCTCTGATCGCCGGCCCGGTGGGCAGCCAGGCCGTCACCTGCAGCCAGCGTTCGTCGCCGGCGCGCAGCCGTCCCGCCGGCACGGGGGCGATCCAGCGGCTGGCCGCGCCCGCTGCGAGCACGGGGGACGATCCGGCCGCACAACCGCCGCGAGACCAGCGGGTGGGACAACTGTCCAGCCGCACCTGAAGGCCGGCTGCGGTCTGGGCCAACGGCCCGGACGCCCGGACCGAGAGTTCGATCTGACCCGGCTCGGGCGGATCGCTGGTCACGCCCACCTGCCAGGCGACGGGCTGCCCGGGCGCCAGCGAGGCCATCGCCTCCTCATCGCCGACGCTGATCAGCGTGATCACCCGACCCCGCACGATGCGCTCACTGGTATCGGCCCGCGCCGGGGTGGGTGTTGCGGCAAAACCCGCTGTCAACAACGCCATCAGCGCCGCACCGGTCATCCGGACGGCCCGGCGCGGCGGTGTGCCCGGACGCCCCTGGCTCGGCGGTTCGGCGGGCGGAGGACGCCGGGGCCAGAACGCCCAGAGCACCAGCAGCGCCGCTCCGGTGGTCAGTGAGCCCAGCACCAGTGGGTTCCCCGTACCGGCGATCCACGGCGCCAGCCCCGGAACCGACAGCAACACGATCCGCACCGAGCCGACCCGGTAGGTTTCGGTGTCATCGGAATCGTTGGCGTCGCCCCGCAGCGTGAGCACCCGATCCGTGCCCGCTGCCCTTTCGATAGCCCGGACCCGATGAGTGACAGGCAGGCGCCCGGGCCGCTCGACGGTAACGATGTCGCCCACGTGGACTTCCGCTGCCGCAATCGTGCGCACCACTGCCACCGAACCCGCAGGAATGGTCGGCGTCATCGATCCGGTCGAAAAAAGAATCAGGCCGATGCCGCCGAAAACGGCCGCCAGTGTAGCCACAATGCACAGGACGCCGAAACCGGCGGCAACGGCGAGCGCCAAGTCACCAACCGTCGCCAGCGGCCGGCGGAAATCTGGTGGCCTCGCTCGTCGAGGCTTCACCATTCATACCCTCCGTGGCCGGCTCAGGTGGTCGAGGTGGCGGTGATCTGCCAAGTGGCCGTGCCCGACTGATTCTGCACGAGTCCGGCGCCGGCGGTCACCGCGAAGCACAGGTAGACCGGTGTCCCGTCACTGGTCACCGGCGAGCCCTTGGACAGGGTCCACCCGGCGGGTGTGCCCACCGAACTCATCGCCGTGCCAGACGCGATGACCACGGTGCCACCGGTGACCGCGCTCGCGTCGCAGGTCATCGATGACGTCCGGACAAGGACATACGTCATGTTGGTCACCGTGCCGGTGTTGCTGACTGCCTGCACTGTGACCGAGGCATCGGTGGTGGTGTTGGCGGCCAGTCGGACGGCGAACGGGGCGTAGACCACATCGCCCGGAGCCAGGTTGGTCGGGCTCACCGTGAAGCCGAGGGTCGCGGCCGCGCCGGACGTGGCGTGATCGGAATAGTTCGTGCCATCGGTGCTGCCCTGCAGATTGAATGATCCGGCGGCGAACGACCCTTTTGCGTATTCCGAGTCGTTCCAGGCCGCCAAGGTCGCTGTTGCGCCTACTCCGAGAACCAATCCGGCGGCGAGAATCGCGCCGATCTTTCGACGGCGCTCACGGTTTGAGGGCGCGGGCGCAATGACATGCTGGTCAGTCATGACGTTCCTTAAAGGGGGGTGGGAACAAATACTGTGCGGACATGCTCCCAGTCGCATAACAACTCGGTCAACTTGAGAGTTCTCCCTTTCAGATCCAATCCGTCCGAACGAGAAACATCTCACCCCTTGGGGTGAGGGGCGGGCCCTCCGGACGAGGGGACGCTCAGCCGCCGGACCCAGCGGCTGCCGAGTCGCCCGGGCCGCCCGCCGGCCGGTCCGAGTCCGACCCTCGCCATCGACCCCCTTCCAATCTTGTGTCGCACGGTAGGAATTCATCGAATTTTCTTGGTGACATAGCAGCTTTTGTGTGCACAATGAGCCGGTGGACTATCTCGGCGTGGTTTTGCTGGTGGCCGTCGTGGCCGCCACCTTCGTCGTCATCGCCCGCGCCGTGGTCAGCCAGGGACGCCGTGCTCGCACCGAGCAGGCCAACCAGCTGCGGCTGGCCCGGCGCACCGCCGAGACCGACGTGAACAGTTTCGGAGACGAGGTGAACCGGCTCGCCGTGTTGGCGGACCACGACCCGCGGGCGGCTGACATCTACGCGCTGGTGAGCGCTCTCCATGCCGGTGCCCGGGAGGCCTTGCAAGAGGCCCGTCGTCCGGACGACTTCGGCCGGGTCACCGCGATCCTCGCCGAGGGCCGCTTGGCGGCCGCCCGACTCGCGGCCTGCGCCGCCGGTCAGCCGACGCCGGCGCGGCGCCCGCCATGCTTCTTCAACCCCGGCCACGGCCCCTCGGCCAGGAACGTCACCTGGCAGCGTCGCAGCGTGCCCGCGTGCGCGGCGGACGCCGCCCGGGTCGCGGCCGGCGCCGACCCGTACATCCGCACCGTGGAGCGGGACGACCGTCGAGTCCCCTACTGGGAGGGCGGCCCTGCCTATGCTGGCTGGGCCGACGGGTATTACGCCTCGTGGCGCGGCGATCGGCTGGTTGCCGACATCGCGCCGAACAACATCTGATCGGCCCGATGGCTCATTCGCCGCGCCGCATGCCGAGCCGAACGGCGTTGGCCGCGGCGCTGGCCGCCCTCCTCGCCGGCTGCACCTCTCCGCTCATCGACTTCGGCCCGCCCCGGACGCCGAGCCCGGCCGGCTTCCCCTGCCCGCCGGTCGCGCGTCCGGCGTCCACCGCGCCGCAGCCCCTGGTGACGTCGGGCCGGGTGCACGTCGGGAAGGTCTCCTATCCGGTCGCGCCGCCGCCCTACGTGACGCCGTCCAACGCCGAGTACATCGCGTTCGGCAATCTGATCGGTTCACAGCACGCCTCGGTGGAGCAGCCCACGGCCACGACGATCGGCTGGGATTCGGTGGTCGGCCTGGCCAGGCTCAGTTCGGTGGACGGCGTCTGGGGTGGGCAGAAGGCAGCTGAGGTGGTCGGCCAGTGCTCGCTGTCGATGACCTGGCGCGGAATCGACTACCACCCCCAGTTGCGTCGCGACGAGGAGTTCACCGTCGACGGGCATCCGGGCTGGATCCGGATCACCGACCTCAGCTTCACGGTGCCGGGCATCCGGGCCACCACCGAGGTCCAAACCGTGGTCATCGTGCAGGCAGGAGACGAGAGCTACGCCTACCTGAGTTACCTGCCCGACACCGCCGCGCACCTCAAAGCAGCCCTGGACGCCACCCGGGAGGGCTTGCGCGTTGCCGACTGATCAGTAGCTGACCGAGTCCAGCGAGGCGCTGTGCAGCCGGCGGGCGGCCTCGGCGATCGAACCGGTCAGCGACGGGTAGACCGTGAAGCTCTGGGCCAACTGGTCGACGGTCAGCTTCTCCCGGACGGCCAACGACAGTGCTTCGATCAGCTCGCTCGCGATCGGGGCCACCACCACGCCGCCGATCACGATCCGGGTGGTGGGCAAGCAGAAGATCTTCACGAAACCGTCGATGATGCCGCGCATCTTCGCCCGCGGGTTGGTGTGCAACGGCAGCATCACCGCGAGGCCGGTGACGAGACCGGAATCCAGTTCGGCCTGGGTGACGCCCACCGTGGCGATCTCGGGCGCGGTGAACACGTTGGCGGCGACCGTGCGCAGATCGAGCGGGCCGACGGCGTCCCCGAGCGAGTGCCACATGGCGATCCGGCCCTGCATGGCGGCCACGGACGCCAGCGCGAACACCCCGGTGCAGTCCCCCGCGGCGTACACCCCGCGCGCGGTGGTGCGGGAGACCTTGTCCACTCGGATGTAGCCGCGCTCGTCGAGGCCGATACCTGCCCCTTCGAGGCCGATGCCGGCGGTGTTGGGGACCGAACCGACCGCCATCAGGCAGTGCGAACCGGTGACCGTCCGGCCGTCAGCCAGTTCCACCACGACCTCGTCACCCACCACCCGGGCCGCCTGCGCCCGGCAGCGGGACAGGATGGTCATACCACTGCGCTCGAACACCTGCTGGACGACCCGGCCGGCGTCCGCGTCCTCGCCGGGCAGCACCTGGTCGCGCGAGCTGACCAGCACGACGTCCGCGCCCAGCGCGTTGTACGCGCTGGCGAACTCGGCCCCGGTCACCCCGGAACCGACCACGATCAGCCGCTCGGGCAGCTCCCGCAGGCTGTAGAGCTGTGTCCAGGTCAGGATGCGCTCGCCGTCGGGCCGGGCCGCGGGCAGCTCGCGTGGGGTGGTACCGGTGGCGAGCAGGACGATGTCGGCCGACAGTCGTTCCGCACCCTCGTCGGTCTCCGCGACGACGAACTCGGTGCCGTCGAGGCGTCCGCTGCCCTCGATCAGTCGGACGCCTTCGGCATTCAGCCGGCTGCGGATGTCGCGGGACTGCGCCGCAGCGAGTCGCAACACCCGGGCGTTCACCGCAGCCAGGTCGACCCGGAACGCAGTTGCCAGGTCGTCGGCGCCGTCGAGCCGCAGCCCGAGTTCAGCCGCGCCGCGCAGAGTGGTCATCACCTCTGCGGTCGCGATCAGGGTCTTCGACGGCACCACGTCGGTGAGCACTGCCGAGCCACCCAGCCCGCGGCGTTCGATCAGAGTCACCTGGCCGCCGAGCTGGCTGGCCACCAAAGCCGCCTCGTAGCCTCCGGGCCCGCCGCCGATGATCACCACGTCCGTCACGAGCGGCATTCTTGCATCCGGCGATGCGAAACGACCCCGCTCGGCAGGCCGATTCACGCAGTCGTGACCGCCCAGAGCAAACAACGATCGGGATCGAGCACCAACTACCGTGCTCGATTCCGATCGACGTGCCGAAGGAGTTCGCGGAGTTGCTCCCTAGACTCCTCACGTGGCCCGCGACCGTTCAGCACTCACCGTCGGCGTGCTGTGCGCCGTCCTGGTGCTGGTGGCCGTGCTGATGATCGCTTTCGGCCTGCCCGAGCAGACCCTGCTGCAGCAGCGCCTGCTCCAGCTGTACTCGGTGCCGCTGTCGGGGGCACTGGCGCTGGGGGTGGTGCACCTGGCCAGCAGGCTGCCCGCCCTGAACACCGCGACCCGGCTCGTCCTCGGCGCAACCGCGGCGGCCTGCCTGCTGGGCGTGGCGGGAATGGCCGCCTGCCTGCTGCTCGGCCTGGACGGGCTGCTGCCCGCGGCCCAGGCCGTGATGTGGCTCAGCCTCGGGTTCGCCCTGGTCTGGCTGGTGGCCCAGCTACCCCGAAGCACCGATCGACGGACGTTCGGGCTGCGTCCGATCGCCGAGGACGACCACGACGCGGACGATCCCGCGGCGGACCGCGAGGCTGCCGAATAGCGCACCGAGGGTGACAACGCAACGGCTACGGCCGCTCTGCCACCCGACGCCCGCCGGCGGCCGGCCCGACCGCTTGCGGCGATTCCCGCACTCGGAGACACTCGCGATGTCCCCACGAAAGCCAAGGCGAAGGAGCCGCAGCATGACCGAACTGATGGACGCCGCACTGATGTATGGTCCCGGCGACATCCGGGTCGAACAGGTCGAGAAGCCCGCCTGTCCCGAGGGCGGCCTCGTGGTCAAGGTGCTGGCGGTCGGCATGTGCGGTTCGGACATCCGCAACCTGACCACCGACTCCCGGAAGGGCGTCTACCCGCACATCTACGGTCACGAGGTGGTCGGACTGGTCGACCAGGTGGCGCCGGGAGTGAACGAATACCAGGTGGGCGAGATGATCTACGTCTACCCCGTCGCGCACTGCCTGCGGTGTGATTTCTGCCGCAGCGGGCACAGCGAACAGTGCTCGAACGTCGAGGAGTACACCGAGCAGCCGGGCGGGTTCGCCCAGTACATCGCCTACGGCCCCAAGCGCGTCGCGCGCGGCGCCACCTTCACTGTGCCGGACGGCGTCGACCCGGTCCGCGCCGCGCTGGCCGAGCCGATGTCGTCCACCTACGCCTGCGTGGACAACATCAACGTGACTATCGGCGACTCGGTGGCGATCCTGGGCGCCGGCCCGATCGGGGTGTTCCTGGCGATCCTGTGCCGGATGCGCGGCGCCAGCAACATCATCCTGGTCGACGTCAATGCCGACCGGCTGGAGAAATCGGCGGCCTTCGACGAGATCGACCACCGGGTCAACTCCAGCGAACTCGACCCGGTCGAGGAGGTGCTGCGACTCACCGGCGGATTGGGCGCCGACAAGGTGATTTCGGCCAACCCGTCGACGATCGCCCAGCAGCAAGGACTACTGATGACCAAGCGGGCCGGCACCATGGTCTTCTTCGGCGGCGTCGCCAAGGGTGCGCTCACCGAGATCGACAGCAACCTGGTGCACTACCGCGGGATCTGGATCTACGGCCACTACGGCTCGAACACGATGCAGGTGCAGAAGGCCTTCGAACTGGCGATCGACCCGCAGTTCCCGGCCGACCGGATCGTCTCGCACGTGCTGCCGCTGAGCCAGATCAACCAGGCGATCGAAATGACCCGGACCGGCGAAGCCCTGAAGGTCGTCCTGACCCCCAACGCGTAGCCACCCGCTGGTTGGGCTTGCCGTAGCCCTTGCCGGCGCGCTCAGGTCTGGAAAGCTCGACCAACGAGTCGGCTAGCCGATCGGGGCCCACTCCGGACCGGTCTCGGCCAGCTTCGGGTCGAGCTTGGTGAAGATCGGGGTGGGCTTCGCCAGCGGCGTCCCGACCGCGATCGGACGGGACTCCCAGATCGCCTGCTGGTTGACGTAGTCGCCGCGCAACACCGGGTAGGGCGCCTCGGCACCCGGTTCGGTGACCTCGCTCAGCTCGGGCTGGGCCGCCCAGATGCCCTCGCCGCCGAGTGCCTCGAAGACCTTCTGCGCGGCGTGCGGCAGCAGTGGGGTGAGCAGGGTGTTGCAGTCCTGGACGACCTGCAGCGCCACGTGCAGCACCGTGTCGCGACGGGCCGGGTCGTCCTTCAGCTTCCACGGCTCCTGGTCGGAGATGTACTTGTTGGCCAGGCCGACCACCCGCATTGCTTCGGTGGTGGCCAGCTTGAATTTGCACCGGCTCCAGGCGTCGCCAACGACCGTGTAGGCGTCCTTGGCGGCCTGCAGCAGCGCCTCGTCCGCCTCGGTCAGTTCACCCGCTGCCGGGATCGCGCCCACATTCTTGTGCGCCATCGAGATCGACCGGTTGATCAGGTTGCCCCACTCGTTGGCCAGCTCGAAGTTGATTCGGCGGACGAACTCCTCCCAGGTGAAGTCGGTGTCCTGGTTCTCCGGACCGTTGACCGCGATGAAGTAGCGCAGCGCATCCGGGCCGAAATCGCGCAGGAAGTCGCGCACATAGATCACGTGCCCGCGGGACGAGGCCAGCTTCGAGCCTGACATGGTCAGGAACTCCGAGGACACGATCTCGGTGGGCAGGTCGAGCAGCCCGAACGCCGACGGCTCGCCGCCCTTGTCGCCCTGGCCGTTGGCGCCGAGCAGAATGCCGGGCCAGATCACCGAGTGGAAGGTGATGTTGTCCTTGCCCATGAAGTAGTACGAACGGGCGTCGTCGTTGCTCCACCAGCGCTTCCAGGCGTTCGGCTCGCCGGATCGCTTCGCCCATTCGATGGACGCCGACAGATAGCCGATGACGGCGTCGAACCAGACGTAGATCCGCTTCATCGGGGCGTCCTCCCAGCCCTCGAGCGGGATCGGCACGCCCCAGTCCAGGTCCCGGGTGATCGCCCGGGGGCGCAGTTCGGCGAGCAGGTTCTCACTGAATTTGAGCACGTTCGGACGCCAGTCGGTGCGGGTCTCCAGCCATTCGCCGAGCGCTCCGGCCAACGCCGGCAGGTCGAGGAAAAAGTGTTCGGTCTCGATGAACCGCGGGGTCTCGCCGTTGATCCGGGAGCGCGGGTTGATCAGGTCGATGGGATCGAGCTGGCGTCCGCAGTTGTCGCACTGGTCGCCGCGGGCCCCGTCGAAGCCACAGTGCGGGCAGGTGCCCTCGATGTAGCGGTCGGGCAGGGTGCGTCCGGTGGAGGGGCTGATCGCGCCCTGCTGCCGCTGGGCGACCACGTAGCCGTTGGCGTGCAGCGTGCGGAACAGCTCTTGCACCGTGGCCCGGTGGTTGAGCGTGGTGGTACGGGTGTACAGGTCATAGCAACAACCCAGCCCGGCCAGGTCCTCGGCGATCACCCGGTGGTACTTGTCTGCGGTCTGCTGCGGGGTCAGGCCTTCCTTCTCGGCCTGCACCTGAATCGCGGTGCCGTGCTCGTCCGTTCCCGACACCATCAGCACGTCGTTGCCGGCCATGCGCATGTAGCGCGAAAAGACGTCCGAGGGGACGCCGAAGCCGGAGACGTGGCCGATGTGCCGCGGACCGTTGGCATAAGGCCAAGCCACCGCGGTCAGGATGGGAGAAGTCATGATCGGCATCCTAAAGGCTCGACGCGCACCGGCCCGACGAGCACCCATCGGTGGCCGGAGCGGGTTGGGTGAACTGGGAGTTAACAAGGGGTTACGGTGGAGTCTCAACCAAGTGTTTCCGCGGTGACCAGATTGTCCCTACGATGAACGCGTGTCCCCCGAGCTCATCCTCTTGGCGCTCGTCGTCGTCACGGCCCTGGCCTTCGACTTCACGAACGGATTTCACGACACGGCCAACGCAATGGCTGCGTCGATCGCCACGAAGGCACTGACCCCAAAGGCTGCTGTGGTGCTGTGCGCGACCCTGAACCTGGTGGGCGCTCTGCTCTCGGTCGAAGTGGCCCTCACCGTCACCAACGCGGTGATCAACCTGCAGAATCCGGACGGCTCACCGCGCGCAGAGTTGCTCGCCGACGGCGGCACCCGGCTGCTGCTGATCCTGCTCGCGGGCCTGGCCGGGGCCATCATCTGGAACCTCGCCACCTGGCTGTGGGGACTGCCGTCCAGCTCGTCGCATGCGCTGTTCGGCGGCCTGGTCGGCGCCACGCTGGCCGGGCTCGGCTGGGGCGGGGTCAAGTGGGTCAGCGAGGGCAACAAGGTGGACGGCGTGGTCGGCAAGGTGATCCTGCCCGGCCTGATATCGCCGGCGATCGCGCTGATCGTCGCGCTGGTCGGCACCAGCCTGGTGTTCAAGGCCGCCGCCAAGCTCACCGAGAAGTACCGCACCCAGGGTTTCCGCTGGGGTCAGGTCGGCGCCGCCTCGCTGATGTCGCTGTCGCACGGCACCAACGACGCCCAGAAGACGATGGGCGTGATCACCTTGGCGCTGATCGCCTCGGGACACTGGAACAACACCCACGAGGTGCCGCTGTGGGTGAAGCTCGCGTGCGCGGTCACCATCGCGCTCGGCACCTATCTGGGCGGCTGGCGAATCATCCGCACCATGGGCAAGGGCCTGGTCGAGATCGAGCCGCCGCAGGGGATGAGCGCCGACATGGCGTCCGCCTCGGTGATCCTGGCCTCCAGCCAGCTCGGCTTCGCGCTGTCCACCACCCACGTGGCGACCGGCTCGATTCTCGGTTCCGGAGTCGGACGCCCCGGCGCGCAGGTGCGCTGGGGGGTCGCCGGCCGGATGGCGTCCGCGTGGCTGACCACGCTGCCGGCGGCCGCTGCCGTGGGCGCTTTGATGTTCCTGATCGGCAACTCGCTGGGCGCCGGGCTCGGGGCCAGCGTGGTGTTCGTGCTGTTGTGCGCGGCCGGCGGCTACATGTGGCTGCACTCGCGCAAGGAACCGATCGGTCATCACAACGTCAACGACGACTGGGCACCGGCTCCCAAGGACAGCAGCCCGGACAAGCGGGAGGTGGGGGTCTGATGTGGCTCACCGCCCTCGATGACGCCTGGCGGATCCTGGCCGCCGGCCTGATCCTCGGCGCCGGGCTACCTATCCTGTTCGCCCTCGGCGTGAAGTCGATCGCCTGGGCCAACGGTGATCTGCCGGATGCCGGCCCGAACCCGATGGGCCGCGTGGTCGCCGTCCTGCTGTTCGCGGTCGTGCTGCTCGCCATCGCCCTCGGACTGGGCTATATCGTCGCCCACGGCTTCGGCTACACCCTCACCTTCGACGGCCTGCTGCCGTCCATCGTCAAGCGCTGACCCACCTCGCCGCCAAGCCGCGCTCCGGCGTCCGCAGGTCGACCCGGACGAGATCGCCGTCAGGTCGGCTCCGGCTGTCGCACCAGCGACCAGGGCAGGAAGAACTGGGTCAGCGGACCGATGGCGAGGGCGAACACCAGGGTGCCGAGGCCAGCCGTGCCGCCAAGCAGCAGGCCGATCACGAGCACCACCGCCTCGATCAGCGACCGGACCAGCCGCAGGCTGCGACCGGTGCGCCGCGCCAGACCCGTCATCAGGCCGTCGCGCGGTCCGCGGCCCAGCTGGGCGCCGATGTAGATCGCACCGGCAAGACCGTTGAGCAACACCCCGGCGAGCATCAGCGCGATCCGCGGGCCCCAGTCATCGATGGTCGGCAGCCAGGCCAGCGAGGCGTCCACCGCCAATCCGATCACGATCGCGTTGGCGAGCGTACCGATTCCCGGACGCTCCCCCACCGGCACCCACAGCAACAACACGACGAAGCTCAGCGCGATGGTGATCTGCCCGAAGCTCAGCGGCAGCCAATGGGTCAGGCCGACGCTGAGCACGTCCCACGGCGCCACCCCGAGATTGCCGCGAATCATCAAGGCGATGGAGAACCCGAACAGCACCAACCCGACGAACAGCTGCACCACACGGCGCGGCAGACGACCGGTGCGCAGCTGTCCCAGCGGCCCCAGATTGGAGATCTCGATCGGACGACTCGTGCTCACAGACCTCATCCTGACCGCTAATGGCCTTGTATGAAAGAGCCAATCGTGACAATGTGGCCCGATGAGCGGCTCTATCCCGATCGGTCGAGTGGCCAATCTGATCGGCGAGATTTCGTCGCCTGCCTTCAGCGGCCTAGCCGGGCGACTGGCGTCGGTGATCGCCGACGGCCTACTGCCGCTGGACCAGCGACTGCCCAGCGAACGCGACCTGGCCGCAGCGCTGGGACTCTCCCGGACGACGGTGACCAGGGCCTACGCCATGCTGCGCGAGGCCGGCTACGCGGCCGCCCGGCAGGGCTCGGGCACCTGGACGCGGGTGCCGGGTGGACGCGCGCGGGGCCACGATCGCGCCCTGCTGCCGCAACCCGATCTGCCCTCGACGATGGACCTCAGCTGTGCGGCACCGGCGGCCGCCCCCGGACTGGCCAGCGCCTACGCTGCCGCGACCGCCGCCCTCCCCGCCTACCTGACCGGCCACGGCTACTTCCCGCTGGGCCTGCCCGAACTGCGGGAGGCGATTGCCGACCGCTACCGGCGCCGCGGTTTGCCGACCGCGTCCGACCAGATTCTGGTCACCTCCGGCGCAATCGCCGCCATTGCCGCGGCGGCACAGGCGCTGCTCGGCCCCGGCGATCGGGTGCTGGCCGAGTCGCCGGTGTACCCGAATGCGATCACCTCGCTGCGCCGGGCCGGCGCCCGGGTGGTGGCCGTCCCGGTCGATCCGGACGCCTGGGACTTCGATGCCATGGACGCCACCCTGCGCCAGGCCGCCCCACGGGCGGCCTACCTGATCCCCGACTACCAGAACCCGACCGGGCTGCTGATGGACGACGCCCAGCGCGACCGGCTCGGGGCCGCTTTGACGGGCGCCCGCACCGTGGCGATCGTCGACGAGAGCCACGCCGACCTGCATCTGGAGCAGCTGCCGATTCCGGCCCCGATGGCGGCCCACGCCGCCTCGGCGATCACCGTCGGCGGCTCGTCGAAGGCGTTCTGGGGCGGACTGCGGGTCGGTTGGCTGCGCGTGCCGGACGGCCAGCAGCCCCGCTTCACCCAGGCGAGACTGGGACTCGACCTCGGGGCCCCGCTCCTGGAGCAGCTGGTGCTGACCGAACTGCTCACCGGCCCGGACGCCGACGCGCCTCAGCAGCGAGAGCGGCTGCGCCGGCAACGGGACGTACTGGCGAGCGCCTTGCGGGACCGATTGCCGGACTGGCGGTTCCGGATCCCGGCGGGCGGGCTATCGCTGTGGTGCCGCCTTCCGCGTCCGGTGGCCGCCGCGCTGTCGATCGAGTGCGAACGCCGCGGCCTGGTGATCACTCCCGGGTCGGTTTTCGCCCCGGACGGCGGCCTGGCATCGTTCGTCCGACTGCCCTATACCCGCTCGGAAGCCGACCTGCTGGCCGCGGTCGACGTCCTGCATACCGCCTGGACGGCATTGGATCACCGCCAGGACGTGGCCGACCCGGTGCGAATCCTGATCGCCTGAAGACGCCGCCCCCCACGGAGAAAGATCGCCACCGGCTACGCCGAGGCGGCCGCAATGTCGAGTCGATACCGTCCGGTGTCCAGCCAGGATCGCAGGCGACGGACACTGGCCTCGACGTAGCCGGGGATCATCCCGCGCAACTCGGCGTTCTGCTGTTCCAGCAGGTCGTCGAGGAGCAGCAGGTTGCGCCCGGCCACCATCCCCTCGAAGACCTCCGCACTTACCGCCGGCAGCGAACGCAGGCCTGCGTATCCCTGGCGCAGCGCGTCGAGCGCGGCGTCGCCGCGCAAGTAATAGGCCGCGATGGCCAGGTCGAGAGCCGGGACTCCGCGTCCGGCATCATCGAAGTCGAAGACGCTGAGCCGGCCGCCATGCCATTTCAGATTCGCACCATGCAGGTCGGCATGCAGCGGAATCGCCCCGTCCGCGGCGAATGCCTGATCCTGCAGTTCCTGAGCCCGCGCATGAGCCGTTGTCAGGACGGCGCGCGCTGCGGCGTTCAGTGCCGGATGGTCGCCGAGACGGTTCGGCAGATCGGTCAGCACGCTGTCGTACAGCGGCAGTGCGCCATCGGCGGGAGGACGCCAGCCGGCGGCATGGTTGTGCAGCAGCGCCATCGTCTCGCCGACCGCGCGAAGCTGCCGCGGCCGCGGGCGCCAGCCGAGGTTCCGGCCGTCCAGCCACGAGAACAGCACCACCGGTAGGTCACGACCGTGATCAGGGCTGGCGATGCGGGCCGCCCAGTGCCCCTCGCGGGTCCGCTGCGGCGTCGGCACCGCGATCTCGGTCTCGGACGAGAGAGCCGCCAGCCAGGCCACCTCGGCCCGCAGATGCTGCTCCGTCTTCGTCGGGATCACGTTCACCCGCAGCGCGAACCGTCGGCCGTCAGGCGCATCGACTCTGAACGTCGTGTTGTAGCCGTGGTGCAGCAGGCGCAGGGAGGCATCGGTGAGCCCCCACGCGGGCAGCGCGCGCGCCGCGAGTCCCCGCAGCCTACTCGCCTGAGTGCGGGCGCTGACCTCCGCGAACGGCTTGCGCATGGACGTCACCGTAGCGCCTCCATAGATCTATTGAGTATCATTCTTATATAGTCTCGCTCTGGAATTCGGCGACTGAAGAATGTACCCGTCCGGACTGACTGAATGTACACATTCCTTACCGCCAAGATTCTTTGCCAATTCTTGGAAACGCATGTACGCAGAACGCCGAAAACCTGCTCTACTCAGGGAAGCCAAAGCCCGTTTCCAGGAACCTGAGGAGAGCCATGCGCCAACGGACTCGACCGAAAGTCGGTGCGACGATCGCAGGGGTCGTTACCGCCGCTGCACTGATCGGCACCATGGGTGGCCTGCCGCAGATAGCGGCCGCCAGCCCAACCCCACCACCAAGCCGCGATACGCCGGGCACCGTCGGCAGCACCGGGAAAGGCCGGATCCAGGCGGCGGACGATTCTGCACCCGCTGCATTCAAGACCTACACGCTGAAGGGAGACTACGTCGCCAGCGGCGTCAGCCTCCGCAACCGAGGCTCCGGCGCGATCAGGATCTCCGGCATCCCGAAGGGCGCCAAGGTCAAGAACGCCTATCTGCTCTGGTCCGTGCTGAGCCCTTCTGAATCCGCATCGTTGAGAAAGGGCAACTTCGCCGGCATGGCGATCACCGGCACCAAGATCGGCTCGGGCACCGGACCCTGCTGGCCGTCGGAAGAAAGAGCCTATCCCGGGTACGCCTACCGCGCCGACGTCACCAAGAAGGTCAAGGGCAACGGGAAATTCGCGTTAAAGGGCTTCGCTTCCGGCGTCAAGAATGGCTCCGACCCGTTCACCACGCCGGCCGTTCCGCCCCTGGCCGAAGGTGCCTCGCTGGTGGTGGTGTTCGAGAAGTCCACCTATCCGCTGACCAAGGTGATCCTGTCCAACGGGTACACCGGTCTCGTCGGTGGCTCGGCAACCGCCACCGTGGACTTCGGTTTCGCGGCGACGAACCCGGTCGGCGCAGTGAAGACCACCTTCATCGGCGCTGACGGGCAGTCCGCCGACGAGCCGTCGAGCACGGTGAACGGGATTGCGGTCCCGCAAGCCGATTGGGACGGCACCGACGGCCCGAACCCGCGCTACTCCAAGGGCAATCTCTGGGACACCGACACCGTGAAGCTGCCGAACTTCGTCAAGCCCGGCGACACCTCGGCCGAGATCACTGTCTCCAGCGGCCCGGACTGCCTGGCGTGGGTTGGCCAGGCGTTCTCCATCGGAGTCAACGGACGCGCTGACACAGATCGCGACAAGCTGCTCGACGGCTGGGAGGCCAACGGCTACGACGCCGACAACGACGGGGTCATCGATGTGGACCTGCCGGCGATGGGCGCCAGCGTGGTGCGCAAGGACCTGTTCGTCGAGATGGACTACATGAGCAACGCGCTGCTGCCCACGGCCACCGATCTGAACCGGATCGTGAATGTGTTCGCCGGCGCACCGCAAGCGAACAACCCGAACGGCTCGACTGGGATCAAGCTGCACCTCGACGCCGGAGCCGCTCGTGGTGCCGCGTACAACCTCGGTGGCGGCAATCAGGTGCCGTTCGTCTACGATCTGAATCCGGTGGTGCCAGGGTTCAAGGCCATCAAGGCCGCGAACTTCAACTCGGCGGCACGGGCGAAGATCTTCTACTACATGATCTGGGGCAACGGCTACGACGGCAGCACCAGCAGCGGCAACGCCTTCGTCATCCCGAGCGACAGCTTCCTGGTCACCCTGGGACGCTGGCCCGGCGGCGGCACCTCGGATGAACGAGTCGGCACCTTCGTGCACGAGTTTGGCCACGCACTCGGCCAGAAGCACGGTGGGGACGATCACTCCAACTACAAACCCAACTACCTGAGCGTGATGAACTACTCGTTCCAGACCTCAGGGGTGCTGAAGACCAACGGCACGAAGTACTTCGGCTACTCCTCGTTCAAACTGCCCAGCCTGAACGAGAAGAACCTCAACGAGAAGAAGGGCCTGGGGAGCAGCAATGCCAAGCCGTACCGCACCAAGTGGGTCTGCCCGAACTACACCTTCAAGATCGGCGGCCGCGCCGATCGCAATCTGGACTGGAACTGCAACCGCAAGCTGTCCACGAAGGTAAAGGCCGACATCAACGGTGACGGCTACCTGACGACGCTCGGCACCTTCAACAACTGGGGCCACATCGTGTACGGGGGTGGCGCCGTGGGCGGTGGCCCAGCCGCGGTGAGCAGCTCGACGAAGGTGATGAAGGAGCTCACGTTCGAGGAGCACCAGAAACACCAGCACCGCTGACCCAACGGCTGGAAAGCAAACCGACGGTGGTCGTTCTCCCTTGTGGAGGGCGACCACCGTGCCGTCCGAAGTGAGGGATCATGATCACCCGGGAGGAGAACGAGGCCATGCGCCCGCCGGCGCCGACCGCGGTGCGGGCCGTGGTCACGTCCGACAAGTCGGTGCGCATCACCTGGCAGCGCCCGCCGGCGCCGACCGTGACACCCCGATTCAGCAAGACGATCATCGAATACCGGATCCATCGCCGTGGACCGGGCCAGGTCGAGATGCGCCAGATCGGCGCCAGCACGACACTCGAGTTCATCGACAAGACACCCGGCAAGGGCGTTTTCGCCTTTGTGGTCACCGCCGTGCACGAGAACGACGTGGAGAGCACGGCATCGGACCCCGCGGTCGAACTGACTCTCCCCTAGTGGCGCTCGTCGGCGGCGCCACCGCAGGGCTACGGCCCGCGGCTGGCAGCGCCCGCAACCCGCGCGCCGCCGGTGAACCTGGGTCAGGGCCGTGCCTTCGACACCTGGCGCGCGGATGAAAGCAACCATGGTCGCGAACTAGCATTATTGAGTATCATTCTCATATAGTCCCTGCGCATGAGACCCATCATGAGGAACCCACGCACACCCATGGTCGTCGCCTGCGCGCTGACCGCCACCCTGCTCCCGGCCGGCCTGACCGCGCCGACCGCCGAGGCGACATCGAAGGTGCGCAGTACCATCCTGGTCACCCACGCCGACGGCGTCCTGGCCCTTGATGCACGCACCCTCAAACCGGTCGCCCGGATCGCCACCAGCTCGCGTCCGACGGTGGCGACCTCGGAGGACCAGCGGCACTTCTTCCTGATCCAGGGCGACCGGGGCCTCGTCCAGATCGGCGACCTGCGCGGCACCCCGCACCTCAACCCGCTGCGGGTGAACGCGGCCAAGCCCAGCCATGTGGTGTCGCACGGCAACACGACCGCGATCTTCGACGACCGCACCGGCACCGTGCAACTGCTCAAGAAGTCCGACCTGGACAGGGCGTCGGCAACCATCCGTACCCTTAGCCCGTTCCCGGCCCACCACGGCGTCGCAATGCCGATCGATAAGAGCCGGCTGCTGGTCAGCATGCCGGGCAAGGAGCCCGGCCAGCGGGTCGGATTCGCCCGCGTGAAGGCGTCCAATGGCCGCATTGAGAAGCGCTGGAGCAACTGCCCCAAGATTCACGGGGAGGCCGAGGCCGCCGGCGGCGTCGTTGCCTTCGGCTGCGAGGACGGCGTGGTGATGTACCGCAAGGGCAAGGTCAGCAAGGCCTACGAGCCGGCGAACGGTCCCGAGGGCTTCAGCAGTCACCTGGCTGGGTCTGAGGAGTCACCGATCATCGCAGGTGCCTACAACGCCACCCACGTCGCCCTGATCGACACCCGCACCGCCAAGACCAAGCTCCTCGACCTGGGACTCGTCTACGGCACGCTGACCTGGGCGGAGAAGAAGCTGGTTGCGCTGGGCACCGATGGAAAGGTGCACGTGATCAATCCGGCGAAGGCCAAGGTGGAGGCCGCGATCCCGGTGATCGACGCGTGGACCAAGCCCGACGACTTCTATGCCGCCCGACCGACCCTCACCACCGCGGGTGACCGTGTCGTGGTCGCCGATCCGGCGAGCAAGACCCTCCGTGTCGTCGACCTGGAGACCGGCAAGGTGAGCAAGCCGACCAGCCTGGACGTGGAGCCGCTCGCGGTCACCGCGGCGGGACCGGGGGCCGGACACCAGCACTGATCCCGGACCAGGTCAGTCCCGCTCCGCGTCCGGCCACAGCGTCGGGACGTCGGCGACGAACGCCCGCACGAGCTGCTCGGCGCCCTCCAGCGCCGAGAGTTCGTTGCGGGCGATCGCGGCTTCGATCCCGGCCCGCCGGGCACGGACGCTCGCCGAAGCCCGGACGCCGTCCAGCACCTCACCCTCCACCAGCGACCACAGCCAGTCGATCTGCTGACGGGCCCTTCGCGGTTCCAACCCACCGCGGGATTGCAGGTAGTCGCGGTGCTCGAGGACGGCCTGCCAGACCTCGTCCAGGCCCTTGCCGGTGAGTGCGGAGCTGGTGAGCACCGGCGGACGCCGGGCGTGCGGGTCGGAACTGATCAGCTTCATCGCGATGGTCAGCTCGCGGGCGGTGACCCGCGCCTCGCCCTCGTGGTCGCCGTCGGCCTTGTTGACGGTGATCACGTCGGCCATCTCGAGGATGCCGCGCTTGATGCCCTGCAGTTGATCACCGGACCGGGCCAGCGCGATCAGCAAGAAGGTGTCGACCATGCCCGCGACCGCCACCTCGGACTGCCCCACCCCAACGGTCTCGACCAGGACGACATCGAAGCCGGCGGCCTCCATCACCACCATCGATTCGCGCGTTGCTCGGGCCACGCCGCCCAGATGCCCCCCGGATGGCGAGGGGCGGACGTAGGCCCTATCGGACGCCGCGAGCGCCGCCATCCGGGTCCGGTCGCCAAGGATCGAGCCCCCGGTGCGCGATGACGAAGGATCCACCGCCAACACGGCGATCCGGTGCCCCTGGTCGATCAATCGGACGCCGAGCGCGTCGATGAACGTTGACTTCCCCGCGCCCGGCACGCCGGTGATGCCGACCCGCACCGACCGTCCGCTGTCGGGGGCGAGCAGCCGCAACAGCTCCTTGGCCCGCTCCCGATGCTCCGGACGCGACGACTCCAGTAGCGTGATCGCCCGGGCGATGTGCGGACGCGAGCCCTCCCGGACCCGCCCGGCCAACTCCTCCGGACTCAACCTACGCATGCAGCCACCCTCTCAAACTCGGTGGTCCGTGGGGACGGTTCCTTCGGTCACCGGGGACGGTTCCTTCGGTCACCGGGGACAGGAGAACCGTCCTCGATGATCCGAAGGTGACCAGGAGAACCGTCCCCGGTGACCGGGAGAACCGTCCCCGCGGACACCGTCAGTCTTCTTCCAGCCGATCCTGCAGCTTTTCCAACAACTCCACGGCGGCCCCCGGGATCACCGTGCCGGGTGGGTAGATCGCGTCGGCACCGGCGGCCCGCAACTCGTCGAAGTCCTGCGCCGGGATGACGCCGCCGACGACGATCATCATGTCGTCGCGGCCGAGGGCGTCCAGTTCGGCGCGCAACGCGGGCACCAGGGTCAGGTGGCCGGCCGCCAGCGACGACACCCCGACGACGTGGACGTCGGCCTCGACCGCCTGCCGGGCGACCTCACCGGGAGTCTGGAACAGCGGGCCGACATCGACGTCGAAGCCGAGGTCGGCGAACGCCGTCGAAATCACTTTCTGGCCGCGGTCGTGGCCATCCTGGCCCATCTTGGCGACCAGGATGCGCGGACGCCTACCCTCGATCGCCTCGAACTCGGCGACCAGCTGCCTGGCCTCCTCGACACCTCGGGACTCCCCGGTTTCGCTGCGGTACACGCCAGTGATGGTACGGATCTGCGCGGTGAATCGGCCGAAGCGTGACTCCAGTGCGCTGGAGATCTCACCGACGGACGCTTGTGCACGCGCAGCGTCGATGCTCAGCTTCAGCAGGTTGCGGTCCGGGTCGCTGGGATCGGGATTGGCGCCCGCCCAGGTCAACCGCTGCAGAGCGGCCTTCGCCGCCTCCGGGTCGCGCTCGGCGCGCAACCGCTCCAGCTTGGCGATCTGCTCGATACGCACCTTGGCATTGTCGATCTTCAGCACCTCGGGCGGCTCATCCTTCTCGACGAGGTACTTGTTGACCCCGATCAGCGGCTGCCGCCCGGAATCGATCCGTGCCTGGGTACGCGCCGCCGCCTCCTCGATGCGCATCTTGGGAATGCCGGCCTCGATAGCCTTCGCCATACCGCCGGCGGCCTCCACCTCCTGGATCAGACCCCATGCCTTCCTCGCCAGGTCGTAGGTCAACCGCTCCACATAGGCCGAACCGGCCCACGGGTCGACCACCCGGCAGGTGCCCGACTCCTGCTGAATGAACAGCTGGGTATTGCGGGCGATCCGCGCCGAGAAATCCGTCGGCAGCGCGATCGCCTCGTCCAGTGCGTTGGTGTGCAGCGACTGGGTGTGGCCCTGGGTGGCGGCCATCGCCTCCAGGCAGGTGCGGCCGACATTGTTGAACACGTCTTGCGCGGTCAGCGACCAGCCAGACGTCTGCGAGTGCGTCCGCAGCGACATCGACTTGGGATTCCTCGGCCCGAAGTCGCGCACCAGTTTCGCCCACAGCATCCGGGCCGCGCGGAACTTGGCGACTTCCATGAAGAAGTTCATTCCGACCGCCCAGAAGAACGACAGTCGCGGCGCGAACTGGTCGACTTTCAAACCCACCGATTCGCCGGCCCGAATGTATTCGACACCGTCGGCCAGGGTGTAGGCCATCTCGATGTCGGCGGTCGCCCCGGCTTCCTGCATGTGGTAGCCAGAGATCGAGATCGAGTTGAACTTCGGCATATTCGCGCTGGTGTAGGCGAAGATGTCCGAGATGATCCGCATCGACGGCGCCGGCGGATAGATGTAGGTGTTGCGGACCATGAACTCTTTGAGAATGTCGTTCTGAATGGTCCCGGCCAGCTGCGCCGGCTGCACCCCCTGCTCCTCGGCGGCCACCACGTAGAGCGCCAGCACCGGAAGCACCGCGCCGTTCATGGTCATCGACACGCTCATCTGATCGAGCGGAATACCGGCGAACAACTGCCGCATGTCCAGGATCGAGTCGACCGCCACCCCGGCCATGCCGACATCGCCGGTGACCCGCGGATGGTCGGAGTCATAGCCGCGGTGGGTGGCCAGATCGAACGCGATCGACAGACCCTTCTGACCCGCCGCCAGATTGCGTCGATAGAACGCGTTGGACTCCTCCGCAGTGGAGAAGCCGGCGTACTGCCGGATCGTCCAGGGCTGATTCACGTACATGGTCGCGTACGGCCCCCGCAGGAACGGCGGAATGCCTGGGTAGGTGTTCAGGAAATCCAGCCCGCCCAGCGCGTCCGCACCATAGACCGGCGGCACCAAAATGTGCTCGGGGGTCTGCCAGCCCTTGCTGTACGAAGGCACCTGATCGATCAGGTCCTCCCACTGCTGCGCGGAATCCGCCGGCGGCCGGGCCTCGCCCAACTCGATCGTGTCAAAACGCGGAATGCTCACCGGTCCACTCCCAACTCGTCCAGGGTGCCGGCCAGGAAGCCGGCGACGTCCATGCCGTCGAAGATCTCGCCTTCGATGACCTCGGCGGCATTGTCGGCGCCGGTTTCGGTGCGGCGTCCGGCGATCAGCACCGTGGCCACCCCGGCGTCCTTCAGCGCGGACGCCACCTCGATCGCCTGCGCCGCGTACACCCGGGCCGACGAGCACAGGATCACGATGCGCGCGTCGGTGGCCTGCACCTGCGCGACGATCTCGGACGCCGTCCCGCCTTCGCTGGATGGGTGCGCGATGCCGGCGACCTGCAACACGTTGGCGGTGAACTGTTCGCGCGGACCGAAGTCACGGCGGGCGCCCAGGCAGGCCAGGAAGACCTGCGGCTGAGGGTCGGCCGCGGCCACCCGGTCACGCAGCCCCTCGAACACCTCGCTGTCCCGGCGCGGCGTCAGCCCGCCGAATACCGGACGCTGCGGCCGCGGCCGGACGTCCAACGGGGTTTCGTTGACCGCGGGGAACATCGACACCCCGGTGATCGGCTGCCGCCGGTTGGCCAGCCGGACGTCGCGGGCGGCGACGGTGGCGTCGATCCACTCGGCGACGCGGCCGTCGGCCAGAGCGACCGTCATACCTCCGGCGGCCTCGATCTCGCCGAACCGCGCCCAGGCCCGTCCGGCCAGCTGATCGGTGAGGCTCTCGACGTACCAGGATCCGCCCGCCGGATCGGCGACTCGGCCCAGGTTGGACTCCTCGGCGGCCAGCAGCTGAATGTTCCGCGCCATCCGGCGGGAGAAATCGGTGGGCAGACCCCAGGCGGTGTCGTGCGGCAGCACCGTGATGGACTCGGCGCCCCCGGCGGCCGCCGCGAAGGTGGCGATGGTGCCGCGCAGCAGGTTCACCCACGGGTCGTCACGGGTGACCATCCGCCGCGAGGTCACCGCGAGCTGAACGGCGCCCCGCGCGTCCGCCGGGACGCCGCTCACCTCTCCCACCCGGGCCCACAGCCGGCGCAGCGCGCGCAACCGGGCGATGGTCATGAACTGGTCGGCGTTGGCGGGCACCCGGAACGCGATCGTGCCGAAGGCATCCGCCGGCGAGATGCCGGCGGCCTCCAGGTCGCGCAGGTACTCCACTCCGGTGGCGATCGCGAAGGCCAGGACGTCCACGTCACCGGCCCCGGCATCGTCATAGACCAGGGAGTCGACCGCGATCGCTCGCGCCCTGGGGAACTCGGCGAGAGTGGTTGTCACCCAGTCGCGCTGCGGGCCAAACTCAGGCGCCTCGCCGGTGAGTGCCGCGTGGCCCAGCGCGTCCAGACCGAGGCTGCCGCCGACCTCGGCGGCCTTGCCGCTGGCCCGCCAGAAGTCCGCGAGCACCGACGCGGCAGCGGCCTGCTCGGTGCGGCTGCTGACCCGCAGCCGGGCGAGTTCGGGCAGCACCCCGGCCAGCACGTCGCCCAGGTCGGACGCCGCGATGGCATCCGGATCGACGCGCAGCCACAGCGAGGTGGCGCCCCGGGTCAGGTCGGCCAGCACGGCGGCGTTGCTGAACGCGACGTCCGGATCCTCGTGCAGCTGGGTGACGTCCCAGGCGTGGATCGCGCCGGTGCGCAGGCTGGTCCCGCGGGTGAACGGGGTCACCCCGGGGTGCCCGAGGTCGCGGTCGGCCTGAACGTAGAGCGGATCGATGACGAGGCCGTCCACGGTGGTCGTGGTGAGTCGCTTCATCGCCTGCTCGATGGAGAGTTCCTTGCCCTCGGGCCGGCGCCGATTGAGCACCCGGAGGACCTCGGTCTCCCAGTCCTGGCGGCTCGGTGCGGCGAAGTCACCGGCCAGGGTCAGCGGGGATTCGGTCATACTACGCAGCGTAGTATTCATCCCGGCCGCGGGTCTGTGGTCCATCGAAAAGACTCGCGTGCTGAGCAGCGTGGTCTCGTGATTCGGGATGTCACGATGAGGGTGCGGTGGGCGCACAGTTCCGGGTGGTGTCCCGGCGCGTCCCACGGTGGCATCCTGTGGGCGTGGTCGACGAACCTGTCGCCGCGTTGGGTGGCACCGGGCTCCTCGAGCGGGCGTCCCAACTCGACACGCTCCGGGCCCGCGTCGGCGAAGCCGTTGGCGGGCGGGGCTCGCTCACGCTCGTACTCGGCGAGGCAGGGGTCGGCAAGTCGTCACTCGTGCGCGCCCTGGCCGACGAGCGCCCGCGTGGCCTGCGGTTGCTGGAGGGCGCGTGCGACCCCCTGAGCACCCCTCGACCGCTGGCGCCGTTGCACGACATCGCGCTGGCCGCGGGCGGGGATCTGCTCGCGGTCATGGCCGGCGATACTCCGAGGCACGACCGGTTCGCGGCGGCGCTCGCCGAACTGGCCGCGCCGCATCCACCGTCGGTGGTGGTGATCGAGGACGTGCATTGGGCGGACGACGCGACTCGCGACCTGCTGTTGTTCCTGGCCCGGCGGATCGCGTCGACTAAGGCAGCGGTGATCGTGACGGCACGGGACGACGAACTCATCCGTGACCATCCACTGACCGTCGCCCTCGGCCGGCTCATGGCGCTTCCCGAGGTACGCCGGATGGAACTCGCTCCCCTCGGACCGGAATCGGTGGCGACGTTGGCCCGCGGGCTGGATGCCAACGAGATCTATGCGGCGACCGGTGGGAACCCCTTCTTCGTCACGGCGCTGATCGAGGCCCGCGCCACGGACGTGGTGCCCTCGAGCGTTCGCGCCGCCGTCCTGGCCAGGGCGGACGCGCTCGGCCCACAGGCGCGCAGAGCACTGGACGCTGCCGCACTCATCCCCCGCGCCGACGCCGAGGTGAGCCTGGTGCTGGCGGCAGCCGAGGTGACGGCCCCTGCGATCGACGAGTGCCTGCGCAGCGGCATGCTGGTGGGACGTCCGGCCGGCATCGCCTTCCGCCATGACCTGGCCCGTCGGGCGGTCGAGGACTCCGTGCCGCCCGCCGTCGCCGCACACCTGCACCGCCGCCTGCTCGCCGAACTCGAGAGTCGCGGCGCGGACCCCGCGCGGCTCACGCATCATGCCGAACGCGGAGGCGACCCGGTCCGCACCGCCAGGTACGGGATCGAGGCTGCCATGGCCGCAAGCGGCGCAGGAGCGCATCGATCCGCGGCACGGCAGTACGAGCGCGCGCTCGGCTGGGATGCCCTCCGGCAGGAGTCGGCGGCCGTCGCCTGGGAGGGCCTGGCGCGTGAGTACACCGCATTCGCCGACGACCAGGGCGCATTCGGTGCCTGCGAGAAGGCGCGGGCGATCTGGCGCGCACTGGACCGCCCGGACGACGACGGCCGCGCCGCCGCGATGGCAGCGACCGCGCTGTGGCGCCAGGGCCGGGGGGACGAGGCCCGTCGCGCCATCGATGACGTCCTCGCCGGCTTCGACCGGCGGGCGGACAGCTCGGCCAAGGCGGTCGCGCTGTCCGTCGGCGCGCAATTGCACATGCTGGCCCGAGAGGTGGTCCGGGCGATTTCCCTCGGCCGCAGCGCGGCAGAACTCGCAGCTCGCTTCGGCGACGATCGCACCCGAGCGGCTGCGCTCAACGCGGTCGGCGCGTCACTGTGGTTCGTCGATCCCGATCAGGCCGAGGAGCCACTCGTGCGCAGCCGTGCGCTCGCTGAGAACCTCGGCGACGACATCGCGGTGGCGTCGGCGCTGATCAACCTCGGGTCCGGCGCTGGAGAGGTCCGCCGATACGCACAGGCCGATCGCTGGCTGGACCAGGCGCGCGTCTGGTGCGCCGAGCGTGACCTGGACCACAGCGCCGACTACGCGACCGCGTGGCTCGCACGATCGCGCTTCGAACAGGGCCAGTGGAGTGCTGGCGCGGCACTGGCCGAGTCGGTCCGCGACGCGCCCGGCGTGATCGCGCGGATCGTGGCCCTCACCGTCATCGGCCGCATTCGAGCCCGCTCCGGCGCGCCGGACGCCGAGCCTCCGCTGCTGGCGGCGCGCGAGTTGGCGGAGCGCACCGGCGATCTGCAACGGCTCTGGCCGGCAGCGGCCGGACTCGCCGAATCCGCATGGCTCAGATCGGAGGCCGATCGCATTCCGGCGCTCGTCGCCGAGACGTTCCAGCTCGCCGTGAAGCTCCGGCAGGGGTGGGCGATCGGCGAACTCGGGTTCTGGCTGTGGCGGGCAGGCAGCCTCAGCACTCTGCCGTCCGGCGCAGCCGAGCCGTTCGCGGCCCAGGTGCGCGGCGAGTTCGGCGCCGCTGCCGCGCTGTGGGAGCAGCTCGGATGCCCCTACGAGGCGGCCGGGGCTTTTGCCGACAGCCGCGAGGCCGCGCACCGCCTGCGTGCGCTGCAGGTCTTCGACCGCCTGGGCGCGAATCCGGCCGCCGATGCGGTGGTCGCGCGGCTGCGCGCCGAGGGCGCGGCGTCCGTGCCTCGGCGGCCGTCGCGCCGGACCGCGACCAACCCTGGCGGGCTGACCGCGCGAGAGTTGGAGGTCGCGGGCCTGCTCGGCGAGGGCCTGACCGACGCGGCGCTCGCCGCGCGACTGCACATCTCTCCGAAGACGGCCGGCCACCACGTCTCGGCGATCCTCGCGAAGCTGGGTGTCGCGTCGCGCCGTGACGTGGCGGACGCACTGCCGGTAGTCGGAGATGGGGAGTGACCTCGCCAGTGATGTGGGGAGCAACCCCCGCAGAGATAGGGACCGCTCCCGATTCGCCGCACCGGCGCGCGGCGTGAACCTGGATCCAGGTGGTCCGGAGACTCCGGGCCGGACAGGATCCGAAGTGACCCGCTATCTGGTGCAACGCACCTTCCCGGACGGATTGCACGTCCCCATCAGCGATCGCGGCGCGGAAGGGCTCGCCGGGATCATCGACCGCAACGCAGCCGAGGGCGTCACGTGGGTGCAGTCGTTCGTCACCGATGACAAGGCGACCACGTTCTGCGTCTACGACGGGCCGAATCCCGAAGCCATCCGCGATGCCGCCGAGGCCAACGGCCTGCCCGTCGACGCCATCACCGAGGTGCGGGTGCTCGACCCGTACTTCTACCACTGAGGCGGCGGGCGATGGCCATCCGACATCTGCGCCGAGCGCTGGCCGCGTTCGGCGTCCTCACCCTGGCGCTCGGCGGCTGCGCGGCCACGACGCCGAGCGGGCCGCACAGCACCCCTGGCGGCGGTGCCGAGGTCGACGGGCAACTGAAGGCCGCCCGTGCCGCCACCGAGCGCTTCACCGATCACGCCGCGGCCGAAGGCGCGGGCTACGCCAGCACGCTGACGACGCTCGGCTGCTTCCACGACGCCGGCAAGGGTGGGATGGGGCTGCACTACGTCGCGGACAAGCTGATGGATGCCACGCTCGATACCACGGCCCCCGAGGCGCTCGTCTACGAACTCGACCCCGCCGGCGCTCCCGCAAGGCTGGTCGCCCACGAATACATCGTGCCGGCCGAGGCCTGGTCCTCCAACGACCCGCCGATGCTGTTCGGCCAGCACCTGCACCGTCACGCGACGCTGCCGCTGTGGGTGCTGCACGTGTGGCTCTACCGCGACAACCCGTCCGGGCTCTTCGCCGACTTCAACCCGGACGTCGCACAGTGCCCGGCGGGGGTACCGGTTTTCGGCGTCGATCTGCCGAAGCCGCAGGCGGGACCGCCTAGCTCACCTGGCGCACCAGCGCCTCCGCGGAGGCGATCATCCGCAGCGTCTCCCACTCCCAGTCCGGCTCCTGGCCACGGAATGGGCCGGTCGCCAGCGAAATGATCACCGCCGCCGCGCGCAGCCGCAGCTCGGTCGGGTCCACCCGGGTATCGAACACCGGCACCCAGGCCCGGATCAGCCGATGCACCCGGGCCTCCTGGCTAGGACTCATCCGCTGGATCGTTGACAGGTGGGCGATCAGACAGGCCAGGTCGTCGGCGCGGCGTCCGGGACCGACGGTGTCGACGTCCAGGACGCCGACGATCCGGCCGTCGGCGACGTGGATCTGGCCCTCGTGGAAGTCGCCGTGGGTGGGTTCGTTGCCGAGCTGGACGGCGCGCAGGCCCGTGGTGATCTGCTCGGTCAGCCAGGCGAGCTTGTCCCCGGCGCGTGGCACGGCCGCGACGACCATGCGGGCATAGTGCTCGACCGCGTCCGACCAGGGCGGTCTACGCTCCAGCTGCGCGACGCTGCCCGGCATGGCGTCCAGCAGATGAATGATCTGCTCGGCGGTACACGGCTCGTGCGCCTCGAAGACCGCCGAGGCCAGCGGCCGCCCGGGTAGGTTGCGCAGCAACATCAGCGCATCCGGCGTTGTCGCGGCCACCTCGGGCGCCGGCACCCCGGCCGCCAGCAGCAGCTCGTGGCGCCGGACGACATCACCGAAGACGCGCTCCCGCAGCACCTTGCAGTAGACCGTCGTCGGTTGCGCTCCGGACGCGTCACTGAGGTCGACCCGCAGCACCGCACGCCTGCGGGGCCGATAGCCGATCATCCGCAGCCGGACATCGGCCGCGGCAACGGGCCGACCAAGCACGTGGTGCTCGGTGAGGATCTCCGCCATTCGCTCGGCGTAGGCGGCACGACTGAGACCGGGCAGGTCGGGGTCGTGAGGATAGATCCACACCGCTACCTCACGGTCGCCGTCGGCGAAGATCTCGGCCAGGCTGTCCGACTGTGCCGGGCCGCCGGCCCGAGCGCTCACGCCGAGTAGCTCGTCCCGTTCCCCGTAGGGCCACCGCACCGACGCCGAGTAGGTGGCGGTCGTTGATTGCTGTGGGTGGGCGTCCACGTGGTCGAGCGTCCAACTGAGCAGAGTGCCGCCGGCGTGGGTGACGGCGGCGGCCAGCAGTTCGCCGACCTCGGGCGAGGTCAGCAGTTGCGAACCGTCCGGGTCCGCTGTGGTCATCGCACCCCTCCTCTCCCGACGCCCCCGCCGCGCAGGCTATTCGACCGTCGACGCCACACCGAGGCGGCGCAACCGCAGTCTCGCAGCGCGGCGTCCGTCCAGCTCGGCGACGGTGAACTCGAACCGCTCCGGGCCGCTCTCGGTGGTTTCCACCGGATCCAACACCACCTCGATCACATCGCCCACCTCGGGCAACCTGCCGAGGTGCGCCATCACGAACCCGGCGACCGTGTCGTAGGGGCCCTCGGTGAGCACATAGCCGTGATCCTCGCCGAACTCCTCCAGCGTCTCCAGACCGTCCAGCTCCGCTCCGCCCGGCAAACTGGACGCGTCATCGGTCGGACCGTCGAACTCGTCGGAGATGTCGCCGACCAGCTCCTCGACCAGATCCTCCATCGTGACGATGCCCGCAGTGCCGCCGTACTCGTCGCGGACGATCACCAGGTGGGCGTTGGTAGCCCGCATCTCGGTCAGTGCGCGCAGGATCTTCATCGTGTGCGGCAGCGACTCCACCGGGCGGACCAGCTGGCTGACCGGAGCGTTGCGCGCCGCCGGGTCGAGGTCGAACAGGTCACGCACGTGCACGAAGCCCAGCACGTCGTCGACGTCCTCGCCGATGACCGGGTAGCGGCTGTGCGCCTGCTCCTGGAAGTTCCGAATTGCCTTGTGAGCTGGTAGATCACCGGACAGGAAGTCCACCTCTGTCCGGGGCACCATCGCCTCGCGGAGGCTGACCTGGCCGGCGGCGAACACCTCGTCGACAATTTGGCGCTCCTCATCGCCCAGAGTCGGCGAGGAGGTGACCATGGCCCGCAACTCCTCGTCGGTGACCTCTTCGCGGCCGGCCTTCGGATCGCCGCCGAGAACGCGCACCAGGGCATCGGTGGAGACGCCGAGGAACCAGATCACGGGTCGGGCAACGGTCGCGATGGCGTTGACCAGCGGCGCCAGGGCCATGGCGAAAGTCTCGGCGCTCTGCATCGCCAGCCGCTTGGCGGTGAGTTCGCCGATCACGATCGAGAAGTAGGAGATGATCGCCGTGATCGCCACCAGCGAGAGTGGCCCGGCGACGTTCTCGTGCACACCCCAGCCGATCAGCACCTGCGACGTCGGCTCTTCCAGCGTCGCGCCGCCGAAGGCCGCCGAGAGGAAGCCCGAGAGGGTGACACCGATCTGCACCGCGGATAGGAATCGGTTCGGGTTGGCCGCCAGGGAGGCCACGATCCGCCCGCGCTGGCCGCGCGTCGAGAGTTGCTTGACCTGGCTCTCACGCAGCGACACCAGCGCCATCTCAGCGGCGGCGAACACTCCACCGATGATGATGAACAGAAGGATCAGCAGAATGTTGCTGACGATCGGATTCATCGGATCCCTTCACTATGGGGCCGCTAGCCTATCGGGTGCCCGTGGGAGAGCTATGATGCTCCGCCGCGCCGGGCCCCCAGCACACCAGCTGGGGCCGGCCTAGCCCGGTCAGGGGCCGGCGCGTAGCCCTGTCGTCTCACTGGGCGCGCGTCACCCGCGACTTGTCGACGGTGGCGTGTGCGCCACTGAACAGCCCACGCAGAAACCCGGCGCCCCAGGACAGATGCATGATTCCCAGCGCAGCGACGTTCAACAGCAACTCGGAGTTCGATTCCGCGCCCAGCGATCTCTTCGATACCGCCGTGAGCCCGGCCGCGTAGACCAGCGGCGCCGCGTGCACCGCGCTGAGCACCTTCGCCGGACGACCCCGCAGCCCCCCGTTGAGCTGCGCCAGCGCCACCAGCCCCGACGTCGCCAACGCGAGCACCACCGCGGGCGGCGCGAGGTACTTCCGTGGCGTCCGAAAGCGGTGTTCCCGGACGAGGTGGCCGCGCCACACCCCGGTGGCGAACATCTGCCGGCGCAGGCTCGCCGGTGTGGCCCGGGGCCAGTAGGTGACCGCGACGTCCGGGGTGTACCAGATCAGATGACCGGCCGCGAGGATGCGCGAGTTGAGTTCCCAGTCCTCGGCTCGGCGCAGGCTCTCGTCGTAGCCGCCCACCTGCTCAAGCACCTCGCGCCGGAAGACCCCCAGGTAGGCACTATCGGACGGGCCGGCCTTCTTCGCACCGTGGTACTGCCCGCCGCCGAGCCCCCAGGGCGAGTTGTAGGCCCGTGCCACCGCGCGCTGGAACGGGGTGCGCCCCTTGGCATGCATCACTCCGCCGACGTTGACCGCGCCGTGTTCGTTGAGCAGGTCGACCATGGTGCGGGAGTAGCCGGCAGGCAGTTCGGCGTGGGCGTCCACCCTGATCACGATCGGGTGCCGGCTGGCCCGGATCGCCAGGTTGAGCCCGACCGGAATGTCGTTGCGGGGGTTGTCGACCAGGGTGATCCGGTCGTCCGCGGCAGCGAGTTCGCGAGCGATGGCGGTGGTGTCGTCGGTGGACGCGCCCAGCGCCAGCACCAGTTCGGCCTGTGCCGGATACTCTTGGTTCAGCACGGCGGCCACGGCGTCGGCGAGATGCCGCTCTTCGTTCAGCACCGGCATCACGTAGGAAACCGCGGGGTACTCGCTCACCGAGCGAGGTTATCGCGCCCCTCATCGCCGTCCCCATTGCCACGTCGGGCGGCTCAACAGTCCCTGTCCCTCGACCTCGGTCTCGCCGTGCGGCTTTACCAGTTCGTGATGCAGCGCGCCCGCCTCGGTTAGGGCCTCGACCAGCGGACGGGAGTGGGTCACGACCACGAGTTGGCTGCGTTCGGCGGCGCGCACCATCAACCGGGCGAGTGCGGGCAGCACGTCGGGGTGCAGCGACGTCTCGGGTTCGTTGAGCACCATCAGTCCGGGCGGACGCGGGCTGAACAGGGCCGCGGCCAGCAGCAGGTAGCGCAGCGTGCCGTCGGAGAGTTCCCGAGCGGTCAACGGTCGCAACATGCCGGGCTGGGTGAGTTCGATCTCGAAGCGCCCGCTGTGGTCGGCGATGGAGAGCCGGGTGCCGGTGAAGGCGTCGGCGATCGCCTCTCGAAGCGGCGCCTCCCACGCCGATTCGAGGATGGTCGCCAGGGTCGGCGCCAGATCGTGACCGTCGCCGGCGAGCACCTCGGTGCGGGTACCCACCTGGGGCTGGCGTGCCGGCGCCTCGGTGTCGATGCGGAAGCTGTCGTAGAACCGCCAACGGCGCACCACGTCGCGGACGGCGGTCACCTCCGGCCGGTGGACCGGATCGACCAGTTCGTCGAGCACGCTTGCCCACGGCGGCAAGCCCACCTCGATGTGCCCGGTGGCCCGGTTCGCGGCGCGTCCGGCGTCCTCGGCGATCCGGACGCCGCGCGCCGTCCGCTCCAGCAGGGTGGCCGCGGGACGCAGCACCGGACCGGCCCAGATGAGCTCGCGTTTGATGATCGGGTCGCGGCCGAAGATTGACGGCGGATGCTCCGGGACCGGCAGCCCGACGTCGATCAGGTAGCCGAGGTCAGCGGTGGTGAAACCGAGCTGCAGGCTGACCGGCGCCTTGCGCGAACCCGTGCCCTGAACGGGCACCTCGCCGCGACGCATGGCGCCGGAGATCTGCTCGGGACCGGCCCACAGCACCGATGACAGTCCGCCGGCAGCCGCGATCGAGCCGATGAACCGCCCGGACGCCGTGTCGGCGAGCAGCTGGAAGGCGCGGTACAGGTTGGACTTGCCGGCTCCGTTGGCGCCGGTTATGACGGTCAGCCCCACCAGCGGCAGCACGACCTCACGCAGCGACCGGTAGCCGTGCACGGCCAGGGTGGTGATCATGCCGTGAGCGTAGGGAGCGGCGCTGACACTTCTGCAGGCGCCAACGGTTGAAGCTCAAGCCTGGGTCAAGGAAGGCTCAAGGAGCGCTCAAGTCCGGCGCCAAAGGTGGCAGCGACAAACAGCCCACCCATAGCCTTCGATCGAGAATCAGTAAATGACGATCCGCGGCCAGCGCCGCATCGCCAGACGCCCGAAGGAAATAGATGATTTCGTCAACACGCCCACGCACACAATGGCGGCGATTGGCAGGCACAATCCTAGCTGCGCTAGTATTCGCAACCCTGGTACCCACCGCGGCCCAAGCGGCGCCCGTGACCGAATCCGAGCCGAATAACAGCATATCCACAGCCAACCGCCTAGCCCCGGGAGACACCGTTTCGGGCTCCGCGCTCAGCAGCGCCTGGGGCGGCGACGACGACTACTACGCAATCGACCTACCCAAAGCAGGTCGGCTCACCCTCAACCTCAAATTCCCCGCCAACCTCGGCACCACCCGCGCCTACGACGTCCGCGTCTACAACGCCTCTGGCAAACAGCTCTACGACTGGACAATCAACGCCGACGAATACGACGGCAAATGGCTCGCCGGCCAAGGAAGCTTCACAGACAGCGGCCGAATCTACGTGCGAATCTACGGCAGCAACAGCTGGGTCACCTGGGAAAAGACCTACACACTCAACGCCACACTCACTCCCGGCACCGTCGAAACCGAACCTAACAACGACACTTCCACCGCCGATGCCCTCGCCACGGGCAGCACCGTTTCGGGCTCCGCACTCGGCAGCGCCTGGGGCGGCGACGACGACTACTACGCAATCGACCTACCCAAAGCAGGACGGCTCACCCTCAACCTCAAATTCCCCGCCAACCTCGGCACCACCCGCGCCTACGACGTCCGCGTCTACAACGCCTCCGGCAAACAGCTCTACGACTGGACAATTGCTGGGTCGCAACACACCAGCGCACTGACAGCCAACCTCGGTGTCGGACGCTCCTACGTCCGCATCTACGGCAGCAACAGCTGGGTCACTTGGGGAGAGACCTACACCCTGACGGTCTCGCGCCCGCCGTTGTCCCTCACCAAGACCCCGACCCCGAAGATCACCGGCACCGCGAAGGTCGGGTCGACCTTGAAGGCCAACCCGGGCACCTGGGCGCCGGCACCAGTCAGCCTGACCTACCAGTGGCTGCGCAACGGCAAGGCGATCGCGAAGGCGACCAAGTCGAGCTACAAGCTGGTCAAGGCCGACAAGGGCAAGAAGATCGCCGTCAAGGTCACCGGCTCCAAGGCGGGCTACCAGAAGGTGGCCAAGACGAGCGCCGCCAAGACGATCAAGTAGCAACTCACCGTGAGGGGCCGGCCCATCGGGGCCGGCCCCTCACGCATGCCCGGAGAGAAGGGCTAACCTGATCCGCATGACTGCCGGGTCGGCCACCAGCCGCTGCACAGAAGGTTCCCCGGCTCGGCCGTGATTCCCGGGCGGGCCAGGAGCCCGCCGTCCCACGCACACCCATCAACAGCGAGTGTGTGGGAAAGGAGGTGAATCATGAATAACACCCACAATCCGCCCGCCGACCAGGCGTGGGAGTCGTTCCTCGCCGTCAGCCACGAGCCTGTCGAGGGCACAGTTGTCCAGGTCGTGCCGTTCGGTGCGTTCGTCCGCGTGGGGGGCGTTGACGGTTTCCTGCCCCTTGCCGAGGCGAAGGCCGATCTCGCCGTCGGCGACCGGGTGCGGGCCCGCGTCCTGCAGGTCGACGCGGAGACACGCCGGTTCAGCCTGCAGCAGGTGTGAGCTGACCGTGGGGCGCCCGGGCCGGAATCACGGGCGCCCTTGGTCGCGACCAAGGGCTCGACGACCGGCAAATTGGACGGCTCCCGCTGACCCACCGCACCGACCCAACGAGCAGTAGACGCAACCTTCCCCCAAGCGCTTCGCGGGTGTTGGCTGGATCCATGACCACACAGATCCCCACCCGCACCCTCGGCACCGGCACTGCGGCGTTGACCGTCTCTGCCCTCGGCCTGGGCTGCATGGGCATGTCGGAGTTCTACGGCACCCCCGATCACGCCGGCGGCATCGCCACCATCCGGCGCGCGCTCGACCTCGGCGTCACCTTCCTGGACACCGCGGACATGTACGGCCCGTTCACCAACGAGAAGCTGGTCGGCGAGGCGATCGGCGGACGCCGTGACGAGGTGCAGCTGGCAACCAAGTTCGGCAACGAACGGCGTCCGGACGGCACCCGCCTGGGCGTCAACGGACGCCCCGAGTACGTCCGGGCCGCCTGTGACGCGTCCCTGCGGCGGCTCGGCGTCGACCACATCGACCTCTATTACCAGCACCGGGTCGACTTCAGCGTGCCGATCGAAGACACCGTGGGAGCGATGAAAGAGCTTGTCGAAGCCGGAAAGGTCCGCTTCCTGGGGCTCTCCGAGGCTTCGCCGGAGACGATCTGCCGGGCGCACGCGGTGCACCCGATCACCGCTCTGCAGACCGAATACTCGCTGTTCACCCGCGACGTCGAGGATGCGGTTCTGCCCGCCCTGCGCGAGTTCGGGATCGGCCTGGTTCCGTACTCGCCGCTCGGCCGCGGCCTTCTCACCGGCGCGATCACCCGGTCGCCGGACGAGGGTGACAGCCGGGCGACGGCCTATTTCCCGCGCTTCCAGGGCGAAGCGTTGGAGGCGAACCTGCGGCTGGTCGACCGCGTCCGGGAGTTGGCCAGCGCCCACGACTGCACGCCCGGCCAGCTCGCGCTGGCCTGGGTGCTCGCCCAGGGCGACGATGTCGTCCCGATCCCTGGTACCAAGCGGGTCCGCTACCTGGAGGAGAACGCCGCCGCCGTCACCGTCTCACTCACCGCAGGCGACCTGGCCGCACTCACCGACGCGGTCCCGCGGGATGCCGTCCGAGGTGCCCGCTACGGCGATATGAGCACCATCGACGCCTGATCGATCCGGCGCTGCCGGAGGGCTGACCACGCGCGAGATCCGTGACACGATGCCGCCCAAGCCGCCCGCGCATCGCGGGGGTGCAACGGCGGCGAACGCGGCCTTACATCGGGAGGGCTCATGACGCTGACCAGGGAGGACCCGCAGCCGTTGCGCCCTCAGGTCCGCTCGGACGCGCTCCGGACGGCGTTCCTGATGGCACTGACCGCGGCCGTGTTCTGGGCGGTGACCAGCTACGCCGGCGTCGTGGTTCAGTTCCTGCGCGGCGCCGGTCTGCGGAGCCGGCAGATCGAACCGTGGCGGCTGCCGGTGATGGCGATCCTGATCGGGCTGCCGGCCTGGCGGACGCTGAGCGCGGCCTATGAACTGATCCGGCTCTCGCACCGGCTGCGGGTCGCCCGGACCTGGGAGCGGCAGCTCGACGACCCCGTCCGTGCGGCTGAGGTGCCGCCGCTGGGCACGCACCTGATCCGGACCACCCGCACGACGCTGCGGACCGCCGTGGGCATCCTCGCGGGCTCGGTCCTGGCGGCGCTCGGCTCGGTCGGTTTCGCGGTCGGCGCCGCCTACGGCGTGCTGCCCCTTCGGACCTCCGAGGACGCTGTCGGCTACAGCTGGCTCGTCGCGGTCGCGTCCGGATGGGCGATCGTCCGGGCCTCCAAGCTGCTCGGCGAGGCCCGGGGCGCCGCGATGGTGGAGCGGTTGTCGTCGTCCGGACCGCTCGAGGTGGAGCAGCAATCGGCGGCACGTGCCCAGCAGGTACCGCTGCTGACCGTGCACTACGCCGCCGCACTGCGTCCCGTCCCGAACCGCAACGCCGGCCGCATCCTCTATCTGCGCCTGTTCGACAACCGGGCCGGCACCGATGAGTTCGTGAGCCGCTGGCGCCGCTACGGCGTCGTCCACTACCTGCGCAGCGCCGACCAGGTCAGCTCTGACGAACTGAAAACCTGGAGCGGAAGGGTCGGCGACCTGTCGGTGTTCATCGACAACGACGGCGAACTGGACGACTTCTTGGCCGGGCTTCCACACCGGCCATGGCGGCACCGCTTTCGAGGTGCGTTCGGCGATCGACTTGGTGGACGTCGAACGGCTCAAGCTGACCGCCGCGTCCGGCAGCGACCAACGGTTCCTCACCGCGCAGCTGCAGCATGCCTGGTCGGAGATGGCCGCGGATTCACCCAATGCCGGCACCGGCGTCCGGACGCTGACCGTGCACCTGGGCTGAGCGGCCAGGAATCGTCGGGCGTGATTGGTAGTCTCCTGCCGACAGGCAACCTCCAGGCATGAAGGGTCACGATGAGTCCGATCATCTACACGCACACCGACGAGGCGCCGCTGCTGGCGACGTACTCCTTCCTGCCGATCGTCCGGGCCTATGCCGCTGCCGCGGGGGTCGACGTCGAGACCCGCGACATCTCCTTGGCTGGACGCATCATCGCCCTGTTCCCCGAGCGGCTCACCGACGAGCAGCGGCTGCCGAACGCGCTCGCCGAACTCGGTGAGCTGGCCAAGACCCCGGACGCCAACATCATCAAGCTGCCCAACGTGAGCGCGTCGATGCCGCAGCTCAAGGCCGCGATCGCCGAGCTGCAGAGCAAGGGCTACGACCTGCCCGACTACCCCGACAACCCGTCCGGCGGTACCGCTGCGGATGTGAAGGCCCGCTACGACAAGGTCAAGGGCAGCGCGGTCAACCCGGTGCTGCGCGAGGGCAATTCGGATCGGCGCGCGCCTGAGTCGGTCAAGAACTACGCGCGGCAGCACCCGCACTCGATGGGTTCCTGGAGCCCCGATTCGAAGACCAACGTGGCGACGATGGACGCCGACGACTTCCGGCACAACGAGAAGTCGGTGGTGATCGAGGCCGCCGACGAGCTACGGATCGAGTTGGTGCCGTCCGACGGCGGCGAGACCGTCGTGCTCAAGGCGTCGGTGCCGGTGCTGGCCGGCGAGGTCGTCGACGGCACCGTGATGCGTGCCGAGGCGCTGGACCGCTTCCTGGCCGCACAGGTCGCCGAGGCCAAGGACGCCGGCGTGCTGTTCTCTGTGCATCTCAAGGCCACCATGATGAAGGTCTCCGACCCGATCATCTTCGGCCATGTGGTGCGGGCGTTCTTCCCCACCACCTTCGAGAAGTACGGCGATGCCCTGGCCGCGGCCGGACTGAGCCCCAACAACGGCCTGGGCGGCATCCTCGCCGGCTTGGACGCGCTGCCCGACGGCGCCGCAATCAAGGCGTCCTTCCAACGAGAACTGGCCGACGGCCCGGCGCTGGCTATGGTCGATTCCGACCGCGGCATCACCAACCTGCATGTGCCGTCCGACGTGATCGTGGATGCCTCCATGCCGGCGATGATCCGGATCGGCGGCCATATGTGGGGTCCGGACGGCAACGAGGCCGACACCTTGGCGGTGATCCCGGACTCGTCGTATGCCGGCATCTACCAGGCGGTGATCGACGACTGCCGATCGAACGGCGCCTACGATCCGGCGACGATGGGCTCGGTGGCCAACGTCGGGCTGATGGCGCAGGCCGCCGAGGAGTACGGCTCGCACGACAAGACCTTCGAGATCGGCCAGGCCGGCACGGTGCGGGTGGTCAACCGGGCCGGCGACGCACTGATCGAGCACGCCGTCCAGCCCGGTGACATCTGGCGCGCCTGCCAGACCAAGGACGTCCCGATCCGCGACTGGGTGAAGCTGACGGTGACCCGCGCCCGCGCCACCGGCGACCCGGCGATCTTCTGGCTCGACGAGAGCCGCGCCCACGACGCCAACCTGATCGCCAAAGTGAAGACCTATCTCGGCGACCCGGAGATCGCCGGCGACAGCACCGGGCTGGACATCACCATCGCGTCCCCGATCGAGGCGACCAAGGTGTCGGTGGAACGCATCCGGCAAGGCAAGAACACCATCTCGGTGACCGGCAACGTGCTGCGCGACTACAACACCGACCTGTTTCCGATCCTCGAAGTGGGCACCTCGGCCAAGATGCTGTCAGTGGTTCCACTGATCAACGGCGGCGGGTTGTTCGAGACCGGCGCCGGAGGCTCGGCGCCCAAGCACGTCCAGCAGCTGGTCAAGGAGAACTACCTGCGCTGGGACAGCCTCGGCGAGTTCCTGGCGTTGGCTGAAAGCTTCGCGAAGTACGCCGAGGTCACCGGCAACTCCTCCGCACAGGTGCTGAGCGTGACCCTGGACCGAGCCACCGGCACGTTCCTCAACGAGAACAAGTCGCCGGGACGCCGGCTCGGCACCATCGACAACCGCGGCAGCCACTTCTACCTGGCGCTGTACTGGGCCGAGGAGCTGGCCGGACAGGCCGATGATCAGTCCTTGGCTACCCGGTTCGTACCGCTCGCCGAGACGCTGCGCGCCCAGGAGGCGACGATCAACGCCGAACTGCTCGCAGTGCAGGGTTCCCCCGCCGACCTGGGCGGCTACTACCGGCCCGACGATGCACTGACCAGTGCGGTGATGCGTCCGTCGCAGACACTGAACGGCGCCATCGACTCCCTCTGATCCGCATCGGAAGCGCCTCGTCGGTCGAGCTTGTCGAGACCCGAGGCGGGCTGCCCGCCGGCCCGCGGGCTTTCTCGCCGGACAACCACCTGCGGCTGCCTGTCGCGGCGATTCGAGCGTTTTCGCCGGGAGCATCCGATCAGCTGCTTCCTCCCGCCGAGAAATGAGCGGTTTGGAAGACCCGAGGAGGCCGAAAACGCACACTTCTACGCGAGGAACGGAAAAGCGTCATCTGCGGTCAGTCATAACGGCTGTTTCGCCGCGCGGCACCGGGCGGAGGCCGCCCCGACGTCCATCAATGACCACCGAAGCGTCCGCGGCGATCACAGCTGAGCCCGTGGCCGCTGAACACCACGCAGTCCTCACTCGGTGGCCGGTACCCTTGCGCGGTGATCGACTCCACCCACTGGTTGCTGACCCTGGCCTGCGACGACCGGCCCGGCATCGTCCATGCCGTCACCGGAGCGATCGCGCAGGCCTACGGCAACATCACCGAGCTGCAGCAGTTCAGCTCGCCGGAGTCCGACCGGTTCTACATGCGCGTCCAGGTGCAGTCGGGCTTCGACCGTTCGGTGTTCGAGCACGCCATCACCCCGATTGCCAACTCCCTTGGCGCCGAATGGGTACTGGACTACGTCGGACGGCCGCGTCGCACACTGATCCTGGCGTCCAAGGCCGGCCACTGCCTCAACGACCTGCTGTTCCGGGCCCGCTCCGGCTACCTGCAGATCGACATCCCGCTGATCCTTGCCAATCACCCTGACCTGGGCGACCTGGCTGGCTTCTACGGCGTCCCGTTCGAGGATCATGTGGTGCTGCCGCACACCAAGGCGGCATTCGAGGCGCGGGTGCTCGAGGCGGTCGAACAGCACGACATCGAACTGGTGGTGCTGGCCCGCTACATGCAGATCCTGTCGCCGGAGTTGTGCGAGCGGCTGGCCGGACGCGCGATCAACATCCACCACTCGTTCCTGCCCGGCTTCAAAGGCGCCAACCCGTACCGGCAGGCGCACAGCCGCGGGGTCAAACTGATCGGGGCCACCGCACACTTCGTCACCGCCGACCTGGACGAGGGCCCGATCATCGAGCAGAACGTCCGCCGGGTGGACCACACCGTCGACGTCCCCGAACTGGTGGCGCTCGGCCAGGAGCAGGAATCCCGCACCCTCACCGAGGCGGTGAAGCTGTTCGCCGAGCACCGGATCATGGCCGACGGCCAGCGCACCGTGATCTTCCACTGACCTTCACCCACGCGCTCGCCGAACTATTTGGGGCTCGCTGAGTTCAGCGAGCCCCAAATAGTTCGGCGAGCGTTCAGTGGGCGGGGGCCGACCGGACGCCGTCCACCGGAGGTAGCGCCGACCAGGGGAAGACGATCCAGGCGTCGGTGTCCTTCCAGACGTAGTCGACCCGGTAGATCGAGGTCGGTTTGGTGTACAGCACCGCGGTGCGCACCTCGGCACCGTGCTTGAGCAGGATGTCCATCACCAGTTGCAGGGTGCGTCCGGAGTCAGCGACGTCGTCGGCGACCAGCACCCGGCGTCCGGCGATGCTGTCGATGTCGAGCAGCGGCGCCAACAGCACCGGGTCGGGAAGAGTCTCGGAGACGTCGGTGTAGAACTCGACGTTCATCGCGTCGGCGAGCTTCACGCCGAGCGCATAGGCGAGCCCACCACCGACGATCAATCCTCCGCGGGCGACCGCGACGATGATCTCGGGCCGGAACCCGCTGGCCGCGACCTGTTCGGCAAGTTGTCGGCTGGCGTCACCGAAGCCGGCCCAGGTCAGGATCTCTTTGCCGTCGGTGTCGGACGCGTCCGCGTGGTAGGCCGTCATGGCGGAAGCCTACGGCCGAACCACCCATCGCCCCATGCCCGGAACGGTGACCTTCGTTGGCCGCGCCTGTCGAGACCCGAACCTGTGCCCCGGCAAGGGGTTTCGACAAGCTCAACCCGCGGTGGTGGCGTTGATCAAGCGTTTCCTACGAGATACCCAGCCGCCGACGAACGACCTGACGAGCCAGGTCGAACACGGTCGGGTCGTCATGCAGGACGAACTTCGTGTCGGCACCCAGCAGGATCGCGTGCAACTCGAAGGCGAGCCGGTCGGGGTCCTCGCCGGCGGGCAACTCATGCTGCCCCAGCGCCGTGCGGGCGAACGAACTCAGCAGCGCGGTGAAGTCGTGCTGGATCGCCGCTAGTCGGTCACGGACGGCGCCGGGGCGGGTACCCATCTCCAGGGCCGTCGCAGCGAAGAAGCACCCGCCCGGGAACACCCCTCGTTCGACGTAGCTGAAGAAGGCTTCACAGATCGCGGCGAGTTGCCCCAGACCCGGCGGTGCGGCCATCGCCGGCTGAATCACCTCGTCGGCCAGAATGCGCTCGGCCTGCGCCACCGTGGCGAGCTGAAGCTCCTCCTTGGAGCCGAAGTGGGCGTACAGGCCGCTCTTGCTGATGCCGATCGCGGCGGCCAGGCGTCCGATCGAGAGACCTTCGAGCCCCTCGACGGTCGCCAGCGACGCCGCCTCTCGCAGGATCGCGCCACGGGTCCGTTGACCATCGGATCGCGTCCGGCGGCGACGCTCTTCTTTGCTGGCGATGGTCACGGTTGACAACTTAGCACGATCGGTCGTACTTTTAATTAGCACGATCGATCGTGCTATCTAAGTGCCGAGGCGACTCCCGCCGCGGCCTCATCAGAAGGAGTTCCCATGTCCACCAGCACTGTCAACGGCGTCGATCTTGAACGCCTCTCGGCAACCATCGACGCGGTCGCCGCCGACTCCACCCTGGCGCGATTCGAGTTCCGGGTCGGCAACCGCTGGATCGACGGCGGCCACAGCCGAAGCGCCATCCAAGGATTCTTCGGCGTCGGCCACGAGGACACCAGCCGCGATGCGCCCTTCCGGGTCGACTCGGACGAGCCGTCCGTGCTACTCGGCGGTAATCAGGCACCCAACGCTGGCGAGTATCTGTTGCATGCCCTCGCCGCGTGCATCACCGCCACGATCGTCTACCACGCGGCTGCCCGCGGCATCGCGATCGACGACCTGAAGTGCACCGTTGACGGCGATGTCGACCTGCGCGGCTTCCTCGGCCTGGACGCCGCGGTCCGACCTGGCTTCGAGCAGATCCGGGTCACCGTCGCACTGAGTGGCGATTTCGACGACGCACAGTTCAGCCAACTCACCGAACTGAGCCGATTCTCGCCGGTGCGGGACAGCGTCACCCGTGCCGTCCCGGTGTCCATCGACATGGTTCGGGTTTGAGCCGGCGGCGGACCCGCGTCACCGGCGACCGAGATCCGAATCCGGACGGCCAGCCGAGGTTCAGCGCAGGTTGGCCCAGCCGTCCTCGGGGTCGGGCGCGGGAAAGTCGATGCCGCGCAACACCCAGCCGGCCTCCGGGTCGCCGTCGGCGACGATGACGGTGGTGTTGGGCAGCCCGCCGGCTCCGAGGATCCGGTGTACCTCGGGCATCACGAAGCCCGCCCAGGTCCGGATCGCGGCGCCGTGGCTGACCACCAGCGCGACGTCGTGACCACCTTCGGCGACCCGGCGGATGCCCTGCGAGAAGCGGTCCAGGAACTCCAGGCCGTCCTCGCCGCCGACGATCCGGACGCCATGGTCGCCCTCGCCCCAGGACCGCAGCGCCATCACGTAGCGCTGCAGGTCGGGCGACATCTCGTCCTGTCCGGCGCCGATCTCGCGGAGCTGGATCAGCTCGTGATGCGGCACCCCGAACGCCCGGACGGCGGGCACGCCGGTCTGCACCGCCCGCACCAGATCAGAGCTGTAGACGGCCTCTATCCGCTGCCCGGCCAGCCGTTCCGCCAGCGTCGCCGCCTGTGCCATGCCGACCACGTCGAGCTCGGGACCGGGCGGGGCGGTGTCCAGCAGGGCAGCCACGTTCGAAGCCGTTCGGGCATGTCGGGCCAGCAGCAGTCGCACGGATCGGAGCCTAGTACCCGGCCACCGACGCTCGCCCCGGCGAGCGGCGTCCGATGGATCGCCGGACGACGCCAGCCACCGCTGATAGCGTGAAATCCGTCACCACTCGTCGCTGAGGAGAAACCCACCGTGAGCACACCCGTGAAGGTCGCCGTGACCGGCGCGGCCGGCCAGATCTGCTACAGCCTGCTGTTCCGCATTGCCAGCGGCGCACTGCTCGGCCCCGACCGGCAGGTCGAGCTGCGGCTGCTCGAGATCACCCCGGCACTGAAAGCGCTCGAGGGCGTCGTGATGGAACTCGACGACTGCGCCTTCCCGAACCTGGCCAAGGTCGAGATCGGCGACGATCCCACCAAGGTGTTCGACGGGGTCAACCTGGCGATGCTAGTGGGCGCTCGGCCGCGCACCGCCGGCATGGAACGCGCCGACCTGCTGAGCGCGAACGGCGCGATCTTCACCGCTCAGGGCAAAGCCCTCAACGAGGTCGCCGCCGACGACATCAAGGTGCTGGTGACCGGCAACCCGGCCAACACCAACGCCCTGATCGCGATGAAGAACGCCCCCGACATCCCCATTGAGCGGTTCAACGCCCTCACCCGGCTCGACCACAACCGGGCGATCAGCCAGCTCGCCGTCAAGGCCGGCGTGCCGGTAACCAGCGTGAAGAAGATGACCATCTGGGGCAACCACTCAGCCACCCAGTACCCCGACGTCTTCCACGCCGAGGTCGACGGCAAGAACGCCGCCGAGCTGATCGACGACCAGGCCTGGGTCGAGACCGACTTCATCCCAACCGTCGCAAAGCGTGGCGCGGCCATCATCGCTGCCCGCGGCGCCTCCTCCGCGGCATCGGCGGCGAACGCCACCGTCGAGCACATGCGCGATCTGATCAGCGGCACGCCGGCGGGCGACTGGGTGTCGATGGCGGTGCCGTCCGACGGCTCCTACGGAGTTCCCGAGGGCCTGATCTCTTCGTTCCCCTGCACCACGTCCGACGGCGAGTACAGCATCGTCCAGGGACTGGAGATCGACGACTTCAGCCGCGGCCGGATCGACGCCTCGGTTGCCGAACTGCAGGACGAGGCCAAGGCGGTTTCCGAACTCGGCCTGATCTGACCGCCGGAGCCGGATGATCGTCCTCAGCTGGGTCGCAGCCTTCGTCTGCTGCCTCGGCTATGGGGTCGGTTCGGTCCTTCAGTCAGTCGGAGCCAAGCGCGCCGCTGCCGCCACGGGAGTGTCCGGGGTCGCGGTGATCGTGACCCAGCTCCCCTACCTGCTCGGACTGGCCGCCGACGGCGTCGCCTTCCTCGGCAACGTGGTCGCCGCCCGCGAGCTGCCACTGTTCCTGGTGCAATCGATCATGGCCGCCTCGGTCGGCGTGACCGCGGTCATCGCTGCCATCCGCGGAGCCCGCCTGCTGGGGCGGGACTGGGCGGCTCTCGGCGTTCTGGGGGTCGGGCTGGTGCTGTTGGCGTTCAGCGCCACCCCCGACTCGCCGGTGGCGGCGGCGCCGGCCGTGGAGTGGGCGGTGCTCGGCAGCTGTGCGCTGCCCGGTGCGCTGGGACTGCTCGGCATGCGGCTGGGCGGTCGACGCTCGTGGGTCGTGTTGGCGGCCGCATCCGGCCTCGGCTTCAGCGTAGTCGGGGTCGCCTCCCGCGGGCTGGGCGCGTTGCCGATCTCCCTGGCCCTGTTGCGGCACCCGCTGCTGTGGTCGCTGGCCGCCGGCGGCGTCCTGGCGATGGCGTTCTTCGCGGTAGCGCTGCAGCGTGGCCCGGTGACGGCGGTCACCGCGATCTCGTTCATGATCGAGGTCGTCCTGCCGTCGGTCGCCGGGCTGCTGCTGTTCGGCGACCGCGTCGAGGCCGGGCTGGGTCCAATAGCCGTCCTGGGCTTCGCGCTGGCCATCGCCGGGACGACTGCACTCGCTCGGTTCGCGCAGTAGCCGACCCGCGCCGACTCACCGGTCGCGAGCGGGCCGGACGAACGGGAAGCTGAGCACCGAGCGAATGTTGAGCCCGGTCAGCAGCATCACCAGCCGGTCGACACCGATACCGAGACCGCCGGTGGGCGGCATCCCGAGTTCGAGCGCGGCCAGGAAGTCCCGGTCGAGTTCCATCGCCTCGGCGTCGCCACCGGCTGCCAGCAGCGACTGCCGGGTGAGCCGTTCCCGTTGGTCGACCGGGTCGACGAGCTCGGAGTAGCCGGTACCCAGCTCCATGCCGCGAATCACCAGATCCCAACGCTCGACCAAACCGGGCTTGCTCCGGTGCGCCGCGGTCAGCGGGGAGGTCTCCTCCGGGAAGTCCAGGTAGAAGGTGGGCGTCTGCGTGGCCGGCTCGACGAGCTCTCCGTACAGTTCCTCGATCACCGCACCGGCGCCGCGATTCTCGGCCACCGGCACCCCACGCTCGCGGGCCACCTGGTAGAGCCGGGCCACCGGGGTGTCCAGGCCGACCCCGAGTCCGACGGCCTCCGACACCGCCTGCAGAACGGTAACCGTGCGCCACGGCGGGCCCAGGTCGATCCACTCCTGGCCGGACGCCGCCGGTGGCAGTGCGGCGCGACCGTGCACCGCGACCGCCGCTTCGCGGACCAGCCGCTCGGTGAGCGCCTGGACGGTCCGGTAGTCGCCACCGGGCTGATACGCCTCGAGGGAGGTGAACTCCGGATTGTGGGTGGCGTCCGCACCTTCGTTGCGGAAGTTCCGGCCCAGCTCGTACACCCGGCCCATGCCGCCGACCACCAGCCGCTTCAGGTACAGCTCGGGGGCGATCCGCAGATAGAGATCCTGGTTGTAGGCGTTGCTGTGGGTACTGAACGGACGCGCCGTCGCGCCCCCGTGCACCGGGTGCAGCACGGGCGTCTCCACCTCGAGGAAGCCGTCGGCGTCCAGGGTGCGGCGCAGCGATGCGATCACTGCGGAACGATTGCGCAGCACGGGTGTCTGCTCGGGGTGGACGATCAGGTCGGCCGATCGCCGCCGCATCCGGGCCTGCGGGTCGGTGAGCCCGCCGAACGGGATCGGATGCAGCGCCTTGGCCGCCACCCGCCAGGACCGGACCAGCACCGACCGGGTCCCGTTGCGGGAGGTTCCGCGCACGCCGTGAACGACGAGCAGATCACCGGTGTCGACGAAATGCCGGAACGCGGTCAGGCTGTCGGGCAGGCCGGACGCCTCGAGCACCAGCTGCACGCTGGCGCCGCCCCCGGTCAGATCGACGAACACCACCCCGCCGTGGTCGCGCAACGCCCGGACGCGGCCCGCGAAGCCGACCTCCTCGCCGGCCACCCACGGCGCCTGCGCGATCTGCCCCACGTCGACGCCCAGCGCATCGTCGGCACTCGGCGTCGGACCCAGCCCTTGCGCGGTCAACGCCCGCAGATGCTTCAACCGCTGCTTCGTCTGCAGGCTCCGGCCGGCCACCGGTGTGACCAGCTGGGGTGTCGTGCCCAGGGCCGCCACCTGTTCGAGTTCGGCGGCATCCAGCTGGTGGCCGGCATCGTCGGCTTTTCGGCCCGGCCAGGGAATGAATCCCTCGGCCGCCCCGACCGCGGTGAGCACCTGCGGCAAGCCGACTCTGTCGTCGAAGCACAGCACCCTGGGCACCCAGTCCGGGTGGTACAGCCGGTTGGCGCGGTACAGCCGCTCCAACTGCCAGAACCGGTCCAGCAGGCCCAGCAGCGACGCGTTCAACCGTGGACCGGCATCGAACTCCTCGGCCTGAGCGAACACCCGGCGGAACATGCAGAAGTTCAGCGACACCCGCTGCACGCCCCGTTGCGCGGCGTGCGCCATCAACTGCGTCACGATCAGTTCGGTCACCCCGCCCGGGGCGTCCGGGCCGCGCCGCATCAGGTCCAGCGACAGCCCCGACGCACCCCAGGGCACGAAGCTGATCAGGCCCACGGGCGCGCCGGAGGCGTCCGTGGCCAAAGCGAAGAGGATCTGTGAATCGGCGGGATCGGCAGCCCGGTTGAGTGCCATCGAATAGCCGCGTTCGGTGCTGCCATGGCGCCAGCGATCCGCCAGCGCATACACCTCTTTCACCTCGTCAGGCGACAGTTCGGTCTGCCGGACCAGCCGGACTTGGACGCCGCTCCGGCGGGCGTGCTGGGCGGCACGCCGGACGCCGGGGGCGGGGGCGAAGCGACGGACCTCCAGCACCGCCTCGTCGCCCAGCGGCATCACCCGAAGACCTGCCCGGACATAGGCGCGAGCACCCTCGACGGAGGCTCCCAGCACAGCCGGGATCCAGCCGTACTCGCGTAGTTCCCGCTGCCAGGCCTCGATCGCCGCCGGCCACGACCGGGGATCGCCGACCGGGTCGCCGGAGGCCACCGATACACCCGCGACCAGCTGGTAGGTGATCACCGCCCGGCCGTCCGGGCTGAAGATGGAGGACTTGTCGCGGCGGGTGGCGAAGTAGGCCAGCGAATCGGCGGCGCCGTAGTCGCGAACCAGCCGCCGAATGGCCAGTTCTCGCTCGCCCGACCATCCGGTCGGGTTGCTGGCCGTCCGCAGGAAGGTGATCACCGTGGCGAGCAGCGTGACGGTCAGAGCCAGCGACGTCACCTCGGCCGCCCACCGCGGCAGGGCCCACAGGATCGCCCGATTGACCGGACCCGTATCGCCGAAGACCCGCGCGAAGATCGCGACGACGGCGTCGGTGGGGGACGTCGACCCGCCGGGGAAGCCGATGACCAGCAGGTAGCTGACGGCCACGCTGAGCAGCAGCCCGGTCACGGCCACCAGGGCGGCGCGCACCACGGAGCCGCGCCGGACGCGGGCGGTGAAGGCCGGCCGCAGCGTCCACAGCCACACCAGCGCCGCCGCGCCCAGTGGAACCGACGCGAGGTCCAGCCAGCCTGCGAGCGCGTACCCGACTCGCCACGAACGCATCCACGGGCTGACCGGCGCGTTGATGACCAGGCTCAATCCCAGATACATCCCGAACAACTGGCAGACCATCACGGCAATCAGCGCCACCCGCTTGCGCAGCACGAGCGCCACGGTGATCAGGGCCAGCAGCGTTACCGAGGCCAACGTCCGGGACAGCGGGATGTTGAACACGGTGACAAGTTCCTCGAGCCAATGGAAGCCCTGATGCCCCCAATGCCCGAACAGCCAGGACACGGCCGCGATCAGCGTCGCCGTTGCGTAGCCGCCGGTCAGCCAGCGAGCGCCCCGCATCGGTCTGCCACCGGAATTGCGGCCCTGCAATCCACCACTCCGCTTCCGCACGCCTTGCTTGGCGGCGCGCCCACCCGCAGGCTACCCCGGGTCCTGCCGGCTACGACTCAGGTCAGAGTTGACCCTCCGGGACGGACCGGCTCACCGACCCCGCGCTACATTCGGTTGGGCTCGCAGGCCGGGCCATGAAGGGTTGTGAATCATGTTCGAGCTGACGGGCCGCCCACTGCAGGTCATGGCGGTGATCGCGGCGGTGGTGCTTCCGCTGCTGATCGTCCTGCTGTGGTCACGGTGGCGTCAGGGCTCCGGGAACCCCGTTCGCCGCGGGCTGGCGATCCTCGGCCGGCTGTTCATCGTCCTTGTGGCCCAGGCCACCGCGATGCTCGCATTGTTCCTGTATGTGAACAACCAGTACGACTTCTATGCGTCGTGGGACGACCTGCTCGGCATCCAGGGCAAGGCGCCGCAGGTGGTCGACCCCGGCCAGTTGAACGCGGGCTCCGGTCGGCTCGAGGCGCTGCCGGTCCGCAACAATCTGGGCGTCGTCGACGACGTCCTGGTCTGGCTGCCGCCCGGGTACGACCCCAAGGCGGCCAGCAAATACCCGGTGGTCGAGTTCCTGCCCGGGCAGCCGTCCTCACCGAGCTCGCTGTTCACCCACTTCAACTTCGGCAAGGCAGCGAGCGAAGCGATCGCCACCGGACGTGTGAAACCCTTCGTCGGCGTCCTGCCGCCGATCATGATCACCCCGCCGCGCGACACCCAGTGTGTCGACGTGCCCAACGGCCCGCAGGCCGGCACCTGGGTGACCCGCACCGTTCCGGACGCCGTCATCAGTCGCTACCACGTGCAGCCGATGGGCGCCAAGTGGTCGATCATCGGGTTCAGCGCGGGCGCCCAGTGCGCCGCGAAGCTGACGCTGCGCTACCCCACCTCCTACCACGCGGCAGTTGCGCTGGCCGGCAACTACGTCCCCTACACCGACAACACCACCGGGGACCTGTTCGGCAATGACAAGCAGCTGTGGAACGAGAACTCCGCGGAGTGGCTCTATCACACCTACGGCATGCGCGGCAGCAAGCTGCTGATGGTCGTCAGCAAGCAGGACACCTGGTCGGCAAAGCCCACCGCCGCGATGACCAAAGAGGCGAAAGGCGACCCCAACGTGATGACGGTGACTCTTCCCACGGGCGGTCACAACTACCGGACCTACGCCCCCTATCTGCCGCAGTCGCTGGCCTGGCTGGCCGCACAGGGCGTCCTGAGCTGATGCCGGCCCGACACCGGCGGGGTGTGCTGGTCGGCACGGTTCTGGCGGCCATCGTGACGATCGCTCTGATGGCCACCGCAACCTGGGCACCCACCTCACCGGACGGCATGGTCGCGAGTGCGGCCACCGCCGGACCCGCGACGCCGCAGCCGGAGACGCCCACGAGCTCGCCACCGGCGCCCGGTCCGGCCACGCGGCTCGCTCCCACCGGCCCGGTCCGTCTGGTCGGGCTGGGCGACTCGGTGATGTCGGGGACGAACTGCGACTGCGACGGCGTCACCGACGAGCTGGCCGAATCGCTGCACGCCACCTGGAAGGTACCGGTCACCCAGGCAAACCTGGGTGACCCCGGCGCCACCACCGACGACCTGCTCGAAGACCTGAGCCATGATCGACACACCATCGGCGCAGTGCGTCACGCCGACGTGGTGGTGGTCATCATCGGCGCCAACGACGTCACCGACGACCTGGATGTCTGGCGTCGCACCGGCTGCGACCGCAGTTGCTACCTGCCGCACGTGCGGCAGATGCGCAGCCGGTTGGGCCGGATCCTGGCCCGGATCACCGACCTGGAGGGCAACCGGCCCTTCGGCTTGGTGGTCGACGGCTACTGGAACATTCTCACCGACGGGCATACCGCGCTGAGGCAGGGCGGCTGGCCACAGCTCAGCTGGAGCCGCGCGGTCACCGCGTCCGTCGACTCGGCGATCAAGGACGCGGCCGGCGCGGCAGGCGCGCACTATGTGGAGTTGCGGTCGGTGTTCAGCACCGCCCCGGATCCGTTGCTCGCCGACGACGGCGACCACCCCAATGCCGCCGGCGTGAAGGCGATCGCTCGGGCGAATCTGCGGGCGCTGCGCGGGTGACGGTGGTTGGATAGCGCCATGCCCCAGCTCGGACGTCCTGCAACTTCCGCCACCCAGGCCGTCCGTGCGGCCCGTGACTTCCTGTTCGACCATGCCACCGACTACGACGGTGCGGTCGCCGGCTTCCGCTGGCCGCAGCTGACCGAGTTCAACTTCGCCCTGGACTGGTTCGACGTGGTGGCCGGTGAGCATCCCGACCGGCCGGCGGTGACCATCGTCGACGCCGACCTGAACGTGCAGAGCGCCAGCTACGGGGAACTGTCCCGGCGCTCCGACCAGGTGGCCGGCTGGCTGACCGACCTCGGCGTCCGTCGCGGTGACGCGATGATCGTGATGCTGAACAACACGATCGAGTTGTGGGAGACCCTGTTCGGCGTGCTCAAGGTCGGCGCGGTCGCGATCCCCACCTCGACCCTGCTGACCGCCGGCGAACTCGAGTTCCGGGTCCGGACGGCCGGCGCGACCTACACCATCGCCCCCACCGCGCTCGCCGACCGGTTCGCCGACCTGCCCGGCGAGGTGACCCGGATCGGCGTCGGCGACCCGGTGCCGGGCTGGACCGATTTCGCCGACTCGCATGCCGGGTCGGACGGCTTCACCCCGGACGCCCCGACCCCGGCCGGCGACACCTGCCTGCTGTACTTCACCTCGGGAACCACCGCCCGGCCCAAGCTGGTCCGGCACACCCAGGTGTCCTACCCGGTGGGCCATCTGTCAACCATGTGGTGGCTCGGCGTCCGCGAGGGCGACGTCCATCTGAACATCTCGTCGCCGGGCTGGGGCAAGCACGCCTGGAGCAACTTCTTCTCGCCGTTCCTGGCTCAGGCGACGGTGTTCATCTTCAACTACGCCCGCTTCGACGCCGGCGCGCTGATGCGGGTGATGGACGCCCACCAGGTCACCACCTTCTGCGCACCGCCGACGGTGTGGCGAATGCTGATCCAGGCCGATCTGACCCAGCTGCGGCAGCCGCCGCGCGAACTGGTCGGTGCCGGCGAGCCGCTCAACCCGGAGGTGATCACCCAGGTGCGGGCCGCTTGGGGCTCGACCATCCGGGACGGGTTCGGCCAGACCGAGACCACCTGCTGGGTGGGCAACTCCCCTGGTCAGCTGGTCAAGGACGGCTCGATGGGACGTCCGCTGCCCGGCTACAACGTCGAACTGCTCGACCCGGTCACCGGCGAGCCCGGCCAGGACGAGGGCGAGATCTGCCTCGACCTGGCCCGGCGTCCGCTGGCGCTGATGAGCGGCTACTTCGGCGACGAGGAGTACACCGCCGAGGCGATGCGGGACGGCTACTACCACTCCGGTGACATCGCATGCCGAGACGCAGACGGCTACCTGACCTACGTGGGCCGCGCCGACGATGTGTTCAAGGCGTCGGACTACAAGATCAGCCCGTTCGAACTGGAATCGGTGCTGCTGGAACATCAGGCGGTGGCCGAGGCCGCGGTGGTGCCGAGCCCTCATCCCGTCCGGCTGGCGGTGCCGAAGGCGTTCCTGACGCTGGCCGCCGGGGTCGAGGCGTCCGAGGCGACGGCCCGGTCGATCTTCGATCACGCCAAGGCGAACCTGTCGGGCTACCAACTGGTCCGGATCATCGAGTTCGTCGAGGAACTGCCGAAAACCATCTCGGGCAAGATCCGCCGGGTCGACCTGCGCGGTCGCGAGGCGGCCCGGGTGCGCGGCGACGAGACCACCGGATCCCAGCAGTTCCGGTACTCCAAGAAACGCTGATCTTGGTTGGTCGAGCTTGTCGCGACCCCGGAGCAGTCAGATCCGCAGCGCAGGGACGGCCCAGGCCAGCACGGTGACCCCGACCCCGATCCCCAGCAGGACCACCGTGTCCACCAGCCTGCCCCGTACCGCGAGCAGCCCGACCCTGCGTTTCGGCAACAGCCGGAACAGCCCACCCATGGTGATCGACAACCCGATCAGGGTGCTCCCGGTGCGCCAGTGACTGGTCGCGACGACCGCCAGCCCGACGAAGACCCCGAACAGCACGCTGGCGAGCGGCCATTGCCCCAGCACCTGCTGGACGAAGGTCTTGGGCGGTCGCTCTCCCGCGGTGGTCATGGTCTCGATCGTGCCACGTGTGGCCGGCACCTCAGTGGAAGAAGTGTCGGGTACCGGTGAAGTACATGGTGACCCCGGCGGCCCCCGCCGCCGCGATCGTCTCCGGATCGCGTACCGACCCGCCCGGCTGGACGATCGCTCGGACGCTGGCGGCGATCAGGATGCCGGGGCCGTCCGCGAACGGGAAGAAGGCGTCGGAGGCCGCCACCGAGCCGGCGGCCCGCTCCCCTGCCCTCTCCACCGCGAGCCGACAGGAGTCCACCCGGTTCACCTGGCCCATCCCGACCCCGACCGAGGCGCCGCCAGCGGCCAGCAGGATGGCGTTGCTCTTGACTGCCCGGCAGGCCCGCCAGGCGAACGCCAGGTCGGCCAGAGTGGCCTCGTCGGCGGCCACGCCGGCGGCCAGCGTCCAGTTCGCCGGATCATCGCCGGGGGCGTCGATCCGGTCGGGCTGCTGCAGCAGCGCGCCACCCGAGATCGGCTGCAGCTGCCGCTCGCGATGCTGGTAAGGCGCCGCCTGCAGCAGCCGGATGTTCTTCTTCCGGCTGAGAATCTCCAACGCCCCGTCGTCGTAGGACGGCGCGATCACCACCTCGGTGAAGATCTCGGCGATCTGCTCGGCCAGCGCCACCGACACCGGACGGTTGGTGGCGATCACGCCGCCGAACGCGCTGACCGGGTCGCAGGCGTGCGCCTTGCGGTGCGCCTCGGCCACGTCGGCGCCGACCGCGATGCCGCACGGATTGGCGTGCTTGATGATCGCCACCGCCGGCTCGGCGAAGTCGTAGGCAGCCCGGTAGGCGGCGTCGCCGTCGGTGTAGTTGTTGTAGCTCATCTCCTTGCCGTGCAACTGCTCGGCACCGGTGATCCCGGACGGCCCGCCCGGGTAGCGGTAGAGCGCCGCCTGCTGGTGCGAGTTCTCGCCGTAACGCAGCCCGCCGACCTTGTGCCAGGTGCCGCCGATCCAAGCCGGCCAGGCGTCCGGGCTGAACTCCTCCCCCATCCAGGACGCCACCGCGATGTCGTAGGCGGCGGTGTGCCGGAACGCGACGGTGGCCAGCGCCCGCCGCTCGGCCAGAGTGAAACCACCCGCGGCCAGCGCGTCGCACAGCGACGGGTACTGCTCGGGCGAGGTGACGATGGCGACCGACGGATGGTTCTTGGCAGCGGCCCGCACCATGCTCGGCCCGCCGATGTCGATCTGCTCGACGCATTCGTCCGGGCTGGCCCCCGAGGCGACGGTCTCGGTGAACGGGTACAGGTTGCTGACCACCAACTGGAACGGCTCGATGCCGAGTTCGCCGAGCTGTGAGCGGTGCGATTCCAGCCGCAGGTCGGCGAGGATGCCGGCGTGGATGTGCGGGTGCAGCGTCTTGACCCGGCCGTCCAGGCATTCGGCGAAGCCGGTGACCTGTTCGACCGGGGTGACCGGGACGCCGGCGTCGGTCAGGGTGCGGGCCGTCGAGCCGGTCGAGACGATCTCGACGCCGGCCTCGGCCAGGATGGGCAGCCGGTCGGTCATGAATGCTCCTTGGCGGCAAGGTCGTTGACGGTGTGGACGAGCAGGACGCGCTCGGCCACCTTGATGCGTTCGTGCAGCGATTCGACGGTGTCGCCGGGCAGCACCCGGACGGCCTCCTGAGCCAGGATGCGGCCGGTGTCGACGCCGGCGTCCACCTCGAAGACGGTGACCCCGGTCACCTTAACGCCGTGTTCCAAGGCGTCGCGTGGGCCGTGCATGCCGGGGAAGCTGGGCAGCAGCGCGGGGTGGGTATTGATCGTCCGGCCCCCGAAACGGTCCAGGAAGGCCGGCCCGACCAGCTTCATGAAGCCGGCCGACACCACCAGATCGGGCTCGTGGGCGGCCACCAACGCGGTCAACTCGGCGTCCCAGGCCGTCCGGTCGCCGCCCCAGGCGAAGGGATGGACGAAGGTCGGTACCCCGGCGTTCTCCGCCCGCTGCAAACCCTGGGCGTCGGCCCGATCGGACCCCACCACCACCACGTCGGCGTCCAGCTCGCCGGCGGCCCGGGCGTCCAACAGGGCCTGCAGGAGACTCCCGGTGCCGGAGATCAGCACGGCGATGCGGAAGACCATGACCGGCAGCCTAGTGCCCCGGCCACAAACCCTCGCCCGTTGCGCGACGCCCGGACGCCACCCCGCCGGCGCCGGTCTAGTCGCGGCCGATCGCGACCGTACCGATCTCCAGACTCTCGGTGGACGCCTCGGCCGAGTCGATATCGGCGAGGCCGGACGACGGCAGCCGCCGTCCCCTCGCATACCAGTGCAGCAGAGCCGCACCGGCACCACCGACCAGCATCGGCACCGGCGCCAGCCACAACAGATTGGGTACCACCGGGCCCATCGCGATCAGCCGCGCAGCCCCCAGATCACCCCGGGAGAGCGCAGCGAGCACCAGCACCGCCAGCGCGACGCCGAGCCCGGAGCCCATGCCGCGAGCCAGCCAGCTCACCAGGCTGCGTTGCCCGGCGGGTGCGGTCCGGACGGCCACCCAGCCGGCCGTCACCCCGACCAGGACGCCACTCAGCACCCAGGCGTAGCTCCACGGGCCGCCCGGGCCCGGCTCGGGAACCGCGCCGAACACCGGGATCGCGGGCAACAGACCCGCCGTGGTCAGCATCGGCGACACCACGGAACCGGCGCCCACGCTGACCCCGGCGCCGAGCGCCCAGCTGGCGGTCCAGGCCAGCAGGTTGGGCAGATAGAGCAGTTGCAGGGCGACCAGCAGCCAGTAGCCGACGGTGTCGGGCGCGAGCGAGGCTTCGATCGCCGAGATCCGTGCCGCCCCGCGGAGCAGAGCGACGACCAGCACGACGGCCGCGATCGCCCCCATCGCGGCCAGTCCGGCGAGCATCGCGCGGCCGATGCCGGTCAGCGCCGGGGGCGGGCTCACCAGCGCACGCAGGCGACGGGCGAGCGCCCAGCCGGCACCGAGAGCGCCGACGGCCAGTCCGCCGGCGACGGCTGAACCGACCCGGGAGCCGGCCCCCGAGGCCACGGCCAGCGCAACGGTGACCAGCGTGTACCCGGCCGTGGCCAGGCCCCAGGCCCGCAGCGCCCCGCGCCCGTCGAGGCTGTCCGCCGACGTGGTGCGCAACACCAGGCCGGTGACAACTCGGACCAGCAGTACGAACAGCGCGGTCAAGCCCAGCGGGGTCAGGGTGACCATCAGGTTGCCGATCGCCGCGCCCACCCCGTGACCGGCGAGCCAGAACTGCCCGGCGAAGCCCAGCGCAGTCGATACCGGCATCGCCATCGCCGTGAACCAGCCGATCATCACCAGGCCAGACACCAGCAACCATCCGATCAGCGCGGACGCCGCACCCGCAGCCAGGGCGACCGGCAGCATCGGGAACTCGGGGGCCGCGGCGACACGCTCTTCGGCGGTCACCTCCGCCACCGTGAGACGCACGCGAGAACGACGGCGTTCGGATCTACTGGGCATGATTCCCCATGGTCGCCGAGTACCCGGGTCCGGCGGCGGCGGACACGCCCGACCGCACTAAACTCGGCCGGGTTCAACACGCGGTCGACCATGAGGACGAGATGAGCGACACCGATTCGGAAAGGCCCCGCCGGGCTTCGGACGACGCCGACGGCGGGTTCGATCGGGAGACCCCCGACACCAGTCGTTCCGACCAGGGACGGGCATCGCGCTCCTGGGCCCCCGCCGACGATTCCGGACCGACAAACGCCGCGTTCGTGACACCCGAGGTGAGCACCCCCATCCCGCCGCCCGCCCCGGCGCTGCCCGAGCCGGCGCAGCCACCGGAGGCCGGACGGCGGTTCTCGGCCGACGACCTTCCAGAGGGCTGGCAGAGCGCGGCCCCACGCCGCTCGGCGGTCAGCGTGTCGTCACCGTTCTCGCCCGTCGGCCCGACCAGCCCCGCCTCGGACAGCGGGGTTTCGGACGCGCAGGTTTCGGACGCGCAGGTCTCGGACGCGCAGGTATCGGACGCGCAGGCCGACCCAGGACCCGGCGGCGGTGGCCAGCCGCCCGTCGGGGGCGGCCCCGCTGCGGCCGCCCCGGGGCCAGACGGCCGGCGACGAAAGCTCGGCTGGCTACTGGGTGGCGTCGCCGCCGTCGCCATAGTCGGGCTGATCATCTGGCTCGCCGTCCAGCGGCCCGGTGGCACGGCCACACCGGCCCCCAGTGAACCGGTCACACCGGGGCCGAGCGCGTCAGCCAGCCAACCGCCGTCGTTGGCGGACGCGCAGCTGATCACCGCCGCTGAGCTGGCGAAGCTGCGCAAGGGCGTCAACTGGACGCAGCAGGGCCCGTCGGCCAGCCCCGGTGCTCCGCGGCAGCCTGAATGCGTCGAGCTGTCCGGAACGGGCGGCGGCTCTCCGGATTCGGAAATGAACCATCTGTTCACCGCCAGCAAGGGCGGCGGCAGCCTGCTCCAGGTCGTGCAGGCCTGGCCGGACGCCAACTCGGCGACGACGGCCTTCACCGCGCTGGTCAGCCAGGCGGGCTCCTGCAAGGGCAGCCTGTTGATCACCACCGACCGGATCACCGGGTTCGCCGATGCGGCAACGGCGTTGGCGGTGCGGACCGCAGAGGGCGACTCGCACACGCTGCTGTTCGCCCGCACCGGTCGGTTCCTGTCCGTGGTGGACGGCGGCGCGCGCGCCGGAGCGGAGGGTATTGCCACCGATGCCCTGGTCACCGCGTCCGTCGCGTCGATGGCGCGGCAGTGCGGTCCGGCGTCCGGCACCTGCCCGTCCAAGCCGGCGTCGGTCGGCACCACCCCACCGGACGCCGACACGGCGGGCTGGCTGGCACTGGTCGACCTGCCGCAGGTGATAGCGACGTCCGGCAAATGGGACGCCACCGACCCCCAGGAACCGAAGCTGCTCGGCAGCGAGTGCGAGAACGTCGACCTGACCGACCTGCGGGGAGCGTCCGACGCCGCGCAGCGGACCTACGTGCTGACCAACAACGCCAAGACACCGGCCGAGTTCGGCATCGACGAGGTCATCTACAGCTTCGCGAAGACGTCCGGGGCGAACGCGATGGTGAAGCAACTGAGCGCCAACTTCGGCAGCTGCGCCGACCGGACGCGCACCGCCTCGGTGAAGACCGACCAGGTCAAGGCGCCCGCCTCCGACGGCAAGGATCTGACCGCCATCAGCTACCTGGTGACGCAGCGGATCAGCGACTCCAAGACCACGACCTACCGGGTCGGTATCGCCGCGGTTGAGAGCCGGCTGATCTACGTGCTGGCGACCCCGTCCAACAACTTCGACTTCAGCGACGACGCATGGAAGGGCATCGTCGGCCGGGCGACCCAGCGGGCCACCCAGTTCCCCTGATCCGCACCGGGTGACTGCACCCACACCCGCTGACTGGCGGGAACCGGAGCCACTGCCGGTCTGCAAAGCGGCAGTGGCTCCTGTTGTGGCCAGTAGGACGAAGGCGGATTACCCCAGCCGGCGTCCGTCCGTCGGCCACGCCGTCCCCGCCCGCAGCAGAGCGCGGCGCAGCCGGGCCAGCAGCTTGGCAGGTGCATCCAGCAGGTCGCCGGTCACCCGCACCACCTGCCAGTCCAGCGCCCGGAGGTCGTCCTCACGCATCTTCTCGGCGATCACCGCCGCCTGCTCCTGGTACTTGCCCTGACCGTCACTCTCGACCAGCACACGGGTGCCGATGATCCGCCCGTCGGCTCGATAGCGGGTGCCCGGCACCTCGAATTGTGGCTCCAGCTGGAAACCCCAGGCATCCAGGGTCAGCGCCGTCCGGGACTCCAAAGGCGATTCCCGGCGCCCGTCACCCAGCCGCACCACCGTGGCCAGGTGCCCAGCTCCCCGGTGGCCCGCCAAGCTCTTCGCCGCCACCTGCACCTGGGACTGGGAAGCCAGTCCCTTGGCCAACGCGGTATCAAGGGCCATCAGGCCGGACTCCGGCGATTCCAAGGCGGTCTGGGCGATCACCAGAGCCACCGAAAGCTCGACTGGCACGTCGACCTGGGCATGAACCACGACCCCGCGCCGACAGGCGGCCGGGCCGGGCCGCGTGCGCATCAGATGGACCGTGCCCCAATCCGGCCGGTGGACCGGCAAACCCATCAGCACGGCGCCCGAGTAGTGGCTGGCTCGTACCTCGGCATGGTCAGCCAACTCGGCTCGCACACGCAGCCGGTGCAGGTCGGACGGCCACGGCGGCCGCACACCCGTGTACCAGCCGCGCTTCAACCTGGTCAGGACGCCGTCGCGAGCCGCCCGACGCAACTCGAAGTCGGTAACCCCGGCCGCCTTCGCCTGCTGGGTGGTGAACATCTCGAGCGCGAGCAGATGGGGAGCGATCACGTCCGCAGTGTCTGCCCACCCTGCGAAAAGTGGTCATACTCGGCCGCGGCCACGCACGGGGCGACAGGCCAGTGACACAAACGGGAGTCACTGCCGCCCTGCGAAGCGACAGTGACTCCCGAAGGTGTCACCCAGTACTCAGGGCCGGGATCAGTCCCGGCCCTCCATGATCTCGCGCACCAGGGACGCCGTCTCGCTCGGCGTCCGGCCGACCTTGACCCCGGCGGCCTCCAGCGCGGACTTCTTGGCCTGGGCGGTGCCCTTGGAGCCGGAGACGATCGCACCGGCGTGGCCCATCGTCTTGCCCTCCGGCGCGGTGAACCCGGCCACGTAGCCGACCACCGGCTTGGTGACGTGGTCGGCGACGTAGGCGGCGGCACGCTCCTCGGCGTCGCCGCCGATCTCGCCGATCATCACGATGCAATCGGTGCCAGGGTCGGCCTCGAACGCCGCGAGGGCGTCGATGTGCGTCGTGCCGATGATCGGGTCGCCGCCGATGCCCACCGCGGACGAGAAGCCGATGTCACCCAGCTCGAACATCATCTGGTAGGTGAGCGTGCCCGATTTGCTGACCAGGCCGATCCGCCCGGGGTTCGCGATGCCCGCCGGGATGATCCCGACGTTGGACTTGCCGGGGCTGATCAGGCCCGGGCAGTTGGGGCCGATCAGCCGCGTGCTGCCGCTGGCCGCGGCGTAGCTGTAGAACTCGGCGGTGTCTTTGACCGGGACGCCCTCGGTGATCACCACCACGAGCTCGATTCCGGCGTCGACCGCCTCGAAAACCGCTTTCTTGGTGTAGGCGGCCGGCACGAAGATCGCCGACACGTTCGCCTTGGTGGCCTCCTTCGCCTCGGCGACCGAGTTGAACACGGGCACCGGGTCCTCCTCGAAGGTCACCGTTTGGCCACCCTTGCCGGGGGTGACGCCGCCGACCACCCGGGTGCCGAAGCTGATCATCCGCTGCGTGTGTTTGCGGCCCTCGGAGCCGGTCATGCCCTGTACGAGCACCTTGGAGTTCTGGTCCAGCCAGATCGTCATCGACTGATGTCCTTTCAGTTCTTGCTGGCCAGCTCAGCTGCCTTGCGGGCGGCGGAGTCCATGGTCAGTTCCATCGTCACCAGCGGATGCGCCGCCTCGGTCAGAATGTGCCGGCCGATCTCGACCGCGTTGCCGTCCAGCCGGACGACGATGGGCTTGGTCGCCTTCTCGCCCAGGATCTCCAGCGCGGCGATGATGCCCTTGGCCACCTCGGAGCAGGCGGTGATGCCGCCGAACACATTGACGAAGACCACCTTCACCTGCGGGTCGGACAAGATGATGTCCAGGCCGTCGGCCATCACCTGAGCGGACGCGCCGCCGCCGATGTCCAGGAAGTTCGCCGGTGTCGGGCTGCCCGGGAACTCCTGGCCGGCGCCGGCCACCACGTCCAGGGTGCTCATCACCAGGCCGGCACCGTTGCCGATGATGCCGACGCTGCCGTCCAGCTTCACGTAGTTGAGGCCCCGCTCGCGGGCCCGGATCTCCAGCGGGTCGTCGCGCGACTCGTCGGACAGGTCCGTCCAGTCGGAGTGCCGGAAGGCGGCGTTGGCATCCAGCGACACCTTGCCGTCCAGCGCCACGATGGCACCGTCGCCAGTCTTCACCAAGGGGTTCACCTCAACCAGCGTGGCATCGTTGTCGCGGTACACCTCGCCCAGCAGCACCAGCACGCGGGCCACCTCGGCGCGATCGTCCTCGGCGAAGCCCGCGGCGGCCACGATCTCGGCGGCCTTGGCCTCGTCCAGCCCGGTGATCGGGTCGACCTCGACCCGAGCGAGCTTCTCGGGGTGTTCCTCGGCCAGCGTCTCGATGTCCATGCCACCCTCGACCGAGCACATCGCCAGGTAGGTGCGGTTGGCACGATCGAGCAGCATGCTGAAGTAGTACTCGTCGGCGATATCGGCGCCCTCAGCCACCATCACCTGCTCGACGATGTGGCCCTTGATGTCCAGTCCCAGGATCTCGGACGCCCGTTCGCGCGCCTCCTGCGGGCTGCGGGCCAGCTTGACGCCGCCGGCCTTGCCGCGGCCGCCCACCTTCACCTGCGCCTTGACCACCGCCACGGGGGTGGCGAGTTGCTCTGCGGCTTGTTCCGCCTCCTCGGGGGTGCGGGCCACAATCCCCCGCAGAACCGGTACCCCCTGGGCCTCGAAGAGATCCCGTGCTTGGTACTCGAATAGATCCACCGACAACTCCGTCCGTACTGAGCGGTTTCCGGGCCGCGGGGCCACGGAAGGTCACCGCGTCACGATAGTCGGCTGCAGCGACGACGCCCACCCCGTGGACTCGCCTGTCCGTCATCTGGTGGACGAAACGGTGCCGTTGGGGCGTTGCCGTCCGTCGATCTGCTGGACCCGCGCCATGGGGTCAGTCCATGGCGGCGCTGGCCCGCCCCACAGCCCGATTCTGAGATATCTCTAAGAAATGCTAAGTTAACGCTGAGCCTGAGATCACAGGCACATCACCGTTGCATTAAGGAGACACTCGCGTGCGTCCGATCGAGGCTGAACCCCAGCCGACCAGCTGGATTCGTTCTCGTCTATTCCGCGGCACCCTGGCCACAGTGGCCATCGGCACCCTGGTCGCCGGACTGTCCCACATCGCAACCCCATCTGCCGCCGCCCCGGTGCCGCAGCCGACGCTCGGCGGTTTCAATCCGGCGGCGATGGACGCACGCGACAGTCAGGTGAGCCGCGACGCCGCCAGGGCGCAGACGCCGCAGGCGTTGGCACAGGCCCGCAGCAAGCAGCTCGCCAGCACGGCTCAGGAGCTGGCCGCCAGCCGGCGCAACGCCGCCCTGGACAGCAGGACGGCGGCGCTCAATGCCGCGGCGGCGAAGATCCGCCAGCAGTCCGCGATGCTCAACGACGCCTCGAGGTTCGTGAGGCCGACCGCCGGGAAGTTCGGCTCCGGCTTCGGCATGCGGCTGCACCCGATCCTGCACTACTACCGCATGCACAACGGACAGGACATCGGCGGCAGATGCGGCCAGCCGATCTGGGCCGCGCAGGACGGCAGAGTGATCAAGGTCGCCCGGGCCGGCTACAACGGTGGCTCGGGTCACAACGTTCGGTTGAACGGCGGGAAGGTCCGCGGCGCCAAGCTCGAGACTGCCTACCTGCACATGGACAAGATTGTGGTCAAGGTCGGCCAGCGCGTACACAAGGGCCAACTGCTCGGTACCGTCGGCAACACCGGCATCTCGACCGCCTGCCACCTGCACTTCTCGGTGTACAAGAACGGCAAGGGCGTCAACCCCGTTCCGTACCTGAAGAAGAAGTAGCCCGCCACCGCTGGCCGGTTCCCAACTCGGCGCTGGTCGAGCTACGTCGAGACCCGGAGTTCGACACGCTCAATCAACAGTCGGGGGCCAATCACCGCTGGTCCAGCCTGTCGAGACCCCGGACAAGCCCAATCGACCACCGGCTGCGTTAGCGGGCTACAGCTTCTCCATCGGGGAGTGGATCAGGCTCAGCCGCTTCACCCCGTGACTGCCGAAATCGACGTCCGCCTTCGTCGCGTCGCCGCGTCCGCTGACCGCGATCACCGAGCCCATCCCGAAGTGGGTGTGCAGCACTCGATCGCCCGGCTCCAGGCTGGGGATCGGCTTCGGCAGTGACGGTTTCGATCCGTAGCTGACCGTGTTGCGCCAGGCCTGCTCGGTGCGCGCCTTGGCCCGGGACGCGAAACCGACCTGCGCCGTCGCCAAACGCCGCCAGTCGAACAGATGCTGCGGAATCTCCTCGGTGAACCTGCTCGGCGGGTTGTACTGCGGCTGCCCCCACATGGTGCGCACCACCGCCCGGGACAGGTACAGCCGCTGCCGGGCGCGGGTGATGCCGACGTAGGCCAGCCGGCGCTCCTCCTCCAGCTCGTCCTTGCTCTCGTGCGTGCGCTGATGCGGAAAGATGCCGTCCTCGAAGCCGGTCAGGAAGACCACCGGGAACTCCAGGCCCTTGGCGGTGTGCAGCGTCATCAGGGTGACCACCCCGGCACCCTCGCCGTCGGCGTCCGGGATCTGGTCGGAGTCGGCGACCAGCGCGATCCGCTCCAGGAACGCCGGCAGCGAGTCGTCCGGTTCGGGAGCCGCGGAAGCCAGCTCGCCGCCGTCCGGGGGCAGATCGATGGTGTGCGCGGCCGAGACGAACTCCTGCGCCACCGAGACGAGTTCGATCAGGTTTTCCAGCCGAGTGGCGTCCTGCGGATCGTCGGAGTTCTTCAGCTCATCGATGTAGCCGGACTTCTCCAGGATCGAGGTCAGGATCGTGTCGGCGGCGTCGCCCGCCTCCATCATGGCGCGATGCTCGCCCAGCAGTGCCGCGAAGCCCTGGATCTGGGTCAGCGAACGGGTGGCCAGCCCCGGCGCCTCGGACGCCCGCGCCACGGCCGCGCCGAACGGGATCCGCTCCGACGCCGCCAGTACCTCGATCGCCGCCTCGGCCCGCTCGCCGATGCCGCGCCGCGGCGTGTTCAGGATGCGCCGCACCGACACGTCGTCGGCCGGGTTGGCGATCGAGCGCAGGTAGGCGATCGCGTCACGGATCTCCTTCCGCTCGTAGAACCGGACGCCGCCCACCACCCGGTACGGCATGCCGACCCGGATGAACACCTCTTCGAAAGCCCGGGACTGAGCATTGGTGCGGTAGAACACCGCCACGTCGCCGGGTTTGGCGATGCCGTCGTCGGTCAGCCGATCGATCTCGTCGGCGACGTACTGCGCCTCGTCGTGCTCGGTGTCGGCGACCCAGCCGACGATCCGCTCGCCGTCGCCGGCGTCCGACCAGAGCCGCTTCTCCGGACGCCCCGGGTTGCGGGTGATCACGGCGTTGGCGGCGTTCAGGATGGTCTGGGTGGAGCGGTAGTTCTGCTCCAGCACGATCGTGGTGGCCCCCGGGAAGTCGGCCTCGAAAGCCAGGATGTTGCGGATCGTGGCGCCTCGGAAGGCATAGATCGACTGGTCGGAGTCGCCGACCACCATCAACTCGGGCGGCTCGACGGCAGCCATGCCGTCCGGCACCGGCAGTTCGGCGCACAGCTCGCGGACCAGCGCGTACTGGGCGTGGTTGGTGTCCTGGTACTCGTCGACCAGCACGTGCCGAAACCGCCGCCGGTACTGCTCGCGCAGGTCGGGGAACGCTTGCAGCAGGTGCACGGTGGTCATGATCAGGTCGTCGAAGTCCAGAGCGTTCGCCGTTGTCAGCCGCCGTTGGTACTCGCGATAGGCGTCGGCGTAGATCTTCTCGTTGGCCGTCTCGGCCTTCGCCGCGGCGGTTTCGTGATCGACCAGTTCGTTCTTGCAGTTCGACACCCAGTTCATCACCGTGCGGACGGGGTACCGCTTCGGATCGACCTCGGCGTCGCGCAGCACCAGGGTCATCAGCCGCTTGGCGTCGGTGTCGTCGTAGATCGAGAACGTCCGACTGATGCCGAACCGGTGAATGTCGGCCCGCAACATGCGCACGCACGCCGAATGGAAGGTGGAGACCCACATCAGCTTCGCCCGGTTGCCCACCATGTCGACCACCCGATGGCGCATCTCGGCGGCCGCCTTGTTGGTGAAGGTGATCGCCAGGATCGACCCCGGGTGCACCTTCCGGAAACTGACCAGATGAGCGATCCGGCGAGTCAGCACCCGGGTCTTGCCCGAACCTGCCCCAGCCACCACCAGCACCGGCGAGCCGGCGTGCAGCACCGCCTCGCGCTGCGGCGGGTTGAGATCGGCCAGCAACTCGTCCTCGGTGACCCGATGTCGCCGCGGCTGGCGCTCGCCGGCAGACTCGGACGCCGGCGTCGCCCCGGACTGCGCCGGTGCGGCCGGTTCGGAGGAGAAGTTGAACAGGTCGGGGAAAAGAGTGTCGGTCATCGCGTCCCCCACCTTAAGTCCTCCCCCTGACAGCCCGGAGCGACCCGACCGCTGGAACCACTGGCCGTCGACGCCGCGGCAGCAGCCGTCTGGGCCCGGCTGCGCCTCCAGATCCAGCAGGCCGGGCGCCGGGTGAGCGGCAGCGATCTCTGGATCGCAGCCGTGGCTATCGCGAAATCCGGTCTCGAGCTCTACCTGCGGTGGCTCAGACCAGCCGGCGATCGGTGGCCCAGCGGGTCAGCTGGTGCCGGTTCGACAGCTGTAGCTTGCGCAGCACGCTGGAGACGTGGGTCTCGACGGTCTTGATCGAGATGAACAGCTCGCGGGCGATCTCCTTGTAGGCGTACCCGCGGGCGATCAGCCGCATCACCTCGCGCTCGCGCTGGGAGAGCCGGTCCAGTTCCTCGTCCACGGCCGAGATGTCGATCGAGCCCGAGAAGGCGTCCAACACGAACCCGGCCAGCCGTGGCGAGAACACCGCATCACCCTCGGCGACCCGGCCGATCGCGTCCACCAGCTCGTCGGCCGAGATCGACTTCGTCACATACCCGCGGGCACCGGCGCGGATCACCCCGATCACGTCCTCTGCAGCGTCCGAGACGCTGAGCGCCAGGAATTTGATCTCCGGCTCGGTGGCGTGCACCTGCTTGAGCACCTCGACACCGCCGCCGCCGGGCAGGTGCACATCGAGCAGCACCACGTCCGGCCGCGCCCTGACCACCGCGGCCACCCCGGTGGGGACGTCCTCGCCTTCCCCCACGATCTGCACCCGGGAGCCAATGTCGTGCTTCACCCCGCTGCGGAACATGGCGTGGTCGTCGACGATCACCACCCGCCGGGCGGCCTGGGCATTCGTCTGCTGCTCGGTCATCGCTTCATCTCCAGTCGTACCTCGGTGCCCTGTTCGGGAACGCTTCGAATCGTCGCATTGCCTCCGGCACGCCGCAATCGCTCGATGATCGAGCCGCGGACGCCCATCCGGTCCGCGGGGACCTGCTCCAGCACGAACCCACGGCCGCGATCGCGCACGAACACCTCCACCAGATCCTTGTCCACCTCGCCGTACACGTCGATCTTCGTCACCCCGGCGTGCCGGGCGGCGTTCGTCATCGCCTCGCGGGATGCCTGCACCAGTGACTTCAGCTCGGGATCCAGGTCCCGGTCACCGACCACCACGATCTCGACATCGACGCCATGATCGTCCTCGACCTCGGCCGCGGCGGCCACCAGGGCGGCCTTCACCGAGCCCGCGTCGGTTGTCTCGCCGTACAGCCACGTCCGCAACTCGCGTTCCTGCCGCCGCGCCAGGGACGTCACCGCCTTCGGGTCGGACGCCTGGCGCTGGATCAGTGCCAGGGTCTGTAGCACCGAATCGTGCAGGTGGGCGGCCATGTCGGCGCGGGCATCGGCCAGCATCTTCTCCTCCCGGGCCGCACTCAGCGAACGCCGCACCCTGATGATCCAGGGCGCCGCCGCGAGCAGCAACATGGCCACCACCAGGCCCAGCACCAGCGGCGTCCGCGCGGCCTCGGACAGCGCAGGCAACTGCACGACGATGAGCGCGATGGCGGCGCCCAGGCCGGTCAGCCCGAGCAGGATCCGAACGATCCGCGACCAGTGCGCGATCAGCGGCGCGAACCACCGGCGCAAACCGGTCTGCCGCCGGATCGACCGGTTCGAGATGTGGTCGGCCTGCCACCAGATCAGCATCAGCCCGCCGGTGCCGGTGAGTGCCGGCCACAAGACTCCCGGCGGCAGGCCGAGCCCGGCGGACTGGACGAACCACAGCAGTCCCGCGCCGAGCAACGCAACCGCCGACATCGCGCCCAGGTCGGCCGGTGCCCGCGCCGGCCCCTGCACGGTGCGCAGCCCCCGGCGTCCGGCCGCGTCCAGGCCGGGAGCGCGGGGGGTTTCGGCGGCCAACGGCAGCGCCAGCCACAGCACCAGGTAGACCAGCACTCCGATGCCCATGCTGGCGGAGAGCAGGACGAAACCGACCCGCAGAACCAGCGTCGGCCAGCCCAGATGAGCGGCCAGGCCGGCACACACCCCGGCGAGCCAGGCCGTGTCCAGCCGCCGGTCGGCGCGATGCGGCGTCACCGGTACGGTGCGAACAGGAGTTGTCATGATGGCTGCATCGGGGTTGGCAGGCCGATGCCTCTGCTGCCAGTGTCGCGCGCGCGGCGCCGCCCGGCCAGCCGGCCCCCTTTGAGGGTCGGCTCAGGGACGTTCCCCGATGGCCCGGCCGGAGCCCTCGACAACAGTGGTGGCCATGGAACTCAGCCCGCTGCGCCGCGCCTCTTCGGGCGCCGTGCTCGGCGGCGTCTGTGCCGGACTGGCCCGCCGCTGGCAGGTCGACCCGACCGTGCTGCGGATCGCGATGGTGCTACTGGGGCTGCTCGGCGGGCTCGGTATCGCCTTCTACGTCGGGGCCCTGCTGCTGGTGCCCAAGGACGGCTCCAGCGAGTTCCCGCTCTACCGGGTTGCTCCGTTCACCCGCTCGTGGTCCCCCGCTGCCGCAATCGGCGCCGTGGTCTGCCTCGGCGTGCTGATCACCTTCGCGGTCGGCTCCTGGCTGCCGTTCGGCGCCGCCCCAGTGGTCGGCCTCGGTTTCCTGTGGTACTTCGGTTTCCACCGCCGGCGTCACCCGCATCGTCCGGGCGCCACGGCTCAGCCCGGCGATGCGCTGCCGGACGGAAACCCGGCGGTCGGGGCGTCGGAGGCCGCCGCGCTGGGGTCTGGCCCGTCAACGCCCGTGCCCCCGCAGACCGACTTCGAGCGGGCGGCCGCGGCCTGGCGCGACCGGGTCGCCGAGGAGCAGCAGGGCACCCCGCCGGAGTTGCCCCGATCTGTGGACGCGGTCGCCGAAGTGGTGCCGCCGCTCCCCTTGTACGAGTATCGGCCGACGCCGCCCCCGGCCGTTTCGCAGTGGACGCCACCCGCGCCCCGCGCGTCCCGGCGGCGTCCCAAATGGCTATGGCCGCTGGTGCTCTGTCTGGTCGGCGGCGGCCTCGCCGTCATCGCGGTGGTGTCGATCGTATTTAACGTGGCCGTTCCCCCGCTCGCCTATCCGGCCACCGTGCTCGGCGCGTTGGGCGTGGGGCTGCTGATCGCGGCCTTCGCCGGACGCCCCCGCGGCCTGCTGCCGCTGGCGGTGGTCACCGGCCTCGTCACGCTGGCGATGCTGGTGCCGATACCGCGGCCCGGCCGCCTCGGAGACGAGCAGGTGAGCTACGCCACGATGGCCCAGTTGCCCACCACCGAACAGAATCACGGTGCCGGCGACCTGGCCATCGACCTCAGCAACCTGCAGATCACCGAAGCCCGGCAGCTCAAATTCTCCCAGGGCGCCGGAACGCTCGCGGTGACGCTACCCCGCACCGGCAACGTCGTGGTCGAATGGTCGGTCGGGGCCGGCGACTACCACGGTCCGGACGCCGCTCGCGACGGTCTCGGCATCAACGGCAGCTACCAGCGCATCCTCGACCCCGGGGCACCGGTGCTCACGCTCGTGCTGCACACCGGTCTCGGCGAGGTGACCGTGACATGAAGGGCATCGACGTCGCCGCCTTCAACGTGGGCCTGGTCAGCATCGGCCTGGCCGTGCTCGCCCTGTGCGCCGCCTTCGGCACGGTCGACTGGAAACTCACCTCGATCGTCGCCCCACTCGGCCTGGTCGTGATCGGCCTGGCCGGCCTTCTACTTTCCCGCAATTCGACGAAAGGAACCCGATGAACGGAAAGACCCTGACCCGCTCGACCACCGACAAATTTCTCGGCGGCGTCTGCGGCGGCCTGGCCCGCTTCCTCAACCTGGACTCCGGGCTGGTCCGCATCCTGACCGTGCTGCTGGCCATCTTCACCCAGGTGGGCTGGATCGCCTACCTGGTGCTGTGGGCCGTGCTGCCCACAGAGGGCGGCGGACCCACCGGCTTCGACGAGGCGAAGAACGCCTTCGGCCAAGGCACCGGGCGTTCCTCGGATCGTCCCGAGCAGAACCCGGACGACCTCCGCTGAGCTGGCCTATCAAGTTCGGTAGGTAGGCGAGGTCGACTGGCCGCCAGGCCCTACCTACGACACCACTGAGGGTCCGGACGCCACCGGCGTCCGGACCCTTTTCGTGGGTCTTTCAAGTTACGTTGGACGGCTCGCCCAGCCCTTTCCTGCCTTGCCAAGGGCCACTGTGCAAATCTATGGTCACGAGATTCGCGCGGCGAGGAGACTGGTATGGAGCGCTTTCAGGGGTTGCTGGGAATCGCCTTGATTCTGGGCATCATCGTGCTGATATCGAAGCACCGGAGCCGGATCAACTGGCGCATCGTCGGCTCGGGGCTCGCGCTCCAGGCGATCGTCGGCTTCCTGGTCATCAAGTGGCCGCCCGGCGCCTACGCGCTGGAGCAGTTCGCCAATGCGGTCACCGGCATCATCGGCTTCACCAGCGCGGGCACGGAGTTCGTCTTCGGGCCGCTGGTCGACCCGGACAAGATCGGCTTCGTCTTCGCCCTGCAGGTCTTGCCCGTGATCATCTTCTTCGGCGCGATCGTCGGCCTGCTCTACTACCTGCGCATCCTGCAGTGGATCATCGAGATCGTCGGTACCGCCCTGAAGTGGGTGCTGGGGGCGTCCAAGATCGAGTCGGTGTGGGCCGCGACGGTGGTCGTCCTCGGGATGAGCGAGGCGCCGCTGGTGATCAAGCCCTACCTGCCGCGGTTGACCAAATCGCAGCTCTTCCTCTGCATGGTCGGCGGCTTGGCCTCGGTGGCGGGCACGGTGCTGGTCGGCTACTCGCTGCTCGGCGCGCCGATGCCCTACCTGCTCGCGGCCGCCGTGATGAACGCCCCCGGTTCACTGCTGGTGGCCAAGGGCATGTGGCCCGAGACCGAAGAGTCCGACCTGGACGCCTCGGTGCGCGACGTTCACGACACCGAATCGGTGAACGTGATCGACTCGCTGGCCCGGGGTGCACTGACCGGCGGCCATCTCGCCGTCATCGTCGGCTGCCTGCTGATCGCCTTCATCGCCGTGATCGCGCTGTTGAACGGGGCGCTGGGCGGCATCGGTGGCTGGTTCGGCATGCCGCAACTGTCCTTCGACATGGTGTTCGGCTGGATCTTCGCACCCGTCGCCTGGCTGATCGGCGTCCCCTGGAACGAGGCGGCCGTCGCCGGCAACTTCATCGGCCAGAAGACGGTGCTGAACGAGTTCGTCGCCTTCTCGAACTTCGGCCCGATGGTCGCCGCCGGGCAGCTCGACCCGAAGACCACGCTGATCACCACCTTCGCGCTGTGTGGCTTCGCCAACTTCGGTTCGATCGCGATCCTGGTCGGCTCACTCGGATCGCTGATTCCCGAGCGGCGCTCCGAGGTGGCCAAGTACGGGCTGCTCGCCCTGCTGGGTGCCACCATGACCAACCTGCTGAACGCCGCCATCGTCGGCGTCGTCGGCAGCTGACCAGCAGACTCCCCACCGAGAAGACCCGCTCACCGAAAGGAGGGGCCATGGCCCCCCGCCCCATCTACTTCGACTGCGACACCGGGATCGACGACGCGCTCGCGCTGGTCTACCTGATGGCGTCGCCCGAGATCAGCCTGGCCGGCATCGGGACGGTCAGTGGCAACATCGACGCCAAGCGTGCGGCGGGGAACACGCTCGACCTGCTGGCCCTGGGCGGCAGAACCGACGTCCCGGTCGCGGTGGGGGCGATGGATCCGCTCACCCACAGTTTCGGTGGCGGCGTGCCGCACATCCACGGCCACAACGGGGTGGGCGAAGTCGAGTTGCCGCACGCCGTCCGCAAGCCCGAGGCCGAGTCGGCGGCCGACATGCTGGTCCGGCTGGCGCACCAGTACCCCGGCGAGTTGGACGTGGTCGCGATCGGCCCGCTGACCAACCTGGCCGTGGCGCTCAAACAGGATCCGTCGATCGCCGAGCTGGTGCACGAGGTGATCATCATGGGCGGCGCCGCCTTGGTCCCCGGCAATCTGAGCGCGGTCGGCGAGGCCAATATCTACAACGACCCCGAGGCCGCGCAGGTGGTCATGGAAGCGCCCTGGCAGGTGATCATGGTGCCGCTCGACGTGACGCTGGAGAACACCTTCGAGGAGTCCGACCGGGAGTCGCTGGCGGCGTCCGAGTCGGAGCTGAACCGGGCGCTGGCCGACATTCTCGACCTGTACTTCGACTTCTACGTGGGTGAGTACGACCGTCGCATGTGTGCCCTGCACGACCCGCTGGCGGCGGCGATCGCGACCGGCCAGATCACCGCCACCCGGGCTCCGAACGTGCCCGTGGTCGTCGACGGCACCCAGGGCCCCGGACGCGGCCAGACCATCTGCGACCTGCGCTACCAACGCAACGGCCCCAAGGACGTCGACGGCGCGCACGTCCGCGTGGTGCTGGAGACCGACCAGCCGCTCGGCCCGGTCCTGTTGGAGCGACTGCTCAACTACACCGGCTGACCCGGGCTACGGCACGTCTCCGCCGACCGCGGAGAAACGAGCGTTTTCCCGGCCCAGCAGTCCCGATGCGGGCCCTCCCGCAGCGAAACGAGCGTTTTGGAGGATTCCCAGGCGCCGATTTCGCTCATTTCTCGGCGGGGACCTCGCTGCGGCCGGCGGCCGCAACGGAAAACGCGCATTTCTCGGCAAGAGCCTGCCCACACAGGCCCGCGCTCCACACTGCAGGGTCAGGTGTATCTGGTGTACAGGTTGTTCATGAACCGCAGGTCTGCGTCGTGGCGACGCTTGAGTGCGAAGAACTCATCGATCCGCGGGTAGGCGCGGGCCAGGTCGTCGCGGGTGTAGTGCTGTTGGTAGGGCAGGTAGAAGCTGCCGCCTGCGGCGAGCGCCCGGTCGACCAGGGTGCGGGTGAGGTCGGCCATGTCGCGGTTGCCCTCGGCGGAGACCTCCTGACTCATGTAGAGCACCACCGAATACCGGTCGCCGCGGGCGTAGTCGAGCAGAATCGGCTCGGCATGCACCACGCGGACCGACGCGTGCAGCGCCACCGCTCGGCTGTCCTGCAGCGCCGCTGCGGTGTCGCGCAGGAACGGGACCAGGGCGTCCCGCGGCACGAAGTACTCGTGCAGGATGTCGGTGTATTGCGGGATCGTGTGGCGCAGCAGGCTCAAGTCGCTGTACATGGCCTGGCTGCGTGACACCAGGCAGGCTTCGGCCGCGCGCAGCGCCTCGTTGCGTGAGGTGCCACACTGGCGCAGCCGCGGCAGGAGGTCGCGTTGCAGCGCCCACTTCAGCCATTGGCCCGGCCCGCGATGCCGGGCCAGGTTGAACATCAACCGAGCCGGCGGCGAATCGGGTTCCTGCCGTAGTTCGGGGATCGGCTCGTCCGTGGACCCAGGGAACCGTGCATGGGTGTAGACGATTGCCTGGTCCAGCAGCGGCGAGCCCGCGGTGGCCAGGTCAGCGGACATCAGCCGGTTGTTCTCGTCGGCCGCCAGGGCGTCCAGGACGCCGGGCAGGTCAGCGGTCGCGACCACTCGCTGCTCGAGCCGGTACATCTCATCCGGCACGGTAGCCAGCTCCGCCTCGACGATGACGCCGAACAGCCCGTAGCCGCCGATCACCGCATGGAACAGCTCCGGATCGTGACCGGCGTCGAGGGTGACGACGCTGCCGTCGGCCTTCATCAGCCGCAGGCTGCGGACAGTTCCGGCCAGCGAACCGGTCCGGAAATCGGTGCCGTGCGCGTTGACCGAAATGGTGCCGCCGACGCTGAGCACATCGATGCTCGGCATGCCGGTCACCGACAGCCCGTGCGGGTGCAACGCTTCGAGAACCTGCCGCCAGCGCGCGCCGCCGCCGACCCGTACGGTGCCGGATGCCTCGTCGATGGTGATCCGGCTCATCGCTGTCATGTCGAGGATCAGTCCACCGGGCCACGACGCCTGCCCGCCCATGCTGTGCCGGGCACCGGACGGCGTCACCTTCAGGTCGTGTTCACGGGCAAACGCCAGCGCCGTGACCAGTTCGGCCTCATCGGACGGCCGCGCCACCCCGTACACCGGGGTGCGGTTCAGGCAGCTGGCATCGTTGACCGTGCCGTGCCGCTGAACCAGCCAGTCCGGGTCGGCGAAACCGGCCGGTATCGCGGCGTCCGGGGCGGCGGCGAGTTGCCGGACGAGACAGTCCTTGGGTCGCTGCGCCAGGCTGCTGTAGACCTTGGCCATCGAAATGCCGTAGGAGAGCAGGATCAGGACGGCGAACACAACCAGGGCGTGGCGCAGCCGGAACCGCACGGGCCGACGCCGGCCGGCTGCCACGACGACGTCCCGCCGGATCGATCAGGTCAGGTCGGCTGCGGGCCGCCAGTCGGCCAACTGCTGCGCCGTCGGGTAGGAGTTCTGCGCACCCTCGCCGGTGGCTGCGTAGGCACCGACCCGGACGGCGAACGCCGCCGCCTGCTCCAGGTCGTCACCGGCGGCGATCCGGAAGGAGAAGGCGGCCAGGAAGGCGTCGCCGCAGCCGGTGGTGTCCACCGGCTTCACCTTCGGGGAGGGAATCTGTTCCGACGCGGTGCCGGCGTCCAGATCGATGATCCGGGCGCCCTGGGCACCGAGGGTGACCACGACCGTCCGGGGGCCGGAGGCACCGAGCGCGGCATTGGTGGCCTCGATCACCGACGTCCAGTCACCCAGCGGGTCGAACTCTGCCTGCCCGGTCAGATCGGCCAGCTCGTGGTTGTTGACCAGCAGGATGTCGACCAGGTCGAGCAGGTCGGCGCCGACCTTCATGTACGGCGAGATGTTCAGCACCACTTTCGCGCCGCGCTCGCCGGCGTTGCGGGCAGCGGCCTTGACCGCATCCAGCGACACCTCCAGGCACAGCGTCAGCACCGACGAGGAGTCGGCACTCGCGAAGAAGTCGGTGGCGGCGTTCACGTCGTCAGCGCTCAGGCGTCCGTTCGCGCCCGGACTGACGATGATGCAGTTCTCGCCGGCGTCGTCGACGGCGATCATCGCCGAGCCGGTGGAGACTCCCTCCATCGCCCTGACCTGGCTGACGTCGACCCCGGCGTTCTCCAGGCTTTTCACCAGCATCGCGCCGTTGCCGTCGTCGCCGACGCAGCCGAGCATCGCCACATCGCCGCCGAGCTTGCCGACCGCCGCGGCCTGGTTGGAGCTCTTCCCGCCCGGCACGATCACCAGGTCCGAACCGGCCACCGTCTCCCCGGGTCCGGGAATCCGGGCGGTCCGCACCACCAGATCCGCATTCAAGGAACCGACAACCAACACGCGTCCGGACGCCATGACACACTCCCCTTCGAGCTCACCGTGTGAACGACGAACCTAGTGGACGCCGGCTGAACCGGTCGAGGTGCTGCCGGGGATTGGGCGCGACCGGCGGCTCGAACACCACCGTGGCAACCGATGGGTCAGTGCTCGTCCTCGGCGAGCACGATCACCGAGTCGCCGGGGCCGAGTCGGATCGACGCGGGCTTGTGCGGGTTGAGGTACACGCCGTAGTTGTCGGCGCGCGACCAGGACTGCGCGGCCAGCCGGTAGCCGATCGCCGTCTCGCGGCGGTCGATGGCGGCCGCCAGCACGGTGTAGAAGCTCGTTTCGACCTCCGGCTTCAGGTACAGCTCGGCCGGCCGCAGATAGACCTCGTTGCCCTCGCTGCTGAAGAGTTCGTCGAACACCTCGACCAGCCGTGGATTCTCGCTGGCTTGGGCCAGCAGCAGGCCGACGATCCGATCGCTGACGATGAAGTCGTCCGCTCGGGCCACCTCGGCGAGTTCACGGTTACGGTCGTCAAGCATTTCGCTGACGATGTTTAACTGCAGAGCGGCCCGGTTGGCGATGTCCCGCAGATGCAGCAAGGTCACCAGCGTCCGGGCATCGGCGACCTGCGGGTCGGGATGCCCCGGGTCGGCGAGGACGACGATGTGGTCGTACTGGGCCAGTTCCAGCGACCACAGCAGCGTCTTGCTGGTGCTGTCGCCGATCACCACGCAGCGTGAGGCCCTCGGGCCCCTCGATCCGGGACGCCCGCTCGTCGTCGGCGACCACACAGATCTCCGAGTCGTCGGGAAGGTAGTGGGCGAGTTCGTCGAGTACCTCGCCGACGCCGGCATGGTGTCCGATCACCAAGGTGTGCTCGGGGCGGGGAGCTGTCGAAGGCGCGGCACCGCGCGCGGCGGCGTCCGGCTCACCGGGGTCGCCGATCCGGATCGACGCATCGTCGGCAGCCAGCACCACCAACTGGTCACCCTCGCCCAGGACGGTGTCGCCGGGCGGGTTGAGCATGATGTCCGGTCCACGAACAACGCCGCAGACGGCGCCATCGGAAAAGTAGAAGAGCGCCTCGCGGTAGGTCGAGCCGACCAAACCCGGCTGCTCGCTGAAGTACAACTCGTCACCGGCGAAGTCGAGCAGTTCGGCATACACGCTGGACAGCCCGCGCTGCCGGCAGGTCTGGGCGGTGAGCCGCCGGATCAGGGTGGTGGCCGGCAGCCAGCGGGACGCGTCCCGGCCCACCAGCCGGGCGGCGTCCAGGTTGTCCGGATTCTGCAGCGCGGCCACGATCGGCACGTCCGCGCCCTCGGGCAGGGCGTGGGTCAGCGCCAGCGCGGTCTTGATCGCCGCGGCGTCCGGGTCGGCGTGCTCGCCACTGAGCACGACGATGCTGCGCGCCGTCAACGGGTTGGCGATCGCCAGGTCGGACGGGGAGGTCGGGTCGCCGGTGCGGCAGATGACCCGGGTGCGGCCGGTGCGCCCGACCTTCTCGCGGATCGCGTCCTCCATCTCGACTTTGTCCTTCTCGGCGAGGACGACGATCGCCCGGCCACGGCGTCCGGCGTTTGCCCTGCAGACCTCGCCGATCAGCAGGAACAGCTGTGGCGACCAGCCCAGGATCAGGGTGTGATCGGACTCGATCACCCGGCTGCGCCCCTTGCGCAGCTGCGCCATCTTGTCGTCGAAGGCGCCGGAGACGATGCCGATCAGGCTGGCCACGATTATCAGGCCGCCGACGGTCACCACCAGCATCAGCAGCCGGAACCCCCAGCCGGCGTCCGCGCCCATGGTGCCGGGGTCGAGGGTGCGCATCAGATTGCCCCAGACGATGTCCCAGAAGTCACCGTCGCCGGCGTCCTCGGGGAATGCCTTGAACACCATCACGATCACCGCGATTGCGAAGACGAAACCGACGGTGGCCAGGGCAAGCAGCCCCATGATCGCGACCGTGCCGCGCGCCATGATGTTGTCGAAGGCGTACCGCAGCCGTTCGCTCAGCTTCGGCTCCTGCACGGTCTTCTCCCTTGTCGCGGGGTCAACGACTTTCGGCACCCTAGCCTGATCGCTGCGGGTCGAGCTTGTCGAGACCTTGGCGATGGGGCGTTGGGAAGGGGTTTCGACAAGCTCAACCCGCACGCGTCGACAAGCTCAACCCGCACGCGTCGAGAAACTCAACCAACGGTTGGTGTGTTGCTCACGTCAGCGCCAGAGACTGGGATCCAGCTCTTCATCGACGCCGCGCAATCTGATCTCGAAGCCGCCGGCGAAGCTGGCGCCATCCAGCGGTTCCAGGCTGACCACGATCCCGGTGGCACGGTCGAGACCGACCAGCCACCGGGTCGGTTGGCCGGCCGGACTGCGCAACCAGGGGGTCCGCGGGCCACCCTCGACCTCTGACAGCCGATCGGCCAGTTCGCCGTCCAGCAGCGGGCAGCAGGTGCAGCGCGGATCGTAGCCGGGCCCCTCGCGGACGACCGCCCACCAGGTCAGGCGGCCATGCCGGTGAGCGGCGCTGATCTCGCTGAGCAGGGTGGCGGCACCGGGCCGCTGGGCCGAGCCGTCGGCAAGTTCGACCGGGTCGAGCATCGCCACCCAGCGATAGTCGCGCCACATCAGCTCCTCGGCGACCTCGAGCCCGGACGGCCGCGCGGTGATCAGGCCGTCGGCATCGAACTCGACGGCAACCTCCCACGGGAACGGTTCGAATGTCGTGCCTCGCACCGGCTTGCCCCGCTCGTCCCAGCCGAACCAGGACGACGTGGAGCGATGCAACTCCTGAACGACCCGCTCGCCGTCGCCGCTCCCGACCCGCAGTGCCCGCCGCCGGTCCAGCCATGCCTCGAGCCGGACGGGGTCGGCGCCGGTCCGCACCAGTTCCAAGCGCACGGTGCGCCACAGCCACGGCGACGAACGGGCCAGTGCTCGCCACCGGTCCTCGGTGGGTGCGACCAACCCGTCGGTCATCCGCGGCTCACTCCCACTCGATGGTGCCCGGCGGCTTCGAGGTGATGTCGAGCACGACCCGGTTCACCTCGCGGACCTCGTTGGTGATCCGGGTCGAGATGCGTTCCAGGACGTCGTAGGGCAGCCGTCCCCAGTCGGCGGTCATGGCGTCCTCAGAGGTCACCGGGCGCAGCACCACGGGGTGCCCGTAGGTGCGGCCGTCGCCCTGCACACCGACCGAGCGGACCTCAGCCAGCAGCACCACCGGGAACTGCCAGATGTCCCGGTCCAGGCCCGCCTCGGTCAGCTCGGCGCGGGCGATGGCGTCCACCTCGCGCAGCAGGTCGAGCCGCTCGGCGGTCACCTCGCCGATGATCCGAATCGCCAGGCCGGGGCCGGGGAAGGGATGCCGCCAGACCATCTCGTCGGGCAGGCCGAGTTCCCGCCGCCGGACTCCACCACGTCCGGGTAGAGGGTGCCCTGGACCAGGAACTCGATGTCCTTCTCGGCGTTCAGCGCGCGGGCGGCGTCCTCGAAGGTGCGGATGAACTCACGGCCGATGATCTTGCGCTTGGTCTCCGGATCGCTCACCCCGGCCAGCGCGCCCAGGAACCGGTCGACCTCGTTGCGAACCACCAGATCGACGCCGGTGACCGCCACGAAGTCCCGCTCGACGCGCTCGGCCTCACCCTTGCGCAGCAGTCCGTGGTCGACGAACACGCAGGTCAGCTGATCGCCGATCGCCTTCTGCACCAGCGCCGCGGCGACCGCGGAGTCGACGCCGCCGGACAGCGCGCACAGCACCTGCTTGTCCCCCACCTGGGTGCGGATCGCCGCCACCGAATCCTCGACGATGCTGGCCGGCGTCCAGTCCTGGCTGCAGCCGGCAATACCGACCAGGAACGCCTCGAGCACCGCCTGGCCGTACTCGGAATGCCCGACCTCGGGGTGCCACTGGACGCCGGCCAGGCCGCGGTCCAGATCCTCGAAGGCGGCCACCGGCGAACCACCGGAGTTGGCCAGGCAGGCGAATCCGGGCGGCGCGGCGTAGACGGCGTCGCCGTGGCTCATCCAGGCGCGGAAATCGGCCGGCAGCCCGTCCAGCAGCGTGCCTGCGGCGTCCACCCGGACGCCGGTGCGGCCGAACTCGGACAGTCCGGTCTGCCGCACCTCACCGCCCAAAGCGCTGGCCATCGCCTGGAAGCCGTAGCACATGCCGAAAGTCGGAATTCCGGTGGTGAACAGTGCTGGGTCGACCTGCGGAGCCCCCGGCGCATACACCGACTGGGGACCGCCGGAGAGCACGATCGCCTTCGGTTTCCTGGCCATGATCTCGGCCACGGACGCGGTATGAGAGATGATCTCGGAGTAGATCCGGGCCTCTCGGACGCGGCGTGCGATCAGCTGTGCGTACTGCGCACCGAAATCGACGACGAGGACCAATTCGTGCTCGTGGCTCATGGGACGTCAGTGTAGGGATTGCGAATGGTGACATGATTGAGCACCGAGATTCGTGAACGCGGAACAGCCGCGCGATCCATCAGTGAGGACCTGACACATGCAGATCTACGACGACGTGACCACGCTGGTCGGCCGGACCCCGCTGGTCCGCCTCAACCGCATCTTCGGCGACACCAAGGCGAACGTGGTCGCCAAGCTGGAGTTCTACAACCCGGCTAACTCGGTGAAGGACCGGATCGGCGTGGCGATGATCGACGCCGCCGAGGCGTCCGGACAGCTGAAGCCGGGCGGCACCATCGTTGAGGCCACCTCCGGCAACACCGGCATCGCACTGGCCATGGTCGGCGCCGCCCGCGGCTACCGGGTGGTGTTGACCATGCCCGAGACGATGTCCAAGGAGCGCCGCGCGCTGCTGCGCGCCTTCGGCGCCGAACTCGTGCTGACCCCCGGCCCCGAGGGCATGCGGGGCGCGGTCGCTCGGGCCGAGGCGATCGGTGCCGAGGAGGGCGCCGTCCTGGTTCGCCAGTTCGCCAACCCGGCCAACGTGGAGATCCACCGCACGACCACCGCGGAGGAGATCTGGAACGACACCGACGGCACCGTCGACTACGTGGTGGCCGGCATCGGTACCGGCGGCACCATCTCCGGCGTGGGCCAGGTCCTCAAGGAGCGCAAGCCCGAGGTGAAGATCGTCGCGGTCGAGCCCAAGGAGTCCGCGATCCTGTCCGGCGGACAGCCCGGCCCGCACAAGATCCAGGGCATCGGCGCGAACTTCATCCCCGAGATCCTGGACCGCTCGGTCATCGACGAGATCCTGCCGCAGAACGCCGAGACGGCCGTCGAGTACGCCCGCCTGGCTGCCGCCAAGGAGGGCCTGCTGGTGGGCATCAGCTCCGGCGCCGCACTGGCTGCCGCCGCCGAGCTCGCCGCCCGCGACGAGACCGCCGGCAAGACCATCGTGGTGGTCATCCCGTCGTTCGGTGAGCGCTACCTGTCGACGATCCTGTACTCGGATCTGATGGACTGATGACCCTGCGTGCCCTGATCTCATCGGCCCGTTTCCGGCTGAACGAGGATCTGGACACCGCGCTGCGGGAGGATCCTGCGGCGCAAAGCAAGCTGATGGTGGGGCTGGTGTACCCGGGCGTTCATGCCGTCTGGGTGCACCGGCTCTGCCACAAGCTGTGGGTGACCAGCCCGGTGCTGCGGCCGCTGGCCCGGCTGCTGTCGCAGCTGTCCCGAACGCTGACCCAGGTGGAGATCCACCCGGGTGCAGTGATCGGACGACGCTTCTTCATCGACCACGGCAACGGGGTGGTGATCGGCGAGACCGCCGAGATCGGCGACGACGTGCTGATGTACCACCAGGTCACCCTCGGCGGACGCTCCCGCGGGCGTTTCAAGCGGCATCCGACCATCGGCAACAATGTGCTGCTCGGCGCCGGCGCCAAGATCATCGGCCCGATCACCATCGGCGACGGCGCCAAGGTCGGCGCCAACGCCCTGGTGGTGAAGGACGTCCCGCCCGGCTCGGTGGTGACCGGGATCCCGGCGAACACCACGGCCGGGGACGTCATCGCCTGAGTTCTGCCGCTGATCGAGCTTGTCGTCGGTCGAGCTTGTCGTCGGTCGAGCTTGTCGAGACCGCTGTGGTCGCGTCTCCGTGGTTGCGTTGGGTTCCGCGGAGTGGGCTGCACCCCGTCCCGCCCGTGCGCAGCTCGTCCTACTTCTGCTTTCGTGTTGCAGTCCCTGGCAGGGGACTCGCGCGCTTCACGCCCGACCTACCCGGACGGGGTGCAGCCCACTCCGCTTTGGCCTTGCGTCACCGCCGGACCACCGTTGGTCGAGTTCGTTCCCAGCCTTGGCGACCAAAGGGGACGGTTCTCTTGGTCACCGGGGACGGTTCCTCTGGACACCAGGGACGGTTCCTCTGGACACCAGGGACGGTTCTCTTGGTCACCAAGGACGGTTCCTCTGGACACCAAGGACGGTTCCTCTGGACACCAAGGACGGTTCCTCTGGACACCAAGGACGGTTCCTCTGGACACCAAGGACGGTTCCTCTGGACACCAAGGACGGTTCCTCTGGACACCAAGGACGGTTCCTCTGGACACCAGGGACGGTTCTCTTGGACACCAGGGACGGTTCCTCTGGACACCAGGGACGGTTCTCTTGGTCACCAGGGACGGTTCCTCTGGTCACCGGAGCAGAGGGGTTGCGTACTGCATCGTTGGTCGAGCCTGTCGAGACCCTTGGACGTTCTCGGGTGGTACGCGGGGACGGTTCTTTCGTCCCGGTCGCTGGTCGAGACGAGGCCCTGTTTCACCGGCCTGGTTTCGACAAGTCGGCTCGTCAGATAGCGACCGATTTCGGGCCTGTCCACCCCTGATGGGAGAAACGCCTCCGAATCGGTCGCTATCTGACGGGCTGATCAGCGTGCCGGCATCCACTCGGGATCGCGTCCGACCCAACCGACCAGGCGGGCGTAGGGCCGGGCGTCCTCGGCGACCGGGACGACCGGGCCGAACGGGATGCCGATCTCGGCTCCACGGGGTTCCGACGGCAGGGCGCCGGTGATGGGGCCGACCACTGCGGCAGCGACGTCCTGGTTCAGCTCGGCGTCCCGGCTGAGCGCTCGAGCCAGGTCCCAGGCGTGCACGGCGAGTTCGCTGGCGTAGATGGCGATCGCTTGGAAGCCGGGCATGACGCCGGCAGGGTGCACCCACTCGCGGCTCAGCAGGGCATCGTCGGCCAGGGCGTCCTGGAGCGGCGCAACCCGGGTGCGCCAGGCGTCCGACCAGTCGATGTCGGCGACGCCCTCGACCATGGTCGGCACCTCGAACGGCTTCCCGCCGCCGGCGATGTGCACGATGCGGTCCTCCACTGCGACCAGGTGGCTGAGCAGGTCGCGGACCGTCCATTCCGAGCAGGGCGTCGGCCGGTCGAGGTCGGCGATGGTCAACGCGTCGACCAAGGGAGCGATCTGGGCGAGTGCGGAGCGGAACAGGGGCCGGGTGTCCGGCAGGGTCTGCGTTTCGTTCATGAGTCCATCTTGGCGAGCTAACCAGACATCTTCTGTCTGGTTTTAGTGACAGGATTCAGAATGTGCGAGCCGACCGGTTGCTGCAGATTCTCGCCCTGTTGCGGCGGCACGGACGGCTGCCCGCACGCCGGTTGGCCGAGATCCTCGAGGTTTCGGAACGCACCGTGCTGCGCGACATGGAGGCGTTGTCGGCGGCGGGCGTCCCGGTCTACACCGACCGCGGTCGCAACGGCGGATGTTCTCTGCTCGACGGTTACCGCACCGAGGTCAGTGGGCTGAGTCCCGGCGAGGCGCAGGCTCTGTTCGCCTGGACGTCAGGCACCGCGGCCGCCGACCTCGGGCTCAGCGGCGAACTGAGCTCGGCGCTCACCAAGCTGTCGGCCACCGTCCCCGGACCGGCGCTGGAGACCGCCGAGACGCTGGCGTCGGTGGTGATGGTCGACCGGCGCCGCTGGTTCGCCGCCGCCGAAGAGGTCCCGCTGCTGCCCGTGCTGCGCGACGCCGCCACCCGGAAGCGACGGCTCCGACTGCGGTACGCATCACCCCGGAACAACGGCGAACCCGGCACCCGGACGGTCGACCCCTACGGCCTGGTCGAGAACGCCGGACGCTGGTACCTGCTGGCCGCCCACCGCGGCCACCAGCGCACCTATCGGGTCTCCCGGATCGTAGCCGCCACCGTGCTGGACGAGGCCGCCAAGGTGCCCGAGAACCTGAATCTCGCCGAGGCCTGGGCTCGGCAGCGGGCCGCCTTCGAGGAGCACGGCGCCGGCTGCACGATCACGGTGGCCGTTCAACCCGCGGCCGTGGGGTACTTCACCACCTACTCACTCTTCCAGCTCGCATCCGGCACCACTGTGGTCGAGCGCGGCGAGGACGACGGATGGCCGGTCGTCGAGCTGACCTTCCGCGCCCGGCGGGCGGCGCTGGCGATCGTGCTCGCTTTCGGCGGTGAGGCCCGGCTGCTCTCCCCCGCCGATCTGCGCGAGGATGCGGTGCGGCTGGCCCAGGCGACCATCGAGGCGCACCAGCCCTAGCCGATCATTCACATCATCCCGGGCTCTCAGGCGGGAGAGATCCTGGATCAAGTCCGCGATGACGATGGAGGGGCGTCGATCAGCGGTTCCTACCGGGTCTCGACGTAGACCGACGGCGGGGGTGAACAAGCCATCGGGATCGAGCACCAACAGCCGTGCCTGATCCCGATCGTTATCTCAGCGAGCGCCGCCGAGGCGCGGGCGACCACCGTCGTGCAGCACTGGAACGATCCGCGGCCGCGCCGCTATCGCCGTGGCGACGTCGCGCAGGCTGGCCAGCTCGGTGAGTAGCGTCCGGGTCGGCGGTAGCAGCCGGACGCGGCCCGCATCGGCATCCTGGAGCAACGCGGCCGGTGAGATCCACCCCGTGCGGACCGCCTCGGTGGTGGTGTTGCGCCAGTCCTGGCCGGGCCGGGCAGCGGTGAGGAAGAACGCCACGTCGAAGCGACGCCGTCCGCCGGGCGGTGTCACCCAGTCGTCCCAGGGCACCAGGTTGTCGGCGGTGAGTAGCACGCCGCACTCCTCGGCCACCTCGCGGATCGCCGCGGCGGTCAGCAGCTCAGGGGCCGGCAACTCGGTGGCTGCCCAGGCCAGCATGTGTGCGACCGGGACTGCCACGGGCAACTCACCGGGCAGCAGGCGCCCGCCGGGGAACACCACCGCACCCTCTGCGAAGTCCATGGTCGACGCCCGGTACTGGACGAACACCTTCAGCCCCGAAGCCCCGTCCCGCAGCGGCAACACGCTCACCGCGGGTAGCGGCGTGACATGCTCGGCGACCTGTTTGGCCAGCGTCACCCGTGCGCCCACCCGCAGCAGCCCGAGTCGTTCCTCGGCCTCCAGCAGTCCGGTCATCGCCACGGGCAGATCAGCGTCGACGTAGCCGTGGCGACGGTAGAACGGAGCGTTCCACGGCACGTCGGCGAATGTCCGTAGGGTGACCACCGACGCTCCCCTGGCTCGGACGCCGTCCTCCGCCGCGGCGAGCAGAGCCGCGCCGATTCCGCGACCCTGAACATCCGGGTCGACGCTGAGCTGCTCCAGGTGGAACCGGGCATCGAACTCCAGCACGTGCGCGAAGCCCAGCGGCCGATCGTCCGCATCGATCGCGACGAGAGCGAAGCCACGCGCGGCAAGGGCCGCGGCCCGTCCGGGCGGCGACGCCGGCAACTGCAGCACGCCGTCGAACAGCGCGTCGGCGGCAACCTCGATGTCGTCCAGGGCGGCCCCGTCCGCTGCCGTCGCCGGACGGATCCGGAAAGGGATGCCGATCAGTTCGTCTCCCGGGCGATCCGCTCGTGATGCCGGACGACCTCGGACACGATGAAGTTCAGCAGCTTCTCGGCGAACTCGGGGTCGAGCTGGGCGTCCTTGGCGACGGTGCGCAGCCGCTCGATCTGCCGGGCTTCACGGTCGGGGTCGGCGGGTGGCAGGCCTACCTCGGCCTTGAGCTCCCCCACCCGCCGGGTGATCTTGAACCGCTCGGCCAGCAGGTAGATCAGCGCCGAATCCAGGTTGTCGATGCTGTCGCGCATCCGCGCGAGTTCAGGATGCGTCATGCCTGCGCCTTTCCGATGCAGCCGGGAGCTCCCGCCGGATGGGGCGTCTCGGAAGCCTGGTAGCCCGAGTATGAGCCGTCCGATTCGGGGCCGCACGACCCACAGGGAAGGACGTGGTCGGGTCGAACTCGAGGCCCGGCGATCCGGACGGGCGTACTCATGGGGGCATCGTAGCGATTCCAGCCGGCTGTACCACCTCGGATCGCAGTGGTACACTTCGGTCTATGCCGACGACGCTGACCCGGATCCAAGTCACCCAGACCCCGCCGGTCGCCCACGCGCTCGAGATCGCCGCGAAGGAGTGGCCCGGCGTCCCTCGCTCCGAGCTCATCACCCGGCTGATGACGGTCGGAGCACAGTCGGTGGAGACGGCCCGTGCCGAGCGCCGGGCGGCGCGGCGCAGGGTGCTCGAGGAAACCAGGGGAACCATCGACTATCCACCCGGCTACCTCGAAGAGCTCCGAAAGGACTGGCCGGAGTGATCGTTCTCGACGCCAGCGTGCTCATCGCGCACTTCGCGACCCGCGACACTCACAGTGCCCGAGCGCTCGAACTGCTCGATACCGAAGCGGAGCTGTCGATCCACCCAATCACGCTGGCTGAGGTGCTCACTCGCCCGGCCCGCGACGGCCGAGCAGACCTCTATCGCGAACGGATCGCCACCATGGGGATCGAGCAGCTACCCGTCCCCACCGAGCAGCCACTCGCGCTCGCCAAGCTACGAGCCAGCACCTCGCTGAAGCTGCCCGACTGCTGCGTGCTGGCGGCCGCGATGGAGAGCGGCGCCACCTTGGCAACCTTCGACGCCACCCTGGCGAAGGTCGCGTCCGAGCACGGGGTCAGCCTCGCGCAATAGTCGCTGGATGCCGCTGTCGGGCACCCACCTCTGGAGCGGACGCTCCGAACGCGGCAGATCGCGCATCCCAGGCGCGGCAGATCACGCACGCAGCAAGCAGCAGATCACGTGTATACCCAGGAGTGTCGCGCACGCCGATCCTGCCGGCTTCGTCGAACCGAGCGGGCGGATACAGATCATCGACAAGGTGCAGCGCGCTCCCGAGTTGCTGCTCGCGATCAAGGCCGTGGTGGACGCGGATCCGACGCCGGGGAAGTTCCTGCTCACCGGTTCTGCCCGCGTCCTAGCCATGCGGGGCGTGGCCGACTCTCTGCCGGGGCGCACGGAGAGCATCGAGCTCTGGCCGCTGTCGCAGGGCGAGATCGACGGCACCCGGGACGACTTCGCCGACACCGTGTTCGAGCAGGGCCGGACCTCCACCACGAGTCGGACCTCACCCGACTACTTCATGGACAGCGGCATCACCTCGAACCTGTTGGCGCAAGACTCCGCGTCACTTCGCCGTCCTGACGCACCGTTGGGCGGGCTGCTGGAGGGGTTCATTCAATGGAGATCGCCCGCCAGTTGTCCTGGGCACACAACCGCGCAGAAATGTTCCACTACCGCACCCGTGACGACATCGAAGTAGACATCGTCCTCCAAGACAGGCGGCGACGCGTGGTAGCCATCGAAGTGAAGACTTCCTCGACCGTGCGCGCCGAAGACTTTCGTGGGATTCGTCACCTGGCCCAGCGGATCGGTGACGACCTGGTCGTCGGCATCGTCCTCTACACCGGCAGGCTCACATTGCCCTTTGGGGACCGGCTGCGCGCAGGCTCGATCAGCGCGTTGTGGCGAACTGTCGGAGCGGGCTGAATGCTTCACTTACCCGACTGTCGTGTTCACGGGTGGGCGGCAGTAGAGAGTTCTCACTGTGGTCGTCCAATGGTCCTCCAAAAGAGCTGACTCCGAATGGCCGATCGCTTTTCGCGTCTCCTCGGCCAGCCAGTCAAAATCATCCCAATAGCTACTCGCACGCGGTTCCGCCATGTTTCGGCGGAGTTCGACTACAAGCGGCGACGTGAGCATGTGACAAGGAAGAATGCTGGCTGAATAGCTCTTAGTAATCAGGCCGCCATCCACCATTCCCGTACGAATCAGTGATGCGACCAGGTCTTAGGAAGACGCTACTGCCGCCGCGGACTCACGTTGACGATCATTCCAACCATCGACCGAAACACCTTCGAGTTGGGAGAGAACAACTCGGCGGGAGTCACGAATATCCTGCCGTTGAAGATAGTCAACGACTGTAAGGATTGACTGCACACGGGTGGCTGATCTCGCCTGCTGTACCTGCTGACGTGCAAATAGGGCACTCGCACCTGCTACTACAACAGCCACTATGGCTAGTACCAGAGAAGCGATCTCCAATCCACCGCCCCTTTCTCGAAGACCACGACCCACCGATGACCGAGAGGGATCGTTCGCGATTTCGCCACAGATTGAGAACCCCTCATCACCACCTCAGCGGTGGACGACGATCTCGACCCGCTGGAACTCCTTGACCTCTGTGTAGCCGCAGGTGGCCAGGGCGCGACGCAGGGCGCCGACCAGGTTCATCGTGCCGTCCGGGGTGTGGGACGGCCCGTGCAGAACCTGCTCCAGCGTGCCGATCGCGCCGAATTTGACCCGCTCGCCGCGCGGCAGGCTGGGGTGCCAGGCCTCCGGCCCCCAGTGGTAACCGTGCCCCGGCGCCTCGGACGCCCTCGCCAGCGGCGAGCCGACCATCACCGCGTCCGCGCCGCAGGCGATCGCCTTGGCGATGTCACCCGAGCGGCCCAGCGCGCCATCAGCGATCACGTGCACGTAGCGGCCGCCGGATTCGTCCATGTAGTCCCGTCGAGCCTCCGCAACGTCGGCCAGCGCGGACGCCATCGGCACCTCGACGCCGAGCACGTTCCGGGTGCGCTTGGTGGCCCCGCCACCGAAACCGACCAGGACGCCGGCGGCGCCGGTCCGCATCAGGTGCAGGGCCGCCTGGTAGGTGGCGCAGCCGCCGACGATGACCGGCACGTCCAGGGCGTAGATGAACTCCTTCAGGTTCAACGGCTCGACCGCGGACGAGACATGTTCGGCCGAGACGGTGGTGCCGCGGATCACGAAGAAGTCGACTCCTGCCGACTCGACCACCGAGGCGAACGCCTTGCAGTTCTCGGGCGACAGTGAGCCTGCGACCGGCACGCCTGCCTCGCGGATTTCGTTGAGCCGCTGGGTGATCAGTTCACCCCGAACGGGAGCGCTGTAGATCTGCTGCATCCGACGGGTGGCAGTGACCTGATCCTCGATCGCGGCCAGTTCCGCCAGCAGCGGCTCAGGGTCGTCGTACCGGGTCCACAACCCTTCCAGGTTGAGCACGCCGAGCCCGCCGAGGCGTCCGAACGCGGCAGCGGTGGCCGGCGACATCACCGAATCCTGCGGTGCCGCCACGATCGGGAAGTCGAAGGTGAGTGCGTCGATCGACCAGTTCAGCCGGACGTCCTCGATGTGCCGGGTGCGCCGGGTCGGGACGATCGCGATGTCGTCGAACGAATACACCGGTTGGGCACGCTTGGATCGGCCGATCTCGATCATGGGGCAGGCTCCTTCGCCTTGTCAGACAACGAGGGGGTCAGTTGGGGGAGGCATAGTTGGGCGCCTCGACGGTCATCTGGATGTCGTGCGGGTGCGACTCGCGCAGACCGGACGCGGTGATCCGGACGAACCTGCCGCGCTGATGCAGCTGGTCGATGGTGGCGGCACCGGTGTAGAACATCGACTGCCGCAGCCCGCCGATGAGCTGGTAGGCGACGGCGGACAGCGGCCCGCGGTAGGCCACCTGCCCCTCAATGCCCTCGGGGATCAGTTTGTCGTCGGAGGTGACGTCGCCCTGGAAGTAGCGGTCCTTGGAGTAGGACGCCCGGCGTCCGCGAGCGGCCATCGCACCCAGCGAACCCATCCCCCGGTAGGACTTGAACTGCTTGCCGTTGATGAACACCAGCTCGCCGGGGCTCTCGTCGCAGCCGGCCAGCAGCGAACCCAGCATCACCGTGTCGGCGCCGGCGACCAGCGCCTTGGCGATGTCGCCGGAGTACTGCAGGCCGCCGTCGCCGATCACCGGAACCCCGGCCGGACGGCAGGCGCGGGCCACGTCGTGGATCGCGGTCACCTGCGGGACGCCGACCCCGGCCACCACGCGGGTGGTGCAGATCGAACCGGGTCCGACCCCTACCTTGACGCCGTCGGCGCCGGCATCGACGAGTGCGGACGCCCCGGCGTAGGTCGCCACGTTGCCGCCGACAATGTCGACCCCGGCGGCGGCCGGTTCGGACTTGAGCCGGGCGATCATCTCCAGCACGCCGGTGGAATGCCCGTGTGCGGTGTCGACGATGATGGCGTCCACGCCGGCCTCGACCAAGAGCATCGCCCGCTGCCAGGAGTCGCCGAAGAAGCCCACCGCCGCGCCGACCCGCAACCGGCCCTGCTCGTCCTTGCAGGCCAGCGGGTACTTGTCGGACTTCACGTAGTCCTTGAGGGTGATCAGGCCGCGCAGGGTGCCGTCGGTGTCGACCAGCGGCAGCTTCTCGATCTTGTGCCTGGCCAGCAGCCGCAGCGCCTCTTCGCTGGTGATGCCGGGCCAGCCGGTGACCAGCGGCATCGGGGTCATCACGTCGGCAACCCGGCGGTTCGGGTCGTCCTCGAACCGCATGTCGCGGTTGGTGACGATGCCTAGCAGCTTCATGTCCTCGTCGACGACCGGGACGCCGGAGATGCGGAACTTGCCGCACAGTTCGTCCACCTCGCCGATGGTGCGATCGGCGGTGATGGTGATCGGCTGATCGACCATGCCGGCCTCGGACCGCTTCACCCGGTCGACCTGGGACGCCTGCTCGTCCGCCGGCATGTTGCGGTGCAGGATGCCCATTCCGCCCTCGCGCGCCATCGCGATCGCCATCCGGGCCTCGGTGACGGTGTCCATCGCCGCGCTGAGCAGCGGCACGTTGAGCCGAATCCGCTTGGAGAGCCGGGTTGAGGTGTCCGCCTGCGAAGGGATGACGTCGCTGGCGTTCGGCTGCAGCAATACGTCGTCGAAGGTGAGACCGAGCGCCGCGAACGGCGCGGGCACACCGGCCGGGGTCAGATCGGACGAGGACATCGAGGCACCACTCCTTCGCACGGGATGGTCAGTCTATGCCGGGGTGACCGACGCCAACGCCTCGTCCAGGCTGGGGTGATCGAAGGTGAAGCCCTGGTCGAGGAGCCTGCGGGGCTGCACCCGAGTGCCGCTGAGCAGCGCCTCGTCCACCATCTCGGAACCGAACAGCAGCCGCAGCGCCGGCAGCGGCATCGGGATCAGCGCCGGGCGGTGCAGCGTCTGGGCGAACGCGTTGGTGAACTGGGTGTTGGTGACCGGGTTCGGTGCACACAGGTTGACCGGTCCGGTGAGGGTCGAGGTGAGCAGGTGGGCGACGGCCCGGGTGTAGTCGTCGATGTGGATCCAGGACAGGAACTGCCGACCGGACCCCAGCCGTCCGCCCAGTCCGAGCCGGAACGGCAGCCACTGCTTGCCCAGGAAGCCGCCTTCTTCGGTGAGCACCTGACCGGTGCGCAGGTAGGCGGTGGGCACCGGTGCGGCGTGCGCGGCACGCTCCCAATCCGCGACCAGTTGGGCCAGGAAGCCCTCGCCCTGCGGCGTCCGTTCGTCGACCATCGTTTCGCCGGTGTCGCCGTAGTAGCCGATGGCGGAGCCGTTGAGCAGTCGCTGGCAGCGTCCCCCCGGATCGAGTGCGGCGGCGAGCGTGGTGGTGCTGTTCAGCCGCGAACTGCGCAACTCGGCTTTGCGCTCGGAACTCCAGCGGACGTCCGCGATGCCGGCGCCGGAGAAGTTGATCACCGCGTCCACGTCGGCCAGACCGGGTGCGGCGATCCGTCCGGCGTGAGGGTCCCAGTGGCGCTCGTGGGGTCCGGACGCCTCGCGGCGGACCAGTGCCAGCACCTCGTGGCCCTGGGCCAGCAGGTGGGCGGTCGTCGCGCGTCCGAGCAGACCGGACGCGCCGGTGATGGCGATGCGCATCATCCCAGCCTAGAGGCTCTTCCCAGCCACCGGCCGGCTGCCAGCCAGAGCACGAATGCCGCGCAGCCGAAAAGCAGGCCGCCCCTGATCGACGCCAGCACGCTCATCACGTAGAGGTTGGTCAACGCGTACGCCATCAGGTAGCCGATGGTGACGAAGACCACCCAGCGCGCGGCGATACGTCCCAGCGGCAGCAACGCGAGCAGCGCCAGGCTCAACCCGACGTACCACGGGTGCAACGCCTGACCGATGAACACCACCAGCAGCGAACCCCAGGCGGTCACCTCGAGCGGCCGCTCGGGGCGCGTCAGCAACAGCACGGCAAGGCCGATGGCGGCGGCTGCAGCAAGCAGCGCATGTGCTAGTGCGGTGACATCATGGCCGGTCCAGGCGAAGGCGTCCGCGATCGCCACCGACAGGGTCATGGTGCGCGCCCGGCCCATTTGGGAAAGCCACGCCGTCCAGCCGAAGCCCAGCCCGGTCGCCAGCGAAACGGCGACGAAGGTGCCCAGCGCGACAATCGTGGCGACCGCCGTCCGCCAGCCGAGGACGAGCATCCGCTGCAGCCACGGCAGCTGCGCCAGCCGTGCCGCGACCGGCATTCCGGCCGCGGCCACGACTGCCAGGCCGGCCTGCTGTTTGAGCGCCATCGCCAGTCCGATCACGATCGGCGCCAGCACCAGGCTGGCCGAGATCCTCGGGACGGTCTGCATGCCCAGCCACAGCGCGGACACCACCACACCCGCCATCAGGGTGTCGTTGTGGGCCCCGCCGATCAGGTGGACGATCGTCACCGGGTTCAGCACGCCCAGCCAGATCGCCCAGTCGCGGTCGGTTCCGAGCCGGTCGGCGAGCCGGGGCAGGAAAATCGCCAGCAGTCCGACGCCGACCAGCGCGGGCAGTCGCTGCGCGATCACCCCCCAGTAGGGATGCATACCGCTCAGTTGCACCATCAGCCGGTTGATCTCCAGCGCGAGCGGCGGGTAGGCCACCCCGTTGCCGGCCCAGAAGTCGTCCACGAAGGGCTCGAAGGGTCCCCCGAAGCTGCCCAGCACATTCACGTAGGGGTTGCCGCCGTGGGCCATGATCCACCCCAGGTCGGCGTAGAGGAACGGGTCTCCGCTCATCACCGGCGGCACCACCACCAGCGGGGCGGCCCAGAGCAGCCACAGCCGGGCCGGCAGAGCGCGTCCGGATCGCGGCAGCATGAGCAGCCAGCCCGCGGACAGCAGGACACAGCCGGTAGCCACCAGCAGCTTTCCGGTGTCGTGGCCGATCGCCCCCGCCAGTCGGGCGATCGGTCCGACCCCCCAACCCAACGGGTTGAACGAGAAGCCGTTGCTGCAGGCGCCGACCCCGACCAGCACCGATCCGACGAAGCCGATCCACACGCCCGGCAACCGCCAGGGAAATGCGGGCATGGGCAACCTTCGGTTCAGGGCGGGTGGGGCGGGATCGATCCTAGCGAGCGCGGTGGATGCTCGGCCCCCGACCCTCCCGCCAGACCCCTGCCTGGTCACTTCTGACAGGGTGTACGGGTCAAGGGACGGAGTGCCAGACGACGGTCTGGACGGCGTTCCAGACGGTGAACGCGACCAGGAAACCGGTCGTCCAGCCGAACTGGCGCCGGGTGAGCGGCACCAGCGCCAGTAGGGCGATCGACCACGGGATGTACCAGGGGTGCATCGACTGGCCGAGCACGCTGACCGCCAGGGATCCCCAGCCGACGGCTGCCAGCGGACGGGCGGCGAACCGCACCAGCACCCAGACCAGCACCATCAGCAAAGTGAATGTGGACGCCGTCCCGACCGCGACCAACCACGCCGACGGATCGCCTCCGCCAGCCTCGATCAGCAACTCGCCGGCCTGCGCCAGCAGCGAGAACGGGGCCGCGGTTCCGGCCTTGCCCATCAACGAGAGCCACGCCGTCCACCCGAAGCCCAGACCGGACGCCAGCGACGCCGTCACGAAGGTGGCGACCGCGACGACTGCTGCGACCGCGCTACGCCGGCCGAGCAGCCAGAGCCTGCCGGGCTGCGTTTCGGACGCCAGCCGTGCCGCCACCGGGAGCCCGGCGCAAGCGATCACCGCAAGCCCGGCCTGCTGCTTGAACGCCATCGCCAGCCCGATGACCGCCGGTCCGGCCAGCAGTCCCCAGGCCCAGTGCCGTCCGCGCAGCGCCACCCAGATGCCCACCAGTGCCACCGCGACCATCAGCGCGTCGTTGTGCCCACCACCGACGAAATGCACTACCACCAAGGGATTCAGCAGCCCCCACCAGAGGGCACGGTCGGCGTCCACACCGAGGTCGCGGGCCAGCCTGGGCAAGACCCAGGCGATCACCGCCAGCCCCACCAGCACCGGCAGGCGCATCGCGATGATGCCGCCATAGACGGCGAACCCGGCGCCTCGGACGACCAGGGCATCGGTGAGCAGCGCCAGCGGCGGGTAGGCCACCCCGTTGCCGGCCCAGAGCGGATCGACGTGCGGTGCGTACGGACCGCCCGCACCGGTCAGGCCCACCAGGTACGGGTTGTGGCCCTGGCTGACGATCCAACCCAGGTCGGCGTACAGCACCGCGTCGGCCGAGAGCACCGGCGGCACCAGCAGCAGCGGCAGACTCCACAGCGCCAGCGCGATCAGCAGGGTGCGCCGGCCGGGCGACCGCGAGCCGCTGGCGTCGGCCATCGCTGACGGCTGCAGCAGCCACCAGGCGGCGACCAGCAGCAGCACTCCGACCACGATCGCGACCCGGTTCCAGGGCAGCGGTAGCGCCAGTCCGATCGCGTTGACCAGGGCGGACGGCCAGCCGTCCGGGCCGTGGGCGAACTCGGGGTGGCAACTCCCCCAGCCGATCAGCAGCGTGCCCAGGACGCCGATCGCGATCAGCGGGAGCGGACGCCCGCCCAGCCGTCGGCGCGCAGAGTCGAGGACGGCGAGCACCCGCTCATGGTACTGACCGCGCCCTCGTGGGTCGGAACACCTGCTGGGACGCCGCTCACATCACCCCGGCGTCAGCATCGAGCCACGCGACTTCTTCATCGGTCCCGCCGATCTCCACCCGGATCTCCACCCGCGGGAGGGCGTCCGGGAGCGACGCCCGAACCAGCCTTGAGGCATGGATCTCAACGTTCTCAGCAGTATCGGAATCGGCCTCCTGGTCCTGGCGTGGGTGGGCTACCGACAGACCACCTGGCGGGTCGTCGACGGCTCCCGGATGTGGCGGACGCCGTTCATCCTGGGCGTGGTGGGCCTCGTCACGCTGATCGGCACCGGGACCGTCCTCGGTGGAACCGACCTGGCTGCCCTCGCCATTGAGCTTGTGGTGTCGGCCGCCACCGGAGCCTGGATGGGCGCGATCGCCCACTTCCGGCCCATCGCCGCACCGGCGGCCAACCGGCTGGCCCGATGGGAGACCCGGAACGGCTGGTGGGGTCTGGTGCTGTGGCTGCTGGTGGTCGTGGTGCGGATCGGTATCGACATCGTCGCAGTGCGCCTGGGTGCCGGCATGGTCACCTCGACCGGGGTGATCCTGCTGGTGCTGGCCGCGAACCGGCTGGTCAGGGTGGCGGTCATCCTGAACCGGACCGGACGGCTCGACTCCGGCACCCCGGTCGGCCAGCCCACCCTGGTCTGAGACGTCCGCTGCGCGAGGATGGTGGCGTGAACCGGCGTCCGGGCCCGACCAGTCTCGCCCTCACCGTGGTGGGGGCGGGAGTGCTGGTGTGGTGGACCGTGCTGCGCGAGTACGGTCACCAGCCGACCTGGGCGCTGGTGCTGTTCACCGTTGCGCTGCTGTGCTGGGTGGGGCGGACGGTGCTGGCGTGGCTCGCCCGGTGGCGCAGCGGCACCGTGCTGGCGGCCGCAGCGGTTCTGGTGGGCGCGGTGGCGGCACCCGCCACCCAAGGCAACGCACTCATTCCGGCAGCAGTGTGCCTGTTGGTCCTGGTCGGCGATCCGGAACTGCCGCTGGCATTCGGCATCGCGGCCGGCATAGCGGCGATGGCGCTGATCGCGCTCGGCGCGCTGATCGACCCACTCCCGGCGGCAGCCCTGGCCACCATGCTCGGCGTGCCGGTGATCGCCGTGCTCGCCGGGTTCAGCCGGCGCCAGGGACGGCAGGCGCAACGGCGCGAGGCGCTGCTGGCCGAACGTGAGGTCGCCATCCGCGAGGAGGCGATCCGGGTAGCGCTGGCCCGCGACCTGCACGACGTCCTGGCCCACACCCTGGGCGGCCTGGTCGTTCAGTTGGACGCGGCCGAGGCGCTGCTGGAGGCCGGCCAACCCGGGGCCGCCGAAGAGCGGGTGCGGGGTGCCCGGTCGCTGGCGGCGTCCGGGCTGGGCGAGGCACGCCGCGCGGTGGCCGCCCTGCGCTCCCCGGCCGACGCCCTCGAGCCGTGGCCGCCGGAGCGGTTCGAGATCGCCGTGGACGACCTGCTGGACGCCCACCGAAGCCTGGGCGGCACGGTCGAGCTCAACCGGTCGGGCTCACCGGTCACGCTGAGCGGCGTGCAGGCGAACGCCCTGCAACGCGCGCTTCAGGAAGCGTTGAGCAACGCCCGGCGGCATGCACCGGGCGCCCCTGTCACGGCGGTGCTGACGTGGCACGATGACCGGGTGCTGCTCAGCGTCCGCAACCCGTTGCCGAGCGTTCGCCCGGCCGGTGCATCGGGCGGTGGCTATGGACTCATCGGCATGCGGGAACGGTTCGAGGCCTTGCCCGGCGGCGGTTGGGTGACCGTGCAGGACTCCGACGGATGGTTCACCGTCCGGGCCGAAGCAGGGCTGCGATGAGCGACGACGCTGCTCCGATCCGGGTACTGGTCGCCGACGACCAGGCGATCATCCGCGACGGGCTGGCCACCGTGCTGGGGCTGCTGCCCGACATAGAGGTGGTCGGCACCGCCGCGGACGGGGCCGAAGCCGTCCGGCTCGCAGTTCTCGAGCATCCGGACGTGGTGCTGATGGACCTGCGGATGCCGGTGCTGGACGGCGTCGCCGCCACCGCCCGGCTGGGCGTCGACGTCCCGGACGCCGCCGTGCTGGTGCTCACCACCTATGCCGACGACGAGTCGATCCTGGCCGCGCTGCGGGCCGGCGCCACCGGCTATCTGACCAAGGACGCCGGACGCGCCGAATTGGCGGCCGCGGTCCGTTCGGTGGCGCGCGGGCAGGCCACCTTCGCCGCAGAGGTGGGTGCCACGGTGATCGCGGCGGCCACCACGTCCGCCGCCACCGAGCCGCCCGCCGACACCCTGGCGTCGCGCCTCCCGGCGCTGACCCGGCGCGAGGCCGAGGTGCTGGCGCTGATCGTCGCCGGACTCGGCAACCCCGAGATCGCGACCCGGCTGTTCGTCGGCGTCACCACGGTGAAGACCCACATCAACGCCATCTTCGCGAAGCTGGGCGTCCGCACCAGAGCCGAAGCTATCGCCCGCGCCACGCGCAAGTGACCCCGTGCGCCGGATCCGTCACACCGACCTGATCAGCAACCGCCGATAGGCGGGGATCAGGACGCCGCGCGCCGGCGTCCGTTCGACCACCCGCCAGGCCCCGGCGTCCAGGAACGAGCCGAGCACGAGCCGCAGCTCGGCTTTGGCCAGGGACGAGCCGAGGCACAGGTGGCGGCCAGCGCCGAACCAGAGTTGTCGGGTCTCCGGCAGGTATCCGCGGTCCAGCGAGAAACCGCCCGCCCCGGTATTGGCCGCGTAGACCAGGGCAACCACCCGGTCGCCGGCCCGCAGCCGGCGTCCGTCCACGTCGAAGTCGGCGCGGACGTGCCGGCCGATCATCGGGGCCGGACTGGTCACCCGCAGCCCCTCGCGGATGGCGACCTCCATCAGTTCGGCCCGGTCAACACCCGTGGCCACGGCCAGCCGCCGCACCTCACCACTGTCGGCCAGCAGCGCGGTGGTGCGTCCGATCGCACTGGAGGCGGTACCGGTGCCGGCCACCAACAACAGCGTCGCCAGGCCGGTGGCCTCGGTTTCGGACAGGCCCAGGTCCCGGCATCGACCGAGCAGGGTCTCCGGTCCGGCGCCGCGGTAGGTCTCCGGAACGCCCGTGGTCAGCTCGGCGATGATCCGGCGGGCGTGGGCGATCGCCGCCGGGCTCAGCCGGGTGTCGCCGGTGGTTCCGACGGCGACCTTCGTCAACTCCTCGGCCTGGGCGAAGATGACCCGATAAGAGCCGTTGCCGTCGACATCAAGACCGGACGCCGCGGCGCGGTCGCGAAACGGCGCCACGTCCAGCCCGAGCAACTGCGAGATCAGCCGTCCGACCATGACCCGGCCGACATCGGCGGCGTCGACCGTCTCGCCCGCACGAAGCCGTTCGGTGACGCCGGCGAGCAGGTCGCCCGCCGCCGCGGCCACGGTGGCCTCGGCTCGGGCCTGGCTGAACAGGTCCTTCGCGCGGGTCCGCAGTCGCAGGTGGCCGGGGCCGTCGAACGAGTCGTGAACCCAATCCCCCAGCAGCTGCGCCCACAGGTGTCCGACCCCGCCCTCACCGAGCAACGTGGTCGAGGAGTGGTCAAGCAGGATCTTCCGGATCAGCCGGGGATCGCGGACCACCCAGCCGACCCGCGGCAGCTTCGCCATCGCGGGCGCGACCCGGGCGGCGGTCATCAACGCCCCGAGGCCGGGATGCGCCGCCCAGAGCAGCCGCCGCTCGTTCCAGGCCGCGTTGAGCCCAGCACGCGTCGGCGCAGCGAGTGACATGAAGGCAACGGTACGGGGAAGGGGTGGCGGACGTACGGGTGCGGATCTTCCTACAAATCGAGCAGCAGGCCGAGTGTCGCTCGCACCTGGCTGAGTGTCGCCGGCCCCACGTTGCCCAGCCGGGCTCCGATCCGAGCGACCGAGACCGAGCGGACGTGCTGGCATTGGGCGGCGGACGCCTCCCCCAGCCCGTTGCCGCTGTCGGGCTCGACGACGACCTCCGCGCCGCTGGATCGGATCGTGCGTGTCAAAGGGACCACCTGCACGACGTTCGGGCCACCGCGGAGGACGCGGGCCGCCGTGACGACGATGGCCGGACGCAACCGGCCGGCCTCGGATCCGGCCGGCGGGCCCAGGTCGAGTTCGACGACGTCACCCGGCGTCAGCATCGAGCCAGGCGACTTCCTCGTCGGTCAGAGGCGCGGCAAGACTGCGCCCGATCTCGTCCTGACGCAGCAGCCGGACCGCCTGAGCGACCATTTCCGCGACGGTGAGCCGACGTTCGTGCGCCAGCTGGCGCAACTGGTCACGAGTGCTGCGGCTGACTCGGATGGTGGTGGTCTCCGACATGAGCCCATCCTAGGTCGATGTAGACAGATTGATCTACACGTTGCGTGGAGGGCGAAGCCGGTGCCGCAGGTCGACGCAGTCCGCCCCGGAAACGACGATTCCCCCGCGCCGGCGAACCGGTGCGGGGGAATCGTGATTCAGCGGAAGCCGAAGCTGGGCTCAGTGCTTGTGCCCGTCTTCGTCGTCCTCTTCGGGCTTCTCCACCACCAGGGTCTCGGTGGTGAGCAGCAGTGCGGCGATCGAAGCTGCGTTGGCCAGCGCGGAGCGGGTGACCTTGACCGGGTCGATCACACCGGCGGCCAGCAGGTCGCCGTACTCGCCGGTGGCGGCGTTGTAGCCCTGACCGGGCTCCAACTCGGCCACCTTGGAGACGATCACGTAGCCCGGCTCGCCACCGTTCTCGGCGATCCAGCGCAGCGGCTCGGCGACCGCCTTGGCCACGATCTGGCCGGCGACGATGCCCTCCTCGATGGCCGCGCGGGTCGCCGAGACGGCGTCCTCGATGCGGTGCTTCTTCTCCTTGAGCTCCACCTCGGTGGCGGCGCCGACCTTGATCACGCAGACGCCGCCGGCGAGCTTGGCGACCCGCTCCTGCAGCTTCTCGCGGTCCCAGTCGGAGTCGGTGCGGGCGATCTCGGCGTGCAGCTGAGCAACCCGACCGGCGACCTCCTCATGCGAGCCGGCACCGTCGACGATGGTGGTGTTGTCCTTGGTGACCACGACGCGACGGGCCCGGCCCAGCACGTCCAGGCCGACCTGGTCGAGCTTCAGCCCGACGTCCTCGGCCACCACGAACAGGGTGCCGCCGGCGCCGATGACCTTCTCCAGCAGCGGGAGCAGGTCGTTCATCGAGGAGATCTTGCCCTGGTTGATCAGGATGTAGGGATCCTCGAAGACGGCCTCCATGCGCTCGGGGTCGGTCACGAAGTACGGGGACAGGTAGCCCTTGTCGAACTGCATGCCCTCGGTGAACTCGAGCTCGGTGCCGAAGGTCTGCGACTCGTCGACGGTGATCACGCCGTCCTTGCCGACCTTGTCGAAAGCGTCGGCGATGAGCCGGCCGATCTCGGCGTCGCGGGCTGAGATGGTGGCGACATTGGCCATGTCGTCGGTGTCGTCGACCTCGCGGGCCAGCTCGCGCAGGCGATCGCCGACGGCCTCGACGGCCGCCTCGATGCCGCGCTTCAGGCCGACCGGGTTGGCCCCGGACGCGACCGCGCGCAGGCCCTCGTGGACCAGCGCCTGGGCCAGCACGGTGGCGGTGGTGGTGCCGTCACCGGCCACGTCGTTGGTCTTGGTGGCGACCTCTTTGGCCAGCTGGGCGCCGAGGTTCTCGTAAGGATCGGTGAGCTCGACCTCTTTGGCGACGGTGACACCGTCGTTGGTGATGGTCGGAGCGCCCCACTTCTTGTCGAGCACCACGTAGCGGCCCTTGGGGCCGAGCGTCACCTTCACGGTGTTGGCGAGGATGTCGACGCCGCGCTCCAGGGAACGCCGCGCCTCCTCGTCGAACTGAAGGATCTTGGGCATGGTCTGCGGATTCCTTACTTGGAGACGATGGCGAGGATGTCGCGGGCGTTCAGGAGCAGGTACTCCTGGCCCTCGTACTTGACCTCGGTGCCGCCGTACTTGGAGAAGATGACGACGTCACCCTCAGCGACGTCGAGCGGAACGCGGTTGCCGTTGTCGTCGATGCGGCCGGGGCCGGTCGCAACGACCTTGCCCTCCTGCGGCTTCTCCTTGGCGGTGTCGGGGATGACCAGGCCCGAGGCGGTGGTCTGCTCGGCCTCGAGCGGCTGGACGAGGATGCGATCCTCGAGCGGCTTGATCGTGACTGCCACGTCAAAACCCTTTCTTGTGCTGGGCACGCAGCCCGTTGCTTGTCGGATTTCAGCCGGGGCGTCGTCGCGGGTGCCGCCGGCGGCCGTTCGCACTCTCAGTGTGAGAGTGCTAACTGCGAATCTATCGCGGGCTTAGCACTCGTTCAACCTGAGTGCCAGCAGATCGCGGCACGCCTGACCCACCCGGTCACCGCGGCGCGGCAGACTGCACCGATGGGACTTTCACCGACCATGCCTGTCGAGCGAGCCATCGCCGCTTTGAACGCGTTCAACGCGGCCCATCCGTGGAACCACAACGAGCGGCTGCACCCCTGGATCCTGCGCAATCTGCCCGGACGGCGCGAGCGGGCCCTCGACGTCGGCTGCGGACGGGGTGTGCTGCTGGCCGAGTTGGCCGTCCGGTTCGACGCGGTGCAGGGCACCGACATCGACGCGCCGATGCGGGAGGCGGCCCGGCAACGCTGCGCCGACCGGCCGAATGTCGTGGTGGACGATGCTCAGCTCGCCGAGCTGGACGGCCCCTACGACCTGATCACGCTGGTCGCCGTGCTGCACCATCTGGACGCCGCCGAGGCGCTGGGTGAGGTGGCCCGGCTGCTGGCGCCGGGTGGGCGGCTGCTGGTGGTGGGCGTGGCGCCGCCGTCCGGGCCGGTCGATCTGCTCTGGGAAATCGCCTCACTGGCGCTGAATCCTGTGGTGGGGTTCGTGAAGCATCCGCGGCGGACCTCCGGCGTCGACCCGCGTCCATCGGTCCCCGTCCGGGATGCCAGCGTGAGCCTCGACGAACTGAAGCGGATCGCGGGCGACATCCTGCCGGGTGCGGTGTTCCGGCGGCGGCTGCTCTTCCGGCACACGATCAGCTGGACGAAACCCGGCTGAGTCCGCCCGCGGACCACCGCGGGCGACGATGATCGAGCCGACCAATCTCACCATCGGCGACCACTGTCACGTTGGATGACCGATTTCGTGCTATTTCGCGCCATCGGTCACCCAATCGCCCACCGGTCACCGATGACGAGATCGGTGAGCCCAAGGCGAACCGACCAGATGATGCCGGCCGACCGCCCAGCCGAGGTGGCGCAGTGGCTTAGTCGAAATCCCACCCGGCGAGCGCGGCCAGCATGATGAGGCCCATCACACCGACGAAGAGAGCCAGCGCCGATCCCGCCAGTGCGATCAGCAGGCCTATGCCCCACCAGCGGGTGCGGTCCAGGTGCGCCAGGACCAGCGCGCCGGCAAAGAGACCGATCAGGGCCACCCCCACGGCACCCAGGGCACGAACGCCGGCCAGCCAGCCGAGCAGCAATCCGCCGGCGACGAGAACCGCGCCCACCGCGGCCCCGGCCCGTATCGAGCCTCCGGAGCGGATGCCGAACCAGCCCGACAGACGCATGGTCAAGGTGTTCACGGGCCAAGAATCGCCGATCCGGGAGCCCGGGGCCAGTGCTGGACCGAGGTGAAGCATTGATTCCCAGGAAAGCGCGCTGATCAATGCTGTTCCGAGCAGGGACGCGCCCGGTGGGATGAGCTGCCACGCCTGGATCTTGCGCCCTGTCGGCTCATACAGTGCAGGAGCTGGGCTTGCAGATCGCCCACCGGGTGCGCCGCAGCCGGGACATGAGTGATCAGCGCTTTCCTAGAGCGAGCCGGCGATCAGGTGCCCGACCCCGACGAGCGCGGCGAGGGCCGAGGCGAGGCGACCCTCGTTCACGTTGCGGTTCCGCAGGTCCCGGCTGCGCACAATCCCGGACGGCGACGGTCCGCAGGCGAGCCGCCGGGTGTCCTCCTCCGCGCTCATCGTGCACGCAGCACCCTCCCGGCGCTCGCCGAACTATTTGGGGCTCGCTGAATTCAGCGAGCCCCAAATAGTTCGGCGAGCGTTGGGACGGACGGGGGTGGCCTCAGTCCTCCTTGACCAGGGTGGCGATGCCGCCGAACGGCGGCAGACGGACGGTGAAACCACCGCGACCGTCCACGTCGGCGATCTTGCGCCGGGTGGTCAGGTCGAAGACCCTGCCGGCGGGGATCTCGTCGGACTGGACGCGCGCTTGGACCGGCTCGGGACCGAAGTTCAGCACGGTGATCTGAGCCGCCCCGATGTAGAGCCGGTTGACCAGGACCAGCACTTGGCTGACCGGCACATCGGGCACGTCGCGCAGGGTGCCGGTGGAGAGACCGTGCTGCTTGCGGACCTGCAGGATCGGAGCCAGCCGGGACGCGAACGACCGCCGGTCGGCGAGCTGTTGCGGCAGTGGTCCGTACAGCGTCCGGGCCGCCGGCATACCTGAACTCGCGCCGTCCGTCGCCACCCCCATCAGGTCGTAGGCGCCGCGCTCGATCCAGCGGGTGTCCCCGGTGGAGATCAGGCCGGATACCTCCTCGCGGGGCAACGGCAGCGCACCCACCAGATCCCAGCCGGACAACGCGAACACGCCCGGCTGCCACGCGTTGTACATGCAGAGCAGCAGATGCGCGTCCTTGACCTGCTCGGCCTGCTCGGGAGTGATCGCGTCCAGGTCGGTGATGCCGAGGCTGGCGGTGATCACCGAAGCCGTGGTCGAGGCGATGCCGTTCTGGGTGAACAGCGCGTTGTAGGGCGCCGCCGGGCCGGTGATCCGCTGCCGCAGCGTCTCGCGGACGTGTTCTGCCAGATCGGCACCGGTGTAGTCGCGCCCGCCCAGCGAGTAGTGGTCGGCGGCGTGCCGCCCCGCGAAGTGCACCAACTCGTAGGTGAGTTCGTCGTGGTTCTGTAGCGCGTGCACCAACGACGCCTGATCGATGCCGGCCGCGATCGCCTCGCGCAGCGTAAGCCGCAGGAACTCGGTGTCGCCGGTGGCCAGAGCCAGGTGGTAAGCCGGCCGGGTGATGAAGTCGTAGGACAGGTCAGGCCCCACCGCCGCCGTCTCGGCGATGTCGTCCACACCCAGGTTGAGCTCCTGGAAGGTGAAGCCGCCCACCTTGCGCACCATCGAGCCGATCAGCTGGTTGGCCGCCTGCGACAGCGGATGACCCTCCGACCAGGCCGGGCCGACCGCGTTCTTCTCGACACCGAGGAAGCCGTTGGCGTCGAGCCGCAACCCGCCCGAACCCAGGTCGAGCAGCGAGTGCAGCGCATCGCCCATCACCAGCCGCATGCCGGCGAAGGTCGGGTCGAGCCAGTTGATCGACGGCTGGCCGTCTTTGAAGTAGTGCAGGTACACCCAGCGACGCAGGACGCCCTGATGGTCGTAGATCGGCGGTGTCACCGACCAGTTGGTTTCCTTCACCCCGGGCTCGAAGAAGATCACCCGCTGCAACTCGCCGATGATGTAGCCGGCCTCGGCCAACGCCTGCTCGTGAGAGGCGTCCAGGTTGACCGAGTCCTGGCCCGGGGGAACCTCAGGCAGCAGGTGCCAAGCCTCTTCGGGCATGTCGACCATGTGGTAGATGCCCGGATAGTCGCGATAATTCAGCTCGGCCAGCCGGAAGTCGGCGCCCTTGCCGGTGTGGCCGGGCACGATGTCGTCGATGACGGTGCCACCGTGCCGGGAGGCCACGTCGCACATCGTCCGGTACTCGTCCTCGGTGCCGAACAGCGGATCGATCGCCATGCTGATCCGGTCGAAATGGCCGTCCACGCTCGGCGTCAGCTTCCAGCCGGAGATGCCGCCGGCCAGCTTCACCGGCCCGGTGTGGACGCCCTCGATGCCGATCTGCTGAAAGGTGCGCCACAGGGCCTCGTCGCCGATCGCGCCGAGGAACGACTGCCCTGGAGCGGTGACCAGGGAGAGCGGATAGGCGGTGAACCAGACCGCCGTCTTGTCCACCGCGGCCCGCGGATCGGGGGCTGCATAGGGGTTGCTCCACATGGTGTGCAGGCCGGCCAGTTGCCGCGCCATGGTGACCGAATCGCCCAGCATCGATTGGTTGACCAGCCACTCGACGTAGGCCTTGTTGCGCCCGTCCGGCTCGAACGGCGGCGGCCCCATCGCTTTCAACATGTCCTTGCGGCGCCGCGCCGCCGGCCGCAACTTCGCCGGACGCGCCGGGTAGCGCTGGGCGTCGAAGGTCGGCTCGGACAGCACGTCGTCGTGGTCGGCGTGGACGGCTTCCTCGGTCTCGGCGGTCATGGGCGCCAAGCGTAGTGCCGTTCGCTGGGCGTCCCGACGCAAGGACCCGCCACTCTCACACCCCGGTTTCGGTTGCCGCTCAGCGGGTAGGTACCTGAAATACCCCGACAGCCATGCTGACCCGAAAGGTTGCCCACCCATGAGCAAGGACCAGTACAGCTTCGACAACCCGGTCACCCGATACGAGAGGATCGAGCCGCCGGAACAGGAGCAGCCGGAGCCGGGGCTCGACCGAGACCTGAAGCCGCGGGCCGACCACGGCGAGGACAGCTACCGCGGGTCCGGACGCCTCACCGACCGACGTGCCCTGATCACCGGCGGCGACTCCGGGATCGGCGCTGCCGTCGCGATCGCATTCGCCCGCGAAGGGGCGGATGTCGCGATCAGCTACCTGCCCGACGAAGAACCGGACGCCCAACGCATCATCGACCTGATCGAGCAGGCCGGGCGCAAGGCGCTTGCCCTGCCGGGCGATCTCAAGGACGCCGACTACTGCCGGTCGCTGGTGGCCCGGACGATCGAGGAGTTCGGCGGACTGGACATCGTGGTGAACAACGGAGCCAAGCAGGTCACTCAGGACCACGTCGTCGACATCACCGACGACCAGTTCGACCAGACCCTGAAGACCAACATCTACGCCATGTTCTGGATCACCAAGGCGGCCGTCCCGCACCTGCCGCCTGGGTCGGCGATCATCAACACCACCTCGATCCAGGCCTACAGCCCGTCGCCCACGTTGCTCGACTACGCGACCACCAAGGCGGCGATCAACAACTTCAGCAAGGGGCTGGCTCAGCAGCTTGCTCCCGACGGCATCCGGGTCAACGCGGTCGCGCCCGGGCCGATCTGGACCCCGCTGCAGCCGTCCTTCGGCCAGCCGATGGAAAAGCTGACCAGCTTCGGCCAGGACACCCCGCTCGGACGCGCGGGCCAACCCGCCGAACTCGCGCCGGCCTATGTGTTCCTCGCCTCGGGCGAATCCAGCTACATCAGCGGTGAGACGATCGGCGTCACCGGCGGGCGTCCGACCCCCTGATCTCCTCTTAGCTGGGCTCGATCCGGCAGGACGCGGTCGAGCCCGGCAGCCGATGCCGGTTCCGGGCGATCACCGCGTAGCCGGCCGCTGCCAGCCAGCTCACCGGAGGATGCGTCAGCAGCCAGGCCGCGAGCCGGCAACCCGGGCCGCCGGTGGCCAGGGAACGGCCGACAGCAAGGTGGCCGTAGCTCACCCGAACGCCGGTCGGGTCCGCTTCCACGAACGGGATCTCGCGGGACGCCCGGAGCGGATCGACCCCGAGGCCGGCGAGATCGGCGCGCTGCAACGGCTCGATCGCCGCCCTCAGCCGGAGGCGTCGAAGCCAGTCGGCGCTCGCGGTGCAGAAACCGCAGTCGGCGTCGTAGAGCAGGGTCATCGCAAGGCGGTCAACAAGGTGAGGTCATCGGCGGGCAGTTCGTCGACGGTGGCGGTCACCTCAATGCCGGTCAGCGACAGCGAGCCGGACAGTGTGCTGAGGAATGCGGTGTCGGCGGCGTCGCGTCCGGTGGCGATCCGTAGCAGGCTGAGCCGCGGAGCCAGGGCGGTGGCGTCCACCACCCACCAGGCGCCCTCCACGTAGGCTTCGGCGACCGCGTGGAAGTCCATCGGATCAAGGCCCGGCGCGTAGACGGCGGCCAGCCGGGCCGGCACGTTCAGGCCCCGCAGCAGGGCGATCACCAGGTGCGCGTAGTCGCGGCACACCCCCTGCCGGGACAGGTAGGTGTCCACGGCGCCGTCGATGGGTTTGGACGAGCCCGCGACGTAGCTGAGGTGGGCGCCGACCCAACTCGACACGGCGTCCAGCAACGCCTTGCCGGTCAGGCCGGCGAACTCGGCCTGGGCGACCGGCATCAGCTTGTCCGAGTCGCAGTAGCGACTCGGCCGGGTGTATTCGATCCGATACCAGTCCGCGGGCGGTTCGAGTTCGGCAATGCCACTCACCTCGACCTGGTAATCGATGTGCAGCATCCCCGGCTGCAGACCGGTGAGCAGGTGCAGGCGTCCGCCATGCGGCGCCGCCACCTCTTCCATAGCCACCGTGACTCCGTCCAGGGTGACGTCGAGGCGTTCGGTGCGGTCCGGCCCGTGGGCGACCGCGATGGCGAGCACCACCTCGGCCACGGAATCGACGCTGGCAGTCAGTTGAACCGAGGCGGAACGATGCATGGCTCTATGCTGTCAGCCGGCCGGCGCCGTCGCGAACCGAGCCACCAGGTGGCCACACCGGCCGCCACGAGCTGAAGACAGACGAACACCCACAGCGACCCAGCCCCGGAGGTCATCACCCCGCTGAGGCCGATCCCCACGTCGGCCGACGCGTGAAACAGCGCAGCGATCACCACGCTGCCGCCCGAACCGTCGAACAGCCAGCCGATCAGCATCGAGCTGGCGATGGTGGAGAACGCAAAGGCTGCGAAAGGCAGTTGCGCCTGAAAGCTGCCGGCCAACGCGAACAACGGCAGATGCCACAGCGCCCAGATCACTCCGAGCAACAGACTGGCGGTGACGGCGCCGAAGCGAGGAATCATCCGTGGCAGGGCGAACCCGCGCCACGCGGCCTCCTCGGTGAGCAGCCACATCCACGCGTTGAACGCGAGCAGTCCCACCAGTTGCCCCAGTCCGGCGAACGCGGCCTCGAGCGGACGGCCGGCGAGCCACACCACGCCCGCGGTGACGAGCAGAAGGACCGGCGTGGTCAATAGCGCCAGCGCATACCAACCCGCACCGACTCGAAGCCGCACCATCCGCCGCAGCAGATCGACCACGGCCGCGCGGCCACCGGTCAGGGCCGCCGCACCGAAGCTGGCGATGGGCAGGCCGAGCCAGAACGCCAGCGGGGCGGGAACGTGCCACGAGGTCCAGCCCGCCTGTTCGGCCAGTGCCGTACCCCATACCGACCAGGGCAGCACGAATGCCAGCGCGAAGAAGACGGTCAGCGGACGGCGGCTCATGCTGCCCATGCCTGTGCCCGCCGTCCGTAGACCCGCGGAATCAGCAACGACGCCGGAACGGCCAGCAGCCAACTGAACTGAGCGGCACTTGGCCCGGCCAGCAGCGCGATCGGAACCGACAACAAGAAGAAGCCCGGTATCGGGAACGACTGCACCAGCACCAGGCGGAACAGCGCCTCGTCCACGCCGTCCGCGATCAAACCGCGATGCCACGCGTACAGCCAGATGCCGGTGAGCAGGAAGCCGATCGCGGCGATGGTGAGCGCGTACACCACGACCGCGGCGACTTCATCGCCGTGGGAACCGAGAATGGCGGTGGGCAGCGGCAGTGAGGCCACGAACAGCAGCATCAGCAGGTTCAGCCGGAGCAGTCCCTGGTCGTAGCGGACGATGGCGCTCAGCTTGCGGTGGTGGGACATCCAGATCATGCCCACGACGACGAAGCTCAGCACGAAGGTCAGATAGCCGGGCACCAGGGTGAGCAGCGCCGCGTCGAAGCCGGCGTCGATCGTCTCGGGCAGATGCAGCTCGATGACCAGCAGGGTCATGGCGATGGCGAAGACGGCATCGCTGAAGAAGCTGGTGCGCTCCAGGTTGTCGCCGTGGGCGAGCCGGGCGCGGTAGCGGTCCATCGTGGTCATGCACCTCAGGTTGCCGGTGGCGACGAGTCGGCCGCGTCGCCGTCGGGGTGGAAATCCGCCGTCAACCCAAGGGTGGACGCCTGGCTACCCGTGGTCAGGGGGTCGCCAGCCCCGTCCGATAGGCGTAGCCGACCAGTTGTGCCCGGTCCCGCGAGGCCGTCTTGGCAAGCAGGTGGTTGAGGTGGGTCTTCACGGTCGCTCGCGACACATAGAGCAGGTCGGCTATCTCGTCGTTGGAGCGGCCGGCAGCAACCAGCCGCAGCACCTCGGTCTCGCGCAGGGTGAGCCCGTCCGGCCCGGTGGTCCCTGCCGGCGCCGGCGGTGGAACTCGGTCGAGGGCCTCCAGCAGTCGCCGCTGGACGCTCGGGTCGAGTTGGGCCTCGCCCTCCCTCACGGTGTGGATGGCGGCTGCGATCTCCTCGCCGGAGGCGTCCTTGGTGAGAAAGCCGCGTGCCCCGGCGCGCAACGCGGCGAACACCCAGTCATCGTCGGAGTAGGTGGTGAGCACGACGATGCGGGTCCGGCAGCCCTGCCGGGTCAGTTCTTCGGCCACCTCGATACCGCTGCGTCCGGGCATGTGCAGATCGAGCAGTACGACGTCCGGGTCGAGCCGGGCGATCTCGGCGAGCGCGGTGTCGCCGTCGGCTGCTGCGCCCACCACCCGGATGCCGTTGAGCAGCCCGAGCAAAGTGGCCAGGCCTTCGCGCACCACCGTCTGGTCGTCGACCACGAGCACCCGGACATCGGTCACGCCATTCACTGTGGCACAGCGCCGGCGGCGGCACCTCGTCCCGAACTCCGAGGCCGCGCGACCGAGCCTCCACCCCTGGGTTGAGGCGCTCGGCCACCGCCGTCGTGCCACAGTTGCCTCATGTCGCCGCTGCGCGTTCTCGGCTTGGCCATGGTGGCCGTCGTCGCCGCGGCCGCATTGGCCGGTCCGGAGAACTGGCGCGATCCGGTGCTGGTCTGTGCCGTGGCTGGTTTCACCGTCGCCGCAGGGACCTTCCTGACGCGCGAACTGCCGGACGGGGTGGGTCTCGGTTTGCTGGCGGTGGCCGGGCTGGCCGTGCTGCTGCTGTACGGACGCGATCCGACGCAGGTGCCGCTCGGCCTGTTCCTGGTCGGCGCGATGGCGCCGCTGCAGCGACCGCCATGGGCCGGACTTGCGCTGGTCGCCGCGACGGCGTTCGGCTACGTCGCGATCCAGGTCGCGCAGGGACGCGGCGGTTGGACGCTGGCCGCGACGGGGGCCGGGGTGGTCTTCTTCGTCGTGGTGGGACGCCTCGTGCTACGCGAACGTGCGCAACGGGAGCGGATCGCGAAGCTGGTGACCGAACTGGAACGCAGCCGCGACGCCGAGCGGATAGCCACCGCGCAGGCCGAACGCAACCGGCTGGCCCGCGACCTACACGACATCCTCGCCCACACTCTGTCCGGGTTGGCGCTCCAACTGGAGGCGGCCCGGCTGCTGGCGTCCGCGGACGGCACCGCAACGCAACTGCGACGGTCGGTCGAGGCGGCCCACCGGCTCTCCCGCACCGGCCTGGACGAGGCGAGACGCGCCGTCGCTACTTTGCGAGGCGAGCGCGTGCCCGGCTCGGAGGACCTGCACCGGTTGGCCGACGAGCACCGCCTGGCCACCGGCTGCCCGGTGCGGGTGGCGGTGACCGGTGAGCCCTTCGGGTTGATGCCCGAGCAGGCGGCGGCATTGCACCGCACGGCGCAGGAGGCATTGACCAACGTCCGCAAGCACGCGCCCGGCGCGACCGTCGAACTGCGCCTGGACTGGAGCGTCGACGCCGCAGTGCTGACCGTGACGGACGAGGGTGGCGGCGCGTCCGGCCGTGACACCTCTCGGCAGACCAACTCGACTCGCGGCTACGGCTTGGCGGGCATGGCCGAACGCGCCCAGCTCGCCGGAGGCACACTCGAAACCGGCCCGAACTCCTCCGGGTTCCGGGTCCGGCTGACCCTCCCGCGCGGACGAGCCACGGACTACCGTTGAGCGGGCACAAGGGAGGCGCGGCATGAGAATCGTCCAAGTGGCCCAGCACGCGAGCGATCTGGATCGCGCGGCGGCGTTCTACCAGCTGCTGCTCGGCAGCCCGCCGGCGGCGCGCTTCGATCCGCCCGGGCTGCTGTTCTTCGATTTGGACGGCACCCGGCTGCTGCTGGACGCCAACGCGCCCTCCGCCCTGCTGTATCTGCGGGTGGACAACGTCGCCGCCGACGTGGCCCGGTTGGAGGAAGCGGGCGCGGAGATCGTGTCCCCGCCGCACGTCATCTTCCGTCATGCCGACGGCTCGCTCGGGCCGGCGGGCACGGCGGAGTGGCAGGCGTTCGTCCGCGACAGCGAGGGCAATCTGGTCGGCCTGGTGGAGTGGCGATGACGGCCCGGTTCCACACGCTGATCCCCAAGGTGTTCTATGCCGACATCGCGGTCGGACGCGACCTGTTCATCGACGGGCTGGGTTTCGAGGTGCTGCACGACGACGGCGACTTCGTCATCGTCGGTCGCGACGGCTGCAAGCTGTACCTCGTCCAGGACGCCGAGTTCGCCGCCAAGGACCGGCCCGAGCTGGCCATCGAGACCGACGACATCGACGCCGTGTACGCCGACCTGGTCGCGCGGCGTCCGGACCTGCTGCACCCCACCTATCCCCCAGGCGGAGGAATCATCCGCCGCGAGTACGGCGCCCGAGAGTTCGCCGTGCTCGACGCCACCACCGTCGGCGTGGTGTTCCGCGACTGGAGTTGACCCGCGCGGCCACCGAGGCCGGCTCGGTAGACTCCGAGCGGACGACCCGAGGAGATGGATGGACTGGACGGCACACGTCATCTGGTGGCACTGCTACCCGATGGGATTCGTCAACGCCGAGGACACCGCGATCCATCAGGTGCGGCACCGTCTCGGCCAGTTGACCAACTGGCTCGACTACCTGATCGATCTCGGCTGCAACGGCATGTTGCTGAACCCGATCTTCGCCTCAGCGACGCACGGCTACGACACCCTCGACCACTACGCGATCGACGCCCGGCTCGGCGACGACAGCGATTTCGGCGAGTTGATGTGGAAGGCCAAGGAGCGCGGCATCCGCATTCTGCTCGACGGCGTGTTCAATCATCTGGCTCGCGAGCATCCGGTGGTGCAGCGTGCCCTGGCGGCCGGCCCCGGCACCCCCGAAGGCGACTGGCTGCGCTGGGTGGACGGCTACCCGCGGGTCTTCGAGGGTCACCAGCCGCTGGTCGAACTCAACTTCGCCAACCCAGCCGTCCAGGACCTCGTGGTCGACGTGATGTGTCACTGGCTCGGCCGAGGCATCGACGGCTGGCGCCTAGACGCCGCCTACGCGCCGGGCGCCGAGGCGTGGCGTCCGATCGTGGAGCGGGTGAAAAAGGCCTACCCGGACTGCTGGCTGCTGGGCGAGGTGATCCATGGCGACAAGGACACCTTCGTGCTGGAATCGGGCCTCGATTCGGTCACCCAGTACGAGCTGTGGCACGCCATCTGGGAGTCGATGAACACCACCAACCTGTGGAACCTCGACTGGGCGCTGCAGCGCCATCGCCGCTTCTGCGAGCACTTCCGGCCGCAGATCTTCGTTTCCAACCACGACGTCTCGCGAATCTCCTCGAAACTGGACGACCGACGGCACATCGGCCATGCGGCGGTGCTGCTGACCATGCTGCCCGGGGTGCCGTCGATCTACGCCGGCGACGAACAGCGTTTCGAGGGCGTCAAGCTCGACCAGGCCGGTGGCGACGACGCGGTGCGCCCACCGTTCCCGCCGACGCCGGACGGGTTGCTGCCGTTCGGCGCCGACACTTTCGAGCTCTACCGAACGCTGCTCGGGCTGCGTCGCCGGCATCCGTGGATCGTCGACGGTGTGGTGACGACCCGCGATCTGGCCAACGAGTCTGTGGTGGTATTGGTGGCCGGCCCGGACCAGGTGATCGAACTCGCGCTGAACATCTCCGACAAGCCCGGGCCGATGCCCGAAGGCGAGCTGCTGCTGACCAGCGGCGAATGTGTCAAGGCGGTGCCGCCGCACGGCTGGGCGATCGGCCTCAGGCCGCGTACCGACCAGGATGCGCCGGTGGTGGCCCGGGCCGGCAACTGAGCAGCGCTGAGCGCCAGCCGTCATCGCGTGACGTTCAGATTCATCCGTGGGTCGGCAACCGCCTCACGACCAGGGCACGTAGGCCGTCCAGCGTGGGGGTGAGCACCAGGGTGGCCGCCGTTTTGCCGGCGGGCTTGAGCCGCCGGCGCAACACCGCCGGGTCGACGTCGACGCCGCGCTTCTTGATCTCGAGCATGCCGATACCTTCGCGACGCACCCAGGCCCGCAGGGTCCTCTCGCCGGAGTCCAGCACCTCAAGCACTTCGAAGGCGGTCGCGAACGGTGTCGGACGCGGCTCGGCGCCTAGCAGGTAGGCCAGCTGGGGACGTAGCCGGGCGGCGTCCAGAAGCTCGGCCAGGCAGTCCACCAGACCGGCCCGGATCACCGCGGGATCGGGCTCGTAGAGCACCGCACCGGGTTCTGGCCGGACCAGCGCCGCCGGCGGTTCGGCGATGCTCCGCGTGTCGGACAGCACTCCGCCGGGCAGCAGTACCGCGCAGCGGCCGGGTTCGCGCGACCACAACGACAGTTCCACCAGGTCACCGTGATCACTCACCCAGGTGGCGAGCACCCCGTCCGGGATCAGCGCGTGCGGCAGACCGGGGCCTAGCTTGACGCAGGCGATCCGTTCGGCGAGCAGCGTGTCGACGAACGACCACGGCGGGCTGAGATCTTCCACCCGCCAGCTACGTCCGGACGCCGAGCGCCGGGCCGGGTCGCAGAACACCGCGGTCGCCGGGTCGGGCGGTGGCAGCAGTGCCACCGCGTCGCCGATCGTGACCTGGACGCCAAGGTTCGCGCCGGCCAGGACCGCGGTCACCTCGTCGGCCTCGATCGCGTCGACCTCCAGGCCGGCGTCGAGGCAGGCCAGTGCGTCGGCACCGATTCCGCAGCCGAGATCGACCACCCGGGCCACGCCGGTTGATCGCAACCGCTCGGCCCGCCACGCAGCGACCGCCGGCCGGGTCGCCTGCTCCAGGCCGTCGGGGGTGAAGAACAAGCGGTCGGCGCGCTCGCCGAACTTGGTCCGGGCCTTGCGTCGCAGCGCGACCTGGCTGGCGACGGCGGCCGCCCGCTCGGGCAGGAGTCGGCGACGCAGTCGCTCGGCTGCGCCGAGCGAGGCCGGATCGGGCTCGGCGGCTGCCCTGGCCAGTTCGTCCGCCGCTTCGGCGCCGATCAGCCAGCGGGCGGTTGCGGCGTCCATGTCTGGCGTTCTACCGGATCGGGGCGCTTCCGTCGAGGCGGTGGGTGCACGGCAGGGCCGTCGGCATAGGATTCGGCCATGAAACTGCTCGCCAAGATCCTGCTGGTTGCTGCGGCCGCGATTGCGGTGTGCGCGATCTGGCTGCTGTGGGTCGCCGGGTGGGAAGTGTGGCGTCAGTTCGTGGCGCTCGACGCCTTGCGGACCCGCGAGTTCACCAACCCGGTGGGCACCATCGTCGGCGGTGCGGCGGTGGCCCTGCTGGCAGGTGTGGTGTGCGGCTTCGCACTCGGCCTGCCGCGCAAACCGAAGGAGTCGCTGAACCCCTCGGCGGGAGCCCCCGAACTGCCCACGGACCCCAATCCCAACCTGCGCTGACCTCGTCCGCCATGCGTATCGTCATCGCGCCGGACAAATTCCGCGGCACCCTGGAGGCCGCGGAGGTGGCGTCCGCGCTGGCCACCGGACTGGCTTCCACGGGTATCGATCTGGATCTTCGCTGCTGCCCGGTCGCCGACGGCGGGGAGGGCACCCTGGCCGCCGCGTTGGCCAACGGTTGGGAGCGGGTCACGACCACGGTGGCCGGCCCGCTCGGCGAACCGCGGAGCGCCGCATTCGGCATCGGTGGTTTCGAGGGTGAGCCGGCCGCACTGGTGGAACTCGCGATGGCCAGCGGTCTCGCCCTGATTCCCGCAGACGCGGCCGGCTGCCTGCAGACCCGTCCGCTCGATGCCACCAGCCACGGCACGGGTGAGCTGATTCGGGCCGGGCTGGACGCCGGTCGGGGAACGGTCGTCCTCGGCATCGGCGGCAGCGCCTGCACCGACGGTGGCGCCGGTCTGCTCACCGCCCTCGGCGCGCGGTTCCTGGACGGCGGCGGCGCACCCATACCGGCGGGCGGCGGCGGGCTGGCCGAACTGGCCCGTGTCGACCTGAGCGAGCTGGACCCGCGGGTCGCCGGCACGCGGTTCGTGGTGGCCTGCGACGTGGACAACCCACTCACCGGACCGTCCGGCGCTGCGGCTGTTTTCGGACCGCAGAAGGGCGCCGGGGTAGCCGACGTCGAGACGTTGGACGCGAACCTGGGCCGGCTGGTCGAGGTCCTGACGGCAGCTCTGGGACCGGCGGCTCGCGACGGCGCCGTCCGGCCGGGCGCCGGGGCGGCCGGCGGAGTCGGCTATGCGGCGATGACGCTGCTGGGTGCGGAGCCACGCCCGGGCGTCGACGTCGTCCTGGAACTGGTCGGCCTGGACACACAGGTCGCGGGCGCCGATCTGGTGATCACCGGCGAGGGCAGCCTCGACGAACAGAGCCTGGGCGGGAAGACACCGCTGGGTGTCGCTCGGTTGGCGGCTGCGCACGGCGTCCCGATCATCGCGGTGAGCGGACGCTGCACGCTGAGCCCGGCGCAACTGAGCGACGCAGGCTTCGCGGCCGGCTATGCATTGGCCGACCGTGACCCCGTCCGCTGCTTCACCGACACCGCCGCCATGCTCGCCGAACTCGGTGCGGAGATCGGCGGACTTCTCGACCGATTCTCCGGGAACTCAACCCCTGGAAACCTGCGTTAACGTGGCGGCATGACGTCCTTCGCCGCCGCGTTGGCAGATCGGGTGGTCCTGCTTGACGGCGGGCTCGCCACCCGCCTCGAGGCCCGCGGCCACGACCTCAGCGACACACTGTGGTCGGCCCGCTTGTTGCTGACCGACCCGGCGGAGATCCGGGCGGCCCATGAGGACTTCTTCGCGGCCGGCGCCGAGGTGGCGACGGCGGCGTCCTATCAGGTCAGCGAGTCGGGGTTCGCCGCGGCGGGCCATGGCGCCGACGAGGCCCGCGAGGCCCTGCGGCGCAGCGTCCAACTGGCCCGGGAGGCGTCCGAGGCGTTCGGCGCTCCACGATGGGTTGCGGCCTCGGTCGGCCCCTATGGCGCCGCCCTGGCCGATGGTTCCGAATACCGTGGCGACTACGGGTTGAGCGTCGACGAGCTGCGGGCCTGGCATCGTCCCCGGCTGGAGATCCTGGCCGAGTCCGGTGCCGATCTGCTGGCCTGCGAAACCATCCCGTCGCTGGCCGAGGCCGAGGCCCTGGCCGCGGAACTTTCCCTGTTGGGCGTGCCGGCCTGGATCAGCCTGACGACCGTCGGTGACCGCACCCGCCGGGACGAGCCGGCGTCCGAGGCGTTCGCCGTCGCCGCCGAGGCGCCGAACGTGGTTGCGCTGGGCGCCAACTGCTGCGACCCGGGCGAGTACGCGGCCGTGGTCGACGCGGTCGGCGGACGCCGTCCGGCGATCTTCTACCCCAACAGTGGCGAGGGCTGGGACGCCGGCGCCCGCGCCTGGACGGGACGGGCGGCGGTCGGCGAGAGTGCGCGCTCGTGGGCCGAGGCCGGCGTCCGGGCACTCGGCGGCTGCTGCCGGGTGACCCCGGACCAGATCGCCGGGATGGCCGCGGAACTCGACCACCGCTGATCGAGCTGACCGCCGATCGAGGCTGCTGTAATCACGCCCCGGCGGGTCGCACTCGTCGAACCCGGACGCCGGCACGGTCGCCCAACGCACCGTCAGCCGGCACGATCGCCCAACGCACCGTCAGCCGGCGGCGTCGCCCAACGCACCGTCAGCCGGCACGATCGCCCAACGCACCGTCAGCCGGCGGGACAGGGCTCGACCCTCGACGAGCCGATCGCCGCATCCACCGCGTGGACGAAGCCGAGCGCACCCGGCGAGGCGACGATTTCGCTGCCGGTGCGCTGCGCGGCGCTCCGGTAGGACGGGACGGCCAGCACCCGCTCGACACCCCGCCGCAGCTGTGCCGGCGACGGACGCTGGGCGCGCAGGTTCACCCCGACCCCCGACCAGGCGACCCGGGCGGCCACCTCGACCTTGTCCTCTTTTCCGGGCGCGACCACCACGGGCACGCCGTGCCGCAGCGCGAACTGAGTGCCGCCGTAGCCGCCGTTGGTCACCATCACCGATGTTCTCGGCAGCAGTTCCTCGTAGGGCAGGAACTCCGCGGCACGGACATTCGCCGGCACCGCCCCCAGACCCTCCACCGCGACGCCGCCGGTCGCGACCACCACCAATGGCTCGCGGTCGGCGAAGGCGTCGATGGTGGGGCGGATCAACTCGGTGAGGTCGGTGTTGGCAATCGTTCCTTGAGTGACGTGAATCACCGGACGGCTGCCGTCCAGGTCGGACCACCAGGCCGGCAGCGTGTGCTGGCCGGCACTGGAGGCCGATACCGGACCGACAAAAGTCAGGTGCTGCGCGATCGTCTCCGGCCTCGGGTATTCGAAGGACGGCACGGTCAGCTGGACGATCCGATCGGCGTGCCGCAGCCACTCCAGCAACTGAATGCGTGGCTCGCGACCGAGCACCTGGCGTGCGACCTCGGCGCCGGCGGCGTTGGCCTGCGCGAACAGACGTGCGGTGAGGTTGTTCAGGAAGCCGTTGCGGAGCCGTCCGGCCATGCCGCCCAGCGGAGGCAGGCCGAAGCCGAACGGCGCCAGGTCGGGCGCCGGCAGATTGAGCGGAACGACGCCGCCGACCAGGACCGGTGGCCGCTCGGACCGAGGGGCCTCCACCATCAGCGCGCCGCCGGCGAATGTCGGGTCAGTGACGATCGCGTCGGCGGCTTCCTGCTGCAGCAGCCCTTTCAGTGCCGTGTACTGGGCGCCGCCGGGGCGGACGAAGATGTGCTCGATGTCGTGTGCAACCGCCTTTACCGGCGACAACCGTTCGCGTTCGGGGAAGCTGGCGACGATGTTGCGGTCGTCGAAGTCCGCCTCTGCCGGAAGCGGAATGTGTTCGGCGCCGGTCGCCAGAACGGACGCGGCGAAGCGTGAACCGGTCAGGAAGCGCACCCGGTCGCCGCGGGCGACGAGCGCGGCGGCCAGGGGAAGCAGCGGTGTGACGTGCCCGTGAATGGGGACACTGCCGAAGACGATCGATGCCACGGTGACTCCTATCTGAGTGGTGTACTGTCGGTTGCAGGAGTCAAGTATTCATTACCCTGATACAGGAATCAATGTGGGAACGCGCCGATACGCATCCGAACTGCGCGAGCAGCAGGCCGCCGCCACCCGCGAGCGGGTGATCTGCTCGGCCGCTGAGCTGTTCGCGGCCCAGGGGTACGCGGCGACGTCCCTGCCCCAGATCGCCCGCCGGGCGGGCGTCTCCACCGAGACCGTGCAAGGACACGGGCCGAAAGTGCGGCTGTTGCGCACCGCGATCGATCAGCTCTCCTTCGGCGCCGAGGACGAGCAGCGACTCGTCGACACGCCACTGGGCAGGCAGCTACTGCGAGCCACCTCCGCGCAGGACGCGGCCGAGATCGCGTCCCGCATCCTGGTTCAGGTCAACACCGCCACCCACGGAATCTGGCTGGCCTTCTCGGAGGCGGCCCGTACCGACGAGCAGCTCGCCGCGGAGTTCACCACGCTCGCCGCGGGGATTCGCGAAGAGAACCTGGCGATCCTGCAGCTCTGGCGCGAGCGTGGCTGGCTGCGTGACGACATCCCGGACGCCGTGCTGGCTCAGTGGAGCGACATCGTGGCCTCCGTCGAGGTCTTCGACCGCGTGGTCCGGGTCGAGGGCTCCACCGTGGAGGACTACCGCGAGCTGATCCGGGGCCTGCTGCTGGAGCTCCTCGTCCGCCGCTGAACTCACCCGACCCGAGGCGACCGGGGACGGTTCCTTTGGTCACCGGGGACGGTTCTTTCGGTCACCGGGGACGGTTCCTTGGTCACCAGGGACGGTTCCCTTGGTCACCAGGGACGGTTCCCTTGGTCACCAGGGACGGTTCCCTTGGTCACCAGGGACGGTTCCCTTGGTCACCGGAGATCATCCCGCCGGCGCAACGCATTCGGGTTCGCTTCTCGGGAGTTATCCACAATTTGCTCTCGCGGCCCTTTGATAGGGGCGTCAGTTGCTTAGGCTCCTACCTCCACTGACTTACAGGAGGAAACATGCCTCGCCATCCTCGACAACTCGCTGACTCGGCGGTCTACCACGTGATGGCTAGGGGTGTGAACCGCGACGCCATCTTCCTGGAAGCCGAGGACTACGAACGCTACCTCTACGCACTCCAACTCACCAAGGAAGCCTCGCATTGCGCGGTGCTGGCGTACTGCCTGATGCCGAACCATGTCCATTTGGTGCTTCGAACCGTCGACGAACCGGTCGGGGTGGTCATGAAGCGCCTCGGCGTCCGCTATGCCGGCTGGTTCAACCGCAAATACGGACGTGTGGGTCACCTGTTCCAGGATCGCTTCCGGAGCCGTCCGGTTGAGACCGATGAGTACCTGTTCGCGCTGGTTCGCTACGTATGGGACAACCCCGTGCGGGCCGGCCTTGTCACCCAACCGGAAGACCACCGATGGAGCAGCAGACGATGGCTCGGACGGAAATCAGACTTGGTCGATGGCGCAGCACTCGAGCGCCTCATTGTGGACGGCGGAGTCGCCGAGATCGCCGCCGGCGAGGCTCCTGTGAAGGCCGATCTGCTCAAGGCCAGTCCGCCTCGACACACACCCGATGAAGTCGTCGAACTAATCCAGCGGTCGTGTGGCACAGTCAGCCCGAACGGCTTTCGCGAACTTCCGCTGCCCACCCGGCGACGGGTGATCCGCGAACTCCGGATGCGAGGCGTCCGGTACGCCCAAATCGCATCCGCGACCGGGATGAGCAAGTCCGGAGTGCTGAAACTGCACGCTACAGACGGGCCACCTCCGGGTACGTTCGGCTGACCTCAGCCCGTCCAGGTGACCAAGAGAACCGTCCCCGGTGACCAAAGGAACCGTCCCCGGTGACCAAAGGAACCGTCCCCGTGGTCACTTCAGCGGCGGTAGCTCCAGCCGGCGGGCTCGCCGTCGACGTAGGGCATCACCCCGTGGAACGGACGCGGGTCGTCGTCGAAGACCAGCTGCAGGAAGTGCCGGTCGCCGGGCCACATCGGCAGCGGCTCTCCCTGACCGAGCAGCCGGTCGATCGGCAGCCAGTCCAGCGGACCGTCGTCGTTGCGCTCGGGGACCGCTCCGGTGAAGGCGTCCACGAGGAAGATGAAGCCGAACCAGTCCTCGCCGCCGGCGCCGAAGCCGGGCCACGAGATGGTGCCGCGCATCCTTTCGGCGGTGACCGTGATGCCGGCCTCCTCCATCAGCTCGCGGTGCAGACAGCCGATGACGTCCTCGTCGTTCTCCAGCTTGCCGCCCAGGCCGTTGTATTTGCCCTGGTGCAGGTCGCCGTCGCGGCTGCGGAACACCATCAGGGCGCGCTCGCCGTCCGGGTGCAGCACGTAGCCGAGCACGCCGATGATCGGTGCGTAGGGCATGGCGTCAGACCAGCACCGTCGAGACGGGCAGGCCCGAGTTGGCGCCGATGTCGAGGCTGGACGGACGCAGCCCGCGGCTGATCACCTCGGAGCCGAGCACGGCCATCATCGCGCCGTTGTCGGTGCACAACCCGGGCCGCGGACGCCGCAGTGCGATGCCGCGTTCGGCCGTCCGCTGTTCGAGGAGCGTCCGAAGCCGTGAGTTGGCCGCCACCCCGCCGCCGATCAGCAGGTCCGAGACGCCGAAGTGCTCGCACGCGTCGACCGTCTTAGCGGTCAGCACGTCGCAGACCGCCTCCTGGAAGGACGCCGCCACATCGGCCACCGGGACCTCCTCGCCGTCGCGTTGCCGAGTCTCCACCCACCGCGACACCGAAGTCTTCAAGCCCGAGAACGAGTAGTCGAACCGGTGCTTGACCAGGTCCTTCTGGGCGGTCAGGCCGCGCGGGAAGGCGATCGCCTTCGGGTCGCCATCGGCTGCCGCCTTGTCGATCACCGGACCGCCCGGGTAGGCCAGGCCGAGCACCCGGGCCACCTTGTCGTAGGCCTCGCCGGCGGCGTCGTCGATGGTCGAACCCAGCTCGACGATGTCACCGGTGATGTCGCGGACCAGCAGCAGCGAGGTGTGCCCGCCGGACACCAGCAGCGCCGCGCAGGGTTCGGGCAGCGGACCGTGGTCGAGCAGGTCGACCGCCACGTGACCGACCAGGTGGTTCAGTCCGAAGAGCGGCTTGTTCAGTGCCGCGGCAAGGGCTTTCGCGGCCGAGAGTCCGACCACCAGAGCACCCATCAGGCCGGGTCCGGCGGTGACGGCGATGCCGTCCAGCTCGGTCAGGTCGACATCGGCGGTGGCCAGCGCCCGCTCCAGGGCGGGACGCATCGCCTCCAGGTGGGCGCGCGAGGCGATCTCGGGCACCACTCCCCCATATCGGACGTGCTGCTCGACCGACGACGCCACCTCGTTGGCCAGCAGTTCGTGCCCGCGAACGATGCCAACCCCGGTCTCGTCGCAGGACGACTCGATTCCCAGTACCAGCGGGCCGCTCATCCGATCAACTCTCCATTTCCTGCGAGGTCGTATTGCATCACCAGCGCGTGCCGTCCAGCGCCGTAATAGTCCCTGCGACGGGCGAGGTCGGCAAACCCCAGCCGCCGGTAGAGCGCCAGCGCCGGATCGTTGTCGTGTTCCACCTCGAGCAGCATCCGCCGCCCGTGTCGTCCGGCCGCCCAGGTGATTCCGGCCTCGACCAGAGCCCGGCCGATGCCCCGTCCGCGCTGGTCGGGGGCGACCACGACACGATGCAGATCGGCCGTGTCGGCGACCAGTTGGAAGGTCGCAACGCCGAGCAACCCCTCCGCCGGTCGAGCCTGTAGAGACACCGGGGTATCCGTTGGCCGAGCTTGTCGAGCTCTCTGCAACGACCAAGCCGGGTCCGACGAACCCGATTTCGACAAGCTCAACCACCGGTGGGCGACGAGCACGCATCGGTCGGCACCGCGCAGTTCCGCTGCCCACGACTCCGCACTCCATCGAGAGGCATTGTCGAATCCGGAATCCTCGAGCGTCAGGATCGCGTCCAGATCGGCGAGCTCGGCGTGCCGGATCACCACCTCATCCACGGCTCGCTCGATCACAGCAGCCTCGGTCACGATCGAGCCAGCCCGCGCGCCAGTCGCGGCTGCAGCAGCGTCGACTTGCGATTGGTCGGCACCGTGGCGTCCGGACGGCGCAGGTACAGCGGCGACAGACCCACCTCCGGCAGGCCCGGACCGGCCTGAGCCAGGACGCCGCCGTCCAGCGCGGACGAGGTACCGCCGGCGAGCGTGGCACCCGGCCCCACCACCGGCAACTCCGGCAGTTCGGACGCCGGGGACACCGCCGGTCCGTCGACGCGGCGTCCGTCAGCGGTGTAGCGGGCCCAGTACACCTCGCGCCGGCGGGCGTCCGAGACGGCCAGGAACTCACCGTCGGCGTAGCCGGCGGCCTGACCGGCGGCAACGGCGTCCAGCGAGCAGACGCCGCGCACGCCCACGCCCAGCGCGAAGCCGAGAGTCTGCGCGGTGACCACGCCGACCCGCAGCCCGGTGAACGGACCGGGGCCGACGCCGACGACGATCAATCCGACGTCCGCGAGCGTCCGTCCCGCCTCAACGAGGACCGCGTTCACCAGCGGCATCAGCTGCTCGGCGTGGGCGCGGCTGTCGGTGACGGCGCGGGAGGCCAGGATTCCGGTCTCGTCGGCCAGGCCGACCCGGACGTCGGTCGAGGTATCGATTCCCAGCGTCAGCGTGGGGCTCATCGCAGTTCCTCCAGTTGTCCGTCGGCCCAGCGCGGCCCGATGCCGGACAGGAACACCAGCCGGACCTCATCTTCGGGGTCCAGTCCGCGCCGGATGTCGATCTCCAGCCGGTCGTCGGCCAGTCCCTCGGCGATGCCGCCGCCCCATTCGATCAGCGTGACCGCGTCGGGCAGAGAGGCCTCCAGGTCGAGGTCCTCGAGTTCGTCGAAGCTGCCCAGCCGGTAGGCGTCCACATGCACCAGTGCGGGGCCGCCGGCGACACTGCGATGCACCCGGGAAAGCACGAAAGTGGGCGAGATCACCGGACCGAGCACCCCGAGGCCGGCGCCGATGCCCTGGGTCAGGGTGGTCTTGCCGGCGCCCAGATCACCGGTGGCGATGATCACGTCGCCGGCCTGGAGCAGTCCGGCCAGCCGCTGGCCGAGCGCGTGCATGGCGTCCGCCGTCGCGGCCTCGGCCATCAGCGGCAGGGTGCGCCGCAGGATCTCCAGCGGGGGGCGTTCCCCGGTCGATTCGAATCCGTGGCGGCGCCACCACCGTCCGAGCGCCGGGAACTCGGTGCGGACGCCGACCGTCAGCCAGCGGGTCCCGCGCAGGGCGAGCAGGTCCATCGCGCAGCCGACCAAGGCGTTGGCGATGCCGCGGTGCTGGTGGTCGGGGTGAACCGCGACCCGGGTGATGACGGCATCGTCGCCGTCCAACTCGACGATCAGTGCCGCGGCGGGCTCGCCGTCCAGTTCGCCCAGGACGCCGAATCCGCCGTCCAGCTTCTCGGCGATGGACTCGACCGTGTCGGCCAGGGCCGCGGCCGGCGGCTCGACCGGCGGACGGGCGGCGAAGGCGGCGTGCACGACCGGCACGACGTCGGACGCGCGCGAGGCGTCCACCCGCAGAATGCGCAGTTGCCCGCCGTCGGGCAGGGCAGCCTCGGCGACAACGGCCTCGGTGGACGGGGCGGACATGGCGGAATCCTCCGGTTGACGATTTGAAGCCGTCCCACTCTAGTCCTCGCCGAGGACGCATTCGCCCATGGGCCAGGGGACGGTTCCCTTGGTCACCAGGGACGGTTCTCTTGGTCACCAGGGACGGTTCTCTTGGTCACCAATCGCGGCGCTCGTCCGCTCCGTCTGGACCGCCGGGTGACCGAAGGAACCGTCCCGGGTGACCGAAAGAACCGTCCCCAGTGACCGAAAGAACCGTCCCGGGTGACCGAAAGAACCGTCCCCAGTGACCGAAGGAACCGTCCCCGACGTGCGAAATTCGAACGAAAAGAACCGTCCCCGACGTGCGGACGGCGCCCCGGGAGGCCCGGGGCGCCGTCGGTTCGTGCGGTGGGTCAGGCCTGACGTTGCGCGAAGACCTCGAGCACCGCCGGGTGGAGCGGGTGATCGGGTTCCAGGCCGGTGATCTTGGCGACCGCGTCCTCGGGGGACAGTTCGCCGAGCAGCCGTTGCAGTTCGACGGCCTCCGGGTCCTCGGTGGTGTCGAACCGCAGCCCGGCACCGATCGCCGCCAAGAGCCCGTCGCAGGACATGCCCCGCTCGGCCAGCTGGGACGCCGGCGAGATGAACCGGTCGTGCCGGCTCAGCTTGCGCAGCGGTCCGCGTCCGACCCGCAGGGTGGTGTCGGGCAGGAACGGGTTGGCGAACCGCTTCAGGATCTTCGACACGTACGCGCTCTGCACCGCTTCGTCGATGCCGTGCTTGGCGACGATCAGCGATTTGGTGTCGGCCAGCGCGTCCGCCACCTTCGCCGACACCGACGGATCGAGCAGGGCGTCGGAGATCTTCTCGATGCCCGCGGCGTACCCGAACCAGGCCGCGGTGGCATGGCCGGTGTTCACCGTGAACAGCTTGCGCTCGATGTAGGGCTCTAGATCGGCGACCCAGGTGACCCCGGGAATCTCCGGCACATTGCCCTCGAACGGCGGGGTCTCGATGGCCCACTCGAAGTAGTTCTCGACAGTGACGTCGAGACCGGCGTCCGGCGCCTGGGCGGGGACGATCCGGTCGACCGCCGTGTTGGCGAACAGTGCCCGGTCGGCCAGGTCATCGCCTTGGTAACTGGCCTCGACCTCGCCCTTGAGGATGTCGGTGCCGTTGATCGCGTTCTCGCACGCCATCACCGCCACCTTGCCCGCCCCGGACGGCCGCGCCGCGATCCCCGCCGCGATAGCCGGGGCCACGAACTTCAGGATGTGCGCCCCCACCGCAGTGGTCACGATGTCGGCCGTTGCGATCGCAGCGGTCAGCTCCTCGGCCTGCTTGGACGAGTTGAGGGCGGAGTACCCACGCACGACGGTGGTGCGCGGGTTGTCCCCCACTTCGTTGACGGCGTAGGACTCAGAGTTCGCCAGGGCGTCGATCAGTTCGTCGGCCACGTCGGCGAACACCACCTCGTAGCCGGCGTTGCTGAGCAGCAACCCGACGAACCCACGACCGATGTTGCCGGCCCCGAAATGCACTGCCTTCATGTCAGCCATTCACCTTTCCGAATGCGTCACGCACCTGCGCCGGCGACGACGCCTGTTCGAGATTCGCGATCTGCGACTCGTCGAGGAACACCTCGGCGATCTTCCCCAACAGTTCCAGATGATCGTTGCCCGCACCGGCGATACCGATGACGAACTTGACCGGATTGCCGTTCCAATCGATCGCGTTGGGGTACCGGACGACCGAGATCGACGACTTGGTGATCATCGACTTCGCCTCATTGGTGCCGTGCGGAATGGCCAGCAGGTTGCCCATGTAGGTCGACACCGACCGCTCCCGCTCGTGCATCGCCGCCACGTAGCCGGCGTCGACATTCCCCGAAGCCACCAGCAGGTCGCCGGCCTCGGTGATGGCACCGTCCCGGTCGGTGGCCGACCCGTCCAAGACGATCGAGGACAGCTTGAGCACGGCGTCCGCCTCATCGGTTTCGGACGTCGCGGCAGCCGGGGCGGGCTCCGGCGCAGCGGCCGGAGCGGGAGCCGGAGCAGGCGTGGATGCGGGCGCCTGGGCGGCACCACCACCGTTGGCCTGGCGGACCATCTCGACCACCTCGTCGTAGCGCGGGGAAGCCATGAAGTTGTCCACCGCCACGTGCACCGCCGAAGGGGTCGCCGGTGCCGCACGGTCCATCAGGTCCTGATGCGACACCACCACGTCGAAGGTGTCGGTCAGGTTCGAGATGGCCTTGTTCACCACGGTCACGTCCTTGAACCCGGCGGACTGGATCTTCTTCCGCAGCACCGAAGCACCCATTGCCGAGGAGCCCATGCCCGCGTCGCAGGCGAACACGATCGACTTCACCGGGCCGGACGGCGCCGCCGCGCCGGCACCGGCCAGGCCGGCCAGCGCAGAGGACGACTTGCCCTTGTTGGCCTCGGTCTGGCTGATCGCGCTGGAGAACTTGTCCTCACCCGCAGCCTCGGCCGCCAGGTCGCTCTTGCGGGAGGCCCGCAGGATCACCGAGGCGATCAGGAAGCTGACCGTGGCGGCGAGGATCACCGACAAGATCACCGCGATATAGGCGCCGGGGGCGGTCTGCGCGATGATCGCCAGGATGCTTCCCGGCGCGGCCGGAGCCCGCAGGGCACCTCCGAGCACCATGTTGGTGGTGACACCGGTCATGCCGCCGCCGATCAGGGCGACCAGCAGCGCGGGCTTCATCAGTGCGTAGGGGAAGTACACCTCGTGAATGCCGCCGATGAACTCGATGAACGCCGCACCCGGGGCGGACGCCTTGGCGGCACCGACGCCGAAGACGGCGAAGGCCAACAGCAGGCCGAGGCCGGGGCCGGGGTTCGCCTCCAGCAGGAACAGGATGGACCTGCCGGTCTCGGACGCCTGCTGCGTGCCGAGCGGTGTCAGCACGCCGTGGTTGATGGCGTTGTTCAGGAAGAACACCTTGGCGGGCTCGATGATGATGCTGGTCAGCGGCAACAGGTTATTGGCCACCAGCCAGTTCACCGCGTTGCTCAGCACGTTCATGACGCCGTTGACCAGCCAGGCGACCGGGTAGAACCCGATGAGCAACAGGAAGAAGCCCCAGATGCCGGCCGAAAACATGTTGACCAGCATCTCCAGGCCGGCCTTGATCTTGTTCTCCCACAGGCCGTCCAACCACTTCATGCTGTAGGCGGCCAGCGGCGCCATGATCATGGCGCCGATGAACATGTGGACCTGACCCAACTCCTTGAAGTCTGCCTCGGCGTTGCCCTGCGCGAGCCACAGCTCGAGCAGTCGGGCGTTCTCCTGGGCGATCAGGAAGTCCGACCCGGCGATGGCTCCGATGGTGCCGATCGCGGCCACTACCGCGCCGCGGGCGCCGTAGACCATATGCCCGCCGGTGAACGCGATGATGATCGGCAGCAGGTAGTGGATCATCGGCCCGACGATCGTGGCGACGCTCGCGTTGGGCGTGAAGCCGGCCGGGATGAAGAACATCGTCAGGATGCCCCAGGCGATCAGTGCCGGAATGTTGGGCATGATCATGCCGGACAGGAATGTTCCGAACTTCTGTACTTGTACCCGCACCGAAGTCCTCGGCGCGGCAGTGGTGGTCGACATATATGTCTCCTTGTGTTCTGCTCGGGGCCGCGCGACTCTGCTTGGCGTTGTCCCGTGCATCGTGATCTGGAATCCCTAGTCCGCAGGCGCAGAGCGAGCTACACCTCAGCCCACGCGGCGCGCGAAATGAGGTACTGCGCACTCATCTGCGCAGTACGCCATGGATGCACGTTGCCCTGGCCAGCCGCAATCGTCAACCGGGGACGCCCCTCTGATAGCGTCGCCACTCAAATGAGCGAACCCAGTCAGCGAGGCGGCGCAGCCTTCAGAGGTCCCGCGGAGCTCGTTCTCGCCGCCGAGATCGCGCGTCGCTACTACCTCGACGAGCGCACCAAGGTCGAGATCGCCGACGAGTTCCGGCTCAGCCGGTTCCGGGTCGCCCGCCTGCTGCAGGTCGCCAGGCAGGAAGGCGTGGTCCGGATCGAGATCCAGCAGTCCGGCGCCATCGACCTCGACCGCTCGATCCGGCTGCGCGAGCGGTTCGGGTTGGAGCATGCGGTGGTCATCGATTGCGCCGAAGGAGATGCGGGTCTGCTCCGATCGGCATTGGGACGCGCGGCGGCCGATCTGCTCGCCGAGGTGGTCAGCTCCGGCGACCTGGTGGGCCTCGCCTGGGCCCGGTGCGTCCAGTCGATGGTCCGGCACAGCCGTCGGATGCCACAGGCGTCCGTGGTCCAGCTCACCGGCGTGTTGCCGCGTCCGCTCGACCCGCCCGCAGGCGCCGACGACGAGACGGCCGTGGATGTCGTCCGCGACCTGGCCCGGATCTGCCGCGGTCCCGCCTACCTGTATTTCGCGCCGTTCCTGGTCCCGGACGCCGCGACGGCGCGCGCCCTGCGACGGCAACCGGAGATCGTCCGGGCCTTCGGCAAGGCGGCCTCGGCCGACGTCGCAGTCGTCGGCATCGGCCGCTGGGCGCCCGGACTTTCCACGCTCTACCACGCGGCCACGCCGCCGGAGCGGACGGCGCTGGCCCGGGCCGGAGTCTGCGCCGAGATGGCGGGCGTCTGCCTGGCCGCCGACGGTGAACCGCTGCACACCCCGTTCAACGAACGGATGATCGCGGTCGACGCCGAGCAGCTGCGGGCGATGTCGCAGCGCATCGCCATCCCCTACGGCAGGGACAAGCATCCGGCCGTGCTGGCCGCGCTGCGCAGCGGGCTGGTCACCATGCTGGTGACGCACTCGTCGCTGGCCGAGGCGCTGCTCACCCACGACCAACGGGACCTGACGTGAGCGAGGCCCGCGACCGTGCCGGCCCGGACGAGGTGGTCCTGGTGGGCGGCACGGCGAACCGCGGCCGGATCGTCCGGCGCGGTGACACCGTCCATCGACCTTCCGGCCCGCACGCCCCCAGCGTGCATGCGCTGCTGACTCACCTCGAAGCGGTGGGATTCGACGGCGCACCCAGGTTCCTCGGCACCGACGAGCGGGGTCGCGAGGTACTCAGCTACATTCCCGGCGACACCGTCGTCCCGCCCTATGCGCCGTGGATGTTCAGCGACGACACGCTGCGCAGCGTCGCGCGTCTGCTGCGGCGCTATCACGAGGCGGTCGCCGGGTTCGACACCGCCCCCTGGCTGTGGTCCCGCCCACCGCCGGAGGTGTTCGCCGGCTCGCTGGCCTGCCACAGCGACCCCAACCTCGCCAATGTGGTGTTCCGCGACGGCGAGGCGGTGGCACTGATCGACTTCGATCTGGCCGGGCCCGGCCGTCCGATCTGGGACGTGGCCGCCGCCGCCCGACTGTGGGCCCCGCTGCGCGCCGACGAATACATCGACGACCTACGGCGGGGCCGCGGCCCGGAACGGCTGAGCATCTTCCTGGACGCCTACGGCGCCGACTTCGATCCCGACGAGTTCCTCGATGCGGTTAGCGCCAACCACGACTGGCTCTACCGGGTCGTCGAGGACGGCTCGAACGCCGGCATCGAGGGTTTCGTAGACTACTGGGCGGTGGTCGAACACCGCGCCGACCGCACCCGGGACTGGTACCGCAGGAACCGCCCGGCATTGCTCGCCGCCGCCGGGCGAGCGGCACGCTAGCAGCCGTTTGCCGGCTAGCCGTTGACCTTGATCAGAGTCCGCCAGACCTCTTCGGGGGTCGTGGCCTGCTCGAGCAGTGCCACCCGGGACTCATTGAGGAAGACCTCGGCGATCCTGCCGAGCAGTTCGAGGTGCTCACCATTTCCGGCCGCGATGCCGACGACGAATTTGACCGGGTTTCCGTTCCACTCGATACCCTCGGGGTAGCGGACCAGCGAGATGGCCGAAGACTTGATCGACCGCATCGCCTCGTTGGTGCCGTGGGGAATAGCCAGCAGGTTGCCCATGTAGGTGGAGACCGAGCGTTCCCGCTCGAACATCGACTCGATGTAGCTGTCATCCACCGCTCCGACCGCCACCAGGAGGGCGCCGGCTTCGCGGATCGCCTCGTTCTTGGCGGTGGCGGTGCCGTTCAGTTCGATGGCGCTCAGCTTGAGCACGGCGTCCTGGTCGTCGACGGCGGCCATCTCAGAGACCGCGCCGGCCAACGGCCCGGTCCCCGGCTCGGCGAGGGCGCCCGCGGTCACCGGCGGGACCGGGACGGCAGGGGACGACGGAACGGGCTGCGCCTTCTCCACCTCGGTCGGGGCCTGCGCGGACGCGGCCTGACGCTTGCGCATCAAATACATGACCGCGATCGCCACCGCGGCGACGATCAGCACGATCACCAGGGTCTGTTCCATCAGGTTCTCCTCGTTGACGGACGTCCGGCACGCAACAGGCGCCACCGGGATTCTTTCACCTCCGGCCGTCTGCGACGATCCTCAGCCCGCCATCCGGCCACACCGTCGCGCCAGCCAGGTTCGCGGCTCTATCGCGAGACGAGGCCGGCGATCACCGCGGGCAGTCGCTCGGCGAGATCCTGGGGCGGACGCGGGCCCGGCGCCGCCGCGGCAGCAAGGGCCTGGATCGACGCCCCGGCGAGGGCTGCTTTGGCCGGGGGCAGCCCCGCTGCGAGCAGTGTGCCGCAGATGCCGGCGAGCACATCGCCCGAGCCGGCCTGGGCGCTCCAGTGGGGTCCGGCGACAGCGATGGCGATCCGGCCGTCCGGTGCGCAGACGTACTGAGTGGCGCCCTTGAGCAGCACAGTCGCGGCGAACCGTGCCGCAGCGGAGCGGACGGCCGCGATCGGATCAGCATTCACCGCCGCGCGCTCGACCTCCAGCAGCCGGCCGAGTTCACCGGCGTGCGGGGTGAGCAGCACCCGCTCCCCCAATTCGCGCGAGGGGAGGCAGCGGAGCGCATCGGCGTCCAGCACCAGCGGCAGCTGCTCGGCCAGCGCGTGCTCGATCAGTTCGGCTCCGTCCGGACGATCGCCCCAGCCGCAACCCAGCACCCGGGCCTGCACCCGGCCCGTGCCGAACACCACGTTGGGGGCGGCGCGCCGGATCAGTTCGACGGCGCCGTCCGCACCGGCGAACCGCACCATGCCGGCGCCGGCGTGCACCGCGCCCAGCGTCGAGAGCACCGCGGCACCGGGGTAGGACTGCGATCCGGTGTCCAGACCGACCACGCCCCGGGAGTACTTATCGCTGCTGGCGTTCGGCACCGGCCAGGCGGCGGCGACGTCCGACGGCTGCCAGCAGCGCAGGTCCGGCTCGCCCAAGTCGAGTCCGATGTCGACCAGCTCGACCGTTCCGCACCCGGACGCCGCGGGCTGGAGGACATGGCAGAACTTGAGCCCGCCGAAGGTGACCGTCCGGACAGCGGTGAAATGAGCGACCCCGTCGGTCGAGCTTGTCGAGACCTCTGTTTCGACAGGCTCAACCAACGCGGCCCCGGTTTCGACCGGCTCGACCAGCGAGGGCGAGTCCGCTTCCAGCCCGGACGGCAGATCGACAGCCACCACCGGCACGGCGGCGTCCGCACAGGCCCGCGCGAACAATGCGACCGGTTGGCGCAGGCCGGGGCGGCCGCCGATGCCGAGCACACCGTCCACGACCAGATCGGTTTCACCAAGGGCGGCGACGGCACCGACGGCGTCCAGTTCCCGGCCGCCGGCGGCACGAAAGGCGGCCCAGGCCGCGTCGTGCACCCGTTCCGAGGTGCGCCAGGCCCGCACCGCGACACCGCGGCCCAGCAGCCGCGCGCCCGCATACAGCGCGTCACCGCCGTTGTTGCCGGCACCGGCGACCACCAGCAGCCGCGCCCCATAGACCGCGCCCCGCCGCTCGCGCAGCTCCCGCAGCACCGCCGACGCCAGCCCGGACGCCGCGCGCTGCATCAACACTCCCGGCATCGACGCCAGCAGCGGTTCCTCCGCTGCACGAATGGTCTGGGCCAGGTATGCCGACAACATGGCGTCAAGCCTCGCAGACCACCACCGCGGCGGCGATGCCGGCGTCATGGGTGATCGACAGGTGCACCGTGGCGATGCCCAGCGCGGCGACCCGGTCGGCGACCGTCCCGGTGTAGTGGAAGTAGGGCTTGCCGAGGTCGTCCTTGCGCACCTCGACGTCGTGCCAGGACAGCCCGGCGGGCGCGCCGAGCGCTTTGGCCAGCGCCTCCTTGGCGGCGAAGCGTCCGGCCATCCGGTTCATCGACGAGTCCCGCTCGGCGGGGGTGAACAACCGGGCCAGCAGCCGCTCGCGGGCGGCCGCGGTGGCGAATCGTTCGACCGGGCAGACGTCGATGCCGATGCCGACGATCACTCGACGGTGACCGACTTGGCGAGGTTGCGGGGCTGGTCGACGTCGTAGCCCTTGAGGGTGGCCACCTCGCAGGCGAACATCTGCAGCGGGATGGTGGCGACCAGCGGCTGCATCAGCGTCGACACCTTGGGCAGCCGGAACAGGAAGTCGGCGTACGGGGTGACCTCGTGGTCATCGTCCTCGGCGAGCACGATGGTGAACGCGCCCCGGGCCCGCACCTCTTGAATGTTGGAAACCACCTTGTCGTGCAGCTGGTCGCGGCCCTGCGGCGGCACCACCACGAAGATCGGGATCTGGTCCTCGACCAGGGCGATCGGGCCGTGCTTGAGTTCGCCGGCCGGGAAACCCTCGGCGTGCAGGTAGGCGATCTCCTTCAGCTTCAGCGAACCCTCCAGCGCCACCGGGTAGCCGACGTGCCGGCCCAGGAACAGCACCGACTTGGTGTTCACGTACCGGGCGGCCAGTTCCTTGATCGGCTCAATCTCGTCCAGCACCCGCTGGATCAGCGGCGGGGTGGCGGCCAGTTCACCCATGATGGCGGCGATCTCGTCGCCGAACTTCGCACCCCGCACCTGGGCCAGGTAGAGGCCGAGCAGATAGCAGGCCGCGACCTGGGTGAGGAAGCCCTTGGTGGAGGCCACTCCGATCTCCGGTCCGGCATGGGTGTAGATGACCGCGTCCGACTCGCGCGGAATGGTGGCGCCGTTGGTGTTGCAGATGGCGATCACCTTGGCGCCCTGCTCGCGGGCGTGCCGGATCGCCATCAACGTGTCGGCGGTCTCGCCGGACTGACTCAGCGTGACGACCAGCGTGCGCGGGGTGATGATCGGGTCGCGGTAGCGGAACTCGGAGGCGATCTCGACCTCGCAGGCGATCCGCGTCCAGTGCTCGATGGCGTACTTGGCGACCATGCCCGCGTAATATGCGGTGCCGCAGGCCACGACGATGATCTTGTCGATGGTGCGCAGCTCCTCCTCGGGGATGTGCAGTTCGTCGAGCTTCAGCGAGCCGTCGGTGTTGTAGCGGCCGAGCAGGGTGTCGGCCACGGCCTGGGGCTGCTCGTAGATCTCCTTGCGCATGAACCAGTCGTAGCCCTGCTTCTCGGCTGCGGACAGATCCCAGGTCACCTCGAACGGACGGGTCTCGGCCGGACGTCCGGCGAAGTCGGTAACGCTGACCTGGTCGCGGGTGACGTCGACCACCTGATCCTGGCCCAGCTCGATGGCGTGCCGGGTGAACTCGATGAACGCCGCGACGTCCGAGGCGACGAAGTTCTCGCCGTCGCCCACGCCCACCACCAGCGGCGAGTTGCGCCGGGCCGCGACCAGCCGTCCCGGTTCGGCGGTGTCGATGGCGACCAGGGTGAACGCGCCGTGCAGTTGATTGCAGACGCTCCGCATCGCGTCGGCGAGATCAGCGCCGCCGGCGACGGCCCGGCCGAGCAGCTGGGCGGCCACCTCGCTGTCGGTCTCGGAGCGGAACTCGACGCCCTGGTCCGCCAGCTCAGCCCGCAGCGGAGCGAAGTTCTCGATGATGCCGTTGTGGATCAGCGCCACCCGGCCGTTGGCCGAGACATGCGGGTGGGCGTTGGCGTCGGTCGGGCCGCCATGGGTCGCCCAGCGGGTGTGCCCGATGCCGATGTCGCTCACTGCGAGCCGGTCGCCGGCCATCGCGGCGTCAAGGTTCGAGATCTTTCCGGCCTTCTTTCGGAAATCGATCGCTCCGTCGGCGATCACCGCCACGCCGGCGGAGTCGTACCCGCGGTATTCCATCCGACGGAGCCCTTCGACCACCACCTTGCTGGCATCGCGAGGACCGACGTATCCGATGATTCCGCACATGGCGCGAACTTTACCGGGGCGCGTCGCCGAGCTCGGTCGCTGCCCAGGCGGGAACGGGTGTCGCCGAGGATTTGCCGGACCGAACGGCGCAAGCCGGGCAGACTGGTGGTCTGTCCAGCCAGCGAGGTGTCATGGATCCCCTACCGCTCGTGCTTCCGCCCGGAATGCCGCTCGCGCCCGAGGACGACCCCTATGGTCCCTACGTCGCACTCAGCCGTCAGCAGTGGAGCGAACTCGCCGAAGCCGTCCCGTGGGATCTGGACGCCGCGACGCTGGCCCGGCTGCGGGGCCTCGGCGATCCGACCGACTCCGACGAGGTCCGGCAGGTCTACCACCCGCTCACCCAGCTGCTCAACCTGTACTGGGAACGCACCGGCGCGCTGTACCGCACCAGCCACGACTTCCTCGGCATCAACCACAAGCAGGTGCCGTTCGTGATCGGGGTCGCCGGCTCGGTGGCGGTGGGCAAGTCGACCACCGCCCGGCTGCTGCAGGAGCTGCTGGCGCGCGGGCCGCGGCGTCCGCGCGTCGACCTGGTCACCACCGACGGCTTCCTCTACCCCAACCACATGCTCGATGCCATGGGCATCGCGCACCGCAAGGGGTTTCCGGAGTCCTACGATCGGCAGGCGCTGCTGCAGTTCGTCATCGACGTGAAATCCGGCAAGTCCGAGGTCACCGCGCCGGTCTACTCGCATCTGTCCTACGACATCGTTCCCGACGAGCGGATCGTCGTGGCCGACCCGCACATCCTGATCGTCGAGGGGTTGAACGTGCTGCAACCCGCCCGACGTCGCTCGGACGGCAGCACGGCCCTGGCGGTCAGCGACTTCTTCGATTTCACCGTCTACGTCGACGCCCGGACGGCCTTCATCCGGCAGTGGTACATCGACCGCTGGATGGCGCTGCGGTCGACAGCCTTCCGGAACCCGCAGTCGTACTTCCGCCGCTACGCCGACATCTCCGACACCGAGGCGCTGACCACCGCCGGCACCTTCTGGGACTCCATCAACGGCCCCAATCTGGAACTCAACATCCGGCCCACCCGCGGACGGGCCACCGCGATCCTGCGCAAGGGCGAGAACCACCAGGTCAGCTGGGTGCGGATCCGCAAGGTGTGACCGGACCGAGCTGCTGGACGATCAACCGGCGGAAGACAACCCGTGCAGCATCTTCGAGATCTGCTCCTGCACCTGGGCGTCCTCGACATCGAACATCGCATAGCTGATGCCCGCCGACTGCAACGGCCGGTTCGGGTACTGCGGGTACGACGGCAGCACGCTGAGCAGTCGCTTGGCCATCGGCGGCGCCTGCCAGCACCCGCATCCAGATTCGCACCGGCTTCTCGGTCCCGTCGTCGAAGAAGTCCATCTTCGGGCCCCAACCGCACCAGATTGTCGTCGGCGTCATGTTCCATGCCCATTGCCGTGCCGATCACCCGATGCGGCGGGATGCCTTAGTAGTCCTGGCTCATCGGCCGCATGAAATCCCGTTCGCCGCCGGAGACTATGTAGTTGCGGAATCCGTGATCGTCGAGCAGACGCAGGAGTTCGACCATGGGCTGGTAGACAGTCTGGGCGTAGGAACTGTGCAGGGTGAGGTGGCGGGCTTCGCGGTAGAAAGCGGCAACCGATGCTTCGTACTCCTCAACACTGGCGCCGGCGCTCGCCGCGGACACGGCGGCGATGAGCAGCCCCAGGTCGGCGTCGTCGCCTCCGTAGTGCTTGTCGATCGCTTCGCCGAGCCAGGCCAGCTCTCCGGTGACCGCGGCGCGATAGGGATGTTGTTCGGCGAGCGCCGGATCTGCAGTCGCGGCCGCCTTCCAGTGACCGAGCAGGTCGTGCAGCTGGGTCAGCATGGGCTTCTCAGTCCACAAGGTGCCGTCGTTGTCGAAGACCGCCACCCTCGCATTCGGCTCGACGAAGCCGGGCCCCGGTGTGGTGACGGCGGTGACGAAGTCGAGGATCGCCGCACGAGTCGGGGTCTCACGCCACGAGGGAAGCACATCGGTCACGGGTCTCTCCTTGTCCGGGGACGTCCATAGCGGCCGCGCACGGGCGCGATCGGCGGGACGACTGCCGTCCGGCTCGCCTTCGACGAGCCTCGTGAAACGAGAGCGGGGAAATCGCTCCCCTGGCAAACCTAGGTCGCCGCCACGGCCTGAGTGACCAACGTCATCCATTCCGGGTGATCGACTTCGGTGCCTTTTGAAGCAGACGCCCTGGGTGTCACAGAAAGGCGGTTGGGTATGAGCCGGCAAACCCAAGGCAGTCCCAACAAGCCGAACTGTGCGCTCATCTGGCGAGAAGTCGGTCCGCGCGTCCAACTTTGCGACGGACCCTCCCACATTGATCAGTTGCTGCTATACCATCGCGATGCAGCCGACCACGGCCAATATGGAACCGGGCCACAGCCTGATTCTCGACGGTATCCACTACCCGTCAGTCCGTGGGGAATGCCGTCCGGAGAACCTGGACGGGTGCACACGGAGTTCACCGACGCGGGCCGGCGCCCGCCTCGGCATCCTGCGTCGAACTCGCCGTCCTGCCGGGTGGCAACAGCCGCGGCCTAGGCCTATCGCCCGCCGCGAACCGACGACTCGGACCGACCTTTGGCGTGTCAGCACAGACGTGCAGAGCCCGCAACGATGAGGGCATTGCGGTATCCATCCACGAAGGAGTCAATGGTGACGAAGCAGCAGCGCCCGCTGGGAGTCGATGTCGGCGCGGGCCGGCGAAGCCTGCCAACCGTTCCACCAGACCTGCCGCGAGCTGCATTCTGCGACCGTCGCCGGACGGCAAGGTGCGTGAGTTGACCCGGCCGGGAGCGACCAACGCAACCGTCGGCCACGTCAGGTGAGGGCCTCGGAGTCCGAGATCCCACCGGCAAAGAACCAGACATTCGCCAATGGAGGCGAATGCTTGCATGAGGAGGTAACACCAAATGATGTACTCGGCTTTGATTGGCGCCCTCGGGGGTGATTTCTGATGCCCAAGGAAGACGATGAATTTTTTCAAGTAGGTACTGCGGACCATATCAAGCCGACAACGGCGTCGATGATCACCGGTGAGATCCTTGGCAGCTTCCTGCTGTGCTTTATCGGTATCGGAATCGGGTTGACCTCCACCGTGTGGAGTTCCCCCGACAGCGCGTATTTCGCCGGCATCTTCCCGGTTGTATACACGTGGGCGTTCGCGATCGGCCTGTCGGTGTACGTGGCGGGACCGCTTTCGGGTGCGCACTTCAACCCGGCTGTCACGCTGGCGCTGGCCTCCATCGGCCGCCATCCGTGGCGCCTCGTGCCGCTCTACATCGGCTGCCAGATGGTCGGCTGGTTCGTCGGCGCCGCCGGTCTGGTGATGATCTTCCGGCCCGCGATGGAAGCCAAAGCCGCCGAATGGGGCGTGCCCTTCCACAGCGAGCGGATCGGGGCTCTGCTGACCACCTACGCACCGAACCCGGGCTTCGTGGGCACCGTCGGCTACGACAACTTCCACTTCTGGATCGGTCTCGCCGCCGAGATTCTCGGCACCGCCTTCCTGTTGTTGTTCATCCTGTCCACCGGCGCCAGCTCGGCAAGCCGGGTTCCGGACTGGGCCGGTGGCCTGATCATCGGTTCCTCCATCGGTCTGCTGCTGCTGTTCTTCGCGCCGATTTCCCAGGCATGCTTCAACCCCGCGCGCGATTTCGGTCCGCGCTTGATGTTGATGTTGATGGGTTTCGGGGAACCGGCCTTCCCAGGCACCGGCGTGTACTCGTGGTCGGTCATCTCCACCACGATCGGGCCGATCATCGGTGGTGTCTTGTCAGCACTGATCTTCAACAAGTCCGACCGTGCTCTGCGCGCCGTCCTGCCCAAGGGAGCTCCGAACTGATCTGAGCGGGACCCTCGTCACGCACGCCGACGAGACCGTTCAAGGGCGGAGTCGCTGCAGTCATGCTGCAGCGGCTCCGCCCGTGTCATGCCCGGTCGGTGGGCGCCTGCGTCGAGCCGCCTGGAGCATCCGGCGTTACGGTGCCGCACTCGGTAGCTCGAAAGAGCGCCAAACCCGGCCACCCCGCACGCCGTGACCGGGATCGATGCCGACCAGCCGCCCACCCGGCAGGGCGATCGTGACGTGCTTGGCCGCGTCGTCCACGACGGCGGACGCGCGCAGGACGCCGTCCAGGTGCCATCGGCCGGTCCGCCAGTCATAGGCGGAGCTGTGTCCGTGCACCTGGCTGAACGGAAGCTCGTGGCCCGACCAGCTGGCGGCGACCTCGGTGCCGGCCGCCGCCCAGACCGGACCTGCGCTGTGATCGGGGTCGCGCCAACCCAGCATCGTCCCCGGCCTGAACAGCGCTCGGCCGTTGCGGCGGGCCAGTGCATTGAGGGCGTCCGATGCCATCGTGACGTCCGTGGGCGCGCCGAGCACGTCGCGCCAGAAGCCGCGGGTGAGCCCGGCGTGACTGACCAGGAGATCTTCACCGCCCACCCGGAGTGCCACCGCCGGACGCATCCGTCCACTCGACCACCAGCGTCGCAGCACGGCGGCTGTGCCTCGCGGCACCCGCTCCGGCCAACTGAACTGCCGGCGCCGCAGGTAGAAGGCCTCATGGTTGCCGACCAGTTGGATCCAGCATTCCGGTGTCCGGTCGAGGTGCCGGTCAACCAACGCAACGACGCCCTCCGAATCCGGCCCGCGGTGGATGAGGTCGCCCACCTGGATCACCAGCAGCCCCGGCGGCAGCGGGCCGGCGCCCCCGTCGGGCACGCCCAGCCGGGCAAGTTCGGCCCGCAGCGCGTCCGCGTGGCCGCCGACATCGCCGATCACCGCCACCCGTTGCCCTGGCGGCACCTGGATTAGGCTCATGGCCAGTTGTCGCCGTCCACCGGGTCCGGGTCGGGTCGTCCCCAGTCCTCCGGGTTCTCGTAGCGGGAAAGGTTCGCCATCCGTTGCTGCACCGTGGCAATCTCACGGACGGCGCGGGCGACGATGCTGCGATCGATGGCCGAGATCCGATCCAGGTGCAGCTGGTCGGTGGCCGGCTTGCCGCGCTCCACCTGCCGCAACTGCCGGCGCAGCCGGATCGACTGCAGCACCTCGAACACCTCGACCAGAGTCGCCGCCTGCCGCGCCGGCAGGATCGACGAACCCGCCGCCGCCCGCAGCCGCTCGGTGGTCGGCAGCGCCGTCGAGCCGACCATCAGCGCCGCCCAGCGGGCCAGGTTCACGATCGGCAGCAGCGCGTCGCGCTTGATGTCGAAACGCCCCCGCGCGGGAAACACCCGGGCCAGCGGATGCAGCCGGGCGCGCTTGGCCAGCGACTCCTCCAGCAGCATCCGCATGCTTCCCGAATGTGCCCGCAACTCGGCGACCATCCGATCCACCGCGGGCACCTCCCCGCCGCCGTGGATCGGCCTGGCATCCAGCAGCAGCGACACCATCATGGCGCCGTTGTCGTGGCTCGGGTCGGCCAGCCACTCCGCGGCGATCCCCTCCCAGGAGGATCGACTGCGGGCGAACAGCTGGTGAGCGGCCGTCGCACCATGACCGTCACCGGTCAGCCCGGCGTCGGCCAGCGAACCGATGACCTCGAGGAACACCTCCCTGTATCGGTCGATCTCGGACTGCGGCAACGACTCGTGGAACGCGGCGGCACAGTCGACGTCCGAACTGAGGGTCGATTCGCGGCGGCCGTTGCTGCCCAGCGACAGCCAGGTGAACGCCTCCGTGGAGAGTTCGGGATGTCGTGCGAAGACGAGCTCAAGCATCCGCCGGGTGACCGCGTCGACCAGTGCGGAGTAGACGCTGAGCACGCATGACGCCGTCAGCCCGCCGGCCAGCAGATTGGCCAGCAGCGCGGGCATCCGCCGCGCCTGTTCGACGAGCCCGTCCACGGTGTCGGCCCGCCGGATCCGCTCGTGCAGCAGCAGCCCCGGGGTCATCGGTGAGCCGACGAAGTCACGGGCCTCGACAGCACCGGCGACGCGGCCGTCCGGCTCCGTCACCAGGAGGTGATCGACGCGCTCGTCGAGCAACAGGACGAGCGCTTCGGTCGCCGAGGCTCCCCGGTCGATCCGGGGCAGATCTGTCACCGCCACCTCGCCTACCGTCGTGGTGGACGACAGGCCAGCAGCCAGCACCCGTTGCCGCAGCGTCCGGTCAGTCACCACGCCCAGCCCGCCGTCGGCGAACCGGACACCGGCCAGTCCGGCATCGGTCATGGCAGCCGCAGCCTCACGCACGGTCGCGGCGCCGGACACCATCACCAGCGGAGCGACCGCCATGTCGTCGAGCCGGATCCGGCCACCGGCCTCGGCCAGCTCGTCCGCGGCGAGGACGCCCGGCACAGGCGTCGCGTCGGCCTGTTCGGGCAAGGCCCGAGCGACTCGATCGGCCGGCACCCGGAGGACCCGCACCGGGCCGTCCGCCACGGCGAGCGGCCCGATCGCCTTGCCGGTCAGGGTCGCGTCCAGCCCGAACACCTCACCCGGCCCGCGGATCATGTCGGGCGCCCCCGGGTCGTGCGGGCGTTCGGCGTCCCGCCAGACCCGGACCAGGCCCGACACCACGACGACCACCTCGCTGGGGTGGGCCCGGAAGGCGTCCAGGATCAGTTCGCCCTCGCGATACTCGGCCAATCGGGAGGCCGATGCCAGTCCCTCGATCGCGTGGGCGTCCAACCCGGCGAACGGTGGCGTGGCTGCGAGCGCCGCCATCGCCCGGACGCGGACGCCCGGCCGTCCGGTGGCTGCAGCGGTCACTTCCCCGGCGTGGGCGGACTCGGAATCTTGTACCCGGAGGGCCCGACGTTGCGCTCCAGGGAGGCCTTCCAGGAACCGTCGGCGATGTAGTTGGTCAGCGCCTGGTTGATCTGGCCGGCCAGCTTGTCGGAGCCCTTCTTCAGGCCGATGCCGTACGGCTCGTCCGAGAAGCCCTTGCCGAGGACGCGCAGCACGCCCTTGTATTGGGGCATCGCGGCGAAGCCGGCCAGGATGACGTCGTCGGTGGTGACCGCGTCCACATCGCCGGCGACCAGCCGCTTGACGCACTCCGAGAAGGTGTTGGGCTGCACCAGCGCCACGTCACCCTGGTACCGGTTCAGCACATTCTGCGCCGAGGTGGTGTTCGCCGCGGCACACAGGGTGCGACCCTTGAGCCGGTCGGGACCGGTCAGTTCCTCGTCGTTGCGCCGGACCAGCAGATCCTGGTGCGCGATGAAGTACGGGCCGGCGAAGTCGATGCGACGTTTGCGCTCGTCGGTGATGGTGTAGGTCGACAGCACCAGGTCGACCTTGTCCTCCTCGATCAGCCGCTCACGGTCGACCGGATCGGCCTTCACCCAGGTGATCGACTCGGCGGGCACCCCCAGCGCCTTGGCCACATAGGTGGCCGTGTCGACGTCGAAACCCTTCGGGTCCTTGCCGACGGTGACCCCGTCCGACTCGCCGGTCGCAGTGGCGACGCCCAGTCCGGGCTGGTCGAACGAGATGCCGATCCGCAGCTTGCTGAACGTGGCGGCACCCTCGATCGGGGTGGGGTCCTTGACCTGCCCAGGCCCCGTGCAACCGGCCAGCAACAGGCCGACCGCGGCCACGACGCCGCCCAGCCGGGCGAGCGATGAGTGTTTGCTTCGCATGTCGGGTCTCCTGGGTGTCAGTGGCTCGGGGCGTCGTCGCGCGGATCGGCGACCGTGGCGTCGCCGTAGCGGGGTCCGGTGTCGGTCCATACCGACTCGATCCGTCCTCCGGTGTTGGCGATCACCTTCGGTTTCACCATTCGCCAACTGAGCGCCAACACGCCGCTCAAGGCCGGGATGCCGAAGACCACCACCAAGAAGTTGATCTTATGGGCGAAGTCGGGGGCACTCTGCCAGCCGGAGACGGCGATTCCGACCAGCACGAAGACCAGGAAGCCCAAGCCTATGTAGGACGTCCAGGGTGAGCCCGGTGCCGGGAACGGCGTTGGTGGGACGACCCCCTTGTCGATCAACTGCCGGAGTCGGATCTGGCAGGCGAAGATCGTCGCCCAGGTGAACACGATCATGATCGCGGTCGCCTCCAGGGCCAGCTCGAAGGCGTTCGGCACGAAGGCGTTCAGCACCGCACCGAGGGCCATCACGGCCGCGGTCATCACGATGCCCGCCCACGGGACGCCGGACTTGCTCATCTTCAGCGTGAAGGTCGGTGCCTGCTTCGACATGCCGAGGCTGCGCAGCACCCGCCCGGTGGAGTACATGCCCGCGTTCAGGCTGGACATTGCGGCGACGATCAGGATGGCCTGGATCGCCGCGCTCATCCAGTCCATGCCGAGCTTCTCGAAGACCGTGACGAACGGGCTGATGCCGGGCTTGTAGTCCTCGGTGGGCAGCATCGAAACCAGCAGCAGCAGCGAGCCGACGTAGAAGACGGCGATCCGCATGATGACGGCGTTGACTGCCTTGGGCACCTCGCGGGCCGGGTTCTGCATCTCGCCGGCGGCCACGCCGACCATCTCGATCGCGGCGTAGGCGAACACCACGCCCGACATCACCAGCAGCGGGCCGTACCAGACGTAAGGCGCCTCGGTCGGCCAGAAGCCGCCCGGGTTGCTCCACAGGTTCTGGAATCCGGCCTTGTGCCCGCCGATGTCGAACTGGCCGACGACCACGACAGTGCCGACCACCAGGAACACGCCGATGGCGCCCACCTTGAGAATGGCGGCCCAGAATTCGAACTCGCCGAACGCCTTCGCCGACATCAGGTTCACGGCGAGCACGACGACCAGGCCGATCAGCACGGTGATCCAGGTGTCCAGGGTGGGGAACCAGAACTGCATGTAGAGACCGACCGCGGACAGGTCGGCGATGCCGGTCAGCGCCCAGTTCATCCAGTAGATCCAGCCGGTGGTGAAGGCCCACTTCTCGCCGAAGAACTCGCGCATGTACGACACGAAAGCCCCGGACGTGGGGCGGTGCAGCACCAGTTCACCCAGTGCCCGCATCAGGAAGTAGGCAATCAGGCCGACGAAGGCGTAGCTCAACACCAGAGCCGGGCCGGTGTTGTGCAGGCGGGACGCGGATCCCAGGAACAACCCGGTGCCAATGGCGCCGCCGATCGCGATCATCTGGACGTGGCGACGTCCCAGGGTTTGCTTATAGCCGACCTGCTCGGCGTCGAGCGCCGAGAGCTGTGGGGATTTGGTGTCGGTCATCTGACTCATTCCTCCGGACGGACCGGGCCCAAATCAGCAACCCGGCGGGAAGCGCTAGAGGCGGTGGGCGCTTCCGATCTCTGGAACCCTGCCAGTCGGGCTCGGCTACCCGCAACAGTTTCGGCGGAGAATTCCGCGACCCACATGTAAAGACTGCGTTACTCGCCCCACCGGACCGCATGATCTGCGCTCAGCCGGCTCGCCGTCCGGTGTCAGTCGGGCACACCCAAACGCTCGCCGAACTACTTTGGGCTCGCTGAGTTCAGCGAGCCCAAAGTAGTTCGGCGAGCGGTGGGGAGCTACAGAGCGAGCCGGTCGCGAACCACGCCGACCAGGCGCTCGGCGATCTCGTGCGCCTGGTCATGACTGCCCGCCTCGACCATCACCCGCACCAGCGGTTCGGTGCCGGACGGCCGCAGCAGCACCCGTCCGGTGTCCCCGAGTTCGCGGCCCGCGGCGGTGACGGCCTGCTGCAGCACCGGGTCGAGGCCCGCCCGCACCTTGTTCACGTTCGGGACGTTGATCATCACCTGCGGCAGCCGGGTCATCACCGACGCCAGCTCGGCAAGGGTCTTGCCGGTGCGGGCCATCCGGGCTGCCAAATGCAAAGCGGTCAGCACGCCGTCGCCGGTGGTGGCGAACTCGCTCATGATGACGTGCCCGGACTGCTCGCCGCCGAGAGTGAAACCGTTGGCGTTCATCGACTCGAGCACGTAGCGGTCGCCGACCTTGGTCTGGTCGACGCGGACGCCGTTCGCCCGCATGGCGAGAATGAAGCCGAGGTTGCTCATCACGGTGGCCACCACCGTGTCGCTGTGCAGCCCGTGATCTTCCTTCATGGCGAGCGCCAGGATCGCCAGGATCTGGTCGCCGTCGACGATCTCACCGTCGGCGTCCACCGCGAGACAGCGGTCGGCGTCGCCGTCCAGCCCGATGCCGAGATCGGCACCGTGCCGCAGCACCGCTTCCTGCAGCGAACCCAGGTGGGTCGATCCGCAGTTGTCATTGATGTTCAGGCCGTCGGGGTTGGCGTGCAGCGGCACCACCTGGGCACCCTGGGCGTCGAAGGCCGCCAGTGCGGTCATCGAGGCGGCACCGTTGGCGGTGTCGATGACCACCTTGAGCGGGGCCAGCGAGGCGTCCACGCCGAGGCTGGAGACCAGATGCGCCACGTAGCCCTCGACCGCGCCCAGATCGTCGCGGACGCGTCCCACGTCCGCCCCGGTGGGCCGGCTCCAGGAATCGCCGACGCGTTGCTCGATCGCGTCCTCCACATCGTCGTCGAGTTTGACGCCCCCGCGGGAGAAGAACTTGATGCCGTTGTCGGGCATCGGATTGTGGCTCGCCGAGAGCATGACGCCGAGATCGGCGTCCAGTGCCCCGGTGAGGTAGGCCACACCTGGGGTGGGCACCACGCCGAGCCGGATCACGTCGACGCCGGCGGACGCCAAACCGGCGACAACCGCCGCCTCGAGGAACTCGCCGGAGGCGCGGGTGTCCCGGCCGACCACCGCGAACGGCCGACGACCCTCGAACACGCCCGCATCGCCCAGCACGTGGGCGGCGGCGACGGCGAGGTCGAGGGCCAGTTCGGCGGTCAGTTCGGCGTTGGCTCGTCCCCGGACACCATCGGTGCCGAAAAGCCTTGCCACGCCCGGATCAGCGCTTGCTGTACTGCGGCGCCTTGCGGGCCTTCTTGAGACCGGCCTTCTTGCGCTCCTTGACGCGGGCGTCGCGGGTCAGCAGGCCGGCCTTCTTCAGCGCCGGGCGGGAAGCCTCGGCGTCCACGGCGTTGAGCGCCCGGGCGATGCCCAGCCGCAGCGCGCCGGCCTGGCCGGTGACACCGCCGCCGACGATCTTGGCGACCACGTCGTAGGCGCCGGCGACCGCAGCGGTCTCGAACGGCTCGTTGACGGTCTGCTGGTGCAGCTTGTTCGGGAAGTACTCCTCCAGCGCGCGGCCGTTGATCTTCCACTGTCCGCTGCCCGGGGTGAGCCGGACGCGGGCGATGGCCTCCTTGCGGCGACCGGTGGCGTCGGCTGGGCCGACGACGGCCGGACGCTCGCCCGGGGCGGCCGAACTCGGGGCGGCTTCGGCCCGGTAAGCGATCTCGCGCTCACCCTCGGTGAACGGGGTGAGTTCCTCGGTGGTCTCCACGGTCTCGGTCACGGTGCTTCCTTCGGCTCTCACTGAGCGATCTGGGTGATCTGGTAGGGCTGCGGCTGCTGGGCGCTGTGCGGATGCTCCGGACCCGCGTACACCTTCAGCTTCTTGATCATCTGGCGGCTCAGCTTGTTCTTCGGGAGCATGCCCCATACGGCGCGCTCGACGGCGTGGCGGGGATCGTTCGCCAGCAACTCACCGTAGGGCACCGACTTGAGGCCGCCCGGACGCCCGGAGTGACGGTGCGCCAGCTTGGCCGTCCGCTTGTTACCGGTCAGGGCGATCTTGGAAGCGTTCACCACGACCACGAAGTCGCCGGTGTCGACGTGCGGCGCGAACTGCGCCTTGTGCTTGCCGCGCAGGAGCGTGGCGGCGGTGACCGCCAGCCGTCCGAGAACGACATCGGAGGCATCGATCACATGCCAGTTCCGGGTGATTTCACCCGACTTGGGGCTGTACGTAGACACGCTCGTGGACCACTTCCATAGGTAGCTGTTCTGTCGGCAGTGCGGGATCTGCATCGGCAGACCACAGCGCAACAGCGATTTAGGTTACCCGGCCGTCCGGGGATGGGTCAAAACGAGCCCGGAGGGCGGACCTCGACGCTTCAGATCAGCGAGAGCAGCACTGCCAGGAACAGCGCCGCCACCGGGATCGGCAGGGCCATCCAGGCCCAGTGCCGGACGCCCGGGCGCGGCAGCCCGCTGCCCGGAACAGGCGAGCTGACGACGTCGGGCTCGGTGGCGTCGGAGCGGATCGCCATCCAGGTGCCGATCGCCAGGGCGATCAGCCCGATCAGCACCATCGCCGGTCGGGGCACGTCGAACAGCGTCTGGTCGAGGCCGAGCCGGCCGGCCACGACCAGGCCGGCGGCCACCGCGCCCAGGCACAGCAAGGTGACTCCGAAGACCACGACCGGATGGTCGACGATCGCCCGCAGCACCCGGTCACCCAGGGCCACCATGACCACCGGCAGCAACGCGACGACGACCAGGCCGGTCAGCACGGTCGTCGTGACGCCGACCGCCTCCGCACGCCACGGCACGCACGCCACGACCGCGACCAGGCCGAACAGCTGGATCAGGGTGGGGACAACGCCCTTCAGCGTCGCCGTCCGCGACTGCTCCGGCTCGGGCGGCAGGTCGAGCGAACGGGCGTACGCCACCGGGTCGCCGAACGCCTCCTGTGCGTTCTGCCCGCTATCGACGACATGCGCCTCGACCTCGGCCAGCGCGGCGCCGATCCGTTCACCGGACACCCCCTGCAGCCGCAGCTCCAGCAGCATGGCTTCCACCCAGTCGGGTTCCACGTGGGGTGCGATATCCCCTCGGATCTCAGTCATGAACACTCTCCTTCTCGTTGGTGATCGCGGTGACGATGTCGGCGAACGCCCCCCACTGCATCCGGCGCCGCTCCAGCTCCTGCAACCCGGCGTCGGTGAGCGCGTAATACTTGCGCCCCGGCCCGGACGCACCTGCCCGCCAGTCGACCCGAACCAGTCCGGCCTGCTCGAAACGAGCCAGCAGCGGGTAGAGGGTGCCGCCCTTCACCACGCCGAGGCCCGCCTCGGCCAGTTCGCTGGCGATCGCGTAGCCGTATGTCTCGCCCCTGGCGATGACGGCCAACGCGCACACTTCAAGCGCTCCCCTGAGCCACTCGGTGGGCCATCCGCTCTCGGTCATAAGTAGATGGTACGACTATCTAGTCAGACGCGCAATATAGATGGGCGAGCGATTTAGATCGTCGGCGCACTTCCCTCACAAGCACCGCACAGGCACCCCTCAGAGCAGCAACAGCGCGGTGGCCGAGCGTGGTGGCCATGACGACGACAACCCTCACTCCTCCGGCCGCCGCGGCGACGGCCGGTTCAGCGGACCACCTTGGCACGCCGCTATCGCCGCTGGTCAGACGCGGATCGCTGGCGCTCACTCTGCTCGCGGTGGCCGCCCTCTACACCTGGAACCTGGCCGCCTCGGGCTGGGCAAATTCGTTCTACTCCGCCGCCGTGCAGGCGGGCACCCAGTCCTGGACGGCGTTCTTCTACGGCTCGCTGGACGCCGGCAACTCGATCACCGTGGACAAGACCCCTGCCTCGCTGTGGCTGATGGAACTGTCGGCCCGCACCTTCGGGCTGAGTTCGTGGAGCATCCTGCTGCCGCAGGCGCTGCTGGGAGTGGCGTCGGCGTGGATCCTGTACGGCACGGTGCGGCCCTCGCTGGCGCGTGGCGGTTCGGCCCGCCGGGCGCACTGGGCTGGCATCGTGGCGGCGCTGGCCTTCGCGCTGACCCCGGCGGCGACGCTGATGTTCCGGTTCAACAACCCGGACGCGCTGATGGTGTTCTGCTACGTGGCCGCGGCCGCGCTCACCCTGCGGGCTGCCGAGACGGCGTCCCGGTGGCGGTTGGCGGCGGCAGGTGCTCTGATCGGGCTGGGTTTCCTGGCCAAGATGCTGCAGGCATTCGTGATCCTGCCTTCGCTGGTGCTGGCCTACGCGATCGGCGCTCCGGCGTCGTGGCGGAAGAAAGTGGTCGACCTGCTCACCGCGTTCGGCGCGATGGTGCTGGCCTTCGGCTGGTGGGTGGCGATCGTCGAGCTGGTGCCCGAATCGTGGCGACCCTACATCGGCGGGTCCCAGACCAACTCGATCCTGGAACTCACTTTCGGCTACAACGGGCTGGGCCGGCTGAACGGCAACGAGACCGGCTCGGTCGGTGGCTCGTCCGGACGCTGGGGGCAACTGGGTCTGCTGCGCATGTTCACCACCGTCTCGGGTGAGATGGTGTCGTGGCTGATCCCGGCGGCGCTGCTGCTGGGTGCGGCCGCCCTGGTCCTGATCGGACGCCGCGGCTGGGCCACCACTTTTCGCGCCGGCGCCGAGACCCATCGCACCCGGACCACCGCAGCGCTGGTGCTGTTCGGCAGCTGGCTGGTGATCAACACGCTGGTCTTCAGCTTCATGGCCGGCATCTATCACGACTACTACACGGTGGCGCTCGCGCCCGCGATCGGCGGCACCCTGGCGCTGGGCGGCGTGGCCGCCTGGACACATCGTCGAACCTGGCTGGGCCGGGGCGCGCTTGGTGTGGCCGCGGTGGCCACCGGAGCCTGGGGCATCGCGCTGGCGTCCGTCGCGGGAGGAATTTACCTGTGGATCTCGGTCGCCGCGGCGGCGGTGCTGACCGGCTGCGCGGCGGTGTTCCTGTTCGGCCAGGCGGTGGCTCGGGGGCTGCAGACCGCCGCGATAGCCGCGGTCATCGTGGCGGGACTGGCCGGACCGGCGGCCTACTCTATGAACACCGCGGCCACCCCGCACACCGGCTCGATCGTCACCGCCGGACCGGCCCGCACCGGGCTGTCGGGCGAAAACGGCGGTCCGGGTGGGGCTGGGCCGGGTGGTCAGGACGGCGGACGTCCGGGCTTCGGCCAGGGTCAAGGCGGGCAGAACCAGGGCGGGCAGAACCAGCAGGGCACTCCGCCCGGCGGTACGAGCCAGGGTCAGCCGGGCGGCGGTACGAGCCAGGGCCAGCCGGGTGGTGCCGGACGCACCGGGAACGATGGTGGCGGCTTCGGCGGCGGTGCCGGCGGCTTGCTCAACGGAGCCACGGTCTCGTCGGAGTTGCTTGCCGCGCTGCAGGCCAACGCGTCCGCCTACACCTGGGTGGCGGCCACCACCGGCGCCCAGAGCGCTGCCAGCTACCAGCTGGCCAGCGGGTACCCGGTGATGGCGCTCGGCGGATTCAACGGCTCCGACCCGTCCCCCACTCTGGCCCAGTTCCAGGAGTGGGTGGCTCAGGGGAAGGTGCACTACTTCATCGGCGGCGGCAACTTCGGGGGTCAGAACGGCGGCAGCCGGACGGCGTCCGAGATCGCCAGCTGGGTGCAGCAGAACTACACCGCCACCACGGTCGGTAGCACCACCGTCTACGACCTGACGGCGGCGAAGTGAGCGCCGCGATGACCCTGGCCGAAGACACCCGGGGACGGCGGGCCCGGCCCGTCCGGCAGGCCAGCGTCGAGATCGTGATCCCGGTGTACAACGAGGCGGCCGATCTGGAGCGTTCGATCCGCCGACTGACGGCGTTTCTGGAAGACGCCCTGCCCTATCGCTATCGGGTGACCGTCGCGGACAACGCCTCCACCGACGACACCCTGGCAATCGCCCAGCGGCTGTCCGTCGAACTGGACGGCGTCCGCGTCGTCCACCTGGACGCCAAGGGGCGCGGCCGGGCGCTGAAGCAGACCTGGCTGACCAGCGAGGCCGATGTGGTGGCATACATGGACGTCGACCTGTCGACCGACCTGAATGCGCTGCTGCCGTTGTTGGCACCCCTGGTCAGCGGGCATTCGGACGTCGCGATCGGCACCCGCCTGGCCAGGAGTGCGCGGGTGGTCCGGGGACCGAAGCGCGAGTTCATCTCGCGGACCTACAACCTGATCCTGCGCGGCACCCTGCGGGTCTCGTTCAGCGACGCCCAGTGCGGCTTCAAGGCGATGCGGGCCGACGTGGCGCAGCGGCTGCTGCCGCTCGTTGAGGACACCAACTGGTTCTTCGACACCGAACTGCTGGTGCTGGCACAGCGGGCCGGCCTGCGAATCCACGAGGTCCCGGTCGATTGGACCGACGACCCCGGCACCACCGTCGACATCGCCGCCACCGCCACCGAGGACCTGCGCGGGGTCTGGCGCCTGCTCCGCGGGTTGAGCACCGGACGTATTCCGATCGGCGCGGTGCGTGCCGAACTGGCCCGCCCGCCGATGACCTCGCCGTCGGCCGGTGCGGTGGCCGGGGTTCCGGCCGGCCTGTTCGGCCAGGTGGTGCGGTTCGCGGCGATCGGGGTGGCGTCCACGCTCGCCTACGCGGTGCTCTATCTGCTGCTGCGGGTGGTGCTGGACGCGCAGGCGGCGAACCTGCTGGCCCTGGCGGTGACCGCGGTCGCCAACACGGCGGCGAATCGGGTCGTCACCTTCGGTGTCCGCGGTCGCGACGGCCTGCTCACCCATCACGCCACCGGCCTGCTTGCCTTCGGTGTCGCGCTCGGGCTGACCAGTGGCTCGCTGGCCCTGCTGCACCTGGCCGTCCCGGACGCCCAACACTGGGTCGAGCTGCTCGTCCTGGCCATCGCGAACGCTGTGGCGACCGCCGTCCGGTTCGTGGCGCTCAAGCTGGTGATGGCAGGCTCGTCGTGATCATCGTTGGTCGATCTCGCCGACGGCGGCTTGCGGACGCACAGTTGACCTGCCACGTCCGCCGGCTCAGCACTACACTCCGGGCGTGGTCAATCTCGGCGATCCCCCGGTGGTGGCGCAGGTCGTCCGCAACGGGTTCGTCGAGTCGGCGCATCGCGGCATCATCGTCGTCACCCGGGCGGACGGCTCGGTCTCGTACGCCAAGGGTGATTACACCAGCGACATCCTGCCCCGTTCGGCGCTGAAGCCGCTGCAGGCGTTGGCGATGGTGCGCTGCGGGCTGGACGTGCCGTCCGACCAGTTGGCGGTGGCGTGCGCCAGCCACAGCGGCGAGCCGATGCATCTGCAGACGGTGCTCGACCTGCTGCACGGCGCGGGGCTGGATGAGTCCTACCTGCGCAACACACCCGACCTGCCGCTGATGGACGCCCAACGCAACGAGTGGATCGCCGCCGGACGCGGGCCGTCGTCGCTGGCCCAGAACTGTTCGGGCAAACACGCGGCGATGCTGGCCACGTCGGCGCTCAACGAGTGGCGCCGGGACACGTACTTGAATCGTGGCCACCCGGCCCAGCAGGCGGTGCTCGAGACGATTCGCAGCCTCGGCGTCCGAGTCGTCTGGACGTCGATCGACGGCTGCGGCGCGCCGGCTCTGGCGGTCGGTCTGGTCGGTCTGGCTCGCATGTTCGGCACCCTCGCCTCGGCCACCGACGGCGCCGAGAAGGAGGTGGCGGACGCCATGCGCACCCATCCGGAGCTGGTGGGCGGTTCCGGCCGGGACGTCACCGACCTGATGCGCGGAGTACCGGGAATGGTGGCCAAGGACGGCGCCGAGGGCGTCTATGCCGCCGGCCTGCCGGACGGCCGCGGCATCGCGATCAAGATCGCCGACGGCGGCATTCGAGCCCGACCCGTGGTGATGGGCGCCGTGATGCGCCGGTTGTGGCTGGGCGACGCGGCGCTGCGCGCCCGGATGATGGAGGCGCCGATCTACGGCCGCGGCCAGGTGGTCGGTGCCGTCATCCCGATCGACATCTGATCCCGTCCCCATCCCGGGAGTGGAAGCCCGCTCGGCAATGGTCGATCCCATGCGGGAGATTGACGCGGCGATGTCGAGATCGGCTGCCCACCAGCTCCCTGACGCCTCCGGTAGCCACTAACGCCGTGCAACGCGCCATCGGCTCCCGTTCCCGCCAGTCAGCGCTCGGGGGGCCAATTCTGCCCGGGCGACGCCTCGGAAGAGCCACCCACAGGCCCGTTCGGCATCTGCGCGGGCGGAGGAACCGGCGCCCACGCGGTCGACGCGGCAGGCGGCGGGACGGCCGTCCCGCCGATGGGACCGTCATCGGGCCCCAGATCGACCACCGGATCGGGATCGAGCGGGCTGTGTCGGCTCGCCGAGGGGGTCATCACCACCGGAACCGCGTGGGGAACGATCAGCCCGGGCGGCCTGGTCGGCTTGGGTCGGGATTGGGTCGGCGTATGGGCGACGGGCAGCTGAGAGGCCGGACTCACCCGAGAGCCCACCACCGGCCCACCGCCGGCCCGACCGGCATGCTCACCTGCGGCGCCAGCTGCCGGCGCACGCGTGGCCGGCTGATGCTGGGTGGTAGCGGCCGGAGCCAACTCCGCACCCCGCGAGCCTCCCCCGCCGGACGCCTCGGCAGCGGTCGGACGCCCGCCGCCCCCCGCTCGACGCGAGGGAGCCCCCGCCGCCTGGCCGATCCCCCAGATCAGGGCGACCGCAGCGAGGAACGGCAGCAACTGGACCACCCAGCTGAGCCAACCGGTGGGGTCCGGGGCCGCGTCGGGCGCACCGGCGGCGTAGGTCGTCCAACCGAACTGCATCAGCCAGTGGGTGACCAACAAGGTGGTGCCCGTCCACAGCAGAGCATGACCGCGAGCGATGCGGCGGCCGACGTAGACCGTAGCCACCACCGTGGCCACGACGAAGACCAGGGTGCGCAGCAGCGCCAGGAAGATGTCCATCGGGTGCCTCCACTTCGGGTGCCTGCCCTCAGCCTAGTGCTGCCCACCGACACGGACCGGACGGCGAACGCGCAGCCGTAGCCGCGGGTTTTCCGGTTGGCGTTGCAGGGCCCCCGAGGCGGGTGTTAGGTAGGTTCATGAGTTCAAAGGTGAACGCCACGACGATGCAGCTGACCAGTCCCGACGACGTCCGCAACGTCGTCCTGATCGGAAACGCCGGCTCGGGCAAGACGTCCCTCTTCGAGCAGTTGCTGAAGGCCCGGGTCCCGGGCTATCGCGGTGAGAAGGAGGACGCCGAACGGGCGTCCCAACTGTTTCTGGCGTCGTTCGTCACCGGCGACACGCTGGTCAACCTGCTGGACGCCCCCGGCCACCCCGACTTCGTGGGCGAGTTGCGCGCCGGCATCCGGGCCGCCGACGCGGCGATCTTCGTGGTCTCGGCCGCGGACGGCGTCGACGGCGCCGCCCAGTCGCTGTGGGAAGAGTGCCGCGAGGCCAACCTTCCCCGGGTCATCGTGCTCACCAAACTGGACGCCGGCCATGCCGACTTCGACACCGCGGTCGCCGACTGCCAGGAGCGATTCGGCGACGGCGTGCTACCCACCCATGTGCCGACCTTCGCCGGCCCCGGCCAGGTGGTCGGCAACATCGGCCTGCTCACCTTGGAGGAACACGACTACTCCGGCGGTGAACGGGTCGTCCGCACCCTCAACGCGCACGACGACCAGGTCGAGACCTATCGCGGCCCGCTGATCGAGTCGATCATCGCCGAGGCCGAGGACGAGGGCCTGATGGACCGGTACCTGGAGGACGACGAGAACCTCGACCTGGCCGACCTGCTGGACGACCTGATGAAAGCGGTGGCCACCGCGAACCTGTTCCCGGTGGTCCCGGTGCAGACCGGCACCGGCGTCGGCATCGAGGAGTTGCTGGCGCTGGTCGAGCACGGTTTTCCGACCCCCGGGCTGCATCCGAATCCGTCGCTGACCACCACCGACGGCGACGTGCTGCCGCAGCCCGACTCCGATCCTGCTGCACCGCTGGTCGCGCAGGTGATCCGGACCACCACCGACCCGTTCGCCGGCCGGCTCTCGATGGTGCGGGTCTTCTCCGGCACCCTGCGCACCGACGACATCGTGCACGTCTCCGGGCACCGCTCCTGGGTGCTGGGTCGCGACGACGATGCCCGCCCCGACCACGACAACGAAGAGCGCATCGGCCTGGTCCAGGGCGCCGTCGGGACCGAGTTGAAGCCGCGTCCGCAGGCCATCGCGGGTGAGATCGTGCTGTTGCCCAAGCTGAGCACCGCCGAGACCGGAGACACGCTGTCGGCCAAGGACCGTCCGGGCGTCGTGGAGTCCTGGGCGCTGCCCGAGCCGCTGCTGCCGCTGGCTATCCGGGCCGCCACCCGCAACGACGAGGACAAGTTGGCCGGTGCGCTGCAGCGGCTGGCGGTCGAGGATTCCAGCGTGCGGGTCGATCGTGGGGCGGGGGACCAGCTGGTGGTCTGGACGACGGGGCAGGCGCACGCCGACCTGCTGCTGGGCCGGCTGGTGGAGCGCTACCAGGTGCGGGTCGAGCAGGAGGAGCTGAAGATCTCGATGCGGGAGACCTTCACCCGCAAGGTGTCGGCGCTGGGCCGGCATGTGAAGCAGTCCGGTGGCCACGGCCAGTACGCGGTGTGCAACATCGAGGTGGAGCCGCTGGAGCGCGGGGCCGGTTTCGAGTTCGTCGACAAGGTGGTCGGCGGTGCCGTACCGCGGCAGTTCATCCCCTCGGTCGAGAAGGGCGTCCGCAACCAGCTCGACAAGGGCGTCTTCGCCGGCTACCCGATGGTCGACGTCCGGGTCACCCTGTACGACGGCAAGGCCCACTCGGTGGACTCCTCCGACATGGCGTTTCAGATGGCAGGTGCGCTGGCCATCAAGGAGGCCTCCGGCGCGGACGACGCCGTTGCCTTGCTCGAGCCGCTCGACCTGGTCACGGTGACGGTCGCCGACGACTACCTGGGCCCGGTGATGACCGACCTTTCCGGACGTCGCGGCCAGCTGCTCGGCTCGGACGCCGTCGAGGGCCACTCGATCGTCCGGGCGCTGGTTCCGCACGCCGAACTGGCCCGTTACGCGATCGATCTGCGCGGCATCGCTCACGGCTCGGGCACCTTCACCCGGGAGTTCCACGGCTACGAACTGCTGCCCACGCAGCTGCTGGGAAAGTACAAGAAATAGGACCTGGTTCACCGTCGGTCCAGGTACGCCGCACCCCGGCGTGCACTGGACGCGCCGCACGATTCCTACCGGGTCCGGATCAACGGGTCCGGATCGACCGGGTGCGCTGCAGCTCGGCGTCCTGTCTGGCGGTGGAGGCGGCCGCTCGCGATCAGGGCGCTCTGATCGAGCATTTCCTCCGCGCCCAACGGCTGAAACCCGACGAACTGCCGGACGTCCTGTCTGCACCCGCGCGCGCAACGGCTCACCACGAGCGAGCAGCACAAGAGCCTTCACACAGCAAGGCCCCGGGCTTTCGCCCGGGGCCTTTGCGGTGTCGATTAGAAGGAGTAGACCGGCTGGCTGCCGTAGGGAACGTGGTCGGAATCGACGATATCCTTGCCCAGCGGCACACAGGTCACCGGAATCATCTTGATGTTTGCGATGGCGAGCGGAATGCCGACGATGGTGATCGCTTGAGCCGCGGCGGTGGTGAGATGACCGATGGCCAGCCACAGACCGGCGACCAGGAACCAGATGACGTTCCCGAGCGCCGAACCGACGCCCGCGTTCGGTTTGCGGACGATGGTCTTGCCGAACGGCCACAGCGCGTAGGCGGCCATCCGGAAGGAGGCGATGCCGAACGGGATGGTGATGATCAGAATGCAGGCCAACAGCCCGAAGAAGAGATAGCCGAGGGCGAGCCAGAAGCCCCCGAAAATCAGCCAGATGATGTTCAACAGAGTGCGCATGGGTGAGTTACAAGCCTTTCGTCGGACGCGGTCGAACCGCTCCACCAGTTTGACCCACGTCCTTCGCCTTTCGGGCCGTCCTCAGGGTTATCCCAGGGAGCCGTGGGCCGGCGGGGCACACCGGTCGCTCGATGCGCCGTTACGCTGACCCGCATGGCTGAGGCGCGACCACGGGTTCACCGGGAGGTCGTTTCTTTCGTCCGGCGCAGCTCGCGGATGAACGCGAGCCAGCAGAAGGCCTGGCGCGAGCGCGCCGACTGGGTGGTCCGGGTTCCGGCCCGCGACACCGACACCTCGGTGGCCGCCGACGCCCGTCTCGACCTGGCGGACGCCTTCGGCCGGGACGCCCCGCTGGTGGTCGAGATCGGCGGGGGCACCGGCGACGTGATCGCCGCGGTCGCGGCCCGGCATCCCGAACGGAACCACCTGGCCTTCGAGGTGTTCGAACCGGCGGTGGCCAGCACGCTGTCCAAATGTGCCCGGGCCGGCGTCGGGAACGTCCGGGTGGTCGTCGCCAACGGGGTGGACGCCCTGGGCACGCTGATCGACGACCGCTCGGTGACCGAGCTGTGGACCTTCTTTCCCGACCCGTGGCACAAGTCGCGGCATCACAAGCGACGGCTGGTGTCGGGTGCGTTCGCCGACCTGGTCGCGGCCAAGCTCGCCGCCGACGGGCTCTGGCGGCTGGCCACCGACTGGGAGGACTACGCGCTTGCCATGCGCGCCGCGCTCGACGATCATCCGATGCTGGTGAACCGCTATGACGGCTGGGCGCCGCGGTGGCAGGATCGTCCGCAGAGCAGGTACGAGGCCAAAGGAGTTGCGGCCGGACGCACCATCTACGACCTGTGTTACGGCATCCGAGAAGGGGGACGGCGGTGAGGCTGCGCCTCGACATCGCCTATGACGGCACTGAATTCCACGGCTGGGCGGCACAGCGCGGGCTGCGCACCGTGCAGGAAGAGTTGGAGGCATGGATTCCGCGCGTGCTGCGCCTGAGCGAGCCGGTCAGCCTGACCTGCGCCGGCCGCACCGACGCCGGGGTGCACGCCCGCGGGCAGGTCGCCCATGTCGACCTGCCCGAGGTCAACGACGTGCCACAGACCATCGCCGAACTCGGCTACCGGCTGCGCAACGTGTTGCCGTCCGACGTGGTGGTGCGCCGGGTCAGCCTGGCTCCACCGGGTTTCGATGCCCGGTTCTCGGCGATCTGGCGCCGCTACGTGTACCGGATCGCCGACTCCACGCCCGACCCGCTGCTGCGCATCCACGTCACCCCGCTGCGCACCGAACTCGATCTGCAACGGCTCAACGCGGTCGCCGGCAAACTGCGCGGGCTGCACGATTTCGCCGCCTTCTGCAAGCAGCGCGAGGGCGCCACCACGATCCGCAATCTGCTGCAGCTCTCGGCCCGGCGCACCTGGGGCGACGTCGCCGAGATCACCGTTAAGGCGGACGCCTTCTGCCACTCCATGGTGCGCTCACTGGTGGGCGCCCTGGTCGCGGTCTCGACCGGACGCCGGGAGCCGGACTGGCTGGTCGGACTGCTGCATGCGCGCGAGCGGGCCGGCGACATCCGGGTGATGCCGCCCGGCGGGCTGACGCTGGAGGAGGTGGGCTACCCGCGCGATCGCGAACTGGCCGCCCGGGCCGTCGAGGCCCGCGCCCGGCGCACCCTGGATTCACCCGACAGCCCGGTGTCGCCGCAGTGAGCCACTACTTCACCGCACCCAGTGCGGCCGAGAAGCGGCGCAACGTCGACGTCCGGTTCTGGGACACCGACTGGCGCTTCACGACCGCGAACGAGGTGTTCTCAGCCGACGGGCTCGACCTCGGCACCGGCGTGCTGCTGCGTTCGGCGACGCCCCCGGCCGGCGCCGCCCGGCTGCTCGATCTGGGCTGCGGATGGGGCGTGCTGGCGGTCGCCCTGGCCACCGCCTGCCCGGACGCGGTGGTGGACGCCGTTGACGTCAACCCTCGCGCGCTCACCCTCTGTGCGGACAACGCGCGTGCTCATGGGGTGGCGGGTCGCGTCCGCCCGATGCTGCCGGACGCCGCCGACCCGGCCGTCCGCTACGACGAGATCTGGTCCAACCCGCCGATCAGGATCGGCAAGGACGCCCTGCACGAGCTGCTGCTGACCTGGCTGCCCCGGCTCGCACCGGACGGCATCGCGCGGCTGGTCGTCGGTCGCAACCTCGGCGCCGACTCGCTGCAACGCTGGCTGGTCGACCAGGGCTGGGCCTGCACGCGGACCGCCAGCGCGAAGGGATTCCGGGTCTTCGCGGTCAGCGCAGCGGCGGGCTGAATTCGCTGGTCGAGCTTGCCGAGGCAGCGGACGGCATCGCGCTGATAGAGGTTTCGACACGCTCAACCAACGATGCCGGCGTCAATCAGCGGTCCTCAACTGTTCCGCACGCCGGGCACGGAGCCCTAGGGTTGGCCAGGGCCAAGATCTGGCCGTCGGGGCAGAGCGGAGATCGACATGGCGGACGAGAGCGTGGCGGGCACCGGGAAATTCCTCGACGATCTGGTCACCAGGGCCAAGGACGTCGGGGGTCAGGTCCGCGAGTTCACCGAGGACGCGTTCGACCGGGTCCGCGAGTTCTCCACCACCGCGGGCGAGAACCTGAAGGGCTTCGCGACCGACGCCGGCGGCAACATCAAAGAGTTCGCGGCCGACGCGGGCGGCAACATCAAGGACTTCGCCGCCGACGCGGGCGGCAACATCAGGGAGTTCGCCAACGGCGCCAAGGAGAAGGGGCAACAGGCCTTCGACGAACTCAAGGGACGCCTCGACGGGACGAAGAAGGAGCCGGGCCGCGGCGAGATCGAATGAGTTCGTCGGCGCGGGTTTCGACCAGCCCCAACCAGCGGATCGACCGGGATTTCGGCAAGCCCGATCGCTGCCGGCACAGGTGGTCTAGGCTGACGCTCACCTGAACAAGTGCAGGGGAACCCGGTGAGAGTCCGGGGCTGACCCGCAACCGTGACGCCAGCGATGGCCCAGTCGGAATGCCTGTAGCTGTTCTGGCTCTGTCAACCTGTCGTGGCACGCGGGTGAGCCGGATGGACCCCGGGTCCGGCTTCGCCGGTATGCCCGCGCGAAAGGACCATCCAGATGCACTCATCATTGAGGCGCTCCCTCGCTGTCGGGACTACAGCAGCCCTCACGCTCACCGGCCTGATCGCCGCCTCTCCCGGCGCCGCTGCGGCTCCGGCGGCCGACGCCGCCAAGGCCGCCAACTTCGTGGTCCGGAACCTGCCGGCCAAGGGCGAAGGCGCCGGGGCGTCCATGACGGCGGCACTCGGCCTGGCCGCGACCGGGGACTGCAGCTATGCGCCGGCCGCCCGCATCCTGGTGAAGCAGATCGAGACGAACGCGAAGTCGTACCTGTATCAGGGCAAGGAGCTCAACCAGGCTCGGGCGGCCAACATGGCCATCACGGTGAAGGCTCTCGGCCTCGATCCGAAGAAGTTCGCTGGCTACAACCTGGTCTCGCTGGTCACCAACGCCCTGCCGAAGGACGGTCAGGTGGGTCCGCTGAAGTCGGCGTTCAACCAGAGCCTGGGCATCATCGCGCTGAAGCGTGCCGGTGCGACCATTCCGGTCACGCTGCTCACCAACCTCCTCGGGCAGCAGGGCGCGAACGGTGCCTTCGGCTACGAGTGGCCGAAGGGGACCTTCAACGCCGACCCCGACACCACCGCCATGGGCATCCTGGCACTGAAGGCGATCGGTCAACTCAAGCCGCAGCAGGACGCCGCGACCGGCTGGGCCAAGGCCGAGCAGAAGCCGGCCGGCTACTGGGAGAACTATTCCCCGGTCGACTCCACCGCGCTGCTGGGTTCGGCGCTGAAGAGCGGTGCGGAGGTGACCAAGGCCAAGGAATGGCTGGGTACCAAGCAGCAGTCGGACGGCGGATTCCCCAACTCACTCGACAAGGGCACGCCGTCCGACGTGATGGCCACCGCCAACGCGCTCTACCTGATCTCCGGGAAGTCGACACTCGACGCGTCGCTCAACCTGAGCAAGTGCCCCACCCCGCCGTCGCTGCCGAAGGCCAGCACCTCGTGCAGCGGTGTCTGGGTGGTGGTGAACCGTGGCAACAGCCAGCAGACCGTCCGCTGCGCGACCACATACACCAACGGGTTGGTCGCCCTGAAGAGCGCCGGCTTCTCGATCAAGACCACAAAGACCAACTACGGTCAGTTCCTGTGCCAGATCCAGGGCTACCCCAGTAAATGCACCTCGACCGCCAACACGTTCTGGGGCTACTGGAAGGCCACGCAGAAGGCGGACGGCAGCTGGGGCACATGGACCTTCTCCGATAACGGGGCGGAGAAGTCGAAGCCGAGGAAGGGCGTCGCCGAGGGCTGGATCTACGGCCCGTGGCTCGATGGGGCGCAGCCCCAGCTGAAGACGCCGCCGCGCGGCTACGTGACCGTGTCGACCCCGACGATCAGCGGGTCGGCGAAGGTCGGCAAGAAGCTGACCGCGAAGCTCGGCGCCTGGAACCCGAAGCCGACCTTCAGCTACCAGTGGTACCGCTCCGGCAAGGCCATCGCCAAGGCGACCAAGTCCAGCTACAAGGTGACCGCGTCCGACCTGAAGAAGACCCTCAAGGTCAAGGTGACGGCGAAGAAGAGTGGCTACGAGACGCTGGCCAAGACGTCGAAGGCGACCGCGAAGGTCGTCAAGTGAGGCGACTCCTCGCCACAGTCGCGCTGGCGGCGATGCTCGCCGCCGGCGCGGCCTCGCCGTCCGCCCCGGCTGTCGCTGCCGCCCCGGTGCTCCCGCAGGCGGCGTCCTGCAGCGGGGTGTGGGTGGTGGTTGACTTCGGCAGCCTGGGCGGCGGCATCTCGGCCCGCTGCGCCACCAGCCACTCCACCGGTACTGCGGCGTTGCGGAACGCCGGATTCTCCCCCACCATCACCGACGGCTTCGTCTACAAGATCAATGGGAAGCCGGGCAAACCCGACATCTACAAGGCCTACTGGTCGTACTGGCACGCGACTCGCAAGGCGGACGGCAGCTACAACAGCTGGACGTACTCCAACCTGGGCGCGAACAGCTACAAGCCGACCGCCGGCAACGCCGAGGGCTGGCGGTACCAGTCGCTGAGCGACGGCAAGGTGCCCCCGGGTGCCGCGCCGCCGTCCAGCAGCGAGACGCCCAAGCCGACCCCGAAACCCACCCAGTCGAACACGCCGAAGCCCCAGCCGACGAAGAAACCCAGCGCGAAGCCCAGCAAGGCGCCCAGTAACAAACCGAGCAACAAACCCTCGGTGAAGCCGAGCAGTAAACCCACGGTGAAGCCGAGCAGTAAACCCAGTGCGAGCAGCAAACCCGGCGCGAGCAGCAAAGCCACGACGCCAACCGCATCCAGCCGTCCGACCCCTACGGCGAGTGGACGGCCCCGCAGCACGACTTCCTCCACCGGCTCGCCGAGCGCGACGTCACCCGGCTCGACGGCTGGTTCCCCGTCGACCCCGGCCACAGCTTCGGGCGAGGCGTCCGGCGGAGTGGTCGCGGCGCCGGTGTCGGCCGAAGCTCCCTCGGCCGCCCCCACCGAGGATCCGGACAACGGGTCACCGGTGGGTCTGATCGCCACGCTCGGCATCGTCGTCGCCGGCGTGGCCGGTCTCGGCGGCTGGTGGTGGAAGGGCCGGAACTCCTGACGCCCGGACCCGCCCCATCGACGCCGGTCCATCCGTGGGCCTGGTGGTGCTGGGCGATCGGCATAGGGCTGGCCGTCAGCGGCACCACCAACCCGCTGCTGCTGGTCCTGATCGCGATGGCCGTGATCGTGGTGGTGATGATGCGGCGCAGTGCGGCGCCCTGGGCACGCTCGGTACGGGCCTACCTGCTGCTGGCACTGTTCGTGATCGGCATGCGGGTCTTCTTCCAGGTCCTGATCGGCGGCAGCGGCGGCGAGACGGTGCTGTTCACCCTGCCGGAGATTCCGCTGCCGGACTGGGCGGCCGGTATCCGATTGGGCGGCGCGGTGACCGCCGAAGGCCTCACCTACACGCTGTACAGCGCGCTGCGGCTGGCGGTGATGCTGCTGTGCATCGGCGCCGCCAACGCGCTGGCCAACCCGCGTCAGGCACTCAAATCGGTGCCGGCGGCGCTGTACGAGGCGTCCGTGGCGGTGGTGATCGCGCTGACCGTCGCCCCGCAGCTGATCGAGAGCGCGCAGCGGGTGCGCCGGGCGCGCCGGCTGCGCGGCGATCCGGTCCGCGGGCTGCGGGCGCTCGGCCGGATCGCGCTGCCCGTCCTCGCCGACGCGATCGACCGCTCGATGGCGCTGGCCGCCGGCATGGAGGCGCGTGGCTTCGGCCGGACCCGCGGCAAGCCGGTGCCGGGTGCGCTGCCGCTGATGATCATCTCTTCCATGGTCGCGTTGCTGGGCGCGTTCCTGCTGCTCAGCACTACGTTCTGGGAGGCCGCGACCGCCGCCCTCGGGTTCGGTGTGGTGGGTACCGGCTTGGGACTGCGCTGGGCCGGACGCAGCCTGCGGGTGACCGCCTACCGACCGCACGCCTGGACCTGGCGAGCCACCGGCGTCGCACTGAGCGGCCTGCTGGCCGCCGCGGTCGTGCTCGGGCTCGGCTGGCTGGAGACCACTTACGACACCGTGTTTCCCTCGACCGATCCACTGGTCTGGCCGGAACTGACGCTGCCGATGCTGCTGGCGGTGGTCTGCTGCCTGGCGCCGTTGCCGCTCACCGCACCGTCACGGTTCCGAGCCGTCGAGACCCACCGGAACGACGCCCGCGTCCGGGCACTGCGCGACGGAGCACCCGCATGATCGCCTGGCAGGACGTCACCGTCACCTACCCGGACGCCGAGTTGCCCACCCTGCGCGGGGTCAGCCTGGAGATCCCGGACGGCGACCTGTGCCTGGTGGTCGGACCCACCGGCAGCGGCAAATCCACCCTGCTGGGCAGCGTCAACGGCCTGGTGCCGCACTTCACCGGCGGCGCGCTGAGCGGACGGGTCACCGTTGCCGGACGCGACACGGCCGGACATCAGCCCCGCGAACTGGCCGAGCTGGTCGGCTACGTCGGCCAGGACCCGCTGCGCGGCTTCGTCACCGACACCGTCGAGGACGAGGTCGCCTACGGCATGGAGCAGCTCGGCGTCGCACCGGTAGCGATGCGCAAGCGGGTCGAGGAGACCCTCGACCTGATGGGGATCGCCGAGCTGCGCCGGCGTCCGTTGGTGGAGTTGTCCGGCGGCCAGCAGCAGCGGGTGGCGATCGCCGCAGTGCTCGCCGCGCAGCCCCGGGTGCTGGTGCTGGACGAACCCACCTCGGCACTCGACCCGACCGCTGCCCAGGACGTGCTGGCGGCGATCACCACGCTGGTGCACGAGGTCGGCCTGACGGTGGTGCTGGCCGAGCACCGGCTGGAGCGGGTGATGCAGGCCGCCGACTCGATGATCTGGCTGCCCGGGGACGGCAGCGCTGGGTACGGGCCGCCCGCCGAGATCCTGGGCCGTGCCTCGGTGACCCCGCCACTGGCCGCGTTGGCACGCACCCTGGGCTGGCCGACCGTGCCGCTCAGCGTGCGCGAGGCCCGCCGGCGGGTGCAGGCGTCCGGCGTCACGATCAGCGCACCGTCCTCGCCGACCCCGAGCCCTGGCTCGATTGCGCTGAGCGCCCGCGGCGTTGAGGTGCGGTACGGCCCGATCAGCGCCGTCCGCGGTGTCGATCTCGATCTGTACGGCGGCAGCGTCACCGCCCTGCTGGGACGCAACGGTGCCGGCAAGTCGTCGCTGCTGTGGGCGCTGCAGGGGGCGCTCACCAGCGCCGGAACGATCACCGTGAACGGCCAGGACCCACGGCGGCTGTCGGCCGCCGAAGCGCGCCGGCTGGTCACGCTGGTGCCGCAGACCGCCGCCGACCTGCTGTATCTGCCCACCGTCAAAGCCGAATGCGCCCAAGCCGACGCCGAGAGCGGCGCCGACCCTGGCACCACCCGCGACCTGATCGTCCGGCTCGGCCTCGATCTGCCGTCCGACCGCGATCCGCGTGATCTCTCCGAGGGTCAGCGGCTCGGGCTGGTGCTGGCGATCCAGCTGGCGGCGCGGGCGCCGGTGCTGTTGCTCGACGAGCCGACCCGCGGTCTCGACTACGCGGCCAAGGCCCAGCTGCATCAGATCCTGGACGCCCTCGCCGAGGACGGCATCGCCGTCGCCCTGAGCACCCACGACGTCGAGTTCGCCGCACTGGCCAGCCGGCGCCTGGTGTTGATGGCCGACGGCGAGGTGATCGCCGACGGCAGCACCGCCGACCTGCTCACCTCCTCACCGGCCTATGCGCCGCAGATGGCGAAGGTGTTCGCCCCGGTTCCCGTGCTCACCCCCGCCGACGTGGAACGCGGGTGGCGATGAACGGCGGCAGGCGCTGGGCGTCGGCTCTCGCGCTCGGCTCCGCGGTGGTCGCCGGCGCAGTCGCCTTCGGCTGGCCGCTACTCCTCCGGCCGGAGGGCAGCGCCAACCCCATGCAGGCCCCGATGGTGCTCGCCCTGGTGCTGGGGCTGGTGTTGTCGATCGTGCTGTCCGAGTTGGTCGCCGGCGGCCTGGACGTCAAAGCGCTCGCCATGCTCGGCGTGCTGGCCGCGGTCGGCAGCATCCTGCGGCCGCTCAGCGCCGGAACGGCAGGTTTCGAGCTGGTCTTCTTCCTGCTTGTCCTGGCCGGCCGCGTGTTCGGTGCCGGGTTCGGCTTCGCGCTCGGAGCGATCACCCTGTTCACCTCGGCACTGATCACTTCCGGTGTCGGTCCCTGGCTGCCCTATCAGATGCTGGCCGCGGGGTTCGTCGGCCTGTTCGCGGGCTGGCTGCCCAAGGCGTCCGGACGTGGCGAGCTGGTGCTGCTGGCCGGCTACGGGATGGTGTCGGCGTTCGCCTACGGCTGGCTGATGGACTTCTCGTTCTGGCCGTTCGCCCTCGGCGACGGCACCCAGCTCTCGTTCGACCCGGCGGCGACACCGCTGGAGAACCTGCACCGGTTCGTGCTGTTCAACCTGGCCACCTCGATGGGCTGGAACCTCGGCAGGGGGCTGACCAATGCCGTGGTGATCCTGTTGGTCGGCACATCCCTGTTGAGGCTGCTGCGGCGGACGGCACGCCGGGCCGCCTTCACCACCGCCAAGGCCCGCACCGGGTGGCCGCTGATCGACCCCGTCCGGACGCCCTCGCCGGCGCCGCCGGTGGCGGCGCCGTCGGCCGTCCCGGATGGCGATCCCGCCCGCTCAGAGGTGTCGCCGAGGCGTCCGGCAGGGAATACTGGGCCGTGAACGGTGGGTTGACCAAATCAAGAAGCCCCTACGAAGGAGTACCGATGACGTACACGCTGCCGGACCTCGACTACGACTACGGCGCACTCGAGCCGCACATCTCGGCGCAGATCATGCAGCTCCATCACGACAAGCACCACGCCGCCTACGTGGCCGGTGCGAACACCGCGTTGGAGAAGCTGGCCGCGGCCCGCGAGAGCGGCGACTTTGCCGCCATCAACAAGCTCGAGAAGGACCTCGCCTTCCACCTCGGTGGGCACATCAACCATTCGGTGTTCTGGAAGAACATGTCCCCCGACGGCGGTGGCCGTCCCGACGGTGAGATCGCCGCCGCGATCGACGAGTTCTTCGGCTCGTTCGACGGCTTCCAGAAGCAGTTCAACGAGGTCGCCAACGGCCTGCAGGGCTCCGGCTGGTCGGTTCTGGTCTGGGACACGCTCGGCAAGCGGCTCAACATCAACCAGCTGTTCGACCAGCAGGGCAACCTGCCGGTGGGCCAGCTGCCGGTTCTGCAGCTCGACATGTGGGAGCACGCCTTCTACCTGCAGTACCTCAACGTGAAAGGCGACTACGTGAAGGCGTGGTGGAACGTGGTCAACTGGACCGACGTCACCGAGCGCTTCACCAAGGCCCAGGCGGCCAGCTCCGGCCTGTTCTGAGAGCTACCGCGGACGGCCCCGGTACTCCCCGGGGCCGTCCGTCGTTCTCACCCGCGTGCCCCCACCCCACCCCACCCCGGCCGTCCGACCGCCGCGCTCGCCGGACACCTGCTGTCCACCCAACGGACACCGGACGGTCACCGAAACCGCGCTGACTACTGAACCCACGCCGTCGATTCGCCGGCCTCCCTGAGAGATTTGCGTGATTTCTCAGCTTCCGTCACACTCGTTCTCAGGTTGTTCTCATGAACTTTCCTGATCCCTGAGTAGCTGGAGCTGTACCTATCGTGACCTGGTCCTGGAAGCTGACGGCCCTCGCCGGTGCCGTCGTCCTCGCCGGAGGCGGCATCGCCGCTACGTCGCTCGACAAGGCCGTGACGCTGGACGTCGACGGGCAGACCTCGACCAGCACCACCTACGCCGCCACTGTCGGCGACGTGCTGAAGGCCAACAACATTGAGCTGGGCCCGCGGGACCTGGTCTTCCCCGCGGCGGACAGCCCGGTCAGCGACGGCAGCACCGTCCAGGTGCAGTACTCGCGCAAGGTCACCCTGATGGTCGATGGCAAGCCGACCGAGTTCTACACCACCGCCACCACCCTGGACGGCGCCCTGGCGGCCGCGAAAATCCATGGCCTGAAGGACGCGGCATTCTCGGTGTCCCGCTCGGCCGGCATCGGACGGGACGGTCTCACCGTCGACGTCCGGACAGCCAAGCAGGTGAACCTGAAGGTCGGCGGCACCTCGGCCACGGTGACCACGACCGCCGGCACCGTCGCCGACCTGCTCGCCGAGCGCAACCTGAGCGTGGGTACGCGAGACCGGCTCAAGCCGGCGCTGACCACCGCGATCGCGAACAAGCAGAGGGTCGTGCTGGACCGGGTCAAGGTCACCACCCGCACGGTGAACGAGAAGATCTCCCACGGCACCGCCAAGTCCACCTCGAAATCGATGTACGTGGGCCAGACCAAGGTGACCAAGGCCGGTAAGAACGGCAAGGCGAAGGTCACCTACCGCTACACCACCGTCAACGGCGGCAAGGCCACCAGGAAGGTGCTCAAGCGTGTGGTGGTCACGGCGCCGGTGAGCCAGAAGGTCGTCGTGGGCACCAAGAAGCGACCCCCGTCCGAGCGTGGGAGCCGGGGCGGCGCGCTGAACCTGGCTCGATCCGCCATGTGGGACCGAATCGCCCAGTGCGAGTCCAGCGGCAACTGGCACCTCAACACCGGCAACGGCTACTACGGCGGGCTGCAGTTCGACGCCGCCTCGTGGCGCGCCAACGGCGGGGCTGACTTTGCCCCCCGCGCCGACCTGGCCAGCCGCGCCGAGCAGATCACCGTCGCCAACCGCTACTACGCCAACTACGGACTCGCCCCCTGGGCCTGCCGGCACGCGGCCTGAGCCAACCGATCCAAACAAGCAAGGAGCACTATCGATGTCGTCATTCACCAAGGGCGCTGCCCTCACCGCCTGCGGCGGTCTGCTGATCGCGGGACTCACCGCGCTGCCCGCCCAGGCCGCCGGTTCCGGGTCACCCGCGCTGACCACGCCGTCGAACGGCGGCCTGGCCCTGGCGATCGACCGGGTGAGCACCAAGGCCACCAAGACCAAGATCACCAAGAAGACGGTCGTCCTCAAGTACCGAACGGTGAAGCAGAAGACCAAGTCGCTGTACAAGGGTGACAAGAAGGTGATCAAGAAGGGCCGCAACGGCGTGGCCGTCCGCACTTACATCACCACCACGGTCAACGGCAAAGTCACCACCGTGGTAAAGCGGAAGGTCGTCCGGAAGGCGATCAACCGCGTGGTCAAGATCGGCACCAACGGCAAGCACAAGATCAACCTGGCCCGGCTGGCGCAGTGGAACAAGATCGCCAAGTGCGAGTCCGGTAACCGCTGGCACATCAACACCGGCAACGGCTACTACGGCGGCCTGCAGTTCAACCTCGAGACGTGGCGCTCGGTGAAGGGCCAGGACTTCGCCAAGTACCCGCATCGGGCCACCAAGCGCGAGCAGATCACCGTTGCCAACCGGCTTTACGCCAAGCGCGGCTTCCAGCCGTGGACCTGCCGCCGCGTGCTCTGACAGCACCATCCGGCGTCCAACGCTCGCCGGACTATTTGGGGCTCGCTGAACTCAGCGAGCCCCAAATAGTCCGGCGAGCGTTTGGCTTTTGCGGGAGACCCGCGCGGACCGAGGTAGTTCCACTGGTGGAACGCGACGCTGCCCGGCCCCTTCCGGGACCGGGCAGCGGGCGGACGGCACTCAGGCCTTGGCAGCCTCATCGGCGGACGGCGCCGAAGGCGCGGATTCAGCCGAGGGAGCAGACTCCGGGGAAGGAGCAGGCTCAGGCGACGGAGCCGAAGGAGCAGACTCGACGGCCTCGTCGTCGATCGCGCGCCTGGGAGCCTTCTTGTCGCCCTTCTTGGCGGGCTTGTCGGCCTTCTTGGCCGGCGTCGCGGACGCACCCTTGGCCTTGGCCTTGTTCTTGCGCGAATCCTCGACCGACTCGGTGATGATCTCGATCACGGCCATCGGGGCGTTGTCGCCCTTGCGGGGGCCGATCTTGGTGATCCGGGTGTAGCCACCGTCGCGATCGGCCAGCTTCGGGGCGATCTCGGTGAACAGGACGTGCACCACGCCCTTGTCGGTGATGGTGGTCAGCACCTGGCGCCGGTTGTGCAGGTCACCGCGCTTGGCCTTGGCGATCAGCCGCTCGGCCAGCGGCTGGACGCGCTTGGCCTTAGCCTCGGTCGTGGTGATCTTGCCGTGCTCGAAGAGCTGGCTGGCCAGATTGGCCAGGATGATCCGCTGGTGCGCCGGCGAGCCGCCGAACCGGGGGCCCTTGGTTGGCTTGGGCATTTCGGGTTTCTCCTATTCGCGGATCAGTACTCGTCGCCGAAGTCGGCGTCGTCGTTGTAACGGTTCAGCGCGGCGAGCGGGTCGAAGCCGGGCGAGCTGTCCTTCAGGGACAGGCCCATCTCGTGCAGCCGCAGCTTGACCTCTTCGATGGACTTCGAGCCGAAGTTGCGGATGTCGAGCAGGTCCTGCTCGGAACGCGACACCAGCTCGGACACCGTGTGGATGCCCTCGCGCTTGAGGCAGTTGTAGCTGCGCATGGTGAGCTTCAGCTCCTCCACCGGCAGCGCCAGGTCGGCGGCCAGCTGCTCGTCCACCGGCGACGGGCCGATCTCGACGCCCTCGGCGTCCACGTTCAGCTCGCGAGCCAGGCCGAACAGCTCGACCAGGGTCTTGCCGGCGGACGCCACGGCGTCGCGCGGGGTGGTCGACGGCTTGGTCTCCACATCCAGGGTGAGCCGGTTGAAGTCGGTGCGCTGCTCGACTCGGGTGGCCTCCACCTTGTAGGTGACCTTCAGCACCGGGCTGTACAGCGAGTCGACCGGCACCCGGCCGATCTCGGCGTCCAGGTTCTTGTTCTGGGCGGCGGAGACGTAGCCGCGGCCACGCTCGACGACCAGTTCCATCTCAACCCGGCCGGTGTCGTTGAGGGTGGCGATGTGCAACTCGGGGTTGTGGATCTCGACCCCGGCCGGCGGCGCGATGTCGGCGGCGGTGACCTCACCGGGGCCGGCCTTGCGCAGGTACATGACGACCGGCTCGTCCTCTTCGGAGGACAGCACCAGGCCCTTGAGGTTGAGGATGACCTCGGTGACGTCCTCGACGACACCCTCGATGGTGGAGAACTCGTGCTGGACGCCCTCGAGCTTGATGCTGGTCACGGCCGCGCCCGGAATGGACGACAGCAGCGTGCGCCGCAGCGAGTTGCCGAGGGTGTAGCCCACACCGGGCTCCAGGGGCTCCACGACGAAGCGGGAGCGGTGGTCGTCGATGACCTCTTCGGTCAGGGTCGGACGCTGTGCGATGAGCATGGAGTTGTGTTTCCTTTCCTGCCGACCGCTATATGACGGCAGTGCTGGCGACCACCCGAGTCGTTCCCGGGCGGGCTTCGGGGACGCCGGCGCACCGGCGTCCCCGATTGGGCTTACTTGGAGTAGAGCTCGACGATCAGCTGTTCCTGGACGTCGATGGTGATCTGCTCACGAACCGGCAGCTGGTGCACCAGGATGCGACCGCGGTTCGGGCGGGCGGTCAGCCAGCCCGGCACGGACCGCTCGTGGTGGGTCTCGCGCGCGATCACGAACGGCAGCGAGTTGATCGACTTCGGCGCCACGTCGATGACGTCGTAGGCGCTCACCCGGTAGGACGGGATGTTGACCTTCTTGCCGTTGACCAGGAAGTGGCCGTGCACGACCAGCTGGCGAGCCTGACGGCGGGTGTTGGCCAGACCGGCGCGGTACACCACGTTGTCGAGGCGCGATTCGAGGATGATCAGCAGGTTGTCACCGGTCTTGCCGGCCAGCCGGTTGGCTTCCTCGTAGTAGCGACGGAACTGCTTCTCGAGCACGCCGTAGGCGTAGCGGGCCTTCTGCTTCTCGCGGAGCTGCAGCAGGTACTCGCTCTCCTTGGTCCGGCCGCGGCCGTGGACGCCGGGCGGGTAGGCGCGGCGCTCGAACGACTTGTCGTTGCCGACCAGGTCGGTGCCGAGCCGACGCGACTTCTTGGTGATGGGTCCGGTGTAGCGGGCCATTGTTCAGTCCTTCTCTCTGCTCGGGCTCAGACGCGACGGCGCTTGGGCGGACGGCAGCCGTTGTGCGGCACCGGGGTGACATCGGAGATCGGGCCGATCTCCAGGCCGACGGCGCCGAGCGAACGGATGGCGGTCTCGCGGCCGGAGCCCGGACCCTTGACGAACACGTCCACCCGCTTCATGCCGTGCTCCATGGCGCGGCGACCGGCGGCCTCGGCGGCCATCTGGGCGGCGAACGGGGTCGACTTGCGCGAGCCCTTGAAGCCGACGGTGCCGGCGGAGGCCCACGAGATCACCGCACCGGTGGGGTCGGTGATGGTGATGATGGTGTTGTTGAACGTCGATGCGGGTGCGGGCGTTCGTCCGGGTGCGCTGACCGCGAACCGGGAGGCCCATGCGGTGGCGGCGGCCCTGGTAGGAGCCGATCTCGATCTTGCGCCGGATGTCTGCGGCGACGGTGCGGCGCAGGTCGCCCTCGGTCTCGTAGTTCGCCTCGATGTGATCGCGAAGCGCAACGAGTTGCTCGTCGGTCAGCTGGTGGACACGGATGTCGCCACTGAGACCAGTGGCGGCCAGGGTTTCGGTGGCTCGGGTACGGCCGATGCCGAAGATGTAGGTGAGGGCGATCTCGAGGCGCTTCTCGCGCGGCAGATCGACCCCGATGAGGCGTGCCATGAGGCGTTTCCTTTCAGTTCCGGACGGGGCGTCGACCCGGTCCGCGGAGGTGTCTGGCGTGATGCGTCCCCTCGCCGCCTCGGCGTGGGCCCCGGCCTCCGACCGGGGGTGGCAGCTGGATTGCTCCGGCTGGTGCGATCACGTTGTTCAGTTTGGCCACCCGGAGGTGGCTGGACGGCGTGCCGTCCGGTGCTGCGGCCTACGGCGCAGACCAGGTCAGCCCTGGCGCTGCTTGTGCCGCGGGTTGTCGCAGATCACCATCACGCGACCGTGCCGGCGAATGACCTTGCACTTGTCGCAGATCTTCTTGACGCTCGGCTGAACCTTCATCGAGCAACTTTCTGACTCGTCGCTCCGGACAAAGCTGTCCCCGGGCACGAAGGCTCGGGGATCAACGGCCGGAACCGGTGGTGGATGATGTCGTGCGGATCACTTGTGCCGATAGACGATGCGGCCACGGGTCAGGTCGTAGGGAGACAACTCGACGACGACGCGGTCGGCCGGGAGAATACGGATGTAGTGCTGCCGCATCTTGCCGCTGATCGTGGCCAGCACGCGATGGCCGTTGGCGAGTTCCACCCGGAACATCGCGTTCGGCAGTGCTTCGACGACCTGGCCCTCGAGTTCGAGGGCACCTTCCTTTTTCGCCATTGCTCCCAATCTGAACGTGGACGCACCTGAGACACAGGTAACCGACGAGCGAGTCTAGTCCAGGACGTCGTGAGCGCCCAAATCGGGGAAACACCGCCCATCTCCGGTGGTGGGGCCCTCGCGGCCACCCAGCCCCGCGCCCGGGCGGCTGACGCTCGTCGATCAGCGACCGATTCGCCACCCAGGTGAGGCGGACGAGGCAAGAGACCCGCCCAATCGGTCGCCATTTCGCGAGCCGTCCCCACCGACACCGCCGGCTGAGCTCAGCCCAGCAGATCCAGGCTCACTCGGTCGTGGAGTGCGTCTCGCGATAGCGACTGTCGTCATTGCAGTAGGCGTAGTAGAAGCCGATCAGGGCGCCGCCGCCGATGTAGTTGCCGATCAGGGCGATACCCACGTTCCCCGCGGCGAGCCCGATGTCGATCCCGTCCCGGAATCCGGCGATAGTGAACAGCACCGTATTGGCCACCGAGTGCTCCAGGCCGCCGAAGGCGAACACGAAGACCGCCACCACCATGACCAGGCATTTGGTGATGTCTTCCTTGATCAAGCCGTTGTAGACCTGCAGCATCGCGATGTTGATCATGAAGTTGCACAGAATGGCGCGGGCCAGCAGATCGGCCCAGCCCGCCGGGCCGCTGGAGACGTATTCCAACTTGTGAGAGACGGATCCGAGAACCTCCGTCAGCACGTCACCGGAGACCAGGCTGCTCATCAATCCGATCAGCGCGATCAGCAGGCCTCCGATGAAGTTGCCCAGGAAGCACATGCCGAGCAGTCGCAGCGCCTGCACCCAGCCGGTCCGGTGGTAGTAGGCGCCGATCGACACGATCATCATGTTCGAGGTCAACAGTTCGGACTTCGAGTAGTAGATGAACACCAGCGCCCAGCCGAAGGCCAGTCCGCCGACAATCCGTCCGATCGGCCGGAGGCCCGGATCGACCTGCACGAAGCCGGCGATCACGGTGTAGTTGATCACGTAGAAGACGCCGATGATGATTCCCGCCATCGCGGCGCGCTGCAGGTAGCGCCGCCTCATCTCGCCGCTCAACATCGCGGTCTTGGTCTCCAGCGCCTCCAGGACGGTGGAGATGAACTTCTTTCCGGGGAACAGCTGGCCACTGTCTGCTGTCGGCATATCGAAAACTGTGTCACGAGTCGTCGGCCTCCGCAGTCGAATGCGGTACCTCATCGAACTCGCATCCTCGATGGGCGGACGACTGGTCGAATCAGCCGAGGCGTGCCCAGAACTGTCAGCGCCACCTGCCACGATGAGCCAATGCCCCGGCGACGACGCTCGCCGTCACCAACGATCGAAAACACGACTCGGATCTCTTGTAATAATACATTAGTTCTATTACAATGAAGAGATGGAGGCACCCGGCAGGCACGACACCGCGCTGACCGGCATGGTCACCGCGGTCGCCGACCTGACCTGTGGTGATCCGGTCGAGCTGATCGATCACATCGCTGAGCTGGAACGGCTCAAGAACGCTGCGGCAGCTGCCCAGACCCGGTTGACGGTTGAGTTGCGTGAGGTGCGGGAAGCCGAGGCTCGCGCCACCGGGCGCAACGTGAAACGCGTGTCGGCGTCTGTCGCGGGTGAGGTCGGGTTGGCCCGACACGAGTCACCCCACCGAGCCAGCAGCCTGGTCGGTCTCGCCGGTGTGCTCACCGCGGAAATGCCGCACACCCTGAAGGCGTTCACCGCCGGTGACGTCTCGGAGTGGCGGGTGACCGTCCTCGCCCGCGAAACCGCCTGCCTATCCAAAGCGCACCATCTCGAGGTGGATGCCGAACTCGGGCCCCGAAAGCACGAGTTGTCGACCCGGCAGGTCGCGGCCGAAGCTCGCAAACTTGCTTACCAACTCGACCCGCACAGCGTGGTCGAGCGGATCGGGAAAGCCCACGCCGACCGCAACGTCACCATCCGGCCCGCACCCGACTGCATGACCCGCGTCAGTGCACTCCTACCTGCCGCCGACGGGGTCGCTGCGTACGCAGCCCTGACCAGTGCAGCCGACACCGCCCGGGCGGCCGGGGATGAACGCTCCAAGAGTCAGATCATGGCCGACACCCTCGTCGCCCGCGTCACCGGCGAAGAAGACGCCGGCCAGGTCGATGTCGAAATCCAGTTGGTGATCACCGACGAAGCACTCCTGGGCGACAGCGACACCCCTGCCCGGATGAACGACTACGGACCCATCCCCGCCAGAATCGCCCGCGGACTCGCCGCCGACGCCATCGGCAGCGACCGGGCCTGGATCCGCAGGCTCTACACCCGACCCGACGATGGACAACTGGTCGCCATGGAAACCGGCCGCCGCCACTTCCCGAAGTCCATGAAGGCCTTCATCAAGACCCGCGACGACCACTGCCGCACCCCCTGGTGCGACGCCCCCATCCGACACACCGACCACATCACCCCGGTCCGTGCCGGAGGCACCACCAGCCTGACCAACGGGCAAGGCCTGTGCGAACAATGCAACCAACTCAAAGAACACCCCGGCTGGCAACACCTGACGGGCCCCGACGGCACCATCACCGTCCACACACCCACCGGACACCGACACCACAGCCGACCACCCGACCTGCCCCACGAACACAAACCGCTCCCCTTCCGAGTGGACTTCCGATATCCCAGACCCGCGGCCTGAGGACCGGATCGATCGCGCCTATGTCCCTTGTGGCGCGCCGCAATGGGCTGGTGAATCGCGTGCTGCAGACCCTGGACGCGCTGGCGAGGCCTACCGGGTACACCACCTATCCACCGATCCGCGGTGAGGCCGACCTGCACCTGACCGGGCTTGATTGGACCACCTCGGTCAAGACGCTGGCCTTCGCACTCCCGGACGGCACGGTCGCCCTGGTGGGCGTCCCCGGCCCCGCCCGGGTGCAGTACGTCGCGATCGCCCGGGCACTCGGAGTGTCCCGGTCACAGCTGCGTTCGGCCCCAGCGGCCGCTGTCACCGCGCTCGGGATGGAACCAGGCGGGGTCAGCCCGGTCTGCGCGGACGCCGATGTCGTTGTCCTGCTCGATAGGAAGGTGCCCGGCATGGGATCCGTCTACTGCGGCGGCGGTGACCCGGAAACCACCATCGAGGTGGACGCCGCCGCCCTGCTTCGCGTCGCCGTCCGTCCGCTCACCGCAGACATCATCGGCTGAGCTCAGTCGGTCGGTTCGCTTGTTGAGGTGCGGCCACCGTCCGAACCCCGGACGGCCGCCAGATGGCTGACCACTAGACTCCCGAGCGACAAGCCGTCCGTCTCTGTGGGCGGAGGCCCGCGTCCGAGATGGAGCACACCGTGATCGTCCTCATCGGATTCATGGGTGCCGGCAAGACCACCATCGGACGGCTCCTGGCCGAACGTCTCGGCCTGCCATTCGTCGACAGCGACCTGGTGATCGAACACCAGCAACGCCGCAGCATCTCGTCCCTGTTCGACGAACTGGGTGAACCCGGCTTCCGCACCCTCGAGGAACGCACCATCGCCGACCTGCTGGACGGCCAGGCATGCGTGCTTTCCCTGGGCGGCGGCGCCTGCGGCTCGGTCGCCACCCGCGAGGCGCTGCGCCGGCACACCGTCATCTACCTGCACGTCGAACTGCCCGAAGCGCTGGCCAGGGTCGGCGGTGACACCTACCGCCCGCTGCTCGGCCGGCCCGGGCTGAGTGAGCTTTACACGGCCCGGCTCGACATCTACGCCACGACGGCGTCGGTCACCTCGTTCACCACCGGACGCCGCGTCGAGGACGTCGCCTTCGAGATCCTGGCCCGGCTCACCGCGACCGCCGAACTCGACGGCAGCCCCGGCATTCTGGTCGCCCCGCCCGGCGGCAGCTACCGCGTCCATGTCGGTCACGGCGTCCTCGACGAGTTGGGACGGCTGCTGCCCGAGCTTCCTGAGGTCCGCCATGTCGTGGTGATCTCGGGACCGGGCGACTCGGCGACCGGCGATCGGGTCGCGAAAGCAGTAGCCGGGGGCGTGTCGGAGGTCCACCAGCTCCGATTGGACGACGACAGCACCCCCGCTCAGGTGAAAAGTCTGGAGCAGGTCGGACGCCTCGCCGGCGAACTGGCCGAACTGGCCATCCACCGCGGCGACCTGTTGATCGGGGTCGGCGGCGAGGCCACCGTCGACCTGGTCGGCTTCCTCAGCGCGACCTACCACCGCGGCATGCGGTTCGCTCTGGTGCCGACCACGCTGGAGGCCCAGGCCGACTCGGCGATCGGCGGCAAGAACGCGCTCGACCTGCCCCAGGGCCAGAACCTGCTCGGCCTGGTGCACCAGCCGGTGCTGGTGATGTGCGACGCCGACCTGGCGACCGGACGTCCCGACTACCCCTCCGGGTTGGCTGAGATCGCCAAGCACGCGCTGCTGGCCGACCCCGACCTGCTGGACTTCCTGCGTCGCAAGGCGCCCGACCTGACCGCCGCCGAGCCGGCGACCCTGCTGCACGCCGTCCGGCGCAGCGTGGAGATCAAGGCCGACATCGTCACCTCCGACGAGCGCGAGCAGGGTGCCCGCGCCCACCTCAACTACGGACACACGTTCAGCCGGGCCTTCGAAGCGGCCTCCCCCGGTCAGCCCGCCGGCGCACTCAGCCTCGGCATGATGGCCGCCGCCCATCTCTCGCACCGGCTGGGCTGGCTGCCCGCCGAGGGCCTGGACGCGCACCGCACCGTGCTGAGCGCCTTGGGCCTGCCGACCAGTGCGGAGTTCTCGATCGAGCAACTCGAATGGTCGCTGGACCGCGACAAGAAGTTCCGCGACGGCTGGCGGTTCATCGTGCTGCGTGAACTCGGAAGCCCTGTCGAGGCGCATCCAGCGCGGGAAATCGTCGAACTGGCCCTGGCCGACCTGGCACGATAGCCCCCACCGCATCCCGCATCCAACGAAGGAAGCTCGCATGTCCATCCTCGTCATCAACGGCCCCAACCTGAACCTGCTCGGCACCCGCGAGCCCGGCATCTACGGCGCCACCACGCTGGCCGACGTCGAGGCCGCCGCGATCGCCCAGGGTGAGGCCGCCGGTCACCAGGTGGAGTGCTTCCAGAGCAACCACGAAGGCGCCATCGTTGACCGGGTCCACGCCGCCCGCACCGACGGCACCCAGTTCGTGATCATCAACCCTGGGGCCTACACCCACACCAGCGTCGCCATCCGGGACGCCTTCTCGGGCGTCTCCATTCCGTTCTGCGAGGTGCACATCTCGAACGTGCACAAGCGCGAGGCGTTCCGGCACCACTCCTACCTCTCCGACGTCGCGGTCGGCGTGATGGCCGGCTTCGGCGTGATGGGGTACACCCTGGCGCTGGAGTTCGTCATCGAGCAGTTGAAGAGTCAGGACTGAGTGGCGCCGTGGAGCAGGTCCGACTCGCCGTCGCCGGTGCCGGCCTGATCGGCAAACGCCACCTCGAAGAGATTGACCGCAGCGATGTCGCCCGGCTGCACGCCATCGTCGAACCCGGTCCGGACGGCGCACCCCTGGCCGCGCAGTACGGGGTGCCGCTCTACGCCTCGCTGGGTGAGCTGTTCGCCGCCGGCAAGCCGGACGGCGTCATCCTGGCCACCCCGAACCGGCTGCATGTCGAGGGCGGCCTGGAGTGCGTTGCGGCCGGCGTCCCGACCATCGTCGAAAAGCCGATCGGCGACACCGTAGAGAACGCAGCCCGGCTGGTGAATGCGGCCGAGCGCACCGGCGTCCCGGTGTTGACCGGGCATCACCGCAACTACAGCCCGGTGATGGCGAAGGCCCGCGAGATCGTTCAAAGCGGACGCCTCGGGCGCCTGGTCGCGGTGGTCGGGACCGCGATGTTTTACAAGCCGGACGACTACTACGACGTCGGCGGCGGCTGGCGGCGGATGCCCGGGGGCGGGCCGATCCTGCTCAACCTGATCCACGAGGTAAACAACCTGCTGTCGCTGGTAGGCGACATCGTCCGGGTTCAGGCGGTCACCTCGAACGCCACCCGCGGTTTCCCGGTCGAGGACACCGCCGCGATGATCTTTACCTTCGCCAATGGCGCGCTTGGCACCTTCCTGCTCTCCGACACCGCCGCGTCCGCGCGATCCTGGGAGCAGACGGCCCGCGAGAACCTCAGCTATTCGACCTTCCCGGACGAGGATTGCTACCACATCGCGGGCACCGACGGCTCGCTGTCGGTGCCGACCATGCGGGTCAGCACCTTCGCCGGCACTCGCTCCTGGTGGGAGCCGATGGAGACGGAAATGGAGAGCGTCGAGCGGGCCGACCCGCTGGCCAACCAGATCACCCACTTCGCCGCCGTCATCCGCGGCGAGGCCGAACCGATCTGCAGCGCCCGCGACGGGCTGAAAACGCTCCGGGTGGTGGAAGCCGTGGTCGAGGCGGCGCGCACCGGAGCGTCCGTCGACATCGTGGATGTGAACTGACCCCTTTCGCTGGGCGAGCTTGTCGAGACCCGGATTTCGACGAGCGTTGGTCGAGCCTGTCCTCGTCGGTCGAGCTTGTCGAGACCCAACATTTCGACACACACGATCAAACGGCAATGGTTGCGTGACCGTCGCACACGCGGTGCATCAGTAAGGTTTATTTGCCTTACTGGAAGGGACAGCGCATGACGACACTCACCATCACCGCCAAAGGTCAGATCACTCTGCGCAAGGAGATCCTGCAAGCGCTCGGCGTCAGCCCTGGGGACAAGGTGGACGTCCAGGTGCTGCCCAACGGGCAGGTGACCCTGAGCCGCTCCCGCCGGTCCGGATCGATCGACGATTTCATCGGCGTCCTGCACGATAAGGCGACTCGGCCGGTGTCGATCGATGAGATGAACGAGGCCATCGCCGCGGGCTGGGCGGGCGAGCAGTGAGGTTGACCGCCGACACCAGTGTTTTGGTCCGCGCCGCCCTCGGCGACGATCCTGAACAGGCACGCCTGGCGGCCACCGTATTGCGTAAGGCGGAACTGATCGCCGTGCCGTTGCCGGTGTTGTGCGAGTTCGTCGAGTGTCACCTATGACGAACAGGCCGCCGAGCATGGTCTTGCACTTCTGCGTCGCGGCGGCGACTTCGCCGACGGCGTGATCGCCTACTCCGGACTTCAGCTCGGCGGCACTGAGTTCGTCACCTTCGATCGCCAAGCGGCTCGGCTGGCTACCGAGTCAGGTCTGCGGGCGCGCCCGCTGGATTCGCCGTCCGGCTGAGCGAACCGAACAGTTCGGCGACCAGATCCCGGAGCCAGCGGCTGCCCGGTTCCGGCGCGAAGCGCGGGTGCCAGTACTGGCCGACCTTGAAACGTTCGACCGGCAGCGGGCAGGGCCACAGCGCCAGATCGTTGCCTCGGGCCAGCGTGGTGCCGATGTGCCGCGGCAGGGTGGCGAGCAGGTCGGTGCTGCCGATGATCGCGCCCAGGCCGAGGAAGCCGGGCAGTTCGAGGACGACCCGGCGTTCGATCCCCTGCGTCGCCAGTGCCCGTTGCAGCAGCGTCGCGCCGGTGCCGGCGGTGATCGCCACGTGCCCCGCGGCGACGTAGCGGCGGCGTCCGAGTCGTTCGCGGACGCGGGGGTGCCGAGGGCTGGCCAGGCAGACCCAGTCCTGCTCGTACAGGGGTTGCGTCGCGATCGCGCCACCCAGCCAGGGCAGGTAGCCGATCGCCAGATCGGCCTCCCCCGTCGTCAGGGCCTGTTCGGTGCCACTGTCGATCCGCGCCGCCTCGAGCCGGACGTCGGGCGCCAGTGCCCGCACTCGCTCCAGCAGGGGCGGCAGCAGGGTGATGTGACTGGCGTCCGTCATGCAGATCCGAAACCGGCGGGTGGCCGTCGCGGGGTCGAAAGCCGGCTCGGCCGCCGTCAGCCGCTTCAGCGACGCCAGGATCTCGCGGCACGGCCCGATCAGGGCGTCCGCGCGTGGGGTCGGGGTCATGCCGCCTGGAGTCCGCACGAACAGCGGGTCGCCCACCTGCTGGCGCAGCCGTCCGAGCCAGATGCTGATCGTCGGCTGGCTCTGGCCGAGCCGGCCGGCAGCCCGGGTCACGCTGCGAACTTCGTAGAGGACGTCGAACAGTTGCAGCAGTTTGGTCTCCGGGAGATCGGTCACCCCATCATTGTGATTCACAATGACGCTATTGGGCCCATTGTCGTTAGCAACGCCCGCTGCCTAACGTGCCGACACCATGACGATCGCGATCCTCGGTGCCGGCGCACTCGGCTGCACCATCGGCGCCGCGCTCACTGAAGCGGGCCACGACACCTGGCTGATCGGACGCCCCGGACCCCACGTGGACGCGCTGCGCACCGATGGACTCCGGGTCGACGACGACACCGGCAGCCGGACGATCGCCGTCCAAGCCACCGCGGACCCTGACGACATCGGCGTGGCCGACCTGGTGATCGTGCTGGTCAAATCGTTCCAGACCCGCGACGCGATGCGCGCCGCGCAAGCCCTGGTCGGCGCCGACACCGCGGTGCTCTCACTGCAGAACGGCCTGGGGCACGAAGAACTGCTGAGCGCTGCCATCGGACGTGAACACGTCCTGCTGGGCAGCACGCTGGTCGGCGGGGTGCTGCTCGGCCCGGGTCACAT
>JBGAJF010000008.1:0-127828 GCA_044225075.1 Micropruina sp. | reverse complement strand
GACCGCCAGGGTTTCGCCACCGACGCCAACACCCTGTATCCGCTGCTGCGACGGCTGGAGAAGCAGGGCCTCCTCACCAGCGAGTGGAACACCGACGAGGCTCGGCCGCGCAAGTTCTACCGCACCTCGGCGGCCGGCAGCCGTCTCGCCGACGTCCTCACGGCCGACTGGCGCAAGCTCACGTCCGCCATCGACTCCCTCACCGACCAGGAGCACTGACATGACCGCGACTCTGACCCAGCGGTACATCGCCGCCGCCATCGACTCCCTGCCGCCGGCCGCGCAGGACGACGTGCGCGCCGAGCTGGAGGCGTCGATCGCCGACGCCGTCGAAGCTCGCATCGAGCACGGTGAGCAGGCGGCCGCAGCCGAGCGCGCCGCGCTCAACGAATTGGGTGATCCGGCGATCCTGGCAGCCGGCTACGCCGACCGTCCTTTGCATCTGATCGGGCCGCGCTACTACCCGACCTGGTGGCGGCTGTTGAAGCTGCTGCTGACCATCGTGCCGCTGTGCGTGCTCGGGGCCGTCGCGCTGGGCAAGACACTCGCCGCGGACGCGACCGGTGAGATCGTCGGGCATTCGATCACGGCCGCACTCTCCACGGCGATGCACATCTGCTTCTGGGTGACCCTGGTTTTCGTCGTGCTGGAGCGCACCGGCACCGGGCTGCCGGAATGGAATGTGGACAACCTGCCCGAGGCGCCGGAGAGTTCGGCGGGCCGGGTCAACCTGATTGCGTCGCTGGCGTTCCTCGGCCTCCGGGGCTCTGGCCGTGGTCGATGGCCGGCTTCCTGGCGCTGCTGGCGGCCGAGGCCGCGTTCGCCGTGGTGCTGTTCTGGCGTCGCGGGTGGAGCATCGCGCTCGCCGTGGTCAACACGGTGATCTCGGTGCTGTTCACCAGCCTCGTCCTCACCCTGCTCGGACGCGACCAGCTGATGAATCCGGAGCTCGTGGCGCTGGTCACCCAACGCAGCGGCGAGGCCGACCTGGTCCGGATCATCGGCGTGGTGGTGGCGTTCTCGGTGGTCGTCATCGGCGTCTGGGACGTGGTGGACGGTTGGCGGAAGGCGGCCCGCGAGCATCGATAGGGTGAGCAGATGCCGGACCCGCTCCGCATCGCGTTCGTGTCGATGCACACCTCCCCCGCCGATCTGCCCGGTTCCGGGGACGCCGGAGGAATGAACGTCGTCGAGCACCATCAGGCGCTCGCATTGGCCCGACTCGGGCATCGGGTGGACCTGATCACCCGGCGCAGCGATCCGGCTCAGCCCGATCTGGTCGAGTTGTCGGAGGGCGTCCGGCTGCTGCATTTGCCTGCCGGACCACCCGAGCGCCTCGCCAAGAGCCTGATCGACGCGCATATTGAGGAGTTCTCGGCCGGCCTGGCGGCGTTGGATGGCGGCTACCACGTGCTGCATTCGCATCACTGGATGTCGGGTGTGGCCGCGTTGCCGGTGGCGCGGGCGTGGGGCGTCCCGCACGTGCAGAGCTTCCATTCGGTGGCGGCGCTGCCCGGCTCGGCACTGTCCGAGGGCGAGCCGCCCGAGTCGCCGGCCCGAGTACCGGGCGAACGGTTGGTGGCCACCGAGTCGGACGCCGTCATCGCGATCAGCGCCGCCGAGGCGCGGACGGTGGTCGAGCGGTGCGGCGCCGACCCGGATCGGGTGGTGATCGTGCCGCCCGGTGTCGACCGGACGATCTTCCACGCGGATTCTCCGCCGGTCGAAACCCCGGCCCCGTCGGTCGAGCCTGACGGCCGCCCGCTGGGCGAGCTCTCACCTGCGCTGGTCGAGCCTGTCGAGACCCCTGGTTCAACGCCCTCCACCAACCCTCGCGGCTATCTGCTCTACGCCGCGCGGCTGCAGCCGCTGAAGGGCCCCGACCTGGCGATCGGCGCACTCGCCGAGGTGCCTGCCGAACTGCGGCCCGACCTGCTGATCGCCGGCGACGTCTCGGCCGACTTCGCCGCCTACCAGGCCGACCTGCACGCCCTGGTCGAGGCGCACGGTCTCGGCGAGGTTATCCATTTCATCGGTCCGCAGCCGCGGGTGGAGCTCGCCGAGTTGATGCGCGGTGCCCGGATCGTGCTTGTGCCGTCACACTCGGAGACCTTCGGACTGATCGCACTCGAGGCCGAATCGTGCGGGACCCCGGTGATCGCGTCCGCGGCCGGTGGGCTGCGCGAGGCGGTGGTGCACGGCGAGACCGGGCAGTTGATGGATTCACGGCAGCCCGAGGACTGGGGTACCGCCATCACCCGGCTGCTGGCCAAACCGCAGCGGCTGGCCCGGATGGGGGTGGTGGCGCAGATCCACGCGCGCCGGTTCGACTGGGAGGTCACCGCGCTGCTGCTCGAGCGGCATTACCGGGAGGTGCTGTGACCTCGCCGTTTGCCGGCGTGCGCCGCGTGGTGTTCGCCCATGCGCATCCCGACGACGAAACCCTGGCCACCGGCGCGCTGATTCAGCATCTGACCGAGACCGGATTGGTCGCGGCGGTGGTGACGGCGACCCGTGGTGAGCGCGGCGAGGTGGTGGTCGGTTCGGGCGCTCCACCGTCCGGCAGCCCTGAACTGGACACCCATCGCGAGGCCGAGCTGACAACGGCTCTGGCGGCGCTGGGAGCCGAGGGCCCGTTCTTCTTGGGCGACCCTCCGGCCCGGGCGTCAGGCTTGTCGCCGCGACGCTACGTCGATTCGGGCATGCGCTGGGTGACACCGACCGTCGCCGGACCGGGTGAGGACGCCGGCCCGGACGCTTTCACCTCGGCAAGCGTGGCCGAAGCCGCCGCCGACCTGGCGGCGTTCCTGACGTCGTGGGGCGCCGAGTTAGTGGTCAGTTACCAGGCTGACGGCGGCTACGGGCACCCCGACCACGTCCGTATGCATGAGGTCGCGGTGGCTGCGGCAGATCGTGTCGGCGTCGGGTTCGTCGAGGTGATCTCCATCCCCCGGGACGGAGCCCCGCCCGACTCCGCCGGCGTCACCTGGTTCGACCGTTCGGACCGGTTGCCACAACTGTTGCCGGCCCTACGCGCCCACGCGTCCCAGTTCACCGTGGACGGCCGCGACGTGATCCACTCCGGCGGACAACGAGAACCCCTACAACTCCGCACCGGCGTCCGGCTCGCCTGAGTAACATCCTGCCGCCACCGCTGGTCGAGCTGTCGAGACTCCGTATAACCCCGTTGGTCGAGCTTGTCTCCCTCTTTCTGTGGTCGGGTCTTGGTGGTCGGGTTTCTGTGGTCGGGCTGCCGGACCAACCACGGTTGATCGAGCTTCTGTCCCACTACCGCCGGTCGACCTTGTCGCTCCCTCGCGAGGGCGCACTGATCCCTTCGTCATCCCGGACTTGATCCGGGAGCTCCGCAGCCCGAAAACACCCGGACGGAGAGATCCCGGCGTCCGCCGGGATGACGTAGGCACCGGTTGGTCGAACTTGTCGAAACCCTGACTCTCTCGACCGTTGGTCGAGCTTGTCGAGACCCATCCCGCACAAGCGCACATTCTGGCCGCGGGTTCGACCCATCCACACGCCATTCTCCCCGGCTATTCGGGTGGTCGGAATCGTTGATGGCATCGTGGTGGTCGATGTTTGTCCACGAACCGGGGCGGAATCACCTCCGCGATTCCATCGGTTGAGATTCTGATCTGCCATTGCAACTCCGGCGCCCGTTTCGTATCTGGCTCCAACAGGTTGTGGTGATGTTTACACAATAGACACAGATTCGACAACGATGTTTCGCCACCTTGAGCCCACGGTTGGATGTGGTGGGCGTCGCAATCGGCAGCGGGCCGGTCGCAACCCGGAAACACACAACCCTTGTCCCGCACATGCAGGGCGTGGCGGATATCGGGGGTGACCAAGCGCTGCTCGCGGCCCACATCGAGCACACCGGAGGGGCCGCCCAGAATGATCGGCAGGATCCCGGCATCGCAGGCGTACTGCCGCAACTGGCCCGGGGTGAGCATGGTGCCGTCGGCTAGGCCAGCTGCGTGGCAGTCGCTGAGCAGGTCGTCGTAGTCGATCAGCACCACCATGTGTGGCCGGTCCCCACCATGCTTGGGTGCTGCTTGTTGGATCGCGACCCGGCGAGCCAACTCCACCAAGGCATCAGCACGGCGTTGCGGCCACGACGGCTGCGCCACTGTCGGATCACGCAGCTCTAGGGCGGTGCGGTGCATCTGCTGCGCCAACGCCTCAATCTGCGCCTTGATCAACGCCGCATCAGCGGTGGGTAGGGAGCCTTTGATGGTGGTGGAACCATGCCCGTCATCGGCAAAGTTGAGATGCCGGGCCTGCTGCGCATCCCGTAGTTCACGTTCCTGGCGTTTCGCTTCGGCTTCTTCGGCGACCTCGGGTGCGACAACCTCCAACAGGTGCCGGGACAACCCAGCAAGTTCGTGGCTGTTGAACTCCGCACAGAACCCGACCATCGTGGCCTGGGCCGTGGCTTCGGCTTCGACGCCCAGGTCGGTGGGGAGTTTCTTCAGTACCTGGGTGACGGCTTGTGCTTGCCGGTCGTTGGCGCGGCCGTCCCGCAAGGCCTCGCCGATCTGGGAGAACCGATCCAGGTCATTGGCGTGGTGCAGCATCGCGGACGCCTGACCCCGGGTGTAGCGCAACTCCGACGCCAACCACGACACCGTCGGGACACCGTGCGCGGTCATCGCCGCCTCGCCACGATCCACCGTGCTGAGCACGGTGTGCACCACACCCGACAGCCGCGACTGCACCGTGAGCAGGTCAGCCACCAGGTCGAGCTGTTTCCGATCCGCCAACAACGCCACCTCGTCGTAGTTGAGATCATCGAGCAGGCCGGTCACCACGGTGGCGAAATCCGCCACCGCCGTCCCCAGCTCTACCTCGATGCTCATACCGTTGACCCTAAACGTCGCCACTGACAAAAATGTTCACCAGCCGGTTAGGAATAAATCCCGTAGCCACGCCAGTGATGCGATTCATGAAGACCACGATAGAGACCGGGTCTGACACTTTTCCGTCAACAGCTGCCGCGGCAGCATGGTTTCTGAAACTGGCAACAGGGTGGTCTCTGACAACACTGTGACAACACTTTTACGTCGAGATTTGCTTGCGGAAATCACTACCGGAGAAGGTCTCGGCAAGCTCGACCAGCCGGGGGTTGCCGGATCATCGGATGGTCAGATCGTGCGGAATTCGGGGTGTACCGATGTCGAGATCGCTTACTGATTTCGGGAAACCTTCCGGATTTCGGGTTGTAACACGAAATCGAGACATGTTTCCCGCCACCGGTCACCGATGTCGAGATCGCTGCCGTCCGGTGGCCCATAGGTCGGTCACGCTGTCACCCACTGTGCGGAGATCCCCGCATCCGTGTTCACAGAGGCATTCGCCCGGCTGGCACAGGCATCCGCCGAGAGCAGGCAGGCATCCTCGGGATGAGGGGGCAGCCGCGTCCGCGGGAACACGGGGCGATCGCCGGGTGGCAGAGGCATCCGCCGGGACCACGAAGGCATTCGCCGGGATGGTGGGGCAGCCGGGCGCAGCCCCCGTCCGCGGGAGCACGGACGCGTCCGCGGGAATCACGATGCGGGCGGATGACAGAGGCGCCCGTCCGCTTCCAGCAGGCAACAGCTAGCCCAGCGCACGGGCCCCGTGGCACGAAAAGAACCGTCCCCGCGTCCCACGAAACTGTGGCGACTTTTCCGCTCGGAAGGAGTCCATTCAGCGGCCGGCGAGCGGCAGCCGGTCGGGTGCCTCGCAGGACCTGCGAACGAGTCATACCGGGGCCGTTTGGCGACGGAGACGAACGCAGGGGGTGCCGTCGTCAGACAGTGGGCGACGACGGTGGTTGGGGCATTGGCTACTGGGCGGGATCGTCTTCCGGCGACGCGTCGACGACGTGGACGTGGCTCTCGCCGCCTTCGGCGCTGGGATCCGACGGTGGCTCGACCATCGATTGCTCACTCACGATGGAGACCGTGTTCGGACTACCGCTGACCTCCTGCGGATAGCCCGCCACCGACAGGCCATCCGAATAGGCACGCGGCAGGCCCGGATCTTGCCCAGGATGGCGCCGCTCATAAAGTGCAATGTGCCTCAATCGCGTCCGGGACCGAACCCCAGCCGGCCCTGTCAGTGGGGCCTGCCACAATGACGCGGGTGTTGAAGACGTCCGATCGACTGCTGCCGCCGCAATGGCTGCTGTTGACCATCCTCGCCGGGCTGGGCATGGTCGGACCTTTCTCGATCGACACCATGTTCCCGGCGTTCGCCCAGATGGCGGTCGACCTGGATACCTCGCCGCTGGCACTGCAGCAGCTGATCAGCGTCTATCTGTTGTCGTTCGCGGTGATGAGCCTGTTCCACGGTCCGCTTTCGGACGCCCTGGGCCGCAAGCCGGTGATCATGGTCGGCAGCGCCCTGTTCGTGCTGTCGTCGCTGGCCTGCGCGTTGGCGCCCAGCCTGGGCTGGCTGCTTGTCGGACGCGCCCTGCAAGGCCTGAGCGCCGGCGCAGGGCAGATCATCAGCCGCGCCATGGTCCGCGACATCTTCACCGGTGAGCGTGCCCAGAAGGTGATGGCGCAGATCGCGATGATCTTCGGCCTCGCGCCCGCGCTGGCACCGATCGTCGGCGGTTGGCTGCTGACCCACGGCAACTGGCGCGGCATCTTCTGGTTCCTCACGGGCATCGGCGTGCTGCTGCTGGTCCTGGTTGGGTTCTTCCTGCCCGAGACCCACCCGAGCACGGAACGGACGCCGTTGCGGGTAGACCCGCTGTTCCGTTCGCTGTGGAGCGTCTGGACCGATCCGGGCGGACGTCGGCTGGCGCTCACCGCGATGATCAACTTCGCCGGCATGTTCGTCTATATCTCGGCTGCCCCGATGATCGTGGTGAACCTGCTCGGCAAGGGCGAGCAGGACTTCTGGATGCTCTTCGTGCCGCTGATCTCGGGCATGGTGATCGGCTCGTGGGCGTCCGGACGCCTCGCCGGCCGAATCAGCGGTCGGCAGTTGGCCACCATCGGCTATTGGATCAGCCTCGCCGCCGGCCTCGCGAACCTGGTCCTGATGCTGATTCCCGCGGCGCAGGCGTTGCCCTGGGCGGTGCTGCTGCTGCCGGTGTGCACGTTCGGCGTTGCGCTGGCGTTCCCGATCCTGACCCTGGCGATGCTGGACCTGTTCCCAGCGAACCGCGGGGCGGCGTCCTCGGTGCAGAGTTTCGTCTCACTGGTGGCCAACGCGATCATCGCCGGCGCGCTGGCCCCCGCCGTAGCGTTCTCATTGCCGATGCTGGCGGTAACGTCGCTGACGCTGACCGTGATCGGCTACCTGATGTGGCGACGGCACCTGTGGGTCACCGGGTCCGAGCCGCAGGCGCCACCCGATCCGAAGGCTTACGAGCCGCTCGACGAGATGTGAGGCGCGGACTCGCCGGGCACCAGTGAGAACCGGTGCGCCAGAACCGTGGCCTGGACGCGGTCGCGCACCTGCAGTTTGGCGAAGACCCTGGCGACGTGGGTCTTCACGGTCGTCTCGGCGAGATGCAGGTGCCGGGCGATTTCAGCGTTGGAGCGTCCGCCGGCCAGCGAGCACAGCACCTCGCGCTCCCGCGGCGTCAACTCGGACAACCAAGTCGGACGGCCCACCGGCTCGGGGCGGTTCACGAAACTGGCCACCAGCCGGTCGAGCACGGGCGGGCTGAGCGCGGTGCGGCCGTCCGCGCAGTCCCGCAGTGCCCGCAGCAGCGCCCGCGGCTCGGTGGTCTTGAGCAGGAACCCGGCGGCACCGGCCCGGAGCGCGTCGGCCACGTACTCGTCCAGGTCGAACATGGTCAGCACCAGGCATTTCACCTGCGGCTGGCGAGCGCTGAGCTCCGCGATGGCGGCGATCCCGTTCCCGCCCGGCATCTCCACGTCCATCAGAACCAGGTCCGGACGGCAACGCGTGGCAGCACTGACCGCCTCTGGCCCGCTGGCGGCCTCGCCGACGACCACGAACTCCGGATCACTGGCGATCACCGCGGCCAGGCCAGTCCGGAGCAGGGCATTGTCGTCGACGATCAGCACCCGGATGGTCATGGCTGCCCCGCTGACAAGGGCACCCGCGCGAGCACCTGGAATCCCCCACCCGCCGCCGACGGCCCGGCGCTCACCGTGCCGCCCGCGAACACCACCCGCTCGCGGATGCCGACCAGCCCGAAGCCGTCGGAGGACGCCGCCGCACCGGAGCCGTTGTCCCGGACCGACACGGCCACCTCGTCCGCGGTGACGTCGATCCGGACGTCCGCCCGGGTCGCCCCGGCATGACGCAACACGTTGGTCAGACACTCCTGGATCATCCGCGAGACCAAAGCCGCGTGTTCGGGCGGGACCCGATCCGCCCGCACCACCACGTCGAGACCGGCTTGGCGGAACCGTTCGATCAGATCGTCGGACCGCTCGGAGTCTCCTGCGGGTGGGAGCGCGGCACCGCCGGCCTGGGGCAGTTCGGCCAACGCGGCCTGCGCCGCGGTCACGATCACGTCCAGCGACTGCCGCGCCACTTCGGGCTGCTCGGGCCAGGCGAGTTCAGCTGCTCCCGCATGCACTGCGATCACGCCGACGGCGTGTGACACGGTGTCGTGGACGTCGCGAGCCAGCTGGTCACGGGTCGCGGCGAACCCCTGCTGCAGCGGTTCGCGCAACTCGCTTCTCCGGGCGAGTTCGGCACTCCGCGCTCGAGCCGCCGCCCGATCGACGTAGCGTGCGGCGAACCCGATCAGGCCTGCCACCACCGGCAGTGCCGTGTTCCACGGCAGGTTCTCGGGGTCGGCCACAAACATGCCACCCGCCACGGCACCGACCAGGAACAGCCAGCAGGCCCATCCACTCCACCCGCCACGACGCCCGAGCGTGAAAGCGATCGGGCCGAGGCTGAGCAGCATCCAGAACCCGCCATAGGCGGGAACCGCGAGCAGTGCACCGGCGAGCCAGAGCCCTCCGAACAGCACCGCCGCCGCACCGGGTGCGGTACGCCGGGCCAGCACAGTCGGTGCGACGGTCAGGGTCGCCAGCATCCGCCCCGGACTGTGCTCCTCGCCACCCAACGCGGGGTAGGCCACGGTCTCGGCCAACGCCAGCAGTGTCGCGCCGAGCGCGAGCAGTAAGTCGACCCGCGACCGCCTGGACGCTGGTTCGGAATCCCTCTCCTCTGCCGTTGCCTCACTCTGCCGGAGCAGTCCCAGTTGCCGGCGCAGTTCGGACGTGGCCGCGCGGGTGGCGGCGTGGACCTGCGCCGCGGTCGCACCGAGGTCCGGCCCAGGGTTGCTCGCGAGGTCGAGGATCTCGGTCAGCCGAAAGCGCAACTCGCGGTCCACGTCCGCGCTGAGTCGTTCGCGTTCGGCGGCGATCAGCCGGTCCGCGAACTCCTCCGGCGACGCCTGCCCGATGTCCCTGATCGCGGTTCTGGCGTTGGCGGCGCGGACGATCAGCCGTCCGACGGCCACAACCAGGGCACCGAGGACGGCCCCCATCAGGGTGAGGAAGAAGGTCTCGCCGGTCCCCCCGGTCCGGCTGCCGAGCACGGCACCACCCAGCGCGGCCCCGACGACGAGGGTCGCGGACAGCAGGCGCGACCACGACATGCGATCAGGATACGAAGCCGCCGCGGGCATTGTCGTCGTCCGAATTGATGACCCCGGACGCCACCGTCCGGGCGACGCGCAGGACGCCACCCGCGCCGCACCCTGAACGCATGAGAACCTCACTTCGCCCCTGGCATTGGGCGGCGCTGATCCCCAATCTCGGGCTCGCCGCCATCGCTCTCAACGACGCCGTGACCCGTGCGCTGACCGGCCAGGACTCGATAGCCGCCAGCACCTCGGGCAACGCCGTGGTGATCGCCATCGCCGCAATCATCCACGGCCTCGCCTACCTCGGGATCGTCATGGTGCTGTGGCGCGAGGCCGACGCATTCCGGACGGCGAACCGATTCGCCCAAGTCCTTCGCCGGGTCCTGATGGTGACGTTCGGCTTCATGGGCCTGGCCATGCTGCTGGTCGAGACCTGGCGTCCGCAGGGTGTCGACGGATCAGAAGGGCTGGCCGCCGCCTGGGGACTCGTCGGCAGCGCCGCCTTCATGGTGATGCTGCTCGGCTCGTGCCTGCTCGGGTTCGCGCTGCTGCGCAACAACCCGCTGGGCATCGGCGGACGCATCCTGCTCGGCATCCTTCCCGCCTTCGGGCTGGTCGTCCTGCTCGGCGCGATCGGTTCGCCCTGGGAGCACCCGGGCTATATCGAGTTCGTTCAGGGCGTCGGCATGTCCCTACTCGGAGCCGGGGCGACCGCTCGTCGGCCCGCGACGACGGACGCCGTCTCCGAGACGGTCGGCTGAAGAGCGCGAGTCCCCATCCCGGTAAGGAAGCACTGATCAACGCTGCATTTCGTTGGTCGAGTTTGTCGCGACCTTCGGGCGACATCAGGCCGACAAGGGGTTTCGACAAGCTCAACCAGCGGTGGTTGCGTGGATCAGCTGCTCAGCACCACCAAATCCTGGGTCGCGCGGGTAATCGCCACGTATCTGTCCACGGCACCGGTGATGCCGGGTTCGAAGGCGTCGGAATCGACCAGCACCACCAGGTCGAACTCCAATCCCTTGGCGCCCTCCGCGCTCAGCGACCGGACGCGCTCGGCGCCGGCATAGCTGGGGTCACCGATCACGCAGGCGATGCCGTGCGGGTGGGCGGCGAGCCAGTCGGCGAGAATCCCCTCCCGCTCAGCAAGCGAAGCATGACGCACCGGACGCCCGGTGCTGCGGATCGAGGTCGGCACGGTCACGTCGGGGAGTGCGGCGGTGATCACCGGCTCGGCCTCGGCCATCACCTCCTCGGGCGTCCGGTAGTTCACCGTCAGCGTCGACACCCGGACGTCGGCGAAGCCGACCCGGGCCAGCCGGTCGGCCCACGACTCGGTGAAACCGTGCCGAGCCTGGGCCCGGTCGCCCACCACAGTGAAGCTGCGAGACGGACAGCGGCGCAGCAGCAGCTGCCATTCGGCGTCGGTCAGCTCCTGCGCCTCATCCACGATCACGTGGGCGAACGGCCCGGCGAGCGGGTCGGCGTCCGCCGACGGCAGTGCGGCGTCGTCGACCAGCGAGTCGCGGATGCTCGTCCGGTTGAGCAGCTTCAGTCCTGACTCGGGGTCGTCGTCGGCAGCCAGGATGTCCTCGACCACGTCGTCCATGTAGGAACGGTCCGCGGCCTCCTGCGTCCGGCGGCGCCGGTTGCGTTCCGGCGCCTCCGGGTCACCCAGCCGCTGCCGCATGGCGTCCAGCAGCGGCAGGTCGGCAACCGTCCACGGCGACCCTTCCGGGCGCTTCAGGGTACGCACCTCGTCGGACGTCAGCCAAGGCGCACAGCGCCGCAGGTAGGCCGGCACCGCCCACAGGTCGGCCACCAGATCGGTCGGCTCCAGCACCGGCCAGGCCCGTCGGACGGCCCGGCGCAGCGCCGCGTTGTTCTCCAGCGCGCGCCGGACGTCGTCGATCGTCACCTCCTCGTCCGTCACTCCCGAGCAGGCGTCGAGCAGGATCTCTAGCAGCGCCTCCCAGACCTGTTCCTGTGCCTCGTTGTGCGGCGCCCCCGCGTCCACCGATTCGAACGCCTCCAGCCAATCGGCCGCCCGGATCCGCAGATCGGCCCACGGCGTCTCCACCACCAGCGTCTGCGTCGGCGGCTCCTCGTAGAGCGCGACGGCCGGCTCGACCGCTTCGGCCATCCGGGCCGATGACTTCAGCCGCGTCACCTCAGGGTCGGTCTCCACCACAGCGTCCGCACCCTCGGGCAGCAGGTCGCGCAGCGTGCAGGTCTGGACGCCCTCTTCACCCAGGCCGGGCAGGATGTCAGCCACGTACGCGAGGTAGGCCTGATGCGGACCGATGAACAACAGCCCGCCGCGAGCCCCGCCGAGTCGCGGATCGGCGTAGGCCAGGTAGGCGGCGCGGTGCAGCGCGACCACCGTCTTGCCGGTGCCGGGACCGCCGTGAACCACCAGCGCACCGGACGAGCCGGCCCGGATCACGGCGTCCTGGTCAGCTTGTAGCGTGCCGAGCACGTCGCGCATCCGCGCCGTCCGCGATTCGCCGAGGCTGGCCAGGAAGGCCGACTGGTCGTCGAGTGCGGCACTCGGGACCCTCGCGTCGGCGACGAAGGACTCGTCCCAGTAGTCGATGACGCGGCCGTCCGTCCAGCGGTAGCGGCGGCGTCCGGCCAGCCCCAGCGGATGGGCCCGGGTGGCGGCGAAAAACGGTTCGGCGGCCGGGGTGCGCCAATCGACCAGCAGTTGCCGTCCGGTGCGATCGGTCAGCCCGACCCGTCCGATATAGACCGGGTCGCTGCCGTCGGTGAAGGTCATCCGGCCCAGGCAGGCTTCCCAGGCGAAGCGCCGCAGCAGCCGCAGCCGGGCGGTCAGCCGATGGATCTCCAGGTCGCGATCCAGCGCCTGGCGTCCGCGCCGGGCCGGGGCTTGTCGAAGTTCGTCGAGTTGCTTCGAGACGGCTGCGACCTGGTCGGCGATGCAGTCCGCGATGCTGGTCAGGTGCCGTTCGTCGGCGGCGATCAGCCGCGGATCGGCCTTGGCTGCGAGGTGTCCGGGAAGGTTGAAAGCAGTGCGCACAGGGGACATGGCGGACGATTCTGCCCCCGGGTGGGGGTCTTGCGGCAAGCCCCCCGATGGGTTATAGCTTGGAATTGCAGGGAGAGCAAAAACCGGCGGGTGTAGCGTCCGCGGCTATGGCACCTGCCTATACCCACGGGCACGCCGAGAGCGTCCTGCGTTCCCACCGGACCCGCACCGCCGCGAACTCGGCGGCCTACCTGCTGGGCGCACTCAAGCCTGGGCAGTCCCTGCTCGACATCGGCAGCGGTCCGGGCACCATCACCGCCGACCTGGCCCGCTTGGTCGCTCCCGGACGCGTGCTCGCACTGGAGACCTCCAACGACGTCCTGGATCTCACTCGTGCCGGTGTCACCTCCGCCGGCGCCGACAACGTCGACTACCTGGTCGGCGACGTGCACGCCCTCGACCTGCCGGACGACTCCTTCGACGTGGTGCATGCTCATCAGGTGCTGCAGCACCTGCCGGATCCTGTCCAGGCGCTGCGCGAGATGGTGCGGGTGTGCCGTCCGGGCGGCGTAGTGGCGGTGCGGGACGGCGACTACGGTGCCTTCACCTGGTTCCCGGAGAACCCGGGCCTGGATCGCTGGCTCGAGTTGTACAGCGCCGCCGCGCGCGCCAACGGCGGCGAACCCGACGCCGGACGCCGCCTGCTCAGCTGGGCGCACGCCGCCGGCTGCCACGACGTCACCGTCACATCGAGCACCTGGTGCTACGCCGACCCGGAATCCCGGGGCGCCTGGGGCGAGGGCTGGGCCGACCGGTTTCTGCATTCGGCGATAGCCACGCAGCTGGTGGCGTCCGGGCTGACCGACGCGGACGAGTTGGACGCCATCGCCAACGCCTGGCGGGATTGGGCCGCCCACGACGACGGCTGGATCAGCGTGCTGCATGGGGAACTGTTGATCCACGTCTGAGCCGTGGGAAGGTTGGCCCATGCAGGGGATTCGTCTGACCACGATCACACTGGGCGCGTCCGACCCGGTGTCGCTGGCGCGCTTCTACGCGCGGCTGCTCGGCTGGACGCTGGGCCCGACCGACGACCCGAGCTGGGTGGCCGTGCGCAACCCCGACGGCGGCGTCGGCATCGCCTGTCAGCTGGAGAAGCATCACGTCCGGCCGAAGTGGCCGGGAGCGTCCGGCGACCAGCAGATGCAGATCCATCTGGAGATTCAGGTGGACGACCTGCAGTCCGGACTGCAGCACGCCCGGCAGTGTGGTGCCCGGATGGCCAGCTATCAGCCGCAATCGGACGTCCGGGTCTGCCTCGACCCGGCCGGACACCCGTTCTGCCTGTGGGTGGAAGGCTGAGGTTGAACCAATCGCTCGCCGCAGCGTTGCTCAGGCGGTGACGTCGGCGACCGGGGCCCCGGTCAGCCGAATCAGGTCGTCGGGGGTGAGTCGGAAGACCGCGTGCGGGTGACCGGCGGCGGCCCAGATCACGTCGAACCGGAACAGCTCAGTGTCGATCAGTTCGACGCTGGGCTTGGCGTGCGCGACCGGTGACACACCGCCGATCGAGAACCCGGTCGACGCCTTGACGAAGGCGGCGTCCGCCCTGGCCAACTCGCCGACCTTCATCGCCACCTTGGTCTCGTCGACCCGGCGGTCTCCGGACGTCATCACCAGCACCGCCGCGTCGTCGGAGCGCCGGCGGAAGATGATGCTCTTCACGATCTGGCCGAGTTCGACGCCGAGGGCGTCGGCGGCATCCTGGGCGGTTCGCGCCGAGTCGGCCAACAACTGCGGGGCGTGCGGGTGGCCAAGCTCGGCCAGTCGATCGGAGACGCGTCGGGCACCCTCGGGCAGGTCGGAGGTCATGCGTCCCATCCTGCCCCAGAACCACCCACGCAACCGGCAGGCTCAGAAGTGCGGCAGCATCCAGCTCAGCACCGGGGTGGACTGCAGGCCGATCAGCAGGCACAACACGACCAGCATGCCGACGCTCCACCACAGCACCTTGCGCAGAATGTCGGATTCCCGGCCCAACAGGCCGACCGCGGTCGCCGCGATGGTCAGGTTCTGCGGGCTGATCATCTTGCCGACCACGCCGCCGGAGGTGTTGGCGGCGACCAGCAGCGTCGGGTCGATCCCGGCCTGATGCCCGGCCGTCTGCTGCAGGGTGCTGAACAGTGCGTTCGCGGACGTGTCCGAGCCGGTCACCGCGGTGCCGATCCAGCCCAGCACCGGCGAGAAGAAGGCGAAGGCGGCGCCGGTACCGGCGATCCAGGTTCCGATGGTGATGGTCTGCCCGGACAGGTTCATCACGTAGGCCAGGGCGAGCACCGAGGCCACCGTGAGGATCGAGTAGCGCAGCTTGACCAGCGTCGCCCAGAGTTCGCCGAACACCGCCCCGGCAGAGACCCGGTAGACCACGGCCACGATGAACATCGAGATCAGCAGTGACGTGCCGGGCGAGGAGAGCCACTGGAAGTTGTAGATCGTCGAGCCGCTGGGCTGTCCGGACGCGGTCAGGATGTGGCCGTCGAGCCCTGGCCAGTGGATCTTCAGGTCGGTGGACGCCATCCAGTTCTTGACCGGATCAATCAGCTTGGTCACCGAGAACACCGCGATCACCAGCAGGTAGGGGAAGAGCGCCATGAAGATCCGGCCGCCGTCGAGGCGTCCGGTGCCCTTGGAGTCATGCAGCGTCGGCAGTGCGGCGCGCTCCTTGTCGGTCATCGACGCCAGTTCGGCGTCCCGGTCGGCGTGCAGAGTAGCCAGTGCATCGGCGGCTCCCACCGGCTTCCAGAACTTCAGAAAGCCGACGGCAGCGGCCAGGCCGACCAGCGAGGCGATGATGTCGGTCAGTTCGACCGACAGCCAGGTGGCAGAGACCCATTGGGCGACGGCGAAGGCCAAACCGGTGACCAGCGCGACCGGCCAGAGCTGCTTCATGCCGCGCTTGCCGTCGGCGAGCAGCACCAGGATGAGTGGGACGAATGCGGCCAGAATCGGGGTCTGGTGCCCGACGTAGGCACCGATCTGCTGGTAGGGAATCTTGGTCAGGTTACCGGCGGTGATGATCGGGATCGCGATCGCACCGAAGGCCACCGGGGCCGTGTTGGCCACCAGCACCACGACCGCGGCCCGCAACGCCGAGAAGCCGATCGCCATCAGCATGACGCCGGTGATCGCCACCGGAGCGCCGAAGCCGGCCAACGCCTCGAGCAGGCCGCCGAAACAGAACGCGATCAGCATCGCCTGCACCCGGGGATCGTCGCTGACCAGCGCGAACACCCCGCGCAGGTCTTCGAACCGGCCGCTGACAACGGTGATCTGATAGAGCGCGATCGCGGTGAAGACGATCCACATGATCGGGAAGAGTCCGAACACGCCGCCCTGGGTGGCGGACAGCAGCGCGAGCACGGGTGGCATATGCCAGGCGAAGACGGCGACCAGGACGGCCACCGCCAGCGCGGTCAGGCCGGCCCAATGTGCCTTCCAGCGCAGCCAGCCGAGGGTGACGAAGATGGTGATCAGGGGAAGCAGCCCGATCACGGCGGACAGCCATAACGGGCCGAGCGGTGAGATCTGTGGTGTGTAGTTCATCGGGGACTCCTGGTTGGTCGGGCGTGATGGACGACGGTGTGCTTCAGCGGGCGGACAGGGGTCGGGTGAGTTCTTCCAGCAACTCGATGGCGTGGCGGTAGCTGTGGCCGGTAGCGCGGCTCATCCCGAGTTCGCAGGTGCGATTCGAGGACAGGTAGGCGTCGTAGCTGCCGGCACGTACTTCGGCTGCTTCGCGGGAAGTGGCCGAGGCAGTGAGTTCCGGGTGCAGCAGTCCACGGTCCCCCGCGAAGCCGCAGCAGCCGGCATCGAAGGGGATCACCACCTCGTCTGCGCAGGCGGCGGCAAGATGGCGCAGATGCTCGACATCGCCGGCATGGCGATCCGAGCAGGTCGGATGCAGCACGACCCGGCCGAGCCGTCGCGGCACGTCCAGCGCCGGCAGCACCCGCTCGTCGACGAAGGCGGACGAGTCCAGCACGGTCAGCGCTGCGACGCGTCCGGCCAGCTCAGACTCGCCGGCCACGTCCAGATCGTGACGCAGGCTGTGCAGGCCGTGGGTGCACGAACTGGCCTCGCAGACCACCGGTAGCCGGCCGTCTTCGCTGGCCCGCAGCAGTGACGTTGCGGTACGGACGGCCATCGCCGCTGTCCCGTCGACCAGGCCCTTGGAGCGCCAGACCGTGCCGCAGCACAGCTCCGGCAGGTCGTCGGGCAGCCGGACGCCAATCCCGGCCCGCTCGCACAGCTCGAGGAAGGCGCGCGCCGGGCCGGGCGCGGCGGCACCTCCGGCGGGCTCGAACAGCTCGCCCATGCAGGAGGCGAAGAAGACCACCTCGGCCGGCCCGGCGCCGGCCGGCAGCTTCGAACGGGAGCGGCCCGGGCCGGGCAGGTCGTCGCCGGCCCGCGGCACCAGATCGGTCGGCAGCACCTTCCGGGCCGCATCGGTGACGGCCCCCAGCACGCCGCCCGGCACCTTGTCGGCCACGGTCAGACCGACCCGCAGCGCGGACAGCGTCGGCTTCCAGTGCTGGGCCAGGCCCACCCCGATCCGTTGCGCCGCGGCCGGTTGGGCGTCCTGGCGCTTGTGTTTCATGAAGACGCCGGTGTCGATGCTGACCGGACAGGCCAGCACGCACAGCGAGTCGGCGGCGCAGGTCTGCACCGCCGAATAGGAGTAGTCCGGCTCGATTCCCGGCACCCCGGCGGCGACATCGCGCAGCAGCGCGATCCGCTGCCGGGGGGTGGTGGTGACATCCTTGCTGGGGCAGGTCGGCTCGCAATAGCCGCACTCGACACACCGGTCCACCTGCGGATCGACCAGCTCGGGCCGCTTCAGATCGGTCAGATGGGCGTCGGCGGAGGTGGCGATAATCACCCCGGGATTCAGCACGCCGTCGGGGTCGAGCAGCCGCTTGAGTTCGCGCATCACGTCGTACAGCTCGGCCCCGTACTGGCGCTCCACGAACGGCGCCATCGCCCGGCCGGTGCCGTGCTCGGCCTTGAGCGAACCGTCCGCGCCGAGGACCAGATCCACCAGCTCCTCGGTGAAGCCGGCCAGCGCCTCGACCTGCTTGGGGTCGCGCAGATCGGGGTCGATCATGAAGTGCAGGTTGCCGTCCTTGGCGTGGCCGAAGATCACCGAATCGCGGTAGCCGTACGAGGCGCAGAGTTCGGCGAGGCTGCCCACCGTGTCGGTGAGCGCCGGCAGCGGCACCACGATGTCTTCGAGCAGCGCCGTCGAACCAGGACGCCGAGCGCCGGCGACCGCCGTGTACAGGCCTTTGCGCACCTGCCACGCCCGCGCCCGGGTGACCGGATCGGCGGAGAACGCGGCCGGCCCGAGCGAGGACAGCCCGGAAAGACCGGCCACCACCGCGTCCAGGTCGGCGACCGTGCCAGCCATCTCGTCGGCATCGTGGCCCTGAGCCTCCACCAGCAGCGCGGTGTGTTGCCGGACGTCGAGCCCGGCCAGTACGTCCAGTGGATTGGGCAGCGCCTGCGCCACCCGGAGCGACGCGGCGTCCATCAGTTCGGCGGTGCGGGCACCGGCCCCGATCAGGCCGGGCAGCGCGTCGGTGGCCCGAGCGATGGTGTCGAAGATCAGCAGTGCGGTCGCAGCCTTGGCCAGCAGCGGCACCGTGTCGAAGGTTGCCGACGCGACGAAACCAAGCGTCCCCTCCGAACCGATCATCAGGTGGGCGAGGATCTGCACCGGCTCGTCGAAGTCGAGGAACGAGTTGATCCCGTAGCCCATGGTGTTCTTCATCGAGAACTGGTGCCTGATGCGCGCGACCGATACCGGATTGCCCCGGACGCGGTCGCGAAGCCGGGCCAGCCCCGCCCACAACTCCGGTTCGACCGCCTTGAGGTGCGCATCGGCGTCGGCCGCCGAGGTGTCGATCACCGTGCCGGTGAGTAGCACCAACTCGAGCGCCGACAACGTGCGATAGGTGTTCATGGTGGTACCGCAGGCCATCCCCGAGGAGTTGTCAGCCACCACACCGCCGATGGTGCAAGCGATCTCGCTGGCTGGATCGGGCCCGAGAATGCGGTGGTAGGGGGCGAGCCGGGCGTTCACCGCCCGCACCGTCGCCCCGGGCTGGCAGCGGACCCGCGCCCCGCCGTCCAGCACCTCGATGTCGCGGAAACCGCTCCGGGTATCGATCAGCACCCCGTCACTGACCGCCTGCCCGGACAGCGAGGTGCCGCCGGAGCGGAAGGTGACGCCCACCCGATACTCGCGAGCCACCGCGATCGCGCGGGCGACGTCGGCGGTGCGGCCCGCCAGAACCACGGCTTGCGGTCGCAGCAGATAGTGCGACGCGTCGTGGGCGAAGCGGGAGAGATCGATCGCTCGGTCGGTCACCAGATCGTCGCCCACCACCTGCCGCAACGCTCGCAAGAAACTACGGTCAGCCATGGTCGCTCCTTTGCAAAGGTCTGACCATAGAAATGTAAGATGGCTAATGGTCAGATGTCAAGAGAAACTGACATACTGCGGCGATGGCAGCGAGGAACGACCCCGCGCGGGTCGAGTGGCAGCAGATCCCTCGGATGCGTGCTTACGAGCTGGTGATCCGGCAGATCGAGGACCAGATTCTGGCCGGCGCGCTGCACGTCGGCGACCAACTCCCCGCCGAACGCGACCTGGCCGCCAAGCTGGGGGTCAGCCGGGCGGCGGTGCGCGAGGCGATGCGCGCGATGGAAGCGCAGGGCGTGGTGCGATCCGGCGTCGGGGTGGGTCCCGACAGCGGCACCTTCCTGACGTCAATGCCGAGCAAGGCGCTCACCCAGTTCCTCCGGCTGCACATGGCGCTGGCCAACTTCCCGATCGAGGACGTCGTTGAGACCCGGATCATGCTGGAACGCTGGAGCGCTCGGCTGGCCGCTCGGCAGGCCTCCGCCGACGACCTGACGGCGATGGCGCAGCTCCTCGACGCGATGGACGCCGAAACCACCGACATGGCGGCGTTCAACGAACTCGACACCGACTTCCACGTGGCGATGGCCGAAGCCGCTCACAACTCGCTGATCACCGAGATGACCACGGCCATCAGGCATTCGATGCGCTCGATGGTGCTGTCCTCATTCCGCGACCACGGCGATTGGAGGAAGCTGTCGGACGTGCTTCGGGCGCAGCACCGAGCGATCTACGAGGCGATCGCCAACCACGATCAGCAGCGAGCGGCGGACGCGGTCGAGGAACACCTGCGCAGCGCGAACGACATGCTCGGCTGGGGAAGGCTCGCCGACAATCCGCGGCAGTAACGCTTGGCCGGAAGGGCGCGGCGAGAGCAGTATTTCCACAGGACGCGCGGCGCACCTCTTGGTGTCCGTGCCGACGGTTGGAGGAGCCGTGCCCGTTCCGCGTAATGACGCAGCGATCGACGTGCTGTCCAGGGTGCTCACCCAGGGCCACGACGACCGTCCGAGCGAACTCGTCGAGTACCCCGGTTATGACATCGACGAACCGGACGGCTGGCTCTGGCACCAGCCGCAGCGACAACCGCCGCTGCAGCAGCCGGACGCCTACGATCTCGCCTACGCGCTCCCCGACGCCCGATTGCACGAGCCGCCGGGAGAGGTACTGGACGCGGACCGCTCCACGACGCCGTTCACCGCCGAACAGCAGGAATACTGCCGGCGCAGTCTCGACGTGACGATGAAGGGCGGCACCACCAGCGGCGTCATCTACCCGCTGGCGCTGTGCGAGCTGGCCCGGCACTTCCGGTTCCGCAACCTGGGTGGTGCTTCCGCGGGTGCCATTGCCGCATCGCTGGCCGCGGCCGCCGAACTCGGCCGGACGCGGCGGGCGTCCGGTTCTGTCCGCAACGATGCACTCGGCACCGAGCAGGTCGCCCAGGGACGGCTGCGACAGGGTTTCGCGGGACTGGCGGACGTGGTGGCCTGGCTGACCCAACGCGACCGTCCGCAGGCGGCGGAGGAGTTCCGGTTGGTGCAGCTGTTCAAACCGACCCTGGCGGGGCTGCCGCTGTTCCGAGTGCTGGCCGCCGCGATGCGCCATCAGTACGTGCGGGGCGCACTGTTGCTGCTGTTCAGCCTCGACGTGAAGGCGCTGGCCCTGACCCTGGTGCCTTTCCTCCTCGCCCCGCTCGGGCTGTCCGCCGCCGCCGACTGGCGCTGGGGCGGCGGCTGGTGGAGCCTGGGCAACTACGGCTGGTCCGTCCTGCTGCTCTGGCTGGCGTTCGGCTGGGTGATTCCCCTTGCCGCGGTTTGTTTGACCAGGCCGCAGCGGACTCCGGACGCCCCGCCCAGCGGCTTCGAGGAGCCCATCCCGATGCCCCCGCCGGCTGTCGAGCCGCGACCCTGGCTGCGCACCCTGACCATCACGATCGTGGCCGCGCTGGCCTGGGTGCTGGCCGCGTTGTATGCGCTGGGCTGGGTGGGTCTGCTGCTCACCGTGGTGTTCCTGGTGGCCGAGATGACCTTCGTGCTGGTCGGCTTCGGAGTCGGCATCGCGATGTTCTCGACCACCGCCAAGGATCACCGCTTCGGGATGATCGGCGGTTCCGGTGCTGCTGCCGACGACACCACGTGGCGGGGACGGCTGGCTCGGCTCTTCGACAGCGCGGCCGGCATCCTGCCGCGCAGCACGGTGGGTGCGAACCTGACCGACTGGCTGACCACCGCGATGGCCGACCTCGGTGGCCTCGGCGCCGACGAGGTGCTGCGTTTCGGCCATCTGTGGTCCGGTGGCGACTACACCCCCGGAGATCCGGACGGCAGCGGACGCCGGGCCGCCGACAACCCGCGGCTACGCTCGATCAACCTCGAGCTGATGAGCACCGAGCTGATTCGCCGGGCCCCCTACCGCTTCCCGCTGCCGGCCGCGGAGTCGGCCGCGGACCAACTCTGGTTCAACCCGGCCGACCTGACCGGCCTACTGCCGGAGCGAGTAGTGGCCGCGATGATCGCCGGATCCGCGCCTCAGCGCGTCCGTTCGCTGGCCACTGGTGCCGAGGTCGTCTTGTACCCGTTCCCGCAGCCCTGGGATCTGCCGGTGGTCTTCGCCACCCGCGCTTCGCTGGCACTACCGGCGCTGTTCCAGGCCGTCCGGCTCTACGAACTGCGCGAGGGTTCGGCGCCGGTTCGTACCGAGTTCGGCGCCCGGATCGCGCGCGGCGCGTCCGAGTTGCGCTGGCCGGGTGTGGAGGGCGCCGGGCAAGTCGCCCAGGAACTGTGGCTGACCGACGGCGGAGTCACCTCCAACTTCCCGATCCATCTGTTCGATTCGCCACTGCCGCTGTGGCCCACGGTGGGCATCGACCTGGGCAGCCATCCAGCCGGCGCCGGACATCAGGACGTCTACCTGCTCGGCGACGCACAGGCGGCCAAATCGCTCGGCACGCCGCTGCGGCGGGCGATGAGCAGTTTCATCGGCGCCGTGCTGGGCACCGGTCTGCAGTGGCGCGACACCGCCCAGCTGTCGATGCCGGCCTTTCAGGCGCGGATTGCGGTCGTCCGGCAGCGCGGCTACGAAGGCGGCAACAACCTGTTCATGACTAAGAGCGATGTCGCCTCGCTCGCGCTGCGCGGAGTGGTGGCCGGGATGCGGCTGCGCCGCCGGTTCGCCAGCGACGCCCAGTGGCAACGGCAGCAGTGGCTGCGGCTTCGGGTGGCAGCCGAAAGCCTGGCCGGCTTCTCGGACCGGCTGCGGGTGTCGCTGCGCGAGTCGACCTATGCCGCGCTGGTCCCCGACCAGCCGGGGCTGCCGCCGCAGTCCGCGCTGGACGCCCTGACCGCGCGACTCGCCGGGCAGGCCGATCCGAACCCGCCCGCGGCTACTCGGGGAGCCCCCGATCCCGCGGTCGACTGGTACTGGCCCCAGACTCCGGCTTTCTTCGACGAGGTGGACGCGCTGCTCGATCCCGCGCGGAAGGGCGTCGCCCACCCCGACGTGCTGCGGGCGGGCGCCCCACGTCCGTACGCGCAGCTGCGCCAAGTTCCGCGCGACTAGCGGTTTCGTTGGTCCAGCCGGTCGAGACCCCTGGCACCCGGTTAGCCGAGGGACTCGTGGTGCGCGCTGACCGACCGGCGAGACGCTACTGGATGCCGGCCGCCTGGACGGCGCGGACGGCGTCCAAGGCGGTCTGGTCTCCATCCGCCTCCGGCTCGGGGCCGCGTCCCCACAACCACCGGTCGACCTCTTCTGCGGTGCCGGCGAACCCGGCGGTGGGCGGCAGGTCGGTGATCCGCAGGATGCCGGGCTCGTCATAGCTCGTGCCGGACTGGCCGACGCCGCGCCATCGTCCGGGGCGCAGCAACACGGTTCGTTCCACGTCGGTCAGGGTGAGCGCGACCACGCCGTCCGCGGGGACGAACTCGAATCCGGGCAAGGTGCCCCACCAGGCGAACATCACGTCGACCGCATGCAGCACGCCGTCCGCGGCCACCTCAGGGTCGATCGGAGTGACGGGTCGCCCGGCGACCAGTTCGGCATCAATGCGGTGCATGACGGCCTCGTGGACCTGCATCCGCCGGGTGAAGCCCACGGTCTGGTCGGCGGCGAACCACGTCCAGGCCGGTTGCTCGTCCACCCGCTTGTCCAACTGCTCAAGCAGGGACTCGGTTTCGGCGTCCAGCAGCGCGACGGCGGCGGCCTGGTCGTCGGGTCGTGCCGGCTTCTCGTTCTCGATCGCTTCGGCGTCCTCATCGCTTTGGGCACCGTAGGCCAGAACCCGAGCCCACAGCGCGTGGACCTCGGTCAGGTGCCAGAGCAGATCGGACGCGGTCCAGTCCGGACAGGTCGCGACGGTCGCGGTCGGGTCGGCAGCGGCGACCGCCTCGGCGAAGCGTTGGGTCTCGGTGCGGATCACCCGCGTGTGGTCGATCATCTTCCCGACCATACTTGCCCGAGCCTGACAGCATTAATCCGTGACTCAGCTCGCCGCACCCCCGGCCCGCGAACTTCCCCGCATCGGTCCGCCGCTGGCGGCTGCCGTGATGGCCGCCATCCTCGTCCTGCTGACCTGGTGGGCGTTCGTGACCAGCTATCGCGGCCAGGCGCTGGAGGCGCTCGCGATGGAGGGCTCACATATTGGTGCTTGGCGGGTCGACGCCCAGGCGGACCGGCTGTTGGCCACGGTTTCGGTGCCGATGGTGGCGGCGATCATCCTGGTGGTGATGGTGATCGGCGCCGTGCGCGGACGGTGGGTGGCTGCTCTCGCCGCGTCTGCGGCTGTTGGTGGCGCCAACGTCACCACCCAGTTGCTCAAGTACCGCGTCTTCGGGCGGGACGATCTGCTCGGCCTCGGCGGCTGGAACAGCACCAACACCCTGCCGTCCGGCCACACCACCGTCGCCGCGGCGGCCCTGGTCGGCCTGATCCTGGTGGTTCCGCCCAGTCTCCGATCGCTGACCACGGTGGTGGGAACCGTGGCGGTCTGCGCCTACGGCCTGGCGACCCTGGTCAATCAATGGCACCGGCCCGCGGACGTGGTGGCGGCCGTCCTGGTCGCCTGCGGTTGGGGTTATCTGGCGGTGGCGGCGATCCGGTTGGCCGAACGGACCGGGCGGCTCCGCGACTTCCGGCACTCCCCCGGTGCGTCCTCCGTGCTGCTGGTCGCGCTCGGCATCTGCGGTGTCACGCTGTCGATCGCGGCGGGCTATTCAATCTGGGACGGCCAACCGGGCGCCGGCGACCGGGTCACCGGGCTGATCGCCTATGCAGGCGGCGTCTGCGCGCTGATCGGCGTCTGTGCCGGCGGACTCGGCGCACTGCTGCGGCTGCTAGACGCCACCCGTCCCCTGCCGCGCGTCCGGGAGCGGATCGAACTGGGTGGGATCGGCGCTGACCATCCCTCCTTGCCGGCGTGACGGACGTGCATCCCGGTCTGGGACTCGACCTGTAATGCAAGGAAACGCTGATCGTCGCCGGTCACGCCTCGCGAGACCTCAGGGCGGCGTGGTCGAGATCGCCCGCCGAGACCTTGGAGCGGCGTTGTCGAGATCGCCCGCCGAGACCTTGGAGCGGCGTTGTCGAGATCGCCCGCCGATGGAGGGAAGGCCCTCCGATTTCGGGTCGTGACGCGAAATCGGCGAGGTATCCCTCCATCGGACGGCGTTGTCGAGATCGCCGGCACGGGTTGGACAGAAGTCAACCAAGAGCGAACGGCTTGATCAGCGCTCAGCGTCCACCGCCCGGCGCGCTCCCACTGGTCGGTGTGGTGGTGGTGTCGATCGGAACGGTGAGCGCCACCTGATATCCGTCGTCGACGCTACCGGTCACGGCCGCCATCTGATGGGCAGCGCCGTCCTCACCGAAGACGTTGTCGGTGGTCAGGCTGACCCCGGCGAGGTTGGCCTGCGAGCCCGAGTAGCGAGCGGTGGCGTAGACCGCGTCGCAGACGTCCTTGGGGAACGCCAGCTGCGAGGTGCAGATGCGCTTGTCGGCGTCGGTGATGCTGGCCTCGTCCGGGTAGACCTCGAAGTGGACGTGCGGCCAGCGTCCCGAGTAGCAGGCGGGGAAGATGCTGGTGAAGGTGACCTTGCCGGACGAGTCGGCGATCTGCACGCCGCGCAGGTAGTTCTCGTTCTCCAGGCCTTGGGAGTACATCGAGTAGTTGCCGTCCGCGTCGCAGTGCCAGGCGTAGACGGCGACGCCGGCGAACGCCCCGCCACCTCCCGCCATGTCGAGAACGGTCAGGGTCATCGTCATCGGCACACCCTCGGCCTTGGTGGTGCTGGTGCCGAAGCTGCGGGTGATGTCCGAGCGGACCACCCCGCTCTGCTCCAGGATGTCCGGACCGTTGGTGCCATCGGCCGGGTAGGGACCGTTGGTCTCGTCTGGGATCTCGGTGAGCCCGGTGGAACTGGACGCCGTCGCGGTTGTGGTCGTCGACGTAGCCGTCGTCGAGGTGCAGGCGGCGAGGGTCAGCCCGAGCGCGCCGACGCCGGCCAGGCCGAACATCCGACGCCGGCTCAGCAGGGTGCCGATGTCGAACTGGAGACCCTGGTCGACCAACTCTTCATCTGGATGGCTGAGCGGACGCCCCTGATAGCTGGGTGGTCCGGTGCGATGAGTGCTCATGGCGGTTCCGATCTGGACGGGTACAAGCTGTCCAGATCATCGTCGCGGGTCAGTCCGGACGTGCGCTGTGTGTCTTCTGTGGGCGGGCTGTGTGACATCCGCTGGGCATCTACGACGCATACTCAGCCAACACGGGGTCGTGGCCTCAGGCTTCTGAACCACTCGCGGTTCACCGCTGGATTCCGGCCACAACGCCGAGCCGCTCGTCCTCGGTCAGGAAGCCGCTCATCGGTGAGACCTCCCGCATCTCAATACCGTCGGTCGAGGTGTCGACGAGGACACGCTGGAGGTTGCGCAGGCTTCGGCTGTCGATGATGCGCTGCCAGCGATCCAGGTTCCGCTCATGGACAGCGCCCTGGGTATTGGAACGCACCCGATCCAGGTTGCGTTGCATGCGGTCCCACCCGGACTCGTCGATGCCGCTGACGCCGAGCTTGTGGGAGATCTCGCGGTGCAGCAGCCAGCTACGTCGCTTGGTGCGTTCCATCGGAACCGGCGAGACATTGAAGCCGACTTGGAGGCCCAGTCCGGACAGCAGCAACTTCAGCGTGGGCTCGGAGGGTTCGAGCTTGCCGGACACGTAGCGGCTGATCTTGCTCGGGGGCAGGCCTGTGAGCCGGGAAAGCTCCATCTGACTGGTACCGGTGGAGTCCATCCCGCGACGCAGAACCTCGCTCCTGTTCACGATCACGATCGTACCATCAAGTGGTAATTTCTTAGTAGGGCTTGACCAGGTGGCAGCGCCTACAAGCACCCATTGCCGCACCCCAGAGGAGCAGTCCTCGAACGGCACGATCGATACCATTGGGAGATCATGCACCCAGACTCAGGAACGAAGCTCGCCGCACTACGTGCCGCCAATGACGAAGGCTGCGCCGACCTCGCCGCCGGCAGATACGTCGAGATCGATGATGACCAGCTCGACCACTACCTTGCCGAGCTAGGCGGCGCCAGCAACTCGACCCCGGACGTTCCCACCGGTGGATCTCGATCGGGACGATAGCCGTGCAATGATTCCCAAGTGTCCAGCCTTTCTGACGTGGTCGAGTTCTGGGACGCCGAGATCGGACGCTGGGTCAACGGCCACCAACAATTGCATTCCGATATTGAGCGCTGGCGGTCGGCCTACTCCGGACGCGGAGACGGCGCGGTTGACCTCAACGCCATGCCCGAGCCCTACGTCGGACCATTCGCAACCGACCGTGCCCCTGCGCTGGTGATGCTCGGCCTCAACCCAGGTGCTGCCGAACCACGCTTCCAAGCCATGGACGGCATCTACGCCGAACGCGTCAGGCAGACTTCCTATAGCGCGTGGGCAGCTACGGGTCCCTACTCGGACCAGGCGTGGGAGTCGATCAAGGGCCGCAACCAGTACCACCAGAATCGGGTTGCTTTCGCCCGTCGACTGCATCACGACCCGGCCATCCAGCCCCGGGATCTGCTCTACGTCGAGCTCTATCCGTTCCACTCCAAACGAGTCACCGGGCCGATCAAACCGCCAGCCGATCTGCTCAAGCGACGCATCCTGGACCCCATCGCGGAACTCGACACCCCATTCGTCTTCGCATTCGGCAAGCCCTGGCTTTCCGCAGCGCAGATGTTGGGTCTCGACGCGGGCACCCCCATTCCGGTCGACTGGACAACCCCGAGCCGTGACGCCCGCCGCTTCCCACTGACAAAGAACCAATCGCTGGTAGTCATCACTCAGCTCGGTTATGCGGGACCGCCCGGGGAAGCCGACACCCAAGCGCTAGCCGCTGCCCTGCGAGCCTGACGCATCACGTCCATCGTTGGTTGAGCCTGTCGAAACCCCTTGCGAACTTGCGCCATCTGAGGTCTCGACAAGCTCGACCCACGAGTCACTGGGATTGCATGATGCCCTCCGACTCAGTTCTGGGCCCGCGCCACCAGATTCACGAAGACGTCCTCCAAGGTGGGCTCCACAAGCCGGACGACGGCGTCAGTGAAACCCGCGGCTCGTAGCCGCTCCTCGAAGCCGGGGACGCCGTCCGGATCGAGCACGGCGTGCAGGGACGCCCCGGACAGGTAGGCCTCCTCGACTCCGGGAGCACCCTCCAGCCAGGTCAGGGCACCGTCCACGTCGGTCACTTGCACCTCGAGGACGCGTTCGGTGAGCAGGTCGTGCCGGATGGCGGCGGGCGCGCCTTCGGCGATCAGGCCGCCGCGGTAGATGAAGGCCAGTTGATTGCAGTGGCTGGCCTCGTCCATGTAGTGGGTGGTGACGAACAGGGTGACGCCGCGTCCAGCGAGCTCGTAAAGCAGGTCCCAGAACTGGCGTCTGGCTACGGGGTCGACGCCGCCGGTTGGCTCGTCGAGGAACAACAGCTCGGGGTCGTGGATGGTGGCGGTGCCGAGGGCCAGGCGTTGCCGCCAGCCGACCGACAGGTTGGCGGTGAGTTCGTTCTCGCGTCCCTGCAGGTCAGCCATCTGCAGCACGTAGGCCCGCTGCTGCGCGAACCGTTCCGGGCTCAGATCGTAGACACCGGCATAGAAGCGCAGATTCTCCTCGACCGTCATGTCCTCGAACAGGGCGAACTTCTGCGACATGTAGCCGAACCGTTGCCGCACCCGCTCGGGGTGCGCCACCACGTCCTCGCCGAGCACCAGCGCCTGCGCGCACCGAGATGGCGGCGTCCGGGTTGGGGGGCGTTCCCCGCAAGCTCTCGGACGGCCGGCTGTTGGCGGCGTGCCGGACGTGGTAGTGCGGGTCGGCGGGCGGGACATCGTCCGGGGGGAGGGCGCGTCGAGGGTCAGCGGTCATTCTGTCAGCCTCCTTCGGGTTGCGACGACGGCGGCACCGAAGATCACCACGGCGAACGCGGTCAGTACCCAGAACTGGGTGGCCAACGCCTCGAAGCCGCTGCCCTTGATGAATGCGCCGCGCAGGATCTCGATCGCCCAGGTCAGCGGCACGAACCAGGTCAGCGGCACGATCGCGGCAGGCATCGAGTCGATCGGGAAGATGAAGCCGGACAGCACGAAGCTCGGCAGCATGAACAGCATCATTAGCTGCTGGGCCTGTTGCCGGGTGTGCGAAACCAGCGAGATCAGCAGCCCCAACCCGATCGAGGTGAGCATGAACAGCGCCAAGCCGGCCGCCACCACCGAGATCTGGCCGGCGAACGGGACGCCGAACCAGAAGATGCCGACGAAGGCAACCAGGCACAGCTGCACGGTCGCCGTCAGCGCATAGGGGGTGACCTTGCCGATCAAGTACTCGGTGGGTCGGATCGGGGTGACGAACATCTGCTCCAGAGTCCCGCGTTCGCGTTCCTTGACCACTGCCTGGCCCATCACGGCCATGATCGACAGCATCACGATTGCCGCCACCAGGCCGGGGATCATCGTGTTCACCGTAGCCAGCGTGGGATTGAACATGACTCTTACCCGCGCGTCGATGCCGGGTGCAGCCAGGTCGACGCCTTGGGCGTTCATTCGCTCGGCGTTGAACCGGGCGACGATCTGCGCGGCGTAGCCGCTGCCGACGCTGGCCACCTGGCTGTCCGAGCCGTCCACGACGACGCCGATCGGCGCGGTCTCGCCACGGTCCAGTGCCGCCTGAGTGCCCTCGGGGATGACGATCGCAATCGCGATCGTGCCGGTATCCATCAGCTGCTGCAGGTCGGCTTCGGCGGGGTGCGCCACCACCCGGAAGTAGTCGGACGCCTCGAAGTGCGACTCCAGCGCGCGCGAGGTCGACGTCCGGTCGAGATCGACGATCGCGGTGTTGAGGTTCTTCACGTCCGCGGCCACCACGTAGCCGAACAGGATCAGCTGCATGATCGGCATGATGAACAGCAGCCGCAGCAGCAGCGGATCGCGGCGCAGTTGCAGGAATTCCTTCCAGATCAGCAGCCGGATGCGTCGCCGGGTCTGCGCACCGCTGCTTCTCATCGCCGCCTCCTCGCCGACAACAGCACGGCCACGGCTATCACGACCACCGCGTAGATGCTCAGCGCCGCCAGTTCGGGCCACAGCTCGGTGACCCCGGCGCCCTTCAGGAACACCCCGCGCGATATGTCCACCATGAACCGGGCGGGGAACAGGCTGCTGACCCACTGCAACACCACCGGCACCGAACTCAGCGGGAACGCGAACCCGGACAGTACGAAAGCCGGCAGGATCGACAACAGCAACCCCAGCATGTTGGCGCTCTCCAGGCTCGGCGCCACCGCCGAGATCACCAGCCCGAGCCCCAGCGAACAGAACACGAACAGTGCCGCACCGAGCGCCAGCACCCCGAGACTGCCCCGCAGCGGCAACGCGAAGAACGCCATCCCGACCGCGGTGATCGCGGCCAGCTCGCCGAACGCGAGCAGTGTCCACGGCGCCAGCTTGCCGATCATCATCTCCCAGCCGGCCAGCGGGCTGATCGCCAACTGCTCATCGGTGCCCTGTTCGCGTTCCCGCACCAGACTGACCGCGGTCTGCTGGACGGCGACGACCATGATGATCACCACCATCAGCCCGGGGATCAGGAAGTCGGAGCTGCGGCGTTCCGGGTTGTACCAGGTGCGCACGCGCGGTTCGAGCTGACCGGCGGCGGTCACGTCCAAGCCCTGAGTGTCGGCCCATTCGACGGTGATCTGCTGCCCGTAGGACTGGTTGAGGGCGGTGACGAACCCCTGGCCGACGCGGGCCGCGGTCGGTTCGCTGCCGTCCAGGTAGACCGCGACGCTGGCCTGTTCGCCGGCCGCCAGGCTGCGTCCGAACCCGGACGGCACCACGACCGCGATCCGGGCCTCGTTGTGATCGAAGATCCGGTCCACATCGGACAGATCGTTGGCGGTGCCGACGACGTGGAAGAAGTCCGAGCTGGCGTAGCTGCGCAGGTAGGCGGCGCTGGCCGGCGTGCGGTCCTGGTCGATGACGATCGTGGAGACGTTCTTCACGTCGAAGCTGATCGCGTAGGCGAACAGGATCATCTGCAGCACCGGCAGGGCGAGCACCACCGCGAGGGTGCGGCGGTCCCGGCCGAGGTGCCGGAACTCCTTGGCGATCAGGGCACCGATCCGGTTCCAGGGGTTCATCCCGCCGCCCGCTCCCGATTGAGTGCGACCCGCTCCGATTCGGACCGATTCAGCTCGGCCAGCACGGCGAAAGCGGTCTCCATGTCGACCTCGGCTGCCCGGACGGCGCCCGTGACACCCGCCTGGGCCAACGCGGTCTCGGCCTGGCTGACATCGTCGACGTCCAGCACCACCCGGACGACGTCGCCGTACAGATGGGCAGCCAGCACGCCGGCCAGGCCCCCGATGATCGCCAACGCCGCCCGCGGCTCGGCGGTGCGCAGCTCGAACAGCCGCCCGGGCACCAGCGCCTTGATCTCGGCCGGGCTGCCATGGTGCCGCACGCGTCCACCGTCCAGGAAGATCACGTCGGTGCAGCGTTCGGCCTCGTCCATGTACGGGGTAGCCACCAGCACGGTGCTGCCGCCCCGGTGCAGGTCGGCGAGGATGCGCCAGAACTCGCGTCGCGACACCGGGTCGACGCCGGTGGTCGGCTCGTCGAGCAGCAGCACCTCGGGCCGGTGCATCAGCGTGGTGGCCAGGAACAGCTTCTGCTTCATGCCGCCGGACAGCCGTCCGGCCTGCCGGTCGAGGAAATCGGCCAACCCCATCCCGGCCAGCAGTTCGTGTGACCTTTCCTTGCGTTCACCAGCGGGAACACCGCGCAGCCGGGCGAAGAACTCGATGTTCTCGGCCACCGTCAGATCGGGGTAGAGGGCGAACTTCTGCGACATGTAGCCGATCCGTGGGGTGACCTTGCCGGCCTGCCGGCTGACCGAGAAGCCCTGAATGCGGGCGTCCCCGGCGTCCGGCCGCAGCACGGTGGCGAGCATCCGGATCAGCGTCGACTTGCCGGCTCCGTCCGGGCCGAGCAGGCCGAGCACGGCGCCGCTGGGCACGCTCAGGTCGACGCCGTCGACGGCCACGACGTCACCGAAGGTGCGCCGCAGCCCGGACGCCTCGATCGCCGGAACCGCCGCGGGTTGGCTGGTCATGACAGGCGCACATCCACCGGCATGCCGGACTTGAGGGTGCCGGACGAGTCGTCGACCCGGACCCGGACGGCGAACACCAGCTTGGTGCGCTGGTCGGGGGTGTCGATGGTGTTCGGGGTGAACTCGGCGGTGTCGGAGACGAACGAAACGGTGCCGGTGAACTTCTCGGTGCTGGAGTTGGTGGTGATCGTGGCGCTGTGGCCGACGGTCACCTGGCCGATCTGCGGCTCGGGCACGAACACCCGGATGAACAGGTTCGCCGGAGCGGTCAGGGTGAGGACGGTGCGTCCTGGGGCCGCGTTGGCGCCAGCGTTGCCGACGATGTTCACCACGGTGCCTGCGGCGGGCGCCTTGATGGTGGCGTAGCCGAGCTGCACCCGGGCCAGTTCCACGGCTGCCTCGGCCTGCGCCTGCCGCGCCCTGGCGGCCTTCACGTCGGCACTGGTGCCGTCGTCCTTGGCGTTGGTAACCGCCGCCTTGGCCGCCGTCACGCCCTGTTTGGCCTGGCTGATCTGGAGCTTGAGCGCGGCCGTGTCGAGCTGGACCAGCACCTGGCCCTTCTTCACCTGATCGCCCTCGTCGACTTTGATGGCGGTGATCCGGCCGGCCATGGCGGGTGCGACGGCGATCTCGTCGGTCTCCACCTGCCCGCTCAGGGTCAGCCCGGCCTCCGGGGCGGGACGAGTGGCACTCCACCACCACCAACCGCCCAGGCCGGCGAGCAGCACGACGACAACGATGATCACCGGAATCGGCGGGCGCTTGTGCTTCATTGATTCACCTCGTGGTTGAGCAGGTCGAAAGTCGGACATCGGCGGGAACGCCGGCGGGCAGCGCGGAATCGACGGTGACTTCGACCGGGACGGCCCGGGTCAGGTGCACCTGGTCGGTGGTGTGGTAGCTGGGCGGGTAGGCCGCCAGCGGCAGGATTCGGCTGACATGCCCGTCAACCGTGGCGGCGAGCGAATCGAGACCGACGGTGGCGCCGCCGCCGAGACACACCTGGGCCGCCTGTTCGGGGGCCAGCCAGGTGGTCACGATCAGTGCCGGACGGGTGAGCCGGGCGACGGTGGCGCCGGGAGCCACCACGTCACCCACATGCGCGAGCGCGGTGACGATGCCGTCGGTCGGGGCGCGGACGACGGCCTGCGTGCGGGCCACAGCCGCGGCTTCCACCGCGGTGGTGTCGCGGGCGGCGATCACAGCCAGCTTGCGGGTGCGTTTCAGGCCGGCACGAGCGTCGGCGAGCTTGGCCAGGCCGTCATCAATCTTCCGGACGCCGTCACGGGCCTTGGCCACGTTGCTGTCGATGGTGCCGATGCCCTTGGTCAGCTGGCCGATGCCCTTCTTCACCTGCGCACTGGCGGCGATCAGCTTGCCGCGGGCGATGCTGAGCTGGCCGACGGCCGTCCTCAACTGCGCGCGGCCGGCGATGAGCTTCTGTCGTGCTTCGAGCAGTGGCTCGCGCACCTCGGGCGGGGCGTCCGGTGGCAGTGCAGCGAGTGCGGCGTTCACCTCGGCGAGCTGCTTCTCGACCGCGGCCAGCTGCGGCTTCAGCTCGCGCAGCTTCTGCTCCACGGCGGCACGCTGTTTGGGTAGTTTCGCTGCGGCCTTACGGGCGTCGCCAAGCTTGCCGACCAGGTCCTTGCGCGCCTTGGTGGCCTTGGCGATGCCGTCGGTGACCTGGCGGCGCTTGTCGCGCAGGTCACGCTGTTTGTCGGCCAACTCGTCGAGCGCGGCGTCCAGGACGCCGACCTGCGCCCTGGCGACGGCGAGATCGGCCCTGGCGACCCTTAACTGGGCGCTCAGTGCCGAGTTGTCGAAGCGGACCAGCACGTCACCGGCTTCCACCTGGTCACCGAGCCTGACCGGGATGGCGACGATCCGCTGGGCGGCGCCCAGCGACAATGCGGCGGACACGTTCGAGCTGCTGGCGGGTGTCCCTGGCGCTACCTGGAAGCCGGCGTCCAAGCTGACCCGTGGCACGGCCAGCGTCGGGGCCTGGACGCCGACGTTGTCGGCCAAGACCCGTCCGGTGGTGACGATGGTGGTGGGCGCCGGTTGGGCGCAGCCGGTGAACGCCAGGACGAGGGCCGCCGTGGTTGCGAATGCCGCAGCGGAACGCCGGGTCACGCCGCACCTCCCGCGTCGGGATTCTTGACGTCCGGGTGCTCAGCGCGCGGCGAACTGAAGTCGAGGGTGCGCAGGTAGGCGTCGACCAGCCATTCGATCGCCTCGCCGCCAGGGTGCTGCGGCGGGTCATTGCTCATCAGCCCGCCGAAGACCACGTAGCTCATCAGCGGCCCGACCAGCATCCGCACGCTGATCTCGGGGTGATCGAGCACAATCACCCCGTTGTCCGCCGTGGCGGCGAGGATCGCCTTCGCGCGTCCGAGCAGCTGATAGGGCAATGCCTCCAGGAAGGTGATCCGCAGTTCCGGGACGTGCACAGCCTCGCCGAGCAGCAGCCGCAGGATGGCCACCGAGTCCTCGCGCAGCATGGTGTCGAGCAGCCGTCCACCGAAACCGATCAGGGCGGCTCGCAGCTCCTCCGGGGTGTGCGGGGCCGGTGCGCCACGCTGCGGGCCGAGCTCCTGCAGCGCCTCAGCGAGGGTTGCGATCAACAGCTCCTCTTTGCTCGCGAAGTATGCGTAGAGGGTTTGCTTGCTGACTCCGGCTTCGGCCGTCACGGCGTCCATCGAGGTGCGGGCGAAGCCTTGGCTGAGGAAGAGTGCGCGAGCGGCGTCGGTGATCTGCCGACGTTTGGCCTGAGCGCGCGGGGTCAACTCCTCCACGAATCAAACTGTACGGTTCAGTTTGACAGTCTGCAAGCGGCTGGCGCGCCGGGTTAGGGTTCGACTTGTGATCAAGTATCTGGGCTCCAAACGAGCCCTGGCCGGCGTCCTTGGAACGCTGGCACAGGGCTCTGGAGCCCGGACGGCGGTGGACCTGTTCACCGGAACCACCCGGGTCGCGCAGGAGTTCAAACGGCGCGGGCTGTCGGTCACCGCTGCCGACCTGGCCAGCTACAGCGAGGTACTGGCTCGCTGCTACATCGCCACCGACGCCGATGCGGTCGACGCCGACGAGCTGGACGCCCTGCTGGCCGAACTCAACGCCCTGCCCGGACGCCGCGGCTACGTGACCGAGACCTTCTGCGAACAGGCCCGGTTCTTCCAGCCGCACAACGGCGAACGGATCGATGCGATCCGGGACTGTTTGGCGGGGCTGGTCGACCACCCGCTGTATCCGGTGCTGCTGACCGCGCTGATGGAGGCGGCTGACCGGGTGGACAACACCACCGGCCAGCACATGGCCTACCTGAAGAGCTGGGCGCCGCGGGCATCCAACCAACTGCAGCTTCGGGCACCGGTGCTGATTCCGGGCACCGGCCTGGCGGTGCGCGGGGATGCGGTGCAGGTGGCGCAACAGTTGCCGGCGTCCGATCTGGTCTACCTGGATCCGCCGTACAACCAGCACCGCTATTTCAACTACTACCACATCTGGGAGACCCTGGTCCGCTGGGATTCCCCCTCTCACTACGGGGTTGCCTGCAAACGCGAGGACGCCCGCGGCGACGCCAACGCCAGCGCCTTCAACTCGCGGCGCCGGATGCCGGCTGCGCTCGCGGCCCTGATCGGCGAAGTCCGGGCCGAGATGGTGGTGGTCTCCTACAACGACGAGGCATGGGTGAGTCCGGAGCAGATCGTCGGGTGGCTGCGCGATGCCGGGCATGCCTCGGTCGAACTGCTGGCCTTCGACTCGCGGCGCTACATCGGCTCACGGATCGGCATCTACAACCACCTCGGCGAGAAGGTGGGCAAGGTCTCGCACACCCGCAACGTCGAGTACGTGTTCGTCGCCGCTTCGACCGAGCGCGTCGCCGCCGCGCTGGCCGCCCTGGCCGAACGCGACCCGGCCGAAGCGGGCGTCTGATGAAGCGCGGAACGGCACGAACGTCCGACATCCACGCGCTGTCGAAGGCGCTGCCGCACGTCACCGTCTACAACCCGGATTCGACCACGCCGGTCTATCGGGTCGGTGGCAAGTCGTTCGTCTACTTCCGGACGCCGCGTCCGGACGCCGTCGACCCGGTCACCGGCGAACGCTACGCCGACGTGGTGGTGTTCTGGGTGCCCGATCTGGCCGCCAAGGAAGCCCTGGTACGCGATCCGTCGACGCCGTTCTTCACCACGCGGCACTTCGACGGTCACCCGTCGGTGCTGCTGCGGCTGAGCCGGGTGGCCGAGTTGAGCCGGGCCGAGCTGGCCGAGATCATCGAGGACGCCTGGCTGTCGCAGGCGTCCGCCCGCCGAGGACGGCTTTATCTCGAAGGCCCTGATCGAATCACCGGCTAGCAACCACCGCCAGCTGACGAAGCACATGCCTCTCCCCTCTCGGCTTGACCGAGAAGCGCTGCTAGATTGGCCGCCATGCACACGAATGTGACGATGATCGCCGCGCCCGCCGTCCGCGCGCTGATGTGCATGTGTTGCTGTTGTCGACTCGGCTGAACAACCTCTTCCCACCGTTCGCCATCTCCGACCGCAACCCACTCTCCCCTTGAAAGGCATGCCATGCCGCACGATGAAATCTGGCGCCGAGTCCGCTCCGAGGCGGAACAGTCCGCGGCGAGCGAGCCGGCCCTGGCCAGCTACCTGCACACTGTCGTCCTCGCCCACGACAAGCTCGAGGACGTGCTCAGCTACCTGCTGGCGTCCAAGCTGGGCAGCCCGACCATCACCTCGATGAGCCTGCGCTCGTTGATCGACGAGGCCTTCTCACACGATCCGGCCATCGGGTTGGCCTTCCGCGAAGACCTGCGTGCGGTCCTCAGCCGTGATCCGGCCTGCCGGGGCTACTCCATCCCGCTGCTCTACTTCAAGGGCTTCCACGCCCTGCAGTCGTACCGGGTGGCGCATCACCTGTGGACCAACGGACGCGAGTCGCTGGCGTTGTACCTGCAGAGCCGCATCTCCGAGGTGTTCGCCGTCGACATCCATCCCGGTGCCCGGATCGGGAAGGGCATCCTCTTCGACCACGCCACGTCGATCGTGATCGGCGAGACCGCCGTCATCGAGGACGACTTCTCGATGCTGCACGAGGTCACCCTGGGCGGCACCGGCAAGGTGGGCGGCGACCGGCACCCCAAGATCCGCCGCGGCGTGATGATCGGCGCCGGAGCCAAGGTGCTCGGCAACATCGAGGTCGGCGAGGGCGCCAAGATCGGCGCCGGCTCGGTCGTCCTCGAGGACGTCGCCCCGTTCACCACAGTGGCCGGAGTGCCGGCGCGTCCGGTCAGCTACCCCGCGCATGTCTTCCCCGAGGATCTGGTCGAGACCGACCTCAGCTACCACAAGGCCGAGTGAGCCCGTTCCGTTCGGCGTAGCCTGACGGGCATGCTCGCCGCCTACGTCACAGCCGCAAACCCCCGACAGCCCCTCGAAGCGCTGCGGATCGGCGAACGTCGCGAACCGGACGCCGCCGACGACTGGGCGGTGGTCGAGGTCGAGGCCTGTGCACTGAACCGGCACGATCTATGGTCGCTGGCAGGTGTCGGGCTGCCCGCCGAACGAATGCCGATGATCCTCGGCACGGACGCCGCCGGCACCGTCGACGGCCGCCCGGTGATCGTGCACGCGGTGATCACCTCACCCGGCTGGACCGGCGATGTGGCCCTCGACCCGAAGCGAAGCCTGTTGTCAGAGCTGCATCAGGGCACGATGGCGCAGCTCGTCGCCGTGCCCCGCGCGAACCTGATCGAGCGGCCGTCCTGGTTGAGTGTCGATCAGGCCGCCTGCCTGCCGACCGCCTGGCTGACGGCCTATCGGATGCTCACCAAGGACTCGGGGTTGAGCGCCGGCGACACGGTGCTGATCCAGGGCGCCTCCGGTGGGGTGGCGTCCGCGGCGACGGCGCTGGGGGCAGCGCTCGGGTTCCGGGTCTGGGTGACCGGTCGCACCGAGGCGAAGCGGTCGGCGGCGACGACCCGCGGCGCGGACGCCGCCTTCGAGCCGGGCGCCCGGCTGCCCGAACGGGTGGACGCCGTGATCGAGACCGTCGGCGAAGCCACCTGGGCGCACTCGCTGCGGTGCCTGCGGCCCGGCGGCACCATCGTCTGCGCGGGCGCCACCAGCGGCCCGAACCCGCCGGCGGAACTGAACCGGGTGTTCTTCCAGCAACTGCGGGTGATCGGATCCACGATGGGCACCATCGAAGAATTCCGCGGCCTGCTGGGGCTGATGGAGCGCACCGGCGTCCGGCCCACCATCGACCGTGTGCTGGCACTGTCGGACGCCGCCGACGGCTTCCGCGCCATGGCCGAGGGCACCCTGGACGGCAAGATCGTGCTCCGGCCCTGACCAAAGCGCTGATTTCTCGACTCAGGGCTTGGCCACCCGATTGATCATCAGCGCGACGCCGCGATTCGCACCGGTGACCGTCAACTTCACCTCCGGATGGTCTGACTGCCACACCCGGAACAGCTCGTCAGCGAAACCTTGACCCACCAGGTCGACACCGGTGAAGTCCAGAACCACATGCTTGAACTGCTCGAGTCCGAGTGCGAATCGCTTGGCCTGGGAGCGGCTGAGGAACTCCGATCCGTGCTGCACCAGCTCGACGCGTGGGATCGTCCGGACGAAGTCGCCGTCCTCAGTGAATGCCTCGAACACACTGACGAGGTCCCGTGTGGTGTGCAGGTCGAGCGACAGGGAGACGGTGGTACCGAGATCAACGCCCTGACCGAGCGCGATGTCGTCTTCCAGGTTGTCCACAGAGAAGAGATAGCCGTTGGCCTCAAGGCTGAAAATGTCGACCGCCTTCGAGGTGAAGAAGATACCCTCCCCCGAGTGCCGCTGTGGCGCGCTGGTGCGCCGTCCCTTCGTAAGATCCACCACCGAGTCGGCGACGCTCGGATACTGGAACCTGTCGGCCAGGCTGCGGAAGGCGCCGATGCCGTCGTCAGCCAACGTGATCCTGGCCACCGCCTCGTCGACTGCGAGGTCCACATCCAATGAATCTCCGAAAGAGTGATCGATGGCGTTGTTCGCCATCTCAGTCACCGCGTAGCCCAGGATGTTGCGGGCGCGGGCAGGCAACTCGCCACCAGTACGTTTCTCCAGTTCGGCACGAACGTCGCCCCATACTGCGTCCTCGACTAATCCCGCCAGGTCAAATGTCCGCTCCCAGACATCCGCCGTGTCCGCGGATCGGCGACGAAGAGCCGACCACTCCCAACGCAGACGTTCGGGTCGGAACCGTCGATGCCCCCCGGGCGTCAGTTCGGCACTCAGCGCACCTTGTTCCACCAGTTGCCGCACACGACTCGTCGAAAGGCCGAGCATCTTGCTCGCTTCACCAATCCCAATCGCCCCGTCCCGCACGTCCTAAATCTACACCGTTGTTGATTTCGAGCGCACGAATCCACAGTTTCGAGTCTTCGGGCCGACCCAGTAGCAGGCGACGCCGTCAGCCCACTGTGGCAAGTTCGGCTGCCAAGTCGGTATCGGACAGATCCCACACCGCAATAGCGGTGCAGGTCGCGGCGTTCGCTCGGCAGAACAGGGCCACCGGCCAGTTCTGACCCTCGCTGAGGGTCTCCCACACGTCGTCCGGATCTTCCATCTGGACCACCGGGACGGCGAATGGCTCAGTCGGCACTGGGTGCTCCGGGTCCGAGGACGGGCGCAGCACACCGACCACAGTGGGCAGTCCGCCGTCGGACACTCGCTGCATGCGGGCCAACGCCTGCCGCAACTGGCTCTCCTCGCCGATGACGAGCGCCGCCGGCCCCTTGGTGTAGTCGGTCATCCGGAGCTGGCCACCGCCGACCTTCTCCAGAACGGCGCCGGGCTGGCCCGGTTTCGGCGGTGTCACCCGCTTGGGCTTGGCGGGTACGAACTTGCGGCCGGGGGGTTCCAGGGCGAAGAAGTCCGCCGGCACCGCGACGTTGGTCTCCACCGAGGTCACCTCCCAGGACATGTAACCCGCCGAGGTGCCCTTCAGTTGCAGCGAAGGAAACTCGGCGTCGAAGATCAACTCCGGTGCGGACCGATCCCCGCATGACCAGACCGTCGCCGGCCGTCCGGCCACCTCGGTCGTTCCGGTCTGCGTGGCCTGCGGGCATTGCGTCTCGAACGCCGGCGTGCCCGGGCCCCCCGGCTCAGCGGCCGCGTCCCGGCGGCAGCCGGCCGAGTCGCAGATGACCTGAGTGGTGCCGTCCGAGACATTGACCAGCGTGGACTCCGCGCCGTCCTCGCCCTTGGGGTAGATCGTCCGGGTCCGGACGCCGTCGGTGACGGTGACAAGTTCCGTCACGCTGTTCTCGGCCGTCACCGTTGTGGTGACCCGGATGATTCCCGAAGACTTCGGCGCGGTCGCGCTCGGTGTGGGCGTCGGAGCCGTCGGGACCGAGGCACACCCGGACGCCACCAGTGCGGTCAGGACAAGGGAGATTGCAGCTTTCACCGGCGCAGGATACGAGCCGGGGTGACGATCGGGCCAGGGGCAATGTTGCCACCCTTGTGCCATGGAGCCGCCTTGGGGAGTCGAACCCCAGACCTATTCATTACGAGTGAATCGCTCTGCCAACTGAGCTAAGGCGGCGTACCGGACGCGGCCCGGCGACGACCAACTATAGGACAGCGGCCAGGGTGGGCGCGATTCGGCCGGGCCAGCGGTGACCGAAGGAACCGTCCCCGGTGACCAAGAGAACCGTCCCCGGGTGACCAAGAGAACCGTCCCCGATGACCGAAAGAACCGTCCCCGGTGACCAAGAGAACCGTCCCCGGTGACCGGCTACCGGCAGCGGGTGCCGTCGGTAGGCACGTTGCCCTGGGTCAGATAGGCGATGACCGCGTTGTCGATGCAGGACGACTTGCCCCCGAAGGTGCCATGGCCCTCGCCCTCATAGGTGAGCAGCACAGCCGAGGTCAGCTGCTTCGCCATCGTGATCGCGTTCTGGTAGGGCGTCGCCGGGTCGCCGGTGGCGCCCACCACGACGATCGGGGCGGCGCCTGAGCCGGTCGGCAGGAACTGAGGCGCGCTGTGCGCCGGCCAGAGTGCACAGGTGTAGCCGGGACCGAAGTACTTGCCGTAGATCGGCGCCTTCTTCCGGTCTTCGGCCCAGCGTTGCTCCGCCTCGACCACGCCGAAGTCCTTGGAGTCGGCACATCCGATCGCCGGGAACGAGTAGAACAGCGAGCCGTAGCGGCCGCTCTGGTCGCGATCGTTGAGTCTGTCGGAGGACCGCAGCAGGTCGGACCCGTCCCCGTCGATCGCCGCTTGCAGATCGGTCGCCAGTTCCTTCCACGCCGGGATGCCGCCGTACAGGTAGCCGGCGATGCCGTCGGCGGCCAGTGACTGCGTGAGCTGTCGATCGTCCACCGAGAGCGGTTCGGCGTCCAACTTGTCGAGGAAGTCGGTGACGCTGGTCAGCACCGCGTCCTTGGAGCCACCCAGCGAGCAGCTTTGCCGCGCACACCAGGCCGCGAAGTTGCCCAACGCCAGATCGAAACCCATGGCCTGGATCACCGTGTCGTCGTCGGTGATGTCGACGGCGGCGTCCAGCACCATCCGGCCCACCCGCTGCGGGAACAGCTCGGCGTAGACGGCGCCGATCTGGGTGCCGTAGGAGTAACCCAGATAGGACAGCTTCTCGTCGCCCATCAGCGCCCGCATCAGATCAAGATCGCGAGCGGTGTCGATGGTGGAGATGTGCTCCAATAGTTCGCCGCTGTGCTCCCAGCAGGACGTGGTGAACTTGAAGGTGCCGACCAGCAGCGCCTCGGTCTCGGCCTCGTCGTCGGGCGATGAGTCGAGCTGGTTGAAGGCGTCGGTTTCGGCGTTGTCGAAGCAACGCACCGGGGTGGAGGCGTTGGTGCCGCGCGGATCCCAGCCGACGATGTCGTATTGCTCCAGGCCCTTCGATGCGAAGTACGCGACCATGCTGCGTCCGGAGCCGCCCGGCCCGCCCGGGTTGATGAACAGCGTGCCCAGCTTCGGCGTGGCGGTCGCCGGCTGCCGCGCCAGCGCCAGCGTGATCGCCTGCTCGGACGGGTTGGCGTAATCGAGCGGTGCCACGATGCTCGCGCACTGGTACCGCTCGGCGCAGCTGCGCCACTGGACGGCCTGCTTCAGGTAGCCGTCCAGACCGTCACCGTCGGGGGCGTCGGTGAAGCCGTCCGGACGCGCGGTCGACGCCGGCAGTTGTGGCCGATCAATCTCCAGGCCCGGCGTCTTCGAGACTCCGATCACCGGCCCGGACGGCGGGGCGACCGAAGCACTGGGCGTCGGCTGGCTGGGGCCGGCACCGGGCGTGCAGCCCACTAGGACGAGCAGCGCCGCGGCGCCGGCGATCCAGCGGGAAGAGATGCGCACGGGCACAATCTAGTTGCCGGTTGTTACCCGCAAACCCGAGCTCGACCGACGGTGACGGGGTCCGACAACCTCGACCGGCGACGCTTATCGGCTCTCGCGGGCCTTGCGGAAACTGCGGTCGAGGCTGAAACCACCGCCGCCGATGCACAGCAACAGCAGGCCGACCACGGCCAGCAGCAGTTCGAACTCGCCGATGAAGCCAGCCCGGCCGGCCACGAACGGGCTCCAATTGCCCCACAGCACGAAGGCCAGCGCGCCGCCGGTGATGAGCAGCACGCCCAGTCCGGCGACCCGGGTGAGCAGACCGAACACCAGCGCCACCGCAATCGCCAGCGAGGCGTACCCGGTCACCGCCGAGACGATCGCCGGTTCGGGAATGATCGTGGTGGCGAAGAGTCGCTCCGCCCCGATCGGGTCGGTGACGTAGTCCAAGCCGTGCACGGCCATGATGGCAGCGACCACCAGCCGGACCAGGAACAGCGAGAAGGCACCGAGGAAGCGATCGGTGGAGCGTTGGGTGACGACCACCGGCTCCGGAGTTGCCGTCGTACGGACGTCGGGCGCCGCCAACGCGGCCTCGCGCGCCTCACGGCGGGCCGCTCGCTCGGCGGCGAGCTTGCGCTCCTCCGCGGTGAGCTCGGCCGGCACCTCCATCACCGCGGTGGGAGCGACCGCCGCGGCGTCCGAACCGAAGACGGCGTCGTTCGGCACCTGCGCCGTCCGCGCATTGGCTGTCACGGGGGGCGGCGGCGGCAGAGTGGTCTTCCGGCGCTGTTGCGGATAGTCGTCCACTTCGGTGAACCCAAAAGGAAATCCGTGCTGATCGTGGGCCGTGTCGGTCATGGTCCTCCTCCACAGAGTGACCTCCATCGTGCCCGTTCCGGTGCCGCGTCCGGCCGACCGACACTCGCGCGTCCGGCGATTCAGGTCAGCTGCGGCCGGCGATGGTGACCAGCAGCGACTCCATCGCCAGCAGCGGTGCCACATTGCCCTCCAACGCCTCGCGACAGGCCAGGACGGCGTCGATCCGGCGCAGCGTCGCCTCCGGGGCATCGCGGCGCGCGACCGCTTCGATCTCGGCGCGCAACTCTGCGTTGATCAGCTCGGCCGCCACTCCGGATTGCACCAGCAGCACGTCGCGGTAGTAGGTGGTGAGCTCGGTGAGGACCCGGTCGAGGGCGTCTCGCTGCAGCCGCTTGGCGCGCGCCTTCTGCTGGTCGTCGAGCTCGCGCAGCGCCGCCTGGGCGTTGCGCGGCCGGGCGCCTTTGGTGCCGAAGCCGAGCGCCTCGGACAATGCAGCCTTCTCGCGAGCGTCCAGCTCGGTGGTCGTGGCGGCGGCCTCCTGGCTCGCGGAGTCGACCAGCTCGGCGGCTGCGGTCAGGCACTCCCCTAGGGAGGTGAGGCGTCCCGGCAGCGTGAGCAGCTCGGCCCGCCGGGCGCGGACAGCCTCGTTCCGGGCCAGCATCCGGGCTCGGCCGATGTGTCCCTGCGCCACCCGGGCGGCGAACTCGGCCAGTTCGGGGGACGCCCCATCGCGCCGCACCAGCAACTCGGCGACGGCGGCCGCGTTCGGTGTGGCCAGCTCGACCCGTCGGCATCGCGAGCGAATGGTCACCACCACATCGTCCGGGGTCGGCGCGCACAGCAACCAGACCGTTCTGGTGGCCGGCTCTTCGATGCTCTTCAGCAGCGCGTCGGCGCCTCGTTCGGTGACGCGGTCGGCGTCTTCGACCACCAGCACCTGGTAGCGGCCGAGCGTGGGCGACATGGCGGCCCGGCGGACCAGCTCACGCACCTCGTCGACGCCGATGGACAGCTGCTCGGTGCGCACCAGGGTGACGTCGGGATGGGCTCCCGACAGGCTCGTCCGGCAGGCCGAACACTCGCCGCAGCCGCCGCGCTCGCACTGCAGTGCGGCCGCGAACGCGCGGGCCGCGTTCGACCTGCCCGAGCCGGGCGGCCCGGTGATCAACCAGGCGTGGGTCATCGCATGCGCGTCGCCCGCAACGGCGCGGCGCAGCACCTCGACCACCCGGTCCTGCCCGACCAGATCCGCCCACACCGTCATGGGGTGATCCTGCCAGCCGACTCTGACAATGTCGGCTCCGACAGCAGAGCAACTACCCGCTCCTGCACCTGCTCGGCGATCCACTCCACAGGACGCCGCGCCGGCAGCACCAGGTAACGCTCGGGCGCCCGAGCCGCGAGTTCCAGGAACAGCACCCGCGCCCGGCGGTGGAAGTCGGCGCCGGCGCTCTCGACGCGGTCCGGGTCGACGATGGTGCCGACTGCCCGTTCCGGTTCCAGGTCGAGCAGCACGGTCAGGTCGGGCACCAGCCCGGCGGTCGCCCAGCGGGCGATCTCAGCCACTTCGGCGACCTCGAGGACCCGGCCGGCACCTTGGTAGGCGAGCATCGAGTCGACGTAGCGGTCACAGATCACCAATTCGCCGCGCCCGAGCGCCGGGCGCACCACCTCGTACAGGTGATGTGCCTTGTCGGCGGCGTACAGCAGGGCCTCCGCCCGCGGATCGAGGTCGCCGGTTGCAGGATCGAGAACGATCCGGCGGATCAGCCGTCCAGCCGCAGTGTCGCCCGGCTCGAAGGTCAGTCGCGCCGGAAGTCCGCGGTCACGCGCCCATGCGGCGAGCAGCCGGCCCTGGGTGGATTTGCCGACCCCGTCGCCGCCCTCGAAAACCACGAACAATCCGTCGCTCATCGCCCCTCCGGTCCCGGTTGCGCTGCTTCGACCCCCGACACCGGTCGTCGGCGCGGGGCGCGCGGCCGGATCACCCGGATGCGCAGCTTGTGCCACAGCCCGGGCCATTCCCGGACGAACTGCTCCCGGGCATAGTCGACGGCGAGCATGGTCCGTTCGTAGGCCCGGCCGGCTTCGAAGATCTCGGCGGCGGTCAGCCCGTGCAGATCGCGCGCCAACGCGCCCGGGTCGGGTCGGACGGTTGCCTCCAGCGGCGAAACGATCGCAGACAACCGGTGGGCCAGCCGCCTCGCGGGCTTGCCGAAGACCCGGCGGGACAGGATGGCGAGTTCCAGGGCCCGGCCTGCCACCTGGGCGGCCCGAGCCCAGCGGGCGTCGTCGCTGTAGCGGTCCAGGGTGCGGCACTGGTCACGCATGGTGCGCACCACGGCCTCCAGCTCCTGGGCAAGGACCGGGCCGGTGAGGCGTCCGGTCACCAGTGGCAGCGGCGGCTCAGTCACGGCCTCGGCGAGCAGATCGAGGACGCGCAGCCAGCGCTCGGTGTGGTGCAGCGGACGCGGGTCGACGAGCGCGACGTCCAACTGCCGCTCCGCGGCGGCAAGCCAGTCGCCGGCGAACAGCGGGCCGAGCGCGGCCAACTCCCGACGGAACGCGCGGACGCCGTCGCGCAGCCCGGCATCGGTGCCCCCGGTGATGCGGGCCGTCAGGTCGGCGCGCAGCAGCCCCCGCCAGCGTGCCTGCAACTCGCGGCCGACGAACGCCTCGATCGGCATCCGTGGCGTCGCGGCGTCGTCCGCGGGGAGCGAGTGGACCGGTGTCAGCCGGTCGGCAAGCCCTGCGAGTCGGCCGAGGGCCGTCGCGCCGGCGGCGTCGAAGGCAGCCAGGACCGCGTCCCGGGAGGTTTCGTCGACAGGCCCGGTCATGGTCAGGGTGACGGTCCGGAAAGCCTGGAGCTGCCCTGGGCGCTGCTCGATCCGCACCCGCTCGTCGATCAACTCCCCACGTGTGCCGCCGTCCCCGTCGACGAGCGAGAAGCGGCGACGCACCGACGCCACCTCCAGCGCCGGCCTCAGGATGCCGCCGCGGCGGAACGGCACCAACAGCACCGCCAACTCTGGCGGAACATCCTCCTCCGCCTGCGGCATCGTCCGCTCCCGGGGCAGCACCGGCTCCCAGTCGGGCGCCCGCAGCGTCCACCGCCCGGTCTCGGCCACCCGGGACAACTCCAATCCCCAGGCCAGCAACCGACGGTCGGCGGTGTCGATCACCGTCGCGGTCGACTCGGTGGGTGGACGTCCGACCAGGCGGTGGATGCCGGTCGCCGGTACGGTCAGGCCGTTCACCACCGCGGTCAGCGGCAGCTCGAACCGCAGCACCTCACCGCACCCACCCACAGGTCAGCTCTTCTTGGCCGGCGTCCGCTTGGTCGTGGTGGCGCGCTTGGTGGTCGTCCGGCGAGCGGTGGTGCGCTTCGGCGCCGGACCCTTCGCCCGCTTCTCGGCCAGCAGTTCGGCGGCCCGCTCGGCGGTGATTGCCTCCACCGAGTCCGATTTGCGCAGGGTGGCGTTCACCTCACCGTCGGTGACGTAGGCGCCGAACCGGCCGTCCTTGATCACCATCGGCTTGCCAGTGGCCGGGTCGGCACCCAGCTCTTTGAGCGGGCCTGCGGCAGCGCGAGCCCGGCCCCGGGTCTTCGGCTGGGCGTAGATCTCTTCGGCCTGCTCCAGGGTGATGTCGAAGATCTGCTCCTCCGACGTCAGGGAACGCGAGTCCGTGCCCTTCTTCAGGTAAGGGCCGTAGCGGCCGTTCTGGGCGGTGATCTCGACGCCGTCGGCGGAGGTGCCGACCACCCGGGGCAAGCTGAGCAGCTTCAGCGCGTCGTCCAGGCCGATGGTCTCGAGGTTCATCGACGCGAACAGCGAACCGGTCCGCGGCTTGGCCGACTTGGGTGCACCCTCCTCGAGCACCTCGGTGACGTAAGGCCCATAGCGGCCCGATTTGGCGACGATCTGGCGTCCGGTGGCCTCATCGACCCCCAGTTCACGCTCCTCGCCGGCCGGCTGGTCGAGCAACTCCTTGGCGTGCTCGATGGTGAGCTCGTCGGGCGGCAGATCCTCGGGCACATTGGCGCGGCGGCCCTCGGCGTCCTCGACGTAGGTGCCGTAACGCCCGACCCGCACCGCGATGCCGGAATCGCCCAGCGGGTAGGTGGAGAGTCCACGGGCATCGATCTCGCCGAGCTCGTTGACCAGTGCGTGCAGGCCCTCGTGGGTGGCCCCGTCGGCGCCGAAGTAGAAGTCGTTGAGCACCTGCAACCGGGCGGCCTGGCCGCTGGCGATGTCGTCGAGGGTGTCCTCCAGCGCGGCGGTGAAGGTGTAGTCGACCAGCCGCGGGAAGTGCTCCTCGAGCAGCCGGGTGACGGCGAACGCCAACCAGGTCGGGACCAGTGCCGACCCCTTCTTGAACACGTAGTCGCGGCTGGTGATGGTGCGGATGATCGAGGCATAGGTGGAGGGCCGGCCGATTTCCAGTTCTTCCAACTTCGCCACCAGGGACGGCTCGGTGTAGCGGGCCGGGGGACGGGTCTCGTGGGTGAGCGCCTTCACCTCCTCAGGGGTGAGGGCAGCGCCCGCGACGAGCTGCGGCAACCGGGCCTGCGCGTCGTCGGAGGTCTCGTCGTCCTCGACACCCACCACGTAGGCCTTCAGGAATCCCGGGAAGGTGATCGTGCGGCCGGAGGCGCCGAAGGTGCAGCGTCCGGTCTCGGTGATCTCGCCGGTGGTCGCGTCGGTGACCGCGATTCGCTGCGGCAGGGTGGCGCCGATCCGGACGCTGACCGTCTCGCCCACGGCGTCCGCCATCTGCGAGGCCAGGGTGCGCTTCCAGACCAATTCGTAGAGCCGGAACGCGTCGCCGTTCAGCCCGGTCTCGGACGGGATCTGGAACGTCTCGCCCGCCGGCCGGATCGCCTCGTGCGCCTCTTGGGCGTTCTTCACCTTGGAGGTGTAGACCCGCGGCTTCTCGGGCAGGTACTTCCCGCCGAACAGCTGCTTGACCTGGGCTCGGGCGGCGTCGATCGCCGTGGCCGACAAGGTGACCGAGTCGGTACGCATATAGGTGATGAAGCCGCGCTCGTACAGGTCCTGGGCGACCCGCATGGTGCGTTCGGCGGTGAATCCCAGCTTGCGCCCGGCGTCCTGCTGCAGGGTGGTGGTGCGGAACGGCGCGTAGGGACGCCGCGTGTACGGCTTGGCTTCGACGGACGCCACCGCGAACGCGGCCTGCTCCAGGGCCGTGGCCAGCGTCTCGGCCTGTTCGGCGGAGAGGTGGAACAGGCCCTTGCCGGTGAGGTTGCCCTGCGGGTCGAAGTCACGGCCCTGGGCGACCCGCAGGTCGCTGATCTGTTGCAGGTTCGCGCCGAAGACCGGAGGTTCGGCCTCGGCTCCGGCGTTGAGCTTGGCCTCGATGCCGGCGTAGCTGGCGGAACGGAACGCCATCCGCTGCCGCTCGCGGTCGACCACCAGCCGGGTCGCCACCGACTGGACGCGGCCCGCGGACAGCCGCGGCATGACTTTCTTCCACAGCACCGGGGAGACCTCGTAGCCGTACAGCCGGTCGAGGATGCGCCGCGTCTCCTGGGCGTCGACCAGGTCGGTGTCGAGGTCGCGCGGGTTGGCGACCGCCTCGGCGATGGCCTGCGGGGTGATCTCGTGGAACACCATCCGGCGGACCGGCACCTTCGGCTTCAGTTCGGCCAGCAGATGCCACGCGATGGCCTCGCCCTCGCGGTCTTCATCGGTGGCCAGCAGGAGTTCGTCGGCAGCGGCGAGCTTCGCCTTGAGGTCGCGGATGGTGCCCTTCTTGTCGGCCGCCACCACGTAGAGCGGCTCGAAGTTGTTCTCGACGTTGACGCCGGTGCGCGCCCACTTCTCACCCTTGTACTTGGCGGGCACTTCGGCGGCACCGGTGGGCAGATCGCGGACGTGGCCGCGGCTCGACTCGACGACGTAGCCGTTGCCGAGGAAGCTGGCGATCTTGGTCGCCTTGGCCGGTGACTCGACGATCACGAGCCGTGTCTTACCTGCTGTTGCCACTGTGGGTTTCCTCGGTGCGCGGGATTGTTGACCGCGAAGGCGGCCTCAGGGGGGAATGGTAACCACAAAGCGCGAACGCTCGGCTACATGCCTGCCGTCGCTGCCCTCAGATAGCCGTCGGCGATCAGCCGGCGAAGCCGTGGCGTCAGGTCGGCGCGCAACGCTGCCGAGTCGGCGTGCAGCAGGTCGGCGACCGCGTCGATCAGGACACCGAGCGGCAGGTCGCCGTCGCAGGCTCCAGCCACGGCGGCCAGACCGGTGTCGACCTCGACGGCGCGTCCGAAACCGGTGGCCCGGCGGAAGACGAGGTGCTCGGGGTCGGCGGCGCCGGGGCGTCCGAGCGCTTCGGAGGTGACGGCTGGGTCGAGGGTGAAAGCGGTGGCGAGCAGCTGGTCGTCGGGCAGTTTCGCGGCGCGGACGGCGTCCGGGAATTCGGCGAAGGCGTCCCCCAGACCGCCGTGCACCTGGTGCGGCCAGTCGTCGAAGCGGAGTTCGGGTCGTGCATTGCCGGTGTTGTAGAGGGTGAGCCAGCCCAGGCCGACCCCGACGATGCCGAGCTGTTCGAAGTAGTCGACCCACTCGGCGTAGCGTCGCGCATAGTCGGCACCGCCGATCAGGCCGGCGTCGGCGAGCCAGATCTCGATGTACTCGAACGGGTCGAGTCGCTCGCGCTGCAACACCAGCGCGTCGCAACCGGTGGGGGCGATCCAGGACGCCAGCCGGTCCTGCCAGGGTTGGCCGGCGGTGATCGCCCAGTTGCCGAGCACCTGCAGCGCGCCGCCCGGTTTGAGGCGCGTCGCGGCGCCGGTGAGGACCGTCCGGACCAGGCCGTCGGCGGTGAACGAGCCCTCGCGGTAGACCAGGTGGGAGCTGTCGGGCGGTGCCATCACGTAGGGCGGGTTGGTGACTATCAGGTCGAAGTCCTCGCCGGCGACCGGCTCGTACAGCGACCCTTGCCGGACGTCGACCGTGATTCCGTTGAGGGCCGCGGTCAGGGTGGTCATCGCGCAGGCCCGCGGGTTGAGGTCGGTGGCGATGACCTGATCGACGTGAGTGGAAAGGTGCAGCGACTGAATGCCGCAGCCGGCTCCCAGGTCGAGGGCCCGCCCGCATGGTTGGCGCATGGTGAACTGGGCGAGGGTCACCGAGGCAGGGGAAAGCCCGAGCACAAAGTCGTCGCCCGGTGCGGCAAGGCGTCCGTCGAGAGTGGGGGTGAGATCGGAAGCGAGCCAGCCGGAATGGTCACCGTGGTCGTCGGTGAAGGCGTAGGGCCGGATTTCGATGGCGGCGCTGAGGGTGTCGTCTGGCGCGGCGTGAAGAATCGGGGTGAGGCGGTCCAGGTCGTCCAGGGCCGCGACGAGGTCGGTGCGCGGGACGTCCTGTTGCAGCGCGAAGGCCCGGATCAGGGTGGCCTGCGGATCGGTCGCTCCGGCCAGCGCCCGGTCGGCGGGAATCGTGGCGTTGCGGGCCAGTCCGTCCAGGCCGGACGCACCGAGCCGCTCAGCGACCGCGTCGTAGCTGTAGCCGACGTCGCGCAGCCGGGCGGCGAGGTCGTGGGCGACGGAGGGTGCGAGCACACCGGCAGCCTGCCACACCCCGTCGGTCGAGCCTGACGCTGCCGTTGGTCGAGCTTGTCCCCACCCGATGTCGAGCCTCGTACCCACTCGTTGGTCGAGCGTTGTCCCCAACCGTTGGTCGAGCCTGTCGCGACCTCTCACCCGATTCGACAAGCTCAATCAACAGGGTCGTACGCTGCTGCCCGTGAGCGGATCGGTGCTGGTACGAGGCGTGCGGATCGTGGACCTGGACGGTTCGTCCCCGGCGTCCGGGCAACCGGCCGATGTGCTGATCTCGGATGGCGTGATCGCCGACGTCGGCACGGATCTCGCGCCGGTGCGGGGCATTGAGGAGATCGACGGTCACGGCCGTTGGGCGATCCCCGGGCTGTGGGACGCGCATGTGCACGCCACGCAATGGGTACGAACCGCCCGCATGGTGCAACTGGGCGGAACCCGCGGACCCGAAGACGTCCTGGAACGGCTCGGTGAACCGCTCGCCGCGCTGGCCCGGCGGCACCCCGACCGCACCCTGTTCGGGTTCGGGTTCCGCTCGGCCGGGTGGGCTCGTCAGCCCACCGTCGCCGAGTTGGACGCGGTCAGCGGCGAGACCCCGGTGGTGCTGATCTCGGGCGACGCGCACTGCGGCTGGCTGAACTCTGCGGCCCTCACGCTGCTGGGCGCACCGGCCAGACCTGGCGCGGTCACCGAGAACGAGTGGTTCGCGCTGCTGCGCCGGCTGGACGAACTACCCGGGGCCGTGCCTGGACCCGCGGACTTCATCGATCCGATCGCCGGACTGGCGGCCAAGGGCATCACCGGGTTGATCGACTTCGAGTTCACCGACAGCTTCGTGGACTGGCCGCGCCGATTGGCCGCCGGAGTGGGACCGCTGCGGGTGCGCACCGCCGTCTACCCCCACCAACTGGAGCAGGTGATCGCGGCCGGCCTGCGCACCGGAGACCCGTTGCCCGGCACCGCGGGCCTGGCCACCATGGGTCCGCTCAAGGTGATCACCGACGGGTCGCTCGGCACCCGCACCGCATGGACCCATGAGCCGTACTCCGACGGTCCCGCCACCCCGGGTCACCCCTGCGGCGTGGCCAACTACTCCGTCGCCGAACTCGCCGACTTCATCACTCGGGCCTCCGCCGCCGGCCTCGAGTTGGCGTTGCACGCGATCGGCGACCGCGCCAACGCCGCCGTGCTGGACGCCTTCGCCGCCGCCGGAGGCCGCGGTTCGGTGGAGCATGCCCAGCTGGTGACCCGACACGACGCCGAACGGATGGCCGCCCTGGATCTGCGGGCCAGCGTGCAGCCCGCCCACCTGATCGACGACCGCGACCTCACCGAGCGGATCTGGGGCGCGGAACGAGGCGGACGATCCTTCCCGCTCCGCATGCTCGCCGATGCCGGCGTCCGGCTCGCGCTCGGCTCAGACGCACCGGTGGCCGAACTCGACCCTTGGCTGGCGATCGCCTGCGCCGTGCACCGCAGCGGCGACGACCGACCGGGGTGGCATCCCGAGCAGTCGCTCACCCCGCGGGAGGCGCTCGCGGCCTCAGTTGACGGACGTCGCCTGCGCCCCGGCCAGCCCGGCGACCTGGTAGTGGTGGACGCCGACCCGCTCGCTCCGGCGGCGCCGGACGAGGCCGCGCACACACTTCGGCACATGCAGGTGCTGGTGACGATCTGCGACGGAGTAGTGACCCACGCACACGCTGGTTGAGCTTGTCGACGCATGCGGGTTGAGCTTGTCGAAACCCGTCCTCCCGGTCGGCAGAGAGGTCTCGACGTAGCTCGACCGACGACTGAGCGCGGCCTCGACAAGCTCGACCGACGCCGATCAGCGATTCCTCACCGGTTCTGTCCGGGGCTCGTGGCACCCTGAGGCAATGGCCGTTCCGGACTGGATCGAAGGCGAGGCGCAGGTGCGCCACGTCCATCGGCGTCCGGCCCGACCGGGTGTGCTGGCACCGATGCCCGATTGGGTGTCGCCGGCCGTCCGAGACACCCTGGCCGCACAGGGAGTCCGGGCGCTGTGGCAGCACCAGAACCTGGCGGCGCAGGCCGCCTTCGAGGGCCGCAACGTCGCGCTGAGCACGGCCACCGGGTCGGGCAAGTCGCTGGCCTACCTGCTGCCGATCATCGCGGCCACCGCCGACGGCCGCGTCGGCACCCAGATCGGGCCGCACCAGTGGGCTCGACCCGACCGCGCGCACACCGCCCTCTACCTGGCACCGACCAAGGCCCTTGCCCACGATCAGGCCAAGCGGGCCGCGGTGGTGGGCGGAACGTCGTGGCGGATATCCACCCTTGATGGCGATTCCGAGCCCGGCGAACGCCGGTTCGCCCGCGAGTTCGCGACTTTCGTGCTGACCAACCCCGACATGCTGCACCGCAGTGTGTTGCCCGCCCACGAGCGTTGGCAGGGTCTGCTCCGCTCCCTGCGTTTCGTGGTTGTCGATGAGGCGCATCGCTACCGCGGCGTGTTCGGCGCCCATGTGGCGAGCGTGCTGCGCCGGCTCCGCCGAATCTGCCGGCACTATGGCGCCGACCCGGTTTTCGTCTCCGCGTCGGGCACCATCGCCGCGCCGGCCGACCATCTGATGCGGCTGGCCGGAGTGGACGATGTGCTGGCGGTCGACGTCGACACCTCCAGCCGCCCGGCGCTCGACTTCGTCGTCTGGCAGGGCGACGGCGACCCGCACCGCGAGGCCGCCGGCATGCTCGCCCGCCTGGTCGATTCGGGAGCCCAGGCGCTGGCATTCACCACCTCGCGGGTGCAGGCTGAGTTGGTCGCCGAGCAGGCCCGCCGGCACTGCATCGCTCCCGAAGAGATCGCCTCGTACCGGGCCGGCTACCTGGCCGCTGATCGGCGCGAGCTCGAGGCGGGTCTGTCGTCGGGACGGCTGCGTGGCGTCGCCTGCACCAACGCACTGGAGCTGGGGGTCGACGTCACCGGAATGGACGCCGTGCTCACCGTCGGCTTTCCCGGCTCGCTGGCGTCGCTTTGGCAACAGGCCGGACGAGCCGGCCGCGACGGACGCGACGCGCTGGCCGTGCTGCTCGCCAAACCCGATCCGTTGGACAGCTGGCTGTGTCAGCACCCGGACGCCCTCTTCGATGCCGCCGTGGAGACGACAGTGCTGCACCCCGAACAGCCCGCGGTGCTCGGCGCGCACCTGGCGGCCGCCGCTCAGGAACTGCCCGTCGCGGCGGCGGACGAGGAGTTCTTCGGGCCGACGATGACCGGTCTGCTGGAGCGGCTGGTCGCCCAGCGAGTGCTGCGGCGACGCGGAGGCTCCTGGTTCTGGACGTCGCCCACCCGCGCCGTCGACCACATCGACCTGCGTTCGATCGCGGGCAGCGGTGTCGAGATCATTGAGGCCGCCACCGGGCGCGTGATCGGGCAGGTCGACACCGCGGCAGCCGACCGCACCGTGCACGCCGGTGCCGTCTACCTGCACCAGGGCGAGCAGTGGGTGGTCGACGACTACCACCTCGACGCAGGCGTCGCCATGTGCCGTCGTGCCCGCGCGGAGTGGTTTACCCAGCCGTCCACGCAGCTGAGCGTGCGGGTCCTCGACACCGACCGGCGCCGCGAACTGGCCGGCGGATCGATGTTCGCCGGCACCATCGAGCTCACCTCGCAGGTCATCGGCTATCTGCGCCGCGACGTGGCCACGGGCCGGGTCTGGGATTCCACGCCGCTCGACCTGCCGGCGCGCACCCTGCGTACTCGCGCCTTGTGGTGGACGCTGCCTCAAACCAGTGCCCTTCCCGAACGCGAGCTTGCCGGTGGGCTGCACGCCGCAGAGCATGCCTCGATCGCGTTGCTCCCCCGCTTCATCGCGTGCGATTCCGGCGATGTCGGCGGTCTGTCGATCACCCACCACGCCGACACCGGTGCCCCCACCGTGTTCGTCCACGACGGGCTGCCCGGTGGCTCCGGGTTCGCCGACGAGGCGTACCAACTCGCCGGGCGCTGGCTGGAAGCGACGGCCGAGCTGCTCGCCGCCTGCGGGTGCGAGCAGGGTTGCCCCCGCTGTGTGGTGTCGCCACGGTGCGGGTCGGGCAATCAGCCACTCGACCGGCGCACCGGGTTGACCGTTTTGCGCGGACTGCTGGCTGGTCATGGGGTACCCGTCACGTTGCCCGCGTAGGCAGTGGCGGCCACCTTGTCGGGCAGGCCGAGCAGCCGCCAGCCGACGCCGTGGAAGACCCGCACCTCGACCACGAAGTCGATCAGATCGCCGGTCACCGCACATTCGCTCACCTCGACCTGGTTGCGTCCGGCGATCCTTCGCGCCTCGTCGCAGGCATCGCCGCCGCGGGCGTGCGCCTGCGCGCCGGAGACGGCCACCAGGTCGGCAGCGGCCCGCACCGAACGTGCGGTCGCCGAGTAGGCCAGCGCCAGCACCCCCACCGCGGCCAGGGTGACCAGACCCATCACGGTGAGCGCGACCAATGGTGTCGCCACACCCGCCTCGCCCCGAACAGCCGCCCTCACGCGCCGGACCATCTCACACCTCCTTGGCCACGACGGCGCGGGCATGCAGCGCCACGCCCGGGAGCACCCCGGCCCACGGCCGCGGCGGCAACTCGGCTTCGACGATCACATCGGCACCGCTGCCGCTCACCCGCACCCGGGTTCCGGCCGGTGCATCAGCCTGGGCCCGCTGCGCCGCCGCGGTGTCGCCACGGGCCTGCTGACGGGCCACCTCGCCGGCGACAGCCTGCAGTTGACCCAACTGCACCACGATCGCGATCAGGTAGCACAACCCCAGCGCCACCAGCACCGAGAGCAAGGCGCCGAAAGCCACCTCGACGCTCACCATGCCGCGTTCGCTGCGCATCTTCTCTCCTCCGTCTTGGTCACGTTGGGCGGAGACAGCTACCCGCCCCGCCCGCCGCGATCGCGTCGCTACTTCCCGACGAAGGTCAGGATCCAGTCGGTGATCTGCTTGAAGATCTGCGTGATCTGGTTGTCGAAGGCGTCACCGGACACGTAGGCGATGACCGCCGCGACCAGGGCGATCACCGCGATCGTTCCCAGTGCGTACTCGGCCGTGGTCATTCCCCGCTCATCACGGGGTCGGGCCACCAACTGGTTGGGCATGGTTCTCTCCTCTCACACCCGGCGACCGCCGGGTTCACCCTCACCATGGGCACCTGGACCGGAGAGTGTTCACTTCCGTCTCGGACCTGTGGATAACTCAGCCGAACAGCCGGCTGAGCACGCCACCGACCACCGGCACGACACCGACCAGCAGGAACGCGGGCAGGAAGCACACACCGAGCGGCAGCACGATGCTCACCCCGGCACGCCGGGCCCGAGACTCGGCCGCCGACCGGTTCGTGGCGCGGGCTTCCGCCGCCTGCTGCCGCAGCGCCGCGGCGAGCGCGGCGCCACCGGACGCCGCGTGCCGCAGTTCCCGCGCCAGCCCGCCCAGTTCGAGGTGGTGCTCGCCCAGTTCGGCCCAGGCCTGCTCCTCCGGCACCCCCAGCCGGACGGCGGCGTCCAGCCGGCGCAACACCCGTGCCGGCTCGCCGCCGAGGCAATCGCCGAGCACCGCGACGGCGTTGCGCAGCGGCAGCCCGGCCTCCATACAGACCGCCAGCTGGGTGCAGATCACCGGCAGCGCGGACGCCAGCTCCACCCGCGCGGAAGGCTCACCGGGTGACCCCACCCGCCCGGCAGCGACAAACACTCCGACGCCGGCCAGCGCCGCCATGACGCCGCCCAGGACACCCGACAGCACGCCGGTCACCATCAGCACCAGACCCACAGCCGCGCCGAGCAGCACTCGGACGCCGACACTGGGCGCACCTGCCGCGGCCGTGAGCCAGCCCGGAACGGACAGACCTGGCCGCGACCGCCGCGGCTCTTCCGCGCCCTGCGGCAGCCGGTCCGGGGTCACGATGACGAACACCGCACCCACCGACGCCGTCACAGCGATGATCAGCAGCACGTCCGGGGTCATCGCAGCCGTCCCGCCCGGTCGGCCAGGACATCGCTCCAGACCAACCCCGCTGCTGCCAAACCGGCGCCGATGGTCAGACAGACCAGTCCCGTCGAGGACGCCGTGAGATAGCCGATCGGATCGCCGCCGACCGCATAGCCCAGCCAGATCCCGACCAGTGGCAGCAGCCCCAGCAGGCGTCCGGTCAGCCGGGCCGCGGCCACCTCGGTGGCGACCGTCCTGGCCAGCTCCCGCTCGGCCGCCAGGTTCGTCGCCAGATCGTCCAGGGAGGTCGCCATCGCCGCACCGGTGCGCTCCGCTATCGTCCAGCTCGCCGCCAGCGCGGCCAGGCCGGACGCCCCGGGGCTCCTCGACGCGGCGCGCAACGCCTCAGCCACGTCGCCGCCCACCCGTCGGTGAGCGGCGATCTCGGCCAGCAGCGGGGCCTCCCGGGCGGCAGTCTCAAGGGCACGAACCGGCGGATACCCGGCCCGCAGCAGGCCGGCCAGGTCCGCGCAGCCTCTGGCGACCTGGTCCCGGACGACGGACCGACGCCGTCCAGCCCGGGCGCGCCGCCACGTCCAGCCCACCGCGGTGCCCATCACCCCGACCGTCCAACCCAGGGCGGCGCCACGGACGCCGTCCAGGACCCCGCCCAGCAGCGGGGGCACCACCACCGCCACCGCGATCACCACCGGTGCCCGGACCCGGGGGAACCCACGCGATCGCACCGATGGGCGCAACCGGTGCACCGGGGACGCCGGCCACCACAGCCAGAGCGACCAGGTCGCCAACAATCCCGCCAGCGCCGTCATCGCAGCAACTCCTCGAGCCGGGGCGCCCCGGGGCCGGCCACCGGCTCACTGTGCCGAGCGAAGCGCCACGCGGGCATCGGACGGCACAACCCCGACGCCTCGTCCCAGACCAGCACATGCAGCTCAGGCACCCAGCGGGTGCCGTCGGGTAGGCGTCCGATGTGCACCAGCACGTCCAATGCCGCCGCGGCCTGCGCGTGCAGCGCGGACCGCGGCAACCCGCTCAACATGCCCAGCGCCTCGAGCCGCGCCGGGACATCGGCGGCTGAGTTCGCGTGCAGCGTGCCGCATCCGCCCTCATGGCCGGTGTTCAAGGCGCTCAACAGATCGCTCAGTTCGGCGCCGCGGACCTCGCCCACAACCAGCCGGTCGGGCCGCATCCGCAGCGCTTGACGCACCAGTGCGACCAGCGGCACCGCGCCGGCGCCCTCGGGGTTGGCCGGCCGGGCCTCCAGCCGCAGCACATGCGGGTGCACCGGCGCCAGCTCACGCGAATCCTCCACGATGACGATCCGGTGCCCGGGCTGGACCAGGCCCAACAGGCTCGCCAACAGCGTGGTCTTGCCCGAACCCGTTCCGCCCGAGATCAGGAACGCCGCCCGTCGTTCCACCACGCGCCGCAGCAACTCGGCCGCGCGCGGGTGCAGGCTGCCGCCGTCCACCCACTCGTCCAGACCGAGCGCCCGGCGGGCCGGCACCCGCAGCGACAGACAGGTGCCGACATCGGTGAGGACGCCGAGGACGGCATGCACCCGGGTGCCGTCGGGAAGCCTGGCGTCGACGAACGGGGAGCCCTCGTCGAGCCGCCGTCCGACGGCAGCGGCGAGCCGGACGGCGAGGCGTCGCACCTCGTCCTCGTCGGCAAAGACCCCCTCCATCGGTTCCAGGCCCGCACCGCGGTCGACGAACACCTGGTCGTAACCGTTGACCAGGACGTCGGTGACCCCGCGCATCGCCAGCAGCGGCTCCAGCGGGCCGGCACCCGAGCTCTCCCGGCGCAGCGCAGCCACCGTTTCCCGGACGGTGCCCTCGGAGACCAGCGCGCCGAGACCGCGCAAGGCCGCCGCGACCTCGACCGGGCCCGGCGTCGCACCGGCCCGGCCCAACACCGCCCGCACCTCGGCCAGGCCGCCCGGCACGAACGCCGCCTGACTCACGACACCTCCAGCAGCTGCTCGCAGACCCGGCCCAGTCCACCGCGCCGTCGCGACAGGCCCGGCCGCTCGCCCCGCTCGGCCGCCACCGCCAGGCTCGGATCGTGTCTCAGCCACCCGCTCACCGGCAGCCCGAGCGACTCCTCCAAGACATCGTCGGGAATCCGCAGCCCGGGCATCCGACGCACCACCGCCTCCGCAGCCGGCGGTGCCAGCGCACGGACCACCTGCCCGGCCGCGGCCACCCCGCGCACGCAACCGGCCACCACCAGCAAGGTGCGGCCCGACTGCCGCAGCGCCTCCCGGCAGGCGGTGGATCCGCTGCGCCCCGGATCGATCACCACCAACTCGAAACTCCGGCGCAGCGACGTCAGCACGGCGGCAAGCGGCTCGCGGCCCAACTCGAGGTCCGCACCCCGAGCCATCGACACCACACTCACCCGGTCGACCACCGGCAGGAACTCGCCCAAGTCGCCCAGGACGCCGTCGGCGGCAGCGAATCGGGGCCACCGCCAGCCCGGTTCACGTTCGGCCCCGACCAGCAGGTCGATGCCGCCGCCGAGCCGGTCGACGTCCACCAACGCCACCGAACGGCCCGACTCCGCCGCCCGCCAGGCCAGCGCAGCCGCCACCGTCGAGGCACCGACCCCGCCGGAACCGCCCAGCACGGCCACCACCTGACCGGCGCCACCCAGCCGGTCAGCCAGCACCGACGACAACCAGCCGCGACCCTGCGGCAGCACGATCACCTCGGCGCCGAGCGGCACCGACCACAGTGCGGCGGCCCCGGTGTCGGCGCCAACCAGGTAGACACGCTCGCGTCTGGCCAACTGGAGCGCCGCGACATCGGCCGCCCTGTCGAGCCCGACGAAGATCGTGCCGGCGGTCCGCCACCGGCTCGCCAGCGACTCCGCTTCGCACACCGTCGTCTCGTACCCGAGCGCGGCAGCGGCGGTGGTGACGAGGTCGCACACCTCGCCGCCGCCGGACACCACGACTACTTCTGTCGCTTCCACGCCCTCACTGTGCGACCGGACGTCCGGAAGTGTTCAGAATCGCTGCGGGCTGTGGATGACCTCTACGATGCCCCCGTGACCACCTCGACCCTCGCCGACGCCCTGGCCTGGTTGGTCGGCGAGTCCGATGGACCCACCCTCATCCTCGGGAACTCGTCAGCCGCCTTCGCCGCCGGCCTGCGCGGCCGGCATCGGCTGACCTTGGTCGACCGCGACCGGGATGCCGTCTCGGCGTTGCTGCGCCGGGCGCCGTCCGGGCTGCCGATGGTCGCCGCCGCCGAGGCGCTGCCGCTGGCGCCGTGCTCGTTCGACCGGGTGCTGCTGGCACAGAACTTCCACACCTTCGCCCCCGGGCTCGCCCTGTCCGAGTTCGCCCGGGTGCTGCGTCCCGGTGGCCGGCTGGGCATCACCTACACCGTCCGCGACGACTCTGTGCCGTGGGTGAAACGCCTGGTCCGTACGGTGCGTCAGCACGATCCGGACGCCATGGGCGGCGCCTACGGCACCGAGTCGATCCAGGCGCTGCAGGACAGCGCCTACTTTCCGCAGGTGCAGACCCGATCGTTCCGGCGTTGGGTTCCGATCGACCGGCCCGGCCTGGTCGAGATGGTCACCCGGATGCCTGCCGCCCAGAAACTCGACGAGCAGACCCGTGCCGCGCTGCTCGACGAGGTGGGCGCCGTCTACGACAACTCCGCCCGCCCGCCCGAGCCGCTGCTGCTGCCCTATCGGGTGAGCTGCTGGTCGGCCGAAGTTGACCACACCGAACTCACCGCGCCACTCGATCTCCCCGACTACGGGTTCCGCATTCCGCTCTGATCTCCCCACGGGCCGGGCTCCTCGCCCAAGATCCCCCGTTCGGGTCCAGACAGGTGCGGACGCGACCACTAGGCTGAACGCGACAGGCGACGAAAGGCAGCCACCATGGCGAACCAGGCAGACATCGCGGACACCGTGAAGGCGATCCAGGCCGACCTGACCACCATCGTCCGCGGCGAGATCGAGTTGGCGAAAGCCGAACTGGTGCCGCAGGCGAAATCGGTGGGCATCGGTGCCGGCCTGCTGGGTGGCGCCGGGTACTTCGCGGTCAACGGCATCTCCCTGATCTTCCTGGGACTGTCCGCCCTGGTCGGCTACTTCTTCGCCAACAGTTTCGGCTGGCAGCCGCTGCTCGCGGCAGCGACCGGATTGGGAATCGTCGCCGTCGTGATGTTCGTGATCGCCGGCATTCTCGCGTTGATCGGCAAGAACAAGGTGTCGGTGAAGGGCCCCGAGGCGACGGTCGCCGAAGGTCAGCGTTCGGTCGAGGCCGTCCAGCAGGCGCTCGAGCGGGGGGTGTCCGACGCCGAAGCCGAGGCCGCCGCGCGCAAGGAGGCCCGCAAGTCGGCGCCGAGCCTCACCTCGGGCAATCCCGGCCCGAGCTACTCCCCGCCCGGCAACTGAGCCGGGCGTAGCCGCGATCCGCGGCGACGCGGCCCATCCGGTGGGATCGGGGCTCAGCGCCGCCGTCCGATCCGGAACCGTTCAGGAATGTCTGAGCGGCGCGCGGCGTCCCAGGGCACCGTCCAGCCGGCGAGGTCGAACAGGCCGTCCAGCAAGTAGGCGGTGAATCCCCAGATGAACAGCTCCCCGACCACGAAGCCCGGACCGCTGAAACCGGCCGGATGCGTCCAGGTGAGCCGGTTCGCCGGATCGATTAGAACGTCGACCGCCACCGAATGCACCGCTGCGATTTCGGCGACGTCCACCGGCACCAGCGGACGCGGCACCGCCCAGCGACCCACCACAGCGGTCACCGCGAAGTCGCTGGCCCGCACGTAGGCCGGCGGCAGCACACCGAGCACTTCCACCTCATCGGGGGCCAACCCCACCTCCTCGTCGGCCTCGCGGAGCGCCCCGGCCACCGGCGAGGGGTCGGACGCCTCAATGGCGCCGCCGGGGAAGGCGATCTGACCGGCGTGGCTGCGCAGCCGGGCGTCCTTCTCGACCAGCACGACGCGGACGCCCTCGGCGTGCTCGGCCAAGGCGATCAGCACCGCGGCCGGACGCCCACCGCGAGTCGTCCGGTCGGCGACGCGGGCCGTCGCCTCGGACCCAGACAGCGCCACCCGGAGCCGTTCCGCGTCCACCGAGATCACAGCGAGATTCCGAGCTTGTCGCGGGTCAGTTGGACCAGTTCGTCGTAGGACTGCAGTTTGCCGGCGATCGTGTGCACCACCTTGCCGTCGGCATCGACGAACAACGTGGTGGGCAGCCCGGGCACCGTCATGGCCGAGCTGAGCCGGCGCTCGGGATCGGCCAGCTGCGGATACTTCCAGCCCACCAGCCCGGCGAACTCGACCGCCAACTCGGGTCTGGGGTCGTCGTAGTCGATGCCCAGCATGAACACCTTGCCCTTGCTGGCCTTCTGGTATTGCCTCAGCCAGGGCGACTCCTCGCGGCACGGCGGGCACCATTGCGCCCAGATGTTGACCACCATCGGCTTGCCCCGCAGCCCGGCCAGCCGGACGGTGGAATCGCCGCCCAGGCAGTCCAGGGTCAGATCGGGCAGCCCGTCGCTACGCGCCGGCACCGTCGCCGACGATTTCGGGCAATCGGCGATGCCGGCCTGTTTGCGGGCGGCGACGACCACCGCCGGATCGACCGGCTCGAAACTCGGCGTCGGCGGGCCGGACGGCGCGGCCGTGCAGCCGCCGAGCAGCAGCGCGACGATGGCGACCAGCACGCCGAGACGCCTCATCCGCGCGGCTCCCGGATCAGCTTCGCGGCAACCTTCGGATCGGTCGGGCCCTCGCCGTAGGCGGGACACAGCTTCGCCACCGGGCAGACCCCGCAGGCCGGACGGCGGGCGTGGCAGCGTCGGCGTCCGTGCCAGATCACGTTGTGCGACAGCTGCGTCCAGTCCTTGCGGGGGAACAGCGCACCCACTTCGGCTTCGACCAGCTCGGGTTTAGCCGACGCGGACCAGCCGAACCGCTGCGACAAGCGCATGAAGTGGGTGTCGGTGGTGATGCCAGGCACACCGAAGGCGTTGCCGAGCACCACGTTGGCGGTCTTGCGGCCCACCCCGGGCAGCGTGACCAACTGCTTCAACGTGCCCGGCACCGCGCCGCCGTAGCGTTCGACCAGCGCAGTGCCCAGCTTGATCAGCGAGTCGGTCTTGGCCCGGAAGAATCCGGTGGGGTGGATCAGTTCCTCCAACTCGGCCCGGTCGGCGGCCGCATACGCCGCGGCGTCCGGGTAGCGGGCGAAGATGATCGGCGTGACCGCGTTGACCCGGCGGTCGGTGGACTGGGCGCTCAGGATCGTGGCCACCAGCAACTCCAGCGGGTTGCCGAAGTCGAGCTCGCAGCGCGCGTCCGGATAGGTGAGGGCGAGCGTGCGGTTGATCGCCCGCGCCCGCCGGACCAGCGCCGTCCGGGACTCCATCAGAAGGAGGCCGCGCTGGCCTCGACGACCAACTCCAGCTCCACCGGCGCGTCGAGCGGCAGAGACGCCACCCCGACCGCGGAACGGACGTGCCGGCCCAGCGGCCCGAAGATCTCACCGAGCAGCTCGCTGGCGCCGTTGGCGACCTGCGGCTGGGCGGTGAACTCAGGCGTGCCTGCCACATAGACCACCATCCGGACCACTCGCCGGATGTGGTCGATGCCGCCCACCTCGGACGCCGCGGCCGCCAATGCGTTCAGCACAGCGACCCGGGCCGCTTCAGTGGCCCGCTCGACGGTGACATCGGCGCCCACCTTGCCGGTGGCCACCAGCGCGCCCTGCACCGTCGGCAGCTGGCCCGAGGTCAGCACCTGTCCGGCGGACGCGATCGCCGGAATGTAGGCGGCCAGCGGCGCGGCGACCGGAGGTAGGGTCAGCCCGAGTTCGGCCAGGCGCTCAGAGGGTGCCGGGCCGGAAACCTCCTCGTTCACCCGTCCTCCAGCGGACGCTTCAGGTAGGCCACCAGGTTCTGCGGATTGGGTCCCGGTACCACCTGCACCAGCTCCCACCCGTCGGCACCCCACTGGTCCAGAATCTGCTTGGTCACGTGCACCAGAACGGGCACCGTCACATACTCCCACTTGGTCATGGGCCCAACATTAACGGCAGCCTCCGACGCCTCGAGCTTGTCCAGTCCAGCCCCGCCCGCCGGCGCCTAAGCTCACTTCATGGCCGCCCGCGCTCCGCTGCACATCGTGACGGGCAAGGGCGGGGTCGGGAAGACCACGATCGCGCTCGCCCTGGCTCATCGGCTGGCCGCGGACGGCGCCCGGGTGGGTGTCGCGGAGGTCGAGGGCAGGGGCGGCATCGAGCTGGCCACCGGGATGCTGGTGGGTGCCGAGCCGGTCCCGCTGCCCGCCGCGATTCAGCCGGGTTCCGGCCGCGGCAAGGTGCTGGGCGTCCAGATCGATGCCCGCCGGGCGCTGGCCGGCTACCTGCAGCGCTACTACCGGCTCGGGTTCGCCGCCGACCTCCTTCAACTCGACCCGCTGGTCGACTTCGCCACCCGGATCGCGCCAGGCCTGCGCGACATCCTGCTGATCGGCCAGCTGACCCACCTCACCGAGTCCCATCCCGGCATCGACGCACTGGTGCTGGACGCCCCGCCGTCGGGGCGGATCGGATCGTTCCTGGGCGCCGGCGAGGCGCTGGCCGCGCTGACCGACGGCAGCCCGATCGCCGGGCAGGCCGCGTCGGTGGTGGACGACCTGCGCGACCCCGGCTGCCGAGTGCATGTGGTCACCCTGCTCGACGAGCTTCCGGTGACCGAGGCCATCGAAACGATCGCTGCGATCCGCGGGCTCGGCCTCGCCCCGGGAGCGGTCGTCGCCAACCGCTGTCTCTCGCAGCTCGATGCGCCCGATCCGCTACCGGCGGCCCCGGAACCCCTCGATGAGGTGACCTGGGCGAGGCTCACCGCCCAGTACGCCGCCGCAGCCGAGGCGGCCCGGGCCCAAACCACGTGGCAGGCGCTGCTCGACCACCGCACCGGGCTCGCCGTCAGCCGGCTGCCCGAACTCGATCCGGACGTCCCCACAGGCCGCCAGCCGGCCGCGCTCGCCCCGGCGCTGGGAGCATTGTGAGCGCCGGGCTGGAGGCCCTGCTGCGCGACGACGGCCTGCGGCTCCTGCTCTGCGTGGGTACCGGCGGGGTCGGCAAGACCACCCTTTCGGCGGCGGTTGCTGTCCGGGCCGCCCAACTCGGCCGCCGTGTGGTGCTGGTCACCATCGACCCGGCCCGGCGGCTGGCCCAAGCCATGGGGCTGGACGCGCTGGTCCACGACCCGACCCCGGTCGAGGTGCCGGACGCCGTCGGCAGCCTGGACGCGATGATGCTGGATGCGCGGCGGGCCTTCGACCAGGCCCTCGCCGCGCAGGTCGCCGCGGTCGACGCCGAGCGAATTCGCAGCAACTCCTTCTATACGGCGCTCGCCGACACCTTCTCAGGCACCCAGGAGTATGCCGCCATGGAGAAGATCGGCGAGTTGTATCGGCATGCCACGGCCACCGGCCAGTGGGACCTGATCGTCGTCGACACCCCGCCCAGCGCGTCCGCCCTGGACTTCCTGGACGGCCCGAACCGGCTCGAGGCGCTGGCGCACAACCCGCTGCTGCGGGTGGTGCTGGGCCTGCCGCACGGACCGTTCGGCTTCCTGGACGCCGGTGCCGCGCTCGCCACCAAGGCCCTGGACCGAATTCTCGGCGGACGGCTGTTCGGCGACCTCCGCACCTTCTTGCGGGTCTTCGAGCGCGCGGTGCTGGCGTTCGAGTCCAACGCCGCCCAGACCCGGGCGCTGTTGGCCTCGCAGGCCACCGGATTCCTGGTGATCGCGGCGCCCCGCCCAAGCCCGGTGACCGAGGCGTTGGCGCTGGCGCGGCGGCTGCTCAGCGACGGCCTACCGCTGCGGCGGGTGCTGGTCAATCAGTTGACGGGCGCGGTCGACATCGGTCCGGCGCCGCTCGCGCAAGCCGACCGGACGGCCGACGCGCTCCAGCGGGCGGTGTTGCGGCATCAGCGGCAGGCATCCGCTCGCGCCGCCCACGAGCGGCAGGCGTACGCCGCCCTGACGACAGTCGGGGTACCGGTCGACCTGATCGCTCGCCAACCGGGTGGCCTCCACGATCTCGCGGACTTAATCGCCCTGGTTGACTGCGTCGGCGAGGAACCGGCGCCACGAGCGAACCTCTGAATGCTGCCGAAGTAGACGTCGACGCTCGCGCTCGGTCATGCCGCCCCAGACGCCCCACTCGATCCGGTTGTCCAACGCCTCGGCGAGACATTCCGCCCTGACCTCACAGCCGAAGCAGATCGTCCGAGCGCGTTTCTGGTCGGCGCCGTCGGGGAACAGGTCGTCCTGCAGGCCGCGGCATTTGGCCAACATCGGCCAGCTGTCCATTTCCATCAGGGGCACAGTTTCACCATCCGTTGTAGCTGCGATCTACTACTACGTAGTGTAGTTGTTAGCTTCCGATACGACAAGCGGAGGCCGCTGCGGCAGGCGATCCGGCAGCGCTCGGGACGCCGTGCCGCTAGGGTTCGGGCAGCTATGGCCTTGTCACGTACTCTGTAGTCCATGCGTTTGGGGAAGAGGCTCTATTCGCTGGTCATGTTCGTCGTGGTCAGCGTGATCGGTGGGCTGTTGATAGCCGGCCTGGCGGTTCCGGCGGCCGGTCTGACAGCGGAGGTGGGCAAGACCACCGCCACCGCGCTGGACTCGCTTCCCGCCGAGTTGTCGACCCCACCGCAAGCGCAGCGCTCCCGCGTGCTGATGGCCGACGGAACCCCGCTGGTGAACTTCTATGAGGAGAATCGCGAGTACGTCCCGCTGAAGAAGATTGCGCCGATCATGCAGAAGGCGCAGATCGCGATTGAGGACCACCGCTTCTACGAACACGGCGCCATGGATCTGCAGGGCACCATGCGTGCTCTGGTCAGCACCGTCCGCGGCAACACCCAGGGCGCCTCGACCCTCACCCAGCAGTACGTGAAGATGGTGCAGATCAGCGCCGCCGCCGCCCGCGGCGATGCAGAGGGCGTGCAGAAGGCGCAAGAGAACACCATTTCCCGCAAGATCCAGGAACTGCGCTACGCCATTGCGCTGGAGAAGAAATACACCAAGGACCAGATCCTCGAGTTCTACCTGAACATCGCCTACTACGGCGACGGCTCCTACGGCGTCGAGTCGGCTGCGTTGAACTTCTTCGGCATCCACGCCAGCGAACTCAATCTGCAGCAGGCCGCAATGCTGGCCGGAATGGTGCGCAACCCGGTGGGCACCAATCCCCGCACCCCCGGCCTGGACTTGGTGGCGCTGCAGCGCCGCAACGACGTGCTCGACCGGATGGCCTCCAAGGACGTGGCGGTGATCACCCCGCAGGAAGCCATCAAGGCGAAGAGCACCCGGCTGCGCATCGCCAAGCCCAAGCCGAAGCTGCACGGCTGCGGCAACTCGGAGTTCCCCTTCATCTGCGACTACATCGAGCGCACGCTGCGCGAAGCGCCCAGCCTCGGCGCCACCCGCGAAGATCGCGAGAACGCCATCTACCGCGGCGGCCTGACGGTCCGGACGATGATCGACCCCAAGATTCAGCGCACGTCGGAGAAGACGATCCAGAACTACCTCGACCCGCGCGACCCGGTCGACTCGGTGATCGTGATGATTCAGCCCGGCACCGGCCTGATCGTCTCAATGGCCCAAAACCGCAACAAAATGGGCATCAAGAAGAGCGAGACCTTCTGGAACTACGCGGTGAGCAACAAGATGGGCGGCGCTGGCGGCTACCAGGGCGGCTCCACCTTCAAGATGTTCGTGGCCGCGGCCGCACTGAAGAACGGTTTGGGCGCCTACGGCAACATCAGGGTCACCTCGCCGATGGACATCCACGGCATGCGTTTCCAGTCCTGCCAGGGGCCGTTCACCTTCACCGGACACCACGACGTCAAGGGCGTGGCGGGCACGTTCAACCTCTTTTCGGGGGCCACCAATTCGGTGAACGGCTACTTCACCCAGCTGGAAGCGGCCGCCAACCTGTGCGACGCCACCAAGACCGCCAAGGAGTTGGGGCTGCAACTCGCGATCGACCCCAAGGGTGACCTGCTGACCCGCGAGTACAGCAACTACCCCTCGTTCACGTTGGGCGCGGTCGAGGTCACTCCGCTCTCCCTGGTCAACTCCTACGCGACCGTTGCCGCCCGCGGCGTTCGCTGCGACCCGATCATCATCAAGTCGATCAAAGCACCCGACGGGGCAACCCTCGAGGCCCCGAGCGCCAACTGCAAACGAGTGATGGACGAGGGCGTCGCGGACGCCCTGTCCAAGGTCTTCCAGGGCCCGTTCCGCTCCGGCACCGCCGCTGCGGCCCAGATCCCGGGTTACACCGTCGCCGGCAAGACCGGCACGGTGCCCGACAACAAAGCCATCTGGACGGTCGGCTTCACTCGTAGCCTCGCTGGCGGCGGCATGATCAGCTACTCCAATGAAGGCCGCTTCCGTAGTTACTGGAGCGGCTATCGCAAGCAGGTATACCTCAAGGGTGCCTACATGCAGTACTCACATCGCACGCTCTACGGATTGTCCGGCCCTGAGGCCGGCGCGCGCATCTTCAAGCCGGCGTTCGCCGCGGCCCTGAAGAACTTCGACCGCAAGAGCTTCGTTGAGCCGCCCTACGGCATCCTGGCCGGCAAGAAAGTGAGCGTTCCAGGCTGCGGGAGCGTGGATGGCTGCCGCTCGGTCTTGCTCGCCAACGGCTTCGGTGCGTACACCGAGTACATCACCAGCAGCTACCCCTACGGCACCTTCCTGGGCATCAGCCCGAGCGGGTCCGCGGTGCGGGGCACCAGCATTCGGATCCTGGTCTCGTCCGGACCGCCACGCCAGCCGTCCAGGCCGTCGACGCCCGATAGGCCGTCGACGCCCAATAGGCCGACCACCAGCACGCCGACGAAGAAGCCATCGGAGAAACCATCGGAGAAACCCAAGCCGAGCCCGACGCCGTCCAAGAAGCCGCGCTAGGTGTTCGGCAAGCTGCTCGGCCGGCTCGCGGCCGTCGGTGCGGCGTGCCTCGCCTACGGGTTCTGGGAGGCTCGGCATTTCATGGTCCGGCGGTGGGAGGTGCCGATCCTTCCGCCCGGCTCGGCCCCGCTGCGCCTGCTGCACGTCTCGGACATCCACCTGATGGTCCGACAGCGCTACAAGACGGACTTCATCCGCGCGCTGGCCGGCCTCGAGCCCGACCTGGTGGTCACTACCGGCGATAACTGGAGCGAGGCCGCCGCGCTCCAGCCGCTGATGCGGGCCTGGGGACGGCTGCGCGACGTCCCGGGCGCGTTCGTCTTCGGCTCCAATGACTACGAGGAGCCGAGTTTCCGGCCGCCGATGATGTACCTGGTCCGCTCCACGGAGGGCAAGGACGGCGCGAAGAGTCCGCTGCCCGTAGAGGAGTTGCGGGCTGCTTACTGCGAGCGTGGTTGGCTGGACGTCAACACCTCTCGGGCGCTGCTCACCGTCCGCGGGATCACCTTCGAGTTCCGCGGCACCGACGACGCCCACCTCGGCCGCGACGACTACGACCTGGTCGCCGGCCCGCCGTCCGCCGATGCTGACGTGTCGATCGGCGTGACCCACGCCCCCTACCGGCGGGTGCTGGACGCGATGACGTCCGACGGGGTCGACCTCATCCTGGCCGGCCACACCCACGGCGGCCAGGTCTGCGTTCCCTACTACGGCGCACTGATCACCAACTGCGACCTCGACACCACACGCGCCAAGGGCCTCTCCACCCACAAGCTCGGCGATCGGACGGCCCGCCTGCATGTCTCGGCCGGCATGGGCTCATCACCCTTCGCCACCTACCGGTTCGCCTGCCCGCCCGAGGTGACCGTGCTCACCTTGGTCGCCGCGGACTCAAATGGCTGATCGGATGAGACTCGTATAGACTGCTCGTCGGCCCTGAAGGGCCATCGGGGTGTGGCGCAGCTTGGTAGCGCGCATCGTTCGGGACGATGAGGTCGCAGGTTCAAATCCTGTCACCCCGACCAAAGTTGGAACGTTAGAACCCTCGTTCTCAGGACGGGGGTTCTTCGTTTCCCAGGGAAGGTGTCCACGAGGACGCTCAGAGCGCAGACGGCGGACGACTGCTCGTCCGCTCGCCCGAAAGACACGAGGGCCTGAGGCTCCCAGATGGGTCCGGCCGTCCGGGGCTGCACCTTCGGCACTGGTGCCTTGGCCAGCATGGTTGGCGGAACCTTGCCTGCTTAGCCAGCAGGTGTCTGCTCTACTGGCGTTGCCTCTGAGTAAGCCGCAAGTTATCTTGGAAGGGTGCTCGACGGGCCGATCATCGCTCCATCGGCTTATAAGCACGGCTTGAGCCGTGGGGACATCCTCCACGCCTACAGGAACCCTCTGCGGATCTGGGATCTCGGAGACGGGTTCACCATGATGATCGGCCCCAACCGGGCCGCTCTCATCCTCGAAGTCGGATACGTGGAAGGCGACATGGCGATGGTGATCGTCCACGCCATGCCTGCCAGAGACAAGTACCTCAGGTGATGACGATGCCCCGCACAGTTGACGAGATCCTCCAGCACGCAGACCAGCTCGCGGCACGGTTCGAGGACTACGAGCCCGATCCTGCCCACGAACTCGACCCTGGAGCCGTTGCGCTGCTCCGTGCTGCGATTCAGGAGAGGTCGGACGCGGAGCGCCACGTCCTGGACGCGGTCAAGGCAGCCCGGGACACGGGCATGTCATGGTCAGCGATCGGGCTCTTCGTCGGCACCTCGGGAGAGGCGGCCCGGCAGCGCTACGGGGGCAAGGTCGCGTGATGGACCGGATTGGCACAGATCCCTTGGTGCAGTAGGTGTGCCAAGCGCGTGTGGGTTTTGTTTCTGAGACTGACGGCTGGGTAGTCGTCGTTCGGGGCACGGGTCTCGATCCTTGGAGGCTGGGTGCTCGGGTTCAGTCAGAGGCCCTGAACTTCGCGGTCCGTACCTGAGGTCGGGCATTCCGGCCAGGACTCCGCCGGGTCGGGACAGCTTCCGTGATGCCCCACGCACCGATCTCGACAAGCTCGACCAACCACAGTCAGCGCGGAATCACCGCGCAGCCGGCGGGGTCGAGCGCAACACACAGCACCTCGCCGTCCGCCTTCTCGGCGGCGCGCGCGGTGGCGATCTGGCCGTCCGGCAGCCGGACGTCGATCAGCACCTGGCCGCGCTGGTGCCGCTGTTCGATGATCGGCAGCTCAACCCCGTTGTCGTCCGGAGTCAGACCGGCCGGGCCGATCCCGACCAACTCGTCCGCGCCGGCGCGCACGCGACCGAGCCCCGCGGCGACGCCTGGCGCGACGAACGGCTTATAGCCGAGGAACACCGCCACCTCGCGTGACGCCGGACGCCGCCACAGCAGTTCGGGGCCGTCCAGCTGCAGCAGCCGCCCGTCGGCCATCACGCCAACCCGATCGGCCAGCGCGAACGCCTCGTCCTGATCGTGGGTGACGTACAGCGCGGTGGTGCCGGTGGTGCGCAGGGCGTCGCCGAGCACCTCGACCAAGTGCTCGCGCAGGTTGCGGTCCAGCGCCGACAGCGGTTCGTCGAGCAGCAACAGCCGTGGGCGGGGGGCAAGGGAGCGGGCCAGCGCCACCCGCTGCGCCTGCCCGCCGGACAGCTCACTGATCCGGCGTCCGCCATAGCCGGGCAGGCCGACGATGTCGAGCAGCTCGGCCACCCGGGCTCGGCGCTGTGCTCGCGGTTCCCGGTACAGCCCGTAGCCGATGTTCCCGGCGACGCTGAGGTGCTGGAACAACTGGCCGTCCTGGAACATCATTCCGAAGCCGCGGGCGTGCACCGGCACCGCCGACACGTCGACGCCGTCCCAAGCCACAACGCCTGCGGCCAGCGGTTCCAGGCCGGCGACGCCACGCAGCAGCGAGGACTTGCCCGACCCGGACGCCCCGAGCAGCGCCACGATCTCGCCCGGCTCGACGGCCAGGTCGACGCCGTCCACCGCGGTTACCTCGCCGTAGCGGACCGTCGCGCCACGGACCTCCAGACCCTTCACAGTTCCGCCTCCTTCGGCCGGACGAGTTCGGCGGCGGCCATCACCGCGGCGGTCAACACCGCCAGCACGACTGAGGCGGCCAGCGCCATCCCGAAGTTGTCGGCACCGGGGCGTCCGATCAGCCGGAAGATGACCGTCGGCAGCGTCGGATGTTCCGGCCGGGACAGGAACGAGGTGGCACCGAACTCGCCGAGCGAGGTGGCGAACGCGAATCCGATCGCCAGGCCCAGGCCGCGCAGCGCCAGGGCGCCGTCGATGCTGGCCAGCACCCGCCGCGGCCCGGCGCCGAGCATGGCAGCCGCCTCGCGTTGCCGGGGATCGATCGCCCGCAGCACCGGCAGCAGGGTGCGCACCACCAGCGGCAGGGCCACGATCGCCTGCGCGATCGGGATCAGGATCGGCGAGGTCCGCAGATCGAACGGCGGCCGGTTGAGGGTGATCAGGAAGCCGAAGCCGACCGTCACCGCTGAGACTCCGAGCGGCAGCATGAACACCGCGTCCAGCACCCGCACGCCCGCGACTCCGGCGCGCCGGCGAGGTCGCCGTGAGGCCACCAGGCTGACCAACACCCCTAGGAGCACGGCGATCGCACTGGCTTGCGCGGCGATCACCAGCGAGTTGAGAGCCGCCGTCCAGACCGGCACGGCCAGACCGTCGCCGGTGCCGGCCAACAGCTGGTAGTTGCGCCAACCCCAGCCGTCGGCGGTGACGAACGAGCGCACCACCAGGTAAACCATCGGCACACCGAGCAGGCCGATCACCACGGCGGCCGTGACCAGGCTCGGCAGCAGATCCCGGCGCCACCGCCAGGCCTGTTCGGCGGTGTTGTCACCGCGCAACCGCAGGGCGTGTTCGGAGCGGGCTCGAGCCCGCCCGGCGACGATCAACGCCGCCACGACCACCAACAACTGGACGATGGACAGCGCAGCGGCCGCCGGCAGGTCGAGCAGCTGGGTGGTCTGGTACCAGATCTCGGTCTCGATCGTGCTGAACCGGACGCCGCCCATCACCATCACGATGCCGAATGCGGTCGCGCAGAACAGGAAGACCAGCGACGCCCCGGACAGCACGGCCGGGGCAATCGCCGGCAGCGTCACGGTGCGGAACACCCGCGCCGGGGACGCCCCTAACATCCGGGCGGCCTCGGCCGTCCGGGGATCGATCCGGGACCACAGTGCGCCGACGGTGCGGACGATGACCGAGTAGTTGAAAAAGACCAGGGCGAACACGATGGCGGCGAAGGTTTCGTCCAGGCCGAGCCAGCCGAACGGGCCCTGCGCCGCGAACAGCGACCGGAACGCTACCCCGACGACCACGGTGGGCAGCACGAACGGCACCGACACCACCGCCCGCAGCAGGGCACGTCCGGGGAATCGGCAGCGGTAGAGCAGGTAGGCGCCGGGGACGCCGAGCAGCACCGCGACCAGGGTCCCTACGACGGCCTGGCCGAGCGTTTGGCCGATGATCCGCCAGGTGCGGGAGGTGGACAGCACGTCGGCGACGCCGGCCAGGCTGGGTGCGCCGTCCACGATGAAACCGCGACTGACCAGGCCTGCGACCGGCCAGGCGAAGAAGATGGCGAGGAAGACCAGCGGGATCATCGCGGCGAGCGTCCACAGCAGGATCGCAAGTAGGGAGGGCCGCACCCCAGTCGCGGACCGAGCCCCACTCGCTGGTCGAGCTTGTCGAGACCCTCGCTCACCAGAGGCCTCGACAAGCTCGACCGGCGGATTGGGGACATCGACCGACGGGTGTGCCCGCTGCTCGACCGTCGGATGCTCCCACCTCGGCATGGTCAGCCGATCACCGTTGCCGTCCACTCCCGGATCCAGGTGTCGCGCTTGGCCGAGATCGTCTCCGCCGAGGCCGTGTAGGGCCGCTCGGCCAGCGGGGCGAACTGCTGCCAGTCCTTCGGCAACGCGACCGAGGTGTCGGCCGGGTACATGTACATCTGGCCGGGGATGTCGGCCTGCACCTTCTTGGTCAGCATGAAGTCGATGAACTTCCGGGCACCGACCTCATTCTGTGCGCCCGTGATCACACCGGCGTACTCGACCTGACGGAAGCAGGTCTGCAGCAGCGCGGTGGTGTTGGACTCCTTGCCACCCTTCGGCACCTCGAAGGCCGGCGAGGTGCTGTACGAGACCACCAGCGGCCGCGGACCCTTGCCCGACGAGCCGGAGAATTCGGTCGAATAGGCCTCCGTCCAGCCCTTCACAACCTTGACCCCGTTGTTCTTCAGGGCCTTCCAATAAGCCAGGTAGCCGGGGTCTCCCTCGGCGCCTACGGTCGCGGTCAGCCAGGCCAGCCCCGGCGACGATGACGCCGGGTTCTCCACCACCAGCAGACCCTTGTACTCGGGCTTGGTGAGGTCGTTCATCGTCTCGGGCAGGGCCAGCTTCTTGTCCGCGAACCACTTCCTGTCGGCGTTGACGCAGACATCGCCGTAGTCGATCGCGGTGAGTCGTCCGCTGTCGTCGGCAGCCAACTCGGTCACGCTCTCGGGCAAGGACGCCGGCGTGTAGGGCGTCACCACGCCCTCGGATATGGCGCGGCCGGCAAAGGTGTTGTCGATGCCGTACACCACGTCGCCCAACGGCGAGTCCTTGCTCAGGATCAGCTGGTTCACCAGTGCCCCGCCGTCGCCGGGTTGCACGTAGGTCACGGTGTAACCGGTGCTGTCGGCGAACTCCTTCTTGAGCTCGTCGCTGAGCGCGAACGAATCATGGGTGACGACGGTCAGCTTCTTCGATTCGGTGGGTGCCGATGCGCTGGCCGGGCCCGAACTCGGCCCGGCCGGTGTGGAGCCGGCGCAGCCGGCCAGCAGACCCATCCCACTCAGCACGGCTCCGGCGCCGAGCGCGATCCTGCGGCTGTTGATGAACATTTTCCTCCTTGTCGGAGGGCTCACCGCGGTGGGTGAGGAGAATCCCGACTCCCTACGCCGGTGCTAGCCGGATCAGGTTCGAGGGTCTGCGGTCGGCCCGCACTCTCAGCGCCTTGTGGCGCTCCCCTGTCGAGCCCCCACCCTACATGCCGCGTCCCGTCCGGCCAGTCCGTCGCCGACCGACCATTGCGCGAGCGCCGGCGACGGGCTAGGTTTTCTACATACAAACATGTAGTAAATAAGGAGTGGCTGTGGCCAACATGACCGACGTGACCGAGTTGGCGTCGATGGTGCAGGTGCAGCCTCAGTCCACGGTCTCGCGCACGGTGCTGCGGGCCGAGGGCACCAACGTCGTCCTCTTCGCCTTCGACGAGGGTGAGGAACTGCGTGAGCACACGGCCGCCGTCCCGGTGCTCCTCCAGACGCTCGAGGGCTCGCTGCGGATTTCAGCCGACGGCCGCAGCGCAGTCCTCGAGCCCGGCGATCTGATCCACCTCGGCACCCGGGTTCCGCACGCGGTCGAGGCGCTGGCGCCGTCCAAGCTGGCACTCTTCCTGCTCACCCGCGACTGAGGTGGTCGCGATGCAGACACTGCCGCAGCAGAACCGCCGACCCGAGGACGCCCAGGGGCACTGGCTGCTAGCCCGTCTCGGTAAACGGGTACTACGGCCGGGCGGCCTGGAACTCACCACGGCCTGCTTGACCGGCTCGGCCTGACCGGAACCGATGTCGTCGAGTTGGCGCCCGGCATCGGCAAGACGGCCGAACTGATCCTGCGCCGCCGGCCCGCCAGTTACGTCGGTGTGGACGCCGACCCGTCAGCGGCCGCGCTGGTCGCCGACATCGTCGGCCCCTCCGACGGGCGCACCATCACCGCGGACGCCGCCGACACCGGCCTGCCCGCGGCCAGCGCCCAGGTAGTGCTCGGCGAGGCGATGCTGACCATGCAGACCGAACGCGGCAAGCGCGCCATCATCGCCGAGGCGGTACGACTGTTGCGACCGGGTGGGTGCTACGCCATCCACGAACTGGGGCTGCAGCCCGATGATCTCGATCCATCCGTCGGCGAGGAGATCCGCAAGGACCTGGCGCGCACCATCAAGGTGAACGCCCGGCCGCTGACCGCGTCCGAATGGCGCCGGTTGCTCACCGACGCCGGCCTGGTCGTGGAGTGGACCGGCACCGCACCGATGGCGCTGCTCAAGCTGCGCCGGAACCTGGCCGACGAAGGACTCGGACGAGTGCTACGGATCGCCTGGAACCTGCTCCGCAACCCGGGTGCTCGCCGCCGGGTGCTGACAATGCGGCGCACCTTCGTGAAGCACGCCGACCACCTGACCGGCATCGCACTAATCGCCCGCAAGCCAGTCTGAGTCAGGGACGCCAGCCGGCTGGCGGGTCCTCCCCGACCATGCCGTCGACGTTCTCCCGGAGCAGGTCGGCATGGCCGGTGTGCCGTCCGTATTCCTCGATCATGTCGCAGACCAGCCGCCGCACGCTGGCGCGGTGATCGCCCTCACCCAGTGCGCTGGGCCGGTCGATGCCGCCGTCGGCGATCGCGGCGGCGAGCCGCTCGCGGGCGGTGGCCACGGCATCGTCATAGAGCCGGTACAGCTCGTCCGGGGCCTTGTCGGCGGCGGTAGTGAACGTCCAGTCGGGATCGCTCCAGTCGGCCGAACGCCAAGGTTCGCCTGGGTCGGAACGGTCGAGATCCCAGGTGAAGCGGAGCGCCTCAACGCCGGCCAGGTGCTGCAGCAGTCCGCCCAGGGTCAGCGCCGACGGGCCGAGCCGCTTGCCCAGGCCGTCCGCGTCCAAGCCGGACGCCTTCCACCGGAAGGTCCAGCGCAACCGGTCGAGCATTCCAACCAGATGCTCCAGCTCGCTACCCGCCAGCGGCGGTTCCCACGGGAAGTCCGGATGACCCGGGATCGGGTCGACGTGTTCGGTCATGACTGCCGCCTTTCGCTGGTTGATTCCCTCACGTTAGGCCGCATTCCGGACGGAAACCATCCGGATATCTCGCAAGCTTCGGCTATGCGAGCTGCGTGGGTTCGCTGGTTCGCACCGCGTCCGGAAGTGCGAGCGATCCGAGCAGGTTGAGCTTCTCGGCGCTATCGGTGCCGGGTTGAGCGTGATAGACGACCAGCATCAGACCCTCGGTGCCGCTGATCGCGAGCTTCTCGCGGTCGAGGTGGATGGTGCCGACCTGGGGGTGCGCGAAGGTCACCGCGGCGCCAGTGCGCGGCCCGACATCATGGCGGGCCCAGAGCTGCCGGAAGAGCGGGCTGGCCAGGGACAGCTCCCCCACCAGCTCGATGAACCGCGGGTCGTCGATGTCGGTACCGACCGACTGCCGGAAGCCGGCGATGATTGCGCCGGCGGCCTTGGCGCCGTGCACGAACAGTGCCTGCTCTTCGGGATCGAGGAAAACGTCGCGCAGCCGATTCCTGCCGACCTGCAGTCGCGGCGAGAGCGCGGTGGCAAGCGGATTGGCCGCCAACACGTCCAGGTAGCGGCCCTCGATGAAGGCCGGGACGGACAGTTCGGCGACGAAGCGCGCGGTGCTCGCGGGTACGGTTTCGCGGCGCACCCGTCGGGCCGGACGGCGGGGCCGCTCGGCGGCGAGACTCAGCAGGTAGGCGTCGTCGTCGAGTTGCAGCACTCGGCCGATGGCCTGCAGCACCTGCGCGGACGGGTTGCGGTCGCGTCCCTGCTCGAGACGCAGGTAGTACTCGGCGCTGATCCCGGCGAGCATCGCGACCTCTTCGCGACGCAGACCGGGCACCCGACGCTGACCGATGACCGGGATGCCGACCTGTTCGGGCCGGACGAGCTCGCGCCGGGCACGCAGGTATTCGCCGAGCAGGGACGGTTCGGTGGTCATGGCTTCACGGTATGCGTCCGAGCATCAGCGTGGGTGTCCCTGCCGCTACCAGGACCGACAGGGCACTTGGCCGGAGTTCGGCACGGACCCAGGATCGAGACATGGCTGATTCTCTCTTCCTTGTCACCGGCGGTTCTGGATTCATCGCCGGCCACTGCGTCCTCCAACTCCTCGAACAGGGCCACCGGGTGCGCACCACCGTCCGCAGCCTGGCCCGCGAGGCGAGCATGCGCGACGTCCTGACCCGTGCCGGCATGATCCGCGGCGACGCACTCGAGTTCGTTGCCGCCGACCTGACCCGCGATGACGGTTGGGCGGACGCGATGGCCGGCGTCGACGCGGTGCTCCATGTCGCTTCCCCGGTCGCGCCCGGCAAGGTGGCCGATGAGAGCGAGGTGATCAAGCCGGCCCGCGACGGCGCCCTGCGGGTGCTGCGTGCAGCCCGGGATGCCGGGGTGAGGCGGGTCGTGCTGACCTCGGCCTTCCATGCGGTCGGGTTCGGCCACCCGCACTCGCACGACCGGTTCACCGAGGACGACTGGTCACCGATCGACGGACCCGGCGTCGACGCCTACGGCCGCAGCAAGATCCTCGCCGAGCGTGCCGCGTGGGACTTCGTCGCCTCCGGGCAGGGAGCTCCGGAGCTAGTCACGTTGCTGCCGGTGGCGGTGATAGGCCCGGTTCTAGGTGCCGAGATTTCCGGATCCAATCGGCTTATCCAGCGGATGCTCTCCGGATCGTTGCCTGCGGTGCCGCGCCTGTCGATCCCGATCGTCGACGTGCGAGATGTCGCCGCCGCTCATGTGGCCGCCATCGACGCTCCGGACGCCGCCGGCCGGCGCATCCTGCTCGCCAGCGGGGAACCCGCCATCCCGATGAGCAGCATCGCCAACACCCTGCGCAGCTATCTCGGTCAGAGCGCGGCGAAGGTGCCGACGCGGCGGCTGCCGGATCTCGTGGTCCGCGTCGGCGGGTTGTTCAACACCGAACTGCGGTCCGTCGCGGCCGAGCTCGGACTGGTCAAGCATGTGTCGATCGACAAGGCACGCGACCTGCTCGGCTTCCGGCCGCGGCCGTCCGAAGAAGCGATCGAAGCCGCCGGCGAAAGCCTGGTCGCAGCCGGGCTCGTGTAGCGTTGCCGACTCCTTCCCGTATTGATCGGTGGCGACGTCCGGCGCTGGCATGACGGCTCGCTCACCCGAGAGGACCATCGATGCGCATTCCGAAGATCCTCGCCGTCGTGCTGGCGGGCGGTAAGGGTTCGCGGCTCGGTGCGCTGACCGAGAACCGGGCGAAGCCGGCCTTGCCGGTGGCCGGCACCTACCGGCTGATCGACATCTCGCTGTCGAACCTGATGCATTCGCACCTCGACAACGTCTGGGTGCTTCAGCAGTATCTCCCGCACGGGCTGAACGCCCACCTGGCAGGCGGCCGGCCGTGGGACCTGGATCGCTCGCACGGCGGACTGCTGGTGCTGCCGCCCTATCAGGGCGACGAGGGCGAGGGCTTCGCCGAAGGCAACACCGACGCGTTGCGGCGGCAGCGAGAGGTGATCGCCGACTTCGCTCCCGATCTGGTGCTGGTGCTGAGCGCGGACCACCTCTACACCCTGAACTTCCTGGACGTGGTCGACACCCACCTGGAGCAGCGGGCCGCGCTGACCATGGTGACCACCGAGGTGTCCGAGGATCCGTCGCGGTTCGGCGTCGTCCAGGCTGACGCCGACGGCCTGGTGCGCGGCTTCGACTACAAACCCGAGCGGGCCGAAGGCAGGTTGGTCGCCGCCGAGATCTTCCTGTTCGACACGACACTACTGCTGGAGGCGCTGGAGGAACTGCATCGGCGCAACGGACGGCTGCAGGACTACGGCCACGACCTGGTGCCGTGGTTCGTCGAGCACCACCGGGTCGCCTCGCACCGGTTAACCGGCTACTGGAAGGACCTGGGCACGCTGCGCTCGTACTGGGACGCCCACATGGAGCTTCTCAACGGCACCGGCGCGGTGCTGGACGCCCCGGACTGGCCGATCCTGACTGCGCAACCTCAGCTGCCGCCGGCCCGGATCTGGGGAACCGCCTCGATCGCCGAATCGATGGTGTCGGCGGGTGCCCGGGTCCACGGCGAAGTCCGGCACAGCGTGCTCGGTCCGAACGCGTTGATCGAACAGGGTGCGACGGTGCGCAACAGCGTGTTGCTGGACGGCGTCCGGGTGCTGCGCGGAGCGGTGCTCGACAATGTGATCGCCGACGTCGGTGCCGTGATCGGCGCCGGCCGGCACGGCAGCCCGGACGCGGTCACCCTGCTGGACGGTGATGGTGCCGTCGATCGGGTGGACCCGTTCACCACCGATTCCGAGGACTCCGAGTAGGCGTCGGAGGCTTCCGCGTCCGAGGTCAGCGCATCAGCGCCGGTAGCAGCGTCTTCTCCAGCAGTTCCCGTCCGGGTCGCCAATGGGCGGGCAGGGTGTCGGTGTTGGAGGACCGGTCCCAACCGGTGACGCCCAGGGTGGCCAGCACGATCGACGCCGATGGAATCAGGATCAGGCACTGCCCGCCCCATCCGGCCGCCATCACCCGGTCCGGGTCGCGCGCCCACCAGAATCCGGCAGCGTAGGGCAGCGACTCCGGCGGGATCGGCGCCGTGCCGCGCTCGGGCTCCCCGGACGCCGGCCAGCCCTGGCCCAACCAGTGCTCGCCGAGGGCGACCAGCTCCTGCACGCTCAGGAAGAGATGCGCGTGACCCCACGGCGTGCGGGTCTGGTCGCTCTCCCAGCGCGCCGCCTCGATTCCGGCCGGGCGCAACACGGACGCCTCCATGTAAGCGCGGGCCGACCCGGTGCGGTGCTGCAGTTCGCGGATCAACAAATGTGCGGCAGCGTCCCGGTAGCCGCCGGGTGGGCCGTCCAGACCGCCGAGCGCGGCCACGATCGCCGGCAACGGGTCGGCCGCGCCCGCCTCGAGTGCATCCATATCGGGATCGGAAGACCAGGACTGAGTCATCCAGAGCAGTCGCCGCACGGTGGCGCCGGTGCCCGGGGCCAGGGTGATCGGATCGTCCAGACAGGCGAAGATCCCTTCGTCGACCGCGGCGAGGACGGCCCGGGCTAGCACCGATTTGGTCACCGAGAAGACGTCGGTGGGGGCGTCCGGAGCCGACCCAACGAATCGGCGGACGCCGTCGACGGACATCCCGACGGCGAGCAGATGCGCGAATCCGGGGTCGTCGAGTGCCGCCGCACCCTCTCGTGTCGCGACATCCAGGCCCACTGTGATCGGTCTCCTTGCGTCTTGTCCATACTGTCAGCGGTCACTAACGTTAGCAGTAGCTAACTAAAGATCAGGGAGGGCCGAGCCGTGCGGGAACGGACAGGAGTGGACGGGTGAGCGCGACGTCCGCGGCGGGACCGGACACGCTCGACCTGCGGTTCCGGGCGCTCGGCCAGGCCCGGCGACGCGGGATCCTCCGCCTGGTGGGTGATCGCGAGCTCTCCGCCGGCGAGATCGCGGCGGCCTTCGACGTCACCCGCACCGCGATCAGCCAGCACCTCACGGTGCTCAAGCAGGCGGATCTGCTCAGCGAGCGCCGCCAGGGCACGCGGCGGCTGTACCGGGCGCGGCGCGACTCGCTGGATCAGCTGCACGACGCTCTGGATGCAATCTGGTCCGACGCGCTGGAGCGCGGCCGGCTACTGGCCGAGGCGTCCGAGTGAGCGGGTCGCCGGAACCGAGGCGCCCACCGGTGCGACAGTCGATCGTCGTCGCGGCGTCCCAGGAGCGCACCTTCGCCGCTCTGACCGGGCGGCTCGCGGAGTGGTGGCCGCTCGACCCGCTCTCGCACGGCGGCGCGGCACGGGTGCGCACGGTCGCGCTGGACGGCCGGGTGGGCGGCGAGGTGATCGAACACTGGCACGACGGGACCGTCCGGTCGTGGGGGACCCTGCTGGTGTGGGAGCCGCCGGAGCGATTGGTGATGACCTGGAACGTGACCCCCGCACCCACCGAGGTCGAGTTGCGCTTCCGGCGGCTGGGCGCGGACTCGACCCGGGTCGAGGTCGAACACCGGGGCTGGGAACGGCTGAGCCCCGAACAACTGACGGCGGCCTGCGCCCATCCCGGGGGCTATGCGGGCGGCGCATTCGAGCAGGGCTGGTCGGCGGTCCTGCGGGCATTGGAGGAGTATCTGCGATGAACTGGTATCTGTTGCGGCTGACGGCGGCCCGACCCGACTTCGCCTACACCATGACCGAGGCCGAGCAGGCGGTGATGGCAAGGCATTCCGCCTACTGGAGCGGTCATCTCGATGACGGCACGGCGCTGATCTTCAGCCCGGTCGCCGACCCGGCGGGGCCGTGGGGCTTGTGCATCGTCCAAGCGGTGGACGCCGATGCGGCCCGGGCGCTGACCGACGCCGATCCGGCGGTGATCGAGGGAGTCGGCAGCTACGACGTCCTGCACCTGTTCTCGCCGGTCCTGCGCTGACCGGCGGACCGGCCCAGAATCGGCGGATGGACATGCTCGCTGCCGCGGTCGACGCCAGCCGGCGATGGTATGACGGCATCTTCGCCGCCCATGGGCTGCCTGCCTCCTCCGACGGCCGGCTGTGGGTGGCCGGGGGTGAGCTGCCACCGTTCCATTCGGCGGTCAAGACCCTCCTCCGCGGGGTCGGAGTGGACGCCGTGCTCCGTGCGATGGAGCCCTACCCGCACGGCTCGGTGGCCGACTCCTTCGGCGAGTTCGACCTGCGCTCGCACGGCTTCGAACTGGTGATCGACGCGACCTGGGTGGCTCATCGAGGCGTGATCGGTGCGTCCTGGCCGTCGGGCTGGAGTGTCGTCCGCGACGCCGCGCTCCTGGCACAGTGGTGCCGGCTGCACAACTACGACGGGGTGTTGCCGCCGTCGATCCTCCACGGCGAGGAGTTCCGGGTGCTGGCACGCCTGGTTGACGGGGTGCCGGTCGCCGGTGACGTCGTCCACGATGCCGGACAGGTGGCTGGCCAATTAGAGAATTAGAGGTCCACCGAGGTGTTGGTCGCGACGTCGGGCCGCTCGCCGGTGATTATCGCCTTCACATACTTGATCAGCGCGATCGGTTTGGGGCTGTCGACCGTCCAGTATTCGGCGGAATCGGCGTGCACCTTCAGCAGTGCGACGGCGGGATCGTCGCGGCCCTGCTCGAACCAGGCCTCGGCGTACGGGTTCCACAACTCGTCGATCAGCGCGGCGTCCCGGGTCACCGAAGCGGTGCCCGCGATCGAGAGATAGTTGTCCCCGGACTGAAGGCTGACGTTCACCTGAGGGTCGGTGACCACCTGTTCGGTCTTGGGCGAGGGATCCTCGGTGAAGAAGTACAGGTCGCCGTCGAACTCGCGCTCCTGAATGGCGAGCGGACGGCTGAGCAACCGTCCGTCGGCGTTGGTGGTGACGAATGCGAGGCGGGCCTTCGAGATCAGCTTTCCGACCTGCTCGAACTCGGCGTTCTTCTCGGATGCGGTGTCGGTCATTCCTTGACGTTACCCAGCCTGTCATTCCTCAACACACCCTCGCGGGTGGCTGGCCGGCCACGCTACGGTTCCAATCCCAGCGTCGACGAGCGGCCAGGCGGTCCCCGTCCAACCGGATGCACAACCTGCTGATCGACCCCGGTCATCGGTTCGGCATTCGAATGCCCTAGTGAGGAGGCGGACGTGGAACTGGTTCTGCCCACCCTTGATGAACAGCGGGCGCTCCTGACCAGCCTGCGACCACGGACCGTAGGCCTGGAGTGGGTGGTCCGCCGCGGGGTGTCGCCGGATCCGCTGGCCTCCCTGCTCGACGGGTTCGACCCGGTGCGAACCGTGGGAGTGGGGCCTCGTCCCGGCTACTCGAAACCCGAGGCGGACGCGACGGTCCTGGTCTGCCGAGCGCACCGCGACATCTTCGCCAGGCTGGCCGAGACCGGGCTGTTCAGGGCCGTTCGCGATCTGCACGGCGATCGGGTGGCGCCGACGGGCCTGGGTTTCGTGGACGTCGGCTTCCGAGACGACCGGCAGCGGCTGATCTGCTCGACCGTCACCCACGCGGGCATCATCCATCTGCTGGACCCGGACGGCTGAGCACGCGGACCGGCAGGACTGCCGGCTGCCGCTCGCGGCGACTGCACACTTGGGCCGAGAGAATTCTTACTGACGACCACTGGCACCTCGGCTGCGGTGGGGGATGATGGCCGGATGCAGTTGGAGGTCGTGGTCACGGGCGGCACCGTGCGAGGTGGCCGGGAGGCGGATCTGGCCGTCTTCCGGGGCATTCCCTACGCCGCGCTGCCGCCCTGGACGGAGTCGTCCGCGCGGTTCGGGCCCCCGCAACCCCGTCGAGGGCTGGGACGGCGTCCGGGAGGCGACCCGGTTCGGTCCGCCACCCCCGCAACCCGCGGCGCTCGGAATGGACGCCCTGGCGGAATCCGGCGACGAGTGGCTGACCGTGAACGTCTGGACGCCCGACCCGGGCGGCGCCGGCCTGCCGGTGATGGTGTGGATCCAGGGTGGCGCCTACGCCTTCGGGACCTCCGGGCTGCCCGAGTACGACGGCAGCAGGCTGGCCCACGACGGCGTCGTCGTGGTGACCTTCAACTACCGGGTCGGGCTGGAGGGCTTCGGGTTCTTCGCGGGACGTCCGGCGAACCGCGGGCTGCTCGACCAGGTGGCGGCGCTGGAATGGGTGCGGCAGAACATCCGGGCGTTCGGCGGCGACCCGGACCGGGTGACGGTGTTCGGGCAATCCGCCGGCGGCGGGTCGGTGGCGGCTCTGCTGGCCATGCCTCGGGCCGCTGGCCTGTTCCAGCGCGCGATCGTGCAGAGCATGCCGGGAACGTTCTTCACCCCGGCCTTGGCCACGGACGTCGCCCGGGCCTGCGCGGCGGAACTCGGCCTGCAGGCGACCGAGCTGGCCACCGTCGACCCGGCCATGGTGGCGGCGACCGGCGACGCCGTGCTGGCGCAACTGCACCAGCTCACCGACCGGTGGGGGCGTGCGGCACACGCCGGGGTCCCGTTCGCGCCGGTGGTCGATGGTGACGTGCTGCCCACCACTCCCTGGCTGGGGCTGACCGGGCGGGTCGAGCTGCTGGTCGGGCATACCCGCAACGAGCAGCGCCTGCTCACCGCGATGAGCGGCCTGCTCGGTGAGATCACCGCCGAGTTGGCGTCCGAGACCGCCCGCATCTTCGGTCCCGACCCGCAGCGCTACGAAGCGGAGTTCCCCGACCCGGAGGAGCTGTACGACGTCGTCCGCTCGGATTGGCTGTTCCGGATGCCGTCGTTGAAGCTGGCCGAGGCCCAGGTGGCGGCCGGCGGATCGGCGCATCTCTACGAGCTGACCTGGCCGGCGCCCGGCATGGGTGGCGTGCTGGGCGCCTGCCATGGCCTGGACGTCCCACTGGTGATCGGCAACCTCACCCGCGGCCAGCCGGCGATGCTGATCGGCGAGCCGACACCGGAGGCCGAGTTCGTCTCCGAGCAGATGCGTCAGGCGTGGGTCGCCTTCGCCACCGACGGCGACCCCGGCTGGCCCGGCTACGACACCGGCGCCGTGCGGCTCTTCGACGCGACGCCCGAGGTGACCGACTATCCCGAGCAGGTTTCGCGTGACATCTGGACGGAGTACCCCGGCGTCCTGGACCTGGTGTGACAGCTTGATCTGTGGGCGTCCACCCGGGTTCGACAGGCTCGACCCGCCGTGGCTGCGTTGTCAGCGTTTCCTCAGGCGGTGAGTGGGCTGGCAACCTCGAGCCGGTTGTTGTCGATCAGCCAGCGCACAGATTCGAGGATCGCCTGCTCGGGCTCATAGCGGGGCGCGTAGCCGAGCAGCTTCCTTGACTTCTCGATGGTGAAGACGTGGCTACGGTGCAGGTGCCCCCAACTCTGGTCCGCGTAGTCCTCTGCGGTGGCGGCCCGGTAGTCCTCCCAGGTGATGGACTCGAGGGCCGCGGCCTGCCCGAACCAACCGGACGCGATCTCGATGTAGCCGCGTACGGTCAGCGCGGTGGGAGCGACCGCGTTAAAGTCCTCCCCGGCCGGCGTCGCGGTGCTCGATGGCGAGTTCGAAGAGTTGGGCGACATCGTCGGCGTGGACGTGGTGCAGAGTTTCGCTTCCGCTGCCGGGTCCCCGCACCGTCCCGCCGGCGGACATGCTGCGCCACACCTCGGGGTTGATGTTGCCCAGTGGTCCGGTCGGATGCCAGCCCGGGCCGACGATGTGTCCGGGATGGATGGAGGTGGTGACCAGGCCACCGGCCGCAGTCTCAGCTTTCAGCAGCTCGGCGATGGCGGCCTTCTGGACGCCGTAATCGTCGAACGGTGGACCGGCCGAGTCACGGCCTTCGACGATCGGCAGCTTCCGACTCGGCCCGTACCGCCAGATCGAACCGCAGTGGATCAGCTGGGCGACCTTGCCGCGGAGCGCGTCGACGAGTGCCTGGGCGGACTCCACGGTGAAGCAGACCAGGTCGACTACGACGTCCGGTTCGAGCGCGAGGACGGTCTCGCCGAAGGTGCCCTCGGAGTCCTGCTGACGCCGGTCGGCGATCACCTGGCGTACCTGCTGCCATTCCGGCGCAGACGCGTAGCCGGTGCCGCCACTGCGGCTGATGCTGATCACCTTGTGGCCGGCGCGCATCAGTCGCGGGATCAGGAAGGTGCCGATGTGTCCACTGCCGCCGATGACGACGACACGCTGCCGCCCGGTATTGCCGGTGCTGGCGCGGCCACCGCTGAGCGATGCGGAAGGGCATCCGCCGGCTGAGCATTCCGCATCCACGTCGGTATCGCCGTGCTCGAACTCGTAGTGGAAGCACACGTAGTGCATGCCCTCGAAGACCTCGTAGTGAGCAGTGTCACGCACCGCGCGATGGCATCGCCTGCACTCAAACGTCACTGCGGAAGCATGACAGGCAGCACGCGATTACGCACGGGCAAGCCTCGCCGGGCATCCGTCAGCGGAGCGAACCGATGTGGGCTCTCGCCAGACCTTTCGTGGGCGAAGTCATTCTGACGAGGTGTACGACAATCGTCCATTGCCTCCCCGCTCCAGGTCTGACCGTTCCCGTCAGCGTGGGAGCTCCCCTGTCGGGGTTCTCTTCGACGGACACAGGAGTGAAGGGCTTGTCTATCCGGCCACGGAAAATGATGATGTTACATATCTACAAGCGTGATGAGTATCCGACTCCCCGACGACCTCAAAGGCCGCCTGGAGGCGCTGAGCCGCGTAACCGGTCGTCCCGCGGCCTTCTACGTCCGCGAGGCGCTGGAGAAGCACCTCGCCGAGCTGGAATGGGCCTACTCGGTGGCCGCGCGCACAGAGGCCATCCGCCGAGGTACGGAGCCAACCCGGCCGCTCGACGACGTAGCCCGCGAGCTGGGCTTCGATCCCGACGAGTTGCGTGCTGAAGCTCGCGACGATGATGCCTGATGGTCTGGCCGATACGTCTGGTGCGGACTTCGAACGCTCGCTGCGCAAGCTCGACAAGCAGACCACCCGACGCATCCTCGTCCAGCTCTACGCCCTGGTCGACCTCGATGAACCCCCGGCTCGCTGCAAGGCTCTCACGGGCCCGCTCGCCGGTCTTTGGCGGCTCCGCGTCGGCGACCACAGCGTCTTGCTCGACGTGCAGCGCCGCGAGCTCGTGATCATCGCCCTCGATGTGGGTCACCGCAGCTCGCTTTACGACGACTAGGCACCGAGCGCTGGGCCAGTAACGATCGTTTCCGGCACGGCCAGTCGTGACACGTCCGGCGCGAACTTGCACAGCAGCCTCCGCGCGGTTCGCTCGCGGTGAACAGGGAACATTCGGGTGATCTTTGAGGTTGAGTCTTGTGCACTCAACTTTGGAGCTCACATGACTACGAAGCATCTTCCCGTTCTGTTCCTCGACGACATCGTGCTGCTGCCGGGCATGATCGTCCCGATTCCGCTCGACGACGCAGCCAAGACGGCGATCGATGCGGCTCAGACCTCCTCCGACGGCGAGCTGCTGGCCGCGCCGCGGCTGGACGGCCGCTACGGCTCGTCCGCTGTCGTCGCCTCTGTCGAACAGATTGGACGCGCCCGCGGGGGCGCTCCGGCCGCCGTGCTGCGCACCGGGCAGCGGGCCCGCATCGGCAACGGTGTGACCGGCCCCGGCTCGGCGCTGTGGGTCGAGGCCGAACTCGTCGAGGACGAGACCTCCGGCGACCGCGTCCGCGAACTGGCCGAGGAGTACCGCCGGCTGGTGATCAGCGTGCTGCAGCGCCGCGAGGCCTGGCAGGTGATCGATACCGTCAGCGCCATCGACGATCCGAGCACGCTGGCCGACACCGCCGGCTGGGCGCCGTACCTCTCCAACGACCGGAAGCGGCAACTGTTGGAGGCCGCCGACGTCGAGACCCGGCTGGCGAAGCTGATCGAGTGGACTCGCGACTATCTCGCTGAGACCGAGGTCAGCGAAAAGATCGAGCACGACGTCCAGGAATCGGTGGAGAAGCGCAACCGCGAGTTCCTGCTGCGCGAACAGCTGAAGGCGATCCGCTCCGAACTCGGCGAGGGCGAGCCGGACGGCAGCGACGACTACCGCGCCCGTGTCGAGGCCGCCGATCTCCCGGACGCCGTCCGCGAAGCCGCCCTGCGCGAGGTGGACAAGCTGGAACGCTCCAGCGAGCAGAACCCCGAGGCCGGGTGGATCCGCACCTGGCTGGACACCGTGCTCGAGCTGCCGTGGAGCGTCCGCACCGACGACGCCACCGACCTGACCGCGGCTCGCGCAGTGCTGGACGCCGACCACCACGGCCTGGGCGAGGTGAAGGAGCGGATCGTCGAGTACCTCGGCGTCCGGGCTCGTCGCGTCGAACGCGGCCTGCAGGTTGTCGGCGGACGCGGTTCCGGCGCCGTGATCCTGCTCGCCGGCCCGCCTGGGGTCGGCAAGACCTCGCTGGGCGAATCGGTCGCCCGCGCTTTGGGCCGCAAGTTCGTCCGGGTGGCGCTGGGCGGCATCCGTGACGAGGCCGAGATCCGCGGCCACCGCCGTACCTACGTCGGCGCCCTGCCCGGGCGGATCGTCCGGGCCATCAAGGAGGCCGGTTCGATGAACCCGGTCGTGCTACTCGACGAGGTCGACAAGGTTGGCGCCGACTACCGCGGCGACCCGGCCGCGGCCCTGCTCGAGGTGCTCGACCCCGCGCAGAACCACACCTTCCGCGACCACTACCTGGAGCTTGATCTCGACCTGTCCGACGTGCTGTTCATCGCCACCGCGAATGTGCTGGAGACGATTCCGGCCGCGCTGTTCGACCGGATGGAGCTGATCAGCCTGGACGGCTACACCGAGGACGACAAGGTCGCCATCGCCCGCGACTTCCTGGTGCCGCGGCTCCTGGAACGCGCCGCGCTGACCCCCGACGAGGTGAGCGTGACCGACGATGCGCTGCGCGAGATCGCCGCGCACTACACCCGCGAGCCCGGAGTCCGGGCGATGGAGCGGCTGCTGGCCAAGGCCTTCCGCAAGGTCGGGCTCAAGGAGCTGCCCGCGATCGTCGAGGTCGGTTCGCTGAGGGAGCTGGTCGGACGGCCGCGGTTCCTGCCCGAATCGCGCGAGCGGACGGCGGTGCCGGGGGTGGCGTCCGGGCTGGCGGTCACCGGCATGGGCGGCGAGGTGCTGTACATCGAGGCGTCCCTGCTGCCGGGGTCGACGACGTCGCTGACCATCACCGGCCAGCTCGGCGAGGTGATGAAGGAGTCGGCGCAGATCGCGCTGTCCTACGTGCGGGCGCACGCGGCCGAGTTCGGCATCACCCCCGAACAGCTGGGCCATCCGGTGCATCTGCATGTGCCGGCCGGCGCGGTGCCGAAGGACGGGCCGTCCGCCGGTGTCACGATGACCACCGCGCTGGTCTCGATGCTGACCGGACGCACGGTGCGTGCCGAGGTCGGGATGACCGGCGAGGTGTCCCTGACCGGACAGGTGCTGCCGATCGGCGGCGCCAAGCAGAAGCTGCTCGCCGCCCAGCGAGCCGGGCTAACCGAGGTTTACTTGCCGCAGCGCAACGAACCCGACCTGGACGACGTCCCGGCCGAGATCCTCGCGGACGTCACCGTGCACCTGGTCTCGGATGTCCGCGAGATCCTCGCCGGCGCCCTGGATCCGGTTCGCCAGCCGAGCGTGGTGGCCGCTTGAGTTGCCGTCGGTGGAGCTTGTCGAGGCCTCTGGCAAGGGGTTTCGAAAGGCTCAACCCACGGTGGCGGATATTCCGACATTCGCCGGGGTGACGAGGATGGTCAGCGGCCGGCACCTGCGTCACAAGGGGACGGGCGCGTCACCGAACCCGCCTGCACACAGGCAGCGGACGCGTCAACGACCCGTACCGGCGTCACCAGGGGACGGGCACGTCAGCGACCGAACCCGCCCTGCACGCCGACAGCGGGCGCGTCAGCGCCCGGTGCCTGCGTATACGACCGCTTCGCCGGAAACCGAATCCAGGCCGAAGGCGGTGTGCGCGGCGCGGACGGCGGCGTCGACGTCCGACAGAGACACCACAACCGAGATCCGGATCTCGGAGGTGGAGATCATGTGGATGTTGATGTCAGCGTCGGCCAGCGCGCGGAAGAAAGTGGCCGAGACCCCCGGATGCGAGCGCATGCCGACCCCGATCACCGAAACCTTTCCGATGCCGTCGTCGTAGAGGATCTCGGAGAAGCCGATCTGCTCGCGGGCACCGTGCAGGGCGTCGAGTGCGCGCACCTTGTCCCCGCCCGGCAGGGTGAAGGTGATCGCGGTGTTGTCGTTCGCGATCGACTGGTTCTGCACGATCATGTCGATGTTGACACCCGCGGCGGCGACGGCGGAGAACACCGCGGCGGCGGCGCCCACCCGGTCCGGTACTCCGACGATGGTGATCTTGGACTCGCTCCGGTCGTGCGCCACCCCGGTGATCAGCGGTTGTTCCATCGCCGTGCCTTCCTTGCTTTCGACGTCCTTGACCCAGGTGCCGGGTTTGGTTGAGAACGACGACCGGACATGCACCGGCACGTTCTCGCGGCGGGCGTACTCGACGCACCGCAAATGCAGAATCTTCGCGCCTTGCGCCGCCATCTCGAGCATCTCCTCGTAGGAGATCTCGGGAATCCGGGACGCCCCGGGCACGATCCGCGGATCGGCGGTGAATACGCCGTCCACGTCGGAGTAGATCTCGCAGTAGTCGGCCTTCAGTGCCGCCGCCAGCGCGACCGCCGTGGTATCGGACGCCCCACGGCCCAGGGTGGTGATGTCCTTGGAGGTCTGCGAAACCCCCTGGAAGCCGGCCACGATCACGATGTCACCATCGGCCAGGGCGGTGTGGATGCGGCCGGGTGTGATGTCGATGATCCGGGCATCGCCGTGGGTGCCAGTGGTGATCACACCAGCCTGCGAGCCGGTGAAGGAGCGGGCCTCGAAGCCGAGATCGTTGATCGCCATGGCCAGCAGGGCGGCGCTCATCCGCTCACCCGAGGTGAGCAGCATGTCGAGTTCCCGGGGGCGCGGCTGCGGCGAGACCTCGAGCGCGAGGTCCATCAACTCGTCGGTGGTGTCGCCCATCGCCGAGATCACCACGACCACCTCGGCACCGCGTGCCTTGGTGTCGACGATGCGCTGCGCGACCCGTTTGATGCTGGCGGCGTCGGCCACCGACGAACCACCGAACTTCTGCACGACGCGCAAAGCTATGCCCTTCCTGGAGATCAACCTTCTCTACTTTGCCAGAACCGGACGGCGCTCCCGACCGGCAGCCGTCCTTCGGGCGTCCGGCCCCAGTAGCGTGACCCCCATGACCGATCCGATTCGCTGGGGCATCGCCGGCCCCGGACGCATGGCAGCCGCCATCGTGCCCGAATTCCACCAAGCCAGCAACGCCGAGCTGATCGCGGTCGGCTCGCGGTCGACCGAGCGCGCCGAGGCGTTCGCCACCGAGCATGGCATTTCCCGCTGGCACTCGTCCTACGAAGCCCTGGTCGGAGATCCGGCCGTCGATGCGGTCTACGTCGCCACTCCCCATCCACAGCACACCGACATCGCGCTGGCCGCGATCGCGGCCGGCAAGGCCGTGCTGATCGAGAAGGCGTTCAGCGCCACGGTCGCCGACACCGAGCGCATCGTGGCGGCGGCGCGGGGCGCCGGCGTGTTCGCGATGGAGGCGATGTGGACCCGGTTCAACCCGGCCATCGCCCACCTGCGCGAGGTGATTGCCCGCGGGGAGATCGGTGAGGTGCGCGGGTGCCAGGGCGACCTGACCGCCTTTCGCGAGTTCGACGCCGAGGACCGGCTGTTCGACCCGGCCAAGGGCGGCGGCGCCGTCCTCGATCTCGGGGTGTACGTCATCTCGTTCGCGCAGCACTTCCTGGGCACACCGGACGTCGTGCGTGCGGTCGGCGGGCGCTACTCGACCGGCGTCGAGGGTGAGTTCTCGGTGCTCATGGGTTATGCCGACGGTCGCTCGACCACTCTGGCCGGCGCCTTCACCACCTACGGCCCGGGCCGGATGATGCTGACCGGCACGAGGGGCTGGGTCGACGTCCATCCGCGGTTCCACCGGGCGGCATCGGTGACGATCTGGCGCGAGAGGACCCCGGAAACGCTCGAGTTCGACTCCGGCTACCGCTACGAGATCGAGCACGTCGGCGAATGCCTGGCGGCCGGTCTCACCGAGAGCCCGGTCATGCCGCTGGACGACACGATCGCCGTCCAGCGGATCATGGCCGAGGTGCTCGACCAGATCTGAGCGAGCAGCACAGTTCCGCCCACTGCCCGGCGGAGAGGTCTCGGGCAACGCTTCCGGTGTTCTGAACGGAAAGCGGGGACGGTTCTTTCGGACACTATTGGTGACCAAAGGAACCGTCCCCAGTGACCAAAGGAACCGTCCCCGGTGACCGGGAGAACCGTCCCCGGGGTTCGTCAGGTGAGGGTGTGGCGCTTCTTTGCGGTGGTGGTGACGTGCTCCAGGAAGTCACTGGCGGCGACGGGGGCGCCGGGGGCGAGCCAGCCGGTGGGGATGTCGGCGACCGCGAGTTCGACGGGGATGTCGACCAGGACCAGGGGCAGGGTGTGCATCACCGTGGATGGGTAGCTGATCATCAGCGCGCTGACCGGGCCACGGCGGACGACGATCTCCAGCGGGACATCGGGACGCACGATGGTCAACCCGGTGCGCGCCGCGATGGTGGCCAGCTTGGCGTCGCTCTCTCGGCGATGCGCGAAATAACGCCCCGCACCGAATCGCTCGGTGACGGCGATCACGCCCGCCAGGTAGCGCTCGGCGTCCACCACGCCGGTCTCGACCAGGGAGGTGCCAATCACGTCGGCGGTGTCGGTCACCACGGGCGGACCGAACCGGCCGCGGGTCCAGGCGAAGGTGTTCGTGGTCTGCCGCATGCCGGACGGCACCTGCACCGGCATCGCGGTGAACACCTCGATGCTGCGACCGTCGCGCTCCGACGGTGTGAAGAAGTCACGCGCATGCTCCGACAGCAGGTCGATCACCACATCGCGTCCGCGTTCGGCCAGATCCCAGCGGCTCAGCCGGTCGCCCCGGGCCAGCTGCTCGATGAACGAGATGGTGGCCGTGCCGTCATCCACGACGACGACCTCGGTGACGTCTGCCAGCGGTAACACTGCTTGCACGAAGCGCGAGAACGGGTCGCCCACCACCAGACGCTCCGCCTTGGTCAGCTTCGGGAACAACTCCCAGGCGACAGCCACCAGCGACGCGACGGACTTCCGCGGCTCGTACCAGGTCGCCGCTAGCCCGGCCTCGCGGGCCAGATCGGCCATCGCCTCGAGCTGCAGCCGGGTGGTGACGTCCCGCGGCGGCAGGACCGCGAGCCGGGTCTGCTCAACGGCACCGTGCTGGAACGCCCACTCGATGACGTTGAGCAGCTGCGCCGGGCTCTCGACCAGGGCCAGCGTGGTGCGCTTGTGCTTGCTGTGCTTCTTCTTGGCCATGCCTCAGGCCACCTGAACGGCCTTCTCAGCCACCACACCGGGAACCCTGCGCAGCTTCTGCATGGCTGCGTACTCGCCTGGGTAGACCTGTTTCACCCCGTCGCCCAGCGCCTGGGAGATCACCCGGACGTCGCGCACCAGCCTGGTCAGGCCGGCCGGCTCCAGCGAGGCGGCCTGGTCGGAGCCCCACATGGTGCGGTCCAGGGTGATGTGCCGCTCGAGGAAGCAGGCGCCCAGCGCGGCGGCCGCCACCGTGGTCTGCAGGCCGCGCTCGTGGCCCGAGTAGCCGACGGGCACGTTCGGGTAGTCGGTCATCAACGTGTTGATCATCCGCAGGTTGAGTTCCTCGTTGGCGGCCGGGTAGGTCGAGGTGGCGTGGCAGAGCACCACGTTGCCGCTGCCCAGCACCTCGACGGCATGACGGATCTGGGCCGGCGTCGACATGCCGGTGGACAAGATGGCGGTCCGCCCGGAGGCACGGATGGCGCGCAGCAGCTCGTCGTCGGTCAGGCAGGCCGAGGCGATTTTGTGGGCGGGCACGTCGAAGCCGTCCAGGAAGTCGACGCTGGCCACGTCCCAGGGTGACGCGAACCAGTCGATCCCCTTGTCAAGGCAGTATTCGTTGATGATCCGGTATTCGTCGGCACCGAACTCGATGCGGTGCCGGTAGTCGATGTAGCGCATCCGGCCCCACGGGGTGTCACGCTCCACGTCCCACTGATCGGGCGGGGTGCACACCTCCGGCGTCCGCTTCTGGAACTTCACCGCATCGGCGCCGGCGGCAATAGCCACGTCAATCAGGGCGAGCGCGGTGCTCACCTCGCCATTGTGGTTCAGACCGATCTCAGCGGTGATGTAGACGGGATGGCCGGGGCCGACGCGATGGTCGCCGATCAAACGCTCGCGGGTGGAACTGGTGGTCATGAGTCGAGGTCCTTTCCGAGGATCCAGGAGGCGATTTCACGGACGGCTCCGTGCCCTCCCGGCACGGAGGTGACCAGCCGGGCGCGTTCGCGCACGACCGGGTGGGCGGAGGCGACCGCGACCGGCCACCCGACGAGTGAGAAGCAGCCGAGGTCGTTGACGTCGTTGCCGACGTAGAGGACGCGGGCGGGGTCGATGCCCTCGCCTGCGCACCAGTCGCGCAGCACGGTGGCCTTGTCGTCGACGCCGTGCAGCACCGGAACGCCGAGTTTGCCGGCGCGGGCGCGCACCACCGGGTTGGTTTCGCTGGAGAGGATCAGCACCGGCACGCCACAGCGCCGCAGGGCCGCGATGCCGAGCCCGTCGCCGCGATGCACCCGCACCTGTTCGCCGCCGTCGGACGCCACCAGCACGGTGTCATCGGTCTGGGTCCCGTCGAAGTCGAGCACCACAGCGTCCAGGTCGGCACGGTGCGGCATGGCCGCGCCGGCGTCCAGCAGCGGCGCCAGCAGCCGGGACCGCTCCAGGTCGTCCGGCTCGTCGATCTCGAGGACGCGCGCCGGATCGGTCTCGATCAGCACGGTACGTCCGAAGAATCGGTGCCCGGCCCGCCGGAAGCCGTCGACGCGCATCGCGTACACCGCGCCGGTCTCCAGGTACTCCGGCGTCCGGTCCTGCCGGCGCGGACGGGTCGCCTTGTCGTGGTTGACCCCCACCGCCTCACCGGCGGCGTCGCGACGCCACAGGAAGCCGTGGCTCGGGGCGGCGGTGAAGGCGCTGTCGGCGCCGGCCTGGATTGCCGCCACACAGTCCGCGATCTCGGACGCCGTGACGAACGGGCTGGTGCATTGCACCATCACCAGCACCTCGGCATCTTGCCCGGTGCGGGCGCGGTACTCGTCCAGCGCATGCAGCAGGGCCGATTCGCTGGACGCCGCGTCACCGGCCAGCGCGTCCGGACGCCGGGTGACGGACGCGCCCGCGCGGCTGGCCGCGGCAGCGATCCGGTCGTCGTCGGTGGACACCGTCACCGCGCCCACGCCGGAGGCAACCGCGGCGTGCGCCGCACGAGCCACCAGCGGAACACCACCGACCGGCGCGACGTTCTTGCCCGGCACGCCCTTGGAACCGCCACGGGCGGGAATCACCACCAACACGCTCACAGTCGCGCCAATCGACGCAGCGTCGGTGCGACGGTGTACACACCCTGCCGGTAGGCGGCACGGGCTGCACGCGCGACCACTGACCGCACCGCCAGCGCCAGGTCTCCGGGCTGGTCGTCATCGGTCTCCAGCGCCCGGCCGTACGCGCTCAGCCCGTAGCGGCCCAGCAACTCGGGCAGCAGGCCGGCGGCGTTGTCCATCGTGTAGCCGGGCCGCAGCGGTGGCCGGACATCGGCGGCGGCGAGAGCGGAAACATGCTCCCGGGCCCGCTCGGCGGCATCTCCGGGCCCGATGCCGTGCGCCCGGGCCCACTCGGCGTCGACCCGGGGCGCGACGCCGGCGTCCAGGTCGGTGAACGAGGCCAGACACCCCGAACCGAGGAAGTAATGGTTGCCGAGCCGCTCCTTGATGCCCAAGTCGGTGAGGATGGCGGTCGGGATGCCGCGGTGCATGGCCTCGACGGCGGCCGTGGAGGACACCGTGACCAGCAGATCGGTGCGACCCAGGACCTCACCCATGCTGCGGTGCACGACGTGCAGGTTCGCCGGCTTCTCGACGCTGGCGTGACGCCCGAGCAGTGGGTACGGATGGTCCTCGGGGGCGGCGTGCTCACCGGTGCGCACCTTGAGCAGCACCTCACGCTCGGGATGCAGGACGGCATGCCGGATCAGCCGGCGGACCAGGAACTCGCGGTCGACACGCGGGCCGGGCACGGCGGGCTGGGTGGCGAAGGTGACGGTGAAGGGCTCGCCGGGAGGCCGGGCCGCGCCGGCTGTGCCGAGGAAGGGCAACACGGTCGGCAGCACCACCGACGGGTCGCCGCCCGCGCCGGCGAGCATGGCCCGGAAGGACTCGGCGTCGGCCGGGCCGTTGGCCAGGATCACGTCCGACCCGGAGCGCATCAGCAGGCCCTCGACGTGCTTGTCGTAGACAACGCCTACGTAGCCGCTGATCACCAGCGGACGGCGTCCGGACGTCGTCCAGCGCCGCGCCAAACCGTGCAGCACCGCCTGCACCCCGGCTCCGGGCAGGGCGAGCACGATCACGTCCGTGGCGTCGAGATCTTTCGACACCACGAACTCGGGGATGCTCGCGACGAGGGTCGGTCGCCGGCCCTCTGCCGGATCGGCCGGCCGCTGCTGCGCGGAGCCGGGGGGCGACGCCAGCAGCACACCGACGGGCACCGCCGACGGAAAGAGTTGTCTGGCCGTGAGCAGGCCCCACCTCGAACGGCTGTTCGTATCGGCCAGCACGACGACCTTCATGGCCGCGACGCTAGGGAGGTTGAGCGACGCAATCGAGAACTGAAACCGTCGCGCGGGTGAACTCCGGGTAGACGCGAGGCTTGCCGGATCACACCGGCGGGGATCCCCAGCGCACCGACGAACCAGTTCATCACTTGCTGAGCGTACGCTGTAGGCGCCGGACGGCAGGGCGCAACGCCGGGACGGCGCCGACAACTCGACGGGCAACACCTCGGAGGCGACGCTCGATTCGTCGCGCCAGCGAGCCGTTCGCGCCGCCGGGCGCAGCCTGCGATCTGGCGACACTCTCTGCGTTGCGGCTGTGCTCGCTGAAGAACACCATCCATTCGATGATCTGCCGAGCGTCGTCCAGGGCGGGTTCGGGTGAGAACTCGGCGGGGAGTTCGCCGCCGATCAGCTGCTGGTACAGCGCGGAGAAGTCGAGCGACTTGGCCCGCTGAGCGGATTCGATCGAGGCTGCCGAGAGCCGCGCATAGCGTTCGGCATCCTCACCCAGCCGGACGATCTCGGACGCCATTGCGACGGCGTCGCCTTGCGGCACCGTGACCACCCCGTCGTTGTCCTGCACCAGCACCAGCCAGGACAGGTCGTACATCACCACAGGCAGGCCGCGGGCCTGGGCTTCGGCCAGGGTGAGTTGGTAGCCCTCGATGATGCTGGTGGTCACGAACAGGTCGGCGGCGTCGATCGCATCGAGCAGCTCCTGGCCGCGCTTCGGGCCGGGCACCGCGACGTGCTGGTCCAGCCCGCGTTGCTTCACCGTGGCCGTCAGCTGCGCCGCGGTGAGGTCTGACCAGTCGGGGCCGATGATGGTCAGCCGGAAGTCGACGGCGAGCCGGCGAAGCTGATCGGCCACCTCGACCAGTTGAAGTACCTGTTTGGTGTGCTGCTCGAGGCGTCCCCACCAGATGAGCTCGAGCCGGCCCTCGGGTGCGGTTCTGGCGCTGCTGGTGGCGGCCGACTCCAACAGCATCGGCGAGGGCGGGTTGGGCAGGTGCACCGTGTGGCCGACGCCACGCAGCTTCCAGAACGCCACGTCCAAGGGTGAAAGCGTGACCAGGGTCGCTACCGCATTGAGATGCCGCTTCAGGAAGGAGAGCAGATCGTTGGAGTCGTAGGTGGGGCGCAGCGCGAAATTGTGCACCCAGCCGATGGTCGGGACTCCGACCGCCCGGGCCGCCACCGCGTAGGCGGGCCAGCGCCGGCTGTACAGGATCTGATGGTCGATGACCACGTCGATCGACCTGGTGCGGCAGAGGTCCATCCAGGCGGACAACCGGGTCGCCAGCTTGTTGCCGGTCACCTCGACGAACTCGGCGCCGTCCGGCAGATCATCGAGGTTGCTGCCCCGCAGGGTCGCCGCGATCACCACGCGGTAGCCGGCGTCCAGCAGGAAACGCGCCTGCGAGACAAGCACCCCCGAGACACCGCCGTTGCGGAGTGTCTTCGTGGTGAGCAGCACGCTGCGCACGTCACATTCGCCCGCCTCGATCCGCCGGCCATGCTGGGCCAGCACCGCGATGGCGTCCTCGCAGTACTCGGCAGCGGCCATCACGAGCTCTGCTTCGGGAACCCGGTCCACCAGCAGCGCCAGACACTGGGCGTGCAGTTCGCCGCCGACGTTGTTCACCAGGTAGCCGAGCACGTTGCCCACGATCGAGCGTCGAGCCGTCTGGTAGCTGTCGAGCAGTTGCTGCGGTTCCGGGCTGGCCTCGGCCAGCGTGTGGACTGCCTGCTCGATGGCGTCGACCGAGTCGATCGCCCCCAGGTAGAACGCGAACCTGGAGACATCCTCGACCCGGTGCCCGCTTCCGCCCCGCCGGAAGTAGTAGCGGTACAGGCGCTCGGGAATGCCGACGTAGCGGCGCGCCCGCGCGGCCGCCAGGAAGGCGATTGGCAGATCGTTGACCCGCTTGAGCACCAAGTCCTCAGGCAGACAGGCGTAGGCGTCCCGGAGCAGCTCGGTGCGGAACAGATAGCGCCACAGCTGGCCGTGCGCTGCCTTGCCCGCCGGGAACAGCCCGGCCAGCACAGCGGCACCCTCCAGCGTTTGGCGTACCGGCGCCAGCCGGGACTGGTAGCCGCCCACCGTCCGGCCGTCTTCGAGCAGCACCTCGACGCCGAAGCCCACCAGATCGGCGTCGGCGGAGGTGGCTTTCGCCACCGCCAGTTCGGCGGCGTTCGGGTTCAACTCGTCGTCGCCGTCCAGGAACAGCACGTACGGCGCGGTCGCCGCCTGAATGCCCGCTCGGCGGGCCTGGAAGGCGGACAGGTTGTGCTGCTGCTCGATCAACCGGATCCGCGGGTCGAGCTGTTGGTACCGCCCGATGATCGACCGGCTGTCGTCGGTGGACGCGTCATCGACGCAGATGATCTCGATCTCGGCGAGCGATTGCCGCCGGCAACTCTCCAACGCGGCGGCGATCCACGCTTCGTCGTTGAACACCGGGATGACGATCGCGACGGTGGCTGGTTGGGGCATCTGGTCTCCGTACAGGTGGCAGCTGCGGCTGGGGCAGAAAGGGGAGCTTAGCGCTGAGCTCTCGACGACGATCCCGCGGCCGGCCGGAGCACCGCCCGAATGCGCTGGCCGAGCTGGGAGGTCGTTGCCCGGGCGGCGTCGATCGCCGGGGCGAGTCCAGGCAACCGGGACTCCAGCAGGGGGGTCAGCTCGCTCAACTGGTCGTAGTGGCCGGTCAGTTCGTCCAGTCCGACCACCCGCAGCATGCGGCTGATCTTCTCCGGATCCGCCGACGAACCGACCGGGTAGGCGCCCTCGGTCGCACCCATCACCAGCCCATGAGCACGATCGCTGACCACCGCCAGCGACTGCCCGTAGACCGACCGGACGTGGCTGTCCAGATCTGCATGGGCGGTGCTGGGCGCCACCAGGTACTCCCCGCCCAACGCCTCAGCCAGCCGCACCGCGCGCGGAGCGTCACGGGCCACCTGCGCCACCGTGACGATCCGGGTCGAGGTGTCCGCGGCGAACCGTTGGACGGCCTCCATCCAGGACGACTCCGGCCAGCGCCGATCGAACCGGAGCGTCACCGCCACGAAGGGCCGTGCCTCTTTGCCCGCCCAGTCCGAGGTGTCGCCGCCCAGCGAGAACGCCCAGTCGGGCGCCACCTCCCCGAAGCCCACCGCGTCCCGCGACGGCTGGTCGCGCCACGAGACCACGGCCGCCCCGCGAAACACCGAGTGGAAGTCGACGGACGAGGTCGCCCGAGGGTTGCGCAGCCCGATTCCGGCCACGATCAGCGCTCCGCCGGCATCGATCACCCGCAGCAGTTCAGCGGCTCGGTCCGGGTAGGGGAAGACGCCGCGCAGCGGGTTGATCTCACCGGCGTTGAACAGATGCACCGGACGATGGGCCGCGGAACTCGCTGCTGCCCAGGCTGACCGGTCGAAGTAGACCTGGTCGGTCGCCAGCAGCGGCAGCCCCGAGACATAGTCGGCGGTGGGTTGTCCGAGGAAGACGTGGAAACGGCATTCGTCACTGCGCGCCGCCTCAAGGTAGGCGGCCCGCAGCGCGGAATCGCCCAGGTTGTCGTCCTGCCCGCCCAGGTCGACGAAGACTTCCTGCACCTCGCTTGCCACGATGGGCCAGTCTAGGGCGCCATCGCAATCAGGCTGGCCACGCCCACGCACTGTTCACCTGCCCGTGTCCCGGACGTTCTACGATGGCCGAATGCGTCAGCCTGGCCGCCCCAACGACCTCGCTCCACTTCGGGTACTCGAAGTGCACCGACCCCCGGCACCGACCGTCCGATACGTCGATCAGGTCGTCGGCGACGGCGCCTCCGGCCTTCAGTTCCGTTTCGGCGGCGTCCGGGGCATGCCGTGGCGGCAGACCGATGTCGTCCACGTGCACCGTCTCAACCCGCTGTTGGGTCCGCGGGTGTCCGGCCCGAAGCGGGTCCTGATCGTGGCCGCCGTGGCGGTGCTGCTCAAGCGCCACCGGATCGCCCTGGTGCGGACGGTGCACGGGCCGCGTTCGCCGGGCGCGGTGGCCGCGCTGTCGAACTGGATCCTGGACCGGGTCACCACCTCGTTCGTCGTACTGGACGCGGCCACCAGCGTCCCCCGAGGTCGCCCGGTGAGGGTCATTCCGCACGGCCATCACCGCGACCGGTTCATCGGCTACCCCCGTGCCGAGCAGGTGCCGGAGCGGGTGTTCTGCATCGCGCCGGTCGCACCCGGTCGGGATCCCGAAGGACCGCTGCACGACCTCACCTCGCCCTCGGGACTCCCGCTCCGCGTGGTCGGGGACGCGTCGCCGGAGTTGGTTGGCATAACCGGTGAGGTCCCGGTCGCCACCGAATCGGCCGGCGCGCGCGCCGAGCGAGTCTCCGACGGCGCCCTGGTGGCCGAGATGAGCGCTGCCGGATTGGTCGTCGTGCCGCGGGCCACCGAACTGGAGGATGTCAGCTTGCTGTTGTTGGCGCTCTCCCTGGAGCGCCCAGTGCTGGTCCCGGACACCGACATGACGCGGCGGCTCAGCGACGAAGTCGGGGCCGGGTGGGTGCACCGATACGCGGGAGCGCTGACCCCTGAGCGGCTGGACGCGGCCGCGCAGGAGCTGCGGGCGAATCCTCCCGCCGAGCGGCCGAACCTGGACGGACGCGATCCGGGCGATATCGAGGCTCGCTACGCGGAGGTCTTCCGGGCTGCTGCCGCCAAGGCCGGACGCCGGCGCTAGTTCCTCGGGCGGAAGGTCAGTGTCCGCAGCCAGTAGACGCCCCGTCCCAGCCGACCTGCAACGTGCCGCGCCAGACGGCCCGCGCGCCCCAGCGCAGCGGCCACCGGTCCGGCGCCGGGTGGCCCCGCCGGCGCGGAGACACCCTCGATGGGGGCGTCGGGGAAGAGTTCGGCCAGCACCGCGTCCGGCGCCTCGGCCGGTGCGGACAATGTCAACCCGAACGCCCCCGGAAGCCCGAGTGCCTCGCGGAACGTCTGCTGCCACGCCCGGTCGGCGGGGCGCCAGACCAGCGGATGGTAGGGCTCGATGATCGAGTTGAGCGGCACCACCCGATCGAACCGGGCGGCGATCGCCGCGAACTCGTCCGATTCGTCGAAACCCGGGGTGAGTTCCGGGATCGGCGCGTTGTTGCTGATCAGCAGCACCCGTTGACCAGCCGTCCGGTAGCGGCCGGCCTCGATCCGCGCGGCCTGCTCAGCGGCGCACTCGAGGTCGCAGGCGAGAAACAGCTGGTCCATCTCAGCTCCTTTCCAGCCGCTGTACCCGCTTCAGAACCAGTCGCTGGGTGAGCGGAAGTTCGGCGAGAGCACGCGCCATCGCCTCGTCCTGGAAGGAGTTGAGGAACCGCGACGAACGCCGGAACAGCTCGGACTGGAGTTCGGGGGACAGCCGCTCTCGCTTCATCAGGTGGAAGTAGACGATCCGGCAGGCCCCGTAGGCGGCCTTCTCGACCGTTTCCTGCACACCTGTGGCCACCGCGTCGTCGCGGATCCGCGCGTACGCGTCCAAGAAATGCAGGGTGGCCGGGTTCCCGGCCTGGGTCAGCGCGGACGTGTTGGTGTCTTTGCGGTAGAAGTATCCGCGCAAGCCGACCACCGCGGTCGACTGCGTGTTGAGGTGCAGCCGCCAGAACCACGGACGGTCGGCGGCCGTGCGCAGCGACTCGTCGAAGGCGAGGAACTCCGGCGCGATCCGCTCCCGGTCGTAGATCCCCGCCCACAGGAACGGGTAGTCGACGATCGTCACCTGCCCCGCCCGGCCGAGCTGCCGCCGCGGGTCCAGCACCGTGTCGCGCACCGGCTCGGGGGCTTCGACGATCGTCCGGTGCAGCCCGTCCACCCGGACGTGGTCGGTACGGACGAAATCCACGCCGAACCGCTTGATCGCGGCCAGCGTGGCGTCGAGGTGCCCCGCCTGGTACCAGTCGTCGACGTCGAGATAGCTGAGATAACGCCCCTCGGCCGCCTCGAGGGCGAGGTTGCGCGAACGGGCCACCCCGTAGTTCTCCGGGTTGCGCAGCACGGTGAGCCACGGCATGGTTTCGCGCGCCTGCTCGATGAGCCGCGGGGTTTCATCGGTCGAGTGATCGTCAATGACGATGAATTGGTAGCCGTCCCGGTGGTTCGCCCGGATCGTGGCGAGGCAGCCCGGAAGGAACGGCGCCGCGTTGTGGACGGGCACGATCACGCTCAGTTCCGACATCCGGTGACCCTTCGGCTTGCTGCCCTGCTGCGACGGAACGCCACGTTACCGGGAAAGACAGACAAGGGGCGGCGCGGGATAGGATCGCCGGCATGGCTGGCTCGCGCCCCAAGGTGGCTGTCTTCGCCGACACCGACAGCCGCTGGAAATGGGGGTCCGGGGTCGCGCAGGCGCTGCAACCCGCCGAGCTCGCCCTGTTCTTGTGGGATGGGCCCTCGCGACCCACCACCCGGCAGCTGGCTGAAGCCGGCGTCGACCCGGCGGAGGTGGCAACGGTCACCATCGGGGCGCTGCCGCGGGCACTCGCGGCGCGGGGTATCGACGTGGTGGTGGTGGCGCTGCCGGGCACCGCGTGCCAGGCGGTGCTGCACGCCTTCGCCGCGGCGGAGGCCGACCAGCGTCCGGTCATCGTCACCGGCTATGTCGGCGTGGTCTACGAGAAGATCGTCGAGGGCGTGCTGATGCGCGGCGGTTCCGACATCGTGCTCGCCAACAGCCCGGCGGACGCCCGCAACTTCCGTCAGATCTACCGCGACTACGGCGCCGACCCGGAGGCCGTGGTCGAGGGATCGCTCCCCTTCCTCACCGCGCTCACCCGCGTGTCGGACCATCCGTTCACGGTGACCTTCGCCGCTCAGCCGAGCGTCCCCGAGACCCGCGCCGAACGTCGTTACGTGATCGACCGGCTCGCAGAGCATGCCCGGCGCCACCCCGAGCGCGAGGTGCTGCTCAAGCTGCGCACCATGCCCGGAGAGCGGGTCACCCACCCCGAGCCGTACTCCTACGCCACGATGTTCGCCAAGCGCTCCGGCGAGTGGCCGCCGAACTTCACCCTGGCCGGCGGGCCGATGGCCGATGTGCTGGCCCGCACGGATCTGTTGGTGACCGTCTCCAGCACGGCGGCGATCGAGTCGATCGGCGCCGGCATCCCCACCGCGATCCTCACCGACTTCGGCGTCCGCGAACAGCTGGGGACGTCGTACTACGCCGGATCGGGCTGCCTGGCTTCGTTCGCCGACCTGGACGACGGCCTCGCCCCCGTCGCCGACCCGGGGTGGGCTGGTGAGCACGGCATCGGCGCGCCGAACCTGGAGGCCCTGGAGGCGAAGGTCTCGCAACTGCTGGGCCGGCGGCCGTTGGCGCAGCCGCAGCCCTTCTACACACTGCGGTCGGCGGGTGCGTACCTGCCGCGGCTGTTGGCCCGCCACGGGCTGACTCCGCAGGGTCGGGAACTACCGGCCTCCGCCAAGCGGGACGGACGCCTCGCCCGGTTGACCCGCAGCCTCTCGCACTCCCTTTACCGCAAGGGCGCCGAGATAGTGGCCCCCGCACTGCGGAAATGGGGCTCGTCCTGACTCGCCGCCGTAAGACCACGTAACCGGACGGATCGAGGCTAAGCTGCCGGCGTGCGGAGCACTCACCTCAGCAGGCACAACGGATGAGCGATATCTCTGACAATCACGAGATCGCCGTATCGATCGTCGTCCCGATATTCAACGCCGAACTCCATCTTCGCGAGTGCCTGGACAGCCTGGTCAACCAGACCCTGCCGAATATCGAAATTCTCTGCTACGACGATGCCTCCACCGACTCGTCCGGTGACATAGCGGCACAGTTCGCCCGATCGGATCAGCGGGTCACGCTGACGACCTACCCGGAGAACCGGTCCTCCTCTCAAGCCCGCAAGGACGGAACGCTGGCCGCGCGCGGCAGTTATCTGATGTTCGTCGACGCCGACGACTATCTCGATCCGGCGGCCTGCGCCGCACTGGTGGAGCGGGCGAGGGATCTCCAGGTGGACGTCCTGCAGTTCGGGACGAGCGTCATCAGCGCCAGTTCGGACGCCGTCCGCATCAGACGCCTGCAACGCCAGCTGGCCCCGCTGGAACGACGGCTGTCCGGTGCCGAACCGTTCACCCAGTGCTTCCTGACCGACCGCTACAGCCACACCCTGTGGAACAAGATCTACCGAACCAGCTTCGCCAAGCGCGCCTTCGAGGCGGTGCCGGACGGGCGGTTCCCGAAGGCCCAGGATCTGCTGGCGTACTTCCTGCTCGCCTGGCACGCCCGCTCTTACCAGGGGATCCCCGAGCGCTACTACCACTACCGGTTCGGAGCCGGCATAACCGGGGCCGAGGACGTCTCGCTGGAGCGTCTCACCGCCTACGCCGAGCAGTCGCTGGTCGCCGACGCGGTCGACAGCTTCGCGTCCGCCCACACCGGCGACGAACAGCTGCACCTGGCCGCCCGGCTGGTCCGCCAACGGCTGGTGTCCGACTGCGTCACCCAATGGTTCCATCGGATGGCGCCGGAGACCGCCAGCAGCGGTTTCGACGTCCTCGCCGCGGCCTGGCCGATGCCGGATCTCACCGCGGCTCTGCACCGCCAGCTTCACGACCAGCGGCAGGGTCTCGCCCTGAGGATCGACGGGGCGCGCTCCATCGCCCGGCGGGAAGCGCCCATCCCTCCCGGCGGCACCCTGGGCATCTTCTATCACCGCCTCTCGATCGGCGGGGTGCAGCGCGTGCTCAGCATCCTGATCCCGATGTACCTGCGGATGGGCTACCGGGTGGTCATGTTCATCGACCGGGAGTGCACGGGCGACGGCTTCGCTCTGCCGGCGGAGGTACCGCAGGTCGTCCTCCCCCTGGCCGGCGCTGACTACCGCGATCGAGGGCAACGGATACAGCAGGTGATCCGTGCCGAAGGCATCGACGCCTTCATCCACTGCGCCGGGTCGAGCCAGATTCTGCTTTACGATCTGCTGGTCGCGAAGGCGGAGGGCATCCCCTTCCTGCTCAGCATCCACAACTCAGCTTTCAGCGCGCTGGTGGACGCCTCGCGAGAACTCGCGATTCGACCCCCGGTGGCGAAGCTGGCCGATATCGCGCAGGTTCTCTCCGAGGCGGAGAGAGCGTATTGGAGTTCCCAGGGCGTCAATGCGGTGTTCCTGCCGAACCCGGTCACCACGGCCGTGGTCGACGAATCGGAGCTCGCGGTCGAACCCGGCATGCTGCTGTGGGTCGGCCGGCTGGACCTATGGGTGAAACGCTGCCTGGACGTCGTGGAGGCGATGGCCGTCGTGGCGCGCTCGGCGCCTGAGGCCCGGCTCTACATCGTCGGTGAGGAGTGGAACTCCGGCACCACCGAGAAGATTCGCGAGCGCATCCGCCGGCTGGGCCTGGAAGAGACGGTGATCCTCTGCGGGCCGACCACACAGGTTGAGGATTACTACCGCCGGGCCGAGGTGGTGGTGATCACCTCGGTGACGGAGTGTTCGCCGATGACCGTGGTCGAGGCGCGCGCTTTCGGCGTCCCGATCGCGATGTACACGCTGCCGCATCTCGCGTCCCTCCAGGACGGCAAGGGCTTCATCGCCGTGCCGCAGGGGGAGACCGCCAGCCTGGCCAGGGCGATCGTCTCGATCCTGCGCGACCCGGAGCTGAGGGACGACCTGAGCCGGGCCGGCCGGGAAGGGCTGGAGCAGCAGGCAGCATTCGACCTTGAGGCGGCGTGGCGACGCTTCTTCGCGATGGCCACCGAGCCGCGGTCGGCCGCCTCGAACCAACCGCTCGACTCGGCGACGGTCGGAGCCCTGCTCTCCAATGCCCTCGACATCCATACGCTGGGAGCCGTGCGAAGGCGGGAGCGCACGGTTGAGTTCCGCGGCGAGATCAAGCAGCTGCAGCAACAACTGGAGGATGCGAGCAAGCCGGCCGAGCCGGCGCCGCGCCGCGACACGCGACTGGTGCCGCGGCGGCTGCGCGCCCTGCTCGGCCGGCTGCGACGCATCCTTCCGCACCCCTCGCGCCGCTCGCCGGCGAAAGGTCGCTGAACCGGCGCGTCGCGCAGTCCGGGTCTGGTGAGGAAGGCCCGACTTCGGGTACTAGAACGGGAAGTCGGGGCTGGCCGCCATGATGGTACGGAAGTTCGCCCGGAACTGGTCGTGCACGCTTGCCGAGTCGATCTTCAGCCAGGTTTCGTCGTTGTAGCGCAACGCGTTGATGGTGAAGTTGTGCGATCCGACGAAGGCCACCTTGGTGTCGCGTTGGCCGGCGTAGTTGCCTTCCACCAGCAGGTACTTGGCGTGCATCCAACGACCGTTGGACTGCGCGTTGTCGACGTTGATCCGGGGGTGATTGGCCAGCGCCGCACGCACCGCGGGCGAGACGTCCGCGCTGTTGTTGATCGCCACATCAACCCAGCAGTCCTGGTTGGCCAGCGCACGCAGCTTCTGGGCGACCTTGGCCCGGGTGAAGCCCCACACCGCGACCCGGATAATGGTGCGATGGTTGACGCTGGTGCCGACCTTCTTGTTCCCGGTGCACTTCACCTGCTCATTCAGGATCCGGTAGATGGTGTCGGTCTTGGTGTCGTCGCTGCGGCTGGTGGAGGTCTTGCGCGGGAAGAAGTAGGCCTTGTAAATGCCGTCGGTGACCGTTCGGTAGTAGTTGAGGTTGGTCTTTCGCTGAACGAGGGCATCGAAGTAGGCCTGATAGCCGTTGTACAGCTTGGTTCGGCCGGCGATCCCGATCGCCGCGTTCCACGCCGACGCGTTGTCGCTGGCGACATTCGCGGTGGACTGCACGACGACTTTCTTCTTCGCGCCCATCGTGGTGAACAGATAGAACTTGTTGTGGTTGTATTTCGTGCCCATGCAGCCGTTGGAGCACAGCACGATGTACGACGGCTTCTTCGGGTTGCCGGACGAGCCGTACTTGGCCTTGATCTGGTTCGCCAGCTTCTTCAGACCCGCATCGCCCAGCGGATTAGGGTTGCGGTCGGATTTGTCCAGCACGATCTTGACCCGGACGCCACGTTTCACCGCCCCGCGCAGCGCGGGCAGCACATTGGGGTCGCTCCCGGCGATGCGGTATTGCGCGATGCGAATCGTGGCGCCCTTCGGCGTCGCCTTGATCATCGCCGCGATGTTCTTGCTGATCGCCCACTGGTCGGAGGCGTTGAACACCGTGCCGAGCTTCGGTTTCGCTGCCTCGGCCGGCTGACTGCCGGCGATGGTCAGGCCTGCGATCATGGCCACGGACAGGGGTGCGGCGACCCATTTCGGAATACTCACGACGTATCTCCTCTACTGGTCGGTCGGAGTTCACGTCGGTGTTTACCACGTCGAGGGTCATCTGAAACCGAATCCGTCAGCCGTCGACCAGCAGCACCCGCAGCGTCCGCGGGCCGTGCACCCCCTCGACCCGGTCCAACTCGATGTCGCTGGTCGCGGACGGTCCACTGATCCAGGTCAGCGGCTGCCGGGCGTCGATGGACGGCTGCAGCCGCGCCACAGCCTCGGGCACGTCGGCGACCACCTGGTCGGCGCGGATCACGCAGACGTGCAGGTCGGGCACCAGTGAGAGCGCGCGGCGTCCCTGGTCGGGCCCGTGGTCGAGGACGATGGTGCCGGTTTCGGCGACCCCCACCCGGGACGCGGTGACCACCGCGCCGGTGCCGTCCAACTCGGCGTGGCTGAGCACCGGTTCGTCGGTGAGCACGGTGACTCCCTTCGCGGCGATCGCGTCCCGCCACTCCTCCGGCGCACCGGACGGCACCACCGCGGACGTCACCTCATGTTCGGCCAACGCGTCGGCGATCCGAGCGGCGAGCTCGGCGGGCGTGACCCAGCTGACCTCCGCGCGATAGTCCTCGACCCGCTCGACGAACAAGCCCAGGGTGTCGTCGGCCGCTCCAGCGGGTCGCTGCCCGTATTCCCAGTCGACCTCGACGTCGTCCGCTGCCGGCACCGTGGGGACGTCGACCAGGGCCGCCCGGATCCGACCCAGGATGGCATCCCGGCTACTCATCGCCGCCGCCCTCATGCTCAGCGACCCACCAGTCGCGGAAGGTCTGGGTGGGCGGCTTGGGCAGGTCGCGGGCGCCCGTCCAGCCGGCCGCCGGTCCAGGCAGCGGGCCGATCACCTCGCCGGGCAGGACGCGTCCGGCCAGCTCTGAGCCCTTCTGCACCAGGGCGAGCCGGCGTCCGTCACCCATCACCCAGCCACCGGCCTTCATGATCGCGCCCTCGACGCTCGGACCATGCGACTCGACCACCTTGTTGCGCAGGTGCACCAGCACCTCGGGAATGTTGATCCGCACCGGGCAGACCTCATAACAGGCGCCGCACAGTGACGACGCGAACGGCAGCGAAGCGTCCACCGGTGAACTGGTGCCGCGCAGTTGCGGCGTGAGGATGGCGCCGATCGGACCGGGATAGACCGAGCCGTAGGCGTGCCCGCCGACCCGTTCGTAGACCGGGCAGATGTTCAGGCAGGCCGAGCAGCGGATGCAGCGCAAAGCCTGGCGTCCGACCTCGTCGGCGAGCACCTTGGTGCGGCCATTGTCGAGCAGCACCACGTGGACCTCCTGCGGGCCATCTCCCTCACGCACCCCCGACCACATCGAGGTGTACGGGTTCATCCGCTCGGCGGTGGACGAGCGCGGCAGCAGTTGCAGGAACACTTCGAGGTCGTCGAAGGTCGGCACCGTCTTCTCGATACCGACGATGGAGATCAGCGTCTCGGGCAGGGTCAGGCACATCCGGCCGTTGCCCTCGGATTCGACCACCACCAACGTGCCCGACTCAGCGACCGCGAAGTTGGCACCCGAGACGGCGACCTTGGCACGCAGGAACTTCTCCCGCAGATGGACGCGGGCCGCGCCGGCCAGCATCGCCGGGTCATCGGTCAGCCCGTCCGGCGGCGGCGTGCCGTACCGGCCCATCTCTTCGGTGAAGATCTCGCGCACCTCGGACCGGTTGCGATGGATCGCCGGCACCAGGATGTGGCTGGGCCGGTCGTGCCCGAGCTGAACGATCAACTCGGCCAGGTCGGTCTCCCACGCTGCGATGCCGGCCTCTTCGAGCGCCTCGTTGAGGTCGATCTCCTGGGTGGCCATGGACTTGACCTTGACCACTTCGTCGGCGCCCTTGGCCCGGGCCACGTCGATCACGATCTGGTTGGCCTCGGCGGCATCGGACGCCCAATGCACGATCGCCCCGTTGCGGGTCAGCGACTCTTCCAGCTGCAGCAGGTAATCGTCGAGGTGACGTAGCGTGCGGTTCTTGATCGCCTCACCGGCCTGCCTCAGCTGCTCCCAATGCGGCAGTTCGGCCACCACCTTGGAGCGCTTCTCACGAATCGTGGTGGTCGCGTGCCGCAGGTTCTTCCGCAGTTGTGTGTTGCGAAGTTCCTTCTTGGCGTTCTTGGGGAACTTCGGCATGTCCTGCAGGTCGCCGGGCGGCGGTGCCGGGGTACGGCGGACGGTGCTCATCGCATGCCTCCCTGCTGTGGGGCGGTCGCGCCGGCGGCGACCAGAACATCCTCGGTGCTGGCCAGGATCTCGGCCAGATGGATCGGTCTGACCCCGGCCCGCATTCGGCTGAGCAGCCCACCAATGTGCATCAGGCAGGAGTTGTCACCGGTCACCACGTATTCGGCGCCCGTGTCGAGGACGGCCCGCACCTTGTCGGTACCCATCGCCACCGAGACGTCGGCGTTCTTCATCGAGAAGGTGCCTCCGAAGCCGCAGCACTGCTGGGCGTTGGGGAGTTCGACCAGGGTGATCCCGCGGACCGCCGACAACAGCCGGTAGGGCCGGTCACCGACCTTGGTCACCCGCAGTGAGTGGCAGGTCGGATGGTAGGTGACCCGGTGCGGGAAGTACGCGCCGACGTCGGTCACTCCGAGCACGTCGACGATGAACTCGGTCAGGTCGTAGGTCTTGGCGACGATCGCTTCCACCCGGCGCTGCAGGCCCGGATCACCGTGCCGATGGGCCAGCATCGGGTGCTGATCGCGGACCGAGCCGATGCACGAGCCGGACGGCCCGACCACGTAGTCGTACCGCTCGAAGGTGTCCACGAAGTTGCGCACCGACGGCATCGCCTCGCGGAAGTAGCCGGTGTTGGTGAACATCTGTCCGCAGCAGGTCTGCTGCAACGGGAAGTCCACCCGGCAACTGAGCCGCTCCAGCAAAGCGACCACCGCCTTGGGCGTCTCGGGGAACATCGTGTCGTTGATGCAGGTGGCGAACAGTGCCACCGTGGTCGCCGGGACGTTCATGGCCCTCCTCCGTGGGTGCTCCGGAGCCGCGCCGATCGCGTCCCGAAACCACTCTCTCCCCCAGTCAAAGCCCAAAACGCGATGTCCGCAAGAAAATCGACTTTTCCGTGCCCGCGGCAACATTTTCGCAATGCAAATCGAGCGAATAGGAGGATCGCTGGCTGAGCTACGTCGAAACCCGAGTCGGTGCTCCGGGGTCCGGGTCGCGACGTAGCTCGACCAACGGGCCGACTCAGCGGAGGGGGGCGCCCGCCACCCCGGAGTCGACCGGGACGTGCAGGCCGGTGGTGTGCGAGAACTCGTCGGTGCACAGCGCGAAGGCGACATTGGCGACGTGCTCGGGCAGCACCTCGCGTTTGAGCAGGCTGCGTTGCGCGCAGCAGGCGCCCAGCTCATCTTCGGGCACCCCGTAGGTGGCGGCCCGTTGCGCGGCCCAGGCGCCGGCGAAGATCCCACTGTCGCCGACGACGGCGTCCGGGTTGATGCCGTTGACCTTGATGCCGTGCTGGCCGAGTTCGGCGGCCAACAGCCGGACCTGATGCGACTGGTCGGCCTTCGCCGACGAGTAGGCGATGTTGTTCGGCCCGGCGAACACCGCGTTCTTCGAGCTGATGTAGACGATGTCGCCGCCCAACCCCTGTTCGACAAGCACCTTCGCCGCCGCGCGGGAGACCAGGAACGAGCCCTTGGCGAGCACGTCGTGTTCGGTGTCCCAGTCGGTCTCGGTGGTCTCCAGCAACGGCTTCGACACCGCCAGGCCGGCATTGTTGACCACGATGTCCACGCCTCCGAAGGCGAGCACGGTGGCGTCGATCGCGGCCCGCACCTGCTCGGCGTCCCGGACGTCGCAGCCGACCCCGAGCGCCAAATCGGCGTTGCCGATCTCGGACGCCACCCGCTGTGCCTTGGCGTCGTCCAGGTCGGCGAGGACCACGCAGGCACCTTCGGCGGCGAACCGTCGGGCGATCGCGCTGCCGATGCCGCCGGCGCCGCCGGTGATCAGGGCCACCTTGGCGGCCAGCGGTTTCGGCTTGGGCAGCCGTTGCAGCTTGGCCTCCTCCAGCGCCCAGTACTCGATCCGGAACTTCTCCCGCTCGGGCACCGGTGCATAGGTCGAGAGCGCCTCAGCGCCGCGCATCACGTTGATGGTGTTGGTGTAGAAGGCGCCGGCCACCCGAGCGGTCTGGGAGTTGATGCCGTAGGAGAACATGCCGACGCCGGGTATCAGGATGATCAGCGGGTCGGCGCCGCGGATCGCCGGGCTGTCATCGTCGGCGTTGCGCGCGTAGTAGCCGGCGTAGTCGTCGCGGTAGGCGGCATGCAGTTCGCGCAGCCGTTCGATGGTCTGCTGCCGCGGCGCGGTCGGCGGCAGGTCGAGCAGCATCGGCTTGACCTTGGTGCGCAGGAAATGGTCCGGGCACGAGGTGCCCAGTTCGGCCAGCGCCGGCGCCTTCTGTGACGCCAGGAAGTCGAGCACCACGTCGGTGTCGGTGAAATGCCCAACCATCCGCCGGTCCTGCGAGGCGATGGCCCGCAGGATGGGTGCCAGGGCCAGCGCGCGGGCGCGGCGTTCGGCGTCCGGGAGCGCAGTGAAACCCTCGCGGATACCGCCGAACGGGTCGGGCTTCCCGTGGGCGGCGATGTGGTCGTCGATGGTGCGGATGATCCACAGCGAGTTCGCCTCGCACTCCTGTGAGGTCTGCCCCCAGGCGGTGATGCCGTGGCCGCCGAGGATGCAGCCGACGACGTCGGGATTGTCGTTGGCGATGGCGGCGATGTCGAGGCCGAGCTGGAAACCCGGACGTCGCCACGGCACCCACAGCACCTTGTCACCGAAGATCTGCCGGGTGAGTTCCGCACCGTCGGCGGCGGTGGCGATGGCCAGCCCGGCGTCGGGGTGCAGGTGGTCGACGTGTGGGGCGTCCACGAAGCCGTGCATCGTGGTGTCGATGGACGGAGCGGCGCCACCCTTGCCGTGCAGGCAGTACTCGAAGGCGGCGACCATCTCGTCCTCGCGTTCGACACCCGGGTAGACGCCGGTCAGCGCCCGCATCCGGTCGAGTCGCAGCACCGCCAGCCCGGACGGCGCCAACGTGCCGAGGTCGCCGCCGGAGCCCTTCACCCACAACAACTCGACCGGACCCCCGGTGGCGGGGTCGATCGCCGTCCCCTTCGCCGAGGTGTTGCCGCCGCCGTAATTGGTGGTTCGAGGGTCGGCGCCCAGGCTGTGCGATCGGGCAATCAGTTGCTCGACGGCGGGGTTGCTCTCGGCGGGGCTGGTCATCGTTGGCCACTCCTTCTCGGGTTCGCCATGAATACCACAGCCGGCATCGGCCCTCCCGGCGCACTCCGACCTGCTCGGGACCCCGCTCGCCGCATCGCGGGCGGCGTCCTGTCAGGCGTCCGACCGACCTGGCAGGCTGTCACAAGCACCGCAGTGTCGAGGTGCAACCGTGTTCAAAGGAGAACCATGACCGACCTGCCGTTCCAGAAGCCCGGACTGAGCGTCGACGAACGGGTCGAGGATCTGCTCGGCCGGCTGACCCTGGAGGAGAAGGCCGGTCAGGTCACGCAGTACTTCTACTTCGGCACCTTCGCCCAGGATCTGCCCGAAGACGGTTCGACCGAGGCACACCAGTTCCACGAGACGCCCCGTGCGGTCGAGGCGGCGCTGACCAGCGGCGGCGCGGGGGCTTTGCTGTTCGTGCGGGATCCGGCGACGGCGAATCGGCTACAACGGATGGCCATCGAAGGCAGCCGGTTCGGCATTCCGGTGCTGTTCGGCTACGACGTGATCCACGGCTTCCGGACCATCTTCCCGGTGCCGATCGGCCAGGCGGCATCGTGGGATCCGGAGGTGATCGCCGCAGGTGAGGCGGTCGCGGCCCGCGAGGCCCGCGCGGTGGGCATCCATTGGGCGTTCGCGCCGATGGTCGACATCGCCCGCGATCCGCGCTGGGGCCGGATCGTTGAAGGAGCCGGCGAGGACCCGGTGCTGGGTGGAGCGGTGGCCGCGGCCCACATCCGCGGCTTTCAGGGCGATTTCGGACCGGAGTCGATCCTGGCCGGCCCCAAGCATCTTGCCGGCTACGGTGCGGCCCGCGGCGGTCGCGACTACGAGGACGCCGAAATCTCCGATTCGGAACTCTGGAACGTCTACCTGCCGCCCTTCCGCGACGCCATCGACGCGGGCGCCGCGAACATCATGAGCGCCTACATGGACCTCAACGGCGTCCCGGCATCGGGCAGCCGTTGGCTGCTCACCGACGTGCTGCGCCACGAGTTCGGCTTCGACGGCTTCGTCGTCTCTGACGCCGGCGCCGTCCGTTCGCTGGTCACCCAGCATTTCGCCCGCGACCTGGCCGATGCAGCGGCGCGGGCGATGAACGCCGGGATCGATCTCGAAATGACCATGGAGGATGCCGCCTACGCCCACCTCCCGGACGCCGTGGCCGCCGGCCTGGTCGACGAAGAAGCGATCGACGAGGCGGTGCGACGCATCCTGCGGGCGAAGTTCCGGCTCGGACTGTTCGAGAACCCGTACGCCGACGAGGCGGGCAGCACGGCCGTGCTGACCGCGCCCGAGCACCGCGATGTCGCGCGACTGGCGGCCGAACGGTCGGTGGTGTTGCTGAAGAACTCCGGTGCACTGCCGTTGGCCGACGAAGCGGCCTCGATCGCAGTCATCGGCCAGCTCGCCGACTCCCCGCGCGACACATTGGGGCCGTGGGCGTTCGACTACGACACGGCCGAGACCACCACCATCCTGGACGGCATCCGCGCCCGCGCCCTCGGCGAGGTCACCTTCGCCCCCGGCGCCGGCATACCCGAGCGGCTGTACCCGTCGATGTTCGACAACATGGACTCGGTGGTCGCCCGGACCGCCCTCGACCATGACGACGACGCCGAAATCGCCCTGGCCGTCGAGCTCGCTTCACTCAGCGACGTGGCCGTCGTCGTGGTGGGCGAGCGGCAGAACCAGATCGGTGAGAAGGCCTCCAACGACACCCTGGAACTGCCCGGACGCCAGCTGGAGCAGCTGCAGCGCGTCGTCGCGACCGGCACCCCGACGGTGCTGGTGGTGATGTCGGGACGTCCGGTGGATCTGTGCTGGGCACAGGACAGCGTGCCGGCGATCCTGCAGGCCTGGTACCCCGGCACCCGCGGCGGCGAGGCGGTGGCCGCGCTGCTGTTCGGCGACGTCTCCCCCGGCGGGAAGCTGCCGTTCACCTGGCCGCGGCATGTGGGTCAGGTGCCGATGATCTACTCGCATCTGCGCACTTTTCAGCCCGAGGCGGCAGAGCAGCGGTACTGGAGCGGGCCGTCCACGCCGCTGTACCCGTTCGGCCACGGGCTGTCGTACGCGTCGTTCTCGTACGCGAACCTGCGGCTGTCAGCCTCGCAGATCAAGGTCGGTCAGAGCGTCGAGGTGACTGTGGACGTCACCAACACCTCTACCGTCGACGCTGACGAGGTGGTGCAGCTGTACATCCACCAGCGCTACGGCACCTCCAGCCGTCCGGTGCGGGAGTTGAAGGCGTTCCGCCGGCTGCCCATCGCATCGGGTGCCACCGAAACCGTCACCTTCGGACTGGGTCCGGAGCAGCTGCGCTACTGGAGCGCCGCGACCCGCGCCTGGGTGCAGGACGCCACCGAGATCGAGATCTATGTCGGCGGGAGCTCAACCGCCGAGCTGGACACGGTGCTGACGGTGACCGGCTGAGGTAGTCGGTCGGTCAGCGTTGCCGCGGCGATGGAATTTCTGACCGATGCTCGGATCTCGCCGGCCCACGAGTTCTGGCCCGCTGACATCAGCGTGCTGGACGCCGCCTCGCGGACTCGCGTCCACGTGGTGCGCCTCACGGCATTGCGTCACCACGGTGCGGGCGCTGGGACCCCACGAGGGCGCCTACGATGTTCTGGTGAGCAGCAATCCCCCCACCGGGGAGCCGGAGCAGCGATGGCAGCAGCCCTCCTTCGGACCGCAGTCCCCGGACGAGCGGACCCACTTCCCGGGATATCGGCCGCAACCGCCGGCGCCGCGCCCGTCCTACCCGGTGGCGCGCCCAGTGCCGCCCCCGGCGTCCGCCTTCGAGACCGTGGTCGGCACGCTTTCCAGGCTGGTCTGGCCGATCGCCATCCTGCTGCTGATCACCACCCACATGGGATTCTTCCCGCTGATCATCACGGCAATCGTGGTCAATATCGTGCTGGGGTCGATCAAGAAGAACCTGCGGCAGCGACGCCATGCGGCTTTGCCGCCGCCCCCTGCTCCGCCGGCTGTCGGTGATGACCTGCGCTGACCTCGCCCCTCCATTGAGACTCAGCGCCGGTCGCCCACGTCGATCAGCGCGGACGACAGCAACTCGACCAGCCAGCCGCGCAGCCGGTCGCGGGACCAGCCCCAATCCCGGACCGCCAGCTGGTACGGATCGAACCCCATGATCAGCGCCAGCGTCGCGACGTGTCCCTCGATCGGGCCGGGCCGCAACAGGCCATGCGCGGCCAGCGCCTCGACACCCAGCCGCATCACCTCGTATCGCCCCTGGGCGACCTGCTGATAGACCCGTCGGACCTCTTCGTCGTCGTTGGCGGCCGCACGGAACGCGTTCCACAGCCCGAACCCCCGCTCGTGTCCGGCGAGGGCGAAGTCGGCCAGCCGCTCCACCACGGTCGCGGCATCGGCCCCGTCCAGAATCTGCGCCACTGCGGACGCTGCCCGTTCGGCGCCGCCTTCCTCCGCCCCGGCCAGTCGTCGCTCGAAGGCGGCCAGCAGCAAGGCCCGCTTGGGGCCGTTGGCCACCACCAGCTTGGGGTTCACCCCGGCATGCGCGGCGATCTGATCGAGGGTGGTACCCGCGTACCCCGCGGTCGCGAACAGTTCCGCGGCCGAGTCGACGATCAGGGCGCGGCTGGCCGCCGCCCGCGCCCGGCGTCCGGCGGCGTCGTAGGCACGCGACGTCTTGTTGCCTTCGGCACTCGGCTCAGCTACATTCCCCACATTCAATAGTTTATACCTATCGAAAGTTGTCGCGATGACCCTCAGTGATCCGCAGACCCGGGTGGGCTGCGATGTGCAGGACATGCGCCTCATCCACCGAGTGTTCCGAGCAGTGTTCGCGGAGGCGCCGGCGCTGGCCGCTGGAGTGGCCGACGGCGACCGACGACACGCCTCGGCGGTGGGACGGCACCTGCTGGAGTTGATCACCAGCCTGCATCACCATCACCAGACCGAGGACGTGCTGCTGTGGGACACCTTGTCCGAGCGGGCGCCGGCGTGCGGCCTGCATGTCGCCCTGATGAAGGACCAACACGGGCAGATGGCCGGACTGCTCGCCGTCGCCGAACGGACGATCCCGGCTTGGGTGGCCTCGGCCTCGCCGTCCGATCGCGAGGCCGTCCGAGCGGCGATGGCGGCCATCGACGCCTCGCTCAACACACACCTCGCCGACGAGGAGACGTTCATCCTGCCGGTCGCCTCCGCCACCATGTCCCAGGGCGAATGGGACCGGATCGGTGAATTCGCACGGAAGGAGGCCAAGCCGTCCATGCTGTTCCCGCAACTGGGCTTCATGCTGGACGCGCTCGGCCCGGTCGACGGCGAGCGTTTCCTGCGCGAGACCATGCCCGCCTCCGTCCGGCTGCTGTGGACCAGCATCGGCAAGGGCGTGTACCGGCGCTACCGGGCGCGCCTGCTCGGCTGAGGGTCGGGCGCACCCCTTCGGGTCAGGCCTTGGCGAGGGTGAACCGGAGGCCCAGGTCTGCCGCGGTGGTCCAGTCGTCGGCGGGTTCGGCCTCGGCGATCGTCGTGGCCAGCACCTCCTGCGCCACCAGGTCGCCGTGCTCGCGCAGCGCCTCGGCGAGTTCCCCGTTCGCGGCCCAGGCCAGGGTGATCCGGTCGGAGACCTCCAGGCCGGACGCCTTGCGCTTCTCCTGCACCAGCCGGACGACCTCGCGAGCCAGCCCGGCCCGCACCAGCTCGGGGGTCAGCTCGAGGTCGAGCGCGACCGTCTCGCCCTGCTCGTTGACCACCGACCAGCCCTCGCGCGGGCGTTCCGACACCAGCACCTCGTCCGCGCTGACCTCGACGCCGGCGACCGTCGCCGTCGCGGACGCCTCCAGCGAGGCCGCCAGCTCGGCGGCGTCCGCGGCCGCGATGGCGGCAGCGATCTTCGGCGTTTCCTTGCCGAAACGCCTACCCAGCGCCCGGAAGTTGCCTTTGGCCGAGTAGTCGACCAGGTCGCCTGCGGAGGCGAACGACTCCACCGCCTGGACGTTCAACTCGGCCGCGATCTCGGCGCGCAGTTCGGCGTCCAGCTTCGCGAACGAACCGGACGGCACGAGCACCCGGGACAGCGGCTGCCGGGTCTTCACCTTCGCCTCGGCCCGGGCCGAGCGGCCGAGCTCGACAAGCCGCCGGGTCAGCCGCATCGCGTCGTTCAACTCCGCGTCCACCTGCGCCTCGTCGGCCAGCGGCCAGGACGCCAGGTGCACCGAGGCCGGGGCATCGGGGTCGGTGGCGACGATCAGGTCTTGCCAGACCCGTTCGGTGATGAACGGGGCCAGCGGCGCCATCAGCCGGGTGATGACGTCCAAGGTGTCATGCAGGGTCTGCAGCGCACCCGGGTCGCCCTCCCAGAACCGCCGCCGCGAACGCCGCACGTACCAGTTGGACAGGTCGTCGACGAAGTCGGCGATCAGTGCCCCGTACCGCTGGGTGTCGAAGTTCTCCAGCGCCGCGGTGGTCTCGCGGACCAGCGCGGTGCGGACCGAGACCAGCCAGCGATCGAGGACGTGGGCGGGGGTCTCGACAGGCTCGACCGGCGAAGGCGTCCAGCTGTTGGTGCGGGCATACAGCGCCTGAAACGCGACCGAGTTCCAGTAGGTCAGCAGCACCTTCCGGACCGTCTCAGTGATGGTGGTGTGCCCCACTCGCCGGGACGCCCACGGCGAACCGCCGGCCGCCATGAACCAGCGCACCGCGTCCGCGCCGTGGGTGTCCATCAGCGGGATCGGTTCCAGGATGTTGCCCAGATGCTTGCTCATCTTGCGGCCGTCCTCGGCCAGGATGTGGCCCAGGCAAAGCACGTTGCGGTACGAGGAGGCGTCGAAGACCAGGGTGCCGACCGCCATCAGCGAGTAGAACCAGCCACGGGTCTGGTCGATCGCCTCGCAGATGAAGTCGGCCGGGTAGGCATTGGCGAACCGCTCCTTCGAACCCTCGGCCCACGGGTAGCCCCACTGGGCGAACGGCATCGACCCCGAATCGAACCAGGCGTCGATCACCTCGGGCACCCGGTGCGCGGTCTCGTGGCAGTGTGGGCAGGCGAAGGTGACATCGTCCACGAACGGACGGTGCGGATCCAGCTCCGACTGATCGGCATGGCTCAGCTCGGACAGCTCCGCCCGTGACCCGACGCAGGTGAGGTGGCCGTTGCCGCAGCGCCAGATCGGCAGCGGCGTCCCCCAATAGCGGGAGCGGGACAGCGCCCAGTCGATGTTGTTGTTCAGCCAGTCGCCGTAGCGGCCCCACTTGATGTGCTCGGGGTACCAGGTGGTGCCCTCGTTCTCGCGCAGCAGCGCGTCCTTGATCTGGGTGGTGCGGATGTACCAGGACGGCTGGGCGTAGTAGAGCAGCGCGGTGTGGCAGCGCCAGCAGTGCGGGTAACTGTGCTCGTAGGGCAGCTCGCGGAACAGCAGCCCACGTTCGGCCAAGTCGGCGACCAGCCTCTTGTCGGCGGTCTTGAAGAACACGCCGCCGACCAGGGGAAGCTCGGCCTCGAAGGTGCCGTCCGGACGCACCGGGTTGACCATCGGCAGCCCGTAAGCCCGGCAGACCGCCATGTCGTCTTCACCGAAGGCGGGCGCCTGGTGGACCAGGCCGGTGCCGTCCTCGGTGGTGACGTAGTCGGCCAGCACCACGTAATGGGTGCCGCCCACCGCGTCGGGGAACTCGACCAGGTCGAACGGACGCCGGTAGGTCCACAGCTCCAGGTCGCGTCCGGTGTAGCTGGCCTCGATCTGCCAACCCTCGCCGAGCACCTTTTCGACCAGCGGCTCGGCGACCACCAGCGTGTCCGGCTGCTCGTCGTCGGACGCCGTCGCCAGTTTGGTCGCCACCACGTAGGTCACGTCGGGATGGACGGCCACGGCGGTGTTGCTGACCAGCGTCCAGGGCGTGGTGGTCCAGACCAGCAGGGACGCCTTGCCGGCCAGCGGGCCGGAGGTGAGTGGGAACCGGACGTACACGCTCGGATCGGTGACGTCTTCGTAGCCTTGGGCCAACTCGTGGTCGGACAGGGTCGTGCCGCAGCGTGGGCAGTACGGGGCGACCCGGTAGTCCTCGACCAGCAGGCCGGCGTCGAAGATCTGCTTCAGCGCCCACCAGCACGACTCGACGTAGGAGGCGTCCATCGTCCAGTAGGCCTGGTCAAGGTTCACCCAGTAGCCCATCCGGCGGGTCAGCGCGGTGAACTCGTCGACGTGCCGGCCGACCGATTCGCGGCATTGCGCGTTGAACGCCTCGATGCCGTACGCCTCGATGTCGGGCTTGCCGTTGAAGCCGAGCTCCTTCTCAACCGCCAGTTCGACGGGCAGGCCGTGGCAGTCCCAGCCGGCCTTGCGGTCGACGTGGAAGCCCTGCATGGTCTTGAACCGGGGGAAGACGTCCTTGAACACCCGGGCCTCGATGTGGTGGGTACCGGGGGTGCCGTTCGCGGTCGGCGGGCCCTCGTAGAACGTCCAGGCGGGGCCGCCCTTGGTGGCCTCGAGCGTCTTGTCGAACGTGTTCCGGGCGTCCCACAGGTCGAGGATCTCGCGCTCCATCGCGGGCAGATCAACCTGCGGTGGCACGGGGCGATACTCGGTCATCGGTCTTCCTTCGTCGGCTGCTGACGCCGGCGAACCGGCGCACGGGACGAAGGGACGAGGCGGACCCCGCGGTACCACCCTTCTTGGCCACCGTTGGGTGACCCGCTCAACTCGTTGCCGCGGCCGGTTCTAGTGAGCGCCACCCAGGCGGGTGGCCGCTGTTCTTCCGGCAACTCCGGGGTGATGGCCCCATCGACGCCTTGCGACAGTGGCCCATCGTAGCCGCAGGCATCGTGGTGACCCAAAGCAACCGGTCGGTCCGAAACAACGATCGGGATCGGGCACCGTAGTCAGTGCCCGATCCCGATCTTTGTTTCTCTGCCAGCCCTCGGCCCGTCAGGGTACCGGCGGCAGCGGCTCCTCGCGGGTCGGCGGCGGTCCGTCCGGGGCGTGCCCGGGCGACGGCGGGGTCGGCCTCGGCGAGTTCGGCGAACTCGGCGGCTGGTGGAACGGCGGGTAGCTGGTGCCGTTCAGCGCGTCCCGCCTGGCCTTGTAGTCGTCGATCTCGATCTCACCTCTGGCCAGCCGCTCGTCCAGGATGCGCAGGGCATCCCACGGCCCGGGCGGACCGGGCGGTGGCGCCCCCGGCTCGTGATGGTGCGGGCCATGACCGGCTCGATGACGGCCGGGCACCCAACCCTTCTTACGTGCGATCTTGAACGCCAAGGCGGCCAACCCCAGCACGATCGCGACAAAGATCGCCATACCAACCAGGCCGGCGATCATGTGCAGGAAACCGAAGCCTCCACCTCCGCGTGGACCCATCTCTCAACTCCTCTAGGTTCGATGGGTTCCATCGTGCGTCGCAATCTTGGCCAGACAACTGTCAGGAGCCTGTGAGTCCGACGAAATGGACCGCGGAAATAGACCCTCGGTCCAGAATCAGCGGCGAACGGACCCGGCGAAGTCCCCTCGCTCCATTGCCACGCACTCAGCCGACGGCGGCCGACTCTCCGAGCCGACGGCGTCCGGAGAAGGCGCGGCCGAGGGTGACCTCGTCGGCGTACTCGAGGTCACCGCCCACCGGCAACCCCGACGCCAGCCGCGACACCGTGACGCCCATCGGCACCAGCAGCCGAGACAGATAGGTGGCGGTCGCCTCGCCCTCGAGGTTGGGGTCGGTGGCCAGGATCACCTCGGTGACGGTTCCGTCGCCGAGCCGGATCACCAACTCGCGAATGTGCAGGTCACCCGGGCCGACGTTGTCGATCGGCGAAATCGCGCCGCCGAGCACGTGGTAGAGCCCACGGAACTCGTTGGTCCGCTCGATCGCCATCACGTCCTTGGACTCCTCCACGACGCAGATGGCGGTCTGGTCACGCCGAGGATCGCGGCACACCCGGCACAGCTCACCCTCGCTGATGTTGAAGCAGCGGTCGCAGAACCGGACGTTCTCGGCGACATGGCGCAGGGCGTCCGCGAGCCGGTCGATGTCGGCACGGTCGGTGGTCAGGATGTGAAACGCGATCCGCTGGGCACCCTTGGGCCCGATCCCCGGCAGCCGGGCGAGTTCGTCGATCAGCTCCTGGATGGGGCCTTCGAACACCGTCGCTCCCCCGGCCTACTGGCCGAGGAGGCCGCCGAGACCACCGGGGTCGGGCAGCTGCGGCAATGACGACTCGGCCAGGATGGCGACCTTCTTGTTGGCGTCCCGGACGGCGGCGACGATCAGGTCGCCCAGCGTCGACGGGTCGTCGTCGTCCCAGGCCTCCGGCTTGATGTCGACCGCCAGCAGCTCGCCTGCGCCGTTCACCGTGACCTGCACCAGGTCGCCGCCCGCGGAGCCGCGCACCTGTTTGGCCGCCAGCTCTTCCTGGGCGCGCTGAATCTGCGACTGCATCGCCTGGGCCTGCGCCAACAGCGCGTTCATGTCGAATCCCTGCTCGCCGAACATCACGTCTCCAATCGATGGGGCACCGGGCAATGCTACCCACGCCACACTCATCGGCCGTGGGCACGCGCCGCCGCGATGCCGTCCGGGAAACGGATCCGCGGCTCGGCTATTCCTCTTCGGCGATGAGTTCGGCTCCGAGATGTTTTGCCAGAAGTTCGTCGTGGTTGGCATCGGCTTCCTCGATCGACCGATCGTCGCGACTGGGTTCCTCTTCCTCCGCGGGTGGCTCGATCGCAGTGCTGGTGGCCCGGATGTTCTGCCGCGCCTGCGCCGCGGCGGGCGGGCGCGCTGGCGATGCCGCCGGCACGGACGGCGCTCGGGGAGCAGCCGCCGGGGCGGGCGCTGGGCTGTCGGACGGCCCGGCGTCGATCACCTTGATGCTGACGCCGGTGGCGGTGACCTGCAGGATCGACTCGCGCAGCACGTCCTCGCTGCCTCCGCGTCCGAAGCTGTCCCGGGCGCCGGGGTTGCCGATGCCGAGGGTGAGGACGCCGTCGACGACGTCGACCACGTGGGCGTTCTGGCTGAGCAGGATCCAGGTGAACCGGCGCCGCTTCTTCACCTCGTCGAGGATCTCGGGCCACAGCCGGCGGAAATCGACGGTGCTCAGGCCGACCGGCGAGCGAGCGCCTGTTGAGGCGGCCGGTGCGACGTCGCCCGTCGAGACAGTCGGGGCCGCGGCAGCAGTTGCCGGCTTCGTGGGCACCGGGGTGACGTCATCCGCTACGGACGGCGCCGGACGCCCGGAGGGACGCGGTCGGCCCGGCGTCACCTCGACGGTCGGCTCGGCCGGGCCCGCCGGTTCGGTGACGAGAGCCTGATCGGCCGCCGCGGGGGCGTCCGACTGTGCGCCAGTCATGGGCTGAACCTCGGGCATCGGGCGCGTTCCCGTCATCGGTTGCGCACCCACCGCCTGCGCGCCGGGCCTCGGCGGGGCGGCTTCCGGCACCGGCTGCTGGTGCGCGGTCTCGATCTGGGTCGCGGGCCGCGGCGCCGCGCCGATGGCCTCAGGGGCGGTCATGTCGAGCCGGCGTTCCAACCGGTCGAGCCGGGCATGGACGCCACGCTCGCCCGGGTCGGCGGCGGGCAGCAGCACCCGGGCGCACATCAACTCCAGGTGCAGCCGGGGTGCGGTGGTGCCACGCATCTCGGTCAGTCCGGCGGCGATCACCTCGGCGGCTCGGGTCAGTTCGCCCGGGCCGAGGGTGGTCGCCTGGCCGCGCAACCGCTCCGCCTGGTCGGCGGCCACGTCGACCAGGCCGGTGGTCAGGGCGTCCGGGACCGCGGCGACGATGATCAGGTCGCGCAGCCGGCGCAGCAGGTCCTCGGCGAAGCGGCGCGGATCCTGGCCGACCTCGATCACCTTGTCGATCGAGGCGAACACGCCGTTGGCGTCGCCGGCGGCGAAGGCGTCCACGATCTCGTCGAGCAGGGCGTCTGGGGTGTAGCCGAGCAGCGCCGCGGCCTGGGTGTAGGTGACTCCGTCGCTACCCGCACCCCCGAGCAGCTGATCGAGCACCGACAGCGAATCGCGCACCGAGCCGGCGCCGGCCCGCACCACCAGCGGAAGCGCCGTGGCATCGACCGCCACCCCCTCGGCCTCGCACAGCGCACCCAGGTAGGCCGAGAGCGTCTTCGGCGGCACCAACCGGAACGGGTAGTGATGGGTGCGCGATCGGATGGTGCCGATCACCTTCTCGGGCTCGGTGGTGGCGAAGATGAACTTCACGTGCGGCGGCGGCTCTTCGACGACCTTCAGCAGCGCGTTGAAGCCCGCCGTGGTGACCATGTGCGCCTCGTCGACAATGTAGATCTTGTAGCGGCTGGCGACCGGGGCGAAGAAGGCGCGTTCGCGCAGGTCGCGGGCGTCGTCGACGCCGCCGTGCGAGGCCGCGTCGATCTCGATCACATCGATCGAGCCGGGACCGCCGCGAGCCAGATCGCGACAGGACTGGCATTCGCCGCACGGAACCGGGGTGGGTCCCTGCGCGCAGTTCAGGGCGCGGGCCAGGATGCGTGCCGAGGTGGTCTTGCCGCAGCCGCGTGGGCCCGAGAACAGGTAGGCGTGGTTGACCCGGTTGTTGGTCAGCGCACGCTGCAGCGGCTCGGTGACGTGTTCCTGACCGATCACGTCGGCGAACGTGTCCGGCCGGTAGCGGCGGTAGAGGGCCAGCGGCGCCTCGGGACGCGCAGCCGCGTCGGCCTGCCGTGGTGGAGCGGGACTCGGTGGCGCCTCAAGGGTGGCCGGCTCATCGGAGGTGGCGGCGTCCGGATCGGCACCGAACAGGTCCGGGCCGTCCTGCTCGAACGGCTCCGGCTCCGGCTCCTCGTACGGTTCGGAGTCGAACAGCTCGTCCTCGCGCTCGTCGTCCACGGTTGGCACCTTACGTGCTGGCGCTGACAACTATCGAGCCGCGAGCCACCCCCGGCCGGACAGACCTTCCAGGCAACAGAAAGGGGTCCCCGCGCACCCGGAAGAGCTCACTTACCCTTGCTGCCTTTCGGCCCTGGGGGAGTTGGGCGAGGTACCGCCGCGCGGGGACCTTGGCCACCAGTGTAGGGGACGCCGACCGCGCCGCCGACCACGTGCGGGGACGGCACCAACGGGCCTCAGAACGACTCGGGGCGGGCGAGTTCGCTGGTGAACCGCGAGTTGGCCAGCACCGGCAGGGCGTTCCGGGCGGCCCGGACGACGTCCAGGTCGAGATCGATGGTGACCAGCCGCGGTTCGGCGTCCAGTTCCAGCAGGATCTCGCCCAGCGGATCGACCACCAGCGAATGCCCGACGCCGGTCGGACGGCGTCCGCCGGGTTCGGCGCTCGGGTCGGACGGCGGCTCGGCCTGGTCGACCGCCACCACGAAGGAAGTGGAGTCCAGCGCCCGCGCCACCGCAAGGGACCGCCACTGCTCGACCTTGCGTTCGCCGGGCGCCCAGGACGCCGGCACCACGATCAGCTCGGCGCCGGCCGCCGCCAGCTGCTTGTACAACTCGGGAAACCTGATGTCGTAACAGGTGCTGAGTCCGCAGACGACGCCGGCGATGCTGACCGTCACCACCGCGTCGCCCGGCTCGATCTGATCCGATTCCAGGTAGCCGTAGGCGTCGAACAGATGCAGCTTGTCGTAGTGCGCGTCGAGGTCCGGCCCGGTGACCAGCAGGGTGTTGCGCACCTTGCCGTTGCCGCCCGGGGTGAAGATGCCCACGATGACCGTCACGCCGGCGTCCGCTGCGGCCTGCCGGACGGCGTTCGCCCACGGCCCGTCGAGGGCCTCTGCGGCCTCGATCCGGGCGCGGGCGAACGAGCAGCTCATCGCCTCCGGGAAGACCACCAGCTGCGCGCCGGATGCGGCCGCGCGTCCGATCTGCGCCAGCACCAGCTCGAGATTGGCGGCGGGTTCGGTTCCGGCGGTGAACTGGGCGAGGGCGATCCGCATGTGCTCAGCCTGCCATCGAGAACCCACAGAATGCTGGCAACCTTTCCGGGCTGCGTCACGTAGGACAGGGTGAGGAACCAAGGGGCGCCATGTTCGGACTGTCCGCCGCAGGGCGGGACGCGGAGTTCGTCCGCTTCGCCACCGAATGGGGCGGCTCGCTGAAGCGGACGGCCTACCTGCTGACCGGCGACCGCGAGTTGGCGGCCGACCTGACCCAGGAGGCGTTGCTTCGCACCTACCTGGCGTGGTCGCGGGTTCGGCCCGGCGAGGCATCCGCGTATACCCGGCGTGCCGTCGTCAACCTCACCATCGATCATTGGCGGCGCCGGACGCCGCCCACGGTCGAGGTCGCCGACCGCACCGATCCGCGCGATTCGCACGGCCGGGTCGACGACCACGACCAGGTCGTCCGGATGCTCGATTCACTGCCACCGCAGCAACGCCGCGTCATCGTGCTGCGCTACTACAACGACCTGTCCGAAGCCGACACCGCAGCCTGTCTCGGGGTCGGCGTCGGCACCGTCAAGTCAGCCGCGTCGCGCGGACTGGCCGCGCTGCGAGCCCTCTACACATCCACCGACGGGAGGAACTCGTGATGTCCGACCTCGAAGAACTGCTGCGCACCGACCTGCGCGACGCCGCCGCCACGGTGCCCGACGACGTCGACGTCGACGACCTGCTGCATCGCGGACGCCGGCTGCGCACCGCCCGGACCCGACGGCACGGCCTGGCCGCCGTGGCGGCGGCCGTCGTAGTCGGCCTGGCCAGCTGGGCGGGCCTGGCGCTCCGCACCACGAGCGGAGTCCCAGACCCCGCGGCCACCCCGAGCATCGCGAGCCCAGGCTCCTTCGTCACCTTCACGACCGGAGCGGGAAGCGTGCCGCGCGCCCCGTACAGCATCATCACGGCCACGGAGTCGGACGGCGTGCTCACCCTGACAGGGCGCGACCGCGAGTCCGACCCCGGGGTGAGGCTGGCTTCGGTGTCGTTGAACCCGAAGGTGGTCACCGGCACCGCGATCTCGCCGCGGCTGTCGTTGTGGCTCATCCCCGGGCAGGTCGACTGGGTCGAGGCACAGACGTCAGGGCCCTCGTCCGTCGGCTCGTACTCGGCGCGGCACGGGTTCCTGTCCGCGTCCGGGGTCACCGTGGTGGTTGCGGTCGCCCAGCAGGACCAACGCTCGGCGGACTGGGTCGAAGGAGTGATCTGGCGGGCCACCGACGGCACCTTGCACAGCAGCGCGGGGGCGCCGGTCTCCACCGCGGTCCTGGCACTGTCCGACACCTCGTTGACGGTGTATCGCGATCCGGGCCTCAAGGTGGTCAGCTTCTTCGACGCGATGGACGGGCGGGGCTTCGCCAGCACCCGGGACGACCTGCCCGCGCGCGAGTTGGTGAAGATCCGGATCGCGCGCGAGAACGCCGGTCATGGTGGGTGGGAGGAGTTCGCGGTGGGGATCCTGCCTCCCGGCGCCGGCGACCCAAAGGTGACCACGACGTCCGAGGACGCCGAGGTCGCCACCGGAGTCCTGCAGCCGGACGGCGCCGTCACGTTCGTCGTCCGCAACCGATCGGACGCCGAACCCCAGGGTTCCCTGATCAGCAAGGTGACCTACACCGACGCGGACGGGAGCACCCGGACCTACCGGGGGTGACCGCCGTCCTGGCGGCCACGGTTTGTCCGCCGTCGCGGTGGCCCGGTATCGTCTCCGACGGAGGATTCGCCTAGAGGCCTATGGCGCTCGCTTGGAAAGCGGGTTGGGTTCACACCCTCACGAGTTCGAATCTCGTATCCTCCGCCGGCGTGGA
>JBGAJF010000031.1:0-29043 GCA_044225075.1 Micropruina sp. | reverse complement strand
TGGGCATCCAGTCCGCGTCCGGCTTCAACGAGGGACGCCCCCTGCACGTCAGCTGGTAACCCCCACTGGCCCCTCCCTAATCAGTTCAGCCCTGCCTTATAGGGGAGGGCTGAACTGATTAGGGAGGGCCTACCCGTCGGACACGGACGCCGGAACGCCGAACCGGCTGACCGCAGAGACCGCTAGCGATCGAGCGCGGGCCTCACCAGGGTTCGCGATGCAATCGCACGACGAATACGGTCCGGGACGAGCCCAGGAACCTGTAGTTCCCGCCAGAGCCAGCGGACGAGCGTGTACCCCTCGTCAGCGAACGCCTGAGCGCGGAGCTTTTCGGCCTCGATCGCGGTCCGCGGATCGACACCGTAGCTCCCGTCGTACTTGCCTCCACCGTCGTATTCCCCGACGACCTTGCCGCCCCAATCGAAGTCCGGCCTGCCCAGGAACCGCCCGTCCGCGGCGAACTGATCGACCTGTAATTCGGGAATCGGGATGTTGGCCAAGTGCATGACCGCGCGGCTATAGCTTTCACCGAAGCTCTCGCTCGCGCCGTTGCCGAAGGCGACAGCACGGGTTGCTCGGGTATGCCCATATCCGGTTGTCGTGGCGAGCTCGTCGCGATCCAGACCGCGGCGAAGTGCTGCATCCACGACCGCCACGGCGTCCGGGAAAGGGAGTCGTCGAATCAGATCGACGACAGTACGCCGCAGGCTCGTTGTATGCAGTCCGTCGACAACCGCGATCTCGTCCTCAGCAAGAACGGCCGGCGACGCCTCAAGCAGCCGATTCCTGGTGTGTCGACCGCCCATCGTTCGAATCACTTGAACCGGGAGGCTTTCCGTCACCCGAACAGGTAACCCGTGCAGCAGCCCCGCCGATTGACGCGCGAAGTAGGTTCCGTGGTTGATCTTCAGCGCAGCCGCCTCGATCTTGCGTCGATGTGCTTCCCACACAGCAAGCTCCTCGGGCAGCATGACGACGCCCCGACGCAACCGGACCAATGACCCAGTACGCAGCGCGCGCTCCAGTTCTTTGCGATCACACTCTTGATCGAACATCCAGGACTTGGTGGTGAAGACGGTCATACCCACACCGTGGGCACCTGTACCCCCTGATCGTTCAAACTCATCGGGGGCTGTGGACAGCTGGGACGTACCAAGGCCCTGCCTAATCAGTTCAGCCCTCCCTTATAAGGGAGGGCTGAACTGATTAGGCAGGGCCTTGGTCGGCGGGGCTTTGGGGGACGGGGCCCAGGGTCAGTGCTGGTAGTCGCCGCGGTAGTACTCGAAGACCCAGCCGCTCAGCGCCCAGATGCCGAGGCAGACGGCGAGGATGGTGATCCACCAGCCGAAGACCGGACCGAGTGCCATCAGCTGTACGGTCAGCGCCACCCAGAAGGGCCAGATGCTCTTCGGCGGGAAGAAGCCGAGCGCGCCCGCGCCCTCGGCGATCTCGGCGTCTTTGCGGTCCTCGAGTCGGGCGTCCATCTTGCGGGACAGCGCGAACAGGTAGAACGCCACCATCGCGAACAGCAGCAGCGTCATGATGAGCGCGACGGTGCCGATGATCTCGTGGGACATGAACCAGTAGATCGGTGTCACGACCGCGACGAATATCGCGATCGCCGTGAACATCCAGCCTTCGACCTTCATGGCTTCACTCCCCCTTGGGGTTCTCGATGGACGACGGCGTCCCGGTACCGGTGAGCAGCACGTCCAGTTCCTCGGCGCGATCGACGCCATGGATCTCGGGATGGTGCAGATCGAAGGCCGGCGACTCGGAACGGATCCGCGGCAGCTTGGTGAAGTTGTGCCGTGGCGGCGGGCAGGACGTCGCCCACTCCAGCGAGCGACCCCAGCCCCAGGGATCATCGGTGTTCACCAGCGGCGCGTTGCGGCTGATCCACATGTTCCAGAAGAACGGCAGCATCGAGATTCCCAACAGGAACGCGCCGACGGTGGAGACCTGGTTCAGGAAGGTGAATCCCTCGCCCGGCAGATAGTCGGCGATCCGTCGCTGCATGCCCTCGATGCCCAGCCAGTGCTGCACCAGGAAGGTCAGGTGGAAGCCACAGAACAGCATCCAGAAGTGCACCTTGCCCCAGCGTTCGTTCAGCATCCGGCCGCTGAACTTGGGCCACCAGTAGTAGAAGCCGCCGAACATCGCGAACACCACGGTGCCGAACACCACGTAGTGGAAGTGCGCGACGACGAAGTAGCTGTCCGAGACGTGGAAGTCCAGCGGCGGACTGGCCAGGATGACGCCGGTCAGGCCACCGAACAGGAACGTGGTGAGGAAGCCCATCGCCCACATCATCGGCGTTTCGAAACTGATCGATCCGCCCCACAGCGTGCCGATCCAGTTGAAGAACTTCACCCCGGTGGGCACCGCGATCATGAAGGTCATGAACGAGAAGAACGGCAGGTTGACCGCACCGGTGACGAACATGTGGTGCGCCCAGACCGCCACGCTCAGGCCGCCGATCGCCATCGTGGCGGCGACCAGTCCGACGTAGCCGAAGATCGGCTTGCGGCTGAACACCGGGAGGATCTCGGTGATGATGCCGAAGAACGGGATGGCGATGATGTAGACCTCGGGGTGACCGAAGAACCAGAACAGGTGCTGCCACAGCACCGCTCCGCCGACGCCCGGGTCGAGGATGTGGGTACCCAGCCGCCGATCGGCCTCGAGAACCAGCAGGCCCGCGGCGAGCACCGGGAAGACCAGCAGTACCAGCAGCGAGGTGACGAAGATGTTCCAGGTGAAGATCGGCATCCGGAACATGGTCAGGCCCGGCGCCCGCATGCACACGATGGTGGTGACGAAGTTGACCGCGCCGAGAATGGTGGACAGACCCATCACGTACAGGCCCATGATCCACAGGTCGCCACCGACGCCGGGCGAGTTGATCGCGTCCGAGAGCGGGGCGTAGGCGAACCAGCCGAAGGCCGCCGCACCCTGTGGCGACAGGAAGCCGGAGCAGGCGGTGACCGAGCCGAACAGGTACAGCCAGTAGCTGAACATGTTCATCCGCGGGAAGGCGACGTCCGGGGCACCGATCTGCAAGGGCATGATCGCGTTCGCGAAGGCCGCGAACATCGGCGTCGCGAACATCAGCAGCATGATCGTGCCGTGCATCGTGAAGAACTGGTTGAAGGTCTCGTAGTGCAAGTACTGCAGACCTGGGAAGGCGAGTTCAGCGCGGATGGCGAGGGCGAGCAGGCCGCCGAAGCCGAAGAAGGCGAAAGCCGTAATGAAGTACAGGTTGGCGATGACCTTGTGGTCGGTCGTCGTCAGCAGCGCCATCGCCCTGCTACCCCAGTTGGCTCGCCGGACCGCTCGCCGCTCCGTCGAACCGAGGGTCACTCGTGCAACGCTCATCGTTCATGCTCCTCATTAGCCGGTGCCGACGGAACTGTGTTCACCCAGGCCGGAGGCTTCAACTCACCGGTCTGCCCCTTCGCCGCCAACTCCTTCAGGTGCGCGTTGTACTCCTCGACGCTCACCACATGCACCTTGAACAACATGGCCGAGTGGTAGGTGCCACACAGCTCGGCGCATTTGCCCAGGAACTCGCCCGTTCGGCTGGGGGTGACGTCGAAGGAGTTGGGATGTCCGGGGATCACGTCCAGCTTGAAGTAGAACTCCGGAACCCAGAACGAGTGGATGACGTCGGCCGAGGCGAGGTTGAATCGCACCGGCTCGTTGACCGGCAGGTAGAGATCGGGCAGCCGCTCCACGGTTCCGGTGTCGTAGACCACCGCGTTGACCGCGGGATTCTGCTGCTCCATGTAGTTGAAGGACCAGGACCATTTCTGGCCGATCACGTTCACGGTGTGGACAGGACGGTCGTTCACCTTGGCCAGCACGTTGTCCTGGCTCTGCACGGTGAAGAAGAACAGCACGCCGATGATCAGGAACGGCACCATGGTGTACAGGATCTCCATCGGCAGGTTGTACCTGGTCTGCCGAGGCACCTCGTTGTCGCGCTTGCGGCGATACCGCACCGACACCCACAGCATCAGGCCCCAGACGAAGACGCCGATGACCATGGAGGCGATCCAGGCGCCACTCCATAGATTGCCGATCCAGGGGGCCTGCTCACTGGCAGCCACGGGCATGCCCCAGCGCCCCCATTGCGCCATCGTGTCCTGGCTACAGCCGGCCAGCGCCAACGCCACCAGGGCGCCGCCACCCAGCGTCAGGACGCGTCCGGCGCGTATGCGGTTCTTCACCACGGACGTTCCGCCTTCCCACGACGGATGCTCCCCGAAGACATGGTCGCCCCGGGCAGGCATCCGAATCGTCAGATTCCTAGGGGCTCACCCTAACCCAAAAGCACATCGGGACGCCCCCCTGGGGCGCCCCGATGTTGCCGAATCTGAGATTGTTACCCGTAGTCCCGCCCGCAGCGGGTGCCGGGATCAGTGGAAGCTGTCGCCGCAGGCGCAGGAGCCCTGCGCGTTCGGGTTGTCGATGGTGAAGCCCTGCGCCTCGATGGTGTCCACGAAGTCGATGGTGGCGCCGATCAGGTACGGTGCCGACATCCGATCGGTGACCACCGGCACGCCGAACCACTCCTTGGTGACGTCGCCGTCGAGTTCCCGCTCATCGAGGGAGAGCTGGTAGCGCAGGCCGGAACAGCCGCCCGGCGCCACGGAGATGCGGAGGAAGAGGCTCTCGTCTGGCTGCTGGGAGACCAGATCCTTCACCTTGGTCGCCGCTGCCTCGGTGAGGATGATGCCGTCGACGTCGAGCTGCTGGTCCAGGGACATTGGTGACTCCGGTTTCTCGGGGATACTCGCCAGGAGAACGTCTCGCTGGCGAGCGGGTATTCCGGGATCAGTGTAATCGGTCGCTCCGCGCGTGGTGAACGCCGATCACCAGCGCACCGCCCAACCTGTGACGAGTCGCCGCCCGGTCGCCGTCAGAGCCGCGCCGATATCAGTGCCGGGCGCCAGGGAATGACCCGACTCCACGCCCATCACCCGCATCTCGCGCTCGGACATCTCGATCGTCGGTGAGACCACCAGCAGCGGAGTCTCGGCGACCGCACAGAGCCGGGCGAGTTCGGCTACCACCCCACCGCCCCGGCTGCCGAAGTCGAACGAATCGCACGCGGTCACCACCAGGTCCGCCGCGGCCAGACTTTGATCGAGCCGCACCCGTTCCGCGCAGAACGCCGCACCCGTGCTGAGCCGTCCGCCGAGGGCGAGGATCGCGAAACCCAGGCCGCCGGCCGCGCCGGCACCGGGCGCACGAGCCAGATCGGCGCCGGCGAGTCGGGTGAAGCCCTCCAGCGCCGCGTCCAGCGCCAGCATCCGTTCCGGGGGCGTGCCCAACTCGCGCCCTCGCCGGGAAGTGATTCCGCGTAGGCCCAGCAGTTGCTCGTCCAGTCCACCGGGAGGCACCAACCCCACCAGGTCGCAGCCGTCGAACCGGGCTCGGACGGCATCCAGCTCCAGTCGGGCGATGCGCGCCAACGGCTCGGGTCCGGCGTCCAACGCCACATCGGCGGTCGCGCCGAGCGCCGCCAGCAGCCCGGCGCCGGCGTCGTGAACATCGGCTGTGGTCAGATCGACGGCGACGGACGCGGTCCGCTCGCTCTGCAGGGCGTAGCCCACCAGTCGCCCCAGCACGGCACTGCTGCCGGCCAGCGGGTCCGCGGATCGGTGCGGGTCGGCGCCCACCGCGACCAGTCCCGGACGCCGAGCCAGCCAGCCGTTGCGCAGCAACTCCACCTCGCCGTCGGGTTCGACCAGCGCCCGGCCGAGCGGACGGCCGCCCTCGGCGAGTGCGACCACGGCGACGTCGGAGGCCTCGGCGAAACCCCTGGCCAGGGCCTCTGCCGCGGCCCGCGGCGACAGCTCTGCCACTTCGCCGCCGGCCACCAAGACCCGCGGACGGCGCTCAGCCATCGCTGCCGGCGCTCACCGCAGGTTCTCGGTCGTACCCCGTTCCGGCACCGCGCCCGGCGCCGGCGGCTGTTCGAAGGAGCCGGGCGGCAACTCCCCGGCCGTCTGCTCCGGCGCCGCGCCGCCGAGCTGCCCCGGTTGCGGGCCACCCGCCAGCGACGCCTTCAGCGCGGCCAGCTCGTTGTCCACCTGGGCACCGGACGCCAAGGCGTCCAGCTCGCGGGTGATGTCGTCCTGGGCCAGCCCGGTCGGGTCGTCGAGTGCGCCGCTGGCCAACAATTCGTCGACGGCGGCCGCCCGTGCCTGCAGCTGGGTGGTCTTGTCCTCGGCGCGCTGAATGGCCTGGCCGACGTCCCCGAACTCCTTGCCGAGCCCGCTGAACGCCTCGCTGATCTTGTTCTGCGCCTCGGCCGCGGTGTAGGTCGCCTTGATGGTCTCCTTGCGGGTGCGGAAGGCGTCCACCTTGGCCTGCAGCTGCTGGCTGGCCCGGACCAACCGCTCCTCTTCGGATTGCAACGCCGCGTGCTGCTCTTGCAGCTCGGCGAGCTGTTGCTGCAACCCGGACTTGCGGGTCAGTGCCTCCCGCGCGAGATCCTCCCGGCCCGCTTCCAGCGCGCGCGTGGCCGCCACGGTCAGTTTCTCCATCTGCTGGTTGAGCTGTCCGGCCTGCAATTCCACCCGCTTGCGGCTGGTGGCGACCTCGGCCACGCCGCGGCGCACCTGCTGCAGTAACTCGAGCTGCTTGCTGTAGGAGTAGTCCAGCGTCTCGCGCGGATCCTCAAGCTTGTCGAGGGCCTTATCGGCCTTGGCGGAGAAGATGGCTTTCATCCGTTGGAAAAGCCCAGCCATGGGGGTTTGCCTTCCGTTGACGTGCGCGATCGTGAACCAGCCTATCCGGCCGTCGCACTCGTCCGTCCGCGACGGCAGGGCACCGCGCGGGCCCGCGGAGTCCGGCCGCTTCGGTGGCGGAGGTGTCCGGCGGTCTGTCGCCGGCGCCGTCCGGGTTAGAATGAGGGATCAGCTATCCACCGACATTGAGGTTCGACGTGGGATTGTTCTCCGCCAAAAAGGACAAGGAAGCCGCCGCCCCGGAGCCGGCAGCGACGCCGCCCGAGAGCACGGGCACCGCCCCGCGGGTCAAGTCCGTCCCCACTCCCAAGCGTCGGGACGCCGAGGCCGCGCGCCGCGAGCGGCTCAACCCTCAGCTCAGCCCCAAGGAGGCGAAGCGGAGGTCGCGCGAGCAGGCGACGATCGAACGCCGCAAGCAGATGGCGGCCATCGACAACGCGCCAGGCAAGGTGCTGATGCGCAACTGGGTCGATTCCAGGTTCAACCTCGCCGAGTTGTCGATGCCGATCCTGATGGCGATGCTGTTGTTCGTCCTGGTGCTCGCCCCGTTCTTGCCGAGGATGGTGGAGCCTGCCACGTACGGCACGTGGGCGTTCATGGTCCTGATCGGCATCGACATCACCCGGATGTGGCGCGGCTTCAAGAAGCTGGCCGCTGAGCGGATTCCCCGCGAACCGCTGAAGGGGCTTCTTTACTACGGCTTCAACCGTTCGCTGTCGCTGCGCCGGCTGCGGATGCCGCGACCGGTGCTGAAGCGCGGCGACACCTTCTGATGTCGTGGACGTGGCGGTCGGTCCCTGCGCCGTCGAACGCCGACCTCCCCGGGGCTGGCGCGTCGTTCGGCTCCCAGACTGAGGCTGAGGCGTGGCTCAGTGCACACTTTCTCGATCTCGCGGATGCGGGCGTCGCGGCGGTCTCGCTCTTTGAGGAGGATCGGCTCGTCTATGGGCCGATGAGTCTGGACGCCGAATAGCTCAGGCCGCTGCTACCTTGCGGCGCTCGCCCCGCCACAGGACCAGGCCGAAGGCCGTCACCCCCGCGCCGACGACCCCGACCACCGGACGCGCCCACTGGGCGGCGCTGGCCCGCTCCTCGTAGGTCTGGATCTTGGTGCCCTCGGCGTTGTGGCACACCTCGCCCGGGCGCATCACCTGATCCCGGCACCAGATCGTCGGATTGGCGCTGAGCGCCACCGCCCACAGCACGGCCACCAGGCCGGCAGCGGCCAGGGCCAGGTGCGCCCACTGGCGCCAACCGCGTCCGTTCATGCGCGCACCCCGGGCGTGACGAACGGCGGCTTGACCACCTCGAACGGCTCCTCGCGGTTGCGGACGCGGACGCTCACCGCGGTACCGGGCACCAGCGTCGGCGGCAGCAGCGCCAGCGCGATGCCCTTGCTCAGCGTCGGCGAGAAGGTGCCCGAGGTGACCTCGCCGACCACCTCGCCGTCGTGCACCACCTCCATGTGCGGACGCGGAATGCCTCGCCCCTGCGCCAACAGTCCAGTGAGCCTGCGTTTCGGTCCCGCTGCCTTCTCGGCGCGCAGGGCGTCCGCGCCCCAGAAGGCGTTCTTCTTCCAGCCGATCGCCCAGCCGACCCCGCACTGCCCCGCCGACAGGTCGGGCCGCAGGTCCTGGCCGTGCAGCGGATAGCCCATCTCGGTGCGCAGCGTGTCGCGGGCACCCAGGCCGGCGGGCGCGATCCCGTACTGCTCGCCGGCGGCGAGCACCGCGTCCCAGATCTTTCCCGCATCGGCGGCCGGCACGACCAGCTCGTAGCCGCGCTCGCCGGTGTAGCCGGTGCGGCACACGGTCAGTTCCACGCCGTCCAGGGTGCTGGGAGCGAACCGCATGTAGTCGTGGCCGACCGGCAGCCCGAGCGCGGCCAGCGTCTCGTCCGAAGACGGCCCCTGCACAGCGAGCACGGCGTGATCGTCGTGCTCGTTGACGACGGCGATGCCGCCGGGCGCGTCCGCCGCAAGCAACGCGACGACCTCGGCGGTGTTGGCGGCGTTGGGGATCAGGAAGATCTCGTCGTCAGTCAGCCAATACCAGATCAGGTCGTCGACGACACCGCCGGCGTCGTTGCAGAGCAGTGTGTACTGGGCTTGGCCGACACCGATCTTGCGGACGTCGTTGGTGATGCAGCCGTTCAGGAAGTCGACGGCACCCGGCCCGCTGATCCGGGCCTTGCCGAGGTGGCTGACGTCGAAGATGCCGACCGCCTCCCGGACGGCTTTGTGCTCGGAGACGATCCCGGCGTACTGCAGCGGCATCGACCAACCGCCGAATTCGGCGAATTTGGCGCCGAGCGCCTGGTGGCGCTCATGCAGCGGGGACTTCTTCCACTCCGGCATGGTTCTCCTTCGAGCGAGCCTGGCGGCAGCCTATCCGGCGCATCGTGATCGACTGCGGCGGCGAGACTCGTTGGCGGCGTCCGGCCTGATGCGGCCGGCGATCCCGGGCCTGAAAGACACTGTCAGCGACTGACAGTGCGCTGTGGGCGCGCTGCAAGCGCGGGCTTCCAGACTGGGCACGTTCATTACCCAGTCCATTGAAAGGAACCCGCCATGAGCGCTTTCGAAGCTCGCTCCGATTGGGCGGTCGAGGCCGACGGTCTGGTGAAGGTCTTCGGTACCAACCGAGCCGTGGACGGCGTCGACCTGCGCGTGCCGACCGGCTCCATCTACGGCGTCCTCGGTCCCAACGGGGCCGGCAAGACCACCACCATCGCGATGCTCGCCGCCCTGCTTCGTCCCGACGGCGGCACCGGCCGGATCTTCGGCCACGACGTCCAGCGCGAGCCGCAGATCGTCCGGCAGCTGATCGGCGTCACCGGTCAGTACGCGTCGGTCGACGAGACTCTGTCGGCCACCGAGAACCTGGTGCTGTTCAGTCGCCTGCTCGGCCTCGGCCGGGCCGAGGCGAAGGCCAAATCGGCCGCGCTGCTGGAGGAGTTCGGTCTGACCGAGGCCGCCCGGCGTCCGCTGAAGAACTTCTCCGGCGGCATGCGTCGCCGGCTCGACCTGGCCGCCAGCCTGATCGCGCAACCGCCGTTGATCTTCCTGGACGAACCCACCACCGGCCTCGATCCGCGCACCCGTGCCCAGATGTGGGACACCATCCGGCGCCTGGTGGCCACCGGTTCGACGGTGCTGCTGACCACCCAGTACCTGGACGAGGCGGACCAACTGGCCGACCGGATCGCGGTGATCGACCGCGGCACCGTGGTGGCCGAGGGCACCGGCGACGAGCTGAAGGCGTCCGTCGGCACGTCCAGCCTGCAGCTGCGGCTGGTCGATCCGCGCGATCTGGACGACCTGCGGGTCGCCATCGAGCGGGTGCTCGGCGTCACCCCGACCGTCTCGGCCGAGGCCGGACGGGTCACCGCGCCGATGCACGACGCCGACCGGGTCACCGACCTGTTGATCACGCTGCGCGCCGGTGGCATCCACCTGGCCGAACTCAGTGTGCAGAAACCCACCCTCGACGAGGTGTTCCTGGCCCTGACCGGGCACGGCGCCGTGAGCGAGGACGCCGACGAAGCCGGCGAGCCCGTCCTGGAAGGAGCCTACGCATGACCACCATGAGCACCGCAGCCCTCGACACCGCCATCACGCCCGGCATCGACCGGGTGCTGAAGAACCGGGTCAGCATCGGCCAGACCATCGAGAACTCGCTGACCATGGCCGCCCGCGGGCTGATCAAGATCCGCCGCACGCCGGAGCAGCTGATCGACGTCACGCTGCAGCCGATCCTGTTCACGCTGATGTTCGCCTACCTGTTCGGCGGCGCGATCGCCGGCAACGTGCAGGACTATCTGCCCGCGCTGATCCCCGGCATCCTGGTGCAGACCGTGATCACCACCTCGGTGGTCACCGGCACCCAGTTGCGCGAGGACATGGACAAGGGCGTCTTCGACCGGTTCCGGTCGCTCCCGATCGCTCGGATCGCTCCGCTGGCCGGGGCCCTGCTGGCCGACACCATCCGCTACGCCATCGCCACCACGCTGACCTTCGTGATGGGGTACGTGATGGGCTACCACCCCGCCGGCGGGCTGGGGAACGTGGTGCTGGCCGGGCTGCTGGTGATCGCCTGCTCGTGGGCGATCAGCTGGATCTTCGCCTTCTTCGGCGTGGTCGCCCGGACGGCGTCCAGCGTGCAGGGCATCTCGATGCTGGTCCTGTTCCCGCTGACCTTCCTGTCGAACGCCTACGTGCCGGTGGACACACTGCCGGACTGGTTGAAGTGGTTCGCCAAGGCCAACCCGATCTCGCATCTGGTCACCGCCGTGCGCGAACTGGCCAACAACGGTGCGGTGGGCGGCGACGTGCTGCTCTCCCTGCTGGGCGCGGCCGTCATCGTGGCGATCTTCGCCCCGCTGACCGTCCGGGCGTACATGCGGAAGGCGTAGTCAGAGCCGCTGCCCGATGAGTTCACGGGCCCGGTCGGCGGCGTCCTGCAGCGAGAGCTGGGACGTCGCCCGCCGGGCCGCGGCGACCGCGTCCGAACCCACGAGTGACTCGGCCGCGGCACGGTGCGGAGCCCAATGCAGCGACGGCAGATCCTGCCGGCTGTGCAGCACCTCGGCCAGAGCCAGCAGTTCAAGGCCCCGCGCCTGGAACTCCGGGCGGGTGAGCAACCAGGCCGAAAGACCCAGCGCCTGGGCACCCAGGATCGGCCGGTCGTCGATTCCCGCGGGCCGGACGCGGTTCATCACCAGTGCCCGGAACCTCAGTCGCCGGGCGCACTCGGCCTGCTCCGCGGCGTCCAGGGAACCGTCGGCGATGCCCGCGGACAGCAGCGCCGCGAGCACCATGCCATGCCACGGCGAGCCGCGCTGCGCCGGGTCGCGGTAACACTCCAGCGCCCGCCGGTAATGCTCGATGCCGCGTTGCGGATCGCCTTCCAGCCGGGCCAGCTCGGCGAGCCCGCATTCCGCCATCGCCGCATACTCGGCCCGCGCGGCGTCCGGTGGGCCGGAGGTCTGCAGCCGATCCAATAGCACTCGCGCTTCGTCGACGCGGCCGAGACCGATCAGCGCACCGGCCCGGCTCCAGTCGAGCTGGCGCAGGTCGTCGTCGGCCTGCAGCTCGCGCAACCCGCTCTCGGCGCGATCGGCCCAGTACAGCGCCTCCGCCGGGTCGGCACGCTGGGTGGCCAGGCCGGCCAGGATCATCGCGGCCATCGGACCGCGCCACAAGTCGCCGGCCCGGCTGGCCAACTGCCAGGCTCGGCGCGCCGCCGCGGACGCCTCGTCCGGGCGGCCCGCATTCTCGGCCTCCTGGGAGGTGAACAGCTCACCGAGCAGCGCGGTGCTCGCATCGTCGGATGCACGCATCCGCGCCACCACCGCCGATGCCTGCTCCCGGTCCGGCGCCGTCACCAGGAACTCGGCGATAGCGGCCAGATCGGGCGCGGCGACCGTGTGCCGGCGGACCAGTCGGCGCAGCCGGGCATACGCCCGAGACCAGACCCCGTCCTGTTCGGCCAGAGAGGTTGCGGTGAGGAGCGCATAACTAAGCACCGTCGCGTCCACCTGCGGCTCGTCGGGCTCGTAGTGGCGGAGAGCTTCCAGCACGTCACCGGAGAAGGCGTACACCTCGCTGTGCGCGCCGCGGATGGTCCAGTAGTAGCTGAGTAGGGCGAACACCGCTACCACCAGGGCGGGCCGGTCACCGGCGATCGCCTGCCGCAGAACGCCGACCAGGTTGTCCTGCTCCAGGGTGATCGCCCGGACAATCGCTAGATCCGGCAGCCCTGAGAGGTTGCCGCCGGCGAAGTCGTGTGCCCAGCTGAACAGTGCCTCGCGGGCCGCCTCCTGCTGATCGGCGGCGGTGAGTTCCGCCTGGCCGAACTCGCGGACGGTCTCCAGCATCCGATAGCGCAGGCCGGAGGTCAGCGGTTCCTCGGCGACCGTCAGCAGCGACTGGCCGATCAGGCCGTCCAGCAGGTCGTCGGCCCAGTCGCTGGCGGTGACCGCCGCCGCAGCCTCGGCCGAGAAGCCGTCCGGGAAGACGCTGAGCAGGCGGAGCGCGTTCTGCTCATCGACGCTGAGCAGCCGCCAGCTCCATTCGATCACCGCCTGCAGGGTGCGGTGACGCTCCGGTGCGCTGCGGTCACCACCCGCGAGCAGCGCGAATCGGTTCACCAGCCGGGCCTCGATCTGCTCGACGGTCATCGATCGGACGCGGGCCGCGGCGAGTTCGATCGCCAGCGGCAGCCCATCCAGGTGGGTGCAGAGCCGCTGCACCGCCGGCACCGGCAGGTTGGCGCCGGGGCGGACGGCGCGAGCCCGCTCCAGGAACAGCCGCACCGCCGGGCCGTCGGCGCTGGCCGCCAGCGGTTCCAGCGGATAGACCGCCTCGGCGCTGATCGACAGCGGGCTGCGGCTGGTGGCCAACACGCGCAGGTCAGGTGCGGCTGCGAGCGTCTCGGCGATCCAGGCCGCGGCGCCCTCGACAAGGTGCTCGCAGTTGTCCATCACCAGCAGGGTGGGCCGCTCCGCCAGCTGGCCGATGATCCGGGACCGCACGTCGGCGCGCGGCAGGGCCTCGCCGAGCCGCTGGCCGGTGGTGCTCTCCCTGATCCCGAGAGTGGACGCCAGCGCCAGCGTGACGTCCTCATCACTGCGGACGCCGGCCAGTTCCACCACGATCACCACCGGCCGGCTGGATCGTTCGGCCAGAGCCTGGGCGAGCCGGGTCTTGCCCAACCCGCCGGTGCCGAGAATCGTCACCAGCCGGGAATGACGCAGCAGCTCATCGACCCGCTGCAGGTCGTCATCGCGTCCGATCAGCTCGTTCGGCGCGGCCCGGACGCCGACCCGCCGCCTCGGCTGCGGATCGGGTTCGGACGCGCGCAGCAGGCGGGTGTTCAGTTCGATCAGCGCGGGCCCGGGCGAGCTGCCCAGTTCGTCCGCCAGCCGCTCGCGGTGCGCGGCGAACGCGGCCAGCGCCTCCGGGATCCGGCCCTGAGCGGCCAAGCTCTCCAGGTAGGACGCCAGCGCGGCCTCGTCGAACGGCCGCGCCTCGACCAGCTGACCCAGATCGGCGGCTGCCCGGACGACGTCGCCGGCCTCCGCGCCGCGCCGGGCCCGTTCGGCGATCAGATCGAGCCGTAGCGCGTCGGCCTGGACGCGGAGTTCCTCCTGGACCGGCGAGTCACCCTGGTCGGCGCCTGGCTCGCCGCGCCACAGTGCCAGCGCGCAGTCCAGTTCGGCGAGCGCGGCCGCCGGGCCGGTAGCCGTCCGGGCGGTGACGAGATGGGCCCGGGCCCGCCCCAGGTCGATCTGCTCGGCGGCGACGGCGAGGCTGTAGCCGGCGGCACCGAAGGTCACCAGGCCGTCGGCGACGACTGCCCGCAGCCGCGACACCAGGGTCTGGATCGCGGCCCGCGGGGCCCGCGGCGGTTCGTCCGCCCAGAGCTGATCGGTGAGCGTCTGCACGCTGTGCGGCTGGCCCGGCTGCAGGGCCAAGGCGGCCACCAGTGCCTTCAACCGGGCGCCGGGCGGGTCGACGAGGCGTCCGTCCCGGCCAGCGATCTGCACCGGGCCGAGCAGGCGAACCCTCGGCTGGTCGTCGTGCACGGTGCGAGCTTACGGAGGTCGATCACGGGTGGCCGTCCGGGTCTCGACAAGCTCGACCAACAGTGGTCAGGCAGAGCGACGCAGGATCTCTTCCAGTTCTTCTGCCGACAGCATGATCGGGTTGCCCTTCATCGAGGACGAGGCGGCCGCCTGCTTGCAGATCTGCGAGTACTGCTCCGGCGTCACACCGAGCTCGCCGATGGTGGGCACCTCGAGCACCCGGACGGTCTCTGCCAGCCAGTCCAGCAGGGCAGCTACGCCGGTGGTGCCCGACAGCAGCGCGCCGGCCTCGGCGTAGCGGGTCAGCGCGGGGTCCTCCGGTGCCCGGTCACGCAGCGCGGCCACATTGCCGCGGCAGCATTCGACCAGCAGGGTGGCGCAGGTGAGGCCGTGCGGCGCCCCGGTCAGTCCGCCGACCACACCGGCCAGGCCGTGCACCGCACCGAGTTTCGCGTTGGCCAGGGCAAGGCCGCCGAGCAGCGCGCACAGCGCCATGTCGGTGCGGGCGTCCAGGTCGTCGCCGTGGGTGTAGGCCCGGCGCTGGCTGCGGCCGGCGCGGCGCAGGCCCTCGGCGCTGAAACCGTCGGTGAGCGGGTTCGCCATCGGCGAGACGAACGACTCCAGGCAGTGGGTGAGCGCGTCCAGGCCGGACGAGGCGGTCACCGCGGGCGGGCAGCCGAGCGTCAGTTCCGGGTCGACCAGCGCGACCCGGGCCAGCATCGTGGGATGCCGCATGCTGACCTTCACGCCGTGCTCGGCCGAGGTCACCACGCCGTTCATGGTGACCTCCGAGCCGGTGCCGGCGGTGGTGGGTACAGCCACGAAAGGCAGCGGCCGCTGCGCCATGGTTCGTCCGGCACCGATCACCTCCACGTAGTCGAGGACGTCGCCGTCGTTGGGTGCCAGCGCGGCGATGATCTTGGCGGCGTCCAGCACCGCACCACCGCCGAGACCGACCACCACGTCCGCACCGTGCTCGCGAGCGGCGGCCACGCCGGCGCGGATGTCGTCCAGCGTCGGCTCACCGGCGATCGGCCAGCTGCGGGCGTCGTCCAGGCCCTCCAGCAGGCTGGCGAACCGGTCCGGGGTGGCCCCGGTGCAGACCAACGGACGGGCGCCCAGCCCGGCGACGGCGTCCGGCAACTGGGCGGATGACCCGGAACCGAACGCGATCCGGGCAGCGGTGGCGAAGGCGAAACTGGTCATCGGCACAGGATCGCATGCCTGACGGCAGGCGCGCAGACACTAAAGTGACGGGTGATTCCTCTCCGGCACCGATAGGACACCCAGTGACCTCCTTCAGCCTTCCTGCCCTGACCCTGGCGACCTCGTGCCCACGTGACGCCGACGTGGTGATCTTCGGGGTGGCCGAGAGTGCCGGCAAACCGGTGCTGATCGGTGTCCCCGACGAGGTCGAGCGCAGGACCCTGAAGCTGTACGGCCGTCCCCTGCTCGCGGTTGCCCGCGACCTGGGCGTCGAGGCGAAGCCGGGGAACACGGTGACGCTGACCGGCGCGGACGGCGTCCGGCTGGTCGCGGTCGGGCTGGGCGAGACCGACGTCACGCCCGAGCAGATCCGGCGGGCCGCCGGCAACGGCGTCCGGACCGCGGCCGGGCTGGCCGGGGATCGTGCCCTGCGCGTCGCCCTTTGCTTGGACGTCGTGGAGCCCGAGGTGGTCCGCGGCGCCGCCGAGGGCGCGCTGCTCGGCGCCTACCGGTTCGTCAAGCTGAGCGGCCAGGAGCCCAAGGAGGCGATCGGCTCGATCACCGTGGTCAGCAGTTCGGCCAAGCCGGAGGCCCGGCGCGCCGTCGAAGCGGCACGAACCGTGGCGGCAGCGGTCTGCCTGGCCCGCGACTGGGTGAACGCCCCCGCCAACGCGCTGTACCCGGAGACCTTCGCCGAGTCGGCCAAGAGCGCCGTCAAGGGCACCCGGATCGACGTCGAAATCCTGGACGACAAAGCGCTCGAGCGCGGGGGGTACGGCGGCCTGACGGCGGTGGGCGGTGGCTCGGCGCGCGGTCCGCGGCTGGTCCGGCTCGACTACGCGCCGCGCGGCGCGAAGACGCACCTGGCGCTGATCGGCAAGGGCATCACCTTCGACACCGGCGGCCTCAACCTGAAACCCGCCGACGGTATGTACACGATGAAGTGCGACATGGCCGGCGCCGCCGCCGTGCTGGCCGCCACCCGGGCGATCGCACAGTTGGGCCTGAAGGTGCGGGTCACCGCCTACGCCGCGATGGCGGAGAACATGCCGTCCGGGACCGCCTACCGGCCCTCCGACGTGCTCACCATGTACGGCGGCACCACAGTCGAGAACGTCAACTCCGACGCCGAGGGACGCCTGGTGATGGCCGACGCGCTGGCCCGGGCGAGCGAGGACTCCCCCGACCTGATCATCGACGTGGCCACGCTGACGGGTGCCTGCATGGTGGCGCTCGGCGAGCGGGTGGCGGGGTTGATGGCCAGCAACGACGAGGCGGCTGACCACGTCCTGGACGCCGCCGAGTCCGCCGGTGAGGCGTTCTGGCAGCTGCCAATTCCCGATGGCACCCGCAAGAAGCTGGAATCGAAGGTGGCCGACATCCGCTCGGGTGGCAACCGCTACGGCGGTGCGCTGTCGGCGGCCGCATTCCTGCACCACTTCGTACCCGCAGAGACCCCGTGGGCGCATCTCGACATCGCCGGGCCGGCGTTCAACGACGACCGACCCTACGACTACGTGCCCACCGGTGGCACCGGCGTCGCGGTGCGCACCCTGGTCGCGCTCGCCCAATCCCTGCAAAGCTGAGCCCGTGCGCACCGATGTGGTGATCGTCGGCGCCGGGGCCGCCGGTCTGCTGGCCGGCGTCGCTGCCCGGCGGCTGGGCCACGACGTCCTGGTGATCGAGCGCAGCGCTGCCGTCGGCTCGGCCACCGCGGCCGCCGACGGCCACCTGTGGGCACCGGGCAACGACCTGATGGGCCGCGGCGGGACGCCGTCCGACACGCCCGAGGAGGCACTCAGCTATCTGAACGGCCTGGCCGCTCCCGCCGACGACGTGATGGCAGCGCGGCGCGTCGCGTTCACCCGCACCGCGGCCGTGGTGTCCCGCTGGCTGGTGTCGTCGCGGATCGGGCTGGAGGTCGTCAGGGGCCTCCCCGACTGCCGGCCGGCGTCCGAAGGAGCCAAGACGCAGGGACGCACCCTGCGGGCCAAGGCGTCCACGGTGCGGCTGGACGACGAATGGTCCGGGCGGCTGCAGCGCTCGGGGAACGACGAGGATGCGGGCCTGTGGACGCGGCTGCGCCGTCTCGGCCGCGGCGCCCCGCCAGGGGCCGGTGGGACCCTGGTCGCCGAATTGCTACGTCGGGCGGTCAGCAGCGGAGTCGAGCTGTGGCTCGAGTCGCCAATGATCGAACTGCTGGTCACCGACGGGGCCGTCACCGGCGTCCGGGTCGACCGCGAGGACGGCGAGGTGGACGTCATCGCCGAGCGCGGCGTGCTGCTGGCCTGCGGCGGCTTCGAGGCCGATGCCGAGCTGCGCAAGCAGTACCTGCCAGGCCCCACCTCAGTCTCCTGGTCGGTCGGCGGCGGCAACGACGGAGCCGCGCTGCGGGCCGGTGCGCAGGTGGACGCCGCGCTCGCCGAACTCGACCGGGCCTGGTGGGTCCCGGTGCTGCTCGCCGACGGCGCGGCGCATCGGGTCGACGTGGCCCGGGTGGCTCCGCACGGGATGATCGTCGACGTCGCCGGTGATCGCTACTTCAACGAGGCAGAGCCGGGCGTCTGGGCCGGCCAGCGGATGTACGAGCACAACCGGGGCGGGCTGTCGGTGCCGTCGTTCCTGGTCCTCGACAGCCGGCACCGCAAACAGCACGATCTCGGGCCGTGGCCGGCCGGCTCGTCAGCCAAGGCCGCGATCGAGGCGGGCGAGTTGCTGCGAGCCACGTCCCTGCAGGAGCTCGCCGAGGGGCTGACGGTGGACCGGGCCGGCCTGCTGGGCAGCGCGGTGGCGTTCAACCAGCTGGCCAAACGCGGCCGCGACACCGATTTCCGGCGCGGCGACAGCGCGTGGGACAAGTACTTCGGCGATCCGCTGCTGCGTCGCAACCCCAGCCTGGGATCGGTCGACAGACAGCCGTTCTGGGGCGTCCGGATCTACCCCGGCGACGCCGGTACGGCGGGCGGGTTGGTGATCGACGAACGCTCCCGGGTGCTGCGCACTGACGGGACGCCGGTCGCCGGGCTGTGGGCCTGCGGCGGCGCGGCCGCCACGTGTTTCGGCGGCGCTCAGCCCGGCGAGGGTGCCGCTCTGTCGGCGGCTCTGGTCGAGGCGTACCGCGGGATCGTCGATCTGTCCGATCAGCTGGACCGGATCGACGAGGCCCTGGCCTGACAACCACCGCTGGCTGAGTTTCTTCGTCGCCCGCGAAGTCGTACGCCCGGGGGTCTCGACAATCTCGACCAGCGGAGCACTACTCGGTGACCCGCCGGCCCTTCTGGCGGGCGTTGAAGTCGCGCATCCGCTGCGGGTAGCCGACCACCGCCGCATCGTAGAGCGGCAGCCCGTGCCGTCCGGCGAACTGGCGACCCCAGGCCGGCGACTCGATCGAGCGCCGCGTCCATTCGCCGTCGAACGCCACCAGGAGCAGGCTGGTCCGCGCCATGGTGGTCTGCGGTTCGAGGAAGGCCTCGACACCGCGATGACTGGCCGCGAATTCGTCCAGGTGCGCGATGGTGGCGCGCTCGACCGGCGGGCCCGAACTGGCCCGACGCCAGAAGTTCCACCGCAACGACACGCAGCCATTGTGCATTGTCCCTGACCGGCATGAGGAATGCGGGGCTAGGGCCTGCTCAACGCGGTGGCGAACGGGATAGGGTGTGGTCTGGTTCTGACAGTCCGTCGAAGGAGACCAACTCATGTCAACGCCCGTTCCTTTGCCCGCCCTGGGTGAGAGTGTCACCGAGGGCACGGTTTCGCGCTGGCTCAAGCAGGTCGGCGACACCGTCGAGGTGGACGAGCCCATCGTCGAGGTCTCCACCGACAAGGTCGACACCGAGATCCCCTCCCCCGCCGCCGGTGTGATCCTGGAGATCAAGGTCGCCGAGGACGAGACCGCCGAGGTCGGATCGGTGCTGGCCGTGATCGGCGACCCGAGTGAGGCCGGAGATTCCGCACCGGCCGACGAGCCGGCGCCCGCCGAAGAGGCGCCGTCGCCTGACGATGCATCGGGTGCCGACGAGGCCGCCGCCGAAGAGGCCGATGCCGCACCGGCGAGCCAGCCGTCCGGTGGTGGTGGCGGTTCCGGCGGTGGCGCGTCCGGTACCGAGGTCAAGCTGCCGCTGCTCGGCGAGTCGGTGACCGAGGGCACCATCTCACGCTGGCTCAAGCAGGTCGGCGACACCGTCGAGGCCGACGAGCCCATCGTCGAGGTGTCCACCGACAAGGTCGACACCGAGATCCCGGCCCCCACGGGCGGCGTCCTGCTGGAGATCCGGGTCAACGAGGACGAGACCGCCGCCGTCGGCGCCATCATCGCCGTCATCGGCGAACCGGGTGCCGCGCCGGCGGAGTCCGCTCCCGAAGAGCCAGCCGCTCCGGCCCCGGCAGCATCGCCGGCGTCCCCGGCACCTGCTCCTGCGGCCTCCCCCGCCCCCGCTCCGTCCCCGGCGCCGAAGCCAGCCGCGCCGCAGGCCGAAGCCGAAGACGTCGGTTACGTCACCCCGCTGGTCCGCAAGCTGGCGGCCCAACACGGGCTCAAACTGTCCGAGGTCAGTGGCACCGGGGTGGGTGGCCGGATCCGCAAGCAGGACGTCCTGGCCGCTGCCGAAGCAGCCAAGAAGGCTGAGGAAGAAGCGAAGAAGGCTGCCGAAGAGGCCAAGAAGGCTGCCGAGGCGCCGGCTCCGGCCGCCGAGGCCGCGCCGTCCGCACCTGCTGCCGCCCCGGCGGCGCCGCCGGCGGCCTCCAAGCGCGGCACCACCGAGAAGATCAGCCGGATGCGTTCGGTGATCGCCAAGCGGATGGTCGAGTCGTTGCAGGTGGCGGCTCAGCTCACCGGCACCGTCGAGGTGGACTTCACCAACATCAGCCGGTTGCGCAACCAGGCCAAGGTCGATTTCCGGCAGCGCGAGGGCGCCTCGTTGTCCTACCTGCCGTTCATCTGCAAGGCGGTCTGCGAGTCGCTGAAGCAGTTCGACAAGGTCAACGCCACCATGGACATCGAGGCCGGCACGATCACCTACCACGACGCCGAGCACCTCAGCCTCGCGGTGGACACCGATCGCGGCCTGCTGGTCCCGGTGATCAAGGACGCCGGTGACCTCAGCATCGCCGGCATCGCCCGGAAGATCGGCGACCTGGCCAAGCGCGCCCGCAACAACCAACTGGGCCCGGACGAAATGTCGGGTGGCACGTTCACCATCACCAACTATGGGTCGGCCGGCACCCTGTTCGACACCCCGATCATCAATCAGCCGCAGGCGGCCATCCTGGGCACCGGTGCGCTGGTGAAGCGTCCGATGGTGGTCAAGGATCCCAAGCTCGGCGAGGTGATCGCAGTGCGCGACATGATGTATCTGTCGCTCAGCTACGACCACCGTCTGGTCGACGGTGCGGACGCCGCCCGCTTCCTCTCCGCGATCAAGCACCGCCTGGAGGCCGGTGACTTCGCAGCCGAGGTCGGCCTGTGATCGGCTGATCTGAGATGTGACGGTGCCCGTCGCCCTGCTGGGGTGGCGGGCATCGTTGTGTCTGCTTCCGTGCTCATGCCCGCGCCCCGTAGCTGCTCCCCAGCGTCCGAACTTCTTCCCTGCCACTCCGGACTCACATCTCCCATTGCCCGGGCTTCTGACTCCTTCCCGTCACCATCCCCAGCGTCCGTTCCCGTCACCATCCCCAGCGTCCGTTCCCGTCACCATCCCCAGCGTCCGCAGTTGCTCCACCGGGCGTCCGAAACCCGTCCCCCACCAGTGCGGCGATCTCGACATCGCTCGCCGATAGGGAGAAAGCTCGGCGATTTCGGGTTAGGACGCAAAATCGGCGAGGTTTCCCTCCACCCCGGAGCGTTGTCGAGATCGCCGACGCAGCGACACCCCAGGTCAGGCCGCAGAAGCAGACGGTCGAGACAGGTCGCGGAGGATCGTCTGAACCCTGGCATGCAGCACCTTCGGCCGGTTCAACATGTCGTCGGTGACCCGAAGAATTCGCCACCCGTCTGCACGCAGGTCGTCCTCGCGAGCCTTCTCCTCGATCAGTGCGGACGGGTCGTCGTACTTTCCGCTTCCGTCCGCCTCAACCAGCAGTTGCGTCCCTTCCAGGCGCGCATCCGCTCGGTAGCAGGTCCCCGGAACCTCGAACTGCGCTATCAACCGGTATCCCCACCGGTCGAAGGTGAGCGCCGTCCTCGATTCCAGCGGCGACTCCCGGCGACCATCACCCAACCGGAGCATGACCGGAAGGCGGCGATAGCCCACCCGGCCCCTCAGCTCGGCCGCCACCACCGCCAACTCGTCGGCAGACACCGCGCCAGTCCGCAGTGCAGAGTCATAGGCCATCAGGCCGGATTCGACCGAGAGCAATCCTGTCTGCGCGATTGCCAGCGCAGCGCCGAGCGTCGAGTGCTCGCCGACTTGCTTGTGAATCGACAAGCCCGACCGATGCTGTCCTGAACCGGGCGTGGTCCGCATCACGTGAACGGTCCGCCAGTCCGGCCGGTGCACGGGCAACCCCAGAGCGACAGCCGCCGAGTAGTGGCTCGGCACGACGTCATCCCGCTCCGACGTTTCGATCTGAACCAGCAGGCGATGCCGGTCGTCGGGCCATTCGAGTCGCTGTGCGGTGTACCACCCACGTTTCAGCCGGACGATGGCCTGGCGCGCCAGGGCATCGCGCAGATCCACCTCGGTCACCCCACAGTCATGCGCCTGGCGGGTCGAGAACAACGGGAGGATGAGAAGCTCGGACGGCAACATCGGCCCATGATCGAGTGGAAAGTCGCGCCTTGGGAAGGCCCGCTCGACGATCTGTGGATAACTCGCCGTCTCCGGCAGCATCGGAGCGAATCATCTGGCCCGGAGCCCGCCGCCGGTGATCTCGACAACGCTCTCCGATGGAGGGAAACCTCGCCAATGTCGTGTCCTAACCCGAGATCGGTGGGCTTTCCCCGTATCGGAGAGGGTTGTCGAGATCGCCGGCCCGGTGGCACAGGGGACGGGGGCAGGGATACGGGGATGGGGGACGCGGACGGGAGACGGGGGACGGGGGACGGGGGACGGGAGCAGCGTCCACGCGCAAGCTGCCGATCTCATCGCGCGTCCACGCGGTAGGACCGGGTCGCTCAAAACCCGACCCGACGAATGGGCGTCGTCGCAGCATGACCGGTCAGCCTCCGGCACGGACGACGGCTCATCCACCGGCACGCCTCTGGCCCGTGCACCGGACATAGACTGCCGGACGTGCCCGAGCCCCGCGATGCCGACCAGCGGCCCGTCCAGTTCCAGTACCTGGGGTTGGCCGATGTGCCTCCGCGGCTGAGCGAGTACGTGCCGACCTGGGAGTATCAGCGCGAGACCCACGCCAAGGTGGCCTCGGGCGAACTACCGCCCCAGGTGCTGTTCGTCGAGCATCCCCCGGTCTACACCGCCGGACGCCGCACCGAACCGCACGAGCGGCCCTTCGACGGCACCCCGGTGGTCGATGTCGACCGCGGCGGCAAGATCACCTGGCACGGCCCCGGCCAGCTGGTGGGCTATCCGATCGTCTTCCTGCCCCGCGGCATCGGGGTCGTCGACTACGTCCGGCGGGTCGAGGAAGCGCTGATCCGGGTGCTGGCCGAGTACGGCCTAGCCACCGGACGGGTGGACGGCCGCACCGGCGTCTGGCTGCCTGCCACCGACACCCGCCCGGAGCGCAAGATCGCCGCGATCGGCATCCGGGTGTCGAAACAGACCACGCTGCACGGCTTCGCCCTCAATGTGACCAGTGGGCTCGGCGGTTTCGACAACATCGTGCCGTGCGGCATCGCCGACGCCGGGGTGACGTCCATCGCCACCGAGATCGACGCTCCGCCACCCACTCTGGTCGAGGTGGCACACGCCATCGAACCCCATCTGAGCGAGTTGCTGGCGCTGCGGCCGTTCCAGCGGATCGCCGAGTTCACCGGCACCCGATCGCCCGCAGCTAGCGAGTGATCCGGCAGGCCCTGGCCAACCGCCAGATGCTCGGCTGGACGCCGTGGTAGCGCTGGCTGAATGTCGTCTACCGGCCGTGGCGCAACGGCATCTGGCGGACGGCGGCGTCGCCGTGCCCCGCAGCATATTCGCTGCCTTGCCACGATTCTCCAGTCAGGCGACCGCGACCCACGACCGGGGGCATCCGCGCCCTACCCCGGCCCCCGGCATCGACGCCCGCCTGCGGTATCCGCATGCCCGGGACTGCCCCGGCGTCCGTCCTCACCTACGGTATCCACCGATCCCGGACTCCACGGCGTCCGCTCTCGGCGCAGCCCCGAGCCTCGCGCGGCGGGTGGAGATAGGATGACGCGGTGACCCTTGCAGACGATGCCGTCAGCCCGCCGCCGACCACCCCGCCCGCGGGCCGGCGGTTGTTGCGGCTTGAGGTGCGCAACTCGCAGACGCCGATTGAGCGCAAACCGCCGTGGATCAAGACCACCGCGCGGATGGGGCCCGAGTACCGCCAGCTCACCAAGCTGGTCAAGGACGAGGGCCTGCACACGGTCTGCCAGGAGGCCGGCTGCCCCAACATCTTCGAATGCTGGGAGGACCGCGAGGCCACCTTCCTAATCGGCGGCGACTCCTGCACTCGGCGCTGTGATTTCTGCCAGATCGAGTCGCGCAAGCCGTCCGGCTACGACAAGGGCGAGCCGCTGCGGGTCGCCGAGTCGGTGCAGACCATGGGCTTGCGCTACGCGACCGTCACCGGCGTCTGCCGCGACGACCTCGAGGACGAGGGCGCCTGGCTGTACGCCGAAACCATCCGGCAAATCCACACGGTCAATCCGGGCGTGGGCGTCGAGATGCTGGCCCCCGACTTCTCCGGTCATCGTCACCTGCTACAGCAACTGTTCGACACCAGGCCCGAGGTGTTCGCGCACAACGTCGAGACGGTGCCGCGGATCTTCCGCCGGATTCGTCCGGGCTTCACCTACGACCGTTCGCTCGAGGTGTTGCGCTGGTCGCGTGAGGAGGGTCTGGTCACCAAGTCGAACCTGATCCTCGGCATGGGCGAAACCCGTGAAGAGATCACCCAGGCGTTGCACGACCTGCACGACGCAGGCACTGAGCTGCTCACCATCACCCAGTACCTGCGGCCCTCGCCTCGGCACCATCCGATCGACCGGTGGGTCAAGCCCGAGGAGTTCGAAGAGTTCGAGCAGGAGGCCACCGAGATCGGCTTCGTCGGCGTCCTGTCCGGACCGCTGGTCCGCTCGTCGTATCGCGCCGGACGGCTCTACCGCACCGCGATCGAGGCCCGCCGCCGTCGCGAACGCGAAACCGCGAAGGCCGCCAATGGCGCCACCCGCGCCAACGGAACCAAGCCCGCCAACGGAACCAAGCCGGCCAACGGCACGCACACCAACGGCGATACGATCACGCTGGCCAACGGCATCACCCTCCCGCTGTCGGGTGGCGCGCCGGTGGCCAACGGGGCGGCCGAGCGTCCGGCCAACGGCGCCCCCACCCGCCCAGCCACGATCAACGGGAGCAGCACCCATGGCCAGTGAGAAGGCAAAAGCCCTCGCCGCGCAGCAGAAGGCCGAGCGCAAGGCCGAGAAGCTGCGCAAGAAGAACTCCGACGACCCGCGCGACTGGGGTCGGTTCCGGCAGATCATCGAGGCCTACAAGCGCACCAACGAGGTCGACCCGCAACTGCGTTGGTGGACGTTGGCCGCCATCGCCGGACCGCTGCTGCTCTCGATCGGCATCGGCCTGTGGTTGCAGCCCTGGTGGCTGTGGCTGATCACCGGCATCATGCTGGCCCTGGTGCTGGCGATGTATGTGCTCACCTGGCGGGTGAAGAAGGCCAACTTCAAGCGCTACGAGGGCCAGGCCGGCTCGGCGGAGGTCGCGTTCCAGCTGCTCAACAAGAAGAAGTGGAGCTATGAGCTGGGCATCGCCGCCACCCGCCAGATGGACGTCGTGCACCGGGTGATCGGACGGCCGGGCATCGTGCTGGTCGCCGAAGGCAACCCGGCCCGGGCACGCACCCTGCTGGCCACCGAGACCAAGAAGCACGAACAGGTCGCCTACGGAATCGCGGTGACGAACATCCTGGTCGGACGCGATCAGGGCCAAGTGTCACTGGAGAACCTGCAGAAGCACATCGAGAAGCTGCCGAACGTGCTACAGCCGCACCAGATCACCGAGGTCAAGCAGCGGTTGCGGGCGCTGGACGCGATGCGTCCCAAGATCCCGGTCCCGCGCGGCCCGATGCCGACCATGAAGGGCGTCAACCGGGCCATGCGCGGCCGCTAGTCCAAGCGAGATCCGGACGGAGGCCTGCGCAAGCTCATCACCTCGAGCGTGACGACTCCACAATCACTGTCCCGGCTGGCGTGCCGCCCCGTCTAGGCCGAGGTCCAGCTGCTCCTGGCCGGCGTTGGGTTTCTGGGTGCCGATCTCTCGCCCAGAGCGGCCAGTTCGGCCTGGCTCTGATCACGGATTCCAGGTCTCCAGCGGGGGCGGTACACGACGGCCATCGACCGCGATCAGCACTCGGGCCGCCGACCGCAGGTTCCAGACATCCAAGCCTGCGGCGTTGGACCTGTAGCGGTCCGCAGCCACCAGGCCCCCGTCGACCAGAAGCTCAGCCGGCGCCATCTGCCGCAACGTTTCAATGATCTCCGCATGGATGGCGAAGTGGCGCTCGGCCGCTCCCTCGAACGTCTCGCCGGCCTCGGTGGGCGACCAAACGACACTCTCGCGGACCCACAGCAAGAAACTCGCTATCGCACCCTCGAGCGTTTCGTCGGGGTCGAGCCCATTCGACATCGCGACGGGTTCCGCCGGATCCCCAAACTCGCCGTACAGCAGCATTCCGGAGACAGATCCGTCGGTTGACTTCGATTGCCATCGGAGCAGCGGCAATCCCTGTGGCAGGATGGAGCCCTCGATATCGGCTGCGTGCTCGTAGAAGTCCGGCTCAAGGATCACTCGCGCTTGTTCGCCGAATTGCATAATTAGATTTCCTCCCAAGAAATGGGACTCGCTAAGATTTGACGCCGATCCGCACATACAACGAGCCAGGAAAACACAGGCCCTTGGTCGTCATCACATAACTCTGCCACGTATCGACCCACGCTTCTGCAGAGCCGGCACTTCGGACAGAATACTCCCCGCTTCCGTGCCAAAACATCTCACGATTCCCGCCGCTCCAACTAAATGAACGATTTCCACTGGGATCATTTATCGCAATCCTCCAGGACCAGAATAAGACTCCCGCGTTGACGCTCCAATTGGTCATGTAGCGCACACGCCTCCGTTCTGGTGACCAGAGGCCCAGCACACTAGTTCCGCAATTGCCGTGAGCCGAATCGACCCCCATCGGGCGCACAGCCCCATTCGGCTTCTTCGTCGTAGCCGCAACCCGACCTCTTAACCACGACTCGCCTTGGCCAGTCTCGAGCCATCTCTTATACAGGTTCCGAGCGAGAGCAACTGACCGTCCATTGTCAAAACGGACGACAACCTTGGCCGGATCCAGACTTTCAACCTCCAACACCCGTGGCAGATAGAGGGCTACGCGAGTATCCGGGCTTGACCTGAAGTCATCCGCCGATGCAGGGGGCCCTGAGACAAGGCGAGCGCCACGGTCAACAGCAAGGCAGATAGTCGAGCATAGAACTTCATGAACACAAACCCAATCTTGACCGAGTCGACTAGATACCGACTGCCAAGGATCGATCACGACCTGCGGAGGCCCCTGGCCATGCTCAGGCTAGGCATTGTGGTCAGTTTCGTCAATACCTCGACGAGTCTCCACTAAAAGATCGGGCAGAATGCCCACTGAGTGAGTGACCTCAGGTTTCCCCGCCTTTCATCGGCTATCGCGCGTTACTCATCGGCCTACACAGAAGCATTCGAGAAGCTGCCGAACGTGCTACGGCCGCACTAGTGTCTTGTCGATGAGACGTGTTTACGTTTGTGGTTGATGCTGGCGAGGATCTGGTCGGCGGGTTTGGTCCAGATGAATGGGTGTTTGCGTCGGTTCCAGCCGTTGATGAAGGTGCGGATCTTGGCGGTGAGGTCGCGGGTCGAGGGGAAGGTGCCGCGGCGAATGGCTTGGCGCTCAATGATGCCGAACCAGACCTCGATCAGGTTCAGCCACGAGCCCGAGGTCGGGGTGAAGTGGACATGGATCCTGGGATTTGCGGCGAGCCAGGCCTTCACTTCGGGCGTCTTGTGGGTGGTGTAGTTGTCCATCACCAGGTGCAACTCGACCTCGGGGTAGGCGCGGGCGACGTGCTTGAGGAAGACCAGGAACTCCTGGTGGCGGTGTCGCTGCTTGCATAGCGCGGTCACGTTCCCGGTGGCGATCTCCAGGGCGGCGAACAGGGTCGCAGTGCCGTGGCGGACGTAATCGGGGGTGCGTTGCTCGGCATGCCCGGGCTGTATCGGCAGCACCTTCTGGGTCCGGTCCAAGGCTTGGATCTGGGACTTCTCATCGATGCACAGCACGACCGCGTTCTCCGGTGGCGCCATGTAGAGCCCGACGATGTCGACCACCTTGGCTTCGAGTTCGGGATCGGTGGAGAACTTGAACGTGCCCGCTCTCCACGGCTTGATGCCGTAGTCCTTCCAGATGCCCGCGACCGTGGCATGGTCGATCTTCAGCCGGGCAGCGAGCAGGCGGCTCGACCAGTGCGTCACCCCCAGACGCTCCGGTGGCGGGGTCAGCGTCGCGGCCAGCACCGCAGGCCGGTCGACCTGCCGCGGCCGGCCCGGGCGCGGCTCATCAGCCAGACCAGCGATCCCGCCCTCGACGTAACGAGCACGCCACTGGTTCACCGTCGGCCGCGACACCCCGACCCGCTCAGCGATCACACAATTCGCCACCCCATCAGCGGCCAGCAACACGATCCTGGCCCGCTGCGCCGCCGCAGCCATCCCCGTCGCCGAGCGGGTCATCTGTTCCAACCGGGCCCGATCCCCGTCCCGCAACACCAACCGGGCAGCCGTCTTATTCGCCATACCCGATTATCCAACACAACCGTAAATCTACTTCATCGACACGCCACCAGATCACTGAGGTCAAGCAGCGATTGCGGGCGCTGGACGCGATGCGTCCCAAGATCCCGGTCCCGCGCGGCCCGATGCCGACCATGAAGGGCGTCAACCGGGCGATGCGCGGCCGCTAGTCCAAGCGCTGCTCGCCCCGGCCCCCGCTGGTTGAGCTTGTCGAAACCCCTGGCCAGCGAGCGCACGCCAAGGTCTCGACAAGTTCGAGCAACGAAATCGGCGCTGCCCTGGTTTTCCTTGATCTAGTCCGCTTTGCGGCTGCCGGCTTCGAGGGTATGCCCGGCGGGGAGTTCCTGGTGCCCGCCGAACTGCTGCCGCATCGCGGACAGCACCTGATTGGCGAATTTGTCCTCGTCGCGCGACGCGAATCGCTCGAACAGCGAGGCCGCGAGCACAGGTACCGGCACCCCGATGTCAATGGCGGCCTTGATCGTCCAGCGGCCCTCACCCGAGTC
>JBGAJF010000007.1:0-145076 GCA_044225075.1 Micropruina sp. | reverse complement strand
GTGATGGCGGGCACCTGGAGCATCAACGAGGTCATCTCGGACCGTCCGGTCACCGGTGACACCTGGTTCTGCCGGGCGTTCGTCGAGCACGACACCTGGATGAACATGTCCATCTCGCCGGCCAGCTCGGCGAACCTGGAATGGTTCGTCACCACCCTGTGCGCCGCCGACATGGACGCCGCCCGCCGGGCCGGGCTGAACCCGTACGGCTTCATCGACCACGAGGTCGGCGAGGTCGGGCTGGACGATCCGGTCACCTTCCTGCCCTTCCTGTACGGCAACCCGATGGGCATCGACGCCTCCGCGTCGGTGTCGGGGCTGCGGGCCTGGCACAAGCGCGGACACCTGCTGCGCGGCATCTACGAAGGCATCGCGTTCAACCACCGGATCCACTGCGATCCGCTGGTCGAGGCGTTCTCGGTGGAGGACATCCGGGTCGTCGGTGGCGTCACCCAGTCCGACATCTGGCCGCAGCTGTTCGCCGACACCATGGGCAAGCCGATCCAGATCCCGGTCGGCGGCGAGGGCGGCGCCCTCGGTGTCGCCATGGTCGCCGCCGTCGGCATCGGCCGGTTCGCCAGCCTCGCCGAGGCGTCTGAAGCGATGGGCACCACGACCACCACCGTCGAACCCACCGCGGACGGCACCAAGCTGATGCAGGAGCGTTTCGAACGCTTCATGGCCCTGGTCGACACCCAGAAACCCTGGTGGGAAATCCCAAGCCGCCAAGTGAGCTGAGCCGCTGGTCGAGCTTGTCGAGACCCTTCTGTGGTCGAGTCTTCGTGGTTGCGTTTGGTTCCGCGGAGTGGGCTGCACCCCCGTCCCGCCCGTGCGCAGCTCGCCACTTCTGCTTTCGTCTTTCAGCCCGTGGGCGGGGCTCGCGCGCTTTACGCCCGACCTACCCGGACGGGGTGCAGCCCACTCCGCTTTTCGGTTGCGTCTCTGCCGGCTATCGGGACACTGCGTGGCGATCGTTGGTCGAGCGTGTCGAGCTCCGCCAGGCACCTGTGGGTGAGCTTGTTCGCCGGTCGAGTGGTTTCGACATAGCTCAACCAGCGGCGATGGTCCGGACCGCGACTAGCGTGGCGCTATGAGCACACCGGGCAGTGTGATCGTGGTCGGCGGCGGGCCCGCCGGCATGGTGTGCGGGCTGTTGCTGGCCCGCGCCGGAGTGCGGGTGACCGTGCTCGAGAAGCACGACGACTTCTTCCGCGACTTCCGCGGGGACACCGTTCACCCCAGCACCCTCACTCTGCTGGACGAACTGGGCCTGGGGTCGGCGTTCGATCAGCTGCCGTACAGCAAGCTGGAACGGGTCCGGGTGCCGGTCCGCGGCGGCGGGGACGTGGTGGTTGCCGACCTGACCCGGCTGCGGCTGGCGCGCCCCTACATCGCGATGACTCCGCAGTGGGACTTCCTGAACGTGCTCGCCGAGGCAGGTGAGGCGGAACCAACCTTCAGGCTGCGGATGGGCACCGAAGGCGTCGAACTGCTCCGCTCCGGTGGACGGGTGGTCGGCGTCCGATGCCGCAGCGCGGACGGCGAAGAAGAGCTGCGCGCCGACCTTGTGGTCGGCTGCGACGGACGCACCTCCGGCGTCCGCGCGGACGCGCTGCTGCCGCTGGCCGAGCTGCCGGTGCCGTTCGACGCGTGGTGGTTCCGGCTGCCCACCGAGGTGAACGTCGGATCCAGCCTGCTGCCGCGCACCGGTCCAGGCTCGGTCTTCGTGATGATCCCGCGGCGCGGCTATGTGCAGGCGGCCCGGCTGATCCCCAAGGGCAGCGACGCCGAGCTGCGTGCGGCGGGCATCGGCGCACTGCGCGATGCCGTCGCCGATGCGGCACCCGCGTTGGCGGACGCCGCGTCCGGGCTGGAGTGGGATCAGGTGAAGCTGTTGGACGTTCGGGTCGACCGGCTGCGCCGCTGGTGGGCGCCCGGCCTGCTCTGCATCGGGGACGCCGCGCACGCCATGTCGCCGGCCGGCGGCGTCGGGGTGAACCTCGCCGTCCAGGACGGCGTGGCGGCAGCCCGCCTGCTGGCCGCTCCGCTGCTGCACGGACGGCTCAGCGATGCCGATCTGGAGGCGGTCCAGCGGCGCCGCGAGTTCGCGGCACGGCTCACCCAGGCCGCACAGCAGGTGGTGCATCGCGGCATCGACGCACTGCTGAGCGGCGGCAGCGCCCTGGAGATCCCGCCCCTCGTGGCTGCCGTGGTGCGCCGACTGTCGTGGCTGACTGCCGTCCCCGCCTACCTGGTCGGGGTCGGCGTCCGTCCCGAACACGCCCCGGCCTTCGCCCGCCGGTGACCCCGAACACGCCCAGGCCTTCGCCCGCCGGTGACTCAGAAGCTGCCGATGCCCTTCCCGATGACGGACGTCCCTATCACCAGTAGCAGGACCGCCATGATCACCGCGTTCTCCTTCGACAGGAAGCCGCGCAGGGCATCGAGCGGCTCGCGCACCCGGTCGGCCGCAACCAGGAAGCCGATCACCGGGATCAGCACGGTCGATCCGGCGATCAGGGTGAAGATCAGGATCACGACGGCGATGTTCCCCCCGCTCAGCCCGGCGCCACCGATCTCGGTGCCGGCGCCGGCGGCCATCAGCAGGTTCTTCGGATTGACCGCGGCGAGCAGGAAGCCGAGGCCGAACGCCATCGGGAACGAGATCGTGTCGATCGCCTTCATCCACTTCGGCATCACCGGCTCCTCGCCAGGTGCCGGCCGCTTGCGCCACTGGCTGAGTGCCAGCAACAGCAGCAGCGCACCCAGGATCAGCTGAATGACGCCCTTGACCGGCTGGGACGCGTTCTCATCGGGTGCGGGCAGCGCCGACGACATCGCGGTGAACACGCTGACGCCGACCACGATGCCGATCACCCAGCCCAGCATGAACCCGACGCTGGTGACCCTCGCCTTGGGTGAAAGCAGCATCAGGATCGCCGCGATGATCGGGATCGGGCTGATCGCGATGCCCAGAGCCAGCGGGAGGATCGCGCCGATGACGGAACCCATGGTGAACTCCTCGGTCTAGTCGTCGTTGGCTGCGGACGCGCCCGCGGCGAGCGCGGCGATGGCGTCCCGGTTGGTGGGGAAGATGCGTTCGTCGCGGACGATCTCGAGCCGGCTGAGCCGGTCACGGGCCTGCGCGCGGACCCGGCTGAACGAGAGTTCGACGTGGTTCGAGTCGAGCCAGTCGCGCAGGCCCGCGAAGGCCTCGGCAGCGGTCACGTCCACGTCGGTCACCGCTTCCATGTCGATGACCAGGTGATGCACCGGCTGAGTGTCGTCCACCGCGGTGACCGCCTGCTTCACCGCGGTGGCGAAGACGTCGCCGTTGGCGAAGAACAACGGTGCCGCCATCCGGACCACAACGACGCCGGGTGCGGTGCTGGTGCCGGGCGGGGCCGCGACCAGCAGCGATCCGGACGGTGTGTCGTTGGCGGCTAGGACGTCGATCGCGGGTGAGGCCGCCCGTTTGGCCATGTTGATCATCGCCAGGACGAAGGCGACCAGGATGCCCATGATCGAGCCGACGAGGAGAGTCACCAGGAAGCAGACGGCCGCGATCCAGAACTCGAAGCGGTCCAGTTTCCAGAGTTCCTTGAACTCGGGGATGCCGAGCAGGGGCAGGACCGCCACACCGACGATCGCACCGATCGCCGGGGACGGGATGTCGGCCAGCAGCGCCGTGCCGAACAACAGCAGCAACAGCGACCCGAGTGCGAGCACCAGCGAGGGCAGCTGCGCGCGGGATCCGGCCTGGTCCATCGCCGCCGTCCGCGACGTCGAGGATCCGACCGAGAACGACCCGCTCATGCCGGCGGCCACATTCCCGACGCCGAAGGCCAGCAGATCCCGGTTGGGGTCGTCCGGATAGCGCCGCTTCTCGGCGTACGAGCGGGCCACCAGCAGACCCTCCGCGGTGGTCACCAGGGTGAGCGCCATCGCCGACGGCACCAGCGCCAGCCACTGGGCCAGGCTCAGCGTCGGCCAGGTCAGCGTCGGCGGCCCCGCGGGCACCTCGCCCAGGACGGCCACCCCGGCCTCCACGGCGGGCGTGACCGTGACGACGACCGTGGCCGCCACCAGCACGATCAACGCCCATGGCACGGCCGCGAGCAGCCGGCGTCCGACCAGCAGGATGGCAAGCGCGCACACCGAGATCAGCAGTGACCAGGGATTGACCGTCCCCAGCCCGGCGATCAGGTCGGTGACCTTCTCGACGAACTCGCCACCGGAGTCGATCTTCACCCCGAGCATTTTGGCGACCTGGCTGACCAGGATGTCGAGCGCCAGACCGCCGACGAATCCCACCAGGATCGGCTTGGAGAGGAAGTTCGCCAGGAAGCCCAGCTTGAACACCGACAGCAGCGCGAGCATGACGCCGCAGATGATCGCCTGGGCCATCGCCATGGTGGCGTAGTCGGCGCTGCCGGCGGCCGCCAGCCCACCGACGGAGCTCGCCACCAGCGCCGCGGCCGCTGCGTCGGGCGACGCCACCACCTGCCGCGACGACACGACCAGGGCATAGAGCACCGTCGGCAGCACGAGCGCATACAACCCCGCCGTCGCAGGCAGCCCGGCGATCTGCGCGTAGCCGATGTTCAACGGAACGGCGATCGCGAGCAGCGTGACTCCGGCCAAGACCTCGCGTCCGACGTTCTGCCGGGAGAGACCAGCGAGCGGCTTCTGCATGTAGGGCTCCTGCGGAATGAGGAAAGGAGAGGTGGCGGTGAACTGCCTCTCAGCTTGGCCCGACAGCTCGCCGGCCCCCACCCGCGCTCATCCACCACGGGTGACTCCCGACCCGTGTTGCCGACACGACCGTCTGATCGCCGATTGAGTTCGGCATTGAACAAGATCGGAGTGGACGAATCGGCCGTTTGCGGGAATGTCCAGGGTGAGACATCTCAGGAGGCAGGACGCCATGCAGACCGATGAGTGGAACCGACGGCTGAGCGGATGCGATCCCGCCGGCGAGCTGACCACGCGTGAGCGCGAGCTGCTCGCGGCGATGGTCGAGGAGTCGATGCCCCGCCGCCGACGTCGATACGCCCGTCCGATTGCCGCGACAGTGGTGGCGGCTGTGGCCCTCGGTGGTGCTGGGGTGGCTGCCGCGGCAACCGGCGCGTGGGAGCGATGGGCACGAAAGGACTCCTACGTCGCGGTCAGCTTCCAACTACCGAGCGGCACACGGTGCGAGTACCGGGTCGGCAACCTGAAAGGCGTATCGCCCGAGGTGGATCAGGTGGTTCGTGACACACTTGCGAACGCCACCTTCAGCGATGAGGACGTCATGAACGGCGCCAAGCACGTGGACTATTCAGGTAACCCGCTGACCGACGACGACGCCTACCAGATCGGCCTGACCTGGGCCGTACAGCTGCGAACCAACAAGGCCCTGGCTGCCCATGGCCTTTCATGGCCGGAAGGAAGCAGCTCGAGCGGCCAGGCGATCTGTTCATGAGCGACGCCCGCACAAGGCTCACGGCGGCGTTGCACGGGTGTTCGGACGACCTGCTGCGCTACTTCCTTCGACGCCTCGACCCCGAGGATGCGGCCGACGCTGCTGCCGAAGTGATGGCGATCGCCTGGACGCGAGTCCATGCTCTCCCGACCGCCGCGGAGGAAGCGCGGATGTGGCTGTTCGGAATCGCCCGCAACGTGCTGCTGCACGCGCAACGCGGATCGATTCGCCGCTCACACCTCGCCGACCGTCTCCGGGTGACACTGCGCGCACGCCACGCGCCGGCGGCCGACCAGGGACTCGAACTCCGGGACGCCATCGACAGGCTCGACGGCGATCTGGCCGAACTCGTCCGACTCGTCCACTGGGACGGCTTCACGCTCGCCGAAGCGGCGGTGCTGCTCGACATACCGTCGTCGACGGCGCGGGGCCGCTACCAAAGAGCCAGGAAGGCGCTGCAGGACGCGCTGGCTCCGCTCCGCTGATGGCGGCGGCCGCCCACGACGGCCCATCGCGAACCAGCTCCGGCCCCGACTTTCGGCGCCCAATCTGACGAAAGGCCTCTGGCTTCGGGAAATCCCCGAGCCAGAGGCCTTTCGTTCAGTGCGCGAGAGAGGAGTTGAACCTCCACGTCCTTTCGGACACACGGACCTGAACCGTGCGCGTCTGCCATTCCGCCACTCGCGCGTGCCGCTCAAGGCGACCCGGAAGACATTAGCACAGCGCCGTGGGCGTCCTTGACCACGGCAGCAGAGCCGAACCCAGGTGCGTCACCGGCCGATGCGGCACCGGTCGCCTCCTGCGACGCGGTCCGAATGCCTCGACCCACGCTCCAGACCGCGGACGCCGCGGCGAGCTTCGCCGAGGACCGTTCCACTACTCTGTCCCGCATGGGAGTCTTCGATCGCGTCGAGAAGAAACTTGAGGGTGCCGTGAACGGCGTCTTCGCGCGCGCGTTCAAGGGCGACGTCCAGCCGGTCGAGATCACCGCCCGGCTGCAGCGGGAACTCGACGCCGAGGCGAAGCTACTCACCCGTGAGCGGCGGCTGGTGCCGAACGACTTCACCGTGCAGCTCTCCCGGCACGACTACGACCGGCTCGCGCCCTATTCGAAGATGCTGAACTCCGAAGTCATCCCGCAGCTCAACGAGTACGCCGCCGACAAGGGCTACATCTTCAACGGCCCGGTCACCATCGACTACGAGTTGGACGCGAGCCTGCCCACCGGGCGCTTCACCGTGCAGAGCGCCGCGGTCGCCGGTGTCGACGGCTCGGACGCCTCGGCCACCCAGATTCGCCGGGCCAGCCTGGTGCTGGAGGTGAACGGCGTGCGGCATCCCCTCAGTCCGCCCGGTCTGGTGATCGGACGCGGCACCGAGGCCGATCTGCGGATCAACGATCCGGGTGTCTCCCGCACACACGCTCGGATCGTGGTGCGGGGCGAGGGCGAGGCGCTGCAGATCGCAATTGAGGACCTGGGCTCGACCAACGGCATCGTGATCGACGGCCAGCGCGTCCGGCAGGCCGACCTTGTCCCAGGCAGCCGGATCGAGATCGGCTCCACCCGCATGTCGATCACCTCGCCGGGCTCCGATGTCTGATCTCGTCGTCCTCGCGCTGAAGCTGCTCTTCCTGGCGCTGCTGTGGCTGTTCGTGCTGTTCGTCGGCAATGTGATCCGCACCGACATGTTCGGCCGCAAGCTGGCCGCCGCAGACGCCGGCGAACTGCGTGGGGTCAACGAACTCAAGAAGCAGAAACGCAAGGGCCCACGACCCGCGAGGAAGCTGCCGAGCCGGCTGCGGATCACTCGCGGCAAGCAGGAAGGCCTCAGCCTCCAGCTCGGTGAGAGCCTCAAGATCGGACGGGCCGCCGACTGCCAGCTGATCCTGGACGACGACTACGTCTCTACCCGGCACGCCGAGATCGTCCGTACCGACGCCGGCTACGTGGTCGAGGACCTCGGCTCCACCAACGGCACCTACGTCAACAACGAGCGGATCACCTCCGCGACACCGTTCGGCACCACCGACACGCTGCGCATCGGGCGCACGCTGATGGTGGTGGAAAAGTAGCCATGACGCTCACGTTGTCCTACGTCGCCCGCTCCGAGGTCGGTCTGGTGCGCAAGAACAACCAGGACTCGGCCTACGTCTCGCCGACCATGCTGATGGTGGCCGACGGCATGGGCGGCGCGGCGGCCGGCGATCTGGCGTCCGCGGTGGCGATTAACGAGCTGCGGGACTCTGATGGAGACTTCCGTGAATCGGACATGCTGGAGGTCGCCGCCGGCGCCATCGGCCGGGCCAACGAGCGGATTCGCGAGCTGGTGGCCGCGGAGCCCTCGCTGGACGGCATGGGCACCACCGTTTGCGGCCTGCTCTTCGACGGCGAACGACTCGCCGTCGCCAACATCGGCGACTCGCGCGGCTACCGGCTCCGCGACGGCCACTTCGAGCGGATCACCCGCGATCACTCCTGGGTGCAGACGCTCGTCGACGACGGCCGGATCACCGAGGCCGAGGCGCTGGTGCATCCCCATCGATCACTGATTCTCAAGGTGCTCAACGGCCAGTCCAACCATCAGCCGGACCTGCAGATGTCGGACATCAAGGTCGGCGACCGTTACCTGATCTGTTCGGACGGCCTGTGCGGCATGGTCACCGACGCGGCGATCGAGCAGGTGGTGGGCGGTGCCGATCCGGCCGCGGTGGTGGAGGAGCTGATCCGGATCGCCTACGCCGAGGGTGGCCTGGACAACATCACCATCGTCCTCGCCGACGTGGTCTCCGACGGCGAGCCGGGTGCGGCAGCGGTGCTCGGGGCGGCCACCGAGATCGACCTCTCATCGGTGTCCGACGAATCCGAGGACACCCGGCCGCTGCCCGTCGAGGGCGGCCCGCTGGACGACCCGAAGGCTCGGCAGCTGACCGAGAACGAGCGCTACCAGCCCACCACCCGGGGCCGGTCGATGGCCTGGGTCAAGGTGGTGCTGGGCATCGTGCTGCCGCTGCTGGTGATCGGCGGCGGCCTCTTCGGCTGGTACTCGTTCACCCAGACCAAGTACTACGTGGGCGACGACAACGATCTGGTGGCGGTGTTCCGCGGTGTACCCGACACGGTGCTCGGGTTTCCGCTGAGCACGGTGCTCGAGGTGCACAACACCCACGTCAGCGACCTGCCGCTTTACTACCAGGAGAAAGTGCGCGACGCCATCGTCGCCCCCAACCTGGAGAGCGCGCACGCCACCACCGAAGAGCTGCGGGTGAAAGCTCAGGAGTGCATCGCCCAACGCGAGGAACGCGCCCGCGCCACCAGCTCACCGACACCGTCGAACCCGGCGAAGAACCCGACCCCGACGCCGTCCCCGAACGCCTCCGGGTCGCCGTCCCGCACCCCGACGCCCAGCGTCGCGCCGTCCGCCCAGCCTCCGGGGGAATGTTGACCATGGGCGATGTCGTCGTCTTCCGCAAGCGGCGCGGTGTCGAACTGGTGATGCTCCTGATGGGGTCGATCGTCACGGTCCTCGGCTACGCCCTGGTGAACCTCAACATCTCCGGAGCCCTGCCGAGCGGCTGGTACTGGGGTGTGGGCTGCTACGTCCTGATCGGCCTCATCGCCCACGGTGTCATTCGCTGGCGCATTCCCTACGCCGATCCGTTGCTGTTCCCGGTGGTCTACCTGCTGAACGGCCTCGGGCTGGTGATGATCAACCGGCTCGACCTGGGCACCCGTCCGGTGATGCACTCCGCCGAGCTGCAGCTCCTCTGGACCGCGATCTCAGTGGCGGTGTTCGTCCTGGTGCTGATCCTGTTGCGGGATCACCACGTGCTGCAACGGTTCCCGTACCTGACGTTCCTGGCCGGCATGTTGATCCTGATGATGCCGCTGCTTCCGCTGATCGGCTTCGAGAACCACGGCGCGCGGATCTGGATCAAGGTCGGGCCGTACAGCTTCCAGCCGGCCGAGCTGGCGAAGATCGTGCTCACCGTCGCGTTCGCGTCGTACCTGGTGGAGAAGCGAGAGGTGCTGGCGTTGGCCGGCGCCCGTTTCCTGGGCATCGACCTGCCCCGGCCCCGCGACCTCGGCCCGATCATCGTGATGTGGCTGGCCAGCCTGGCCGTGTTGATCTACCAGAAGGATCTGGGCACCTCGCTGCTGTTCTTCGGCGTCTTCGTGATGATGCTGTACGTCGCCACGGAACGGCCGAGCTGGCCGATCCTCGGCACGGCGCTGTTCGCCGTCGGCGCCGTCCTCGCCGGGATGTTCTACAGCCACGTCCAGGTCCGGGTCGCGGCCTGGCTCGACCCGTTCTCGAACTGGAACCAGAACTACCAGATCATCCAGGGCCAGTTCGGCATGGCCTGGGGCGGTCTGTTCGGCACCGGGCTGGGCCTGGGGCGTCCGAACCTGACGCCACTGGCCAAGAACGACTTCATCGCCGCGGCGATCGGCGAGGAACTCGGCGTGGCCGGGTTGATGGCGGTCATCGTGCTCTACGGGGTGATCGTGATGCGCGGGCTGCGGGCCGCGCTCACCTCCAACGACCCGTTCAGCAAACTGCTCGCCGCCGGTCTTTCGTTCGTCTTCGCCCTGCAGGTGTTCGCGATCATCGGCGGCGTCACCCGGTTGCTGCCGCTGACCGGACTGACCACGCCGTTCCTGTCCCAAGGCGGCTCGTCGCTGATCGCCAACTACACCATGATCGCCCTGCTGATGGTGGTCACCCACCGGGTTCGCCGTCCCGCGCCGGAAGCCGCTGAACCGCAGCAGTCGCTGGCGCACGACACCACCCAGGTGATCAGTACTCCGCCGAGCCGTCCGGTCGACGTCCATCCGGTGCCCGCTGCCGCCGCGGCCACCCCCGTCTGGACGCCGGTCAGTGCCGATGAGCCCACCACGGCGATCCCGACACCATCCGGACCGGACGAACCCACCACCGCGATCCCCACTCCGTCGAGTGCCGACGAACCCACCACCGCGATCCCGACCTCGGACGTGCCGGCCTCCGCCGACGACACCCGGCCGGGAGGGAGGCTGCCATGAACGGCCCGATCCGCCGCGTCACCGTGGTGGCGATGCTGATGTCGCTGGCACTGCTGGTCAACGTTTCCGTCAGCTACCTGGTCAGACAGGACTCGCTGAACGCCAATCCGCAGAACCGCCGCGTGACCGACGCCGCCTTCGCCCAGGACCGCGGCGCAATCCTGGTCGGCAACACGCCGGTCGCCGAGACGGTCGCCTCCAAGGACCAGTTCAAGTTCCAGCGGCGCTACCCCCAGGGCGATCTGTATGCGCCGATCACCGGCTACTTCTCCTACCTGTTCGGTTCGTCCGAACTGGAGCAGAGCTACGGCAGCCAACTGTCGGGCAACGACAGTTCGCAGTTCGTCAACCGGCTGATCGACCTGGCCACCGGCGGGAAGCCGAAGGGAGCCAACGTCCAGACCACCCTGGACGCCCGCGCGCAGCGGGCCGCCTCCGACGCGCTCGGGAACCTCAAGGGTGCCGTGGTGGCGCTGAACCCGAAGACGGGCGCGATCCTGGCGCTGGTGTCCTCGCCGACCTTCGACCCCAACGACCTGGCCACCCACAACATGTCCGACTCGCAGAGGGCCTGGAGGGCGCTCACCAGGGACGCGGCCAAGCCGATGTCGAACCGGGCCACCCGCGAGATCTTCCCGCCCGGCTCCACCTTCAAGGTGATCGTGTCGGCGGCCGCCCTGGAGGCCGGCTACGAGCCGGAAAGCGAACTGGACTCCTCAGCCTTCAAGCTGCCCGGAACCAACACCGTCATCGCCAGCAACTGCGGCAGCCAGCAGACCCTGGCTCGGGCCCTGGCCATGTCCTGCAACGCGGCCTTCGCGCGTCTCGGTGTGAAGCTCGGCGCCAACGCGCTGCGCGACCAGGCCGAGAAGTTCGGCTTCGGCACCAAGCCGCTGTCCGACATCGGTTCGGTGGCCAGCCGTTTCCCGGACGAGATCGACGTTCCGCAGACCGGGCTGGCCTCGATCGGCGGTTTCGACGTGGCGGCCACCCCGCTGCAGATGGCGATGGTGGCGGCGGCCGTCCGCAACGACGGGGTGGTGATGCAGCCCTATCTGGTCGAGTCGGTGCGCTCGGCCGATCTGCAGGTGCTCAGTCAGACCCGGCCCTCGCAGCTGAGCCTGGCCACCAGCTCCTCCAACGCGGCCAAGTTGCGGCAGATGATGGTCGAGGTGGTGAACAGCGGCACCGGTTGGCGGGCCCGGATCCCCGGGGTCACGGTGGGTGGCAAGACCGGAACCGCCAACTCCGACAACGTCCGGACGCCGTACGCCTGGTTCATCTCGTGGGCGACCGATCCCGAGGTGGCCGTCTGCGTGTTCGTCCAGGACGCCGAGATGGAGGCCACCGACGTCGCCGGTGGGCGGGTCGCGGCACCGATCGCCAAGGCCGTGATCGAGGCCATGCGATGATCGCGGCAATGTCGTCGCGCACAATGAGGACTCCGACGAGAAGGAGACAACGGCATGGCTGACGAACCCAGGATGCTGGGCGGGCGCTACGAACTCGGTCCCCTGCTGGGCCGGGGCGGCATGGCACAGGTGCGGCGCGCCCGCGACATCCGGCTCGGTCGGCAGGTCGCGGTCAAACTGCTGCGTATCGATCTGGCCGGTGACCCCACCTTCCAGGCCCGGTTCCGCCGTGAAGCGCAAGCGTCGGCAGGCCTGAATCACCCCAACATCGTCGCCGTCTACGACACCGGCGAGGAGCCCGACCCCGGCACCGGGGTGTCGGTGCCGTACATCGTGATGGAGCTGGTGGAGGGCCATACGCTGCGCGAACTGCTGCGCGACGGGCGCAAGATCCTGCCCGAGCGGGCCCTCGAGTTCACCGCCGGCGTCCTGGACGCCCTGGCCTATTCGCACCGTGCCGGCATCGTCCATCGCGACATCAAGCCGGCCAACGTGATGCTGACCAGCGCCGGCCAGATCAAGGTGATGGACTTCGGCATCGCCCGGGCGGTCGCCGACACCTCGGCCACCATGACCCAGACCGCGGCGGTCATCGGCACCGCGCAGTACCTGTCGCCCGAACAGGCGCGCGGCGAGACCGTGGACGCCCGCTCCGACATCTACTCCGCCGGATGCCTGCTGTACGAGCTGCTGGTCGGGCACCCCCCGTTCCGCGGCGATTCGCCGGTGTCGGTGGCCTACCAGCACGTCCGCGAGCAACCGGTGCCACCGAGCCAGCTCGATCCGCTGGTCAGCTCCGGCATGGACACCATCGTGCTGAAGGCACTCGCCAAGGACGCCGGCCAGCGGTACCAGACGGCGTCCGATATGCGCGAAGACATCAACAGGCTGCTCGCCGGGCACGCGGTGAGGGCCGTCGCACCCGTTCCCGACCCGGAACCGACCAGCGTGCTGGCGACCACGGAGGTGCTGGACTCGCCCAGCGCCTCCCCCGTCGACACCACCGACTCCGACACCGTGGCGCAGCGCGCGGTCGACGATCCGAAGCGCCGGCGGAGGCCGTTGATCTGGGGACTGGTGGCGTTCCTGGTCGTGCTGGGCCTGGGCTTCGGCGCCTACTACATCCTCAATCCGGAGGCGCGGGTCGCCCAGGTCGAAGTGCCGAACGTCAGCCAGCGCAGTCAGGACTGGGCCGAGCAGCAGTTGGCCGAAGCCCAGCTGAAGGCCGTCGTCGATCCGATCGTCGGCCCTGACGACGACACGGTCGGACGGGTGATCAGCCAGAACCCGCCAGGCGGCGTCAAGGTACCGGTCGGCACCACCGTCACCATCCAGGTCAATGTCGGCCCCAAGAAGGCGACGATCCCCACCAACCTGATCGGGATGTCGGCCTCCGAGGCCGAGAAGTCACTGAAGTCCCTCGGATTCAGCACCATCAAACGCCAGCCGGACGCGGGCAATACCAGTGGCAGACCCAATACTGTGACAAATGTCAGTCCCAGCCCCGGCCTTCCGGTCACCGTGGACACCCCGATCGTGCTGTTCGTCGTTCCCGGCACCGGCATCGTGCCCAACTTCCTGGGGCAGAACCGCGCCGCGGCCCAGGCGCAGGCGGACCGCGACAACTGGGATGTCACCTTCACCGAGGAAGAGACCACCGCACAGCCCGAGGGCATCGTGTTCCAGCAGGATCCGTCGGCCGGCGAAGAGATCAAACGGAGTCAGAAGATCGTGCTGGTGCTGGCGAAGGAGCCCCCGACGCCGCCCACGTCTCCGACTCCGTCGCCATCACCGACACCGACGCCCAGCAAATCGGGCGACTGATCGGGTTCGGCTACCTCGCCGATTCGAAGCTCTCCACCAACGCCTCGCTCGGCGCCATCGGTCCGGTCAGCGCAGCGCCATCAGCGGCGTGAGCCCCACGGCTCGCTGCGGCGCGCCGGCGTCCCCGCAGACGGCGAGCCAGTTGGCGAGCATCTGATAGCCGCCCTCGGTGAGCACCGACTCGGGGTGGAACTGCACGGATTCGACCGGCAGGGTGCGGTGTCGTACCGCCATGATGACCCCGGACGCCGTCGCCGCCGTCACCTCGAGCTCGTCCGGCACGGTCGCCGGATCGAACGCCAGCGAGTGGTACCGGGTGGTGGTCAGTGGGCTGGGCAGGCCAGCGAACACGCCGACCCCCTCGTGCAGCACCTCGGAGGTCTTGCCGTGCAGCAACTCCGGGGCGCGTCCGACCACGCCGCCGTAGGCGACCGCGATCGACTGCAGGCCGAGGCACACACCGAAGATCGGCAGCCGTCCGCCATGGGAGCGCACCACATCGACGCAAACCCCGGCCGATTCTGGCGTGCCCGGGCCGGGCGAGATCAACAAACCGTCGTAGCCGTCAGCCCAATCGGCGTCGGCGAACCTGGGATCGTCGTTGCGCCACACCTCGACCTCGGCCCCGAGCTGGGCCAGGTACTGCACGAGGTTGTAGACGAACGAGTCGTAGTTGTCGATCACCAGGATGCGCGCCATGGCACCCATTGTCCCGCATCGGCACCCCGCCCGGCCGCCGTGGTCAGTCGACCCGCTTGGCCTCGATGTCGAGGCTGCCGCGATAGGCCGGCATGGTCACCGACGCCTCGCGACGCTGGGTGTAGCCAAGACCGTAGCCAGAGACGTACTGGCGATAGATCTGCACAGCGGTGGAGTCGGCCAGCGCCCGCTCCAGCCGGTCCGGCTCACCGATGGCCGCGACTTCGTAGGGCGGCGCATAGGGCACGCCGTGCAGCACCACCGAGTTGCCGACACATTTCACCCCGGTCCGCGAAGTGACCCGCTGGCCCTGGATGGTCATCGCCTCGGCACCGCCCGACCACAACGCGTTCACCACCGCCTGAATGTCCTGCTGGTGCACCACCAGGAGTTCGGGGCTGACCCCCGCCGGCCGGACGCCGGAAGGTGCGTCGCTCAACGCCACCACGACCGCCGGGCCCTTGACCGGACGCTGGCCGGCGACCATGGCGGCGCCTCGCAGCTCGTCCTCGGAGACACCGCCACCGTCGCTCTTGGCCAGCACGTCCACCTCTCGGCGCAGCGTGGCGATGCGCTCGCCGAGTTCGGCGTTCCGCTTCGACTCGGACTGGATGAGCCCCACCAGGTCGGTGTTGCGGTTCGGTCGAAGATCACTGCCGCCGGCGTTGACGGCACTGGTGGCGATCATGAAACCGGCCAGTACACACACGCCGAGGCTGAGCATGCGGCGACCGATCCGCACCTCAGCGGACCGTCGGGACGCGCGATGCAACCGGGCTCGCGCCCGCGTCCATACCCGCGTCATGGTGGTGAGTCTAGAAGGGAGGTTCGGCTGGACGGCGGCGGGCGGTAAGATCGACGCCATGCCCGAGTCGAGGACCCGCAAGCAGGCGGCGGACAAGAAGAAGCAGGCGTCCGACCAGGCGGCGTCCGAGAGCCGCAAGGAGCGCCAACGCAAGGTCGCCGCGCCCGGAAGTCGGCGGTGGGTGCCGCCCACCTTCATCACCGTGGGCCTGTTCGGCGTGCTGTGGCTCGTGGTGTATTACATCGCCGGTCACCTGATCCCGTTCATGAGCGACTTGGGCGGCTGGAACGTGCTGATCGGGATGGGCTGCATGGCAGCGGCGTTCGGCATCGCGACGCTCTGGAAGTAGGCTGCACCCCGTCCCGCCCGTGCGCAGCTCGTCCTACTTCTGCTTTTGTGTTGCAGTCCCTGGCAGGGGACTCGCGCGCTTCACGCCCACCACACCAGGACGGGGTGCAGCCCACTCCGCTCTTCGGTTGCGTCACTGCCGGCCTTCTCCGTTGGTCGAGCTTGTCGACACCCCTCCCCAGCACCGCTGGTCGAGCTTGTCGAGACCCCTCCCCCAGCACGTCGGTCGAGCTTGTCGACACACCCCTCCCCAGCACGTTGGTCGAGCCCGTCGACACCCCTCCCCAGCACCGCTGGTCGAGCTTGTCGAGACCTCTGCACATGGCGGATCCGACCAGCTCAGCCCTGGTGATCGAGACTCCGTCATCCCGGGCTCCGACCCGGGATCTCGATCTCGGCGTACGGCAACAGTCCGAGTTCAGAACCTCACGCCCAACAGCAACAACCTGTGAGGATCCCAAGATCGGGCCGGACGTCCAGCGACGGGCTCGACCAGCGGCTCAGCCCTGATGTTGAGCAGGAACTCGGCTGGTGCGCTCAGGCCTGGGGCTTGAGCAGGGGGAACAGGATCGTTTCGCGGATGCCGGCGCCGGTGAACAGCATGATCGTCCGGTCGATACCCAGCCCCATGCCGCCCATCGGGGGGGCGCCGAACTCCAGGGCGCGCAGGAAGTCCTCGTCCAGTTGCATGGCTTCGGGGTCGCCGGCGGCGGCCTTCAGCGACTGGGCGACCAGGACGTCCCGCTGAATGACCGGGTCGATCAGCTCAGAGAAACCGGTGCCGCGTTCGACGCCACCGATGATCAGGTCCCAGGCCTCCACCAGGCGGGGGTCGTCGGGGTTGTTGCGGGCCAGCGGCTGGGCGATCGCCGGGTAGCCGTTGACGAATGTCGGCTGCACCAGCGTCGGCTCGACGATCTCGCCGAAGAGCTCCATCACCAGCTTCTGGTCGCTCCAGGCCGGGTCGTACTCGATGCCGCGGGCGTCCGCGATGGCCCGCAACCGCTGCAGGGTAGTGTCCGGCGTGATCTCCTCGCCCAGCGCGTCCGACAAGCCCGGATAGACGCTCAGCCAGCTCCACTCGCCGGTCAGCTGCGCCTCGCCGACCGGGGTCTGCACCGATTCGACGCCGAGTTCCGCGGCGGCGTTCACGATCAGGTCGCGGGTCATCGCCGCGATGGTGAACTGGTCGCCCCAGGACTGGTACGCCTCGAGCATGGTGAACTCGGGCGAATGCGAGGAGTCGACGCCCTCGTTGCGGAAGATCCGGCCCATCTCGTAGACCCGGTCGACACCGCCGACGATGGCCCGCTTCAGGTACAGCTCGATCGCGATCCGCAGCGTCATCGGGATGTCGAAGGCGTTCAGGTGAGTGTGGAACGGCCGTGCGGACGCCCCGCCGTGCACCAACTGCAGGATGGGGGTCTCGACCTCGAGGTAGCCCTGGTCGCGCAGCGTCTGCCGGATCGAACCGACGATCGCCGCCCGGGTGCGCACCATGTCGCGGGCCTCCTCACGGGCGACCAGGTCGACGTAGCGCTGCCGCACCCGGGTCTCCTCGCCGAGGTCCTTGTGCAGCGTGGGCAGCGGACGCAGCGCCTTAGACGCCATCCGCCACTCGCTGGCCAGCACGGACAGTTCGCCGCGCCGCGACGAGATCACCCGGCCCCTGACGAAGACGAAATCGCCGAGGTCGACATCCGCCTTCCAGTCGGCCAGCCGCTCTTCGCCCACCTCGGCGAGCGAGATCATCACCTGCAGCCGGGTGCCCGAATCGGACGCCGTGAAGCCGTCCTGCAGGGTGGCGAAGCAGAGCTTGCCGGTGTTGCGGACGAACACCACCCGGCCACCGACGCCGACCACCTCCTGGGTCTCCTCACCGGTGGTGAGATGTCCCCATTGGGCGTGCACGTCGGCTGCGGAGTGCGTCCGGTCGACGGTGATCGCGTACGGGTCGTTGCCGGCCTCGATCAGCCGGGCGCGCTTCTCGCGGCGCAGCCGGAGCTGTTCGGGCAGGGCAGCATCATCGTCGGGCGTGGTCACCGCAGGATTGTAGCGAGGCTGGGCGGTCGCTCAGCGCAACAGGTCGCCCAGCACCGAGCCGAGCTTGGTGCCGATGCACAGGCTGGCGAAGGTGGCCATCGCAGTCGTCAGGGCCTGGACGTCGGCGGCGGCCAGCGCCACCAGCGCCACCGAACCGGGCACCAGCAGCAGGAAGGCCGGCAGGAACGACACCGTGGTGGGGACGGCGACCGTCCGCTTCTCGAGCACTCTGGCCAGCAGCAGGACGACACAGGACGTGGCGCCGGTCGCGACCACTCCGCCGAGAAGTGGAGTGAGCAGCACCAGCAGCGAATAGGTGAGCGCCATCACCACCACGATCAGCCCGGTCAGTGCGGGACCGGCGGCGAAAGCGAGCCCGACACCGAGGCCGAGCACGACGAGGCCTACCCAGGACACCCACAGCGGCGGCAGCGCCGCCCAACCGGTGGCATCGGTGGCCAGCCGCGGCACATCGCCTACCAGGGCGGCGGACGCGGCGTCCAGATGCAGGCCGGTGAGGACGGCTCCGGCGGCGATCCCGGCCGCCATGAAGGCCAGCACGACCAGCCCGTAGACGAGTCGCGCCGAGCCGGTGAGAATGTCGGTCGCGGTCAGTTCGAGCAGCCCGTTGGTGATCAGGGCACCGGGCACCAGGACCGCGATCGGGGCGCAGACGGCCAGCAGCGGCAATGGCCCCACCTCGAACCGGGTGGCGGCGACGCCCAGCAGCGCGGTGGAGAGCAGGCTGGCGAGGAACGGTGCCAGGGCGGCGGCACCACGCACCCGCTGCAACAGCGCGATCAGCAACCCGACCAGACCGCCGATCGCCAGGCTGACCAGGATCGCCCACCACGGACAGCGGAACAGCACCGCCAGGCCGCCGGCGGACAACACGCTGCCGATTGCCCAGCGGGCCACCGGATGGCCAGCGGCCTGCTCGCGGATCTGCTCGATCCGCGAGGTCGCCTCGGCAAGCGGAACGACCCCGGTGCGCAGCTCACGAACCAGCCGTCCAGCGCGTCCGGACTGCCGGAACGACAGTTCGCTCTCGCCGGCAGGCACCATCATCGCCGCGCCGGTGGTGCGCCGGGTGACCATCACCAGTTCGGGCAGGACGCCGACCCGGATGTCCTCGGACAACGCGGCCAGCCGGATCGCGTCCAGGGTGTCACGCACATCGGTCACCGACGATCCGGCGTCCAGCAGCAGTGCGCCGAGGCGACCCAGCACCAGCGCCTCGTCGTCCCCGGCGGGTTGGGGTCCGCCTGCGGTTGGGGCTGGGAGCGCTGTCACATGGCTCAGTGAACCGTCTCGGCACCGACGCTGGCACGCGGACGCGCGGGGGCCGGTCGAACGGCCAGCGCGCCCGGGGATGGCTCGACGCCAACCTCAGCCCGGTCGCCGCCGACCCGGGTGAATCGCCAGCGCGTGACGACACCGAGGGCGTCCAGCAGGGCACGGTCGTGGGTGATGATCAGCAGGGTGCCCGCGTATCCGGCCAGCGCCTCCTGCAGTTGGTCGATGGCGGCGGCGTCCAGGTGGTTGGTCGGCTCATCCAGGAAGACGACGTTGACCGACCGGCCCTGCAGCAGCGCCAGGGATGCCCGGGTGCGCTCACCCAGCGACAGGCTGGCGCAGGGCCGCGCCACGTGTTCGACGCCGAGGCCGAATTTGGCCAGCAAGGTGCGGACGGCGCCGGCATCCGCTTCGCCGAGCGCAGCGGCGACCGCCCAGCGACAGGCTGTCGCAGGACCGCTCGACATGCTCGGCGCCCAGCCCGAGCCAGCAGGGTGCGGACGCCGGCGGCGTCGGTGGTCTCCAGCGCGGCTGCCGCGCGCCTGCCCGAGCCGGGCCACCGATCTCGCCGCGGGCCTGACCGAGGGCGCCGAGGGCAACTCGGGTGCCCCAGCTCACCCTCCCGGTCGCGACCAGACGGCGGCCGAGGATCGCCTCCAGCAGGGTGGTCTTGCCCGAGCCGTTGTCGCCGAGCAGCGCCACCCGCTCGCCGCGGACCACCTGGGCGCTGACCGGTCCGACCGTGAAATCCCCGTTCCGGGCGAGCACCCGGTCGAGGGTGAGCACCACCTCGGACGACGGCGCGGCCTCAGCGATCGTGTACCGCAGCTGCCACTCCTTGCGGGGCTGCTCGACCTCCTGGAGCCGTTCGGCGGCGTCCCGGACGCGGGCGGCGCGCTGGTCCATCCGGCGGGCCCGGTCCTCCTTGGCCTTCTTCTCCAGCTTCATGCCAGGTCCGAGCTTCGCGGCATTGGCGCGTCCGGTGCGGGCCCATTCGGTCTTGCGGCGGGCCTGTTCGACGAGCGCGTCGCGGGTGTCGGCGTACTCGGCGTAGGCCGCCTCGGCCTGCTCGCGGGCCAGCTGCCTGGCCGCCCGGTAGTCGCTCCAGCCGCCTGTGTAGTGGTTCACCTGCTGCTGGGCCTCGTCGAGTTCGAGCACCGAGGTCGCCACGGCGTCCAGGAAGGCGCGATCGTGCGAGGCGATCAGCACCGGCGCGCGCAGCGAGGCGACGAAGTCGGTCAGCGCGGACAGCCCGCGGGCGTCCAGGTTGTTGGTCGGCTCGTCCAGCAGCAGGACGTCGTAGCGGCTGACCAGAATGGACGCCAGTGCGGCCCGGGCGGCCTGACCGCCGGACAGCGAGCCGAGCGGACGGTCGAGGTCGGCGTCCAACTCGAGGGCGGCCAGCACCTCGGCCAGCCGGACGTCCAGGTCGGCCCCGCCCAGCGCCAGCCACGAGGCCAGCGACCGGTCGTAGCGGTCGGCGGCGTCCGGGTCGTCGGCCAGTGCGCCGGCCGCCGCTTCGAAGACGTCCTGGGCCGGCCCCACGCCGGTGCGGCGCCGGGCGTAGTCGAGAATGGTTTCCTCCGGGGCGGGCGGCTGCTGCGGCAGGTAGCCCAGGGTGGCGTCCGGCGGCGCGAACCGGACGCTGCCGGCGTCCGGGCTGTGCAGGCCGGCGACGATCCGCAACAGGGTGGTCTTGCCGGCGCCGTTCGGGCCGACCAGTGCGGTGACGTCCCCGGGCGTCAGCCGGAGGTCGAGCCCGGCGAACAGCGGACGGGCGCCGAAGGACGCGGCGACTCCGGAAAGGAAGAGTGATGCGGACATGAGAGAACCTCGATCGCTTGGGTGAGCAGGGCGAGAGGTTCAGATCCACATGCGGACCAGGGTGCCCCAGCGCTGCGGGGGAAATCAACTCTGCCGGCGCGCAATCTGCCGCCGATCGGCCGCTGCGCGGCCAAACGAGCGTTATGAAGACGGTCCCGACCAGGCCCGGCCAAGTCCGCGCCGAAACGAGCGTTTTGGGGGTGTCGTCGTAGTGGCATAACGCTCATTTCTGCGCGGGAGGTCCCATAGCGTGCGGAGATCCGACTGATAACGCTCATTCCTCGGCGTGCACCGCAGATAGCCGCGGACTTGAATGAGTGAGCACTCACTCATACACTCTCTTCTCGTGAGCAGAGCACATCCGATGAACCCGGACGAGCGGCGGCGGGCGCTGATCGACGCGACCCGTCCGCTGCTGCTCGAGCACGGGCTGACCATCACCACCCGGCAGATCGCCGAGTGCGCCGCCGTGGCCGAGGGCACGATCTTCCGCGCCTTCGGCACCAAACAGAACTTGATCGAGGCCGTGGTGGAGGACTGTTTTGCGCCCGGACCGGTGATCGCCGCGATCGACGCCATCCCCGCCGAGTTCGGCTTGGAGGACTCGGTGACCTGGATGGTCAAGATCCTGCAGGGCCGAATCCAGCAGGTCCGGTCGTTGATGGCCGCGATCAGCCCCGGACGGCCGCACGGCACCCGCCCGAAACCGCCGCACCGCGACTTCCACAAGGCCATCGACGAGGCACTGTCCCGGGTCCTGGCCCGCTTCGACGACGAGCTCACCGTCGGCACCCCGACCGCCTGCTGGGCGATTTCGGCGATGGCGTTCGCCGCCGTGATGCCGCTCGCCGACCACCCGGACGCCGCCGACCCCCGTCAGCTCGCCCGGCTCATCCTGCACGGCATCGCCGTCGATCCCAACCACCGCCCAATCCAGTGAGGACACCCCATGCTGATCCGCATCCTGCGTGACTATCTGCGGCCCTACTACGGGCAACTGGCGCTGGTCATCGTCCTGCAACTGGCCGCCAACGCCGCCGCGCTCTACCTGCCCACCCTGAACGCCCGGATCGTCGACGACGGCATCGCCACCGGCAACACCGGGCTGATCCTCAGCCTGGGCGCCGTGATGCTCGGGGTCACCGTGATCCAGATGGCGGCCCAGATCGCCGCGGTCTGGTTCGGCGCCCGTTCGGCGATGGCGTTCGGACGCGACCTGCGCGCCGCTATCTTCGGCCGCACCCTCGACTTCTCGGCCCGCGAGGTCGCCAAATTCGGCGCCCCGAGCCTGATCACCCGGACCACCAACGACGTCCAGCAGATCCAGCAGCTGGTGATGATGACGGCCTTCATGATCGTCGCCGCCCCGATCATGATGGTCGGCGGCATCATCATGGCCTTCCGCGAGGACCCGGGCCTGACCTGGACGATCGCGGTGGCGGTGGTGATCCTGGGTGTCCTGATCGGCGTCATCGTTCAGCAGATGATGCCGCTGTTCGCCACTCAGCAGGTCCGCATCGACACCATCAACCGGGTGCTGCGCGAGCAGATCTCGGGCCTGCGGGTGATCCGGGCGTTCATCGCCGAGCCGCGCGAGACCGACCGGTTCGCCGTGGCCAACGCCGAACTGACCGAGACCGCCACCAAGGTCGGCCGCCGGATGATGACCCTGTTCCCGACGGTGTTCTTCGTGATGAACGTGTCCACCATCGGGGTCACCTGGTTCGGGGCATTCCGGGTCGCCGAGGGGTACATGCAGACCGGCCAGTTGCTGGCCTTCATCCAATACCTGATGACCATCCTGATGAGCGTGATGATGGCCACGATGATGCTGATGATCGCCCCCCGCGCGGTGGTCAGCGCCCGCCGGATCGCCGAGGTGCTGGACACCGATTCCTCCGTCGTCCCGCCGGTGAACCCCGTCCGCGCGGTGACCGCGCACGGCCGGGTGGAGCTGCGGGACGTGGAGTTCAAGTACCCCGGCGCCGAGCAGCCGGTGCTGACCGGCATCGACCTGGTCGTCCGGCCCGGTGAGACCACCGCCATCGTCGGATCCACCGGCGCCGGCAAGACCACCCTGGTCAGCCTGATCCCGCGGTTGTTCGACGTGACGCAGGGACGCGTCGAGGTGGACGGCGTGGACGTCCGCAAACTCGATCCCGACCTGCTCTGGTCGCGGATCGGGTTGGTGCCGCAGAAGCCGTACCTGTTCAGCGGCACCGTGGCGTCCAACCTGCGTTACGGCAAGCCGGACGCCACCGACGACGAACTCTGGGCGGCGCTGCGGACCGCGCAGGCGGCCGACTTCGTCCGAGCAATGCCGAAGCAGCTGGACGCGCCGATCGCCCAGGGCGGCACCAACGTCTCCGGCGGCCAGCGGCAACGGCTCTCGATCGCCCGGGCGTTGGTCAAGAAGCCCGACATCTACGTCTTCGACGACTCGTTCTCGGCGCTCGACGTGGTCACCGACGCCCGGCTGCGGGCCGCGCTGGACCGCGAAACGGCCGAGGCCGGCGTCCTGATCGTCGCGCAGCGGGTGTCCACCATCCGCGACGCAGAGACCATCGTGGTGCTCGATGACGGGCGGATCGTGGGCGAGGGCACCCACGACGAACTGCTCGAGACCTGCCCCACTTACGCCGAGATCGTGGCGTCCCAGTTCAAGGCCGAGGAGGCAGCAGCATGAGCCAGCAGGCACCCAATGCGGCACGCACGTCGAACCCGCGCTCCGAGCACGCCGCGCAGCAGCGCCGCGGGATGGGTCACGGCCCGATGCAGGGCCTCGGCTCGTCAGAGAAGGCGGTCAGCTTCGGCACGTCGTCCAAGCGGCTGCTCGGCATGATGCGGCCCGAGCGCAACCTGATCATCTTCGTAGTGGTGATCTCGGCGCTGGCCACCCTCGGCAACGCCTTCGGCCCGGCAATCCTGGCCCGGGCGACCGACCTGATCTTCGCCGGTGCGATGGGCAGCGGCATCGATTTCCCCGCATTGGGCACGGTGATCCTCGAGGCGCTGGTGGTCTACCTGGTCTCGGGTGTGGTGCTGTGGTTCGCCAGCTTCCTGATCAACGACATCGTGCAGCGGACCGTCTACCGGATGCGCGAGCAGGTCTCGGACAAGCTGCACCGGCTGCCGATCACCTACTTCGACGGCCAGCCGCGCGGCGAACTGCTCAGCCGGGTGACCAACGACATCGACAACATCGCCCAGTCGCTGCAGCAGACGCTGGCCCAGATGCTGACCAACATCTTCACCGTGCTCGGCGTGCTGGCGGTGATGCTGTGGCTGTCGCCGCCGCTGGCGCTGGTCGTCCTGTTGGCGGTGCCGCTGACCGCGCTGGTCACCACCCAGGTGATGAAGCGCTCGCAGCGCCGGTTCGCCGACATGTGGCGCTCGACCGGTGAACTCAACGGCCGGGTCGAGGAGGCGTTCACCGGGCATTCGCTGGTCAAGGTGTTCGGACGCCAGCGCGAGGTCGCGGCCGGCTTCGCCGTCAAGAACGCCGAGATGTACGAGTCGTCGTTCCGGGCCCAGTTCATCAGCGGCATCATCATGCCGGCGGTGTTCTTCATCGGGAACCTGAGCTACGTGGCGATCGCGGTGATCGGCGGCATCTGGGTGGCGGCCGGCACCATGACGCTGGGCGGCGTCCAGGCGTTCATCCAGTACGCGCGTATGTTCACCCAGCCGATCACCCAGCTGGCCTCGATGACCAACCTGCTGCAGTCCGGGGTGGCCTCGGCCGAGCGGGTCTTCGAGGTGCTGGACGCTGCCGAGCAGTCCCTCGATCGCCCCGAGCATCTGCCTCGGCCGCTGCAGGGGCGGGTGGCATTCGAGCACGTCGCATTCTCCTACGATCCGGAGAAACCCCTGATCAGCGACCTGTCGCTGGTTGCCGAGCCGGGCTCGACGGTCGCCATCGTCGGACCCACCGGAGCCGGCAAGACCACCCTGGTGAACCTGCTGATGCGGTTCTACGACACCGACGCCGGACGGATCACCATCGACGGCGTGGACATCGCCGACGTCCCGCGCCGGGAGCTGCGGGCCAACATCGGCATGGTGCTGCAGGACGCCTGGCTGTTCGGCGGCACCATCAGGGACAACATCGCCTATGGGCGTCCGGGTGCGACCGAGGACGAGATCCGGGCCGCCGCCGAGGCGACCTACGTCGACCGGTTCGTGCACTCGCTGCCCAACGGCTACGACACGGTGATCGAGGACGAGGGCTCCAACGTGTCGGCTGGTGAGAAGCAGCTGATCACCATCGCCCGGGCGTTCCTGTCCGACCCGGCGATCCTGATCCTGGACGAGGCGACCTCGTCGGTGGACACCCGCACCGAACTGCTGGTGCAGAACGCGATGAACGCGCTGCGCGGCGGCCGGACGTCCTTCGTGATCGCCCACCGGCTCTCCACCATCCGCGACGCCGACATCATCTTGGTGATGGAGGACGGCGCCATCGTCGAGCAGGGTTCACACGACGAACTGCTGCGTCACGACGGGGCCTACCACCGGCTGTACCGCTCCCAGTTCGCCGGTGGCCTGGACGACGAGGAAGTAGCGGCCTAGCGCGGGTCCAGCCTGTCGCGGTACGCGGGCACTGGCGCCGGGGGTCGAACCTGGGCGGCTATCTCGACATCGCCCTCCGATGGAGGGAAACCTCGCCGATGTCGTGTAGCAACTCGAAATCGGACGGGTTTCCCACCATCGGTGAGCGATCTCGACATCGCGCACCCCCGGCCGGCCGCGTCCGACCGGATTGGTGGCTCCGATCGGCAGATAGGGTCGCCGGGTGATCAGGGTGGTGGGGGCGGCGATCGTGCGCCATGGCTGCGTGCTGGCGGCCCGACGCAGCTATCCCGCGGCTGAGGCCGGCCGGTGGGAGTTCCCGGGCGGCAAGGTCGATGACGGCGAGACGCCCAAGGACGCCCTGCTGCGCGAGATCGGTGAGGAGCTGGGGTGCGCGATCCGGGTGGACCGCTGGCTGCCGGATGCCGTCCGCGGCATCGATCGTGGGCGCGAGCTGGAGCTGCGCGTGGCGGTGTGTTCGCTGACCGGCGGCGAGCCGTCCGGCACCGAACACGACGCGCTGCGCTGGCTCACCCCCGAGGAACTGGAGGACGTCAACTGGCTCGAACCCGATCGTCCGTTCCTGCCCGGACTCCGCGAGGTGCTGCTCGACGGCGAGCCTCTGCCGGGTGGGAACGTGGGTGGCGCCGTCCGGATCGGGGCGACGGTCCGGCGCCCGACCGGGCCGTGGACGCCGGCCGTCCACGACCTGCTCGCCCACCTCGCCGGCACCGGGCTGCCGGCCGTTCCGCGGGTGCACGGCATTGACGCCCGCGGACGCGAGGTCCTCGACTATCTGCCGGGCCGGGTCATCGACGTGGACGCGGAGGTGCTCACCGATGCCCAGCTGGCGGCCCTGGGCCGTTGGCTGCGCGCCCTGCACGAGGCGTCCGGGGGCTTCGAGAACTCCGGGCCGTGGCGGTTCTTCGGTGCGGACGCGCCGAGCCTGATCACCCACAACGACGTCGCCCCGTACAACGTGGCCTTCGCCGGCGACCAGGTGGCCGGCGTTTTCGACTGGGACCTGGCCGGTCCGTCCACACCGGTGCACGATCTCGGGCACACCGCGTGGACGGCAATCCCACTCTTCCGCCCGATCCCCGACGACGAGGCCGCCCAGCGGGTGCGGGTCTTCGCCGACGCCTACGGGACCGACCCGCGAACCGTGCTGGACGCCGTCCGGCCCCGGGTGCAACTGGCCATCGACGGCATCCGCGAGGCGGTCCGCCGCGGCGACGAGGGCATGGTCAACCTGGCCGCCACCGGCGAACCGGAGCGCACCGAACGGGCGCTGGCAACCTTCCTGACCCGCCAGCCCGCACTCCGCGCTCGCCTGACTATTTAGGGCTCGCTGAGTTCAGCGAGCCCTAAATAGTCAGGCGAGCGGTGGGAGTTGGGCGGCGAGCGATGGGGTCAGGCGGTGACCGGGGCCACCAACTCCAGGGCACGGACGGCGGCCGCGCGGTAGACCGCGGAGGAGATCAGGATCAGCTCGTCGGCGTCGGCATGGACGGCGAACCGGCGCAACCAGTCCCGTACTTCGGGGCCGGTGCCGACGCCGGTGTAGCGCAGCATGTGGTCGACCTGGGCGCCGCCGGGGCCGTCCAGCAGCAGCTCGACGTCGTCGTCGGTCAGCGTGCGACCGCGTCCGAGGAAGGTCTTGACCCGGGCCCGCCGGGTCAGTTGGAACAAGCGCCGCGCCTCGTCGTGGGTGTCGGCGGCGATCACTCCGGCACCGGCGATCACGTACGGCTCGCTCAGCTGTCCGGACGGCCGGAAGTCGCGGCGGTAGGTGGCGATCGCTTGTTCCAGTGCGTCCGGGGCGAAGTGGGACGCGAACGCGTACGGCAGGCCGAGCGCGGCCGCCAACTGGGCGCCGAACAGCGACGAGCCGAGGATGAACAGCGGCACTTTCGTGCCGGCACCGGGGGTGGCGGCCACCCCGGCGATGACCGATTCACCGAGGAAGCCCTGCAATTCCTGGACGTCGGACGGGAAGGTGTCCGCGGCGCCAGGGGTACGCCGCAGTGCGCGCACGGTGGTCTGGTCGGTGCCGGGCGCGCGTCCCAGCCCGAGGTCGATCCGGCCGGGGTGCAGCTCGGCGAGAGTGCCGAACTGCTCGGCGATCACCAGCGGCGCGTGGTTCGGCAGCATCACCCCGCCCGCGCCCAGTCGGATGGACGAGGTGTGCGCCGCGACGTGGGCGATCAGCACCGCCGTCGCCGAGGACGCGATGGTAGGCATGTTGTGGTGCTCGGCGTACCAGACCCGCCGGTAGCCCCAGCGCTCCGCGTTGCGGGCCAGCGCGACCGTCGCGGTCAGGCCATCGGCGACAGACTCACCCGGCAGCACCTGGGCCAGGTCGAGGATGGACAGCGGGACATCGCGGGAGTCGGTCTCGGTCACGACCTCAACAACGGCGTCGGGGCCGGCGAGCATTCCCCTGGGAGGCGTCGTCCGAGCCCGGCCACAGAGCATCGGCCGTCAAACGGCGATGATTCGACTGCCGCTCCGCCGCACTCGCCTCACACCGTTCCGGATCAGTCGCCATTTGACGCCTCCCGCCAGACCCGGCTCGGCGAAGCAGGTGGTCTTCGCCGGCAGCTGGTCCGAAATCGACCCCAGAGTGACCATTGTCGCAGCGCCGTCGAGCCTGGAGCCGTGTTTCGCCGGGCCCACTCTGGGGTCGATTTCGGACTGATCGCCAATAGGGTTGGTCCATGGCGGTGATCGACCTCAACGCCGATCTCGGCGAATCCTTCGGTTCCTGGCGTCTCGGCGACGACGAGGCGATGCTCGACATCGTCACCAGCGCCAACGTCGCCTGCGGATTCCATGCCGGCGACCCGCTCACTCTGCAGCGCACCTGCGCGCTGGCAGCGAGCCGCGGCGTCCGGATCGGGGCTCAGGTCTCCTACCGTGACCTGGCCGGTTTCGGACGCCGCTTCCTCGACTGCTCCGTCGACGAACTGCGGGCCGACGTGCTGTACCAACTCGGCGGGCTGCAGGCGATGTGCACCGCCGCCGGCACCGCGCTCGCCTACGTCAAGCCGCACGGCGCGCTCTACAACACCGTCGTGCACCACGAGGCGCACGCCCAGGCTGTGGTGTCCGCGATCACCGCCTTCGACCCCAGCCTGCCGCTGCTCGGACTGCCCGGCGCCGTCGTGCTGGACGTTGCCCGGACGGCCGGGCTGCGGACGGTCGCCGAAGCCTTCGTCGACCGCGGCTACACCGCCGAGGGCACCCTGGTGCCGCGCGGCCAGCCTGGCGACCTGATCGCCGACCACGAGGCCGCCGCCGCACGGGCGCTGCGGATGGTCACCGACGGCGTGGTCACCGCGGTGGACGGCAGCGAAGTTCCGCTCCGACCCGAATCGCTGTGCACCCACGGGGATTCGCCGGGCGCGGTCGCGATGGCCCGGCGGGTTCGCGAGTTGCTGGCCGCGTCCGGCGTCGAGGTGAAGGCCTTCGCCTGATGGACGGCCGGCTGCTGCCCTGCGGCGAACGCGCGGTGCTGATCGAGGTCGCCGACCTGGACGCCGTGCTCGCGCTGCAGTCCGCGCTCGCCGAGCTGGCCGGCGACGGTGACTTCGCGGCCGTGACCGATGTGGTGCCGGCGGCAACCACGGTGCTGCTGATGCTGGCGGACCCGGCCGCACTCCCCCGCGTCCGGACGGCGGTGACCGCCACGCTGGGCGACATGGACGGCGCCCCGACCGCAGCGCACTCGGCGGAACCGGTCGAGATCGACGTGGTCTACGACGGCGAGGACCTCGACGAGGTCGCCCGGCTGACCGGGCTCTCGGCGGCGGAGGTGATCGCCGCGCACACCGGGAGTGATTGGCGGGTTGCATTCGGCGGGTTCGCCCCCGGTTTCAGCTACCTGACCGGCGGCGACCCACGGCTCGAGGTGCCCCGCCGGGCCGAGCCGCGCACCACCGTCCCGGCCGGCGCGGTCGGGCTGGCCGGACCGTTCAGTGGGATCTATCCGCGGCCCTCACCCGGTGGCTGGCAGTTGATCGGACGGACCGACGCCGCGCTGTGGGACGCCGACCGCGACCCGCCCGCGCTGCTGCAGCCGGGAGCCAGGGTGCGGTTCCGAGCTATCGATGAACCTGCGGCGGACGCCACCGAAACCACTCCCGGCCAAGGTCTCGACAAGCTCGACCAACCCGTGGCCGAACCCACCGAAACCTCGCCCGGCCAGGGTCTCGACGATCCGGTGGTTGAGCTTGTCGAAACCACTCCCTGCCAGGGGCTCGAGGTGCTGGCGACCGGGCCGCTGCTGCTGATCGTGGACGAGGGACGTCCGGGGTACGCCGCGATGGGCGTGGGACGCTCCGGCGCCGCCGACCGGTCCGCCTACCGGTTGGGCGGACGCCTGGTCGGCAATCCTCCAGGGCACGCCGCGCTTGAGGTCACCTTCGGCGGTCTGCGGCTGCGGGCGCGGACGGCCTGCCTGATCGCGCTCACCGGAGCCGACTGCGCGGCGACGGTGGACGGCCGCGCCGTCACCCACGCCGGCCCGGTTTACCTGCGCGCCGGCCAGGAGCTCCGGCTGGGCACACCACGGACCGGCCTGCGGACCTACCTCTCGGTGGCCGGCGGTTTCGACGTGTCGGTGATACTCGGTTCGGCCAGCACCGACACGCTGCCAGGGGTCGGTCCGGCGCCGCCTGCGGTGGGCGACCTGCTAGCGATCGGGGCCCCGCCAGCCGGCTCGCCGCGCATCGAGTCGATGCCCGGCGCGCCGGCCGCCGACGGAGCGATCCGCCTGGACGTGCTGCCCGGCCCGCGCGCCGACTGGCTCGCTGACCCGACGGCCCTGGGCACCCGGGACTGGCAGGTCTCCGAGCGCAGCGACCGGGTCGGCGTCCGACTCAACGGGGATCCGCTGCTCCGGCACCCGTCGAAGGCCGGACGCGAGCTGCCGTCCGAGCCGATGGTGCGCGGCTCGATCCAGGTACCACCCGACGGCCGCCCGGTGATCTTCGGCGTGGACGGCCCGGTCACCGGCGGCTACCCGGTCGTCGGGGTGCTGACCGAGGACGCGAGCGACGCCGTCGCCCAGGCCCGGCCAGGTGACCTGATCCGGTTCCGCAGCAGCGGGATCAACGGACCGGCACCCGCAGCCGTCCGGCCAAGACCTCGGTGAGCGGACGGGCCGGCCGCCCGGTGAACTGCTGCACGGTGTCGGTGGTGAGGTCGGCAACGCCGGCCCGCAGTGCGCCGAACACCCGCACCACGTTGTCGGCGTACCAGGACGGCAGACCCATTGCGGTGAACGCGGCGCGAGCGGCGTCGTCCGGCACCGGCACGAACGGGATCTCGCGATCCACCAGGTCCGACAGCACCGACGCCACCTCGTCGAAGTCCAGCACGGCCGGACCGGTCAGCGTCAATACCCCCTGCCAGTGCGGGTCGAACAGCACCGCCGTGGCGACGGACGCCACGTCGTCCGGATCGATGAACGAGATCCGGGCGCCCGTCGCCGGTGCGGCCAGCACGGTGCCGTCGAAGCCGCCGAGCGCGGTGGTGGCGTAGGTGGTCGGACGCAGGCTCACCCAGTCCAGCCCCGAGCCTGCGAGCCGGTCCTCGATGGCGGCGTGCGCTGCCCAGAAGGCCACCTCGGAGTCCGGGTCGGCACCGTGCGCGGACAGCTTCACGATCCGCCGGACGCCTGCGGCGCGGGCGGCGTCGATCACACCGACTTCCCAGGCGACCTGGTCGGGGTGGTTCGGTGCGGCCAGGAACACCTGCCGGACGCCGCGCATCGCCGCGGCGATCGAGTCGTGGTCGGCGAAGTCGCCGGCAGCCAGTCCGACCACCTCGGGCAGTACTTCCCGTGCGCGCTCAGGGTCGCGCACCAACGCCCGCACCGGCTCGCCGGCGGCGCTCAGGTAGCTGGCCAGGGTGCGGCCGACGGTTCCGGTCGCTGCCGTGATCAGGATGGTCATGATGAGATTCCTCCTCGGAATAGATGGGTTGACGGGGTTGCCGGCGGCGGGGCAGCCAGTGGTGGCGCAGCCACCAGAGCAGCATCAGTCCGCTGACGATCAGGTTGAAGGCGTGCATCGCCCAGACCGGGCCTGGCGGCAGCGTGACCACGTAGAGGGTCTGCGCCAGGTTGCCGACGTTGGCGATGATCAGGTTGGCCGGGCTGTACGACGACAGGTCGCGGGTGCGGTGCGCCCGAACCAGCATCGGCAGCGCCGAGCCGACGAACAATAGGGTCGCCACGGTGCCAGCGATGGCACCGATGACGGTGAAGGGCACCATGACGACCCTCCTTTCGGTTCAGGCGGGGGACATCGCCCCCGGGTACGGCGGAATGTTGCGGTTGAAGCGGAACAGGTTGCCCGGATCCCAATGGCTCTTCAGTGCTTGCAGCCGTCGCCATTCGGGCTCTGAGAAGGCGGTATGCATCCGTCGGGAGCCGTCTGCGCCCTCCAGGAAGTTGACGTAGCCGGCGCCGTCGGCGAACGGCGCGGCCCGGCGGGCCACCACGTCCAGGGCTGCGGCGGCGCCCTGCGGCCCGCCGGGCGGGAAGGCCAGTGCGGCCGCGTTGAGCGAGAACTGGGCCCCCGTCCGGTTCATCGGGCTGAGCTGGTCGGACGGCACCCGCAGCGCCCCGCCGAGGTGGCGGAACTCGACGAACAGGACGCCCGAATCCGGGGTCTGAGCCGCGGCGACCTGTTCGATCAGCGGACCGGTCAGGTCGGGCAGCAGTGCGCTGTGCAGCAGCACCGGCAGCGGATCCACCGGTTCGGCGCTGACCAGGTCGAGGTCCAGGGCCGGCATTCGGCGGACTTGGTCGACCAGCGGCGTCCCGAGCGCATGTCGCAGGTCGCGGACGGCGGCCACGCCGGGTCCGAGGTCGGCGCCCGAGTAGCACACCCGGGTGCAGGCGAACGAGCGGCCGCGAAGTTCCTCGGGCAGCGCCGGCAGTGGTGGGAAGTTCACCAGCGCCGCCGACGAGGCGATCTCGTCGGGTTGATTCCGAGCCCATTCGGCGTAGCCGCCGAGCACGTCGACGGCGTCGGCGAGCGGGTAGTAGAGCGCCCCGGCGTAGACCACGTCCAGTTCGACCAGGCGCAGTTCGAGGGCGGTGACAATACCCAGATTGCCGGCGCTGCCGCGCAGCCCCCAGAACAGCCCCGGATGATGGGAGGCGTCGACGGTGACCAGCTCACCGGCGGCAGTGACCAGCTCGGCCGAGGTGATGGACTGGCTGGCGAACCCGAAGTGCCGGCCCAGCCAGCCGAACCCGCCGCCCAGGCTGTAGCCGACGACGCCGACGCGCGAGCTGGAGCCCTGCAGGCCGATCAGCCCGTACCGGGCCGCCCGCTCGTTCACCTCGCGCCAGCTCACGCCGGCCTGCACCCGCGCCGTCCGGCTGACCGGGTCGACCATCAGGCCGCGCATGGCCGAGGTGTTCACCAGCATGCCGCCGGCGACCGCGACTCCGGTGCCGTGCCCGGTGGCCATCACCCCCACTCCGAGGCCGTCGGCGCGCGCCCGGCGGACTGCCTGGACGACGTGCTCGGGCCGGCTGGCCATCGCCACCACCGCCGGGGCATGGCTGCCCAGCAAGTTCCAGGCGGTGACCGCCTGCTGATAGTCGGCGTCGCCGGGATAGAGGAAGCGGACGTCGTCGAGATCCGGATCGGGGGAATAGTGCCGCTCGGCAAGGTTCGGCGCGATGCTCATCGGAGCCTCCTGGGTCAAAGGGGCGACGGGTGGTCGCCGCTGCCCTTCCAGGGTCGCGATCCTGGCGCCGCGACACATGGGCGCCGATCGCCCAGTTCAGGCCGCCGCGCTACCCATCTGTGGGCGCCCTGCCCAGGAGACGGGCCGCGACAGGGTGCACCACCCGTAGGGGTCACGGCGGGCTCGACCAACGGCAGGCTCGACTAACGGCGGGCTCGACCGACTGACGGGTCTCGACGTAGCTCTACTGCCGGAACAGCTCGACCGAGGGCAGGCAAGCTCTGGCCGGACGGGGTGGCTACACCCCGAGTTCGCGAAGGGCGGCGGCCAGCTCGCGACGGCGTCCGATACCCAGCTTGGCCAGCCCGGCCGAGACATGGTGGTCGACGGTGCGCACCGAGAGGAACAGCCGTTCGGCGATCTCGGCGTTGGTGAGCCCCTCGGCGGCCAGCCGGACGACGTCCAGCTGCCGGTCGGTGAGGCCGACCGGGTTGGTTCGGGTCCGCCGGGACGGCCCGCGCGGCACGGCGCGGACCCCTTGCTCGGTGAGTCGCCGGCGGATCAGCGCTGCAGTCGCGGTGGCGCCGAGCAGGTCAAGGGTGCGCAGCGCCTCCAGCTGGACGGCCCGGTCGCCTTCCGAAGCCGCCTCCACCGCCCGCTCATAGGGGTCGAGCTGCAGCCACGGGTCGCCGTCAGGCTGCGGCGCCGGCACGTCCAACCCGCACCGGAGAGCGTAGCGGCGCAGCTCGGCGTCGATCGGCTCGGCCATCGGACGGGCGGCGTGCGGTTGCCAGCCGGTCATCACCTCGGCGGCGACGTCGGGTCGGTCGTCCAGCCAGGCCCACTCGATCAGGCCGCTGCCGGCGAATCCGAGACCGAGTAGCAGCCGCATCCGCTGCGCCAGCTCCCAGCAGCGACGCAGCATCTCTTCGGCGCGCGGGTCGCCGGTACGAGCCAGCAGCCGGGCGTAGGGCGCCAGCGAGTAGACCAGCAGCATGCCCGGCTCCGAATCGCGGGTGACCGCACGCTCGAGCAGTTCGGTGGCGTCGGCCCAGTCGCCGCGCCGCTGCGCCTCCAGCGCGACGTGGACCTCCAGGTTGTAGGCATGCGACCAGTAGCCGTGCCCACGCGCGAACTCCAGGCCCTCGGTCAACACCGACCGCAAAGCCTCGGCGCGCCCGTACCGGTACAGGGCCTCGGCCTCGTTGGTATAGGCCCGGGCGGCGGCCTCGAAAGCATGGTCGGCAAGGGCGGATGCCACGCTGCTTCGGGCCAGCGCGAGCCGCTGGTCGGGCTCCAGCCCGGGCTCGCCCTGCGCCAGGTAGTTCAGGCAGAGCGACTCGGTTCCCGGCAGCGCACCGGAGCCGACCAATGCGCGCGCCCGGCGCAGCAGCTCCACGCCCCGCGGGTCGCCGGTCAGCACGTGGTGACTGCCCAGGGCTCCGAGTGCGGCCGCGCGCACCTCGGGGTCGTCGGGGTCCGACAGCGCCAGGGCGCACTCGGCGCACTCGCGGGCGGCCTCGGAATCGCCGGCCATGAACAGCTCCCGGGCGAGCCGGCGCAGCGCGGCGGTCTGCGCGGCATCGTCGCCGAGGCCGGCCCACAACTCCACCGCGCGTCGTCCGTTGGTGACCGCCTCGTCGAACCGGTGTGCGATGTGCAGCACCCACGCGTAGCTGTCGCATACCTCGGCCAGCTGCCGGGGAGTCATCAGTGGTTCGTACTCGAGCGCGGCGGCGAAGTAGGCCACCGCCTGTCGATTGGCGCCCACCCGTGCCGAGTAGGCGCCGGCCTGGGGTGCATGCTCGACGATCACCGGCCCGGCTCCGCACCGGATCGCGTGGTGCAAACGGCGCGGCAACTCGCCAGGGACCTCGGCGAGGACGTCCACCAGCCGCAGGTCGATGGAGCGCCGACGCAGCGCGGGCAGGGAGTGCTCGGTCACCTGCCGGGCCAGTTCGTGCCGGAACCGCACCCCGTCGCCTCCGACCGTGATCAGTCCGCGCTGCTCGGCCTCGTCGAGTCCCCGCAGATCGTCTCCGAGCACCGCCTCGGCCAGCTCGTGAGGTAATTCGCCGGACCACACCGACAGCTGCTCGAGGGCCCGACGGCACGGCGCCCCGGTGCGTTCCAGCCGAGCCAGGACGGCGTCGGTGACGGTGTGCGGCACACCGTGGTTCGCAGATCCGGCGAGCACCTCGGTGACGAAGAACGGATTGCCGCCGCTCAGCCGCAGCAGTTCGTCGGTGCTCCACCCGTCGGTGACGTTCAGCGCGGCGACGGCGTCGCGGCTCAGCGGCTCGAGCCCGATCCGGACCGCCGCGGTCGGCAGGTCGCCGAGAAAGCGCCGCAGTGCGGACGAGGAGTCTTCGGGTCGCAGCGTGGCGATCAGCAGCACGCGCATCCGCTCGTGACGCCGGGCCAGATAGCCCAGCACATCCAGCGTGGCGTCGTCGGCCCAGTGCAGATCCTCCACCACCAGCACCGCCGGACGCCCGTGCCAGAGCGCCTCGCTCAGGCCAGCCAGGACCTCCGGCACATTCCCGGCGGCCAGTGCCGCGTCCAGGCCGGATCCGATCGCCAACCCGCCCGGACGCCCTCGCACAGCCTCGCGGATCGGTCCCAGCGGGTGGGCGGTGACCAGGTCATCGCACCAGCCGCGCAACACCCGCAGCCCCTCGGGCAGCGCGTCCAGGAACGTCTCGACCAGGGTGCTCTTACCGATGCCGGCCTCGCCGGTGACGATCACGACCCCGCCCTCGCCGGCCCGCAAACGCTGCGCCGCGGAACTCAGCAGCGTCAGTTCGGCGTCCCGCTCGAGCATCCGGCGGCTCCGCCTCAGCCGACCCGCTGCCGGACCCGGTCGAGGACGTCCCGGCGCTGCTGGGGCGACCCGGTGCCGAGCAGTGAGACGATCTCTTCGCTCACCAGATCAACCCAGGAGCGGGCCGGGCTGTAGCGCCAGGCGCGCCCCTCCAGCTCACGCAACAGTTGACCCTTCTTGGCCAGCCGGTCCATCACGGTCATCACCGTGGTGTAGGCCAGTTCGCGTTCGCCCGAGAGTTTGGCCTGGACGTCGCGCACGGCCAGGGCCGTGGGACTCTCCCACAGCACCTCCATCACGGCCTGTTCCAGCTCGCCTAACACCGGCATGGATGCATCCTATGCCCGAATCCAGTCTCTACGACGCTTTGTAGTACATCTCGCTCCCGGTTCCGGTCGGCGCTCGGCCCGCTCGTCTGGTCGAAGAGCTGTCCTGTTGTGGACGAGTCCCTCCTCTTCGCGCCGCTCGCCCGCACGGACGAGGTACATTGCCCGCATGGATCCGGTCACGATCGCGCGGTGGCAGTTCGGCATCACCACGGTTTACCACTGGTTTTTCGTTCCAATCACGCTGGCGCTGTCGTTCATCGTCGCGATCTTCCAGACGCTGTGGCTGCGGTCCGGCAACGACAAGTACCTGAGACTGACCAAGTTCTACGGCAAGCTCTTCCTGATCAACTTCGCCATGGGCGTCGTCACCGGCATCGTCCAGGAGTTCCAGTTCGGGATGAACTGGAGCGAGTACTCGCGGTTCGTCGGCGACATCTTCGGTGCGCCGCTGGCACTGGAGGCCCTGCTGGCCTTCTTCATGGAGTCGGTCTTCCTCGGCCTGTGGATCTTCGGCTGGGACCGGCTGCCGAAAAAGATCCACGCCGCCTGCATCTGGATGGTGGCCATCGGCACCAATCTGAGCGCGGTGTTCATCCTGGCCGCCAACTCGTTCATGCAGAACCCGCAGGGCGGCGTGTACAACCCGGTGACCGACCGTGCCGAGATGGCCGATTTCGGTGCGGTGCTGACCAACCCGGTGATGCTGTGGGCGCTGCCGCACACGCTGATGGCGTCCTGGCTGACCGCCGCCGGGCTGGTCGCCGCCGTCTCGGGCTGGCACCTGTCGAAGCTGAACCGCAAGGCCTCCGCTGCCGACCCGGCGGCCGGTGACGCAGCGAGCTCCGGAGCTACCGAGAAGAAGGACAACAGCGAGGCCGCGCACCGCTTCGCCGCCACTTTCGCGGCGATCGCGATGCTGGTTTCCGGGGTCGGACTCACCCTGACCGGTGACGAGTCCGGCAAGGTAATGACCGAGGTGCAACCGATGAAGATGGCGGCCGCCGAGGCACTCTACGAGACCGCCGGCGGCGACGGCAGCGGCGCACCCTTCTCGATCCTCACCATCGGCACCTTGGACGGCTCCCGTCCGCTGTTCGCGATCGAGGTGCCGAACCTGCTGTCGTTCCTGGCCACCGGCACCTGGGACGGCAAGGTGCAGGGCATCAACGAGCTAAAAGAGGCCCACGCCCAGGGTCAGCTGGTCGATCCCGACAACGAGTTGCAGAAGGCCTACGCCGAGCACATGCAGGCCTGGGGTGTGGACACCGTGACCCCGATCATTCCGGTCACCTACTGGAGCTTCCGGCTGATGATCGGTCTCGGCATGGCCGCGATCGGCGTCGCGGTGCTGCTGCTGTGGTTCCTGCGCAAGGGCAGACTGCCACCGAACCACATCATCTGGACGTTGCTGATGATCGCGATGACGCTGGGTCCGCTGTTCGCCAACTCGTTCGGCTGGATCTTCACCGAGATGGGGCGACAACCCTGGCTGGTGTCCGGGGTGCTGCCCACCATGGCCGGCATCTCACCGGGGGTGACGGCGACCGAGATGCTGATCAGCGTGATCGGCTACACGCTGCTGTACGGCGCCCTCGCGGTCGTCGAGGTGGGGCTGATGCTCAAATACATCAAGCTCGGCCTGCCCGAGGTGGAGCCGGTGGAACAGATAACCGACGATGACGACGTCTTGTCGTTCGCGTACTGAGAAGGGGTGAGTGAGCGATGACCGTTGAACCCACCACCCTGCAGTTGGTCTGGTTCTGCCTGATCGCCGTGCTGTGGATCGGCTTCCTCGTGCTCGAGGGCTTCGACTACGGCGTCGGCATGCTGATCAGGTTCTTGGGGCGCAACGACAAAGAGAAGCGCGTCATGATCAACACCATCGGCCCGGTTTGGGACGGCAACGAAGTCTGGCTGCTGACTGCCGGCGGCGCGACCTTCGCCGCCTTTCCGGGCTGGTACGCGACCTTGTTCTCGGCGCTGTACCTGCCGCTGTTCTTGATTCTGGTCGGCCTGATCATCCGCGGCCTCGCCTTCGAATACCGGGCCAAACGGCCCGAGCAGGCCTGGAAGGACCGCTGGGACTGGTGCGCGGCGATCGGCTCGTTCATCGTCACGCTGATCTTCGGCATCGGCTTCTCGAACTTCGTGATCGGCATCCCGGTGGATGTGGCGTCGGGGCGCGCCGCGGTGCACGTCTTCACCGGTGGATTCTGGTCGCTGTTCCATCCGTTCGCCCTGCTCGGCGGCGTGGTGCTGGTCGCCCTGTTCTTGTTCCATGGTGCGATCTTCATCGCGCTGAAGACCCGCGGCGAGATCCATCAGCGGGCCAAGAAGTTCGCCGAGCGACTCGGGCTGGGCGTCATCGGTGGCGGCGGGTTGTGGCTGCTGTGGTCGAACCTGGCCTACGGCATCGGCGCGTCCGGCTGGATGCTGGCGGTGGTGGCGGCGGCCGGGCTGGTGCTGGCCTGGTACATGGTCCGCGCCGACCGGGACGGCTGGGCGTTCGTCGGGACGGCGGTGGCGACCGCCGTTATCGCGATCGGCATCTTCCTGCGGATGTACCCCGACCTCGGCTTCGACAACTCCGCGGCGTCCACGCCGTTGAACATCGTGACCGCCTCCGCCAGCCCGATGACGCTGACGATCATGACCTGGACGGCGGTCTTCTTCGTCCCGATCGTGCTCGCCTACCAGGCCTGGACCTACTGGGTGTTCCGTCGCCGGCTGAGCACCAAGAACATCCCCGACGACGTCCACCAGACCGAACCGGTCGGCTGACCTGGCTCGCTCCTCCAACACTTACCCCCTAGGCCCTGCCTAATCAGTTCAGCCCTGTCTTATACGGGAGGGCGCAACTGATTAGGGAGGGCCTAGGGGATCACGCGGGGAGCACCCGCATTGGGCGGATGCGCAAGGATGGCCGGGTGAGCACGACGTCCAGCATCAGGAGTGGCCGCCGCCGCGGTCCGCTCGACCCGCGCTTGCTGCGGCGCGGACGTGCCACCCTGGGCTACCTGATCGCGGGCGTCACCGTCGGATCGGTGACCGCGGTGCTCACCATCGTGCAGGCCTGGGCGCTGTCGTCGGCGCTGGGCGAGATCTTCGAGACTCAGCTGCTCGGCGTCCTGTCCTGGACGGTCCCGGTGCTGGTCGCGGTGTTCGCCGGCAAAGCGGTGCTGGCCTGGCTGAACCAGTGGCTGGCGCAGCGGGCCTCGGCCGCGGTCAAGTCACGGCTGCGACGCGATGTGCTGGCTGCGCGGCTGGCCGACCCGGTGCGGGCCGAACCGACCACCGCATCGCTGGTGACGCTGCTCACCCAGGGTCTGGATGCCCTGGACGGCTACTACTCCAAGTACCTGCCGCAGCTGGTGCTGGCGGTCACCGTGCCGCTGATCATCGGCGTTGCGATCCTGACCTCGGACTTCACCTCGGCACTCATCGTGGCCCTGACGCTGCCGCTGATCCCGATCTTCATGGCGCTGGTCGGCTGGACGACCGAGGCCCGGACGCGGAAGCGCTGGCGGGTGCAGACTCGGCTGGCCGGCCACTTCGCCGACCTGGTCGCGGGACTGCCGACGCTGCAGGTGTTCGGACGCGCGAGGGCCCAGGCCGAGGGACTGCGCCGCTCGGAGACGGCGCACCGCCGCGAGACGATGGGAACGCTGCGGATCTCGTTCCTGTCCGCGCTGGTGCTGGAGTTGCTGGCCAGCCTGTCGGTGGCGATCGTCGCCGTCGCGATCGGCTTCCGGGTGGTCTTCCACGAAGTCGACCTGACCACCGCGTTCTTCGTGCTGATCCTCGCCCCGGAGGTCTACCTCCCGGTGCGGCAGGTCGGCGTCCACTACCACGACGCGGCGGACGGCATGGCCGCTGCGGAATCAGCCTTCGCCCTCATTGAGAGGGCCGAGCGGCCGGCGGATGCCTCCTCGCCGGCCCAGGTGACCGAGGCGGTCAGCACCCATCAGCGCACTCGCCCGGCGACGGCCGCCGATGCCGTCCGGAACGAGCAACCGCCCGCTCCGTTGCTCCAGATCGCCGACCTCACCGTCCGTTATCCGGACGCCCCGACGCCGATCCTGGACGGCGTCCGCTTCACCGCGCCCACCGGCAAACTCACCGTGATCACCGGTGCCTCGGGCACCGGAAAGACCACGCTGCTGTATGCCCTGATGGGGTTCGTCCCGCCCGTCACGGGAACGTTCCTGCTCGACGGTCTGCCGGCGGACGCCACTGCCCGCCGCGACCGGATCGCCTGGGTCGGGCAGAACCCCGGCATGGTCAACGGCACGATCGCCGACAACGTCCGGCTGGGCACCCCGGACGCAACCGACGACGCCGTCCGCACCGCCTTGAGGCTGGCCGGCGGCGAGAGCCTCGACCCGGACCGCGGGGTGGGCGACGACGGGGAAGGGCTCTCCGCCGGCGAAAGGCGACGGGTCGCCGCGGCCCGGGCACTGCTGCGCGTCCGGCGGGGCGATGCCGATCTCCTGGTGTTGGACGAGCCGACCGCGGGCCTGGACGGCGCCACCGAGTCCGCGCTGCTGGACGCCGTGGCTGACCTCGGCGCCACCACCATCGCCGTCTCGCATCGTCCGGCGGTGATCGCTCGCGCCGATCACGTGCTCCACCTGGAGTAGCTCTCCCCCGCGACGCGAAAGTCCTTATGTCGCACGGGACCTCCGCCGGAAAGTCGTCAATACTCCCATTTCTCACCCTTTTGGGTGAGACAGGGTGTAGCGTGCCGAAACAAGTTAACGGAACTAGGGACGTGCTGAGCGATATCGCCCCACGAGCGGACGTGGGCCGAGGATGGTGTTGTTACGCCCGGATCTTGGGCGATGTCGGACATGCGGTGCAGCATTCGGAGAGGGCAGATCACACACCGAGTTCCTGGCGCGCAGAAGATCTTTCGCAGCAAGGGGCTCCGGTGAGCAGCGGCTCGACTGATCAGCGGTCCCTGAGCAAAGGGGGAAATGATGGGCACATCTCAAGCCGACGTCTTCGCCGTCGCGAATGGGGCGTTGAGCTACGGCAGCAGTCACCAGAACATCCTGGCCTCGTATACCCACGTCATGCGCGGCGGTTTCGGCTGCGGCGGTCCGATGGATCTGTTCTGCTATGACGCCGTGGCCGGACGCGGCGACGTCTACACGACCGATCCGAAGAACAATCTGCTCAGTCTGGTCACCAGCTATCCGTCGCTGCGGAAGTGGTGCAGTCAGGTCGTCGTCGGGAATTTCGGCAGCAGCGGATATGAGGATCTGCTCTTCTATCAGCCGTCGACCGGAACCATCGACATCTACCAGGTCAACCAGGGCGGCAGGCTCTACCTGCTGAAAACCGTCACCGGCGTGCGGACCTCCTGGACGTCCATCGTCGCCGGTCGTTTCGGCAGTGAGTCGTGGGCGGACCTGTTCTGCTACGACGCGGCCACCGGTCTCGGCGAGTTCCAGGTCACCGACGGGCTGGGCACACTGACCGTTGCGGCGCAGCACACCGCACTCCGGAAGGGCTGCACCCACGTGGTGGTCGGGAGCTTCGGCGGCAGCACCTATGACGACCTGCTGTTCTACGAGCCGACCGGCGGCACCGGCGACTTCTACGCCGTCGACAAGGTGGGACGGTTGACCCATCTGCATACGCACCCCAGTTGGCGAAAGACCTGGACGACCATCGTCGCCGGAAATTTTGGCGGCGATGCGTGGACCGACCTGATGCTGATCGACTCCACCGCCAACGAGATGGAGGTGTTCGCGGCCAATGGCAAGGGCGGCGCGATCAACCTCTCCGCCTACGGCCAGGTGCCCGCCTGGACCCACCTGGTGTCGGGCCGCTTCCGGACTCCGGCCGGAGCCAACGACGATGTGCTCGGCTACTACCAGACCGAAGGACTGGACGCCGTCTGGCCGGCGCTGCCCGCACCGGCACCGGTGACACCGCCCCCACCGCTCGAGGTGAAGGGCCGCGGCGAGATCTACGCGATCGAGGGCGGAAAGTTGCGACTGGTCGCCACCCACAAGGCAATGTCGAAGTCGTGGACACACGTGGTCGCCGGAAACTTCGGCGGCCCGAATGCCGACCTGTTCTTCTACGACACGGCGACCGGCCGCGCCCAGATCATGGGGATGGACAAGGACGGCAAACTCACCTCGCTGCGCAATTTCCCCGACAAGTTCTTCCCACCTGGTTACCGGAAAATCGTCGCCATGCCCGGCAGCGGCTACACCTCGCTGGCCTGCTATTTCTTCGGCAACGGCACGATCGACATCTTCAAGGTCGACGGCCCCGGCCAACTCAGCAAGCTGAAGACGTCCGATACCTGGAGCAAGACGTGGAACGAAATGGCCGCCGGCTACTTCGATGCCAACGGTACCGGCGACCTCGTGGTATACGACGCGGCCGCCGGCCGGTTGTCGTTCTACGCCCAGGACAACGCCGGCGCACTCTCCCAACTGAAATCCAACACCGGCTGTTCCAAGAGTTGGACGCGGATCGTGCCTGGAATGTTCGCCGGCAGCGGGCCGCAAACGACGCACCTGCTCAGCTACGACGCCACAAACGGAATCGGCCAGCTCTGGAGAACCGACGGCAAGGGCGGCATCAGCGCGATGGGTGCAGCGATGACGTTCCGCTCGACCTGGTCACAGATCGTCCCGGGCAACGGCGGGTCCTCCACGTCGGTGCCGTTGATCTTCTACGACGCGTCGCGGGCCGAGGTCGCGCTCTACTCGGTGACCAGTCAGGGTGCGATCGGCGCGATCGGCTCTCAGACCGGCATGCCGAAGGACTGGACCCAGATCGCCGCCCGGGCGATGTGGACCGCCGGCTACAACGTCTATCTGTTCTGCTACAGCCCGACGGGAGGCTGACGGCCGCCGCGTCGGGCCCGGCCAGCGGGATCGGGGCCGGGGCTGGGCCCGCCGGCCCGCCAGCCGGTCGGAGCGCGCCAGGGGGCCGCGAGGGTTGACCTATTCTGCTCCCATGGCAGCGACGCGGTCGGCGGACGTCTCCGGCTGGCGTTGGATCGCCGAACTCGTCCCGGGGGCGACTGCCCGGACGGCGCTGGCGACCCTGCTGGCCTTCGGCGCCGCCGCCTCATCGGTCGCCCTGATGGCGGTCTCGGCGTGGCTGCTGTCCCGCGCCGCCGAGCATCCGCCGGTGCTCTACCTGCAGGTGGCCGCCATCGGCGTCCGGGTGTTCGGCATCTCGCGCGGTCTGTTCCGCTATCTGGAACGACTCGTCGGTCACGACGTCGCGCTGCGCTTGCAGAGTGCGCTGCGGCTCAGCACCTACCGCCATCTGGCTCGCACCACGCTGCTCGGGACGCGGCGCGGCGACCTGTTGACCCGGGTGATCGCCGACGTCGAAGCGGTGCAGGACCTGGTGGTCCGGTTCCTGGTGCCGGCAGTGTCGGCGTCGCTGGTGATCGTGGCGACCTCGGCGGTGTTCGCCGCCTTCTCGCCCGCGACGGCGCTGGTGCTGCTCGGCTCGGCCGTGCTCGGCGGGGTATTGGTTCCCGCGCTGGCGCAGCGGGTGTCGCGTCGCTGGGACGCCGCTGCCGCGCCAACCCGCGGGACGCTCGCCGCGGGCATCCACGAACTGGCCCGCACGGCCCCCGACCTGGTCGCCTACGGTGCCGCCGACGAACAACTCCGCCGGGTGCTGACCGCCGACGACGAGTTGCGCCGGCTCGATGAACGAGGTGCCTGGGTGCGCGGCGTGGCGTCCGGCGCCCAGGTGCTGGCCGCCGCGACGGCAGTGATCGCCGCCCTGCTGATCGGCGGGCCGTTGGTCGCCGACGGCACGTTGCCGCCGGTGATGCTGGCCGTGCTGGTGCTCACCCCGCTGGCGCTGCACGAGGTGCTCTCGACGTTGACCCAGGCCGCGCAGAGCGCCACCCGAGCCCTGGTCTCGCTGGGTCGCGTCCGGCAACTGCTGGACGCCCCGCCGGTCGGCGTCGGCGACCGGGAGCTGCCCACCACCGACATCGCGCCCGGCCCGCTGGTGCTGGACGAGCTGGCCATCGGCTGGCCCGGCGGCGCCGTCCTGCACGAGCGCCTCAACCTCAAGGTCGAGCCTGGGGAGAGCGTGGCGGTAGTGGGGCCGTCCGGTGCCGGGAAGACCACCCTGGCGGCCACCGTCCTGGGCCTGATCCCGCCACGGGCCGGCCGGGTGACGGTGACCGGACGGGTCGGCTATCTGGCCCAGGACGCCCACATCTTCGCCACCTCGATCGCCGAGAACGTCCGGATCGGCAACCGCGACGCCGAACCCGCCGACGTCCGCCTCGCCCTGGACCGGGCTGGCCTGCCGCTGGACGCCGCACGCGTGGTCGGCGAGGAGGGCGCGACCCTGTCCGGCGGTGAGGCGCGCCGATTGGCGCTGTCGCGGCTGTTCGCCGGCGAGTACCAGGCGGTCGTCCTGGATGAGCCGTCCGAACACCTGGACGCCGTCACCGCCGAGGCGCTGCTGGACGACATCTTCGCCTCGATGGCCCGGGTTCCGCTGCTGGTGATCACCCATGACCCGGACGTCGTGGCGCGCTGCGACCGCACCGTGTCGTTGGCTGTCGGGTGACCAAGGGAACCGTCCCCGGTGACCAAAAGAACCGTCCCCGGTGACCGCCGGAACCGTCCCCGGTGACCAAAAGAACCGTCCCCGGTGACCGTCAGGGCCGCCCGCCGCCCCTGACGATCGCGGGAAATCTGCCGGCAGGTGCCGGAGGGGTTCGGGTGCCGGATCGGGGGCGTTGGCGCAGTCACCTATCGTGGGCGGGGTGATCCAGGGGCTGCCTTCGTTCGGCAAGGGGCCGGACCCCGGCCATCTGCTGCCGCGCAGCTTCGGATCGCCGGGCGTGTCCGGTGCCTTCGGCATCCCGGCTCCTTTGCCCCCGCCGCATCGCCCGCCCGGTCCAGGACGACTGCTGGTGGTTGCGCTGGTTGTGATCGGGCTGGTCGCCGCCGTCATGCAGACCGTGCCGGTGTTCGACAGCACGCTCCGCGAGCCCGCGAGTTCACGGACCGAGTCGGGAGTGGCGCCCCGCAATCGGTCGGGCGATCCGCTGACCGACAGCAAGCTGTACCCGCTGCGGGTCCGGGGCAACTGTCCGGCGGCCCGCTCGGTGAGCAGCCGGCAGGCCTACGAGGCCCAGGTGGCCGGACTGATCGACTGTCTGGCGCGCATCTTCCAACCGTTGATCGAGCGGGCCGACGGGCGATTCGTGCCGGCCCAGCACCGCTTCTACGGACGCTCCACCAGTTCCCCGTGCGGCGTCGAGCAGGACGCCTACGCGTTCTACTGCACCCAGAACGCCACCCTTTACTTCTCCGATCAGGTGTTCGAGGATTCCCGCTACGGGCGGCTGATGATCGCCGATGTCGTCATTCACGAGTACGGCCACCACGTGCAGTCGATGATGGGCATGTTCGAGGCCGCCAACCGGTCCGGCGAGGACAAGGCGACCATCACCCGCCGCGAGGAACTGCAGGTTTTCTGCTGGACCTACTACGTGTTCGCGAACCTGCCGAGTTTCGAGCTGACGGCCGACGACCACGACTACTTCCGCGACGTCTGGAGCCAGACCGACGATGCGACGGGCCACGGGTCGGTGAAGGCGCAGCAGTACTGGGGTGCGCGCGGCCTGAACGGCGACAACCTCGGCGCCTGCAACACCTGGTCGGCACCGGCGAGCCGGGTTCGCTGAGCCGCATAGCGGCGGGTGTCCGACGTCCGGTCCGCGCGGCACGACCGGGCGAAACCTGATCAGCACTAGCCTGTCGGGCATGGCTGACCTCGACACCGCGCCGGCGGAGCGCGTCGGAACCGACCCCGAGCCGGCCGAGCCGGTGACCACCGACGATCCCGACAGCTTCGAGTACCCGCACGCCGCTGACACCGTGCAGCCGCCGACGCGGCCACTCACCATCGCCCAGTTCACCGACAACTACGGGCCGGCTCCCAGCGGCCTGCTGTACGCGGTGCAGTTCCTGGAGCGCGAGGTGCTCAAGGCTGGACATCGGGTGCTGCTGGTCGCACCCGAGGCCAAGGGGCCGAATCCGCTGGCCGGCGATCCGCATCGGCGCGAGATCCGGATGCCGTCAGTGCCCATCCCGGGCGCCGGCATCCGGCTGTCGCTGGGCCGTGACCTGGAGTTCCGGCTGGCACAGCTGGTCGCCGACCCGCCCGACATCATCCACGTGCACGGCCTGGGCGGCGTGGGGCTGCTCGGCATGTGGGTGGCGCAGCGGGCGAATCGTCCCCTGGTGGTCACCTGGCACACCGACCTGGAGGCCTATGCCGAGCACTACTGGCATCTGGGACCGTTCCTGAACGCCGCCTACCGGATGTTCGCGATGCGGGCCGAGTCCAAGCCGTGGGCGAAGCTGCGCAAGCTGCGGTTCAAGCGGCCGCGCCGGGGCGGCGCCCAGCTGGAGTTGCTGCAGGCGGCGTCCGACATGCTGAGCACCGCCGACCTGGTCACCACCCCGTCGGACAAAACCGGCAGACGGGTGCTCGAGTTGGCCCCGGGTGCGAAGGTGAAAGTGGTGCCGAACGGCGCCGACCCGATGCCCGAGCGGAAACCGCTCCCGCGCGGCAAGGGGCCACGACTGCTCTACGTCGGCCGGATCTCGCCCGAGAAGAACCTCGACCTGCTGCTGGACGCCTTCGAGCTGGTCCGCGACTTCGAACCCAACGCCGAACTGATGATCGTCGGGGATTTCCACGACACCACCCAGGCTCTGCGCCGGCGGCTGCAGCGCGCGGCCCGCTACGGCGGCGTCCGGCTGGTCGGACGGGTGCCGCACGACGAACTGGGCACCTACTACGGCAGCGCCGACGTTTTCGTCTTCCCGTCGCAGACCGACACCCAGGCGCTGGTGCTGCACGAGGCGGCGCTGTGTGGCCTGCCGCTGGTGATCGTCGACCCGGAGCTCAACCTGGTCGTCGACCCGGGTGTGAACGCCCTGGTGGCCCGGCCGAACATGGTGTCGCTGAGCCAAGCGATCATGTCGATGCTGCGGCTGCTCGCCGACGATGAGTTCGCCGCCCGGGCGGCCTCCCGCAGCCGCGAGCTCTCCGGGCAGTGGACCATCGAACGCCAGGCGACCGAGATGCTGGGCATCTACACCGATCTGATGGCTGAACGCCCGGTGGCGCTCAGCGACTACCTGAAGCCCGACCTTGGACGCCCCCGGCTCGGCGGCCGGCTGCACTGAACCCATGCTCCGGCGCGGGGCTCGACGAGCGCCGGGGTCTCCGCGCGCTGATTCCCGGCCGGCGGCAGCCACCGGCGGGCCTCGGAATAGCGATCGGGATCGGGCACGGTAGTCCGTGCCCGATCCCGATCCCTATTTTCGTCTGCCCGACCGCTGGTGGCTCAGCGCACTGCGAAACGGCGTAGCCGCAGGCTGTTCAGCACCACGAACACCGACGACAGCGCCATCGCGGCACCGGCGATCATCGGGTTGAGGAAGCCCAGCGCAGCCAGCGGAATCGCGGCGACGTTGTAGGCGAAGGCCCAGAACAGGTTGCCCTTGATGGTGGCCAGGGTGGCCCGGGAGAGCCGGATCGCGGTCGCCGCCAGCTGCAGGTCGCCGCGCATCAGGGTCAGGTCGGACGCCGCGATCGCCGCGTCGGTGCCGGTGCCCATCGCGATACCCAGGTCGGCTTGGGCCAGCGCGGCTGAGTCGTTCACACCGTCGCCGACCATCGCCACCTGGGTGCCGTCGGCCTGCAGCCGTTTGATCTCGGCCAGCTTGTCCGCCGGCAGCACCTCTGCGATCACCGTCTCAATGCCGACCTCGGCGGCCACTGCCTCGGCGACCGCGCGGGCGTCTCCGGTGAGCAGCACGGGGGTGAGGCCCAGTTCTTTGAGGTCGGCGATGGCGGCGGCGGAGGTGTCCTTGACCGCGTCCGCGACGGCGATCATGCCGCGCAGCTGACCGTCGACGGCGACCAGAACGGCGGTATGGCCCTTGGCCTGTGACGCGGCGAAGGCGGTCATCGCGGGCGAGTCGGCGCCACGATCCGCCCGGACGAGAGCGGGCGTACCGACCAACACCTGATGACCGTCCACGGTGGCGCTGATGCCGCGTCCGGGCAGGTTCTCGAAGTCGGTCACGGCCGCGTCGGAGGCCACGTGCTCGGCGATCGCCCGGGCGATCGGGTGCTCCGAGGCCGACTCGGCAGCGCCGGCCAGCCGCAGCCAGCCGTCGTCCGGACCGTCGGCGACGGTGTCGACCACGGCCATGGTGCCGGTGGTGACGGTGCCGGTCTTGTCCAGCACGACGGTGCTGACGGCCTTGGTGCGTTCCAGGATCTCGGGGCCCTTGATCACGACGCCCAGCTGGGCGCCGCGTCCGGTGCCAACCAGCAGCGCGGTCGGGGTGGCCAGGCCGAGTGCGCATGGGCAGGCGATGATCAGCACCGCCACGGCGGCCGAGGCGGCGAATGCGAAGCCGGCACCACCCAGCAGCCAGCTGACGAAGGTGAGCAGGGCCAGCGCGATCACGATGGGCACGAACACCGAGCTGATTCGGTCGGCGAGTCGCTGCACGTTCGCCTTGCCGGTCTGGGCCTGCTCGACCAGCCGGGCGATGTGCGCCAATTGGGTGTCAGCGCCGACGCGGGTGGCCTGCACGATCAGCCGTCCGTTGGCGTTGACAGTGGCTCCGATGACGGCGTCGCCCGGACCGACGTCGACCGGCACGGACTCGCCGGTGACCATCGACGCGTCCACCGCCGAGCTGCCCTCGACCACCTCGCCGTCGGTGGCGATCTTCTCCCCCGGCCTGACCACGAAGGTGTCGCCCGGCTTCAGGAAATCGACCGGAACCCGGGTCTCGACGCCGCCGCGCAGCAACGTCGCCTCAGTGGCACCCAGCTGCAGCAGTGCCCGGACGGCCTCACCGGCACGCTGTTTGGAACGGGCCTCGAACCAGCGGCCGAGCAGCAGGAAGGTGATGATGCCGACGACCGCCTCGAAGTAGACGCTGCCCTCGCCGGTGCCGCGCATCAGCATGAACTCGAAGCCGTGGGTGTAGCCGATCATGCCGGCGTGGCCGAAGAACAGCGCGTACAGCGACCAGCCCATCGCGGCGGTGGTGCCGAGGCTGATCAGGGTGTCCATGGTGGTGGCGCCGTGACGGGCGTTGACCAGCGCCGAGCGGTGGAACGGGTAGCCGGCCCAGGCATAGACGGGCAGGCTGAGGGCGAGCGAGACCCACTGCCAGCCGGGGAACTGCCAGGCCGGAACCATCGCCAGCGCGATCACCGGGACGGCCAGTACCGCGCTGACGATCACCCGGGTCTGCAGCTCTTTGGCGTGATCGACCTCGGGTTTGGCGGGGTCGGGCAGTGCGGCGTGGTAGCCGGTCCGCTCGACGACGGCGATCAGGTCAGCCACCGGGATCGGGGTGTCGGTGAGCACCCGAGCCTTCTCAGTGGCGTAGTTCACCGAGGCTGTCACGCCGTCCACCTTGTTGAGCTTCTTCTCGATCCGAGCCGCACACGAGGCACAGGTCATGCCGTCGATGTCGAGTTCGATCGATCGATGCTGCGTGGTGGTGGTCATGGCTGCTTCCTCGTTCGGTGGTTCACGATTCGTGGGTGGTGGATGGTGGATGTGGCGGCGGGCGTGCTGGTCGCTGTCCCCCGCGTGCCTGGCGGCGATGTGGCAGCGATGTCGAGATCGGTCACCGATGGCGGGAAAGCCGTCCGATTTCGGGTTAGAACACGAGATCGGCGAGGTTTCCCGCCACCCGGCAGCGATGTCGAGATCGCCGGCCCCGCTGGAGGCAGCAGGAGGGCCGAAGGGGCGTGGTCGTGCCGGCACCTGAGAATCCGGCGGGTACGGCGTCCGGTCCCGATGCGGTGGCTCCCCGCAACGGTCTGGACGTGATTCCTTTGAGTGTTGATAGATCGCGTCCGGTCCCGACGCGGTTCCCCGCCGCAACGGTCCCCAAGGCCGATGCCGGCGAGCCGTGGCGGTCAGGCGACGGTGTAGTCCCCCGCTTCGGCCACAGCCTCGACGATCCGGTCGAAGTCGACCGGGGCGTCCGAGCTGACGGTAAGCCTGCCGTCCTCCAGGACGACGACGGCGTCGGTGACGCCGGGGATCTGCTTGACCTCTTCGGTGACGGCGGCGACGCAATGCCCGCAGGTCATTCCTTCGACGGTGTAGGTGCTCTCCATGGTGTTTCTCCTTGGTTCGGTTTCGGTCAGGATCGGACCAGGCGCGCGATCGCGTCCCGCGCCTCGGCCAGCTTGATCTCGGCTTCCTCGCCACCCTCGTTCGCCGCACGGACCACGCAATGCCGCAGGTGATCGTCGAGCAGGCCGAGAGCGAGCGATTCGAGTGCCCGGGTGGTGGCCGAGATCTGGGTGAGGATGTCGATGCAGTACCGCTCGTCGGCCACCATCCGCGACAACCCGCCGACCTGGCCCTCGATGCGGCGCAGACGTTTCAGGTAGGCGTCCTTGGCAGTCAGGTAGCCATGGCCGCTCGACTCCACCTGGTCGAGACCGCGCGAATAACCCGGATCCGTCGGGGATTCCTGCGACATAACGCCCTCCTACTGGTGTGACACTGGGCATCAACCCTTGTCACTATACCCCCTATGGGTATCCAAACAAGACTGACAGAATGTGGACAACTGTCGAGGACTATGGCCATACACCAGCCTCCCCGCCGCCTGTCAAACCACGCCCAGCCCGCGAGACCCGCCCTGAACTCACACCTTGCCAACCTCAACATGCCTAGTCAGATGCACAATGATCGGCCGGCGATTTTCTCGTCCACGGCGCCTCGGCGCGTCGTACACAGGCGACACGCCTTGACTCCACAGAATCCACAGGTTGGTGAGCAGGTTGTGGATAACTCCTGTTGGACGACTCACGAGGTGCTGGCTAGGGTCGGGCGATACGCCGCGCAGAGGGAACTGCGCGGAACCCGCGAGAGATCGCACATTCGAACTGATGAACGACGGGCGCAAAAGTGTCCGAGCGTCTGGCTAATGTGCCTGACGTAGTAGTGAGACACACCTGTGAGGAGGGGTTATGTCACTCGCCTCACTTCCCCCGTACGAGGAGCCGCCGGGCGAGTTCAGCGGCGGTCCCGACCGGACGCCGCCGCAGGACGTGCAGGCCGAACAGTCGGCGCTGGGTGCGATGCTGCTGAGCAAGGACGCGATCGGCGACGTCGCCGAGATCGTCCGCGGCCACGATTTCTATCTGCCCAAGCACGAGCAGATCTTCGACGCGATCATCGACCTGTTCGGACGCGGCGAGCCGGCAGACGCGATCACCGTGGCCGACGAACTGGCCAAGCGCGGCGAACTGGGCAAGATCGGTGGGCACATCTATCTGCACGATCTGCTGTCGATGGTGTCGATTGCCTCCAACGCCAGCTTCTACGCCGAGATCGTCAAAGAGAAGGCGGTGCTGCGGCGGCTCGTCGAGGCGTCGATCAAGATCAGCCAGATGGGTTATGCCGGCGGCGGCGAGGTGTCCGACATCGTCGACCGGGCCCAGCAGGCGATCTACGAGGTGGCCGAGGGCAAGACCTCCGACGACTACGAGCCGCTGAGTGTGCTGATGGAGCGCACCCTCGACGAGATCGAGTCGCTCAGCCAGCACGGCGTCCTGGCCGGGGTGCCGACCGGCTTCATCGAGCTGGACGAGCTGACCAACGGCCTGCACGCCGGTCAGATGATCATCATCGCCGCGCGCCCCGGCATGGGTAAGTCGACGCTGGGGCTCGACCTGGCGCGGGCGGCGTCCATCAAGAACAAGCTGACCAGCTGCTTCTTCTCGCTGGAAATGGGCAAGTCGGAGATCGTCCAGCGGCTGATCTCGGCCGAGGCTGGGGTGCCGCTGAACCACATCCGCAAGGGCCAGATGGGCGACGACGACTGGCAGCGGATCGCCCGCAAGACCGGCGAGGTGTCCAGCGCGCCGCTGTACATCGACGACTCGCCGAATCTGACCATGATGGAGATCCGGGCCAAGGCCCGCCGGCTGAAGCAGCGAAACGACCTGAAGCTGGTCATCGTCGACTACATGCAGCTGATGACGTCGGGCAAGAAGGTCGAATCCCGCCAGCTCGAGGTGTCCGAGTTCAGCCGCCAGATGAAGCTGCTCGCCAAGGAGCTGAACGTGCCGGTCGTGGCACTCTCCCAGCTCAACCGTGGCCCCGAGCAGCGCACCGACAAGAAGCCGATGCTGTCCGACCTGCGTGAGTCCGGCTCGCTGGAACAGGACGCCGACATGGTGATCCTGCTGCACCGCGCCGACGCCTACGACAAGGACTCCGAACGGGTCGGCGAGGCCGACTTCATCGTCGCCAAGCACCGCAACGGTCCGACCGCGGTCATCCCGACGGTCTTCCAGGGTCACTACAGCCGGTTCGTCGACATGCAGCACTGAGGCGGGGTCTCGAGGTGTGGCGAAGAGTGTCCGAACCCGCCTCGTAGGCACGGCTCGCAGAGGCGGACACCTCGCTTCCCACAGCAAGGACTGAGGTTTGCTCCGCTGCGTCCGGGGACCGCTGCCGCCCGACGATACCCAGCACGCCCACGCACAGCGGAGCGCCTACTGTGTGCCCATGGACGACCCACACACCGCGCGTGGACGGACCTGCGCCCACCCCGACGATTCGGTCCGCCGGAGGAAGCAATGCGCGTCCTGATCACCGGCTCCGCGGACGGCCTGGGCCGGCTGGCTGCCGCACAGCTGCTGGCCGACGGGCATCAGGTCGTCGTACACGTGCGCAGCATCGCCCGGCGCCCTGCGGTCACGGAGTTGACCGAACGCGGCGCCGATGTGGTGATCGGCGACCTGGCCGACGACGTCCAGACCCGGCAGGTTGCAGACCAGGCGAATGCTCTGGGCCGGATGGACACCGTCATCCACAACGCCGGGATCTATACCGGTTCCGGGCTGCTGCACATCAACGTGGTGGCGCCCTACCTGCTCACGGCTCTGCTGACCCGACCTGAGCGGCTGGTTTACCTGACCAGCGGAGTTCACCGATCGGGGCGGCCTCGGCTGGCCGGCCTCGACTGGTCCGGACGCCGCCCGTCCGCCAGCTACCCGGACTCCAAGCTGTTCGTCTCCACCCTGGCCGCTTCGGTTGCCCGGCTTTGGCCCGATGTGTCCAGCAACTCCGTCGACCCGGGTTGGGTGCCCACCCGGATGGGCGGGCCCAACGCTACGGATGATCTGCGTCTCGGCCACCTCACCCAGGAGTGGCTCGCCACCAGCGCCGATCCGGACGCGCGCACCAGCGGGGGTTACTGGTTCCACCAACGCCGGGCGGCTCCGCATCCGTCGGTGCACGACGAGCGCTTTCAGCAGGACCTGCTCGACGCCTTGGCCGACCACACCGGGGTCGCCTTGGACTGAGCGCCGGCGTGCCGCCACGTTGCCGCTGCCAAAGCAGCCGTCGAACAAAGCTCGCTGAAGCCCTGCTGGACGCCGCCGAGGATCTCGACAGGTTCGACCATCAAGGTCGACCATCAGCGATTCAGTGTGCCAGTTGCCCGAGCGCCCCCACATAGGCCCCGGTCTTCGCGAAGTGGACGTCGTGGGAACTGCGCACCCGGACCGTCCGGTTGTCGGGCAGCAGACTTTCGACCCGGGCCAGATCGTCGTCGCTGAGCGCGGCCAGCAGGACGCCCTCGCGGTTGTACCGGGTGGTGGCCTTGACGAACACGGTGGGGCAATCGATGGCGGCCAGCGTCTCCGCCTGGTCGAAGCCGGCGAACCAGCTGTTGTCGATGAACGCCGTGGTGAAGCGCAGGTCGTAGGGGTGGCTGATCGATTCCCAAATGCGGTTGATCGACACCGACACCCAGCGCACCACCGGCAGGCATGTGGGGTCGTCCCGGCGCTGCCGGACCACGCTGTGGGTGAGCGCCGGCCAGATCGCGCCGAGGAGCCGCTTCCAGTAGCTGTGCCGCATGTACCAGCACACCCAGTCGTCCTCGGCGTCCTGGGCGAGGAACGACGACACGTGGGCGTAGACATCGATGCCGACGAAGGTGCTGCCGACCCGATCGGGTTCGGTGGCGAAGAACGGCGGATCCTCCAGCAGCACAGCCCGGACCTTCGCGGGGTGGGCGGCGGCCAGCCGTGCGGCGATCAGTCCGCCGGAGGAGTGGCCGGCGACCAGCGCCGGCTCGCCGAACACCTGATCGATGAGCCGGGCCAGGTCGTCGGCGATCTGCACGCAGGTGTAGTCGGCGGCGTTCCAGCTGCTGCGGCCGTGGCCATGGACGTCGACGGCCACCAGCCGGAACCTGCCGACCAGCTGCGGGATCGCCTTGGCGTACTCCTGCCAGACGCTGCCCTGCCCGGGGATCAGCAGCAGTGGGATTCCGCCCGCCGCACCTTCGGCGATGTTCAGCCGGACGCCGTCGCGCACCTCGACCGTCCGCTCCCGGAACCCGAGCGCCTCCACTCGGCGCACATGCTTGCCGAAGTAGTCCCGGGTGGTGACGACCGCGATCAGGGCGCGGACGCCGAAGACCACGGCGATGCCGGCCAACGCGAACCCGATGTTGAGCAGCGCCACTGCCCAGCCGCTAGGCATGCCCGGATCGATCCGCACCGCCGCCGAGGGCGCGATCGATGACGTCGCCGTACTGGGCGGGGTCGACCAGTGCGATGCCGCGCTCGCGGTCGGCCATCAGCAGCAGCGAGTCGCCGGGCGCGAGACCGAACAGGTCGCGGACCTCCTTCGGAATCACGATCTGCGACTTCGGGCCGAGCCGGACCATGCTGATCCAGCGGCCTTCGGGGGATGAGGTGGGTGACATGGCTCCAGGGTAGCCGTAGTTGGAAAAGTATTACTACGTGAGATCACTGTCGCCGTAGCCCCGCGATCATCTGGTCCAGCTGCTGCACCATCGGCGCCAGTCCGTACTGCGCGGCGGTCTGCCGTGCCCAGGTCAAGGCGTCCAGGGCTTCGGGGACGCGTCCGAGCAGGCCGAGCACCTCGCCGCGGTTCGCGGTGGCGATCAGGACGCCCTGAGCGTTGCCGGTCTGCTGGGCGAGCCGAAGCTGCTCATCCAGGCTGGCCAACGCGCCGGGCAGGTCACCGGCGTAGCGCTGCACGATCGCTCGGTTGCCGAGCGCCTGAGTCAGGCCGGCCCAGTCGCCGGACGCGCGGCAGATCGACTCCTGCTCGCTCAGCAGGTTCGTGGCCTCGGCGAGCAAAGCGCCATCAACGCCGGCCGGTTTGGCCTGGGCCCGGTTGATCAGCAGCAGGGCGTGCTCACCGAGAGCCCGTTGCAGTGCCGCCTTGTCGTCGAGCGCCCGGGCGGCACCGGCCAGGACGGTCCACACTCGTTCCGCGCGAGTCACGTCGCGCGACTGGTACGCGAGCTGGATCGCCTGGTTGCCCCACTGTTGCGCGGCGGCCTGGTTGCCGGCCCGGGCGGCCGCCTCGGTGGCGTCGATGAAGTCGGCGAGCGCCTGCGGCGTCCGACGGTACAGCTGATGGATCTGCGCCCGGTTCGCCAGCACCGGCACCAGCAGGCCCACTGCCCCCAGCTCGCGCAGTTGAGGCTCGGCCGCATCGTAGTACTGCAGCGCCTCGTCCCAACGCTGCGCCGCCGCCGCGACGTTGCCGAGGTTGGCTTGGGCGGTGGCGGCCTCGACGCGATCGCCGGCGCGGTCGGCCAGCGTGGCCTCCTCGGAGTGCGCAGCGTGGGCGCCGGCGAGGTCGCCCTGTTCGCGGCGCGCCGTCCCCAGCAGGCCCAGCGCGACGGCGGCCGTCGACAACCGGTCGCCGGCGCGGGCGAGCCGCTCGGCCTCGCGGGCGTAGCGTTCGACACCGGCCCAGTCGCCGAGCCCGACGAACGCGCTGGCCCGCGCGACCAACACCCGGGTGAGCAGCGCGGGGTCGTCCAGGCTGCGCGCCAACTGTTCCGCCTCGGACGCCGCCGCAGCGCCTCCCGCCGGGTCGCCGGTCTCGAAGCGGGCGGCGGCTCCGTTCAGCAACGCTTCGGTGAGGCCGCGCAGGTCACCCTCGGCACGGCAGATGGCCGCGTACTCGTCCAGCAGCGGCAACGCCTCGGCGGGCCGTCCGCGGTCAGAGAGGACGACCGCCTGCCCGGCCAGGGCCCGGCCAATCGCGACCGGGTCGGCCAGCTCGCGGCAGATCCGTTCCTGCTCGCGCAGCAGCGCCAGCGCACCGTCCAGGTCAGTCTGGTCGCGACGCAACTGGATCCACCCGGCCAGGTTCGCCTGGACGTCGTACAGCGCGCCTTCAGCGCGGTACAGATCGTCGGCTTCGCGGAACAACTCCTCCGCCTCCGACCGGCGGCGTTGCTCGCGCCGGACGATCGCCAGGTTCCCCAGCGCCGCCGCCCGCAGCTCCGGCAGCCCGGACGCCTCGTCGAAGGCGGACGCCGCGGCGTCCAGTTCGCCACGGGCCAGGTGGGTGGCTCCCAGGTTGACCAGCGCGGCCGCCCAACGCCGTCCCGGTTCGGTGCCGGGAGCGGCCCGCGCCGCGTCCATCAGGTAACGCTGCAAGCCGAGGGCAGCATCACTCGCCCCGGCGTCGGCGAGCAGCCGGGCGACGCCCCACACCAACTGGCCGCCGTCGTGATCGGCCGGCGACGACAGCACCGCGGCATAGGCGCTGACCAGTTCGCCGGCCACATCCGGGGTGAGCCGGTACCACAGCCGTCGCGGGTCGTACGGGTTGCGGGCGTAGGCCAGCTCGGCCCACTCCAGATCGGACAACGTCGCCCGCAATGCCACGGAATCGCCCGCCTCGGCCCATTGCCAGCCCAGTTCGTCGGCCACCCGCGGGCCGAGCGGCTGCTCAGCGAAATACCTTGCCAAGCCTTGATGGGCGGCCGCTCTCCACTCGGGGGTGGCGAGGTAGCGCCGCTCGATCGCCGCGCGGATGTCGGCGTGTGCGAAGCCCAGCAGCTCCTCCGCCTCCGACCGGCGGCGTTGCTCGCGCCGGACGATCGCCAGGTTCCCCAGCGCCGCCGCCCGCAGCTCCGGCAGCCCGGACGCCTCGTCGAAGGCGGACGCCGCGGCGTCCAGTTCGCCACGGGCCAGGTGGGTGGCTCCCAGGTTGACCAGCGCGGCCGCCCAACGCCGTCCCGGTTCGGTGCCGGGAGCGGCCCGCGCCGCGTCCATCAGGTAACGCTGCAAGCCGAGGGCAGCATCACTCGCCCCGGCGTCGGCGAGCAGCCGGGCGACGCCCCACACCAACTGGCCGCCGTCGTGATCGGCCGGCGACGACAGCACCGCGGCATAGGCGCTGACCAGTTCGCCGGCCACATCCGGGGTGAGCCGGTACCACAGCCGTCGCGGGTCGTACGGGTTGCGGGCGTAGGCCAGCTCGGCCCACTCCAGATCGGACAACGTCGCCCGCAATGCCACGGAATCGCCCGCCTCGGCCCATTGCCAGCCCAGTTCGTCGGCCACCCGCGGGCCGAGCGGCTGCTCAGCGAAATACCTTGCCAAGCCTTGATGGGCGGCCGCCGCCCCGGCTGACCAGGTGATGCTCGGCGGCCAGGTGCAACGGCGCCCAGCTGCGCTGCGGCAGCTTCTCGATGCCGGGTGTCAGCAGGTCGAGCAGTTCGGACTCGGCGACGCCGTACCGGCCGGCCCAGATCGCCCGCATCGCGTCGGCGACCAGGCCGGGGCGGTCCCGTTCGAAGTCGCGTTCGTAGCGCTCCAGCACCAAGTCGAGCAGGGCGGCGGTCGACGGCGCAGCCACCAGGCGATCGATCAGTCCGCGCAGGGTGAAGTGGTCGCCGTGCTGACGCAGCTCGTCGAGCACGGTCAGCAGGAAGCGCGGGTTGCCGGTGGGCGGTGCCGCCACCAGAGCGGTCAGATTCTCCTCGCCGAGTTGTTTCGCACCTGCGGCCAACACCAATGCCGCGATCCGGCGCCGTTCGTCCGGGGTGAGCGGCGGCACCTCGAACACCGGCCAGCCACGATGAGCGAACGCGGTGCGCGTCCGCTCGGCCGAACCGGTCAGCACGAACCGCACCGGCGAACCGGCCAGGTCGGACGGCAGCCAGCGCAGGTCAGGCGCCCGGTCCCCCGGGTTCCCCTCAGCCAGCTGGTCCACCCCGTCCAGCACCACCAGTGCCGGCGCGGACGCCGCGCGCAACGCCTGCCCGAGCACGCTGGCCACGGCAGCGGGCGGCGCCTCGGCCAGCCGCTCGACGGTCTCGTCGTAGTCGCCGCCGAACGCGTCGATCACCCGCGCGGCGAGCAGCCGGAAGTCGCCCGCCGCGGCGTCCGCATCGCAGTGATGGACGACGACCGTCGCGCCGGGATGGTCCGCCGTCCATTCGTCCGCCCAGTTGGTGGCCAGGCTGGACGCCCCCGCTCCGGGCTCGCCGGTGACCAGCAGCGGCGAGCCCGCCGTCGCCAGCTCCGCGGTCACTGCCGGTCGGGGCAGGTGCAGCGCGAAGCGGGCGATCAACGCATCGAAGTCGGCCAGCACCCGCTCGCCCAGCGCCTCCGGGTGGCCGTAGCCGACGACCGGGAACCCCGAGCCTCGCACCCGCTCACGCAGGGCCTCCAGCCGGGCGGCGCCATCGGCGTCCGGTTCGAGGTAGAGCGCGCGGCTCTCCGGCGGCAGCGTCGCCACCCAGGTCGGGTCGCGCAGATAGAAGTAGGCGTGCCCGTCCGCGTCGGGGTTGTTGAGCACCCCGTGCAGGATCTCCAACTCGGTGACCGAACGGTGCAGATCCTCGGTGAGCCAACCGAACCGGCCGGTCAGCTCCGGTCCGATCTCGCCGGGCACCCAGCCGTAGCGCTGGCCGAGCAGCCCGATGAAGTACGGCCGGGTGCGTTCGATCTCGGCTAGGCAGATCGGCAGCACCGCACCCTCGGACGCCTGCTCATCGGTCACGCCCCAGCGCAGATCCACCTCGCTCCAGGCCACTCCCCGCTCCTGGCAACGCCGCCGCAGCAGCGGAAAAACCCGCTTGACCAGCTCGTCCCGTTCGGCCTGCATGTCGCGAAAAGTCGACGAAACGAACACCCGGATCGCGCGAGGGTCACCCATTCGCGCAGAGTACTGGCCGGCCCGCGGATCTTGGACGCGGGTTGGGCTCCATGTCGCCATCCGGCGTGAGTGGCCCCTTCGCGCGTCACTGCCGCAATGGAGGGCGTCATCGGCGCGCGATCCCGGCAGTCGGCCGCCGACGCGCAAGCCGATCTCACCTCAGCGAACCAGCTGCCCGCTGACCGGACTATTCAGGGCTTACCCGGATTACGCTGAGGCCCGACAACGCGGGCGCTCCTCTCGATACAGTCCGCTCTTCACCGCACGCGAACCAGTGGAGGACCGAGCATGGGCATCGTGCAGGCGATCATGTCGGCCGGGCCCTCCCTCGCCAATCGGGACCGGATCGGCGACCTCAACGCAGTGCCGGCCCTGCCCTCCGCGGTGCGACCGTGAGAGTGCCGCCCGGCGAGTCGGCGGAGCATCCGGTCCTGGCCCGGGTCCGGGTCGGACGTCCGATGTTGGTCTGGGCCGTGGTGGTCGGCTACCTCGGGGTGGTGACGATGTTGGTTTCGACCGTGCTTCCAGTGAGCTTCGTCGACCGCTCCCAGGCAGGCTTCTTCGAGGTGCAGGGCTGGATCGCGATGTCGGTGCTCGGCGCGATCGGGGTGTTCCTCTCCACCCGGACCGGCTTTCCCGACCCGGTGTCGCGGGCAATACCCGGGTGGCGACGGTTCGGCGGTCCCGCGCTGATCGGACTGGTGGCGGGCAGCTTGTTCCTGCTGACCGACGTGCTGACCGGACTGTCCAGGCTGCAAGCAGAGAAGTTCAATCTCCCATCGACCGACATCGGGTTTCCGGCTTCGCTGTTGGTCTACAGTGCGGCGGCGGTCTACGTCGAGATCGTCTTCCGGCTCCTCCCGCTGCCGTTGTTGATGTTCATCGTGTGCAACCTGATCCTTCGTGGACGTGCGCCGACTCCGGTGTTCTGGGCGTCAGCGGTGTTGACGTCGTTGATCGAGCCGCTGAGTCAGATCGGGACCCAGGTGCTGGCTCCACTGCCGTGGGCGCTCGTGCTCACCGAGACTTTCGCTACCAACCTCGCTCAGGCAGCGGTCTTTCGCAGATACGGCTTCCTGGCGTCGATACTCGTCCGGGTGACGTTCTATCTCGTCTATCACGTGCTCGGGGCGCCCCTGAAATAGGCCTCAGCTCTGACGAGTCGCGAAGAGCAGGGCCGCTCTGAGCGCGCGATCGGGCAGTCGGCCGCCGACGCGCAAGCCGATCTCACCCCGGCGGACGTGTCCGGACCGACGGCCGCCGGGAAACACTGAGCGCGTGCCGGTCACCGTGGGGGTCGAGGAGGAGTTGCTGGTCGTCGAGCGGGTCGGCGGCCGCCCGACCCCTGCCGGCGAGGCGGTGGTGCGCCGGGCCCGAGCCCGATTGGCCGACAGCGATGATGGGCTGCCCGGTACCGCCGTCGAGCACGAGTTCAAGCTCGAACAGGCCGAGATCGGCTCCTTGCCCTGCCGCGACACCGACGAGCTGAGCCGGCAACTGCTCGGCCTTCGCCGGGTCATGTCGGAAGCGGCCGCGGGATCGGACGCCGCGGTGGCGGCCATCGCCACCAGCCCGTGCAAGGTGCGGCCGACCGCCACCGAGGATGAGCGCTATCTGCGGATGGCGTCCGAGTTCGGACTGCTGTCGCGGCAGCAACTGACCTGCGGGCAGCACGTCCACGTCGAGGTCGGCTCACGCGACGAAGGCGTCGGTGTGATCGATCGGCTGCCGCGCTGGCTGCCGACGCTGCTCGCGCTCTCGGCCAACTCGCCGTTCTGGCAGGGTCAGGACACCGACTACGCCAGTTTCCGGACCATAATCTGGGGATTGTGGCCCACGGCCGGACCCACCGGGCCGTTCGGTGACGCCGCCGGCTACGACGCAGCGGTCGCCGACCTGGTCCGCTCGGGCGCGGCACTCGACGACGGGATGATCTATTTCCCGGCGCGGCTTTCCGCCCAGTACCCCACCGTCGAGATCCGGACGGCCGACGTCTGTACCCGGGTGGAGGACGCCGTGCTCATCGCCGCCCTGTGCCGGGCCATGGTGACCACCGCGGCCCGGGCCTGGGCGTGGGGAAATCCCCCGGACGTGCTGCCGCCGCAGTGGCAGCGGGCGGCCACCTGGCGCGCCGCCCGCTCCGGCCTCACCGACGGCCTGCTCGATCCGTTCAGCCGGCGCGTCGTCCCGGCCCGGGACGCGGTGAACTCCCTGGTCAACGACGTCCGCCACGCACTGGAGTCCACGGGCGACCTTCCACTGGTGCTCGACGGCGTCGATCGCCTCCTCCGCGACGGGACCGGCGCCGACCGCCAGCGGGCAGCCTTCCGGACGTCCGGCTCGCTGGACGCCGTGGTGGACGAGGCCGTCCGTCGCACGGTCGCTCCGTCCGCCTGACCCAGCCCCTGTCGGGCATCGGCCCAACTGACCGCTCGCCGAACTATTCAGGGCTCGCTGAACTCGGCGAGCGGCAAATAGTTCGGCGAGCGCTTCCGGCGGCGGTTGGCGATGGACGCCCAGCCACCGGCCGGCTGAATCCAGACATCGTCGGCCGGCAGAGTCCCCGCCGGTCTGCCGCGTCACACCGCCTGGTGAGAGCCGGGCAGCACCACCAGGTTGCCGACCTTGTGGCCGCCGTCGATCAGCCGATATGCCTCGGGCAGCGCCGACAGCCCACCGACCACCGTCACAACGGGGTCGAGCCGCCCCGCGGCGGCCCACTCCAGCAGCTGGGCGACGTTCTCGACTCGCTCACTGGCCGATCCGGTGTACACGCCCCGACCGCCGCGCACCGTGTCGAACAGGCCGGCCACCGCCAGCACCAGCGCGCCGCCGGGTGCGCGCAGCCGCAGCCCGTCCGGCCGTGACAGGTTCCCGACCGCGTCGAACACCACGTCGAACCGCTCGTCGATGGCCTCGATCGGGGTTCGCGTGTAGTCGATCCAGCGCTGGGCACCCAACCGGGTCACCAGCTCCCGGTTCGCTTCGGAGCAGACCGCGGTCACCGTTCCACCCAGGATGATGGCGATCTGGACGGCCGCCGAACCCACCGATCCGGACGCCCCGTTGACCAGCACGGTGGCGCCCCGCGGCATCGCCGCCCGGTCGCGCAGGAAGTGCAGGGCGGTGGTTCCGCCGAACAGGACGCCCGCGGCGTCCGAGTGGCCGAGGGCGGCCGGCTTGCGCACCGCGGCGCCCGCCGGAACCACGGCGAACTCGGCGTGACAACCCACCCGGACCCCCGTCATGCCGGCCACCTCGTCGCCGCGCGCCAGTTCGTCCACCCCGTCGCCGACCTCGGCCACCACCCCGGAGAAGGTGGAGCCCAGCACCCCGGCACGGGGTCCGCGCAGCCCGATCGCCAGCCGGGCGAGCGGGCCGAACCCGGTAGGGAATCGGCCGGACCGCATTCGGGCGTCCCCGGAGTTCACGCCTGCCGCTTCGACCCGCACCACCACCTCGCCGCGACCCGGACGCGGCACCGGAGCGTCGGCGATCGCGATCGCCTCCGGCGGCCCGTAGCGCTCGACGCGCACCTGTTGCATTTCCACCACACTCTCCTTACATGTGTAAGTTTCCGTGATCAGACTAGCCTTAGAGGCGTAAGGCCACAAGGAGGAGCGATGGCAGACCGGCAGCCGCTGACCGCACAGCGGGTGATTGAGGCGGCCACGTCCGTTGCCGACCGGGGCGGACTGACCGCGGTGAGCATGCGCAACGTCGGCCGTGAGCTCGGCGTGGAAGCAATGTCGCTCTACCACCACGTGGCCAACAAGGCGGCCCTGCTCGACGGCCTCGCCGACTGGGTGTTCGAACAGTTCGAACTGCCGCCGGACGGGGTGGGCTGGCGCGAGGCGATCACCGTCCGCTCAGCCTCGGTGCGCGCGGTGCTCACCGCCCATCCATGGGCTCTGACCCTGGTCGACTCGCGGGCCAACCCCGGCCAGGCGTCGCTGCGACACTACGACGCGGTGATCGGCTGCCTGCGCCACGGCGGGTTCAGCGTCGCGATGGCGGCCCGGGCCTACTCGGTGATCGACGCCTACGTGTACGGCTTCGCCCTCACCGAACGGAACCTGCCCTTCGACCCGACGACCGGGGCCAACGACTTCGCGGTGGGCGTCGCCATGCCGAGCGACGACTACCCTCACCTCGCCGAACTGGTCGGCGCCCTCACCGCCGGCGGCGATTATTCGTTCGCTGCGGAATTCGACCTCGGCCTCGGCATCATCCTGGACGGGCTGGAGCGCCGGTCGGAGCCTCTGACCGACTGACGCAATCGCGTGTCACTGCCGCACTGCAGGGCGACAGTGGCTGCCGAAGGTGTCACTGCCCTGTGGCCGACCGCTCAGTCGATGACCCCGGTGTCGACGTCGGGCGCACCGTCGCAGTTGATGTCGGTCTCCCGGGTGCGCCGCGCGTCCCAACGCAGGCCGAGCGCGCCCAGGACGCCGGCCAGCAGCGAGGCGGCCAGCACGCCGCCCTTTGCGGCCCCGCGATGCGCGTCGTCGCCGAAGGAGAGTTCGGCGATCAGCAGCGCGACGGTGAACCCGATGCCGGTCAGCAGCCCGACCGGCAGCAGATCGCGCAGGCCGATGGCGTCCGGCAGCCGCAGCGGGGTGAACCGGGTGACCACCGCCGTGGTGCCGAGGACGCCAATCAACTTCCCCGCCAGCAGTCCGAACACCACCGCATAGAACACCGGCTCGGACGTCAGCCCCGGCCCGCCCCCCACCAGGGTGACCCCGGCGGCGAAGAACGCGAACACCGGCAACGCCACCCCCGCCGACCAGGGCCGGACCAGGTCGTCGTAGCGACGGGTCCGCGGGTCGGGCTCGCCATGGATGGCGATGGGTGGCACCACCAGCCCCATCAGCACCGCGGCGATGGTGGCGTGCACCCCACAGGCGTGCATGAATCCCCAGGCCACGGCCGCCACCGGAAGCAGCACCCACCACGCCGTCCAGCGCAGTCTCACCAGGACGCCGAACAGCGCGACGGCGGCCAGCGCACCGGCCAGCATCGGCCCGGAGATGTGTTCTGTGTAGGCGATCGCGATCACCACGACGGCAAGCAGATCGTCCACCACCGCGAGCGTGAGCAGGAACACCCGCAGCGCGCGCGGCAGGCCGCGTCCGAACACGGCGAGAACGGCAAGAGCGAAAGCGATGTCGGTGGCGGTGGGGATCGCCCAGCCGTGCAGCGCCTCAGGCTCGCCGGAGAACGTCACCACCAGGGCGAAGACCACCGCGGGCGCGATCATGCCCCCCACGGCCGCCAGTACCGGGACGGCGGCCTCGCGCGGCTGCCGGAGGCTGCCGGCCGCCAGCTCGTGCTTGAGTTCCACCCCCACCACGAAGAAGAAGATCGCCAGCAATCCGTCGGATGCCCAGTGCGCCAGGCTGAGATCGAGATGCAACGCTGCCGGACCCACGATGGTCGCGGCGAGCGCGTGGTAGCCGTCCGCCCAGGGCGAGTTGGCCCAGACTAGGGCGAGCACGGCCGCGACCAACAGCAGGATGCCGCCGGGCACCTCGTCGGTGAGGCGCCGGACGAACAACGCCGGACGCGTCTCTGATGTCATCGGATCCCCCAGTACTCCACTGCGCCCCCGGGCGAGGACGCCGCCGACCAGACTTCCCGGCACACCGCGGTCAGAATAGCGGGCGTCGCCGGATGCACCTGCGGCGGCATCGACCGACGCCAGGTCGGCGCGATCCGCACCACACTCGCGACGTCCGCGATGACCCCCTCGCCGGTGGCACCGAATATATCTGCGAGACTTTATTTACGAAAAACGTATGGTGCGTTTATGACCACGACTTACGAATCACTGGAATCGGTGAGTCACAAGATCATCACACCTAGTCAAGGAGCCTTTGCATCCGTACCATACGTATTTTGAAAAGCCGGTCTATCGATAATATAAGGCGAGTTAGGTAAGGCTAAGAATGCTTGTTGACGCCGATTCTCAGGACTATCGTGAACATCAATAAGCCGAGTCCACGCCACACACCAAGGGAGGCTCCGATCATGAGCACCATCTCGCTCACCCTCGTCAAGTCCTGCGCCACCAGCGCCTGCGCTTTCAACAACGGCGGCTGCACCGCCGGCGCCATCAATGTCGGCGGCGCCGACACTGCCACCTGCACCACGTTCACCGACCTGGACGCCCGGGCCGGTCTCTCCTCGGCCAACGGCCAGGTGGGCGCCTGCAAGCGGCTCGAGTGCGTCCACAACGCCGACCTGTTGTGCACCGCCGGCGAGATCGTCGTCGGCGACTCGGCCGACTGCCTCAGCTACTCCGTCGGCTGAACGGAGCTCACCGCGACGAGTTGGCCGAGTCGATCGGCCAGCTCGTCGAGTGCGTCAGCGGGCTCGTCGAAGGCCAGGAAGTGAACTGTGGCGCGACCCAGAGTGACCGCCATTAAGGTGAGACCTGTCCGGTCGATGTCGACGCAGAACACCTGCCCCTCGGTGTGCGAGCAGGTGACTTCGGCACGACTGGACAGCTTCACGCCGGCATCCCAGCCCGCCGTGGCCGCGGCCAGCAGCCCGTCCAACTGGCTGACCGAAAGTCGGCCGACCAGGTCGCGGGCACTCCATTCCTGCTCAGCATCGGGGAAGCTTCGGCAACCCGGCGGCCGTGTGCCGGCCGCGGGATGCTGCCCGGCCACCTCACCGAACGACAGTGGCGATACGCCGGCACTGTCGTGCACCAGCACGCGATCGCTGCGCACGATGCCCAGCCTTCCACCGACCATCGTGGCCAGTCCCGCCAGCTGCGGATCGAGTTCCGCCCCGGCGAGGTAGTCGTGGACGTCCTCGGCCGGCAGCCATTCGAGCGTGCCCAGGAGATGCACCGCGCAGGCGGTGATCCGCACCGCGGACTCGGGCGCTTCCTTCACGATGTCGAGCCGCACCCGCAGCCTGCCGCCCTCCCACGTGGTGGCGGGCATGGCGTCGTCGGCGAGGCAGGCCAGCACCAGCTCCCCGGTCGCGCTCATCCCGTGGCATAGCGCCCCGGCCTCGACCAGCGGCTCGAGATCGTAGGCGACCAGCGCGGCGCGTCCGGCCCCGGAGAGCAGCCGGCGGGCCAGCGACACGGAGCGAGCGCGCATCGTGTCGAAGCGCAGGTCTTGGACTGTGGTGTGGATGGGTTCCACGGGACCCCCTGGTGTCGCGGCGCAACCGGAGTGCCGGCATTTGGTAAGGGGAGCCTAACCTTATTTCTCTCGCCGCGGGCGGGGTTGTCGAGTTCTGGGACGGCGGGGTCTCGACCGGCTCGACCAACGACCCTCGTCCGAGGTATGGCGTCCCAGGCCTGGCTGATTGCCTGGGCGCTACCGCAGCGGCGCCGCGAAGAACTCCCGTTCGTGGACGCAGGACGCCCGGAACGCGCGGGCGGCGGCCCGGCGACTGCTGGCGCCGGCCCGCCGCACCGCCGCCTCGGTGATCTCGATCGCGCGCCGGGTTGCTGCCGCGAAGGCCTCGTCGGCATAGGTCGCCAGCCAGTCCGCGTAGGGGTGGCCGGGCCGGTTGCGGGTGGCCAGGGTGTCGCCGACGTCGGCATAGATCCAGAAGCAGGGCAACAGCGCCGCGGTGAGAACGGCGTAGTCACCGGTCGATTCGGCGGCGTCGAAATGGTCGAGGTAGGCGGTGGTCACCGCCGACGGTTGGGTTCGCTCCACGACCTCGGCAGCCACCCACGACTCGTGCAGTTGCAGCTCGGTGGCGATCGCCGAGGTCGAGCACTCCCGCCAGAAAGCCCGCTCGTCGGCATCGGTTGCCAACTCGGCGGCAGCGGCGAGCGAGGTCGCGTAGCGACCCAGGTAGCGGGCGTCCTGCGCCAGATACCAGGTGAACGCGTCCACCCCCAGCGTGCCGTCGCCGAGCGCGCGGACGAAAGGCAGGTCGTCGATCGCCGCGCGAATGCCGGACGCTTGTTGCCACCACCATCGCGTGATCGGGCCCGGAGCCGGACCGCCCGCGGATTCCCACAGTGGTCCCAGGTGATGCACGGGTCCGTTGCCCTGCCCCACGTCGAGATCATCGGCGCGGGCGATCGCCGCGGCCAGCCAGTCGGTGCTTTCGGTCAGCGCCTGGGGCCAGTCGCCGGTGACCGCGAAGCGGGTGGCCAGCGCCGAGGAGAGCGAGCAGCCGGTGCCGTGGGTGTTGCGGGTGGCGACCCGCGAGTGGTCGACCTGGGTGAGGACGCCGGCCGGCCCCACCAGCGCGTCGCTGACCGTGGCGTCGGTCAGATGGCCGCCCTTGGCGACCACCAGAGCGCCGGTTGAGGCGGCCACCGCCCGGGCCTGGGCAAGGGTCTGCGACCAATCGGCGGCCGGCTCGGCGCCGGCCAGCACGGCGAGTTCGGGAACATTGGGGGTCAGCACGTCGGCCAGGTCCGCCAGTTCGCGCAGCGCCGCCTCAGCCGCGGCGTCCAGCAGCCGGTCACCGCTGGTGGCGACCATCACCGGATCGAGCACCACGGTCGCAGGGCGAACCCTTTCCAGCCACTCGCGCACCGTCGCGATCACCTCGACGCTGCCCAGCATGCCGAGCTTGACGGCATCGATGGCGACGTCGTCACTGACCGCGTCGAGTTGGGCGCGCAGGAAGTCGATGTCGGGATAGTGCACGGCGCGGACGCCCTGGGTGTTCTGGGCGACCAGGACGGTCACCACCGACATGCCGTATCCGCCGCAGGCGGCGATCGCCTTCAGGTCGGCCTGGACGCCGGCGCCGCCGGTGGGATCGGTGCCGGCGATGGACAGCACGTTGGGAATGGGCCGGATCATGCCGCCACCTCACTCGCCCAGCCATCCAGGTAGGCGCGGGCGGCCGATCCCGGATCGGGGGCGGCGCAGATGCCCGAGACGACGGCGACTCCGGCCAGGCCGGACGCACGCAGCGCGGGCAGATCGTCGGGCAGGACGCCGCCGATGGTGACCGCCGGCGTACCGGTCGCGGCCGCGAGCTCGGCGACCCGGGCCAGCCCGAGTGCCGGGTCGGCGTCCGGTTTGGTGGCCGTGTCGCGCAGCGGTCCGATGCCGAGGTAGTCGGCGTACGGCTCGGCGGCGCGGATCTCGGCGGCGGTGGCGGCGCTGACCCCGACGATCGCACCGGGCCACAGGATGGCGCGCGCCGCCGACGCGGGCAGATCGCTCTGCCCGATGTGCACACCGCCGACCCGGACACCGAGCGCGTGCGCGGCGAGCGCGACATCCACCCGGTCGTTGACGATCAGCACGCAACCGTCTGCCCCCGGCACGCCGGCGATCGCCTCGGCGACCGCGTTGACCTCCTTCAGAAAGGCTGCTGCGGAGGCGTCCTTGGCCCGCACCTGCACCGACCGGACGCCGCTGGCGACGGCGGCCGCGACGGTGGCGGCGACACTGCGGCCCGCGGCGGCGCACTGGGCGGCGTCGGTCACCAAGCAGACGGCGAGCGTGCCGGCGTCCAGGCTCATCGAGCCACCTCCAGCCGGGCCCGCTCGACCACCGTTCCGGGAGTCAGTCCGGCCAGGGCATCCAGCAGCGCGACGGCGAACGAACCGGGCCCGGACGCCGCGGCGGCAGCCTCTTCCGCGGCCAGGCCGTAGACGGCGCTGGCGGCGGCCACGGTCAGCAGTCGATCGTCGCCGACCGCGGTGAAGGCGGCCATCACCGCACCCAGCGCACAGCCGGCGCCGGTCACCCGGGTGAGCAGTTCGTGTCCGTTGGACACCCGCGCCGTGGCCGCCCCGTCGGTGACCAGATCGACCGGGCCGGACACGGCGACGACGGCACCCAACCGGCCGGCCAGTTCGGCGGCCGGCGCGGACGCGGCGTCGACGGTGAGGGTGGCGTCCACGCCCCGTCCGGTGGCAGCTGAGCCGGCCAGCGCGGCGATCTCGGAGGCGTTGCCGCGGATGACGGCCGGGCGGGCGGTCAGCAGCTCCCGGGCGAGCCCGGTGCGAACCGGCAGCGCACCGACGGCGACCGGATCGAGCACCCACGGTGTGCCGGCGGCCTGGGCGGCTGCGGCCGCCTCGCGCATCGCCTCGGGTTGCCGTCCGCCCAGGGTGCCCAGGTTGATCAGGACTGCCGACGCCACCGACGCGAACGGCCCGGCCTCGTCGGGAATGTCGACCATGGCCGGTGCGGCACCGAGGGCGAGCAGGACGTTGGCGGTGAATCCGCTGACCACATGATTGGTGAGGCATTGCACCAGTGGGGCCTGGGCGCGGACCGCCTCCAGCAGGCCGGCGCAGGCCTCGGCCGGCGCGGTCGCGGAAGTGAGAGAAGAAGGCTGTGTCATGACGAATCCCTTCGCTCGTGCTAACGAGAGCAGGTTCTGCGGGTGTGATCTCAGCCGGCATCGGTACCGGCACCCCGTGTCACCCGCCACCCTAGCGGGTCCGCCCCGCGACCGCCGACGCCCGCTCGCCCGGCACCGGTGACCCCGTCGGCTATTGACGGCGGGGTGTCCTGGGGAGACAGTTGCGAGATGTCGTCGCCGCGTCCCGAGTTGGCGGCCGCACTCGCCGCGGCCGAGCGATGGCTGGACGAGGTGGAATCGCGCCGGGTCCCCGCCACGGAGGACATCGATGCGCTGACCGGCCGCTTCGCCGGCCCGCTGCCGGCCGACGGTCGGGACGCCGCCGACGTGGTCCGCGCGCTCGCCTCCGCCGTCGAGCCGGGCCTGCTGGCGATCGGCTCGCCGCGGTTCTTCGGCTGGGTGATGGGCGGCACCCTGCCGGCCGCGCTGGCCGCCGACTGGCTGGTCAGCGCCTGGGATCAGAACGCCGGCATGCGGGACGCCACCCCCGGCGTGGTGGCGGTCGAGGACGCGGCGGCCCGGTGGGTGCTCGAATCGCTCGGTCTGCCGTCGACCGCCGGGGTCGGCTTCGTCACCGGTGCGACGATGGCGAACTTCACCGCGCTCGCAGCTGCCCGCGACGCGCTGCTGGCCGGGATGGGCTGGGATCAGGCTGCACTCGGACTCGCCGGATCGCCGCGGATCCGGGTGCTGGCCGGTGCCGAACGACACAGCTCGGTCGACATGGCCCTGCGCTACCTGGGTCTGGGTGCCCCCGAACTGGTCGGTGTCGACGATCAGGGCCGGATGGACGCCGACCAACTGCGGCGCGCCCTGGACACCGGTGACGCGCCCACCATCGTCTGCGCCCAGGCCGGAAACGTCCACTCCGGCGCCTTCGACCCGTTCATCGAGATCGTGGAGGCCGCCCATGCCCAGGGCGCCTGGGTGCATGTCGACGGCGCCTTCGGCCTGTGGGCCGCCGCGGTTCCCGAGCTGACCGACCTCGTCCATGGGATGGGCGGCGCCGACTCGTGGGCGACCGATGCCCACAAGACCCTCAACACCCCGTACGACAGCGGCATCGCGATCGTGGCCGACCCGGGCGCCATGTCCCGGGCGTTCGGCCACTCGGCGGCCTACCTGCTGCACTCGGAGGTACCCGACCCGCATGAGAAGGTGCCCGAGCTGTCCCGGCGAGCCCGCGGCGTCCCGGTCTGGGCGGCGCTGGCGAGCCTCGGCCGCGACGGGTTGACCGGCCTCGTCCAGGGCCTGGTGAACGCGGCACAGCTGCTGACCCGCGGGCTCGCCGGCCTGCCCGGCGTCGAGGTGCTCAACGAGGTCGTCTACACCCAGGTGGTGATCGCGATCGTCGACGACGCCACCACCGAGCGGGTGCTGGAGTTGTTGCTGGCCGAGGGCCTGGTGCGTCCCAGCGGCAGCTCCTGGCATGGCCGCTCGGTGATTCGCTTCTCGGTGAGCAACCACGACACCGACGCCGAGGCGGTCGCACAGACGGTGGACGCGGTGGCGCAGGCACTGGACGCCACCCGCCGCCGTCTCGCCTGAGGCGTGTCGCTCTCCCGAGGCGTGCCGGCGGCGGGCTCAGGCGTCGCTGCCCCGCGGGATGCCCAGGCTGGCCAGCAGGTCCTCATGGAACTGGATCCAGACGATCTGGCACGAGTCCCGGTCCGGCGAATCGAGCCAAGCGTGGCGGCCGTGCCGGACTCGCGCCAGCGCGTGGTGATGCCGATGGGCGTATCCGCCGAACCGGCGCAGCACTTTCGTCAGCGCGCTGTTGAGGGCGGCGAGTTCGCGATCGATGCCCTCCAGCTCGACCAGCGCCTTGGCGTCCCAGACCGGATCGTCGTGATCGTTGGCGGCGTGCCGGTCCCAGCGGGTCGGACGCAGCTGCCAGTTGGTGCAGGCCACGCCGTGGCGCCGGTTCAGCGGACGGAATCGCTGGTGTAGTTCGGCGACCGTCGCACGACCCCCGACCGCGTCGAGTTCGGCGGCCAGTTGTCGTTCGTTCTCGAGCCGGCCGCGCTCGGTCAGCGACCAGGTCTCGCCGAAGAACTCATGCCGGTTCACCCAGCCGTACGCCTGGGCGTCCAGCAGATGTTCGTGAACCTCGGCGCTGGGCAGCTCGAACCGGCGAGCGATCTTGTCGGTGGACGGCCCGCCCAGCACCCGGACGCCGTGCAGCGTCAGCAGTGCCGGCTCGGACGGCCGACCGGGGGTCTTCACGCGAAGGTTGTGTACGAGAAGGCGGCGCTGTGCCGCAGCTCGTCGAGTTCGGCCAGGTCGCCCGCGGACGGCTCCCACTCCCCCGCGGCCACGTTCGAGGTGATCTGTTCGGCACGGGTGGCTCCGCTGATCACGCTGGCGACGGCCGGCTGGGCGGCCAGCCCGCCGATGGCGACGGTCAGCAGCGGCAGGTCGCGGGCGTCCGCGAACGCTTGCAAGGCCTCGATCCGGTCCCAGTCGGCGCCGGCCAGACGGCTGCCCTGCGCTGCCAGCCGCGACCCCTCGGGCGCCGCTTCGCCACGCTGGTACTTGCCGGTGAGCAGGCCGTACGCCAACGGGAAGTAGGGGAACAGTCCGATCCCGAACCGTTCACAGGCCGGCACCAGCTCCTCCTCGGCGATCCGGTTGTACAGCGAATACTCGTTCTGCGCCGAGATGAACCGCTGCCGTCCGGCGTTGCGGGCCGTCCAGTCGGCGTCAACCACCTGCCAGGCGGTCAGGTTCGACGAGCCGATGTAGCGCACCTTGCCTTCGGTGACCAGGTCGCTCATCGCGTCCAGGGTCTCCTCGATCGGGGTGATCGGATCGGGGCGGTGTAGCTGGTAGAGGTCGATGTAGTCGGTGCCCAGCCGGCGCAGGCTGGCCTCGACCGCGCGCCGGACGTAGCGGCGCCCGCCATGGGCGCCGAAATGCTCCGCGTCGTGGTCACCCATGCCGAACTTCGTCGCCACGATGACGTCCTCACGACGCGCACCCAGCGCCCGGCCAAGGAACTCTTCGCTGACCCCGCCGGCGTAAGAGTCGGCGGTGTCGAACAGGCTGATCCCGGCGTCCAGGGCCGCCTCCACCACCGCTTTGGTCTGATCGAAGTCGATCCGGGCGCCGAAGGCATTGCATCCGACACCCACCGCGGACACCATCAACCCACTGTCACCCACAGCTCGATAACGCATGCCGGCAACCTACCCGCGCCGGGCGCACGCCGCCGTCCACGCCGAAATCGTGAACCGGTATCCGAACCCCTTCGGGTGGGCTCGGGCCGGAACCACGGGGCTAGCCTGGGGATTCCCGGCCGAGGAGAAGAACAGCATGACCTCTGCGAGCTTCGTCGTCGTCGCCAACCGGCTTCCCGTGGATTCGGACGCCGATGGTGGCTGGCGGCACTCACCCGGCGGCCTGGTCACCGCACTGGAGCCGGTGATGCGGACCGCCCACGGCGCCTGGGTGGGCTGGCCCGGCAAGCCCGACCTGGCGGTGGAGCCGTTCGATTTCGACGACACCCGGCTGATCCCGGTGACGTTGAGCGCCGAGGATGTCGAGCTGTACTACGAGGGCTTCTCCAACGACACCATCTGGCCGCTGTACCACGACGTGATCGCCCCGCCCCGCTATAGCCGTCCGTTGTGGGAGGCGTACCTGCGGGTGAACCGGCGGTTCGCGGACGCCGCGGCCGGGGCGGTCGCCCAGGACGGCACAGTCTGGGTGCAGGACTACCAGCTGCAACTGGTGCCGGCGATGCTGCGGGAGAGCCGGCCCGACCTGACCATCGGCTACTTCCACCACATCCCGTTCCCCGCCTACGGTCTGTACTCGCAGCTGCCGTGGCGCCGGCAGGTGGTGAAAGGCCTGCTCGGTGCCGACGTGATCGGCTTCCAACGAGTCGCCGACGCCAGCAACTTCGCCCGCGCCGTCCGCCGCCTGCTGCACTACGAGACCAGGGCGTCCGGCATCCGGGTACCGCAACCCGACGGCACCACCCGGCGTGCGCTGGCGAAGGCATTCCCGATCTCGATCGACGCGGCGGCCTACATCGAGCTGGCCGGCCGGGAGGATATCCGGGCCCGGGCCAGGGAGATCCGCGAAGGGTTGGGCAATCCGGCCCGGGTGCTGCTCGGCGTCGATCGGCTCGACTACACCAAGGGCATCGGTCACCGGCTGAAGGCGTTCGGCGAACTGCTGGCCGAGGGCCGGCTGTCGGTGGAGGACGTCACCCTGGTGCAGGTCGCCAGCCCGAGCCGGGAGCGGGTCGAGACCTACGCGCACCTGCGCGACGAGATCGAACTGACCGTGGGCCGGATCAACGGAGATTTCGACACCGTCGGGCATACCGCCATCCGGTATCTGCACCAGGCGTTCCCGCGTGAGGAAATGGTGGCCCTCTTCCTGGCCGCCGACGTGATGCTGGTCACCGCCCTGCGGGACGGGATGAACCTGGTCGCCAAGGAGTATCTGGCCAGCCGCACCGACAACCAGGGGGTGCTGGTGTTGAGCGAGTTCGCCGGCGCCTATGACGAACTTGGGCAGGCCACCACGGTGAACCCGCACGACATCGAGGGCCTCAAGGACGCCGTCATGCGGGCCGTCGAGATGCCCGTCGCCGAGCAGCGTCGCCGGATGCGCTCGCTGCGCCGCCGGGTGCTCGAGCACGATGTCGAGGATTGGTCGCGCGAGTTCCTGGACGCGCTGGCCGCCGTCCGCGAAGGGCCGGTGTGATGACCGGCGGCGAACGCTCCGCGGCTCGTATCGTCGGCGACGCCGACCCGGAACTGCAAAGGCTCGCCGGGACGCGCCGCCTGCTGGTGGCGCTGGATGTCGACGGCACGTTGGCCCCGTTCGACGACGATCCGATGCGGGTTCGCCTGCTGCCCGCGGCACGCCGGGCGGTGACGGAGTTGGCCGAGCTGCCCGACACGGCACTCGCGCTGGTCTCCGGACGCACGCTGCACGACCTGCGGGTGATCACCGAGCACGGCGATGATTCGTCCTGGTGGCTGGCCGGCTCGCACGGCGCCGAGTACTGGATTCCCGGCGAGGGCGAACCGCCGCGGGACTCCGACAGCGCCAAGCCCGCGCGGCGCGACGCCCTGCGCCGGCGCGCCGAGGCGTTGGTCGAGTCGCTGGAGGGGGCGTGGATCGAGCCGAAGACGTTCGGCTTCGCGCTGCACACCAGGCTGGCGGACGCCGCGGCGACCGGCTCGGCGCAGCAGGCGGTCGACGAACTGATGAGCGCCGAGGCGTCCGAGTGGCGACGGCGCGCAGGCCACGACGTCATCGAATACGCCTCGCGGGCGGAGGGCAAGGACGCCGCCGTCCGGCTGCTGCGGGAACGCACCGGTGCCACGGCGGTCCTGTTCGCCGGCGACGATCTGACCGACGAGGACGCCTTGGCCAGTCTCGGACCTGACGATCTGGGCGTGCTGGTCGGCGATCGCGATACCCACGCCTCTGCCCGGGTGCCGGACATTCGCGCCCTGGCCGCGCTGTTGGCCCGGTTGGCCGAACTCCGGGCCGGACGCGGCCACTAGGACCCGCCGATGCCACCTTTCAGCGAGCTGCGCGCCTTCGTCCGGGCCAGCCTGCTCGACCGGGCGGACGAGCAGCCTGGTGCGTCACGGCGACGGTGGATCGTCACCGGCATCACCCTGGTCGCCGGTGCCGCCACGCTCGGTTGGTCACTGTCCATCCGGCCCGGCGATCCGCTGTTCTATCCGGCGACCATCGGTATCGCGGTGGTCTGGCTGGTCGGCGCGTTCGCGTCCGGCCCACTGCGGCTCGGTCACGGCCGGACCCGGTCCGGCGGTACCAGCAGGGCCGTGCTGCAGGGGCTGATCCTGGGCGGCGGGCTGCTGGCGGTGTTCCTGGCCGGCGCCCTGGTGGTCGGACGGCTGCCCTGGCTGCGCGGGCCGGTGGACGTGCTGCTCGCCCATGCCGGCTACGGCGCGCTGCCGATCGTGGCGGCCATCACCGCGCTCAACGGCGTCGCCGAGGAGTTGTTCTTCCGCGGTGCGGTCTTTGCCGCACTGACCCGGTGGCGGGTTGCCGTCAGCACCACGGTCTACGCGGTGGCGACGATGCCGTCCGGGGTGCCGCTGCTGGTCCTCGCTGCGGTCGCGCTGGGGGTGGTGACCGGCCTGCAGCGCCGCGCCACAGGGGGTGTATCGGGGCCGATCGTCACCCACCTAACCTGGTCGCTCGGCATGCTGTTGGCCCTTCCCTGGGCCCTGGACGTGGGGAGCTGACGTGAAGACCCTGGTCACCGGCGCGACCGGCTACATCGGTTCGCATCTCGTTCCGCGATTGCTCGACGCCGGCCATGACGTCCGGGTGCTGAGCCGTAACCCCGACCGGTTGCCTCAGCACTGGCGGGACCGGGTGGAGGTGAGCCGCGGTGACGCTACTGACGACCGGGCGCTCGCCGCCGCCCTGGACGGCGTCAGGGTCGCCTACTACCTGCTGCATTCGATGGACGGCCAAGGGGACTTCGTCGCCCGGGACCGGATGCTGGCCACCCGGTTCGCCGCGGCGGCCCGGACGGCCGGGGTGGGCCGGATCGTCTATCTTTCGGGCCTGCACCCGAGCGGGGAACTGTCGCCCCACCTGGGCTCGCGGGTCGAGGTCGGCGAGATCCTGCTCGATTCGGGCGTACCGACGGCGGTGCTGCAGGCCGGCACCGTGCTCGGTGCGGGATCGGCGTCCTTCGACATGCTGCGGCATCTCACCGAGCGCCTGCCGGCGATGATCGCGCCGAAGTGGCTGGACAGCTTCATTCAACCGATCGCCGTCGACGACGTGCTGCACTACCTGCTCCGGGCTGCCGAATTGCCGGACGAGGTCAACCGCGGCTTCGACCTGGGCGGGCCGGACGTGCTGAGCTACCGCGAGATGATGCAGCGCTACGCCGGCCTGGCCGGGCTGAACCCCCGGCTGATCGTCACCGTGCCGGTGCTCACCCCGAACCTGGCCAGCCTGTGGGTCGGATTGGTCACCCCGATCGCCTCGGGTGTCGCCAGACCACTGGTCGGCTCACTGATGCACGACGCCGTCCGCGACGAGTTCGATGCCGAGCAGGCGATGGGCGTGCCGCCGGATGGCCCGACCGACTTCGACACGGCGATCACCCGCGCGCTGCGCGACGTCGACCCCCGGCTGTGGATCCGCAGCCTGGGCACCGTGGCCGCGGCGGTGGGCGCGACGGCGCTGGCCGGCGGGCTGCTGACCGACCTGGGAAGCGGCTGGTACCGGCGGCTCAGCAAGCCCTCGTTCCAGCCGCCGGCGACCGTCTTCGCACCGGTTTGGACGTCGCTGTATGCGCTGATCACCACGTCGGCGGCGGCCACCATCGCTGACGCCCGCGAGGCCGGCCGCAATGACGACGCCGACCGATTCCAGCAGGCGTTGGCGGCCAATCTGGCGCTGAGCGCGTCCTGGAGCGGAGTGTTCTTCCGCGCTCACGCCCCCGTCCCGGCCGCCGTGGTCGCCGCGCTGCTCGCGCTCAGCAGCGCCGACCTGGCCAGGCGAGCCGCCCCGTACGGCCCGGGCAAGGCGGCGGCGCTGGCCGTCTATGCCGCCTGGTGCGGCTTCGCGACCGTGCTCAGCTCGGCGATAGCGGTCAAGAATCGCCGACGCTCTCAGTGATCTGGGGCCTGGGCCGGGGCGTCGGCGAGGAATGCCCGAGTGGCCGGCGGATCGTCGGAATAGGTCATCGTGTGCGCGGCGGCCAGCATTCACTCACGTCACCCGGCGCACTGGATGCCCACCGCTTTCCACGTTGCTGATTTCTCCACCAGAGCGCCCCGAATGCGACCGCCGCGTGCGGAATGACCGCGTACACCCGGCATCAGGGTGCACGATGGTCAAGGGAATTCCCCACTCGGCCCGGCGCGATCTGCTGACCTATCAGTTAGCCGCCCTCAGAAGTCGCTGCCGCCGCGCCTCGACAGCGTTGACGGGTCGTCGCCGAGCCCCATCACTCAGCCTCCAGAAGCGGCCCGCGGACATGAATGAAGGGCACTGCGGTTGCGGTTAACCAGGAAACCTGGTCGAAACCACTCGGTCCGGGCCTCAGCTATCGGGGGGATTCCTCGGCCCGAACGCATACTTATCGGATGGGGGGCCAAAAAGTAGCTACCACTAGTGGACCAGATTCCTGGACACTCGTCAAATCTTTCTTGGACGAGTGTCCACTTCCATTCGCCACGCGCTGCTGAGTGGGAGTAAAGTTCTCGGTGTTTAGTGGAGGTACACTGATGACTACGACAACGGCGCGGGCGGTCCGGACCCACGGGAACAAATTCTCCGCCCGCCGAACGATGCTCGCCCAGTCCGCCTTGGTGGCGCTTGCCGAACATGGTTTTGCAGGCACCGGACTGCGCGAGATCGCCCACCACTCGGCGCTGTCCCACGGCTCGCTGCACTACTACTTCGACGACAAGGACGACCTGATCGCGGAGGCGGTCTGGTCATTCAAGTCGACCTGTGCGCGTCGCTACGACGAGATCGTGGCGACCGCGACGGACTGCGACGAGTTGGCCGCTCGGGTGGGGCAGCGAATGGCTGCCACGCTCCGCGAGGACGCGGCCCTGCACCGCCTCTGGTACGACCTGCGTAACCAGTCGCTCTTCGGCCGCGGGTTCGAGGACACCATCGTGCGCATAGACGCGTTGCTGACCGACATGATCTGGTCGATCGTCGAGCGGTACGGGGAACTGTGCGGCAGCCGGCCCCAGCTCGAGCCCGCCTTCGTCTACGCCCTGTTGGACGGCCTCTTCCAGAACGAGTTGATCAGCTTCCTGCGCGGGGACACCGACGCCCCCGAGCGGTTGCAGCGGGAATGCGTCACGCTCTTGGCAGGCGTTGTTTAGGGCAACCATCGGCCCGCGATCCGAGCCTCAGGTCAGCATCGGTTGCGCCGTCCGCTCATGGTCGAGCAGCCAGCGCTTGCGCCCCATCCCGCCGGCATAGCCGGTCAACGTGCCCGACGCCCCGATCACCCGGTGGCAGGGCACCACGATCGCGATCGGGTTGCGTCCGTTCGCCAGCCCGACGGCCCGTGAGGCCGTCGGCTGTCCGATGTGGGCGGCCAGTTGGCCATAGCTCCACGTCCAACCGTAGGGAATCTCGCGCAGCGCGGCCCAGACCCGGTGCTGGAACGCCGTCCCCGACGCCGCCAGCACCAGGTCGAAGTCGACGCGATCGCCGGCGAAGTATTCCCGCAACTGGGCGGCGGCCGCGTCCGAAGCGGCGGAAGGCGGCGCAGCGACATCGGGCTCACCGAATTGCACGGCCGTGACCGCGCCCGCTCCGTCGACCGCGACCCACACCGGGCCGACCGGCGTGACATCGAGCGTGGTGATGTTCATGATGCCTCCGGGAGTCGGTTGATCGGGTGGTCCAGCACTGACCACAGGTATTGGGTGGCGTAGCTACGCCACGGACGCCAGCGCGCGGCGGCGGCGCCGAGTTGCGCGCCGGTGGCCAGGCCGAGCTCGCGGGCCGCGCGGACGACGCCGAGGTCACCGGTCGGGAAGGCGTCCGGATCGCCGAGCGCGCGCATGGCGATCATTTCGACGCTCCATGCCCCGATGCCACGCAGCCCGGCAAGCAGCTCGCGGGCGTCGCTTCGGTCGGCACTCTCGCTCAGGTCGAGTCGTCCTTCGGCGAGTGCGCGAGCCAGGCCGGTCAGGGTCTCCGCCCTGACCGCCGGGCCGGGGACGTCGTCCGCCGCGAGGCCGGCGACGGCGTCCGCGGTCGGAAACAGATGGGTGAGGCCGCCGGCCGGATCGCTGATCGACTCGCCGAGCCGCTGCACCAGGCGTCCGGTCTGGGTCCGGGCGGCTGCGGTCGACACCTGCTGCCCCAGCACGATCCGCAGGGCGAGCTCGGTACCGTCCGGGCTGCGCGGGACGCGGCGTCCGGGGGCGGCGGCCACCAACGGTGCGAGCAGCGGATCGCCGCCGAGCGCGTCGGCCACCGCGACCGGGTCGGCGTCCAGGTCGAGCATTCGCCGGCAACGTCCGATCGCCGGGGTGAGGTCGCGCGGATCGGTCAGCCACAGCGTGGCCGCGATGTGGTCCGGACGGGGCGCCAGCGCGACGATCCCGGGGCCGTGTGGCAACGTGAGGGTCCGGCGATATGCGCCGTCGCGCCACTCCTCCACCCCGGGCACCGCGGTGGCCAGCAGATGGCCGAACAGGTTGCTCGGCTCGAACGGGCGCCTGAACGGCAGCCGCAACTCCACGGCACCCAGCTGCGTCCGAGGGCTGCGGGTGCGCCGCAACCGGGTTCGCAACTCGCCGGGGGTCAGGTCGTAGGCGGCGCGGATGGCGTCGTTGAACGACCGGACCGAACCGAAGCCGGCGGCGAAGGCCACCTCGCCCATCCGCATCGGCGTGGTCTCGAGCAGCACCCGCGCGGTGTGCGCGCGCTGAGCGCGGGCCAGCGCCAGCGGTGTCGCTCCGAGCTCGGCGGCCAATGCCCGTTGCAGTTGCCGCACCGAGTAGCCGAGCCGCTGGGCGAGGCCGGCCACACCTTCGCGGTCGACCAGTCCGTCGCCGATCAGCCGCATCGCACGCGCCACCGTGTCGGCTCGGACGTCCCACGCCGCAGAGCCGGGCACGGTGTCGGGCCGGCAACGACGGCAGGCCCGGAAGCCGGCGTCCTGGGCGGCCGCGGCGGTCGGATAGAACGCGGTGTTCTCCGGACGCGGGGTGAGCGCTGGGCAACTCGGCCGGCAATAGATACCGGTGGTGGCGACGGCTGTGAAGAACTCGCCGTCGAAGCGGGCGTCACGGCTGGCGACGGCCCGCAAGCACACCTCACGACTCGGAATCATGACTCCATCATGATTGCCGCCAGCGACAAGACCTAGCAAGAATACGACATGGCGTTCCGGCCTCCCGGTAAAGCCCTCCCTAACTACTTTTAGCCTCCCGTCGACGGCAGGGCGCAGGTAGTTAGGCAGGGCCTTGGGGGTCGGGACGCGACCGGTGGGCGGTGGCGTCCGGCGGCTCAGACCTCGGCGCGGGCGATCGTCTCCGCGGTGGTCAGGAACCGGTCGCCGTCGTCGAGGTAGCCGAACCAGTGCAGATAGAGCCCGGTGGTGACCCGTTCGACGAAGCCCCAGCGCCAGACGCGGTCGGACGCCGCCTCGCCCCACTCGGCCAGCAACTGGCAGCCGTCCCGCAGCGACGCGACCCCCGCGCCCGCACGACCGGTCTCTGCGTCGGCGAACTCCAGGCAGGCGTTGCGCAGCACCACTCCCAGGTCGTAGGCCCGCTCGCCGACGAAGCCGTCCGGGTCGATCAGCGCCCAGCCGTCGCCGCGCCGCAGCACGTTGCCGGCGTGCGGATCACCATGACAAACGACCTCGGCACGTTCGTCGGCCGCCAACTGTTCGGCGTAGCCGGCGGCTAGTTCCAGGGCGGTGGGCGCCGCCTCGCCATAGCGTCGGCCGAGGTCGGCCAGGATGCCGCGCAGCCCGCTCGCCTTGGACTCGAACGGACGCCCGATCGCCACCGGCACCGCCCATGCCCGGCGCAGCAGCGGCACGATCGTGCGCACCTGCCCGATCAGGTCCGACCGGACGCGCCAGAGCGTTCCGCCCAGCCGCTCGGTGAGCAGCGCCCCGTGGGAGGCATCCCAGTCGAGTACCCGCACGTAGCCGTCCCCGCCGGCGGCGAGCAGTACAGCCGCGGCGACATCCTGGACGCCGGGCAGCTGAATCTTCAGTACCGCCTGCGTCCCGTCAGGGGCGATCACCGCCAGCGGCGGCGGATTGACCCCACCGCCGAACCACTCGGTCGGCGTCAGCGCCCAGGCAGCGCACACCTTCGCCAGGACGGACTCGTAGTGAACCACCTCCGCACCGAGATCTCGATCGGAGATCGCCTCCCGGCGCCGCGCTTCGTCGATGGCTGCCGCGATCACCTCCGAGTCCACCCTCCGAGGCTAGTGGTATCCCGATCCCGGGATCTCGGCACGAAGCGTAGGTTGACCGCATGACCGTGCAGATCCACCCGGCAACCGCTGCCCGGTTCGACGACGCGGCAACGATCCTGGCCCCGAAGCGGCCCGGCGCTCAGGGCTGCTGGTGCCTCAGCTACCGGCTGCCGCCGACTGAGAACGACGCACTGCGCCAACCGCACCGAGGCGAGGAACTGCGCGCGCTGTGCGGACGCCGCGGGCAGGCACCGGGGGTGCTCGCCTACGACGGCAGCGAGGTGGTCGGCTGGGCCGCGATCGCACCTCGCAGCGAACTGAACGGCCTGGGCGACAAGCACTTTCCCCGCGATGAGGACGATCCGTGGGCATTGACCTGCTTTCGCGTCCGCGCCGGCCACGGACGCCGTGGCATCGCCCGCGCACTGCTGAGCGGGGCCGTCGACTACGCCGCTTCGCGCCACGCGGCAGCCGTCATCGGCTACCCGATCGATGCTGACGGGGCGAAGATCGACCGCACCCAGGCGTCCGCGGGGCTACTCACGTGGTTCACCGAGGCCGGTTTCGCGGTCGTCGGCGATACCGGCTACAAGGTCAACGGCCGGCCCCGGGTGATCGTCCGCAAGGAACTCTGAGCCGCTCCACTCACATCCCGCGGATCCGGAGGGTTACCTCGGCAACGTGGTCGACAGCAACCTTCTCGGCGTCACGGACGGCCGCCTTGACCGGAAGCAGGTACCCGCCGTCGCGGGGAAACAATGAGGTGGTCCAGGTGGTTCGCCCGATCGTCGCCTCGACCGGGATCACACCCCAGCCGTAGCTGACCGCCCGCGCGACCACGCCGACCTGCTCGGCCACCCAGTCCGGCAGGGCGATGAAGTAGTACGGCGCCGGCCCACGCCACTCGATCACCGTTGCGGAGAAGTCGAACTCGACCACGCGCAGAGTCTCCCACTGGAACGGCGTCCGCGTCCTATCGCCGGTCGAGCTTGCCGCAACCGGGTTCGTCGAAGCCCTCCTACCTGGCGGGGGCCTCGACAAGCTCGGCCAACGGTGGTTCGGCCCAGCACTCTCGGCCAACAGGTGGGCGAGTCCTGGTCTCGACAGACCGAGAAGCGCGTCGAGGCTCAGTCAGCTGATCTCGTTGGGGTCACTTCGGCTGGCCACGGCAAGGACGCCGTCCACCACGTCACGGACGAGTCGTCGGGCCATCGCGTCGCGAACCTCGCTCGGCGCCCCCCGCAGTGGGCCCTGGGTGGCCAGCGAGGCGAAGCCGTGCACGCTCGACCAGCACTGGATCGCTGCACGCTCGACACGCTCCGCCGGCAACTCTCCGACCGCAGCCAGCCCGGCGAGCGCGTCGGTGAGCAGCTGGAACGGCGTCCGGCCGCTCTCGCCCGCACCCTCGGCCAGTTCGGCATGCTCCATACCGAGCAGGCCGTAGAGACCGATCCGGAACACCCGGGGTTCATCGAGGGCGAAGGCCAGGTAGCCGTCACCGACCGCTTCGAGCATCGCACGCGCCCGCGACACCGGATCGGCGCTTTCCACCCTGGCCTGGTGCTCCTCGATGGATCGAGCCAGTCCGCGGAGCGACCACAGCCCGATGGCCACTCTGAGCTCCTCCAGGCCGGCGAAGTGACGGTAGGCGGCAGCCGGGCTGACCCCAACGCGCCGGGTGACCGCGCGCAGCGTGACGGCGTCCGGTCCCTGTTCGACGGCCAGGTGGTAGCCGGCCTGCACCAGCGCGGCCCGCAGACTGCCGTGGTGGTACCGCCCCTTGGGGGTTGCCTCCGCCATTCGCACCGCCTACGGTTCAAAGAACCAGATGTTTACATCGTTCACTTTAGACCTGGGAGCGCATCTGTGAGGGAGCCAAAGGAAGTGTCGGTGGCGACATGCAGGCTGTGCCCATGACCTCGGACGCCGCGGAACGCGACCTGTTGCTGGGCCGGCTGCGCGGTCAGCGCCGGCACATTCTCGACCAGCTCGACGGCCTGAACGACGAGCAGCTGCGCGCGGCGGCGCTGCCGTCGGGCTGGAGCATTCTCGGGCTGCTGCGGCATCTCACGCTGTCCGACGAGCGGTACTGGTTCGAGGTGGTGATGGCCGGGGCACCCCTGGACTTCTGGCCCGACGGCGATAACGCCGATTGGCGGGTCGGAGCCGACGAATCCGCCGAGCAAGTCATCGCCGACTACCGGGCCGCTGCAGCCGCATCCGACGAGCTGATCGAGTCCACTCCGCTGAGTGCCCCGCCAAAGCGGCCCGAGGACTGGTGCCGCCGGCCTCGCCTTCCCCGACCTGCGCACGGTGATCGTGCATGTGCTGGTCGAAACCGCCACCCACGCCGGCCACCTGGACGCCGCTCGCGAGCTGATCGACGGCCGGCAATACATCGTCCTGTGACATCAACCAACCGATAGGAGCCCATCATGACCATCACACTGAGCCCGTACCTGAACTTCGCCGGCAACGGCCGCGAAGCGATGACCTACTACCAAGGCATCTTCGGCGGCGAACTGCAGCTGTTCGGCTACGCAGACTTCGGCATGACCGACATGCCCGACGACGGCCTGATGCACGGCAACTTGCAGGTCAACGAGGGGCTGAGCATCTCGGCCTCCGATGCCATGCCCGGCGCCGAGCAGACCTGGGGCGGCACTCGCGTCTACTGTTCGTTCTTCGGCGACGAGCTCGCCACGATGCAGGGCTGGTTCGAAGCACTGGCCGCCGACGGCAGCGTCGGGATGCCGCTGGAGAAGCAGGTCTGGGGCGACATCTACGGCCTGGTCAAGGACAAGTACGGCATCGAGTGGATGTTCAACGTCTCCGTCCCGGACGGCTGGTCGCAACAGGGCTGAACAACCCTCGGTCAGTCCGTGCTGAGGATCACCCGCGGGTTCTCGTCGTCGGCGGGCCAGTCGAAGCCGTCCACGTAGAGCCGCAGCCGGGACTCGGTCAGCCGGACGGCGTTCGCGTGCTCTTCGTCGTTGCGTCGCTTGACTCGCTGCCACAGCACCTCGAAGGGTGCGGTGAAGACCAGCAGTTCGTAGTCGACGCCGATGGACGCGCACAGATTGCGCCACTCTTCGCGGACCGATCGCTCGGCGAGCGAGAGGTCGACCACGACGTCCGAGCCGCTGTCGACCGCCTCGACGAGCGCCGTCCGCAGCCCGGCGTACAAGGCGTCGAGGCGGTCCCGCGGCGGCTCATCCTGACGCCAGCCGTCGTCCCAGACCGCCTCGTCCATCGATAGCCGGACGGCGCCGCGCCGCTCCAGCTTCCGGGCATAGGTCGTCTTGCCCGCTCCGGCGGGCCCGCACAGCAGGGTGACCATCGGCATGCCTGCCAGCATGCCAGCCGCCCACCCACGGACAAACGGCCGCCTCCACCGGCCACCCATCGGGGTGGGGCGCCCGCCCCCTCCGGGCGTGGACGCCGCCACGGGGTGCCAGTGCACCCGTCTTCAACGAACCGCCCCGGCGGCGTTCCTCACAGGGCCGCACGCATCCGGTCTGCTGCTTCGGCAAACGCGGCCCGGACGGCGTCGTCGCCGATCACCCGGTAGGAAACCGGCAGGTCGGACAACCAGCTCGGCACGTGCTCGGCGCGCTCCGCTCCGGTCCGCAACTCGGTGGTATTGGCGTCGATCGCACTCAGCACCGAGCGGTAGGGGCCGAACCATTCGCTGACCGTCTGCAACGGGGCGTCGATGTGCACCAACACCGCGAACGGATAGTCCGAAGAGATCCTGCGCAGCCGCTGCACCGGGTCGGGCGGGTCGGGCCGGGGCCGGAAACCGAGGGTCGACACGGCCACCTCGGTCATTCGGTCGAGCCGGAACAGGCGCCAGTCGTCGCGATCGATGTCGAAGGCCGAGAGGTACCAGCCGCGCTCGGACGCCACCAGCCGATAGGGCTCGGCCCTGCGATGCGCCAGAGCCTCGGCCGACCGCGAGGGCGGGTAGCCGAAGCGCAGCCTGCTCCGGGCGCGGATGGCCGCGGCAATCCGGGTCAACAGTTCGGCGGGCACAGTCGCGGTGCCGCGGCCGGTGTGGCTGACGAAGCTACGCAGGTCGCGCAGGCGTTCCCGCAGCGGCCCAGGCAGCGCACCGTCGAGCTTCACCAGCGCGCCGACCGCGGCTTCGGCGTCCGGACCTGAGGTCAACGCGGCGGCCCGCTGCAGCGCGACACCGACCGCGACCGCCTCGTCCTCGGTGAACAACAACGGCGGCACAGCTCGCCCTCGCGCCAGCCGGTACCCGCCGACGGCGCCCCGGTCGGCCTCGATCGCGTAGCCCAGCTGCCGCAACCGGTCGATGTCGCGACGCACGGTCCGCGTGGTGACCGTCAGGTCGCGGGCCAACTCGGACGCCGTCCAACCGGGCCGGGCCTGCAACAGGCCGAGCACCCGCAGCGCCCGCTCGGTGGTGTCGGTGGACATGAATCCAGGATCTCACCTCCATGCGGACAAATACTGTCCTATTCGGAGGAAAGACTAGGACTGTCAACGACGGAACACCGCACCCAGGGAGCACTCAGATGGCATTCCTCACCCCGAACGCACACGGCGAAGTCGGCGTGATCGACAGCTTCGTCCGCAATCAACTGGCGCAGGTCCGCAACACCACCCACGGCCTGACCGACGACCAATGGCACCAGCGCTCCACGGTCAGCGAGTTCACCCTCGCCACCCTGGTGGACCACGTCGGCCTGGTCGTCGAGCAGTTCGGCGTCGGTATCGAGGCCTCGGTGGGCGGGCCCGCCGACTATGTCGAAGGCAGCACCGAGGGTGAGGTCGCGTCGGTCGAAACCCACTCCGGCGAGCAACTGCTCGCCGAGTTCGATCGCCGGGTGTCCGGCTTCGGCGCGCTGCTGGACCGGATCGCTGCCGGCGAGATCCCGCTCGACGCTGCCGTGCCCGTGCCGCAAGCACCGTGGTTCCCACCCGAGCTGACCCACTGGGAGGTGCGCTGGGTGCTGCTGCACATCGCGACCGAGGTCGCCCGGCACGCCGGCCACGCCGACATCATCCGCGAGAGCATCGACGGCAAGGGCTCTTATGAGTTGAACGCGCTGGCCGATGGCGAGCCGTGGCCGGCCTGGGGCGACGGCGAGGGGTGAGGGTCAGTCGTCGTTGGGCAGGGTGACGTCATCCGGGGTCTTGTCCGGACGCCATCCGCGCCATACCGGCATGCGGAGACGTCCGGCCTGGGTCCAGACGCCGTAGCTCACCTCGCCGACCAGCACCGGCTCCACCCAGTGCGCGGTCCTGCGTTCGATCGCCGGGACGTCGTCGACCGGTGTGCTGGGTGTCTCGATCTCGGAGAGCACGACCGCGGTGTCGTTGAGGTCCTTGTCGCTGAAGCCGGAACCGACCCGCCCCACATAGGTCAACCCGCCGCGGCCGGGCACCGCCATCAGCAGCGCACCGAAGGTGCGGGCGCGGGCGTTCTCGCCGGGCAGCCAGCCGATGACCACCACTTCCTGGGTGAGGATGTGTTTGATCTTCACCCAGGTGTGGGCGCGGCGTCCGGGCTGGTAGACGCTGTCGGCGCGCTTCGCGACGACTCCCTCGAGGCCGAGTTCGGCGGTGATCGCGAGCGCTTCGTCGGCGTCCGTGCCCAGTTGGGTGCTCAGCTGGATGCGGGTGGTGCCACCATCGAGCACGTCCTCCAGCATTCGCCGGCGCTCGGTGTAGGGACGGCGCAGCAGCGACTGCCCGTCGAGGTACAGCAGATCGAAGGCCAGATAGTGCGCCTCGCCACGATGTTCGGCACGGTTCTGCAGCCGTTCGAAGCTCGATCGACCAGCCTCGTCGAGGAGTACCACTTCGCCGTCGACCACCGCGTCGCGGCCGGTGAGCAACTGCCCGAGTTCGGCCAGCTCGGGGAACTCGGGGGTCAGGTCGAGTCCGCGCCGGCTGGTGTAGCTGACCCGGTTCCCGGACACCGCCGCCACCGCGCGATAGCCGTCCCACTTCACCTCGAACACCCAATCGTCGTCGCGGACGTCGGCCACCGTCCCGGGGATGGCAAGCATCGGCACGATCGCCGGCAGTTCCCTCGCCCCACCGGTAGCGCCCCCGAGGGCCGAGCCTGTCGAGATCGCTTCCTCACCGCTGGTCGAGACCCCGCCGGATCCGGTGTCAACGGATTCGACCACCGAGGTGTTCTCTGCCGCAGGCGCCATGAGGTGGATCAGCCAGTTCTTCTCGTCGCCACCCATCCGGGTGTGCAGCAGGGCGAACCGCCGCGGCTGTCCACCGAGACCGCCGTCGGGGCGTCCGGTCAGCGTGGCTATGACCTCCTTACCGTCGCGCCACTTCTCCAACTCGAAGGTGCCGGCATCCCAGATCCGAACGTTGCCGCCGCCGTACTCGCCGCGCGGGATGTCACCCTCGAAGCTGCCGTACTCCAGCGGATGATCCTCGGTCTGCACCGCCAGATGGTTCACCGCCGGATCGGTCGGCGGACCCTTCGGAACCGCCCAGGACACCAGGACGCCGTCGTGCTCCAACCGGAAGTCGTAATGCAGTCGCCGTGCGTGGTGCTCCTGGATGACGAACGAGTTGCCCGCGTCGCGGGGCTGCGGGGACGCCTCCGGCACCGGCTCGGGCGTCCGGTCGGCGTCGCGCATGGAGCGGTAGGTGGTCAACCGGTCGGGGGCGGTTTCGCCGGTTGCACGTGACGACTTCTCGCTGGTTGAGCTTGGCGACACCGAATTGGAGGGGGTATCGACAAGCTCGACCGATGAGTAGTTCGGGGTCTCGCTGGTTGAGCTTGGCGACACCCGCTCGGCCGTCGAGACATCCAGCACCGCCATCGGGTCGCCGAGGCTCTGGATCCGCTCCAGCACCTCGCGAAACTCCAGCTGTCGCAGGCCGGAATCCAGCTCGTCCCAGCTTCGCGGAGTCGCCACCGTCGGACGTGCCCGGCCGCGCAGCGAGTAGGGCGCGATGGTGGTCTTGGCCGAGCTGTTCTGGCTCCAGTCGAGCAGCACCTTGCCCGCGCGCAGCGTCTTCTTCATGTCGCTGACTACGAGGTTCGGGTGCATCGCCTCCAACGAGCGGGCCAACTCCCGCGCCCAGCCGGACGCCTCGTGCGAGGACATCGAACCGTCCAGGGCGGCATAGAGATGGATACCCTTGCTGCCGCTGGTCACCGGAACGGAGGCGAAGCCAACCCCGTCCAACACCTCGCGGAGCAGGTGCGCCACCTCGACACAGTGTTCGATGCCGGCGCCCTCGCCGGGGTCGAGATCGATCACCAGACGGTTGGGCGGCTGCGCGCGGTCGTCACGCACCGTCCACTGCGGCACATGGAGTTCCAGGGCGGCCAGCTGGGCGAGCCAGACCAGGGTCGCCGCGTCGTCGATCAACGGGTAGAGGTTGTCGCCCTCGCTGTGTTCGATGACGAAGGTGTGCACCCAGTCGGGTGTCGATTTGGCGTCCAGGTTCTTGTGAAAGAACGGCTTCTGCGGGTGCTGTGGCGTGCCCACGCCATTCGGCCACCGCTTCCGGGTCGCCGGACGCCGCCGCGCATGCGGCAGGAACACCGGCGCGACCGCCTGGTAGTAGGCGATCACTTCACCCTTGGTGGTGCCGGTCTCGGGGTACAGCACCTTGTCGAGGTTCGTCACCTTGACCAGGCGACCCTCCACCTCCACCTGCTGCACCGGTTGAGCCATGGGCTCAGTGTCCCAGCACCCACCCTCGGCGCCGCTACCCCCGGTGGGCCGGCCCAACGCTCGCCGGACTATTTGGGGCTCGCTGAATTCAGCGAGCCCCAAATAGTTCAGCGAGCGTTGGGTGGGGGCGGACTCTGGCAGGCTGAGCGCATGGGAACCCTGCGAATCAGCCGGACGCTGCAAGCGCGCGGACCGGCCGGTGCCCTGGTGTTGTCCGACGACGAGGTCGCCGAACTGGACGGCGGCAAACGAGCGGCCGTGCGGGTCCGGGTCGGCGAGCGGGAGGCCGCGCTGCGGTTGGCGGTGATGGGCGGGGAGAACCTGATCGGCATGAGCAAGGCGGCTCGCGCGGCACTCCGCGTCGATATCGGTCAACTGCTGGATGCCACCATCACCGTCGACGACTCGCCACGCGAGGTGGAAGTCCCCGACGACTTGGCGGACGGCCTGGCAGCCGATGCCGCGGCATCCGCCTTCTTCGACAAACTGCCCTACACCGCCCGCAAGGAGTTCGCCGCCTGGGTCTCGGACGCCAAGCGCGCCGACACGCGAAAACGTCGCGTCGAGGAGTCGGTGCGGCTGCTTCGGGAAGGCAAACGTCGCTCCTGACCGCCGCCGCGCTTGTCCGGCCGGCCGCGCATGGAAGACTCGCCGCATGCACGCCGAGGGTTCCGCCGCCGCGGCGTCGAGGTGGGCGTTGTTGCCGGCCGCGCTGCTGGGGCTCGCCGCGATCGTCCTGCTGGTGCTGCGGGCACCCTTGCTCGGCGCCCTCGCTCTCGCGCTCGGCCTGTTGGCGGCTTGGTGGTGCGATGCCACGAACCGCTCCGACGGTCTGCTGCCCGACCTGACCGCGGTGGCGTCCGGCATCGCCGTGCTGAGCTTGTCCGATCTGGCCGCCGACCTCAGCGACGCCGGCATGGTGCGGTTCACGCTGGTGCTGTCGGGAGCCCTGTTGATGCCGTACGTGCTGATCCGCTGGGTTTTCCGCCGAGAACCGATCGCTTTTCCGTGGGGTGGCTGGCGCTGGAACCGAGCGCAATGGAGCTACCTGGCGGTCGTGGTCGTCGCCGGCTACCTGATCCTGCCGTGGTACTTCCTGAGCACCGGCGTCTACCGGAATTGGCCGGCGGTGCACACATCCGGCGAGATCGCCCGGCTGTTCGTCGGAGTGAACGCAGTCGGCATCTGGGACGAGTTGTTCTTCATCTGCACCGTCTTCGCGCTCTACCGTCGACATTTCCCGTTGTGGCAAGCCAACCTCTTGCAGGCGATGGTCTTCGTCTCGTTCCTTTGGGAACTCGGCTACCAGGCCTGGGGACCGCTGCTGACCATTCCGTTCGCACTGGTCCAGGGCGCGATCTTCCAACTCACCAAGAACCTGGCCTATGTGATCACCGTCCATCTGTTGTTCGACCTGGTGGTGTTCCTGGTGCTCATTCACGGGCACAATCCGACGTGGCCGACAATCTTCCTGATCCAGAGGGGCATCTCGTGAACTCCACCGCCGCCATGCCGACCCGTCACGACTTCGGCAGCGTCGCCGGCACCATGGTCGAACGGGTCCGCCTCGAGTCCGGCGGCATCGCCGTCGATCTGGTGACCGTCGGAGCCGCCGTCCACCGGGTGATAGTCGACGGCCGCGACGTCGTCCTGGCCCACCCGGACGCCGCCGGCTACGCCGACTCGATCTTCGGTCTCGGGCTGACCATCGGCCGCTTCGCGAACCGGATCGGCGGCGGTCGGTTCAATCTGGACGGCACCGAGTATCGGCTCGCCGTCAACGAGAACGGCAACACGCTGCACGGCGGGCCGGACGGCTTCGCCAGCCGACTGTGGGGAATCAGCGACGTCGCTCCGGGCAGCGTCGAGTTCGCACTGACCAGCCCGGACGGCGACCAGGGCTTCCCCGGCGAGGTGTCGGTTCGCGTCCGCTACACGCTGAGCGACGACGAACTGCGCATGGAGTACGCCGCCACCTCCACCGCACCGACACCGATCAGCCTGACCAACCACGCGTATCTGAACCCGGCCGGCGAGGCGTCCGGGACCGCGGACGATCTGCTGCTGACCGTGCACGCCACCCAACTGCTGGAGGTGGACGACACCCTGGTGCCTACCGGACGGTTGTTGTCGGCGGAGCTGCGCGAGCCCCGCCGGATCGCCGACGCGGCACCGCTGGACACCTGCTTCGTGGTGGACGGCGAGCCCGGCACCCTGCGCCCGCACGCGACGCTGGCGGCGTCCGATCTGGCGATCGACGTGCTCAGCGACCAGCCCGGGGTCCAGGTGTTCACCGCCGACGGAATGGCCGGAGTTCCTGGACTGACCAGGGAATATGGCGCCCGCGCCGGCGTTGCCCTGGAGACCCAGAACTTCCCCGACGCCCCGAACCGGCCGGAGTTCCCCGATTCGATCCTGCGCCCCGGCCAGACCTACGTCAGCACCACGATCTGGCGCTTCCGCACGACGAGGGGCTGAGCGCGGAAGCCGCAGCTCAGCCCCTCGTGTCCGAGGAGGGCCTCTCCTACCCCGTGGCGCTGACCGCGGCGCCGACGATGCCCGACTGGTTCAGCAGTTGCGCCGGAACGATCGGCGCCTGCAGGTCCAGTCGCGGCAGGAATTTCTCCGACTTCTTGCTGATCCCGCCGCCCACGATGATCAGGTCCGGTGACAGCAGCATCTCCACGTGGCTGAAGTACCGCTGCAGACGCGCCGACCAGTCCTGGTACGACAGAGCCTCGTTGGTCTTCACCGAGGACGCCGCCCGCTTCTCTGCGTCGTAGCCGTCGATCTCCAGGTGGCCGAACTCAGTGTTGGGCACCAGCAGTCCGTCGACGAACAGCGCGGTACCGATACCGGTGCCGAGCGTCGCGATCAGCACGACCCCGGGCACACCGCGGCCGGCGCCGAACCGCATCTCGGCGATCCCCGCAGCGTCGGCGTCGTTGAGCACCGTGACCGGATGGCCGAGCCGTCCGCTGAGTTCGGCGGCCAGATCAGTACCGATCCAGCTGTGATCGACATTGGCCGCCGAGCCGACCACACCGTGCCGGACGATGCCCGGGAAGGTGCAGCCCAGCGGGCCGCTCCAACCCGCCTGTTCGACCACCGCGGCGACGGTGTCCAGCACAGCCGGCACGGTCGCCGGCTGCGGGGTAGGAATCCGCACCCGCTCGCCCGCCAGCACACCCTGCTCGAGGTCGACCAGCGCTCCCTTGATGCCGGTGCCGCCGATGTCGATGCCAAATCCGTTGCCCACTTCTCCTCCTCCTTCTTGCGCAGACATCAGTGGCCTCCGGGGACGAAGCCGTCGTCCATGTCTTCGAGGGCGAGGCCTTTCGTTTCGTGGACAAATTTGAGGACGAACAGCAGCGAGAGCAAGGCGAAGGCGGCGTAGAGGCCGTAGGCAAGGCCGAGCGAGATGTCCTTGAGAGTGGGGAAGGTGACGGTGACGATCCAGTTGGCGCTCCATTGGGCGAAGCCGGCCACTGAGAGTGCGGCGCCGCGGTACATGTTGGGGAACATCTCGCCGAGCATGATCCACATGACTGGTCCCCAGGACATGCCGAACGCGATGACGAAGACGTTCGCGGCGGCGAGTGCGACCGGTCCCATGCCACCGAGTTGCGGCACGCCGTTGACCACCGGTGCGGTTCCGAAGATGAACGCCATCGCGCCCAGGGAGACGGTCATGCCGATCGAGCCGATGATCAGCAGCGGACGGCGTCCGGCCCGGTCCACCGCGGCGATCGCGATCAGCGTGGTGACGATATTGGTGACCGAGGTGAGCACCGTGATGACGAACGAGCTGGACTCGGTGAAACCGACCGCTTCCCACAAAATGTTGGAGTAGTAGAAAATCACGTTGATGCCGACGAACTGCTGGAAGATCGCCAACCCGATACCGACCCACACGATCGGATACCAGCCACCCTTGGGTGATTTCAGATCGGCCATCGACGGTTTGTGTTCACGGGTGAGCGAGGCCTGGATCTTTTGCACCGTTTCGTCGGCGCCCACTCCCAGAACCTTGGCCAGGATCTTCTGGGCCGCTTGCGGTTGACCCTGAGCGACCAGGAACCGCGGCGATTCCGGAATCGTCAACGACAACACCCCGTAGGCGATGGCCGGGACGAACATCATGATGAACATCCACCGCCAGGCCTCCAGACCCAGCCACAACATCTCCGAGGAGCCGCCGGCCGCCTCAGCCAGCAGGTAGTCGATCAGCAACGACACGAAGATGCCCGACACGATCGCCAACTGCTGCAGCGAACCCAGCCGGCCCCGGATGTGCGGCGGTGAGATCTCGGCGATGTAGGCCGGCGCGATCACCGAGGCGATACCGACCGCGACACCACCGACGATCCGGAAGATCACAAACAGCGTCAAACTGTTCGCCACGCCGCAACCGATCGCGGAAATGAAGAACAGCACCGCCGCGATCTGCATCACCCGCAACCGGCCGATCCGGTCAGCGATCCGGCCACCAGTGAACGCGCCGGCCGCAGCACCAATCAACGCCGAAGCCACAGCAAACCCCAACGGCCCAGGCGCCACCTCGAAATGCTTCTCGATCGCACTCACCGCACCATTGATCACCGCCGAGTCATAACCAAAAAGCAAACCACCCAAAGCAGCCACCGAAGCGATCCGGACAACACCAGAACCCTTCGGGACAGCAGCTGAACCCGGCTCTCCAGTCATCGAGCCGCTCCCATCGAGGGCACACCAAGCTTAAGCATCTCTACACCTCCATGTGTTCGAAACTTGAACGCGATTCGGTGGAGAAGCCACCGAACGCGACGTCTTACGGATGGAGTCTCTACTCCCGCCGACGAGGTAGTCAAGAGTTGAACTAAAAGTTACGAGACAACAAACTCGGGTTTCGTGCGCTGCATTCGATCCTGATCCAGCGCCACCTTCGCGGCTCCGATCACCTCGGCGCGCTTGCCCAGCTCGGAGAGCACGATTTCTACCCGCTCGGCGGCGCTCGGGATCGCGTACTGGCTGACCATCTGCCTGATCGGCTCCAAGAGAACATCACCCGCTCGGCTCAACTCGCCACCGACGATGACCCGCTGCGGATTGAGCAGGTTGACCAAGTTGGTCACCGCGACACCGATGTGCCGTCCAGTCTGGGCCACCACCCGCCGGCACAGCGGGTCGTCCGCCGCCATTCGCTCGAGCACCTCGTCGAAGCTGTCCAGCCTCCCCAACTGAGGTTCCAACAACGTCAGCACCGCTGACGTTGACACCACTGTTTCCAGACAGCCCCGGTTGCCACAGCGACACAACGCGCCGGTTTCCGCACGCTGGAGCGTGTGTCCCAGTTCGCCGGCGATCCCGCTGACCCCGGCGTACAGCGAGTTGTTCAGAATGAGGCCGGCGCCCAGACCCTCCGACACCCAGATGTACGCGAAGTGGCTTGCCCCGCGTCCTGCGCCGTGACGCGCCTCACCAATCGCACCGACGTTGGTGTCGTTGTGCACCCCGACCGGAAACCCCAGTACATCGTGGGCCAGTGCGGCAGGATCGACGCCGCCCCAGCGCGGCAGGATCTCCGCCGAACCCAGCCGGCCCGAACTGATGTCCACCGGAGCCGGCAGGGCGAGTGCGCCGGAGTGCACCTCGGCACGTTGCCGGCCGGCCGCCGCGAGCACCCGATCGAGCAGATGGCTCAGTTCGGCCATGGATTCGGTGGCGGGCAGTTCGCCCGGGATCCTCATGCGACTGTCGGCCAGGATCTCGCCGTCCATCCCGGCGACTGCCGCAGCCAGATGCCGTCGTCCGTGATCCAGACCGACCACGAGTCCAGCCGGCGTCGATCGTCGCACCAGCTGAGTGCTCCGGCCACCGGCCTTGCGTTCGAGGACGAGGTCACCGGCGTCGGCCAGCTCGCGCACCAGCGCCGACACCGTCGAGGCGGCCAGACCGGTCGCGCGGGCCAGGTCGGCCTGCGAGAGCACCTCACCGTCGGCGAGCGCGGCGAGCACCCGATTCCGGTTCGCTTGCCGCAACGAGCGGGGCGATCCGGGCCCGGAACGTGGCACCTCCTGCACGCGAGGGATGTTACGCCACCGCTGAGGTTCGCGAGGGGGTTTTGTCAGGCAGCCAGGAACATCGCCAGGACGGCGGTGTCGGCGTCCTCTCGTGGATCGAAGCCGGCCCGGCTCACCATCCGGGCGATATTGCCCCGGCGGTCGGCCTCGACCCAGGCCGCACGGTGCTCGAGCCCCAGATGCGGAATGCCGGGCAGCAGCACGCAACCGGACGCGACCTCGTCCTGCTCGGGCAGTGAGGGGCGGATCTCATGCGGTGGGTGCAGGACGATCAGTCCCGGCGGCTGATGCTGGGCGAACTGGCCCGGCACCACCGCACGTTCGCCCAACACCGGACCCTCGGCCAGAACCAGCCCGACCGCTCCGGGCAGCGGCGCGTCCGGCAGCTCCTCGCGGACCCGGAACACCGTGCTGGTTTCCAGCAACCCCGGGACACCCGCCATCTGGACGGCGAGCAAAAGGAAGCGGGCCCACTCCACCGTGCTTGCCGGCCACCGGCCGGAAACCAGGAATCCGCTGAGCAGGCCATGCGCCTGCATCGGTGACACCTCGACCGAGACGTTGTCGTTCTCCGGCATGTCAACCTCCTGTTCGCGCACCGTTTCCCCTGGTGGCGCCATGGTGGAACACAGCCGTGCTGGCAGACAAGACCCCCCGAGTGCCAACGCCGTTCGACAACCACCTCGTACGCCTGGGAAACGCTCGTTGACCAAGAGGAGTCTCCCCCGACCCCGCTTGATGCCCGTGGGGGCTCGTGGCGGCACAAGCCCCGCCGCAATATCTCTTGCATTCTCGACGCGGAGGCACCCGAACGCCGTTGGATCTGCGATCCCTGGACAGATACTGGTGAGGACGCCGTCCATCATGTGAGAATCTCCTATGACCACCGTCACCCATCTTCCTGTGTCAGAGCTCACCCGGCACCCGGCGTGGCTGCGGATCAAGACCGCCGCCACCCACCTGCAGCCCCTACAGGCGGCGAACGGATCCATCGAGAATGCCGAAGACCATCAGCGAGCGCGCACCCTGGTCAGCGAGCTGATCGAGAGCATCGCCAGCGTCGCCCCCCAGTTCCCGCACGACGCCGCCTACCTGGACGCCGTCCAGGACGACTTCCGGCGCTGGGCGGACGGCGGGTTCGGCGAGCCCGACTTCTACGACTCGCTGATCCAGTTCCAGCCCCAGCAGCACCGCGTCGACGGGCTCACCCACCTGGTGGTGTTCCCGATGTACACCCAGAACGGCTCCCGCAACCGGCTGGTCGAGGCCGTCCTGGTCCAGGTGATCTGGCCGGACTTCGTCGCCGAACTGGAGGCCGGCGATTACAGCAACAAACTGTTCGTTCCGATCCGCTTTCTCGACTTCACCGCCGGCTACGACACCAACTCCGCCGTGCTGTTCCCCGAAACCGTGGCGATGCGGCAGATCCCGACCTTCACCTGGGGCGCGATCTTCGCCGACCGTGAGGCGGCCCGGTTCCGCCGGGTGGTGCGCGGCGCAGTCGACGTCACCAAGCTCGACCTGCCTGCCGAAGCCGCCGAACTGCTCGACGATCAGCACCTCACCGAAGAGACCTTCGTGATGTGGGATCTGATCCACGACCGCACCCATATGCGGGGCGACTTGCCGTTCGACCCGTTCATGATCAAGCAGCGGATGCCGTTCTTCCTCTACTCGCTGGAGGAGTTGCGCTGCGACCTGACCGCCTTCCGAGAATCCGTCGCCATCGACCGCCGGATCGCCGCCCTCGCCGACCCGACCGCAGAGGATCTCGAGCTCGCTCATCACGCCCGGCTGGTGCAGTACTGCGTGATCTTCGACCGGATCTTCCGGTTCGCGATCACCGGCAACCGCGTCCGAAACTATGACGGGCTGGGTGGGCAGCTGCTTTTCGCCTGGCTGCATCAGCACCGCGTGCTGCACTGGACCGACACCCAGCTGGCCTTCGAGTGGGACCGCGTCCCGGACTGCGTCAACGAGCTCGGTGCCGCGATCGAGAACCTCTACTGGCGCTCGATCGACCGGCCCAAGATCAGCCACTGGCTGGCGGCGTACGAGTTGGTGTCCGGCACCGTCGAGCCACACCCGGCGTCGTCCTGGAAGGCCGGCGACCTGCCGCTGACCGGGTTGCCTCGGGAGCTGACCGACAAGGTGATGGACGACGAGTTCCCGTTGAGCATGTTCTACGAGGCGTTCGAGAAGAAGATGCGCGACGTGGTCGCGTCCACCTCGGGCATCACCGGGACGGCGGACTGATGCGGGTGGTGATCGCCGGCGCGGGCAGCCCCGCCGGCGTCGCCACGGCGTCCGCATTGCGCGAGCGGGGTCACGAGGCGATCGAGATCGGGCCGGACGAGTGCGACCTGCGCGACTTCGCTGCCGTCCGGTCACTGGCCGAACGGCTCGGCCCGGTCGACGGGGTGATCCACCTGGTCGGCGGCTGGCGGGGCGGCGACGGCCTGGCCGGACAGTCCGACGAGGACTGGGACTGGCTGCAGACCATGATCGTCGGGACGTTGCGCAACACCACCCGCGCCTTCGTCGACGCCATCGCCGCCTCGCCGGCCGGCCGGTTCGCGATCGTGTCGCAGACCGGGGTGGCCAAACCGACCGCGGGCAACGCCAACTACCTGGCCGCCAAAGCCGCCGCGGAGACCTGGCTGCTCGCCGTCGGTCATGCCCTGAAGGACAGCCCCGGCCAGGTACACGTCGAGCGGGTCATGGCGCTGTACTCGGATCGTGACGTCGAACAATCGCCTGACAAGGACTTCAGCCGCCAGACCCACGTCAGCGAGCTCGGCCAGCGGCTGGCAAGCCTGTTCGACTAGGGCCGTACCGAAGCCACGCCCAGCCAGCGCTGGGCGAGCTTGCCGAGATCTTGCCCCCCGGGCGGCACCCAACGATGAGTCTGAAATCGACCCCAGAGTGGGGCGGGCCGGCCGCACCGGCAGGCCTCGGCACGCCGAACAACCGCCGCCGACTCACCCACTCTGGGGTCGATTTCAGACTGATCCCCGGTAGCCCGCCGTTCAGGCTCGGAGCAACGGGGCCGCCCGCACCGACATGGAAGGATGACCAGGTGCCACTCCACGATCCCGCCCGCCGGGGCTTCGCCAGCGACAACTATTCCGGCGTCCACCCCGACGTGCTGGACGCCATCGCAGCAGCCAACGGCGGGCACCAAACTTCCTACGGTTCGGACGCCTACACCGCGAGGCTGACCGAGGTGCTCCGCGGGCATTTCGGCCCGCAGGCCGAGGCGTTCCCGGTGTTCAACGGCACCGGCGCCAACGTCACCGCGCTGCTGTCGATGCTGCCCCGCTGGGGTGCGGTGGTGTGCGCCCAGACCGCTCACATCAACGTCGATGAGGGCGGTGCCCCTGAGAAGGTGGCCGGACTGAAGCTGTACCCCGTCCCCACTCCCGACGGAAAGCTGACACCGGAGCTCATCGACACCGAGGCCCGCGGCTTCGGCGACGAGCACCGTGCCCAGCCGCTGGCGGTCTCGATCACCCAGTCCAGCGAGCTGGGCACGCTGTACACCCCCGACGAGATCCGGGCGATCACCGATCACGCCCACAGCCTCGGGATGGCCGTCCACCTGGACGGCGCCCGGCTGAGCAACGCCGCGGCAGCGCTCGGCGTCGACTTCGCCGCGTTCACCACCGAGGCGGGAGTCGACGTGCTCAGCCTGGGCGGCACCAAGAACGGTGCACTCGGCGCCGAGGCCGTCGTCGTGCTCAATCCCGACGCCTGCACCGGCCTCACCTATCTGCGCAAGACCCACATGCAACTCGCCAGCAAGATGCGGTTCGTGTCGGCCCAGCTGGTCGCGCTGTACGAGGGTGACCTGTGGCACCGCAACGCCGCCCACTCCAACGCGATGGCCACCCGGCTGCGCGCCGCCGTGGCTGACGTCCCGGGCGTCGAGTTCTCCCAGCCGACCCAGGCCAACGGCGTCTTCGCCAGGCTGCCCGAGGGAGTCGCGGACGCCGTCCGCTCGGAGTTCTTCTTCTACGACTGGGACGCCGCCGCCCGCGAGGTGCGCTGGATGTGTTCCTTCGACACCTCCGAGGTCGACGTCGACGCCTTCGCCACCCTGATCCGGGCGGCCTCCCACCACCCCGCCTGACCGTAAAACCCTCCCCAACTACTTCAGGCCTGCCGTCGACGGGAGGCCTGAAGTAGTTAGGGAGGGCCTAGTCAGGATCAGGTTGGGCCGACGGGGATCGGCCAGGTTCAGCCGATGTCGCGGGCCAGGTCGTCCACCCGCTCGGCGCCGGGAAGGCCGAGCAGACCCACGACCGGCACGAACAGCTTGGAGTGCCGGACGCCGGAACCGATGCACACCCAGTCGCGGTCGGCGACGGCGCCGTCCACCCAGATCGGCCAGCCGTCCGGCAGCCCGACCGGGTTGATCCCGCCGTATTCCATGCCGGTCGCCTCGACGGCGAAGTCCATCGGCGCGAACGACGCCTTTCTGGCATTCAGCCGTCGCCGAACGACGTTGTTCACATCACCCGGCGGTGCGCCAGTGTCATGCAGCAGGCGTGCGAATCGACACCGGCACGGGTGCCGCGCACGATCACCGCGTTCGCGGAGGCGTCCATCGGGACCCCGTAGTGGGAGCACAGGTTCTCGGTGTCGGCGTAAGCCGGATCAATCTCCGCGACCAATGCCTCGGGGATCAGCTCGATCGCTGCCCAGACCGGCGCGGCCATCAGATCCGGACGGCTGGCGGCGGGCACCGCGTCGAGGGTGCCGAAGACGTCAGACATGACGTCCATCCTGCACCAGCCCGGTGGGCAGCGTGCCGGTGCGGGCCGCGGACGCCACGCAGAAGACGTGCTGCGCCTCGATGAACCGCCGAATGCGGTCGGTGATCTGTGGATGCCGCCGAGCCATGTTCCATTGTCCGCTCCCCGGCCGATAACGTCTGAACATCCCAGACCACGGAGGCCCCATGCCCGCGACGCCCCAGCCGAGCCGTTCCCGCCGCGCGTCCCGTCCCGGCTTCTCGCTGACCCGGTTCGTCGTGTTGGTCCCGGCGCTGGGAATGCTGCTGGGCGCCGTGACCCTGACCGTGGTTGGGGCGATCGAGGTCTTCCAGACGATCGCAGGCGCGTTCGGCGAACATCCCGACACCCAGACCTTCGTGATCGCGTTCGTCGAGATCGCCGACGTGTTCCTGCTTGCCGTGGTCTTGTTCATCATCGCGATCGGGCTGTACGAGCTGTTCATCGGCGAGATTCCCGGCCTACCGGACTGGCTGGTGTTCCACTCGCTGGACGATCTGAAGAGCCAGCTGATCGGCGTCGTCGTAGTGGTCCTTGCGGTGTACTTTCTCGGCCGGGCCTTGCACGGCGAAGCGCCGATCAACCTGCTCTATCTCGGCGGTGGCATCGCCGCGGTGACCGCCTCACTGTCCTTGTTTCTGCGTGCGAAGCACTGACCGGCACGGGTCAGGATGGGCACCTGAGGCCGAGCACGCCGTCCATTAGGGTCGGCGCATGACCATCGGACGCCGCACCCTCGCCGAGGCCTATCCCCTGCTGGCACTGCGGGTGGTCGCCGGACCGATCGAACTGCGCGGCATGGACGACGACACCCTGAGCGCCCTCGCCGATCTCGCCGCGGCGGGCATCCACGACGACGACGTGATGCCATTCCTGCAGCCGTGGACGCGGACCCCGCCGGAACGGTTCCACCTGCAATACCTGCAACATCATTGGGGCGTCCGATCGCGGTTCTCGCCTGCTGCCTGGGACCTGGATCTCGCGGTGCGCTACGACGGCGAGCTGGTTGGGACCCAGGGCGTGTCCACCCACGACTTCCTGGCCCTCCGGACCGGCGAGACCGGCTCATGGCTGGGCCGAAAGTTCCAAGGACGCGGTGTCGGCACCCTGATGCGCCAGGCGTTCTGCGCCTTCCTGTTCGACCATCTCGGCTTCGAGCAGATCAGCTCATCGGCGTTCGCCGACAATGCGGCGTCCAATCAGGTCAGCCGGAAGGTGGGCTATCGCCTCAACGGCGTCCATCGGGTGTCGCGGGACGGCTCCTGGGCGAGTTCGAACAAGTACCTGCTCGCCCCGGATGACCTGGTCCGCGGACCGGCACTGACGGTGACCGGCGTGGCGCGGGTCCGCGAGCTGATCGGACTGGAGCAGGCTGACGGTCCCGCTGCGTGAAGCGATCGGCGCCAGTGCAACCGCTCAGTAGTAGTAGGGGAAGCGCGCCCAGTCCGGACGCCGCTTCTCCAGGAAGGAGTCGCGCCCTTCCACCGCCTCGTCGGTCATGTAGGCCAGGCGGGTGCTTTCCCCCGCGAATACCTGCTGCCCGATCAACCCGTCGTCGATCGCGTTGAAGGCGAATTTGAGCATCCGCTGCGCCGTCGGCGACTTACCGCAGACCAGCTCGGCCCAGGCCAGACCCTCGTCCTCGAGGTCGGCGTGCGGAACCACCTTGTTGACGGTGCCCATCTCGTACGCTCGCTGCGCGTCGTAGGTCTGGCCGAGGAAGAAGATCTCCCGGGCCACCTTCTGGCCGACCTGCCGAGCCAGGTAGGCCGAACCGAATCCGGCGTCGAACGATCCGACGTCGGCGTCGGTCTGCTTGAACCGGGCGTGCTCGGCCGAGGCCAGGGTCAGGTCGCACACCACGTGCAACGAATGGCCGCCGCCGGCCGCCCAGCCGTTGACCAGCGCGATCACCACCTTCGGCATGAACCGGATCAGCCGCTGCACCTCGAGAATGTGCAATCGCCCACCCTCGGCCTGGGTGCGCCGGGTATCGACGGTGTCGGACGTCTCTCCCTCGGCGTACTGGTAGCCGGAGCGACCCCTGATGCGCTGGTCGCCGCCGGAGCAGAAGGCCCAGCCGCCGTCCTTGGGCGAGGGTCCGTTGCCGGTGAGCAGCACACATCCGACGTCGGCCGACTGCCGGGCATGGTCGAGGGCAGCGTACAGCTCGTCGACAGTGTGCGGACGGAAGGCGTTGCGCACGTCCGGACGATCGAAAGCGATTCGCACCGCCGGCACGTTTCTGGCCCGGTGGTAGGTGATGTCGGTGAAATCGAAGCCGGACACTTCGTCCCAGAGCTCCGGACGCCAAGGGCTGGTCATGAGTAGCAGGCTAGTGCCGCCTGGAGCGCCTGTTGAACTCGCCGCTTGCGGATTGCCGCGTAGAGTTAGGCCGCAGTTGGCGTTCCACTAAGGCGCGGGTATCAGGATGGTGTAATGCCTCACGAGTCCCTTCGGACAAAGGGTATGCAGCGTCCACTGGCACGGACTCGATCACGAAGACGAAAATCATCAGAACCTCGCCCGGAGGACCCGAACGCTGCTCGGGCGGAAACTGGGCGTGACGGTGTCGCGGGCGATCCTGCAGACACCCCATGCCCAATGGCGCAGCCCGCACGCCCAACTCGAAGACGGTTCGCCACGGGGTATCACCAGACCGTGAGCGATCGCTTCGGCCATCACCTAGACATCGCTACCACCGCCTGAGAGGGACACCGTGCCGCTTGTCTCCGTCATCGTTCCGGTCCACAACTCGGCAGGCCATCTGGAAGAGTGCCTGCTCAGCATCCAGCAGCAGACCTTCACCGACTTCGAGATCATCCTTGTCGACGACGGGTCGACCGATGGGTCCGTAGACATCCTGGCGAAGTTCGCCGCTGCCGAACCGAGGGCCCGGGTCATCAGCGGTCCGGCGACCGGAAGCGCTGGGTCGGCCCGGAATGTGGGCATGGAGGTCGCGACCGGCGAGTACCTGTCCTTCCTGGATTCCGACGATCTCTTCGCGCCGACGCTGCTCGAGGAGCTACATCGCAGGGCCATCGAGGACGATGCCGATGTGGTGCTGTCGAAGTTCCAGGAGTTCCACGAGCCAACCGGCGAGATCATTCCGGCCGATTGGTCGCTGCGGCTCGATCTCCTGCCCCGGATACGGCCATTCTCGCCGCGGCAGGTGGCCGACTATGTTTTCGACTTTGCCAACCCGGCGGCTTGGAACAAGCTGTTCCGTGCCTCTTTCGTGCATGCCAACCAGTTGCGCTTCCAATCGCTGCAGCGCGCCAACGACGCCTGCTTCACGCTGCTCGCACTCGCCAAGGCCGAACGGCTGACTTACCTCGACCGCGTCCTCGTCACCTACCGGACGGCGACCGCAGGCAGCCTCCAGGGCACCATCGACAGCGCACCCCTGCAGTTCATCCAAGCACTTGAGGGCGTGCGCACCGGATTGCTGGAGGCGGGCCTCTTTGCCACCTTCGAGCGCGCCTTCGTCAACCTGGCGTTGACGATGGGGGTCGCGGCTTTGAAGCGGCCCCGGACCATAGCCGGATTTCTGGAAATCTACCGGGCCTTCCCGACCGCGATCGTCGACGAGTTCGGCATCGCCGGCCGGCCGCCCGAGTATTTCCTGCGCGAGAGTCTGGTCGCCAGTCTGCAGGCGATTCTCGAGGGCGACCCGAATGGGTTCCTCTTCAACCAGCTGCACCAGGCACGGGAGGACCTCATCACGACCCGCGCCGAGTTGCGTCGAACGGTGCGCAGGTCGGACGCGCGGGCCAGGGCAGGCAGCCACAGCGCGCCCTCCTCGCCCCCAGCCCCTGCGGTGACCTCCGACCCGACCTACGGTTCCGGTCCGGACCTGTCGGTGATCGTGCCCGTTTACAACACTGAGCTCTTCCTGCGGGAATGCCTGGACAGCGTCCTGCGGCAGACCGGGCTGACGCTCGAGCTGATCTGTGTCGATGACGGTTCATCGGACGGATCCCCGGTACTGCTCGATCAGTACGCGGCACGCGATTCCCGGGTCGTCGTCATCCGGCAGCAGAACACGGGGCTGTCCGCGGCCCGCAACGCCGGCATCGAGGTGGCGACCGGGCGCTACCTGTGCTTCCTGGACAGCGATGACTACTGGCGCACGGACAGCGCGTCGATTCTGGTCGCTCACGCCGACCAGCAGCACCTGGACGTGTACGCGTTCGATGCAGCCTCGCTGCGAGAAAAGGGCGTCGACGAGAAGCTGTGGAAGAAATATGCCCACTTCTACGAACGGGCCGGGGGCTATTCCGACACCCGAAGTGGCCTCGACCTTCTAGCCCGACTGGTCGAATCGGGCGATTACCGTGCGAGCGCCTGCCTGTACCTGGTCCGCCGGTCGTTGCTGAAACGGCAGGACCTGCGTTTTTACCCGGGCATCACCCACGAAGACAATCTCTTCACGTTCAACCTGATGCACGCCGCAGAGCGTGCGGCGCATACTTCGACGCCGCTCTACGCCCGCCGCGTCCGGAAGGGATCGATCACCACCGAAGGCAAGCGCTTGGAGTCGACCACCCACTACCTGATCAGTTGCCTCACCATGCTCCGATCGGTCAGCGGCAAGCGCTACGCCGATCCGCGCGTCGCCGAGGCGGTCGGCAGGGTGGTGGCCAGCATGTTCACCGGCGCGCGCCGCAGCGCCAACCGGCTGCCTCTCGATCTGATCGAGCAGTTGCAATCCTTCGATGAGGGCGCGGACGCGGCGATGATCCACCGTCTGCTGCTCCGGGCTTGGCGTGACGACAAGGCCAGCCGGCTCTCGATCGATCGGCTCAAGCGATTCGAGGCGGCCGAGTCGTCCCAGCCCCCTCCCCCTTCGGGTAAGGCCAGGAAACTCGCTCAGCGGCTGATCCGGCGACTCACAAGGTTAGGAACTACTCCGCGCTCAAAAAGCCCGGTGGTCGAGAAGGGCTGACGACGGCTACCAGTTGGGTCCGGACTTGATCTGGTCGGTGAAGATGCCGTCCACTCCGAGCCGGGCGCAGCGCTGGCGTTGGGCGGCCTTGTTCACCGTCCAGACCCGTACCTTGAAGCCGGCCCGGTGTGCCCGCGTAACGAACCCGGGCACCATCAGCACGTGCCGCGGCGGGTGGACCGCCTGGACATCGAGTTCGCGGAAGTACCGCCAGGGCTCGCGCAGCATGCCGTCGTGCACGGCCGCCAGCTCACCGGTCCAGCCGCGCTCACGCAGCCGCTGCAGCGAGTAGTGGTTGAACGACGACAGCACCACCCGGTCGGCCAGATTGCGTTCCCGGACCAGGGCCAGGATCTTGTTCTCCAGCCCTTTGTAGGGCTTGACGCTGTTCTTCAACTCGATGTTGATCAGCTGGGCACCGACGGTCAGCAGATCGAGCGCCTCGGCCAGGCTTGGAATCCGGGTGACCATCGGATTGCCCTTGGGTTTGATCAGCGACTGGAGATTCTGCAACTGCGCGAGGGTGAAGCCGGACACCCAGCCGGTGCCGTCGTGGGTGCGATCCACCTTCTCGTCGTGGATCACCACCGGGACGCCGTCGGCGGTGAGTTGGACATCGAGCTCGACGCCGTCCGCCCCGGCCTCCATTGCCGCTGTGAAGGCGGCGATGGTGTTCTCAGGCTGCCGCGCACTGGCCCCGCGGTGTGCCCAGATCTCCATCGTCACGCCCTTTCGATCGCCTGCATCAGCCTCGCCCGGACGAGGTCTGTCGTGGTCTCAACGTAATCTCGCGTCAGATGGTGCTGGTCCATCCACACTCTCACATTCCCGATCGTGGACACGCAGAGCCGCTTGGGGCAGATCAGATCGGACAGATCCATGGTGTTCAGCCCCTTCACCGGTTTCACGATCGGAATCAGTGGATTGGGCGTATCCAGGATGGGATGTCCGGCCTCGCAGGGCGGGTCGTCGGGTTTCCGGTCCGCCTCGCATTGGGTCAGTCCGACCTCGAAGCGAGGCGTATCACGCATGGCGATCACCGTGCGTCCGGGCTTGACCTGCTGCGCGAGCATCTCCATGCCGCCGGTCAGCACCGTTTCCCCGTCGTCCTCCGATTTCGTCCCGATGGTGATCACCAGATCGGGGGCGAGCGGATCGATCGATTCCAGGACGTCCGGCCAGAATTGCGCACACTTCTTGACGTCGTTGATCGGATCCTCTGCCGGCGCCAGATAGCAGTTCTGTTCGTAGATCAACAAGACCTGCCAGCCCCGTTGGCGGCCGATTTCACGAATGGCCGTCGACCAATGCTGCACGTGCGAGTTGCCGACCAATAGCACCCGGGTCTTGCCGGCGTCGGCTTGCAGCGGCAGGTCGGCCACGGAGCCCGCACCGCTGCCGCCGGCACCTGCCGCGTCGAGGCCGGGATCGGTCAGCACCTGGCACTGCTGCTGCGCTCTGGTCGGCAGGTCCCAGGAACTCGGGCATGCCGGCCCGGCCAGACCCCATTGGTAGGGAATGTCGGCGATGGCGGGTATCGCCGGCTCGGTCGGCTGGATGTGCGGCCGGAACGCGGGATCGAGGACTCGGGCGCCCGGATGCTGCGCGATCGCATCCAACCTGGCCTGCTCGGCCTGCGCCTGCTGTTCGACCCGATCCCGTTCGGCCTGCCAGCTGAGCAGCTGTCGCCAGCCCACGACCGTACCGACCACCAACGCGATCGCGACCACCACCAGCAAACCGTCGCGCCATGGCCCCCAGTGCGAGGTCCGCTTGCGCAGCGGCAACTCCACCCATCGGTGCAGGGCGATCGCCAGCGCCAGCGAGCTCGCGATGATCACCCCGCCGGCGAACAGGCTCGGACGATCGGCGTCCAGCGTCACCACATAGGCGATCAGGATCGGCCAATGCACCAGGTACAAGGCGTAGGAGGCGTTGCCGAGGCCGGCGAGCCAGCGGTGGCCGAGTAGCCGTCCAACACTCCACCGAGCGGGATCGTCTCCGACCAGCACGATGGTCGCCGCAGCGGTCAGCGGAATCAGTGCGATCCAGCCCGGGAAGGCGTCGCGCACGTTCACCAGAACGCCGACCGAAAGGATCGTCGCCAAACCCAGCCAGCCCGCCACGTTGCGCCATGGTGAGCCAGGCGTCCCCATCGGCCGGCCGCGGGTGGCAACCAGTGCGAGCAAAGAGCCGAAGGCGAACTCCCACAGCCTGGCCCGGGTGTCGAAATAGGCAAAGGTCTGGTCGGTGGCGGTGATCCACACCGACCACGTCAACGAGGCAGCGAAGACGGCGCCGAATACCCCCGCCAGCAGTGGTCGCACAGCGAGGTTCGGACGCCAGCGGACGACCAGCGCAACGAGGGCGAAGATCAGCGGCCAGGCCAGGAACACCGTGCCCTGGATGGACAGCGACCAGAAATGCTGCAGCGGAATCGGCGCACCGCCGTAGTAACTGACGTCGTTGGCGGCCAGCCACCAGTTCTCCATGTACACCGCACTGGCGATCGCTTGTTGCTGGATGTCGGGCCAGACCGCGATCGGCATCAGCCACTGGGCGGTGATCACCACGGCCAGGATGGTCAAGGTGGCCAGCGGCACGATCCGGGCGAAGGTCCGCGTCCAGTAGCCGGCCAGCGCGAGCGGGCGGCCGTCGTCCAGCTTGCGGGTGAACGACGAGGTGAGGAAGAAGGCCGAGAGGACCAGAAAGATGTCCACGCCGCCCGAGACCCGGTCGAGCCACACGTGGTACACGACGACCAGCAAGACGGCCACGAATCGCAGGCCTTGGATGTCTTGCCGCAGCGGTCGCGAGGCGGTTTTCGTCATCAAGCGGAGCAGTCTAGACGTGGTGGCTGTGAGCGTCCGCGCGTCCGGGAGTAGGGTCGGACGATGAGTACCCGTGAACCGAGCGAGGTGGACGCCCTCGCCGACGCCTACACGCTGGCCGCCGCCGACCTCGATCCGGTCTTCGCCACAGAGATCGGCCTGGTTGGCTACGACCATCGGATGAGCGAGACCGGGCCCGACTTCTTCGCGGCCCGCGACGCGCTGGTTCGCGACGCCTTGACCAAGCTGGACGCCGCGACGCCACGCGACGCCATCGACCGGGTGACGGTCGCCGCCATGAAGGAACGCCTCGGCCTGAGCCACGAGATCTATGAGGCCGGCGAGCAGTTCCGGGAACTGAACAACATCGCTTCACCGCTGCAGAGCCTGCGCGACATCTTCGACGTGATGCCGACCGAGACCGAGGAGCATTGGTCGAACATCGCCGCCCGACTCGCCGGTGTGCCGCGCGCCGTCGACGGCTACCTCGCCTGCCTGCGCGAGGGTGCCCGGCGCGGTTCGGTGCCAGCGGTCCTGCAGGTCCGTGAGGGCATCAAGCAGGCGGCCGAGCTCGCCGATCCGGCGACCTCGTTCTACACCACTTTCCACCGCGATTCCGGACAATCGGCGGCGCTGGGCGCCGAACTGGAGCGGGCCGGCGACGCTGCCGCCGAGGCGTACGGCACGCTGACGCAGTTCTTGCGCGAACTCGAACCGGACGCCCCTGTCGCCGACGCGGTGGGCCGCGAACGCTACGAGCTGTGGTCGCGCGAGTTCCTCGGCGCCGCCGTCGACCTCGACGAGACCTACGAATGGGGTCTGGAGGAACTGAGCCGGGTCTCCGCCGAGCAGCGCGCGGTGATCGAAGAAATCGCCGGTGCTGGTGCCGGCATCGACGATGCCGTCCGGGTCCTGGACGCCGATCCTGATCGCAAGCTGGCCGGCACCGCCGCGCTGCGGGAATGGATGCAGTCCACGGCCGATGAGGCGGTGCAGCAGCTCCACGGTGTGCACTTCGACATTCCGGACGAGGTGCTGCGCATCGAGTGCATGATCGCCCCGACCCAGAACGGCGGCATCTACTACACCGCGCCCTCAGACGACTTCTCCCGCCCGGGCCGGATGTGGTGGTCGGTGCCGCCGGGCGTCGAGCAGTTCAACACCTGGCGCGAAAAGACCACCGTCTACCACGAGGGTGTGCCCGGGCATCATCTGCAGCTAGGCCAGGCAGTCTGCAACCGCGCCGAACTCAATATGTGGCGCCGGCTGGTGTGCTGGGTTTCGGGCCATGGCGAAGGCTGGGCGCTGTACGCCGAGCGGCTGATGGAGGAATTCGGCTACATGGACGACCTGGGCGACAAGCTGGGCCTACTGGACGGTCAGCTGATGCGGGCCATCCGGGTGGTGGTCGACATCGGCGTCCATCTGGGCAAGCCCGCGCCGCGGCAATGGGGCGGCGGCACCTGGGACGCGGAGAAGGCGTGGGAGCTGCTGCGGGCGAACGTGAACATGGACGAGCAGTTCCTGCGCTTCGAGCTGAACCGCTACCTGGGTTGGCCGGGTCAGGCGCCCTCGTACAAGATCGGGCAGCGGCTGTGGGAGCAGCTGCGTGCCGAAGCGTCCGAGAAGGCCGGCGACGCGTTCTCGCTCAAGGACTTCCACAGCCGGGCACTGAACCTCGGCTCTTTGCCGCTGAGCGTGCTGCGGGACGCCGTGCTGGACAACTGAGCCTGCGCCTTCACGCCGATGGGTCGTCGGCCCAAGGACGGGGTCTCGACACCCTCGACCGGCGGCACGCTCGACCGGTGAGGGTCCCGCTCAGCGGTTCAGCCAGGCCTTGAATGCTTCCGTGTTGTAGGGACGCCCCAGGAAGTCGGCGACCAGTTCACCGGCGTCCTTGCTGCCACCGGCAGCCAGCACGGCGTCGCGATAGTGCGCGGCCACTCCCGGCGCCAGCAGGTTGTCCGGGTCGAACGCGCTGAACAGGTCTTTCGCGATCACCAGGCTCCACATGTAGGTGTAGTAGCCCGAGGTGTAGCCGGCCAGGTGCCCGAACCCGCTGTAGAAGTGGGTGTCGGGCAGCGGCTTCACCAGACTGTACTCGCGGTACAACTCGAGCATTCGGGCGGTCGGCTCGGCCGGCCGCTCCAGATGGAACCGGTAGGCCAAGGCCGCGTAGAACATCTGGGTGCGCGCCAGGAAGCCCTTGCCGAACTCCTCGGCGGCCTTCATCTGGGCCACCAGCTCGGCGGGGATCGGAGTGCCGTCGGCATCGGTGGCGAACAGCTGCAGCACGCCGGCGTCCCACGCCCACTCCTCAAGCAGCTGGCTCGGCGCTTCGACGAAGTCCCACTCGGTGGCGACACCGGAGAACCGCACCCAGCTCTGGGCCCCGCCGAGCAGGTGGTGGATCAGGTGACCGAACTCGTGGAACAGGGTGACCACATCGCGGTGCTCCATCAGGCCGCGCGGGAAGTTGCAGACCAGCACGCCCTCGGGAAGCTGCCTGTCGCGGACGCCGGCCACCAGGTCGAACTGGGCGGCGTGGTTGTATTTGCGCTCGCGCGGATGCAGGTCGAGGTAGATCCGCCCGACCTGGCGTCCGTCGTCGAAACTGACGTCATAGCTGGTCACGTCCGGATGCCAGGGTCGGGCCCGCTCGGCGGGCACCGGTGTGAACCGCAAGCCGAACAGTTCGCCGGTGATCCGCAGCAAGCCGTCGTGGACCTTGCCGAAGTCGAAGTAGCGGCGCACCTCGTGCGCATCCACCCCGTAGTGCTCGCGCTTGACCGACTCGTGGAAGTACCGCCAGTTGGAGACGTCGATCTCGGTCTCGCCGTCCGTGGCGGCACGGGCGGCCAGGATGCCGATCTCGCGCTCGCCCGCCGGACCGGACGCCGCACTCACCGTGTCGATGAACGCGGCGATGGCGTCGCCCGAACCGATCATCTTCACCTCGGCGTCGTAGTCCGGCCAGCTCGCGTAGCCGAGCAGGGTGGCCAGTTCATGACGCGCCTGCAGCAGCTCGGCCAGCACTGGGTCGTTGACCGGTGAGGCGATGCTGAAGAACGTGCTCGCGACGAGCCGCCTGGCGTCGGCGTCGGTGGAGAAGGTGAGGAAGGGCAGTACGTCGGGATAGTCGGTGGAGATGCTGACCAGGCCGTCGGCATCGACCGGATGCGCCTCGACGTAGTCCGCAGGAAGGCCGGCCAGCGCCGCGTCGGGCACCCGTGCCTCCAGCCGTCCGTCGCGAATATTGCGGGAGAACGCCTGGCTGAGTTCGGTGATCCTCGCCTCCAACTCGCGGACGCGATCGCGGACGTCGACGTCACGGTCGACGCCCGAGCGATGGAAGTCACGCAGCGACTTCGCCAGCATGCGGCGTCCGTCGTCGTCGAGGTTGGCAGGATCGACCGAGCGGAGCGCGCGGTACACCTCGGGGTCGAGATGCAGATCGGTCGAGTAGCCCTGCACCTCCACCTCGATCTCCTCGGCGCGCTCCATCACCGACGCTTCCGGATGCACCGATGACAGCAGTCCGGCCACCGAACCGGCGTTGCGCAGACCGATCGCCGCCTCGTTCCACAGCTGCACGATCTGCAGGCTGCCCGGCTCGGCACGGACCAGCTCGGCGATGCTTTCACGCGCCGCCCGGAGCTGACCGGTGGCCCGATCATCGAGCCAGGCGTGCCAGTCGTCGGCGGGGAAATCCAGCGGTGTCAGGGCCATGTCGGGCACACTACGGGCTCCCTCTGACACTTCAAAGAACTCTCACCCGCGAGGTACAGGACGCCGTCGCGGCGCGGTCGGCAGATGGGTGCGGGGCGCCAGCCGCGGACCGTGGCGCTCTCGCCAACGCCGCATGCCCAGCAGTGCCTGCACCCGGTGGCGATACGGCCGGTAGGGCTCGAGCAACTCGGCCAGTGCGGCGTCGTCGAGGTCGTGGCCCAGCAGCGCGTGACCGATCTCGTTAGGGATGTGGTAATCGCCGAAGCTCACCGCGTCGGCGTCGCCATGGGCCCGGAAGCGGACCTCGGCCGACGTCCAGATACCGATGCCGGGGACCGACCGCAGCCGCCGATCGGCCTCGTCGGAGGAGACGTCGAGGGTGCGCTCCAGTGCGTCGGCGCGCTGGGCGCAGTGCACCAGGGTGCGGGAGCGGGCCGGATCGACATGCAGCTTGAGCCACTCCCAGGAAGGAATGCGGCGCACCGCCTCTGGCCCGGGCGGCACCCATAGCCGCATGTCGGCGCCCGGTCCCGGGGCTCGCTCGCCGAAGAAGTGGACGAGCCGCCGGAATCCCCCGAACGCCTCCTGCCCGGTGACCTTCTGCTCGATGATCGCCGGCAGCAGTGCCTGCCAGACCAGCCCGCCGCGTCCGAGCCGCCAGTGCGGATGCTCGCGCAGCGCCCGCGCGAGTTCGGGGTGCCGCGGCTGGAAGCCTGCCGGATCGTCGTCGCCGCCGAGCATGGACGGCAGCTGCTCCAGCGCCCAGTCCGCACCGTCGCCCCAGGCCTGGGCTTCGATCACGCCGGCACCGTTCAACGGCCGGACGGCGAGTGTCGCCGGACCGATCGGGGTGCGGATGCCGCGCCAGTGGCGTCCGGCCTCGAGCCGGTACGTGGGGTCGCCGGTGCCCTTGCGCCAATGTGCCCAGATCTCGCCCACCGGGCAGGGCCAGCAGGGACGCCATTCCCGCCGCCGCGCGGCGGCGTCCGTACTGATCGTCATGGTCCTCCTTGCTCGCAGGCGAGCGTAGCCCGGCCTACCGACAAGATTCGCCAGTAGCTGGCTGCACAATGGTCGGCATGCTGTTGGCCGAACTCGTCGCCACCTCCGCGCAGGTGGCCGGCACCCGCTCGAGACTCGCCAAGGTCGCCGCACTGGCCGAGACCCTGCGCCGTGCAGCGCCCGACGAGATCGAGATCGTCACCAGCTATCTGTCCGGATCGCTGCGGCAGCGACGCACCGGCGTGGGTTGGCGCTCGGCTCGCGCCACCGTTGCGGCGGCGACCGTGCCGTCCCTGACCGTGACCGAAGTGGACGCCCTCTTCGCCGAACTCGCCGGGCTGTCCGGACCCGGTTCGCAGCTGGCCCGGAAGGCTCGGCTCGACGAGCTGATGGGCCGGGCGACCGCCGATGAGCAGCGCTGGCTGGCCGGCCTGATCACCGGCGAGACCCGGCAGGGTGCGCTGGACGGCGTGATGGTCGACGCGCTGGTGAAGGCGTCCGAGCTGCCGGCGACCGTGGTCCGGCGTGCGGTGATGCTGGCCGGCGCCACGCCGCCCGTTGCGGTCGCCGCGCTTACCGGCGGCGCGGACGCCGTCGCCGCGATCGGGCTGACGGTGGGTCGTCCGGTCCGTCCGATGCTGGCGGCCAGCGCCAAGTCGGTGGCCGAGGCGATGACCGGCTTGGGCGGTGAGGTGGCCGTCGAGGCCAAGCTGGACGGCATCCGCATCCAGGTGCACCGCGACGGCGACGACATCCGGGTCTTCACCCGCAGCCTGGACGATGTCACCGACCGGTTGCCCGACGTGGTGGAGGCGGTGGCCGCGCTACCCGCGCGTCGGCTGATCCTGGACGGCGAGGCCCTCGCGCTGGATGTCGACGGGCGACCGCGTCCGTTCCAGGAGACCGCGGCCCGGTCGATGAGCGACGACGCGGCGACAGTCCGCGGCCGGACACCGATGACACCATTCTTCTTCGATCTGTTGGCACTCGACGACGAGGAGTTGCTCGACCTTCCCGGCCGCGAGCGGGTGGCCCGGTTGGCCGAACTTGTGCCGAAGACCGCCCTGGTGGGCCGCGTCGTCACCGACGACCCGGCTGTCGCCGAGCAGTTCACCACCGCGGTGCTCGCCTCCGGCCATGAGGGCGTGGTGCTCAAGGCTCTCGATGCTCCCTACGAGGCCGGACGCCGCGGCTCGTCCTGGGTGAAGGTGAAGCCGGTGCACACCCTCGATCTGGTTGTGCTGGCGGTCGAATGGGGGTCCGGACGCCGTCGCGGCTGGCTGTCGAACATTCACCTCGGTGCCCGCGATCCGGCCGGCGGCGGTTTCGTGATGCTGGGCAAGACGTTCAAGGGGATGACCGACGCCATGCTGGCTTGGCAGACGGAGCGCTTCCTCGCCCTGGAAGAGCACCGCGACGACTGGACGGTGTACCTGCGCCCCGAGCAGGTGGTCGAGATCGCCTTCGACGGCCTGCAGCGTTCCACCCGCTACCCGGGCGGGCTGGCGCTGCGGTTCGCCCGGGTGCTGCGTTACCGCGACGACAAGACCGCCGGCGAGGCCGACACCATTGGGACGGTGCGTCGGCTCGCCGGCGGATCTGAGGGGCCGGTCAGCAGCGGTTGATGCCGTCGAATCGCCCGGCCACTCAGGTGGAGTGCTTGTCTGACCGTGGCGTCCGATCGGCCAGCTGGAACTACGCCGTCAAGGGTCTCGACAAGCTCAACCAACGGGTCGGCGCGGCAGCGATTCAGTCCCGGTCGGCCGCCAAACCGACGGCGATGATCGCCGTCACCACCAGGGCCGCTGTCGGCGCCAGCACCGCCCACGGCGCGCGCTCCAGGTAGCCGATGCCCTCGCTCACTACCAGGCCCCATTCCGGGGTGGGCTGCCGGGGCCCGAGCCCGAGGAAGCCCAGGGACGCCAGCGCCAGCGCGATGCCGGGAAGCCGAAGCATGGCGTGCCGGAACACCGGTCCGGAGACCGCGGGCAGCAGGTACTGCCACAGCATGCGGCTGCGTCCGACGCCGAGCACCGGCAGCAGCGCTACATACGGTTTGGCCCGTTCCTCCTGCAGCAGCGCCGAGGTGTGCGCGGCCAGCGGCGCCCAACTCACCGCGGCGACCGCGATCGCCGCACCGAACACCGACGGCCCCCACACCGCGGCCACCAGCAGGCCGGCGATCACCGGGGGCGCGGCGTTGGTCACCTCGATCGGTCCGATCGACAGCCGCGGCACCATGCCGATCGCCAGACCCAGCGCAAAGCAGAGCAGCGTCACCGCGACCGCAGTGCCGACCGTGGTGAGCGCGCCGTGCGCCACCCGGGCCAGCAGGTCGCGTCCGCTGGCGTCCGCACCGAACGGCAGCCAGGGCGAGAGCGACGGTGCCTGCAGGCGGTGGTAGTCGGAGGTGTACGGGTCGCGCGGCAGTCCGAGCGCGACCACCAGCAGCACCAGGGAGGCGCCCACGATCGGGATCCACCGGACGGCCCGCGACGTCGCCGTCGGGGCTGCAGCGACACCCATGGCACCGGCGCGCAGCGACCCGCCGAGCAGCAGCCGCCGGACGATCTCGACCGCGATGCCGGCCGTCACCGCGACCAGCACCAGGGCCAGCACGCCCGCCTGCAGGGCCGGCAGGTCCTGCGAACTGGCCGCGCCCAAGGTCGCCCGGCCCAGACCTGGAATGGCGAACACTTCTTCGACGGCGACCGCTCCGCCGGTCAGCCCGACCAGCACCAGCCCGACCTGGCCGAGCACCGACGGCAGCGCCCGCCGGACGATGCCGCCGGCCACCCGCGCCTTGCTCAAGCCCGCCAGCGTCCAGGTGGTGACCCAGCGTTCCGCGGACGCGTCGGCGATGGCGTCCGAGACGAGCCGTCCGACCAGACCGCCGGCCGGCATGCCCAACGCCAGCGCGGGCAGCACCGCATAGAGCGGACCGTTCCAGCCGTAGGGCGGGAACCAGCCCAGCCAGACCGCACCGACCAGCAGTAGCAGGGCGGCGAGCACGAACTCGGGCAGCGCGGTCAGCATGGCTGCCACCGCACCCGCGTCACGCCGCGGCACCCCGCGGACACCCGCCAACAGCGCCGGCAGGCTGATCAGCGACGCGATCACGATCGCCACGCAGAGCGCGAACAGCATCAGGGTGAGCGAGACCCCGAGCGCCGACAGCACGCCGGGCAGCACTGGTGTCCCGGTGATCCAGGAATTGCCGGCGTCGCCACGCAGCAAGCCGCCCAGCCAGTCGGCGAAGATCACCAGCGGACCGCGGTCGAGTCCGAGTTCGGTGCGCACCATCGCCAGGTTCTCCGGGGTCGCCTCGAGGTCGGCGTAGCGGGCGCGCAGAATCGTGTACTCGGCACCGTTGCCGGACAGCCAGGGCAGCAGGCCGAGGAACACCACCAGCGCGAGGATGGCAAGCACCCGCGAGAGGGTGACCGACCCCGATCCCGCCATCCACAAACCCAGCGCCCGGGCCGCCGGAGGGGCGACCCGGGGACGGGAGGAAGTCGTGACCGAGGTCACGAGCCGACGGTGGACTTGGCGGTGAGCAGGGCACGCTCGCGCGGGTCGCGCTCCACCCCGGTCACGCCGGCGGCCTCACCCTGGATCACTCGCTCGTGCAGCATCGGCACCGCCGCGTCGTTGCCGAGGATCAGCGCTTCGGCCTTGGCGATCGCGGCTCGGCGCTGTTCACCGGCCGGGGACTGGGCGGCTGCTTTCAGCGCGGCGTCCACCTCCTTGTCGCAGAACTGGGAAATGTTGAACGAGCCCTCGCAGGCGAAGTCGGAATACATGTAGGCGACCGGGTCGCCCGAATCGAGCACGGTCGCGCGGGACAGGATGAACGCGTCGAAGTCGCCGTCCAGGGCGTCTGCCTCGATGTACTGGTATTCGCGGACGTCCTGGGTCACCTCGAAGCCGGCAGCCTCCAGCTGCTGCTCGAGCAGCACTGCGACCTCGGGCAGCTCGGCCCGGTCGGTGAAGGTGCCCAGGGTGATCTTCACCTTGTCGACCTTGGCCGGTTCGGCCCGGTGACCGTCGCGAAGGCCCTTGTAGGCCTCGGTTCGCTCGGCGGCCATCCAGGGCAGTGCAGGGCCGAGCAAACCCTCGGCGATGTCGGCCCGGCCCTCGTAGACAGTGTCGACCAGGCGGGCCCGGTCGATGGCGGCACGAGCCGCGGCGCGCACCGCCGGGTCGGCGAACGGACCCTTCTTGGTGTTCAGGTACAGGGTGTTGGTGCGCGGCATCGGCACCTCGTGGATCAGGTTCTGATCGACGCTGGCGGCCTGCCCGACGGGCACGGCCTCGACGACCTTGGCGGTGCCGGTGCGCAACGCCGCGGCGCGGGCGGCGCCGTCCGGGACGAAGTTGACGTCGATGCCCGAGGCCAGCGCCTGGTCACCCCAATAGCCGGTGAATCGCTGCAGGGTGGCGCCGCTGGTGCCGTTGACCGCGGTCAGTTCGAACGGTCCGGTGCCGGTGCCGATCGGCGACACCGCTTTGCCGCTGTAGGCCTTGGTGGCCAGGATCACCAACTGCGGGCTGGAGAGTCGTTGCGGCACCAGCGGGTCGGGTTCGGCGGTGGTGATGGTCACCGTGGTCGCGTCGTGGCTGATCTTCAGCGTGACCCCGTCCAGGATGCGCGGCTTGGGGCTGGCCTTGGTGGCCGCGACGAGCGAGGCCTCGACCCGCTCGGGAGTCAGGTCGGTGCCGTCGTGGAATTTCACACCCTGGCGAATGGTGAACACCCAGGTGGTCGGTGAAGTCTGCTTCCATTCGGTGGCCAACCCGGGCTGGGCTTCGCCGTTGGCGTCCAGCATGATCAGGGTTTCGGCGGTCGCCCAGCGGGAGAGTTTGAAGGCGTCGTCGCTGAGCGGAGTCAGGCCGGAACGCGGCGGCTGCAGCATGGCGAGCGCGATCCGCTGGCCAGTCCCCTGGCTGGCCTGTTGCGCGGGCGCCGCGTTGAAGCAGCCGCCCAACAGGGTGAGGCAGGCCAGGCCCGCCGCGCCGGTGAGCAGTCGGTTCAGCGGGCGCCGTCCGGAGATCCGGGCGGCAGCGGGCGTGAGGTCGGTCATGACGTCCTTTCAGTGGATGGCAAGGGCGGACGGCTCGGTGAGCCGTCCGTCGGCAAGAAGCAGGGTGCGGTCGCAGAGCCGGGCGACCGCTTCCGGATCATGGGAGACGAACAGGACACCGAGCCCTTTGGACGGGCCGGATGCGCCCGCCGTCATCCCGGGCTCGCCTCGGGATCCGAGGGCGTCGCCATCCAGGCTGAGTTCGTGCAGCAGGTCGAGCACCTGGTCGCGCAGTTCGTGGTCGAGTCCGCTGACCGGTTCGTCGGCGAGCAGCACCGCGGGCCGCAGCGCCAAGGCGCGAGCGACAGCCACGCGTTGTGCCTGGCCACCGGAGAGTTCGTGCGGTCGGCGGCGCCAGAACCGCTCGTCGAGGCCGACCCGCTCCAGTGCCCACCGGGCGATCTCAAGACGCGGCTCGGGGGCCTGCAGCCGGATCAGCGGCACCAGCACATTGCGCTCGGCAGTGAGCCGCGGAATCAGCGAGGCGGCTGGATCCTGCGGAATCAGCTGGACGTGCCGGCGGTAGTCGCGCAGCGAACGCAACGACCCGGGCCGGATCGCGGTGCCGTTGAACCGGACGGCGCCGGCGTCCGGAGCCGCCAGCCCGAGGAGGATCCGCAGCAGGGTGGACTTGCCGCAGCCGGAGCGTCCGACCAGCCCGATCCGCTCCCCGCTGCGGACGCGCAGGCTGATCCCGTCGAGCACCCGATGCCCGGACGGCGATCCCGGCCTGGGCGGAAAGGTGAAATGCAGATCTTCGGCGACCAGTTCGTTCATCCTTCGGCGCCCGTGGCCTCGTCGATCAGTTCACCCTGCGCCATCCGTATCGAACGATCGGTGCGGGTGGCGGCGACCCGGCGGTCGTGGGTGATCAGCATCAGCGCGGTGCCGTGCCGCTGCCGGACGCGCTCGATGGCGTCCAGCACCTGCTCCTGGGTGTCCACGTCGAGGGCGGTGGTGGGCTCGTCGGCGACCAGCAGCTTGGGCCGGCAGGCCAGTGCGATCGCGAGACAGACCCGCTGCCGTTGCCCACCGGAGAGTTCCGCCGGGTAGCGCCACAGCAGCTTGTCCGGATCCTCGAACCCCACGTCCTGCAACAGCGAGGTAGCCACCGACGAGGCGACCGCGGCCCTGGTGCCGTGAGCGCGTAACACCAGGCCGAGCTGATCGCCGACCCGGAGCAGCGGGTTCAGCGCCGTGCTCGGATCCTGATGGACTGCGGCCACTCCCGTGCGGGAGCGTGGCAGCCGTCCGGGACGTACGTCGCACCCGCAGACGCTGATCGCACCGGACGCGTTCAGCGTCACCGGCAGCGTGCCCAGCACCGCGGCCGCGGTGAGCGACTTGCCCGAGCCGGACGCGCCGACCAGCGCCACCCGTTCGGCCTCGTCGAGCGTGAACGAGATGTCACTGACCAACCGCGCGCCGGCGGCGGTGTGCACGCTCAGGCGCCGGACGTGGACGGCATGCCTCATGGGAACCTCCTCTATCGCGGAGGATCTTAATGACAATCATTCTTGTTCTCAACTCGGCTCAATCCGGCGTCGACCATCGGATCGACCGCTGTTCATGCGGAGATCTGAGCGTTATGAGACGGGCCGTTGCCGAGCCTGGAGCCCGCCGCTCAGAGATGAGCGTTATGGCTACCAAGGAGCTCCGCGATAACGCACGTTTCGCGGCGCCATGAGCCACCGAGACTCCGCTGTGGCCTGATAACGCTCATTTCTCCGCGAACCCACAACTCCGTGAGCCGGTAGGAGGTTTGGGGCCGGTACGAGGGGTCAAGACGCACCAAAGGGCCCGGCGTTCTCTCGAACACCGGGCCCTCTACAGGATCACTTCCGGGGGAGCTTGACCTTCGCCGGGCCGCCCACGCTGAGCACCTTGACGCTGCCATCGGCGCGGACCTTGACGGTCGCCGACATGGCCGCGGCCAGGTTGAGTCGCTGCCATGAACCGGGTGCGGTGCCGATCCGGCTGCTGATCGTGGTGTCCAGCGGATGGCCCGACTTGATCTCGGTCTGGGCCAGCACCTGCCGGCGCTGCTTGTTGTTCAGCGTCGGGAAGGTGGTCCGGAGCAACGCCTCAGCACCCTTCGGAACCGACGGCGACAGCCGGGTCGACGATACCGCGGCGAAGCCGTAGCCGAGCCGCTCGGTGTACACCTTCAGCGCCGACTTGCGGTCGGTCACCTTCTGCGCAGTGCCACCGGGGATCTTCGCGCCGCCGTAGGGGTTGTTCACGTAGGACTTGTCCTTGGCGATGCAGGTAGCGAGGCTGGCGCCGCACTTGGTCTGCAGGTAGCTGACCAGCTCCTTGCGAGCGGGCTCCAGCACCTCCTTGCGGAACTTCGCATCAGACCAGCGGGAGGCCAGCGCCAGCTGGCCGGAGATCCGGCCACCGACGATGTCGAGCGCGTAATGGACGCCGAGCACGATCCGGTTGTTGCCGGCCTCGGACGCCCGGGCCAGGATCTGCGGAGCCAGCTCTGGCAGCAAGGTGGCGAGGGTGATGCCGGCCTCGTAGGCGCTCGTGGTGTGCCCGCTCGGGTAGGAACCGCCCGTGCACAACCCGGCCTCACCGTAGATCGGGTCGAGGGTGACGTCGATGGTGGCGAACGTGTGGGTGGTGTCGACGGTCGCGGGCACCCGGGTGATCTTCAGATTGCCCTTCGAGTCGGTCCAACTCTTGCCCTTGCGGATGGGCGCCAGCGACGAGCCGTTCACCTTGCTGGGGGCGCAGGCGTCCGTGTCGCCGTCAACCTTCGGCGCGTTCGGGTCCACGTTGAGGAACGGGCGCGGGTAGCTGAAGGCGGCCTTGGCGTTGGCCGTGCTCACATACCCGCCGGCGGTGCCGGTCGAGCTGTTGATCAGTGCGGCGACCTTGGGCAGGGCGCCATCGATCCGGCCCTGGGCGTAGATGCGGCCGAGCTTCTGGCCGAGGCCGTCGGCGATCGAGTTCGACTGGTCGTAGCCGCTGCCGTCCGAGTTGAGGTAGGCGGCATTCTGCAGCGCGCGGAACTGCTGGGATTTGGTGGCGTGCTGGTTGATCCAGCTGGTCACCCGGTCGTTCCACTGCAGCGTCGGACCGTCCTTCACGGTGCCGTGCAAATCGTTCGCCCCGGAGGTCTGCCACAGCGTGCTGTAGCCGCTCAACGCGGGAACCAGATCGGGCTTGGTGTCGCTTGCGTACGGGCCGGCCGCCTGGGCGGAGGTGACGCCCAGCGGAGCGAGCAGGGCCGCGGACGCACCGGCGACGGCGGTTGCTGCCAGGAACCGCCGGAGTCGCGAGTTCCGGCGGGAGGTGTTGAGGGCCATGAGGCGCCTTCCTTTCGAGGACGGCGGGCGCATCCGCTCGCCGCTCAGCAAGCTAGGGACGTGAGGTTTCCATCGACCGTCCCTGGACCCATCAATGGGTGAACGGGTGTCGGCCCGCCCATGAACGGCCCTTCATCTTTCAAGACCCCACTCCGCCGGTCGAGCCTGTCCAGACCCCTCCGCGGTGCTAAGCGGCCACCGCTGGCGAGCTACGTCGAGCCCCCTCCGTGGTAGGAGGCGGCCACCGCTGGTCGAGCTTGTCGAGACCCGAACGTGTGCTCGCTGGCAGCGGTTTGACAAGTTCAACCAGCGGTGGTCGCGCTCAGCTCCCGTACCGAGTGGGATCCGGACGCGGCATCGCCGCCGGCTCGACCACCTCGTCCGGTTCGTCGGGCAAGAATGCGATGCCGCGCGTGTCGTCGTCCAGGACGCCGCCCGCGATCTTGAGCTGACCGCTGCGAGTCAGGCTGAGCAGAGAATCGGCCTTGCGAAGCTGCGCCCGCAGCGCCCGGACGTGGCCGGTGACGGCATCGGCGGCCATCCCTTTGACCGGCGGCGCGGCACTTCCCGCAGCGGCTGACTCGATCCATTCCCCCAGTGCGCCGGGCAGCCGGAGACCCCCGGCTTTGTAAGCATCTTTGGCTGCGCTCACGGCGCCGCAGCCTTGGTGACCGAGCACTAGCACGACGCCGACGTTCTGCACCAGCGCCGCGTACTCGATGGCGGCCATCGTGTCCTGCCCGAGGCTCGGTCCCGCGGACCGCGCGCACTCGATCGCCCCCGGGCGCTCCGCGAACAGCTCCTCAGATGCCGCGCCCGGCTCCAAGCAGCCGACGATGAGCGCGAACGGGAAGGCGGCAGGAGCCTCATCGCCTCTTGCTACCCCCTGGCCGGTCCGCTCGTGCTGATGGCGTCCGTTGCCTGCGATCAGCCGGTGCAGCGCCTGAGCTGACGGCATCCGGTGGCTCGGCAGCCCCTCCGGCCGCATCCAGTCGGGAACACACGGGGGAAGGGCCATGGAAGCCGAGGGTAGTGAGCGTGAAACTGCTTGTCGAGAGGGAGACCAGGCTGACATTGAGGCTGTATCGACTTGATCGGGTCGTGTGCGAAGCGGTTGTCTCGCCGATGCGGCGGGGAACCGCTCCCCGGCACGGTGGTGGTGCTACCGGACAGCGACGAGCGAGGCGGCAATGCGTGACCTTCCGGAGGGAGACCCTGCACCACCATGCCGTCCCGATTGCTATCTCGAGGCGATGCGTTCAGCCAGAGTCAACAGGGTCACCGGCCCTCGCTTTCCCCGATGGACGCCGGAGCGGTCGCTGCGGACCATGGACGGCTGCACATCGAGCGCTCGTGGCTCTCGATGTCGTCGCCTGGCGTCTGCGCGCCGGCGTACCAGGCGTGCCCGATGCTGCCGGGCTAGCCCGCCGGGGTGAACGACAGCGTCGCCGGGATCGTCGCGGTTCATCCTGATCGGTTCAGTTGGTTCGCCACGCTGCCGCCGAGCGACGTGATGGCCCCCGTCGCGGATATCGATCGTCTCGACCCGCACGAGGCGGTGCTCATGTCGAACGTTGCCGACGTCCACTTCGGCCACCCCGACCTGGACCCCGCTCTGGTCAGCGCTGGACGCCCGCCGTGTGGTGATCTACTTCCATCCCAGCGCACGACCCGGCACCAACGATCAAGCGTTGCTGAGCCTCTACCTCTGGTGGAAAGCCACCGCCGGGACGATGTTCAGGATTTGTGGCACTTGAAGGCTGGGCTTCAATGAGGCTCGTCATTTCTGACGGGTGCAACGTGCTCCGAATGCTCAGGACACGCCGGGTCGCACTTGCTTCAATGAAGTCCGTCATTTCGGACGGGTGCAACACGCATCTGCGCGGTGACACGAACCGGAACACCTCGCTTCAAGGAGGCCCGTCATTTCTGACGGGGGGTGCAACGTGTCACCGGCTCTTCAGTGGCCCGCACCACCACGGTGCTTCAATGACGCCCGTCATTTCTGACGGGTGCAACTGGTGACCTCGTCGCCGGAGTACCTGCGAGGCTAGGCGCTTCAATGAGGCCCGTCATTTCTGACAGGTGCAACCCGCTGAGCATCTACTCGCGCTACTCGCCAAGCATTTGGCTTCAATGAGGCCCGTCATTTCTGACGGGTGCAACTCCGTGCGACTGACCAATTGCTTGCTGAAGGTTACATTTCGCTTCAATGGGCCCGTCATTTCTGACGGGTGCAACCTGATGCGGATCCTCGGCGCTGAGCGCGAGATCAAGATGCTTCAATGAGGCCCGTCATTTCTGACGGGTGCAACCCACGACCAGCCAACTCGGCGTCGTCACGATGCTCCGGCTTCAATGAGGCCCGTCATTTCTGACGGGTACAACGAAATATTCGCGCGGAATATTCGCATCCACAACACTGGCTTCAATGACGCCCGTCATTTCTGACGGGTGCAACCGACAGCGGCGAGAATGGCGACGTTCGCGCCGATATCGCTTCAATGAGGTCCGTCATTTTTGACGGGTGCAACCGAAGTGCTGACCTACGTCAAGGTCAACCTTTACAAGCTTCAATGAGGCCCGTCATTTCTGACGGGTGCAACCACCCGCGGTTCCCGCAACTGTGGGTCAGCGCACTAGGCTTCAATGAGGCCCGTCATTTCTGACGGGCGCAACGGGGCTCGCCGCCTTCAAGCGTGACGTCGTCCTGGTGCTTCAATGAGGCCCGTCATTTCTGACGGGTGCAACGTCGGCGCGTGAGGTTCGTGGCGCTGGTGGGCATAGGCTTCAATGAGGCCCGTCATTTCTGACGGGTGCAACAAGGTCGTCCCACTCGGGAACGTGGTCGAATTTCGGCGGCTTCAATGAGGCCCGTCATTTCTGACGGGTGCAACCGTATTGCCAGTAGCCGACACCGCGAATCAGCTGGCCCTGCTTCAATGAGGCCCGTCATTTCTGACGGGTGCAACGACGCGTCGAGTTCGTCAACTCGCGGCTCTGGAACGAATAGCTTCAATGAGGCCCGTCATTTCTGACGGGTGCAACTGTGACTGGTTTGAGTGTTAGTTCAGAGATAGATCAAGCTTCAATGAGGCCCGTCATTTCTGACGGGTGCAACCTCCCCCGCCGGCTTGCCGGCCAGTGTGCGGAGCTTCCGCTTCAATGAGGCCCGTCATTTCTGACGGGTGCAACCAGTTGGCCCACTGCACAGCCTGCGGCAGGTCAGGGCTTCAATGAGGCCGTCATTTCTGACGGGTGCAACGCCGCAAGACCCGCTCTCTTTCCGGCATCAGTGTGACGCTTCAATGAGGCCCGTCATTTCTGACGGGTGCAACGCGACGACCGAGTCGAAGGTGCAGGTCGCCTGGAACAACATGCTTCAATGAGGCCCGTCATTTCTGACGGGTGCAACACAGCGTGGACCCGGTCACCTACCCGTCAGTGGCAAAGCTTCAATGAGGCCCGTCATTTCTGACGGGTGCAACGCTGTGGATCGACAATGCCATGTCATGCGCCCCGGCGCTTCAATGAGGCCCGTCATTTCTGACGGGTGCAACTCGCGGGGGTCGAGCACCCCGAGCAATGGGTGGCCATGCTTCAATGAGGCCCGTCATTTCTGACGGGTGCAACGGTTCCTCAACCGCGGCCTGACCCGCGCGTTCTACCACGCTTCAATGAGGCCCGTCATTTCTGACGGGTGCAACGTGGCTGGCGATGGCTGCTGATGATGCGGAGGTGGAGGCTTCAATGAGGCCCGTCATTTCTGACGGGTGCAACCCGGCCGGTCAGCATCCCCCAGTACCCGCGCGGAAGCTGCTTCAATGAGGCCCGTCATTTCTGACGGGTGCAACAGATCGCTCGCAACGCCTCCGGCCAGATCTATCTGGGCTTCAATGAGGCCCGTCATTTCTGACGGGTGCAACGGGGGTCGAGACCGTTGGTGATCTCGGTTGTCTCGATGCTTCAATGAGGCCCGTCATTTCTGACGGGTGCAACAGCTCTTCCGTTTTCGACGCCCTGGCTAGGCGCGATGCGGCTCGTTGCGAGTGCTGATGTGAGAGGCAACGTTATTACATCCCTCTGTTGAGCTGTCAAGTGTCGATTGGCGGTCTGACCAGGGGGCGAGCGCTCGAGCGAGCGATGGTCATTGACCGAGCGCTCGCTGAGCGTGCCGTGCCTCAAACTATGGTAGCCCCGCCTTGTGGGAGGCGTCTCCTAGTGCCGATGACATGGATACCCGCCGAGGATTTCGTGTCGCCGAGATCGATCCTGACCACGGAGTCGGCGGCAAGCTTCACCACTGCCGTGATGTCGGTGAGCCAGTCGATGAGCTCGGCGTCGGAGAGTTCGCACAAGAACACCGAGTACTGTAGCCGCTCACCGTAGGACTCCATGACCTTGATAACCCGACGCAGCCTCACCGGGTCACTGATGTCGTAGGCGATCAGGTATCGACGTCTGGCCATGTCTACCTCGTTGTCATGGCCTGGTAGACAGGCAATTCGCCGATCATGACTGCTGCCAGAATTCGCGCCTGCACATCCATCACGCGACGATAGGTGACCTGGTAGCCGAACTGCGGGTGGCGCACGGTCATCTCTAGGCGCCGCTCGTAGGCGGCAATCACAGCCTTGCGGCCTGCCTGCGTGAGCATTATGCCTCGAGACCGGGCGACGAAGTCACCGGCTTTGATTTCGCCGTTGTTGAGCACTTGCAGCACAACTGAGTCGGCGATCAGTGGCCGGAACTCCTCGGCGAGATCGAGAGCCAACGATGGTCGTCCGAAGCGAGGTGCGTGCAGTACTCCGATGAACGGATCTAGCCCTACCCCCGAGGCAGACCGCGACAAGGTCCTTGAGCAACAGTCCGTACACGAAGCTCAGAAGGCAGTTCACCGGGTCGCGGGGTGGACGTCGATTGCGTCCACCCTCGGAGAAGCTCAATGCGATGTCTGACTCGCGATCGCTCAGCATCGAGGTGAACTGGCCGAAGTAGGTCCGCGCGGCGGTCCCTTCGTAACCCATCATCGAGCTGACCGTGGCGGCCGTCATGACTTGACGTTCCATCGACTTCAGTGTTTCCCACGCGGAGTCGGGAACCTCCCGGCGGCTGTTGCGGCGAAGCAACGTTCGCGAGTTGCGGATCTTTCCCGCAAGCATCGCTCCAGCAATCCCTAGACCACCCTGGCCATGCACGATGATCTGCCGGCGACGCAGCTCGACGTAGCGGTGCGGCTCGCCTTGCGCCCACCCATTAAGCCACCCGCCATAACTGAACCAGAGAACTGGTGATCCCTGCCCCCACAGTCGGGTGAGCGCCTCGGTTGACACCTGGACGTGACCGTACACACAGAGTTGCGCGACATCAATCAGGCGGACACTGGCGATCTCGGTCTGTTTGAACCGAACCACCAAGCGTCCGCCTCTCACCCCCACGTAGGCGCCCTGTTCCGTGACATAGACCGGCCGATGGTCGGGGTCGCGGGGCACGATCCGCCGCGGCGGCATGTCGGTGCGCTGCAGGGAGCGATTAACTTCGTCAGGCAGACACAAAGTCACCAGAGAACAGCGGGGGCATTTCGGCGAATCCACTAATGGCAGAGGCGGAAGCGGCTGTGCCGCGATTTGGCGAGCCGCCAGCGCAGTGTCCAGGACACGGTCCTCCACGTCTTCGGGAACCGGGACAACAACCCGCTGGTTGGTCGCGACGTAGTAGATGACGGCTTCGCGGACGAGATACCCGGATTCGCGGAGGACGGCCGCCTGGACGAAGACCTGCATCTCATCGGCCGGCCAGGCGCGTCCGTCGGGATCCGGCGATCCCTTCTTGAAGTCGACTGGGGACACCGTGCCATCGCTGTGGTCGACCCGGTCGATCACGGCGACCACACCTAGCCGATGATCTTCGAGTTGCACCGAGCGCGCTCGTTGCATCTCTTCGACGGCCTCGGGTGGCGGCATCGGCCGACCGTCCCGATCTACCCCGCGATGCACGAACCGACCCTGCGCCGTATCTGCGTTGTCGGCCCACCGGTGGTCAACCCATTCGAGATAGAACAGCCGCGGACAGTAGACAAACTCGTTCAGCATCCTCGCCGGAAGCAGGTCCGGGAGCGGATCGGGTTCGAGTGGTTCGTCCATCAGATCACCTGATCAGCGCCTTGCGTTCCGAACTGATCGGCGTGCGGCGATGACGGCCACGCTGGGCGGCCCGAAGCTACCGTAGCCGCCCTGCTCGCTTCGCCTGATGCTGGCTCTCAAAACGTCGGTCACGCCCAGACGACGACGGCTAAGCGGCGCCATCAGCAGGATCCTGGTGTCGGCGAGCAATGCAGCCACCACATCAGTCATCAGCGGCACTCCCCATAGTGGCCAGGTGAAACTCCCGGTCCTCCAGCCGAGTTCGCAGCCCGTGGTGGCCAACTGAACGACGCCGCGTCGGTCGGTGTGGAGCGCAACCGGGAAGTAGCGAAGCCCGAGGAAGGCGAGCCAGTCCGCCCCGGGTACACCACGCTTCTTGTCCCCGGACGGATTGAATCCTCGCAGCGCCCAGGTCCGCTCACCCCGGGCGTCCCATCCGAGGACAGGAAGGGTCGAGGTGTACCGCCATGGCCCGGTCAGAGCCTCCTCGAAATGGTCGGCGGTCACCTCCCGCTGTAGCTGGCGGACCATCAGCAGGAACTTCTGCTGACCTGCAGTGAAGTGGAAGTGGGTCGGCTTCGCGTCACCCTTTCCCGCAGCGGCGCCCTCGGCCACCAGGCCCGCGAGCAGGGCAATGTCGCGATCGTCCCCGCTCGCCCAGTAGGTGGCGACAACCACTTCGATCCATCGCCGCAGGTCCGGCAGCGAAGGCTTGAGATCATCCAGAGGTTTTCCGTCCGGTCCCCAGGTAAGCACGGGCGATGTGGCCCAGCGCGCCCGGTCGTGGTCGCAGAACTCGATGATCTGCTCGATGGAGTCCGCTCCACCCAGCACCGCATGGGGTTCGAGTCCTCCCGTCCATCGAAGCGTGACGCTGCGTTCCGGGAGGGCATGCGCGACCACGTCCAGGACTCCGAGGGCGGCGAACAGACCGAGTGGATTCCGTCCCCGCAACGCGACAAGCTCGATCTCGGTCATCACAGCCTCCGTGCTCGCGCCGCCGTCTCCGGCGTCCTACTGTCCTCATGGTCGGCGAGCCTGAGCACTGCCTCCAACCAGGCCAGGCCGAACCACCCCCAGCAGCGCGCCATCCTCCAGAACCGATCTGAGGCTCCCGAATCGAGGCTGTCCAAGCCGTGCACAGTGCTTCCCGCGACCGACAACTCCCCTGCAGTGAAGGCAACTGTGATCTCCAAGAGTTCGCTCTGCGGCCCAAATCGGTAGCGTCCACCGCCGTGGTGGCTCGCCACCAGGTGCCGGACGAGTTCGGCGTCAGCGAGCCCGTCCTGGGGAAGCAATTGCAGACTCAGCAACTCATGGCGTTGGCCGAGTGGGTATCCACTGCGCTGACGCGCCCGGTCTCTCTCCCAGCGCGCGTTGATCTCCAACGACTTGGCCAGCGGCACCCCGGCCGTCTGGTAGGAGATCTCATCACCACCGTGCATCCAGAGTTGGAATCGCGGGTCGAGCTTGCCCAGATCATGCGCCTGTCCCGCTTGACCAAGACTGGCGACGACCGAGCCCGGGAAACCCAGGTTTCGGCCAAGACACTCGGCCCATCGCCGCACCCCGTCGAGATGCTCCGTGAGCAGCACTCGTCCCTGTCCTGCTTCAGGAAATGAAGGGCTGTCTCGCCCGTCATCTTCAGTAGACGCGCCATCCCGCATCCCAGCAACACCCGCGACCCGTGCAGTGAGCACGTAAGACGAGCGCGGCTCACCGGCTACCCATTGCTCGACGAACGACTGCAGGAACCATCTAGGCGCACCCAGGAGCCGTCCCAGCGCCTCCCGCTCGGAACCTTCAGTCCGATCCAGCAGATCAATGACATATGCCTCGACGACCGCGCGCTTCTCCTCCATCCTGAGTTCCTCGAGCGTTCCCGGATCGGGGAACGGACGCAGTTCACGTTCCTTGTTTTCCTCGGCAGCCGACGTCCGATTCTCCGCCGATTTGGCACGCACCCGATGGTCGAGTGCCCGGGACAGCAGGATCACCGTCCGCCGCGTTCCGGCGGCTTCGGTGGCAACGTCTTCGACGTTCGCCGTTGCTGCCGGGTTCCAGTTCCCTGCGGACAGTCCGCCCAGGGTCGCGGGCAAGAGAATGGTGTCACCGGGCTCGATCCGGTGAATCTCAATGATCTCGGCCTTCTCGTCTCGCCATCGAACTACGACGCGATCAAGGTCGGACGGCCGGGCATCGTCGACCGGAGAGCCAGCCCAGGCGTCCGCGAGCACCAGATCGTCGGTGATGCCGCGCAGCCAGCGCCGAACGCTAACCACCGGCACCGGCAGGGCCTCGGCAGCGGTCGGCGGACAGGCACCCACACGTGCCGCCACCCGGTTGCCGAGTTGCTCATCGGGCGCGGCTCCGCGCCGCCCCTCCGCAACCTGGCGCAGCAACGCCTCGTCCAGGTCTTCGCGCCAGATCACTGAGACGTCGCTCAGCGCGTCCGAAGCCGCGATCCCATGCAACCACTGCGCTACCTCTGGGTCGGCCGCCATCCCGTATTCGGAGGTGCGGACCCATCGATCCAGGTGACTCGGCAGTAGGTGCGGCGCATGATGCACCGGCGGTAGCATCCGAAGTTGTCGGCCCGGCGAGGGCATCGTCAGGCGACGCAGCCCGAAGTCAACCTCTGATAGTCCGGACAGCCACGACCAGGTCTCCCGCAAGGCATCGCCATATACGGGGTCCGGATCGGTCGCTGCAATATCCCGCTGCAATGCGATGATCACCGACCTGTATAGCCGTCCGGAGTGTGCCAGTTGCCCGTCGCGGTCGACACGGCCGAATCGCTGACGCAGTGCGTCAAAGCTCGCGCATTCGGTGACGATCGCGTCCAGGTCGAAGTCCGCTCCGGCCTCGATGCTCTGGGTCGAGACCAGGATCAGCGGACGGTCGGTGCTCTGGCGCTGGCGGCCCATCTCGACCCGCGGCCGGACTTCCGCGAGCACCCGCTCGCGGTCAACCGGACGCATTCGTCCGGTGAGAAGCCGCACGTCGCAATCCAGACCCTTGGAGAGCCGCGCATCCAGCGCCGCATAGGCATGGACGGCGGTTGCCACCCGGTTCAGGATGATCGCCACTGCGCGGGCGCCCTGCTTGACCAGGGACTCGGCTCGCTCACCGCAGACGATAGCCAGCTTCTGCTGTGCCTTGGTCACGTCGGTGGATGTCTTGACCAACTCCACGATGGCCGGCTTGGACGCGTCCAGTCGCCGCTCCAACACGGGATGACCACCGGTGTCCAGTTCGGCACCGGGAAAGGCCCTGTTGCCCTGCGCGTCCACCGTGGCGCTGAGCCGGACGAGTTGCCAGCGGTCGGGCAGGCCCGCGACCTGTGAACCCACGGTGCGGTAGCGATGCACCGCTTGCAGGGTGTCGGCATAGGGGCGAGCCAGATGGACCTCGTCGAGGAGATAGAGGACGTCCTGGCTGAGGAGCCCCGCATGAATCGGACGCATGCCGCGAGAGACCCCGTATCCCCTAAACAGCAACCGGGAACCGACCTGATCGACCGTGGAGGCGAGCACCGCGGGAATGTCGGGTCGCTGCGCCCAACTCTCATCCCGGATGATGCCGCCCCGCAGCACGGCGTGCCGCAAAGGGACGTCCGGTACCGATCCGTCTGGTTGGACCGCCAGCGATCGCAATCGGTCGGCGACAACACGAAGGATGCCGTCCTCAGCCGTGGCAAGTTTCGTGGCGATGGCTCGCGCCCGGTCAGCGGCCTGGTCCACGATCACCCGGCGGTCGACCACGGCCGCGATCCGCCGCGGATGCCACTGCTTGTCAGGCGGCTCTTCGGCGCCAAGCGCCAATAGGAACACGGCGATGTCGATCGCGCTGGTCTTGCCAGTGCCGGTGGGCAGATCGATCAGTTCCGGCCAGCACCGCTGACCGTGCGCGGCAGCCACCAGTTCGGACTGCCAGGAGAAGGGCTCGACGGCGGGCGCGTCCGGCTTCGACCACAGCGCGGAGAAGTAGGCCGCAAAATCGGACGTCGCGAGCGCGCCCAGCGCCGGCTCCGGCGGGGTGCTCACTGCCCTGGCCTCGGGTGAGGCCAGAACAGGCCGTAACCGAGGAACCGGCCGGCGCCCAACAGTACCGGCCCTCGAACCGCCTCGCTGAAGGTGAGGTCGATGTGAACCAGGCGCTTCCGCAGCTGGCCCGGCCCGGTGGTGAACGAGGGAAAGGCGCGGAGCGGACGAGTGCCTCGAACTGGCGGATCGTTGCGAAAATCGATCGAGGCCGGCTCGGGAAGGCCGAGGTTCCGGCAGGCATTCAGCACGCTTTCGTGGGCCTCGGCCTCCGCACGATCGCGCTTTGCACGGTTCGGGCTGTCCAGATCGCCCGGATGGCGGTCGAGCGCCACCGGGGTTACCGACGACCACCGGCTGGCCGCGCGTGTCCAGGTGGAGGGGCGTGCCGTCACCGACGCGTCCTGGGGTTGCAGCGGACGCAACTCGAACGTCCGCTCCCTGTCGAACCAGAGTCGTCCCCCCTTTTGCTGCCAACGGGCGGCCGCCTGCGCGACAGCCGCACGATCGTCGGACGAGACGTCCCGCGGCAGGACCACCGCCAACGCGTGAATGGAGCCGTCCGCGTATCCAGAACCTACGTATGGCAAGGCGAGATAGGCAGCATGGATGTCCAGCGCGGGCTCGGTGGACGCCGGCCGATGCCCACTGATCGTCGACGACACGGGTTCGGTTGCGTGCGTCATCAGGCTCGCGCGGAGGGCTCGGGTGAGCGATTCGGTCCGGATCAGCGCGCACCGCGGATGCAGGTCGAACAGCAGCCAGCGCTCGTCTTCGAACAGGCTGTGCCGCACGACGGGCGCAGGCTCGTTGCGGCGGTACTCGGCGACACCGGTCGGGAGGGTGCGTGGCTCCACGCCCTGGTGATCGGCGTGCGATGCGATCAATGTGTCCAGTTGCCCTATCACCGGCGTCCGCACGCTGAGCTCACCGCGCTCGGCGGGCACCAGGGACGGCTCCCGCGTCGGATCCGCGACGACGGCCACGTCGACTGGCGACGAACTGTGCCCCAGGCGGCCGATCCGGCCCAAAACCCGATCTAGCGCCTCTAGCCGCGCCGGATCCGGAGCGACATCGGGCCAGGTGAAGATCACAATCTCGTCGGCCGGGGTGACACTCGGGAAGGTGCGGGCCTGCCGGACCCGGTACTCCGGCAGGACGCCCAGACCGGTCGCGGGCGCTGCACCCCTACTGCTGAACTGGACCGCCCTCGTCTGGGCCTTGGCAGCCATCGTCTGGGCTCGCCGGCGTGCCCGCAGATCGGGGCCATCACCGACCAGGGACTCTGCCTCCAACTCGAGTGCCTCAGTCAGGTCGTGGTAGATAGCTGAGGAGTCTCGAGACAGTACGGTGGCATCGTTCACCGGAACGAAGTGGGTGACGACGGACCGTGTGGCGGCGTCCTCCGGTAGTGAGCAGGCGATCAGCGGCGGGTCGAGCGACTCCCACCAGTGCAACGCCGCTCGCTCATCAGGATCGGGTTCATCGGTGTCCGCCCAGGCCGCGACCGCGGCAGCAAATAGGCGGGCCGGGTGGGGCGGCCATTCCACCCGATCACGCTCGTCGAACTGGGTGGCGACATACCGCCCGGCGAGCAGCCGGACCTGCACGGCCAGCACTAGACGCCGCCGTTAGCAGTCGGGCGGCTGTTCCGGACCAGCTGGACCAACCGGTCGGCCGGGCGCAGCAGGACCTCGTCGGTTTGCCAGGCGAGGCCGTGGGTCGCAGCCGCCTGCACGGCTTCGACGGTGAGGCTCAGCGCCTCGTCGCCGGTCAGCCTGAACCGAGTGGATCCGCCGTTGCCGCGTTGGACCAGGTCGAACTCCAGGTCAGCGGTGGGGACCAGAACACAGCGCGACCGCAGGTCGAAGCCCTGCTCGAACGACAGCGTCACCGCTGCCAGAGCGAGCGCGGCCAGCGCCGTCCGGGCCGCCTGCTCGGCTTCGCGCCGCCGTTCCCCCAGCGCCTCGCCACTGCTGTTGAGCGGAAAGCCCAGGCGCCGCAGCTGAATGAAGGACAGTACGGTGATCGCCTCGATCCGATCCACCGTCACGCCGCCGGCGCGGGCATCGAGCGACGGCGTCACATTGCCATGGTTGACCTGAGACGGACGGCCCGGCGCGCCTTCGCCGGAGCCGGTGTAGAGAACCGGTTTTCCCTTATCCTGCCTGGCCTCCGCTTCGTTGAGCGTCCAGGAGTTGTCTTCGGTGGCATAAAGTGTGTTACCCGCCAACTCGATACCAAGTGGATCGATCCGCGATCCAGCCCGAGTCCCCGCGATTGCGCCGATTCCGACGATCTCCGAGGTGAGTGCCCGCTCGTACTTAGCTCCCCGACCACCTCGCGGACCTGTCGAGTCCCAGCCGCCGAAGATCAGCGTGGTTGGCGAGTAGCGGTAAAGCGCCTCCGCATTGCGGGTCGACGCCTCTGTGACCGCCCGCCCGATAGGGCTCATTCGGAACATCTGATCGCCGAGCAGACTGTCACGCAGGATCGCATCGAAGATCCGGTGCGGCGCCTGCAACGACGAGATCCGATCGAGATCTGCCAGCCCCTCCGACTCGCGGAAGTCAACCGATACCAGAGGCAGCGTCATCCGTCCGGCGCGGACGGTTTCCAGCAGAGTTTCCTCCATCGCGTTGGCCTGAGCGGCTACTGCGTTCAGCGAGACACAACGAACATCGACGCCAGCGATGCGCCGCGTCTCTTCGGCGTACTTGGTGGGCGCGGCTTCGGGGGTGCTGTACGTGGGTGGGGCGATCTTGTCGCCGGGCCCGCCAAGCGGCTCGAGTTCGAAACGTGCGCGGATGCCGGCAGTTCCTCCGGTCACAGCATCACGGAGAGCATCAAGGGTGAGTGCCACGGAGAACTCCTAAAATCTGACCTTCTTCAGTCTCGGTCTGGCAACATTGCCATGGGCCGACACTGACCGATAATAGACACACCCGGGACCCAATGCGGAGAATGCGTTCCACTTCTTCGCGGGGTGTCATCACTTCGCCAGGGCCGCACCGCACATCACAGGCCGGGTGACCGCGGAGTCTGTCTGTGGCTGCCGGCGTCGTGACGACAAGGCCCGCGGCCTCGATCTTTGCACTGAGATCTCGGACCTATGGTCCTTCTCGGCCTCGATGACGCCCATATCCAAGACGGTCCGGTCAGGGCCCGCCCAAGCGGAACCCTGACCATCGAGCCGGATGGGATCAAGTGCCACGGAAGGCCCAACCACCTGCCCTGATCATTCTTCAATGAGGCCGGCTACCCCACGAGAGTAGCAGATCGAATGATCCTTCATTATTAGAGTAGGTTGTGTGCTTGGAGTCGCAAAGCATCCTCACTTGACGACGGCGCACCCCTGGGCTAGCCTGCTCGCTATGGCCCACCACTTCGCCGGACGCCGGACGCCGAACGTCCGCACATCGGTCACAGGCTCCGCAGTCGGGAATGGGGGCTACGTGACCTGAATTGAGATCCGAACCTCGACTCCGTTCGGTGAGGTAAGGGAGGATGCCCAGCATGAGCAGTGGAACCATCACCAGCACGGGCCAGATCACCATCCCAAGGAGCATCCGGGATGAACTTGGTCTTGAGCCGGGCGCCCGCGTGACTTTCCTGAAGAATTCCGAGGGCTTTTACGAACTACACCGCGAAAAGCGTCCGGTGATGACCCTCGCGGGCTCGCTGCCCTATTCCGGACCACCACTGTCGCTCGCGGATATGGAGAATGCCATCGCCAGCGCTGCTGCGAATGCAACGAGATAATCGGGCTCGACACCAACGTCCTTGTCCGCCATCTCGTCCAGGACGACGCCGACCAGACACTTCGCCCTGCGACGAGAGTCGATCACCTCAGCGAGGCATCACCTGGATTCGTCACAACCATCGTGGGCCGAAGTCCATTGGGTGCTGACTCGCGCCTACGGCTTCAACCGCCTCGAGGTTGTCGAACGGCTGGTGGCTGCCCTGAAGCGCGCCCGGAGGGATTCGAACCCCCAACCTTCTGATCCGTAGTCAGATGCTCTATCCGTTAAGCTACGGGCGCTTGGGCGGCGTCCGGATCACCGAACCGCCGACTGACGAGCTTAGTTGATCGGGTCCGGTCGAGTCCAACCGGGCGCCCAGCGGGCCAGCGTCGGGTGCGGCAGGATGGTAGACAGAGTGTTACCCAACCGTCTGCAGCGTGGCAGGCAGCAAGAAGGAGCCGTGATGTCGGTCGATACCCGCCGGATCGCCGAGACCGCCCCCACCGATGCCCCGGAGTCGCTGGTCACCTGGGTGGCAGGCGTCGCCGAACTCACCCAGCCCGATGAGATCTACTGGTGCGACGGCTCAGAGGCAGAGCGCGATCGCCTCTACCAACAGATGCTCGACGCCGGCACTCTGATCAAGCTGAACCAAGAGAAGCGTCCCAACAGCTACCTCGCCCGCTCGGCGGCGTCCGACGTGGCCCGGGTCGAGTCCCGCACCTTCATCTGCTCCGAGCGCGAGCAGGACGCCGGTCCGACCAACAACTGGGCGGAGCCGAGCCATATGAAACGGACTCTGGCAACGCTTTTCGACGGCTGCATGCGAGGCCGCACGATGTATGTGGTGCCGTTCTCGATGGGACCGCTGGGCGGGAACATCTCCAAGCTCGGCATCGAGGTCACCGACTCGCCCTACGTGGTGGTCAGCATGCGCATCATGACCCGGATGGGCACCGAGGCGTTGGCCCACATCGGCGCCGGCGAGTACTGGGTGCCTGCGGTGCACTCGGTGGGCTACCCGTTGGTCGATATCAATGGCACCGCCCGCCCCGACGTCTCGTGGCCGTGCAACGACGAGAAGTACATCACCCACTTCCCCGAGACCCGCGAGATCTGGTCGTTCGGCTCCGGCTACGGCGGCAACGCGCTGCTGGGCAAGAAGTGCTACGCGCTACGGATCGCTTCTGTGTTGGCCCGGGACGAGGGCTGGCTGGCCGAGCACATGCTGATCCTCAAGATCACCGGTCCGGACGGCCGCACCTATCACCTGACCGCCGCCTTTCCGTCCGCCTGCGGGAAGACCAACCTGGCCATGCTGCGTCCGACCATTCCGGGTTGGAAGGTGGAGACCATCGGCGACGACATCGCCTGGATGCGTCCCGGCCACGACGGACGCTTGTACGCCATCAACCCCGAGGCGGGCTTCTTCGGCGTTGCCCCGGGCACCTCCGAGGCGACCAACCCGACCGCTCTGGGGGCCCTCGATCACGACACGATCTTCACCAACGTGGCGCTGACCGACGACGGCGACATCTGGTGGGAGGGGATGACCGACGAGCCGCCGGCGCACCTGATCGACTGGCAGGGCAACGACTGGACGCCGGACTCACCCGGGAAGGCCGCCCACCCGAACAGCCGGTTCACGGTGCGCGCCGATCAGGCGTCCTCGATCGCCGATGAGTGGGAGGACCCGGCTGGCGTCCCGATTGACGTCATCCTGTTCGGCGGACGCCGCGCGCACAACGTGCCGCTGATCACCGAAACCTACGACTGGCGCCAGGGCGTCTTCGTCGGCGCCACCGTCAGCTCGGAGCAGACCGCGGCCGCCGAAGGTGAGGTCGGTTCGCTGCGCCGCGACCCGTTCGCGATGCTGCCCTTCTGCGGCTACAACATGGCTGACTACTGGGCGCATTGGCTGCGGATCGGCGAAACGCTGGGCGAGCACGCGCCGCGGGTCTTCCAGGTCAACTGGTTCCGCAAGGACGCCGACGGACGCTTCCTGTGGCCGGGCTTCGGCGACAATGCCCGCGCCATCGAATGGGCGCTGAGAAGGGTGAACGGCGAGGTGGACGCCGTCGACTCGTTGAACGGACGGCTGCCCCGCCGCGAGGATCTCAACCTGGACGGCCTCGACCTCAGCGACGAACAACTGGACGAGCTGTTCGAACTCGACCCGGCGGCATGGGCCGCAGAGGCCGACCTGACCCAGGAGTACTTCGCACAGTTCGGCGACCGGCTGCCCGCCGCCCTCACCGAGGAACTGGAGGCGTTGCGGCAACGGATCGCCGAGGCATCCTGAGCACCGCGGGTAGGCTGCCCGCCATGTCGTCCCCTCGTCGCCCACCTTTCCTGCTCGCCGCTGTGCCCGCCCTGCTGGTCGGGTGCAGTGCGGCGCCGGCGACCACGCCGTCCCAGACGTCACCGCTGCCGACCAGTGCCAGCCCGGTCGCTACCGCGCCCAGCTCCGCGCCCGCGACGACACCGGCTACGACCCAGTCCGCCGCCTGTCCCGCCGGGGAGTACAAGGCGACCGGGTTCACCGGAGCGGGACTGGGCGCGGCAGGCAAGGTGAAAGTCACCGACGTCGACGTCACGTTCCGCAACGGCCGCTACGCCTTCGAGTTCGACGAGGATCATCCGGTCACCCTGTCGATCGGCAAGCGCACCGAGAAGGTGCGCATCGACGGTGAGATCCGGGGCAGCTACAGCGGCAACCCGGACGCCCTGACGTTCACCGTCGGCTCCTCCACCGGCACCGCCAAGGTGAGCCAGAACGGTGCCACCCGGTCGTTCCCGATGCGTGAGGTGGCGACCGTGCTCGCCCCACAGGGCAGCGGCTCAGCGGTCTGCAGCGGCAACGATCTGACCCTCAGGGCGGGTGCCCTCACCTGGAGCCTGGTCCGCGACGACGGCTGACCCCCGACGCCTTCCGTCCATCCGGCCCAACACGTCCGGGCTCCGGGAATCGCTGCAACGCGACCAGCCGCGCGGCGCAGGCCTGCCGGACATCATCCTCGACATCGTCGCGCAACCCCTCGCGCAGCACGGGATCGGTGGCCGACACCACCGCGAAGTAGAAGCCCGAGAACACCGCCAGGAAGCCACAGACCCGCAGGTGTTGCAGGGTCAACGCATAGCTGTGTCGTTCGGTGGACCACTCCAGCAGCACCTCCGGCGGCGCCTGCGTCCAGGCCTGGACCACCGCGGCGTTCACCGTGATCAGGCCGAGCAGAACGAAGAAGGCGAACACGGCGAGTCCGACGACGGTGGCGATGGTCAGCTTCGAGATCACGCCGACCAGCCGTAGGTTCTTGCGTTGCTCGACGGTCAGCGGGCAGACCACGGGCGTGGGCACCTCGCCACCGGCCAGCGGCGTCCCGGCCACCTGCTCGGCGATCTCGCCCGGTTGGTCGAAGCGGGCGAGCGCGTCCAGGTCGAGTCCGCGGGTGTGCAGGAACAGCCAGCTCAGCGACACGAACAGCCCCACCGCCATCACGTAGGCGAGCGGCGAGAGTCCGCCGACCGCCTGCCACAGCTCGCCGGTGAAGAACAGAAAACCCACCACGCCGAGCAGCAGCGGCAGCGTTCGTCCGATCGCCGTGCCGCCGGCCAGGAACGAGGACACCAGCCGCCGCCACAGCCACGGCCCGAGCGCGATCACGCCGCTGTAGGCGAGCAGGGTGAACACACCCATCAGGACAAGCTGACCGATCACCAGGCTGGCGGCGATCAACAGCCCCGCCCCGAACCCAGACAGTTCGAAATCCTCCGCGCGCAACGCGTCCTGCGGAGTGACCAATACCACCAGGGCCGGAAAGAACAGGAACACTGCACGGTCGAGGGCGCTCACCCGGTCGGGCAACGCGAACGGCGGACGCCGCCTGATCAGATTGCCGGCCACCCAGGTCAGCAGCACCATCGCCACCGAGACCGACAGCGTCACCACCGCATTGCTCGCATAGCGCGGCACCTCGATCACCATCACGGCGACGAACACCACCGCCAGCGTCCGAGCCAGCCGAGCCGCCCGGCGACGCCGCATCGACGTCCCGTCGAGCAGCGCCGTGAAGCCGCGACGCATGAACCAACGCTCGACATCACGCGTCTCGGGGGCGGACATGGCGTCAGCTTACGGAAACGGCTGGTCGAGCTTGTCGAGACCCGGACGGCGCCCCACCTTAGCGGACGTGGTGGCTCGGAGGTTTCGACAAGCTCAACCAACGGTGGGTGCACGCGGCCGGCGGGTGGGTCTCGGGCAAGCTCGACCAACCGGCCCGGAGGGCTCTGCAGGTCAGGAGTTCAAATAGCTCGCCAGGTGTTGCCCGGTGAGTGTGTCCGCCTTCGCCAGGTCGGACGGCGTCCCCTCGAAGACGATCCGGCCGCCGTCGTGGCCGGCGCCAGGGCCGAGATCGATGATCCAGTCGGCGTGCGCCATCACCGCCTGGTTGTGCTCGACCACTATCACCGATTTGCCCGAGTCGACCAGCCGGTCGAGCAGGCCGAGCAGGTTCTCCACGTCGGCCAGATGAAGGCCCGTGGTCGGCTCGTCCAGCACATAGGTGCCGCCCTTGGTGGACATGTGGGTAGCCAGCTTGAGCCGCTGCCGTTCGCCACCTGACAAGGTGGTCAGCGGCTGGCCGAGGCTCAGGTAGCCGAGCCCGACGTCGGTCAGCCGGTTCGTGATGGTGTGCGCCGCCGGCACCCGGGAATCACCGGCACCGAAGAACTCCGCCGCCTCCGAGGCAGGCAGGGCCAGCACCTCGGCGATGTTCTTCCCGCCGAAGGCGTACTCGAGCACGGCCGGCTGGAACCGCTTGCCCTCGCACGCCTCGCAGACCGTTGACACCGTCGCCATCACCGAAAGATCGGTGAAGATCACCCCGGCACCGTTGCAGGCCGGGCAGGCGCCCTCGGAGTTGGCACTGAACAGCGCCGGCTTCACCTTGTTCGCCGTGGCGAACGCCTTGCGAATCGAGTCCAGCAGACCGGTGTAGGTGGCCGGGTTGCTGCGCCGCGAGCCACGGATCGGGCTCTGGTCGACCGAAACCACCCCCGCCGTCAGCGGAACCGACGAGTGCACCAACGAGCTCTTCCCCGAGCCGGCGACCCCGGTGATCACCACCAGAACGCCGAGCGGAATGTCGACGTCCACCTTCCGCAGGTTGTTCGCCGTAGCCCCCCGGATCTCGAGTGCACCGGACGGCGTCCGCACCGAGTCCTTGACCCCCACCCGGTCGCCGAGGTGGCGTCCGGTGACCGTGTCGCTGGACCGCAGGCCGTCCAGGCTGCCTTGGTAGCAGATCCGACCGCCCATCGAGCCGGCGCCCGGGCCGAGGTCGACGATGTGGTCGGCGATCTCGATGGTCTCCGGCTCGTGCTCCACCACCAGGACGGTGTTGCCCTTGTCGCGCAGCTGCAGCAGCAGGTCGTTCATCCGCTGCACGTCGTGCGGGTGCAGCCCGGCGGTGGGCTCGTCGAAGACGTAGGTGACGTCGGTCAGCGACGAGCCCAGATGCCGGATCATCTTGGTCCGCTGGGCCTCGCCGCCGGACAGCGTCCCGGACGGCCGGCTCAGCGACAGGTAGCCCAGTCCGATCTCGACGAACGAGTCCAGGGTGTCCCGGAGCCCCTCCAGCAGCGGCGCCACGGACGGCTCGTCCAGCCCACGGATCCACGCGGCCAGGTCGGTGATCTGCATCGCGCAAGCCTCGGCGATATTGATCCCGCCGATCTTGGACGACCGCGCCTCCGGCGCCAGCCGCGTCCCCTCGCACTCCGGGCAGTCGGTGAAGGTCACCGCCCGCTCGACGAAGGCCCGGATGTGCGGCTGCATCGCATCGACGTCCTTGGCCAGCATCGACTTCTGGATCTTCGGAATCAGCCCCTCGTAGGTGACGTTGATGCCCTCGACCTTGATCCGGGTGGCCTCTTTGTACAGCAGGTCGTGCAGTTGCCGCTGGGTGAAGTTCTTGATCGGCTTGTCCGCGTCGAAGAAGCCACAGCTGCGGTAGATCCGTCCGTACCAGCCCTCCATTGAGTAGCCGGGGACCAGCAGCGCGCCCTCGTTGAGAGACTTGTCCTCGTCGTAGAGTGCGGTGCGGTCGAAGTCGGTGACGCTGCCGCGTCCCTCGCAGCGCGGGCACATGCCGCCGAGCACGTTGAAGGATGCCTTTTCTGAGATCGTCTTCTCGCCGCGCTTGACCGTGATCGAACCGCCGCCGGACGCCGACGGCACGTTGAACGAGAACGCATTGGGCGGCCCGATGTGCGGCTGGCCGATCCGGCTGAACAGGATCCGGAGCATGGCGTTGGCATCGGTCACGGTGCCCACCGTCGAGCGCGGGTTGGCGCCGATCCGCTCCTGGTCGACGATGATCGCCGTGGTCAGGCCGTCCAGCCGGTCCACCTCGGGACGGGCCAGGCTGGGCATGAAACCCTGGACGAACGCGCTGTAGGTCTCATTGATCAACCGCTGGCTCTCGGCCGCGATGGTGCCGAAGACCAGCGAGCTCTTGCCCGACCCAGAAACCCCGGTGAAGACGGTCAGCCGCCGCTTCGGGAGTTCGACGCTAACGTCCTGGAGGTTGTTCTCCCTGGCGCCCTGCACCCGGATCAGGTCATGGCTGTCGGCGACCTGGCCGTCAGCAGTTGAGTCCATCCCTCCGGTTGGGCTTGTCACTCGAGTCGGACTCGTCGAAACCATCGTCGCTCCCACGGTCAGAGCCGCTGTGCGGCTCGGTTGGCCGCCACCACCCTACTGGTGCGCGGCGCGCGGGCCAGCCTCGCATGTCGTCACGGCCGCGAGCGGTCCCGCATCGTCACAGGTCTGGTCTGCATCCGTAGTAGGAGCTGCCGCCGCAGTGTCCGGAGGGTCAGCTCAACCCGGCTCGCGCAGAAACGAGCGTTATGAGTGCGGCGAGCGGGCGAAGTCGGCGGGCGCGCGGCGATTCGAGCGTTTTGGCGGTTGCCCTCCGGCCCAAAACGCTCATTTCTGTGCAACTTGCGCGGGCTGGTGTGGCGGGCTCGCCGATAACGCTCATTTCTCGGCGCAGAGCCCGCGCTCAGGTCACGACGCCGACCGAACCTGCTCCACGTCGAGTGGGACGCCTGTACCGTCGAGGTCGATCGGCCAGACCGCCAACTGGAGTCGTGCCATGCCGGACGCGATCGCCCGCACCCGGTCGAGCCAGGCCCGCCCCGACCGGGTCAACGCCAACTCGGTCGGTACCGCCAGGCCGAGCACCTCGCGTCCACGACCGCGCTCGGCGGCGACCCGCTCGAACATGGCCTCCAAATCGTCCAGCTCGGCGAGCCGCTCCGCCACCTGCGGCGGCGCCGGTTCCCCGGATGCCGTCGGCGGGCGCAGCAGGAAGGCGGGCACGGGCAGCGCCCACAGGGTGATCTGTTCCCGTTCCGCCCACTCGGGCAGGCCGTCCGCGGGTGCCGGCGCGCCCGGGCCGGGCAGCAACCCGTGCCCTAGCAGCAGGATGCGTCCGGCGTCCCGATCTGCGATCTTCACCATGTCGTCCTCCTTCGCGAGGATGCCCGGGCACCGCGGCCGGCAGGCGACGGTGCCCGGTACCGCTCAGTCGAGCAGGTCCGCGTACAGCGGGGTGCTCAGGTAGCGCTCGCCCCAGTCGGGGGTGACCACCACGATGGTCTTGCCGGCGTTGGCCGGGTCGGCGGCCAGGTCGGCGGCGGCCCGCAACGCGGCGCCGGAGGAGATGCCGAGCAGCAGGCCCTCCTCTTTGGCCACCCGCCTGGCCCATTCGATGGCATCGTCGGAGGTCACCTTGATGATTCCGTCGATCACGTCGCGATCCAGGATGGACGGCACGAAGCCGGCGCTGATTCCCTGGATCTTGTGCGGCCCCTTCGGCTCGCCCGACAGCACCGCCGACTCGGCGGACTCCACGGCGTACAACTGCACGCCCGGCTTGCGCTGTTTGAGGACCTGGCCCACACCAGTGATGGTGCCTCCGGTACCCACCCCTGATACCACGATGTCGACCGCACCCTCAGTGTCCGCCCAGATCTCCTCGGCGGTGGTGGTGCGGTGGATCTCGACGTTGGCCTGATTGTCGAACTGGCGGGCCAGGATCGCACCGGGTGTGTGGTCGGCGATCTCGGCGGCGCGGGCATTGGCGCCCGGCACACCTTCCGCCGCCGGCGTCAACACCAGCTCGGCACCCAGCGCTCGCAGCACCGCCCGGCGTTCCTTGGAGAACGTCTCCGGCAATGTGATGATCACCCGGTAGCCGCGGGCCGCTCCCACCCAGGCCAACGCGATGCCGGTGTTACCTGAGGTGCCTTCGACGATGGTGCCGCCCGGCTGCAGCGAGCCGTCCGCCTCGGCGGCATCGATGATCGAGACACCGATGCGGTCCTTCACCGAGTTCGCCGGGTTGTAGTACTCCAGCTTGGCCAGCACAGTCGCCTGGCTGTCGCCGTAGAGCCGGTTGATCTGGACCAGCGGGGTGCGTCCGATCAGTTCGGTCGCGTTCTTGAAGTAGGCCATGGCCGATTCCTCCCAGTTGTCTATTGGTCGTTGCTTGCTGTTGCTATCAGTCGCCGATGATTCCGATGGTGCGGGGCGATGTGGCTCGGGGCCGGCGCCGGTTGTGGCGACATCGGGTCCCGTGGCCGGCGGTGGCCCGGCCGACAGCACGTCCTGCGCGAACCGCGCGGACTCGGTGGAGGTGTGACCGCAGAAAGGGTGCGATCAGGAGCGTGCTGCCGGTCGGTCAGTGACGACAACACATTCGCCCACAGACGACAGCGACCGCGGTGGGTACGACTCGTCCGGCGAACATGGCAGGAATGGTAGCACCTTTGTCGAACGGTCCTGTGTCTGCTCAGACATCGTCGAGCCGTCGCCATTGGACGGCGACCGCCACGAGACCGATCGGGGCCAGGACGGCGGTCACCAGCAGCGATCCCGGCCCGATCTCGGAGGTCACCTCGGCGCCACCCATACCGGTCAGCAGGGACGGCACCGCGTAGGGGAACCAGGAGCCGGCGCCCAGCACGACCACAATCTGAGTGACCGCCACCACCGCGATCAGCACGCCGATCGTGCCGAGCTGACTACGGGTGATGGTTGCTACCCAGCCGAAAGGCAAGACCAGCGCCACAGCCAGGATGCCGGCCGCGACGGCGATTCCCGCCTGGTGCCAGATGCCGCCGGCAAGCCGACCACCCGTCGCCACGGACAAGACGACCGTGACCCCGACGGCGGCGACCGCACACGCACTCAACCAGGCAGCGAGCAGCGCGGCCTTCGCGACCGCGATCGTTCGAAGTGACACGCTGAGTCCGGCCAGTGCGCCGGCCGTACCGCCGGCGAACTCGCGCCCGTAGCACCAGGCGGCGGCGAACCCGCCGGCGATCAGGACCGCCACGGACAGGATCTGGCCGGCCACCAGCAACTGGGCGGTGGCGAGGTCACCGGCGGCGTAGGGAGCGAACTTCGTTGCGGCGGCTCCTGGAAGCTCGGGCTGGCGGGCCAGCGCTACGGCTCCGACCGCCGCCAGCGGCACCACGACGACCAGCAGTGGAGTGATCAGCCGAGCCACGATCGAGCGACGCAGCTTCAGCGACTCGGTGCTCCACGCTGCGATGAAGCCGGTCATCGCTCGACTCGACTTTTCGTGTCAGCGGCCAGCGCCATAGCGAAGAACGTCCGCTCGATCTCGGTGCCGCCGGGTGGGAGAGTCCCGATCAGCCGTCCGGCATGCACCACGACGATCCGGTCCGCGAACCGCGAGACCTCGTCCAGATGGTGGCTGGAGACCAGGATGCCGGCACCCTGCGCGGCGAGCGCGCGCACCACGTCCCGGACGATGACGATGCCGGCCGGGTCGAGCGCGTTCGTCGGTTCGTCGAGGATCAGCGCCTCGGGGCGGTGCAGGGTGACGCAGGCCACCCCGAGCCGTTGCCGGTTGCCGGCCGAGAGACGTCCGGCACGCCGATCGGCCCATGACGCCAGGGCGAACCTGTCCGTCGCGCGCTCGGTGGCGCGGGCGGCGTCCGGCCAACTCAGTCCGTGCAGTCTCGCCGCGGTGGCCAGGTTCTCCCGGACGGTGAGCTCGGGGTACACCAGCGGTGCGTCGACCAGCTGGCCGAACCTGCGGGCAACGGACGCCGGCAGTCGGCGAGGATCGTG
>JBGAJF010000030.1:0-32743 GCA_044225075.1 Micropruina sp. | reverse complement strand
CAACTGGATCTTCCAGGGCACGTTGGACGTCGAGCATCTGCCCGGCCCGACTCATGAGGAGGTCGTGTGATGACCCGCGTCGTGGTGATCGGAGCCGGCGTCGCCGGACTGGTCGCAGCCATTCGGCTGGCCCGGGCCGGTGCCTCTGTGGCCCTGTTGGCCAAAGGCACCGGAGGGTTGCAGCTCTCCCAGGGCACGATCGACATTCTCGGCTACGGCCCTGATCGGGTCGAGCGGCCGCTGGACGCGCTGGGCGGGTTCGCCGAGGCGAATCCCGGCCATCCCTACGCGTTCCTGGACGCGGAACTGGTCGGCTCGTCGGCGAGCTACGTCGCCGAACTGGTCGGCTCCGAGTTGCTGGTCGGCGATCCGGCGGTGAATCTTCAGCTGCCCACGGCGGTCGGCGCCGTCCGGCCCACCGCGTTGGCCTCGCCCAGCATGACCGCAGGCGCCTGCGTCGACGGCGCTAGGTTCGTCATCGTCGGATTGCGGCAGTTGAAGGACTTCTATCCCGAGCTGGTCGCCTACAACCTGAACCGCACCGATCTGAGCAGTCTCGGTCTGGCAGGCGGCGGACGGCTCGAGGCGCGTCCGGCGATGCTGAGTTTCCCGGCCCGTGAGCACGAGGTGGACTCCTCCGGCCTGACCTACGCCCGCGCCCTGGACGACCCGGGCACCCGCAAGCGGTTCGCCCAAGCGGTCAAGCCGCTGGTGAAAGAGGGTGAGAGCGTCGGCCTGCCCGCCGTCCTCGGCCTGGACGACCACAACGCCTGGAGTGACATCGCCGACCTGATCGGTGCTCCGGTCTTCGAGATCCCGCTGCCGCCGCCGTCCGTGCCGGGGATGCGGCTGAACCGCACCCTCACCGCGGTGGCGAAGGCGTCCGGCGTCCGGGTGGTGCCGGGCAGCAGGGTGACCGGCTTCAGGACCTCGGGCGGCTCGGTGGCCTGCGTCCAGCTGGCCGCAGCCGGCGGCATCCGCGAGTTCGCCGCCGACGCGTTCCTGCTTGCCACCGGTGGATTCGAGTCGGGCGCGCTGTCGGCCGACTCGTACCACAACGTGCGCGAGTCGATCTTCGATCTGCCGCTGCGGCGTCCGGAGGGAGCGCTGGTGCACGGCGACTACTGGGGCGACCCACAGCCGCTGTTCACCGTGGGTGTCGAAACCGGCCCAAATCTGCTGGTCCACCACCCGGGTGGGGACGCGGTCTACGACAACCTCTACGCGTCCGGCGGCATCCTGGCCGGCGCCACGCATCGTCCGCCACGACACAAGGAGCAGCCTCATGAACGCCTCCTCCGAGGGCCTCGAGTTCGCCCAGACCCAGGTCGCCCGGGCGTCCCTCGACCATTGTGTGAAGTGCACGATCTGCGAGACGCACTGCCCGGTCGCCGCGGTGACTCCGAAGTTCACCGGGCCGAAGTTCGTCGGCCCGCAGGCCGAGCGCTTCCGGCACGGCGAGTCGGTCGACCACTCGCTCGACTACTGCTCCTCGTGCGGCGCCTGCACCTTGGCCTGCCCACAGGGGGTCAAGATCGCCGAACTCAACGGCCAAGCCCGGGCGGTGATGAAGGCCGACGACATGCCGCTGCGCGACCGGCTGATCACCCAGACCACGCTGATGGGCCGCGCGATGACCCCGATGGCGCCGGTCGCCAACGCCGCGCTGTCGATCAAGCCGCTGCGGACCGTGGTCGAGAAGGTACTCGGCATCCACCGGGACGCCCCGATGCCGCACGCCAACACCCAGACCATCACCGGCTGGCTGAAGAAGCGGACGCGGAAGGCGCCGGCCACCCGCGGCCCGATCATCTTCTTCCACGGATGCGCCGGCGGCTACTTCGAGGTCGAGACGTCGAAGAAGTCGATCGAGGTGCTCGAGCACCTGGGATATGAGGTGCTGGTGCCCAAGCAGGGCTGCTGCGGGCTGGCCGAACAGTCCAACGGCCTGTTCGATGGGGCCAGCGCCAAGGTGCTCAAGCTGTGCGACGACCTGCGCGCGTCCGGACGCGACCTGACCATCATCAGCTCGTCCGGTTCCTGCACCGGCATGCTCAAGCACGAGGCGCACGAGATCATGGGCGTCGACGACTCCCGGCTAGCCGATGTGGGCACCCGGATCCGCGACATCATGGAGTTCCTGCTGGAACTGCACGATGCCGGCGAACTGCCAACGGAGTTCAAGGAGATCCCGCTCACCGCGGTCTACCACGCCCCCTGCCAGCTCAAGTCACAGGGCATGGGTCAGCCGGCCATGGAGGTGCTCAAGCTGATCCCGGGCGTCGAGGCGATCGAATCCGGCGCCACCTGCTGCGGCATCGCCGGCACCTACGGGTTGAAGAAGGAGAAGTACGAGATCGCCCAGGCCGTCGGCAAACCACTGTTCGACAAGGTGCGCGACGTCAACCCCGAGTTCGCCATGTGCGACACCGAGACCTGCCGCTGGCAGATCCGGAAGGGTTCGGGTGCGGCCGTCGAGCACCCGATCTTCCTGGTCCACCAGGGATACGGCCTCAGCTGAGGGCTAGCTGCCGGAGCCGTTGCTGCCGAAGAAGGTCTTCCACGGGACGTCGACGGCGGCGTCCTTGGCCACCACGGCGTGCAGGTGCCGCAGCAGCGGGAACTGCTCAGACGTCAGCACGCCCCGCTCGGTGAGCCGTTCGAAGGCGTCGCCGATCACCTTGATCGCCGCGGCGCCCTCCAGGGTGACCCCGGGCATTTGGTCGCGGGCCTCGGTGAACGTCAGACCAGCGCCGACCAGGGTGCCGACCTTCACGTTGCGGCCGCCCATCGAGGTGACGAAGCAGTCGCCGATGCCCGGCAGTCCGAGCACCGTGGACGGCTGGCCGCCGAGCAGATCCATGAACTGGGTCATCTCCACCGAGGCCTGGCCGAACAGCGCAGCGCCGTAGTTGTAGTTGACGTACAGGTCCTTGGCACCGGCCGGATCGCCCTCGGCCAGCGCCTTCAGCTGACCGTGCATGAAGCCGGCGCCGAAGGCGTAACAGTTCTTGGTCGCCGCGCACACTTCGACGCCGACGAAATCGGTGCTCGTCCAGACGTGGTAGAAGTCGGTCTCGAACAGCTCCTTCCACATCGCCAGCACCTCGGCGTCCTCACCGGTGAACACCACACTGGTGTGCCGCCGGATCGCCACCTCCCCCGCGATCGACGGCCCGGCGATCGCCGAGATCGACACCTGGCTACGCAGTTCGCCCGGAATGTGGGCCATCAGCGCCCGGGGCAGGATGGTCAGGTTGCCGTCGGAGTCGGCCTGCATGCCCTTGGCCAGCGCGATCACGTGCTGGCCCGGACGGAGCAGCCCGGCCAGCTGTTCGCCGGCCCAGTCGACACCGAACGAGTTCACACCGCTCATCACCAGATCGGCGCCGTCGAAGGCCTCGGCGGCGTCCTCCAGGTGGTAGGCGGTGACGTTGTCGGGCACCGCCAGGTTGAGATTCGGGTGCACGCGCGTCGACTTGATCGAGTCGATGATCGCGCGGTCCAGATGGGTTCCGACCAGCCGCACCTCGTGTCCATTGTCGGTGAAGGGGGTCGCCAAGGCTGTCGCCATGATTCCCGAGCCGAGGACCACCAGGGTTGCCATGAGGGATCTCCTTTCCGGCGATAGCCGGGGTAGCGCCGGCGACGCCGCCGACGGACCTCCAACCTAGTGGCAGGCTCACGCGACGTCACCCGGATCGGTCACCATGCGGCATCGACGAGCGCGCGACAGACATATCACCATTTCGGGCTGCCTTCGTGCGAACGATCACATCTTTTCCCATCAAGTAGGGCATCATGATTGTGGCAACAAGCGAAGGATGATTGTGATGGTGACCAAAGGGCGTGGCCGCGGTTCTGTCGGTGCGCTGCGCGAGCGCCGGATGGCAATTGCGGAACGGGTCGTCAAGAACGGATCGGCGTCGGTCGACGAACTCGTGGAACTCACCGGAGTCTCGGCGATGACGGTGTACCGCGACATCGAATCCCTCGAGGAGGCCGGCGTCCTGATCCGGCACCGGGGGCAGGTGACCCCGGTGGCCACCGGCCTGAACGAGATCGGTGCCAGCATCCGAGTGAATCAGAACGCCGAACTGAAGCAAGAGGTTGCCAGGGTGGTCGTCGAGCAGATCCGGCCGGGCAGTTCGATCCTGGTGGACGACTCCACCACGGCGCTGTGGGTGCTGCGGATGCTGGAGCTCGTACCGCTCACGGTGGTCACCAACTCGATGCTGGTGGCTCGCGAGCTGGAGCGGCGCTCAGGCATTCGGCTGTTCGTGACCGGCGGTGAGTACCAGGCCTGGTCCGAGGCTATGGTCGGCCAGACCACCATTCACGTGATCGGCGACATCCGCGCGGACTACTGCCTGCTGTCGGCGTCCGGGATCAGCGATCTGCTGTGCTACCACCCCTACGAGGACTGCGCCCAGGTGAAGCGGACGATGATGGCCTCCGCGGACCAGTCGATCCTGCTGCTCGACCACACCAAGCTCGACCGGCGCGCGTTGCACACTTTCGCCTCGATGACGGACTTCGACCAGGTGATCATGGACTCTCACACTCCCGATGAGGCCGTCGAGGACCTGCTCGCCAAGGGCGTGCGCGTTGTCCGCGCGGCTGGTTGATCCAACCATCCGCTACGGCGTTTCCTCTCACAAACGCTGTTACTAACACCTCAGCCACTGGTAGGTTCACCTCAGCAGGCCCAGTCGGCGGGCCCGCCAACCTCGTGCAAAGGAGTACGAATGGGTCTGCTCATCGTGGTCGAACGCGGGCAGCAACCTGGTACGACCCCCTGGAGCGACTGACCTACAACAGCCCTGCCCAGTCGGGCTCGGACTCAACCAGCAAACTCAAATCGAAAGCGTGGCAACCATGGAATTCGTGTTCCTGTTGCTCGTCGCCGCGGCCGGAGGATTCTTCGGTGCGTGTGTCGGCGGCAACTTCTCCTTCGTGATTACCGGCTTCGCCGGTCTCGCTGCGACCGCGGCCGGGGTGGCCGGTGGCGCCGGCATCTCCAGCTTCATGTTCAGCTACGTGGCCTTCGGTCCGTTCACCGGCCCGCACATCGCCTTCACCGGCGCGGTCGCCGCCACCGCCTACGCGGCAAAGAGGGGCTACACCGACAACGGCAAGGACATCGCGCAGCCGCTGGCCCGGCTCGGCAAGCCCGACGTGCTACTGGTCGGCGCCGGCTTCGGCGTCCTGGGCTGGCTGTTCAAGACCTACGTCATCGACCCGCTGCCCTGGTTCGGCGGCCACACCGACGGCGTCGCGCTCACCGTGGCAATCTCGGCGATCGCCGTCCGCTTCATCTTCGCCGACGGCTCGCTGCTGAATCCCGAGCACTACTCCAAGACCGGCAACAAGTTCTCGCCGCACGAGCACAGCGCCTGGATCCGCTACCAGGAGACCGCTCCCCAGCTGCTCACCATGGGCATCTTCCCGGGCCTGCTCGGCGCGTCGATCGCGCTCCTGCTGGCGGTCAACTTCCCCGGTGTGGGGATGAGCGCGGCCGCCTTCCCGTGGGCCATCTCGGCGATCACGATCTTCTTCCTGAACATCGGCTACAACTCGCCGGTCACCCATCACATGACGATCATCGGCGGCCTTGGTGCGATCGTGTTCTACCCGATCCTGGCCGGCCAGCACGTCATCTCCGCGGCAACGCTGCACGGACTGAAGGTGGACACGGCGCTGGGCGTCGACTACGGCCTGGCTGTGGGTGCGATCCTGATCGGCACCGCGTTCGCCACGTTGTCGTCCTTCCTCGGTGAAGGCTCGGCCCGGCTGTTCCAGTCCCGCGGCAAGACCCACATCGACCCGCCGGCCGTCGCGATCTTCCTGGCCACCACGCTGATCTGGGGCATCGCCGGAATGATGGGCGCCAGCAACTAACCGACCCGGTTCCACCAGAAGCAAGGAGAGCGTGCCACCATGCAAGATGTCCTGAACCACCCCGAAGAGTTCTACGACGCCTACGTGTTCGACATGGACGGCACGATCTACCTGGGAGACCACCTCCTGCCCGGTGCAGCTCGGATGATCAACGAGCTGCGCCGGCGGGAGATCCCGATCCGCTACCTCTCCAACAACCCCACCAAAGACCCGGAGATGTACGCCGAAAAACTGACCAAGCTCGGGCTGCCGACCCCGGTCGAGGACATCTCCAACACCATCGTCACGACCACCAAATGGCTGCTGGCGAACCACCCCGACGCCGTGCTCTTCCCGATCAGCGAGGAGCCGCTCAAGCGGGCGCTGACCAAGGCCGGCTTCCGGCTCAGCGACGATCCCGAAGAGATCGACATCGTCATCGCCAGCTACGACCGGAGCTTCGACTATCGCAAGCTGCAGATCGCCTTCGACGCGATCTGGTTCCACAAGCGGGCCTTCCTGATCGAAACCAACCCGGACCGGTTCTGCCCCTTCCCGGGCGGACGCGGCGAGCCCGACTGTGCCGCGATCACCGCGGCCATCGAGGCCTGCACCCGCACCACGTGCGTGAAGTCGCTGGGCAAGCCCGACCCGATCATGCTGCAGGTGACCATGGAGGCCCTGGACGCCCGCGTCGAGCATTCCGTGATGGTCGGCGACCGGCTGCAGACCGATATCCAGATGGCGCTGGACACCGGCATGGTGTCCGGGCTGGTGCTCACCGGCGAGGCGACGGCCGACGACGTCCGCGCGCTCTCGCCGGAGCACCAGCCCTCCTACGTGATGGATCGTGTGGACCGGCTGATCCCGCAGGCGGCCTGGGACGAACTGGGCTGGACCGACGACAACTGGAAGTGAGCCGATCGTGTCCGAACTGATCGAGCGCGCCCTGCGCACCTCGACCGACACCAAGGCCGTACTGGCAGAACCCGGCGCCATCGACCGCATCGCAGAGGTCTACCGCACCACCTTCCCCGGGCGCGCCGCCCTGGTGGTCGGCGACGAGCGGACGATGTCTGTGGCCGGTGACGCCGTACTGAACGCGCTGCGCGCCGGCGGCATCGAGGTCGCCGAGCCCCATGTCTTTCCCGGTGCCCCCGAGCTGTACGCCAAGTACGAGAACTGCGAACTGCTCCGCGACGCGATGAGCGGCCAGGACGCCGTCGCCGTCGCCGTCGGAGCCGGCACCCTCAACGACATCGTGAAGCGCGCTTCTGGTGAGCTGGGCCGTCCCTACCTGGTGGTGGCCACCGCCGCGTCGATGGACGGCTACACGGCGTTCGGTTCGTCGATCGCCGTCGGCGGCTACAAGCAAACACTGGACTGCCCCGCGCCGGCGGCCTGCATCAGCGACTGGACGGTGCTGGCGTCGGCGCCCGCGGTGATGACCGCGTCCGGCTACGGCGACCTGCTCGGCAAGGTGACCGCGGGTGCCGACTGGATCGTGGCGGACGCCATGGGTGTCGAGGCGGTGGACCCGGCCGTGTGGGAGTTGGTGCAGGGACCGCTGCGCGCGTCGCTGGCGCGTCCGGAGGCATTGGCGGCGGGCGAGTTGGCCGCCACCGGTGAACTGGCCGAGGGGCTGATCATGTCCGGCCTCGCCATGCAGGCCGCCGCGTCGTCGCGTCCGGCCTCGGGTGCCGAACACCTGTTCAGCCACCTGTGGGAGATGGAGGGCCATGGTGTCGACATCACCCCGCGTCGGCTCTCCCACGGGTTCAAGGTGGCCGTGGGCAGCGTCGCAGTGGCCGCATTGTACGAGCGGCTGCTGGAGCGTGACCTGTCGGCGCTCGATATCGATGCCACCGTCGCGGCCTGGCCGAGCGCCGATGAGATCGAGGCCCGCGTCCGAGCCGACCATCAACCGCATCTGGCCGACGAGATCGTCGCTCAGTCGCTGGCGAAGTACTGCGACCCCGATGCGCTGGCCGCCCGGTTGACCCGGCTGGGGCAGCTCTGGCCGGCACTGAAGGAGAAACTCGCGACGCAGCTGATCGGGGCCGGTGAACTGCAGCGGATGCTCCGGGCCGCAGGCGCGCCGGCGCACCCGTTCGACATCGAGCTGACCTGGCAGCAGTTCCGCGACACCTACCGGCGAGCCCAGATGATCCGCAAGCGGTACACCGTGCTCGACCTGGTGCTGGAGGCTAATCTGGCCACAGAACTGGTCGAGGAATTGTTCGCCCCCAGCGGGTTCTGGGGCAAACAGTCCTGAGCTACCTGAGAAGAGAGGGAGTTATGACCGAAGAGCAAAACCCGAGCGTCGATCCAGGCTACGGCGGCTCGGCGCATCCGCATCCGCACAACGATCCCGAGGTGGATCCGAGCTACGGCGGCGAGAACGCGCCGCACAAGCACGATCCGCGCGAGCCCGGCGTCGATCCCGCCTACGGCGGCGACCAGTCTCCGGGCTACGTCCACCGAACCGGCCTGGACGAGGACGAGTCCTGACCGAAACCACATGCAGCCAAGCGCCCCCGGGAATAACCTCCGGGGGCGCTTCGGTTGTCTCTGCAAGCGGCCGGCCGCATTAGGCTGGCCCCGCACTCGAAACCTCCGCCAAAGGACGCCATGTCAGCGATTCGCGACGTCATCATCATCGGCTCCGGCCCGTCGGGCTACACCGCCGCCATCTACGCCGCCCGGGCCGACCTGAAACCCCTGGTGTTCGAAGGTGCGCTGGAATCCGGGGGCGCACTGATGAATACCACCGAGGTGGAGAATTTTCCGGGCTTTCCCGAGGGCATCATGGGTCCCGCGTTGATGGCGAACCTGCGCGGCCAGGCCGAGCGCTTCGGCGCCGAGATCGTGACCGATGACATCGTCGAGGCCGATCTGACCGGCCCGATCAAGTCGGTGACCGACTCCGAGGGCGGCACGCATCGTGCCCGGGCCGTCATCTTGGCCATGGGTTCGGGATACCGGCGGCTCGGTTTGCCCGGCGAGGACCGGCTCTCCGGACGAGGGGTCAGCTGGTGCGCCACCTGCGACGGCTTCTTCTTCCGCGACAAGGACATCGCCGTGATCGGCGGCGGTGATTCCGCGCTGGAGGAGGCGACTTTCCTGTCCCGGTTCGCGTCGTCGGTGACGGTGGTGCACCGACGCGACGAACTGCGGGCGTCCAAGATCATGATCGCCCGGGCGGCCGCCGACCCCAAGATCTCCTTCGCCTGGAACTCGGCCGTGGCTTCGATCAACGGCGAGCAGGCGCTGACCTCGCTGACGCTGACCGACACGGTGACCGGCGCCCAGCGTGACCTCGCGGTGCAGGGCTGCTTCATCGCGATCGGCCACGACCCGCGCTCGCAGCTGGTCGCGGGGCAGGTCGAGACCGACGCCGCCGGCTACGTGCTGGTCCAGCCGGGCTCCACCAACACCAACCTGCCGGGCGTCTTCGCCGCCGGCGATCTGGTCGACCACACCTACCGGCAGGCGATCACCGCTGCCGGCACCGGCTGCTCCGCCGCCCTGGATGCCGAGCGGTACCTGGCCGAGTTGCACGACGTGACGGGCGCGCAGGACTACGAGTCCGTGCCGGGTGCCGAACTGTCGGCGCTCGAAGCTATCGTCTGACCGAGCGTCCCCGCCGTCCACAACGAGAGGAACACCCCGTGGCCAACGTCACCGCAGTCACCGACGACACCTTCCAGTCGAAGGTCCTCCGCGCCGGCAAGCCGGTGCTGGTCGACTACTGGGCCGATTGGTGCGCGCCCTGCCGTCAGATCGCGCCCATCATCGAGGAGCTCGCCGGCGAGTACGGCGATCGGATCGACTTCTACGCCCTCGACACGAACACGAACCCGCGAATCCCGACCGAGCAGGGCGTGCTGGGGCTGCCCACCATTCAGATCTTCTCCGGTGGTGAACTGGTCAAGTCGTTCACCGGAGGCAAGACCAAAGCCGCGCTGGTCAAGGCGCTCGACGAGTTCATCTGAGGTCGGCCCGCCGGGCCGGCTCCGGCGGCGCGACCGGTCCGACGGCGCGCACCAGCCGCCCGAGCCGGCCCAGCACCGATCCTTTGACCGCGGGTACCGCGCCGTTCAGGTCCAACCGCCAGCTGTCGGACGCGTCGATCGCGACGAAGCCGGTGCCGTCCAGAAAGCCGGGTGGCAGTGCGGCACAGCGCCGCCGCGAGTCGGAATGGGCGAACAGTGTCCCGACCCGGCCGCGGTGCAGGCCGGCTGCCAAGGCTTGCAGCAGGCCACGCCCGATCCCCTGCCGGGCGTGGGTCGCGGCCACCCAGCCGGCACCCACCCGGGCCACCGTGACGCGCGGATCGCCCGACATGGTCGCCGACACCAGCAGCAGACCCACCGCCCGATCGGCGTCGATCGCCACTGCCCCGCACCAACCCCAGGCGGCGTGGGCGGCGACCATGCCCGCCTCGTCCGGCGGCATCGGGCGCCCGCAATAAGAGCAGGCCAGACCGCGTACGATCGCCGGCCCGACCAGCTCGATGCTGACCACGGTGTCCTCCTGAGGGCTCCGGCGCGGAAGTCACGTTCATTCTAGGGAAACGCCTCCCTCGGCACCTCGATAAGCTGGCGCGGTGAGCCTGCCGGAACCCGTCCAACGTCGTGACACGGTGCTCGATCCGTGGATCGACACCTATGCCGAGCGCACCCACGGGCTCACCGTGTCCGCCGTCCGGGCCCTGTTCGCCGTCGCCAACCGGCCCGAGGTGGTCTCGCTGGCCGGTGGCATGCCCAACATCGCCGACCTGCCACGCGAAGCCATCGGCGAGGCCATCTCGTCCCTGATCCGCGAGCGCGGCACCCAGGCCATGCAGTACGGCTCGGGCCAGGGCGAACCGTTCATGCGCGAGCAGATCACCCAGGTGATGGCCGAGGAAGCGATCAACGCCCATCCCGACGATGTGGTGGTCAGCTGCGGGTCACAGCAGGCCCTGGATCTGGTCACCCGGGTGTTCTGCGACCCCGGCGACGTGATCCTGGCCGAGGCGCCGTCCTATGTGGGTGCGATCGGTACCTTCCGCTCGTACCAGGTGCAGGTGGTGCATGTCGCGATGGACGAGTTCGGCATCGTCCCGCAGGCACTGCGCGAGGCCGTGGCCGCCTGCCGGTCCGCCGGCAAGCGGATCAAATTCCTGTACACCATTCCCAACTTCCACAACCCGACCGGCGTCACCCAAACGCTCGATCGGCGCCGGGAGCTGACCGCGCTCGCCCATCAGCTCGACCTGCTGATCGTCGAGGACAACCCCTACGGGCTGCTCGCCATCGAGGGGGAGCCGTTGCCGGCGCTGCGTTCGATGGATTCCGACCGGGTGATCTACCTGGGGTCGTTCTCGAAGACCTTCGCGCCCGGCTTCCGGGTCGGCTGGGTGCTGGCGCCGCACGCCGTCCGGGAGAAGCTGACTCTGGCGCAGGAGTCCGCGACGCTGGCGCCGCCGGTGTTCAGCCAGTTCGCCATCTCGACCTACCTGCATCAGTTCGACTGGCGCGGCCAGATCCAGGTGTACCGCGACATGTATGCCGCGCGCCGCGACGCCATGCTGCAGGGCTTGGCCGAGAACATGCCGGCAGGCAGCAGTTGGACGCACCCCACGGGTGGGTTCTTCGTCTGGGTCACCCTGCCGGAGGGGCTGGACTCGCAGGCGATGCTGCCCCGCGCAGTTTCGGCGCGGGTGGCCTACGTGCCCGGTACCGCCTTCTACGCCGACGGGATGGGCAGCCGGAACATGCGGCTCTCCTACTGTTTCCCGACCCCGGAACGGATCATCGAGGGCACCCGCCGGCTGGGTGAGGTGCTGCGCGACGAGATCGACACCCTGCACACCTTCGGGATCAGCGCCGGCGAACACCTGTACCGCGACGTCACCGCCGGTCCCGCACCGGACATCACCTGAGGATTCAGCCATGAGCAGCCACCCGGGCACAGTCGTCGTCCTCGCCGGAGGACTCTCCCACGAACGCGACGTGTCCCTGCGATCCGGACGCCGCGTCACCCAGGCGCTGCGCGACCAGGGTCTGAGCGTTATCGAGGCCGACGTCACCCGCGGCCTGGCCGACCTGCTCGCCGCCACCCCGGACGCGGTGGTGTTCCCGGTGCTGCACGGCGGCGACGGCGAGGACGGCTCGGTGCGCGAGGTGCTCGATCTGTTCGGTGTGCCCTATGTCGGGTCGACCGGGCCGGCCTCGCAGCGTGCCTTCGACAAGTCGATCTGCACCCCGCTGCTGGACGTCACCAAGCCCGCCCAGATCGCGCTGCCGAACTCGGTCTTCCGCGAACTCGGCGCCCAAGCCCTGGTCGCGGCCCTCGCAAAACGGCTCGGACTACCGCTGATGGTGAAACCGAACCGCAGCGGCTCGGCTCTTGGGTGCACCAAGGTGACTGTTGCCGAGGCGTTGCCGGGGGCCATGGTGGCGGCGTACGCCTACGGTGAGATGGCCGTGATCGAGGAGTTCATCGAGGGCACCGAGGTGGCGGTCACCGTCGTCGACACCGGCGAGGGTCCGCGGGCGCTGCCGGCGGTCGAGATCCGGCCACGCTCCGGCGTCTACGACTACACCGCCCGCTACACCGCCGGCGAGACCCGGTTCATCTGCCCCGCCGAGCTCGACGACGACGTCACGCAGGCCTGCGCGGAGCTGGCGCTGCGGGTGCATGAAAGCCTCGGGCTGCGCGACCTTTCCCGCACCGACATCATCGTCGGCGCCGAGGGGCCGGTGTTCATCGAAACCAACGTCTCCCCCGGCATGACCGAAACCTCCCTGGTGCCGCTCGCGGTCGAAGCGGCCGGCGAGGACTTCGGGCGGCTGTGCGTGGCTCTCGTGGGGCAGGCGCACCGCCGGGGCGCGTCCGGCGTCCGGGACTGACGATGCCGCTGCGCGTCAGACAGTCGCTGGTGGTGCTCACCGGTGCGGTAGTGGCGGTGATCATGACCTGGCTCGGGCTGTGGCAACTGCAGGTGTTCACCGACCAGGGCAACGCGTCGGCGCAGGCGCGCGCGCAACAACCGGCAGTCCCGCTGCTCGACTTCGTGGCCGCAGACGGCACCGTCGGCGACATCTACGGCAAGCCGACCCGGGTGTCCGGGCACTACCTGCCCGGCGAACAGGTCCGGGTGTTGGGTGCCGACGGGGTGGTGCGGCTCCTTTCGGCGCTCCAGTTGGCGGACGGCCGGGTGCTCCCCGTCGTCCGCGGCACCATCGCTCAAGGGGCCGACGTGCCGTCCCCGCCGAGCGGCGACCGCACCGAGACCGGGATCTTTCTTCCCTCCGAACCAGGCGCCGATCATTCGCTGGCTAGCGGTTATGATCTCGGATCCGTCCGGTTGCCGCAGTTGGTGCAGTTGTGGGAGCAACCGCTACTACCCGGATTCATCACCTTGGACGCGGCCGAGTCGCATCGCCAGGGTCTGTCTCCGGCGACGGTGACGCTGCCCGAAGGCGAGGGCTCGTGGCGCAACAGCGGGTACGCCCTGCAGTGGTGGGTGTTCGCGCTGTTCGCGCTTGCAATGGCGTGGAGGATCGCTCACAGCATGGGCAAGCGTGGCGCCCGCGCGGGCGGCATGGGTGGGAGTGTGGACCGCTAACCTTCCACGGCCTGGGTGCGCACGTCAGGGTGGTTGTCGCCCAGCTGGCCCTCGTCTGCGACCTCCGCGAGGCGCGCCCGGACGTCCTTGGTCGCATAGCGCTCCGCCACGAAGGACAGGAACGGCACCGTTCCCGCCAATGCGATCAGGATCAGTCGAAGCCAGGGCCAGTTGACTCGTCGGCCGAGGTCGTAGGCGGTGATCAGCAGCAGCAGGTAGAGCCACCCGTGCGGCACCCCCGTCCAAGTCACCACGGTGTCGTTGTGTCCGAAGTACTTCATCGGTACGCCGACGCAGACCAGCACCACCAGCAGGACGCCCACGATCCAGGCCATCACCTGGTAACGCAACAGGGCGGAGCGAACAGCAGGGACGTCTTCGGCGGTCATCACCCAGCCGAGGCTACCCGCGATGGTCAGAGGTGGCGCCGCCGTCCCGTCAGCACCCCTGAGGCAGTGATTTTTGTCGACAAAGAGTCAAGAATATAAATCAGGGAAGCAAGTGACCAGAAGAACCGTCCCCGGTGACCACGGGGACGGTTCTTTCGGCCACCGGGGACGGTTCTCTTGGTCACCAAGGACGGTTCTCTTGGTCACCGGCGGTCGGCGCGGCGAAAGCCCGGGGAATCAGGGATGACGCAACTACCGTTGCTACTCAGACGAGCAGCTCGACGAGGCGTCCGAGATCGTCGTCGTTCGCGAAGTCGATCACGATGCGACCGCGTCCCTTCGCACCCATCACCACGTTGACCCGGGTGTCGAGGCGTTCGATCAGGCGCTCCGCGAGGCCGGACGCCCGCTCGCTGGGTTCACGGGTGAGCCGCTGCCGGGGAGCCTTCGGCTCACGTCCGTCGCCGAGTGCGACGATCTCCTCAACCGCACGCACCGAAAGGTTCTCGGCGACCACACGCTGCGCCAGTCGCTCCATCGCCAGCGGATCGCCCAGGCCAAGAATCGCGCGAGCATGACCGGCGCTCAGCACACCCGCGGCAACCCGACGCTGAACCGGAGCCGGCAACTGAAGCAACCGGATCGTGTTGCTGATGTGCGGACGGCTGCGCTTGATCCGAGTGGAGAGCTCTTCCTGCGTGCAGTCGAAATCGGTCAGCAGTTGCTGGTACGCCGCAGCCTCCTCGAGCGGATTGAGTTGGGCGCGATGCAGATTCTCCAGCAACGCGTCCCGCAACAGGTCGTGCTCGGACGTCGGCCGCACGATCGCGGGGATAGTGGCCAGACCAGCCGCCTGGCTGGCGCGCAGCCGGCGCTCCCCCATCACCAGTTCGTAATGATCCTCACCCAGCGGACGCGCCACGATCGGCTGCAACAGCCCGACCTCGCGGATCGACTCCACCAGCTCGTCCAGCGCGTCCTCCTCGAACACCTGGCGCGGCTGTTTGGGGTTGGGACGGATGCTGTCGACCGGTAACTCGGCGTAGTAGGAGCCCTCGGGCGGTTCCACCGCCAGCGGCGCGGGGCGCTGCGGCTCCAGTTCCGGATCGGTGCGGTGAATCAGGTCACCCAAGCCCCGACCGAGCCCAGAACGCGGTTTCGTGACGGTCATCGTCGTCCTTTCACTTCGCTCACTTGAGGCGCTCCCTCGCCTACCTGGCACCGCGCCGAGCGATCTCTTCCGCGGCGGCGAGATAGGCCTGTGCTCCGGCGGAGGCCTGGTGGTAGGTGATCACTGTCTGGCCGTAGCTGGGAGCCTCGGATACTCGCACCGAACGGGGGATCGCCGCGGTCAGCGTCTCGGTGGGGAAGTGGGTGCGCACCTCGTTCGCCACCTGTGTCGACAGTCGGGTACGTCCGTCAAACATGGTCAACACGACGGTGGACAGCCGTAGCCGGTCATTCATGCTGCCTTTGACCAGGTCGATGGTGCGCAGCAGCTGAGACACGCCCTCCAGGGCGTAGTACTCGCACTGAATCGGCACCAGTAGTTCCTGGGCGGCTACCAGGGCGTTGAGGGTCAGGAGTCCCAAGGACGGCGGACAATCGATGAAGATGTAGTCGATGCGATGACTGGCCACCAGCCGATCGATGGCCCGCAGCAGTCGGCTCTCGCGTCCGGGTTTGTCGACCAATGCGATCTCGGCTCCAGCCAAATCGATGGTGGCGGGAAGTACCCACAGCCCATCGACGTCCGGGCAGGGCTGGACATGACGCTCGATGGCCTCGCCGTCGATCAACACTTCGTAGGTACCGGAAACGCCGGCCTCATGCTCTACACCAAGTGCCGTGGAAGCGTTTCCCTGTGGATCGAGGTCGATCACCAGGACGTTGAGTCCGCCGCGGGCGAGTCCGGCCGCGAGGTTGACCGCGGTGGTGGTCTTGCCGACGCCACCCTTCTGGTTCGCGATGACGATGACGCGAGGTGAGTCGGGTGCCGGCAGGACCGATGTTTCACGTGGAACGCTGGCATCGGGCAGTTCGACCGCAGGTGGTGTGAACTCGACGGTGTCATAGGCCACACGGCGTGGGGCAGTGGATTGCGTCACTGTCATGCCTCCATCAGAGAAGGTGGTGTTTCACGTGAAACGGACGCCATCGAGGGTTACCTGCCTGCCTTTCGTCGGACCTATTGCTCGGCTTCTGAGCCTACAGTCGCCTGCGGCGGAGAAGTGGTTTCAACGAGGGCGTGGCTCGATCTACCCAACAAGCTAGCCAGTCACGCCCTCCACAAAGGACGACGGGATTACATAGCGTCTCGGGCGACGGGTCCGGGTCAGTCACTCGGTGACCAAAGGAACCGTCCCCGGGGTCACCGGGGACGGTTCTCTTGGTCACCCTAGCTACGAATCCGCACTACCCAGGTCGCCCCGTCAGTCCCCGGAGTGGGCACCTTGATCACTTCGCCGCTCAGTCGCTGCCGGCGCAGCTGCTTCTGCGCCTCGACCAGTTCCTGCTCCGCGCTTTCACCCTTCAGTGCCAGCAGCTCAGCACGCGGGGCTAGCAGCGGAAGACACCAGCCCAGAAGCTTAGGCAGGGCGGCGACAGCACGGGCGGTAACGACGTCGTAGCGTTCGCGGTGCTCCTCGGCGCGAACGCGTACTACCGTCACGCGCTCGTCCAGCCCCAGCTCGGCGACCGCTTCGGTCAAGAAGTTTGCCCTGCGCAGCAGCGGCTCGAGCAGCGTCACCGAGAGATCCGGCCGCTTGATAGCCAGGGGGATGCCGGGCAGGCCCGCCCCCGATCCGACATCGACCACAGTGCGTCCCTCGCCGATCATTGGCTCGATGGCCAGCGAGTTCAGCACATGACGCGGCCACAGCCGGTCCACCTCGCGCGGTCCGATCAAGCCCCAGTCGACACCTCGACTTGCCAATATGTCGACATAATCCTGAGCGGTTTGATAGTTCTCGCCGAAGACGTCACACGCGGTTTCCACGTGCTCCTGTCTACAGGGATCGGTCCCGGTCGTCGATCCGCGTCCAGTCCCACGTGTGTCGAGTGCGGTCCCCTTGGTGCACGAACAGCGCGTGGGCAAATACGCAGGACGGCCGGGGGAGTGATCCCCCGGCCGTCCTCAAGTCGTGCGTCAGCTCTTGGGCAGCACCACGACGCGCCGCCGCGGCTCCTCGTCCTCGGACTCGCTGACCAGGCCCGCCGAAGCCACGACATCGTGCACGATCTTGCGCTCGAACGGGTTCATCGGCGACAGCCGGACGGGCTCACCGGTTTCGACGACCTCGGCGATGGCGTCCTTGGCCAACACCTCCAGCTCCTTTCGCCGTCGGTCGCGATGTCCTGCCACGTCCAACATCAGCCGGGAACGGTGTCCGGTCTCGGTCATCACCGCGAGCCGGGCGAGTTCCTGCAGCGCCTCGAGCACCTCGCCCTGGCGGCCGACCAGCAGTTCGGCCTCGGTCACGATCGACACATGGGCGCGACCGCCTTCGGTGAAGGTGTCGATGTCGCCGTCCAGGTCGGCGATGTCGAGCAGAGTGCCTGCTCGCGCTTCGACCGGCTCGACTCCTCGCCGGCGAAGGCCTCCACGACCTCGGTCTCGGTTTGCACGTCGCTCATCGTTCGTTCTCTCCTGTCGGACCTGATCAGGCCTGGCCGGGGTTGGTCTTCGGCTTCGGCGGCCCTTGCTTACGCGAAGCACGGTTGCTGCGCTGCGGCTGTTGACGCTGCACCTGCTGGCGTTGCACCCCACCGGTCGAACCGGTGCCCTCGTCCGACGTCGTCGAGCCGGACGGCTTGCCGCCCTGGCGGGCGACCTTGGTGGTGTCGGTGGCTGCCGGAGCCGCCGGCGCACGTCGTCCCTTTCCGGCACGCTTGCGCGCGATGTCGTCGGGGTCCTTGCCCTTGGCCCGCATCCGCTCTTCCCAGTCGATGTAGGCCGGGGTGTTCGGAGCGGGGTTGTTGTGGATCAGGATGTACTGCTGGACCATCGTCCAGATGTTCGAGATCAGCCAGTAGAGCAGCACGCCGACCGGAATGTTCACACCCATGAACAGGTACATGAATGGGAAGACGTACAACATGATCTTCTGCTGCTGGGCGAACTGACCGGTCAGCGCCTCCGGCGGCATGTTCTTGCGCATCAACTGCAGCTGCGTGACGAACAGCACCGCGGTCATGCTGATCACCAGCACGGCGCAGAGGATCTGGGTCGCCCCGATTCCATCGGTGATCGGCCAGAAGATGCCGGACAGCTTCGCGCCGAAGATGGTGGCATTGCGCAGCGATTCGGACTGCTCCACGGTGAGGACGCCGATCGAATGACCCTGCGAGGCCTGCCACAGCACCTGGTAGAGCGCGATGAAGATCGGCATCTGCAGCAACAGCGGAAGACAGGACGCCATCGGGTTGACGCCTTCCTCCTTGTACAGCTTCATCGTCTCCTGGCCGAGACGCTCGCGGTCGTGGCCGTACTTCTCCTGCAGCGACTTGAGCTGCGGCTGCAGGATCTGCATGTTGCGGGACGACCGGATCTGCCGGACGAACAGGGGGATCAGCAGGGTGCGGATCACCACGGTCAGCGAGATGATCGCGAGCGCCCAGGACCAGCCGTTGTCGGGGCCGAGGAACGAGGCGTAGAGGGTGTGGAAGCTGGACATGATCCACGACACCGCCAGGTAGAGCGGCTGCATCATGGTGTTCAGCGCACCGAGGAAATCACCCCACAGGTCCATCGGCACGATCTGCGGAATCGGTGGGATCACTTTGCTCCTCGGTACTCGGTTGAAGAGTGGAATTCGTGGGGGACGGCGCCGGCCTGCTCAACTGCCCAGGCCTGGGCGGCAGCGGTACCCGGAACCGGGTCGTATCCGCCGAGTGACCAGGGATGACAGTGCCCGAGCCGGCGCAGCGCCAAACCGGTGCCACGCCACGCGCCATGCACGGTGATGGCTTCCAGCGCGTAGGCGGAACACGACGGGTAGTACTTGCATACCTGGCCGTACAGCGGGCTGATCACTGCCCGGTACCCCTTGAGCAGGGCGATCAGAATGGCTTTCACGATGCACCCAGGCGACGGACGGCCGACGTCCAGGCCGAGCCGAGATCGGCGGCGACATCGTCGGTGTGCGGAAGTGCCCGGACGACCACGTCCACCTCGAACGGGGACAGTGCCAGACGATCGGCAACCAGATGCCGCAGTTGGCGCTTCACCCGGTTGCGCCGAACCGCGTTTCCGACCGCCTTGGAGACCACAAAACCCGCCCGGGACGGCGCCTGATCGGTCCGGACCATGTGCAGCACCAAACCGGGTCGCCCGCAACGGACGCCCCGGCGCATGGTGGAGCGGAAGTCCTCGGCGGTGCGAAGCCGCGCAGCCTTGGCCAGCACCTGACGGCTCGTCAGGCGTTGCTCAGCCGGCGAGGCGGGCGCGGCCTCGGCTGCGGCGGGCCGAGATGATGGCGCGCCCGGCGCGGGTGCGCATGCGGAGGCGGAAGCCATGGGTGCGGCTGCGACGCCGGTTGCTCGGCTGGAAAGTGCGCTTGCTCACGGAAGTGCTCCCCGTTCAGTTTCGCTGTCTTGCGGGCTTGCTTGTCATGCTGGAACCGATGCGCCCACTGCGGACACACGCGATAGGTCGCTGACGCGACCTGCCAAGATTACGCGTCCGAGGTGGGTCTGGGCAAACCGACGGTTCGTGAACGTCGTCGAGCCGACACGCCGAGACGGCTGGAAATTTCCATGAATCAGTTTGCGGATGGCCCCGGGTCGGGCTAGCGTTTCGCTCCGTTGACCTGTCGCGCGGCGTTCGTCCCCGTGGGGCCCCGTGCTCTCATTCACACCCTGTGGATAACTTGTGTGGATGACTGGGTCGATCGAGCAGGACCGCGTAGGTGAGGGGGAGCGCAGGTGCCCGACCATCCGGCCATGACTCCCGCCAGCCCCGTCGATCTAGAGGACGCTTGGCGCTTCGTCTGGTCGGAGGCCGATCCCCCCTCACGCGCCTGGTTGCGCAGCACCCACGCGGCCACCATGCAGGACAACACGGTGATCGTCAGCGTGCCCAACGAGTTCACCCGCGGACGGGTGGAGTCACGGCTGCGCAGCTGGGTCGAGGATCAGCTGACCACCTATTTCGGACGTCCGATCGGCATCGCCACCGTGGTGCTTCCTGGAGCCGGCGAACTCAGCGACGACGACTTCCCGGCCGGACCGGACGACACCGGCACCGATCCCCCTGCTGAGCGGGTCGTCGTCGATGACCAGTCCGGCGGCCGGCTGAACCCGAAGTACACCTTCGAGTCCTTCGTCATCGGCAGCTCCAACCGGTTCGCGCACGCGGCCGCGGTGGCCGTCGCCGAAGCTCCCGGCAAGGCGTACAACCCACTGATGATCTACGGCGAGTCCGGCCTGGGCAAGACCCATCTGCTGCACGCGCTGGGCCACTATGTGCGCAGCTACCACGCCAACCGCCGGGTCAAGTACGTCTCCACCGAGGAACTCACCAACGACTTCATCAACGCCATCAGCGACAACCGGACGGCCGACTTCCGCCGCACGTACCGTGACGTGGACGTGCTGTTGATCGACGACATCCAGTTCCTGGAGTCGAAGATCCAGACCCAGGAGGAGTTCTTCCACACCTTCAACACGTTGCACACGGCGCAGAAGCAGATCGTGATCACCTCCGATCGTCCGCCGAAGTCGTTGGAGGCCCTCGAACCCCGGCTGCGCAGCCGGTTCGAGTGGGGCCTGATGACCGACATCCAGCCACCCGACCTGGAGACCCGGATCGCGATCCTGCGCAAGAAGGCGGCCGCCGAGCGGCTCACCGCGGGGCCGGCGGTGCTGGAGTTCATCGCCAGCAAGATCCCGACCAACATCCGCGAACTCGAGGGCGCACTGATCCGGGTGACGGCCTTCGCCAGCTTGAACCGGCAGGAGGTCGACCTGCCGCTGGCCGAGGTGGTGTTGCGTGATCTGATCCCGCACGGCGACGACACCCCGATCACGGCGAATCTCATCCAGTCCGAGACGGCGTCTTATTTCTCGATCAGCACCGACGACCTGTGCGGGGCGAGCCGGGTGCAGAGTGTCGTGATTGCCCGGCAGATGGCGATGTACCTATGCCGCGAGTTGACCGACCTGTCGCTGCCCAAGATCGGCCAGTCGTTCGGCGGACGCGACCACACCACCGTGATGCACGCCAACAAGAAGATTCGCCACCTGATGGGTGAGGATCGCAAGGTCTTCAACCAGGTCTCCGAACTCACCAACCGGATCAAGCAGCGCGCAGCACAACGCTGACCCGCGCTCGCTGAGATCGGCCTCCATCGTCATTGGTGACCGTGGGAACCGTCCCCGGTGACCGTGGGGACGGTTCTCAGTGACCCGTGGGGACGGTTCTTCTGGTCACTCGGCGGCGATCGTCGCTGGGCCGCGGTTGTACCGGATGACCCCCGTAGGCGGCTGTTGAATCACAACGACTCGTGTGATCCCTGAGGTGGAGAAGTCCTGTGGATAGCGTGGTGGCCTGTGGACGGCGCTCGCGGTCCCGGAGTCGTACGCAACTACTACCCGTGTGATTTCGGGTTACCCACAGCAATCGGCAGTCGCGAAACGCCGTCCGACAAGGGATGTCAAGTGTTATCCACAGTATCCACAGTAGTGATGAATATTACTGACGGTTACTCATCGAATGACACTCAAAGCCTGACGGTCCGGATTGTGTGGAAGACCCGCCCAACCGCACGGATATGATCGTCGTCCCGGAGTACTGAGCAAGGGAGCCCCGTGAAGATCCGTCTCGATCGTGATGTTCTCGCCGAAGCCGTCGCCTGGACGGCTCGCAGCCTGCCCACCAGGCCCAGCGTTCCGATCCTCGCGGGCTTGCTGGTGAAGGCGGCCGGCGGCCAGGTCGTGATGTCGAGCTTCGACTACGAGACGTCCGCCCAGATCGCGGTACCGGCGGAGGTGACCGACGACGGCGTCGCCCTGGTGTCCGGACGGCTGCTGGCCGACATCGCCCGCTCGCTGCCCAACAAACCGGTCGACATCACTGCCGACGCGACGCGGATGGAACTGGTCTGCGGCAGCGCACGGTTCACCCTGCAGACGCTGCCGGTCGACGACTACCCGGCGCTGCCGACGATGCCGGAGGCGACCGGGACGGTCAAGAGTGACGACTTCTCCCGCGCGGTCGCCCAGGTCGTGGTGGCCGCCGGCCGCGACGAGCTGCTGCCGGTGTTCACCGGCGTCCGGATGGAGATCGAGGGCGACACGCTGTCGCTGCTGGCGACCGACCGCTACCGGATGGCGTTGAAGGAGCTGCCGTGGTCGGCGGGCGGCTCCGGCAGCGACGGCGCGGCGTTGGTGCCGGCCCGGGTGCTCGGTGAGACCGCCAAGTCGATGACGTCGGGCGAAGTGGTGACGCTGAGCCTGGCCGGTGGTGGCGCCGGCGACGGCCTGATCGGGTTCGAGGGCGCCGGCGCGGCCGGCACCCGCGAGATCACCACCCGGTTGCTGGACGGCGAGTTCCCGAAGGTCCGGCACCTGATGAACGTGCAGGCCACCGTCACCGTCCGGGCCAACACCGCCGAGGTCGTCGCGGCGGTGAAGCGGGTCGCGCTGGTCGCCGAGCGCAACACCTCCCTGCGGATGCTGATCGGCGACCAGACGATCACCCTCGAGGCCGCAACCGGTGACCAGGCACAAGCCGTGGAGGCACTGGAAGCGGTGGTGACCGACGAGACCGGTGGCGGCCTGGCGATGACCGCAGCCGGCTTCAACCCGCACTACCTGGCCGACGCGCTCGCCGCCCTGGACGCCCCGTACGTGCACTTTTCGTTCACGGCGCCCGGCAAACCGTGCCTGCTCACCGCCTTGAACGAGCTGGACGGCGAGCAGCAGACGGACTACCGGCACGTCATCATGCTGATGCGTCTGCCCGCCTGACGTGTTCGTCACCCACCTCTCGCTCGCGGACTTCCGTTCCTATCCGAGTGTCGAGCTGGGGCTGGAGCCGGGGGTCACCACTTTCACCGGCGCCAACGGGCAGGGTAAGACCAATCTCGTCGAGGCGGTCGACTACCTGGCCACCCTGGGTTCGCACCGGGTCGCGTCCGAGGCGCCGCTGGTGCGGCACACCGCGGAGCGCGCCATCGTCCGCGGGCGGGTCCAGGCCGGGCTGGACGATCCGCGCCAGCTGCTGCTCGAGATCGAGCTGCTGCCCGGACGGCAGAACCGGGCGAGCCTGAACCGGGCGCCGCTACGGCGGCCGCGGGAACTGCTCGGGGCGTTGCGCACGGTGTTGTTCTCGCCGGAGGACCTGGCCCTGATCAAGGGCGACCCGAGCGAGCGCCGGAGGTTCATCGACGAGCTGATCACCACCCGCTGGCCGCGGCTGGCCGGCGTCCGATCCGACTACGAACGGGTGCTGCGGCAACGATCCACGCTGCTGAAGTCGTTGTCCGGACGCGGCCGGTCGATCCCGGACGGCGCCGCCGCCACCTTGGAGGTGTGGGACGAGTCGCTGGCCGGCTTCGGCGCCGAGCTGATCGAGGCCAGGGTTCGCACGCTGACCGACCTGACCCCCCATTTGATCAGGGCATATGCGGCGATCGCGCCCACCAACAACGATGCCCGGCTCGTCTACCGCAGCCCGATCGGACCCGAGCCCGCGACGTCGGTCGAGGAGTTGCAGGCGCGGCTGATCCTGGCCATGTCGGAGCGACGCTCGGACGAGATCGCCCGCGGCGTATGCCTGGTCGGCCCACACCGCGACGACATCGTGCTGAGCCTCGGCGAGCTGCCGGCCAAGGGCTACGCCTCACACGGCGAATCGTGGTCGTTCGCGCTGGCGCTGAAGCTGGCGTCCTTCGATTTGCTGCGCGCCGACGGGGTCGAGCCGGTGCTGATCCTGGACGACGTGTTCGCCGAGCTGGACCAGATGCGCCGCGAGCGGCTGGCCGGCATGGTTGCCCAGGCCGAGCAGGTGCTGATCACGGCGGCGGTCGGCGCGGACGTGCCGGCCGCGCTGGGCGGGCGTAGGTTCCAGGTGGGTGGCGGCGAGGTGAAGGAGGCCGACGATGACCGAGCATGACCCGTCCGGCATCGACCTGGCCCGGATGATCGCCCGCAAAGCCCAGGGGATGCCGTCCGCACCGCCGCCGCGGAAGAAGAAGCCGAAGCCGAAATCGGCCGCTCGCAATGCCGGTGACCCCCAGCCGCTGGGCGAGGCGCTCGATGAGCTGATCGTGAACCGCGGCTGGTCCAGGGAAGTCAACCTGCAGCACCTGCTGGGCCGCTGGGCCGACCTGGTCGGACCGACCAACGCCGAGCACTCCCACCCCGAGGGCTTCGACAAGAAGGTGCTGCGGGTGCGCACCGACTCGACCGCCTGGGCCACCAACCTGCGGCTGCTCGCGCCGTCCATCGTGGCCCGGCTCAACGAACAACTCGGCGACGGCACCGTGACCCGGATCGTGGTCAAGGGACCGGACGCGCCGAGCTGGAAGCACGGCCCGCGCAGCGTCCGGGACGGCCGCGGCCCCCGCGACACCTACGGCTGAGAAGTGACCAAAGGAACCGTCCCCTTGGTCACCGGGGACGGTTCCTTTGGTCACCGGGGACGGTTCCTTTGGTCACCGGGGACGGTTCCTTTGGTCACCGGGGACGGTTCCTTTGGTCACCGGGGACGGTTCCTTTGGTCACCGGGGACGGTTCCTTTGGTCACGACCCCGTCAGCCGGTTAGGATCGCTCGCGATGGAGGCCGTCCGTTCCCTTGGGGTATCCCTGAATCACCTTGTCACCGCCACCGCTGTGGTGTGGTGGCGAACGCTGCCGCGGCTCCTCGTGGTGGTGCTGCTGGGCTGGCTGGGCTACCGGGTCTTCGCGCAGTTGGCGGCCCTGGTGGTGGACGTCAGCGCCTGGCTGTCGCTGCTGATGTTGTCGCTGGGGTTCGTGGTCAGGCTGTCGACGATCATCGTCGGGCTGCGCATCGCCGGCGGGGAGCTCAGGATCCGGAATGAGCTTCCGCTACCCGCGGACGACCCGAGAGACACCTCGATCTCGCACCTGCTGTCGATCACCCTGCTGCCCTTCCTCGGTATCTATGCGGTCTTCGACGTCGTCACCGAGGCCGCCAACGCCATCCAGATCGACTACTACGTGTTCGGCGGGCTCACCTTCGAGCGTCCGGTGCTGGCCCAACTCAACCCGCGGGGAGCGGTCGCCGGCTGGGTACTGGTGGGTGTGATCGTCGGCCTGTACATCGTCCGCCGGCTGATCGACCGGTGGTTCGAACGCACCGGGTTCCGACCGCTCGGCCTGCTCGCGGCGCTGGTCGAGGGCTTCTTCATGCTGATCGTCCTGATGAGCGGACGGCAGCTGCTGTTGCAGGTCGCCGACTGGGTGGACGAGCGGGCGTTCCGAGTCTGGCTGGACTATCCGTCGTGGGGATTGCAGCAGGTGTTCGCCGGCTTCGGAGTGGACATCTCCGCCGCGCTGGAAAGCATCGGTGCACTGTGGTGGGACGTGATCTGGCCCGGTGTGACCGCGATGGTGGTGGAACCGATGCTTTGGCTGGCGTTGGCCGCATTGGTGTTCGGTAGCCAGGTGGTCTCGACCGCCGACCTGTGGCGGCGGGGTCAGCCGGTCGGGGTCGAGCTGCGCCGGCGCCGGGTCGAGGCGGGCGACCGCGAGCGGCGGGTGGCGCTGGAGGTCCAGGAGGCGTTCTTCGGCGACCTGAACGACAAATACCTGCCCACCTGGCAGTCGCTCCGGCTGGTGTTCGGGGTCGGGCCCGCGTTCTTCGCCTCCTTCCTGCTCTGCTATGGCGTCCTGACCACCGGTGAGGAGTTGCTGCGCCGGGGTCTGTACGCACTGCTCGGCGGACATCCGGCCACCTTCTGGTCGGTGGCCGGGTTGCCCATCGATCTGTTGGTCACCGCACTTGCCGAGCCGCTGCGCTGGGCACTGCTGGCCGTGGCGTTCCACGCCTGCCTGCGTCACTTCGCCGCCCGGGCCGGCTCGGGATCCGGCGACGCCGTCCTCGATGAGGTCCGATGAACACCCGATGGGCCGGCGGCCTGCTCGCGTCGCTGGTGTGCGTGGCGCTGATCGCGCTGCACGCCTTCATCGGCGAAGCCCCGCACGAGCGGACGACGCGGGTCGCGGTCGGCCAGGCCGGACGGCTCTACGACTCGACCGTCGTGGTGAACTCGTCGACCATCGGCCAGGTGCTCTACACCGACGGTTCGTTCACCGGACGCTCCGGGGTGATCTTCCTGGCGGTCAACGTGACGATCGCCACCGACGGCCTGCAGCGAAGCAGCGGCTGGACCGTGACCGGCACCGCAAACGGCCGCACCTTCGCCAGCGATGAGCCGATAACTTTGCCCCAGCCCGGCTTCCGGACCACCCGAGACCTGGTCTTCGAACTCAGTCCGGACGACCTGGCCGGGTTCGCGCTGATCGTGCTCGACCGGGCACCGATCTACGCCTACGATCCGCAGCTCGAGATCGACCTGGGAATCACCTCGGCCAAGGCCACCGAGTGGCTGGACCAGCAGCGTTACGCCACCGTGCAGGCCACCAGAGGACGTCCGGAGGTGAACCGGTGAGCCCGCGACGACGGCAGTGGCTGGCGGCGGCCGCGGTGTTCCTGTTCGTGCTGGCCGCGACTGTGGGCTGGGCGGGCTACCTGAACGCCCGCAACACGCCGCGCTGGCAGCAGACCGCGCCGGGTGCATGGACCGACCCGCTGCCCGAGGGCGGCATGCCGATGCGGCTGGCCTCGCTGACGACGGCGCCCGTCCTGGTTACCGATCGTGGCGACCAGGTGGCTCCGGCGGGTGCGGTGTGGGTGATCGCGGTGATCGACTATCGTCCGCCGTCGGAGGGCAGCCACTGCATGCTGGTGTTGCTCGCCCAGGACGGACGGCGCTGGAACGCCGTCAGCCCGCTGGACTACTCCGGCGAACGGGGCATCGCCAGCGGTTGTGGGGCAAAGAGTGGGCAGGAACCGCGCGGCGAGCAGATCTACCTGATACCCGAGGACGCCGCGAGCTCGCTCGCCGGGCTGGTCGCGGTGGTGAACGCCTATCGTGGGACGACCCCGCACCCGGTGCTCACGCCGGCGCAGTGACGCCGACCGGCTCGGCAAGCCTCAGGGGGTGTCGGGCTGCAGCACCACCGGAACCTCGAAACGGTAGGCCGTCCGGGAGGCCGACCACACCATCTCACCCTCGCCGGTGGGGCTGGCGTCGATCCATTCCAGCACCGCGGCCCCGACCGAGATGTGGTCGGTGGGCGGAAAATCGTCCGGATTGAAGACCAGGGTGCAGGGCACCATCGGGGTGCCCGGGTTGAGCGTGGTCGAGTTGCCGATGGTCTCGCCGGGACCGAAGAACAAGCTGGCCTCAGCGCTGACCTGCTGGTTGACCGGATGCTGCATCGAGAACGCGTTGTGCACCAGGCGGTCTTTGGACGAGCTGAGCGGCTCGTCGGTGTTGTTGCTGCACCGCCCGAAGACGTAGACCGTCCACGAGCCGGAGGATTCCCGCGCCAGCGCCCGGTCGACCGCGAACGACATCGGGCCGAGATCCACCTCGGTGCCCACGGGCAGCCGAGCCAGCCGCCCGCCGGCCTTCTCGAAACCGCCGGCCAGCCAGGTGCCCGCCAGCAGCAGCACCGCGACGGCGACGGCCAGCCACAACGCCGGAACCGAACGACGCCGGGAGTCCGCAGCCGCACCGGCATCGTCGGGGTCGGTTGTCGCGGCGTCCGGCTGCTGGGTCACGAGGCGCAGCCTAGGCCGGATCAGGGCGAACTTGAGTTCCGGGCGGCTCTGAACGCCGCCGCGTTCGGGGAAGTATGGGGGGCTACGAACGGGGGCAGATCGGCTCAGAGGGCCGTTCTGCGGCCTCCTGTCCACAGATTGGTCCGAAAACCACCTCGAATATTGGGGGCCGGCGGCCTGGCACGGTAGACTGGGTAAGTTCCGACACCGCCACGTCCCGCCGGGCCAGTGGATCCCTAACTACCGGGGGCGGGCGGTGTTCGTGCGAGTGAGACCCGAACAGCGAGGGGTACCTGAGTGAGCGAACCGACGACCGGTGGCCACACGGTCGGCACGGCGGCGCATGCCGTCGAGGCCGGCAACTACGACGCCAGCGCGATCACCGTCCTGGAAGGCCTGGAGGCGGTCCGCAAGCGCCCCGGCATGTACATCGGGTCGACCGGTGAGCGCGGCCTGCACCACCTGGTGCAGGAGATCGTCGACAACTCCGTCGACGAGGCGCTGGCCGGCTACTGCGACACCATCATCGTCCGGCTGCTCGACGGCGGCGGCGTCCAGGTGATCGACAACGGGCGCGGTTTCCCGGTCGACATGCACCCCAAGGAGAAGATTCCGGCGGTGACGGTGGCGCTCACCGTGCTGCACGCGGGCGGCAAATTCGGCGCCGGTGGCTACAAGGTTTCCGGTGGCCTGCACGGCGTGGGTGCGTCGGTGGTGAACGCGCTGTCCAGCAAGCTCACCGTCGACGTCCGGCGCGACGGCTATCACTGGCAGCAGTCGTTCACGCTGGGCGACCCGGACGCGCCGCTGGAGCGGCTGGAGCCGTCCGACGACACCGGCACGACGGTCACCTTCTACGCCAGCTCCGAGATCTTCGAGACCACCACCTACTCCTACGAGACGCTGGCCACCCGGTTCCGCGAGATGGCCTTCCTGAACAAGGGCCTGAGCATTCAGTTGATCGACGAGCGGTCCGACCGCCGCGTCGAGGACGACGAGGAACCGCCCAGCGACACCTTCCGTTTCGACGACGGCCTGATTGACTTCGTGAAGTTCCTGACCGGAAGCAAGGAGACCATCCACCCGTCGGTGATCGCGATCGACGCCACCAACGATGCTTCTCAGCTCAGCCTCGAGGTGGCGATGCAGTGGAACTCGTCGTTCAACGAGAGCGTGCACACCTTCGCCAACACCATCAACACCCACGAGGGCGGCACCCACGAAGAGGGCTTCCGGGCCGCGCTGACCAATACGGTCAACAAGTGGGGCGAGCAGTGGGCGCTGATCAAGAAGCGCGAGGACCGGGTCTCCGGCGACGACATCCGCGAGGGCCTGACCGCGATCATCAGCATCAAGCTGGGTGAGCCGCAGTTCGAGGGGCAGACCAAGACCAAGCTCGGCAACACCGAGGCCCGCTCGTTCGTCCAGCGGGTCACCAACGATCTGCTCGGCGACTGGTTCGAGAAGAACCCCGCCGAGGGACGCGACATCGTCCGCAAGGCCCAAGCGGCGGCGTCCGCCCGGCTCGCAGCCCGCAAGGCCCGCGACATCGCCCGTAGCCGCAAAGGCTTGCTGAAGACCGGCCAGTACGGGAAGCTGTCCGACTGCCAGTCGACCGAGCCGTCCGAGTGTGAGGTGTTCATCGTCGAGGGCGACTCCGCCGGCGGTTCGGCCAAGGGCGGACGCGACCCGCGGATCCAGGCGATCCTGCCGATCCGCGGCAAGATCCTGAACGTCGAGAAGGCCCGGATCGACAAGATCCTGCAGAACCGCGAGGTGGAGGCGATCATCAACGTGCTGGGCACCGGCGTCCAGGACGACTTCGACGTCAACAAGCTGCGCTATCACAAGATCGTGTTGATGGCCGACGCCGACGTCGACGGCGCGCACATCCGCACCCTGCTGCTGACCCTGCTGTTCCGGTTCATGAAGCCGCTGATCGACCACGGCTACGTCTACCTGGCGCAGCCGCCGCTGTACCGGCTGCGGTGGAGCAACGCCCCACACGAACTGGCCTACTCCGACGCCGAGCGGGACAACCTGCGCGACGCCGGTTTCGAGGCGGGCAAGAAGCTGCCAGCCCCGAACAACAACCCGATCCAGCGCTACAAGGGCCTGGGCGAGATGAACGCCGACGATCTGTGGGACACCACCATGGATCCGGACAAGCGGTCGCTGCTGCAGGTGACTCTCGAGGACGCCGCCACCGCGGACAACATGTTCTCGATCCTGATGGGCGAAGAGGTTGAACCCCGCCGGCACTTCATTCAGCGCAACGCCAAAGACGTGCGCTTCCTGGACATCTGAGTTTGACGGAGAGCATGCATGACTGACGGTCCTACCGACGACGGTCTTCCCCCCGGCGACCCGGTCGATCCCGCCGACGACGCCTCGACCCCAGGCGACGACACCGGCACCGAGCCCACCCAGGCTCGCACCGACGAGATCGACCTGAACGTCGAGATCCAGCGCTCCTACCTGGACTACGCGATGAGCGTCATCGTCGGACGCGCGCTGCCCGACGTCCGCGACGGCCTGAAGCCGGTGCACCGGCGGGTGCTGTACGCCATGTACGACGGCGGCTACCGGCCCGACCGGGGCTGGAACAAGTGCTCCCGGGTAGTCGGCGAGGTGATGGGCCTGTACCACCCGCACGGCGACTCGGCGATCTACGACACCCTGGTCCGGCTGGCGCAGCCCTGGGTGATGCGGGCACCGCTGGTCGCCGGCCAGGGCAACTTCGGATCGCCCGGCAACGACCCGGCGGCCGCGATGCGGTACACCGAGTGCAAGATGGCGCCGCTGGCCATGGAGATGGTCCGCGACATCACCGAGGACACCGTCGACTTCAAACCCAACTACGACAATCGCGACACCGAACCGGTGGTGCTGCCGGCCCGGTTCCCGAACCTGCTGGTCAACGGCTCCTCGGGCATCGCGGTCGGCATGGCCACCAACATCCCGCCGCACAACCTGCGCGAGGTGGCGGACGCCGTCCACTGGTCGCTGCAGCATCCCGAAGCCACCAAGGAGGAACTGCTCGAGGCGGCGATCGAACGGATCAAGGGCCCCGACTTCCCGCTCGGCGCGCTGATCGTCGGTCGCAAGGGCATCGAGGACGCCTACCGCACCGGCCGCGGCTCGGTGGTGATGCGGGCGGTCATCGATATCGAGGAGGACAAGGCCGGACGCACCCTGCTGGTGATCACCGAGCTGCCCTACATGTGCAACCCGGACAATCTGGCCACCAAGATTGCCGAGCTGGTCAACGCCGGCAAGCTCAGCGGGATCGCCGACATCCGCGACGACTCCTCGGCCCGCACCGGCCAGCGCCTGGTGATCGTGCTGAAGCGCGACGCCCAGCCGCGGGTGGTGATGAACAACCTGTACAAGCACACCCAGCTGCAGGACACCTTCGGCTGCAACATGCTGGCCCTGGTGGACGACGTGCCGCGAACGCTGCGGCTCGACCAGTTCCTGTCGCACTGGATCAAACACCAGCTGAGCGTGATCCAGCGGCGGACCGCGTTCCGGCTGGCCGAGGCCGAGAAGATGGCGCACATCTACCGCGGCCTGGTGAGGGCGCTGGACGCCCTGGACGCGGTGATCGCGCTGATCCGGGCCAGTTCGGACGCCGAAACGGCGCGCACCGGGCTGATGGAACTGCTGGAGATCGACGAGGCGCAGGCCAACGCGATCCTGGAAATGCAGCTGCGCCGGCTGGCCGCCCTGGAGCGGCAGAAGATCATTGACCGGCTGGCCGAACTGGAGCGGCTGATCGCCGACCTGCAGGACATCCTGGATTCGCCGGCGCGGCAGCGGAAAATCATCGGCGACGAACTCGCCGAGATCGTCGAGAAGTACGGCACCGACCGCCGCACCCGGATCATCTCCGCCGACGGGGATCTGTCCAACGAGGACCTGATTCCCGACGAGGACATGATCGTCACGATCACCCACGGTGGCTACGCCAAACGCACCCGGACCGACCAGTACCGCGCCCAGAAGCGCGGTGGCAAGGGGGTTCGCGGCGCCAGCCTGCGGGCAGACGACGAGGTGGAGCATCTGTTCGCCACCACCAACCACCACTGGATCCTGTTCTTCACCAACCTGGGACGGGTTTACCGGGCCAAGGTCTGGCAGCTGCCGGAGGCCGGGCGGGACGCCAAGGGCGGCCACGTGGCCGGGTTGTTGTCCTTCCTGCCAGAGGAGCGGATCGCCCAGGTGCTGGCCCTGCGCAGCTACACCGATGCGCCGTATCTGTTGCTGGCAACCCGTCGCGGGCTGGTGAAGAAGACTTCGCTGAACGCCTATGACTCGCCGCGGCAGGCCGGAGTGATCGCGATCAACTTCCGCGACGACGATGACGAGCTGATCGGTGCCGAACTCTGTTCCTGGACCGACGACGTGCTGCTGATCTCACGCAAGGGACAGGCCATCCGCTTTGCGGCCAGCGACGAGCAACTGCGTCCGATGGGACGGGCCACGTCGGGGGTGACCGGGATGAAGTTCCGGGCTGACGACTCGCTGCTGTCGATGGCGGTGATCGACGCCGACATGCCCGAGGACGACCGGTTCGTGTTCACCGTCACCGACGGCGGCTTCGCCAAACGGACCGCGGTGTCGGAGTACCGGCAGCAGGGCCGCGGCGGCCTGGGTATCAAGGCGATGAAGCTCAACGACGACCGCGGCTCGCTGGTCGGCGGCCTGGTCGTCCAAGAGAACGACGAGATCATGGCGATCAAGACGTCCGGGCAGATCATCCGGTCGTCGGTGAGTGAGGTGCCGCCGAAGGGACGCGACACGATGGGCGTGAAGTTCGTCCACGTCCAGGGCGCCGACTCGGTGTCGGTGATTGCGTTGTACCCGGAGAATGGTGCGGAGGGGGAAAGCGGCGCTGAGGGGGAAAGCGGCGTCGATGGGGAAGAATCGACCCAAGCGGCGGTGTCGGATACCGTGCCACCGTCGGATACGGTTGGGCCGGATGCCGTTGATTCGGACGATGGCGACCCACAGCATCCCGTCGACTGACGAGGGTC